>NZ_JBPJZP010000010.1:0-84326 GCF_051216855.1 Variovorax monticola
GATCGAGTTGCCCGCCGACAAGGAAATGGTCATGCCTGGCGACAACGTCAGCATCACCGTGAAGCTGATCAACCCGATCGCGATGGAAGAAGGCCTGCGCTTCGCCATCCGTGAAGGCGGCCGTACCGTGGGTTCGGGCGTCGTGGCCAAGATCCTCGACATCTAAGCCGAACGCAAAGGAATCATCATGGCAACCAAGCAAAAAATCCGCATCCGCCTGAAGGCGTTCGACTACAAGCTGATCGACCAATCGGCCGCTGAAATCGTGGACACCGCGAAGCGCACCGGCGCGATCGTCAAGGGCCCCGTGCCCCTGCCGACCCGCATGAAGCGTTTCGACATCCTGCGTTCGCCGCACGTCAACAAGACGTCGCGCGACCAGCTGGAAATCCGCACGCACCAGCGCCTGATGGACATCGTCGACCCGACCGACAAGACCGTGGACGCGCTGATGAAGCTCGACCTGCCGGCTGGCGTGGACGTCGAGATCAAGCTGCAGTAAGCACCGGTTCTCGCGCACCTCGCGTCGCGTTTTGACAAGGCCCGCCCGCAGAAATGCCGGCGGGCTTTGTTTTTTGTCATGCGGCTGTGGCATCCTCGCGCACCGGTAATGTTCAGCGCACGGGCCGGTGCTGAAAACGAGGGCTGCACAAGTGATGAAACAGAAGTTCTCCTTTGCGTCGGGGCTGGTGGCATGCATCGTGGCGGCCGCGCTGCTGACCGCCTGTGGCGGTGGTGGCGGGGGAGGCGGGGGAGGCGGCGGTGGGGGCTTGCCCTTTTTTCCGGTAGCTGCTCCCGCGGCAGGCCCTGTCACCTTAAGCGGCACGGCCACCTACGAGTCTGTGCCGAATGTCAGTGGAGGCCTGGTTTACACCGACACCTCGGTCAAGCCGGTGCGCGGCGCCTATGTCGAAGTGCTCGATGCGGGTGGCAGCCAACTGGTGGCGACCTCGACCGACGACGGCGGCGCCTATGCCGTGAGCGTGCCGGCAAACACGACCGTCGTCGTGCGCGTCCGCGCACAGCTGACGCGTCCCGGACCGGCGGCGAGCTGGGACGTGACCGTGCGGGACAACACGCAGTCCAGCGCAATCTATTCCATGCAATCGTCAGCGTTCTTCACGGGCACTGCCGCATTGACCCGCGACGTACGTGCCGGCAGCGGCTGGGGCGGATCGGGCTACACCAGCCAGCGGGTGTCCGCGCCGTTTGCCGTGATGGACACGATCTACACCGCGATGCAGAAGGTGTTGTCTGTGGCGCCGGTGACGGCGTTTCCGTCGCTGAAGGTGTTCTGGAGCGTCAGCAACACGAACGCCCCGGGCAGCGTCGCGCTGGGACAGATCGGCACCACGTTCTTCATCGCCAGGAGTACGGGCGCAGAAATCTACGTGCTCGGCAAGGAAAACGTGGACACCGACGAATTCGACGCGCCCGTGATTGCTCACGAGTGGGGGCACTACTACCAAGCCTCTTTCAGCCGTGACGATTCGACAGGCGGCGAGCACGCCACGAGCGACCTCGTCGATCGGCGGCTTGCCTTCTCCGAAGGTTGGGGTAACGCCTGGTCCGGCATCGCGCTCGGGCGGAGCAACTATGTCGATTCGGGAGGCCCTGGCCAATCCCAGGGAACGAATCTCGATCTTTCGAAGGGGCCGCCGTCCAATCCGGGCTGGTTCCGCGAGACCTCGGTCCAGTCGATCTTCTGGAACCTGAACCAGCAGGTCGGGTTCAAGCCGATTCACGACACGATGACGAGTGTCCTGTTCCGCGGCGGGGCGCCGGTCACGTCGATTCACCCGTTCACCGCGGCATTCGACGCGGCGGCGCCCGGCAGCGCGTCGGTGCTCACCTCCTTGCTGGCGGGTCAGAACATCAGCGCGGCCGCCAACGATGCCTATGGCGATCAGGAGCGCAACGACGGCGGCCAGCCGGTCGTGCTGCCGATGTACAAGCCGGCCGCGATCGGTGGCGCGAGCACCCAGGCCTGCGTGACGAACGCCGTGGATCCGAAGCGCGAGGGCAACAAGCTCGGCAGCTTCGCGTACCTGCGTTTCGTTGTGCCGACCAGTCGCACGTACCAGTTCGGGATCACACCGCCACCGGGCGCCGCCGCCAATGCAGCGATCTACCAAGGGGGCGTGGTCAGTCGAAATCCCGGTTCGATCAATCTGTCGGCAGGCGCCTACGTGCTGGTGATCAACGATCTCAACAATTCCGCCACGAACACCTGTTTCGGCGTGACCATCCAATAGCAGTGGGGACCGCCATGAACTTCCGTTCCAGCTCGATGATCGCCGCGTCGGCATGGCTGACGCTCGCCGTCGTGTCCATGCCAGCCTGGGCGGACGGCGTACCGGCGCCGCGCGGAGGCAAGCAGGCCGCATCGACTTCTCACGCCTCCATGACGGTCGCAGTGCGCAAATCGAACGATTCGGGTGTGGCGATCCAGTACCGGGTCGACGGCGTGGCGCAGGCCGGCCGGCCGGTTTCCGTCTTCCTGCAGTTCGACGGCGTGACGGACCCGGCCGGCGCCACGGTGCGCCTGACGACGGATGCGGGCCTGGTCTTGTCGACAAGCAGCACCCTGGCGCTGCCGGTCGGCCAGCGCACGAGCGCCACTGCGACGGTAACGAGCAGCCGCGAAGGCCTCGCCTACCTGAACGTCTTCGTGACGCAAAACGGGGCCATGAGCATCGTTGCGATCCCTGTGCAGACGGGCTCGAGCACGCCGGCGACCAGGTCGGCGGGCGACATGAAGTCTTCGGCGGACGGCGAAAAGATCATCTCGCTGCCTGCCCAAGAGCCGAAAGAGCCTGCCAAATAGGCTCGAAACGGACCCTTTGGCCCCTGCCGATCGGACGTTTTTGCAACGCTTGCGCCGCGCCCGCATCGCGGGCTATAATCGCTGGCTCTGCCCTTGTTGCGTCCGCAAGGGTGTTGTGTGGGCAGAGATTTATCAACCTTCTTCCGTAGCCGGAGAAATCTGGCAAACGCTGTTGCCAATTGAAGTGGCAGTGGCGGAAGAGGATTTCCATTTTTGGAGAAAACATATGAGTCTGAGCAACTCCCTCGGGTTGCTGGGCCGCAAGGTGGGGATGATGCGTCTCTTCACCGATGACGGGGACGCAGTTCCTGTCACGGTGGTGGATGTGTCCAACAACCGTGTGACCCAGATCAAGTCCCAAGAGACCGATGGCTACGTCGCCCTGCAGGTGACGTTCGGTTCGCGCAAAGCATCGCGCGTGACCAAGCCCCAAGCCGGCCACCTTGCCAAGGCAGGTGTCGAAGCTGGCGAAATCATCCAGGAATTCCGCGTCACCGCAGATACCGCAGGTCAGCACAAGGCTGGCGGCGTGATCGCTGCGAGCAGCGTGTTTTCCGTGGGCCAGAAGGTGGACGTGCAAGGCACTTCCATCGGCAAGGGTTTCGCAGGCACGATCAAGCGCCACAACATGAAGTCGCAACGCGCGTCGCACGGTAACAGCCGTTCGCACAACGTTCCCGGCTCGATCGGCATGGCACAAGACCCCGGTCGCGTGTTCCCCGGCAAGCGCATGACGGGCCACCTCGGCGACGTCACCCGCACGACGCAAAACCTCGACGTGTTCCGCATCGACGAAGCGCGTCAACTGCTGCTCATCAAGGGCGCGATTCCGGGTTCGAAGGGTGGCTTCGTCACCGTGCGTCCCGCCATCAAGGCCAAGCCGCAAGCGGCTGAAGGAGCGAAGTAATGGAACTCGAACTCCTGAACGAACAAGGCCAGGCCGCGTCGAAGTACGACGCCCCCGAAACCGTGTTCGGCCGTGACTACAACGAAGACCTGGTTCACCAGATCGTCGTTGCATTCCAGGCCAACGCCCGCCAAGGCACGCGCGCCCAGAAGGACCGCGAACAGGTCAAGCACTCGACCAAGAAGCCTTTCAAGCAAAAGGGAACGGGCCGCGCCCGTGCCGGTATGACGTCCTCGCCGCTGTGGCGCGGGGGTGGCCGTATCTTCCCGAACATGCCTGACGAAAACTTCTCGCAGAAGATCAACAAGAAGATGTACCGCGCCGGCATGGCCGCCATCTTCTCGCAGCTCGCTCGCGAAGGCCGTCTGGCCGTGGTGGATTCGCTGACCGTGGATTCGCCCAAGACGAAGCCGCTGGCAGCCCGTTTCAAGGCAATGAATCTCGAGTCCGTGCTCGTGATCGCCGAAGAAGTCGACGAAAACCTGTACCTTGCCTCGCGCAATCTGGTCAACATCCTCGTGGTCGAACCCCGTTACGCCGATCCGGTGTCGCTGGTTCACTACAAGAAGGTGCTGGTCACCAAGGGTGCCGTCGACAAGCTCAAGGAGATGTTCGCATGAGCCGCGTGAACCCTACCGCCGCTGAACGTACGTTCGAAGAAGGCCGCCTGATGGCGGTGCTGGTCGCCCCGATCGTGTCCGAAAAGGCCACGATGGTCGGCGAGAAGTCGAACGCTGTCACTTTCAAGGTGCTGCAAGACGCCACCAAGCCCGAGATCAAGGCCGCTGTCGAACTGATGTTCAAGGTCGAAGTCCAGGGCGTGTCGGTGCTCAACACCAAGGGCAAGACCAAGCGCTTTGGCAAGTCCATCGGCCGCCGCGACAACGTTCGCAAGGCCTATGTGACGCTGAAGCCGGGTCAAGAGCTCAACCTCGTCGGGGAAGGCGCTTAATCATGGCCGTCATCAAGATGAAACCCACTTCGCCGGGCCAACGCGGCGCGGTGAAGATTTCGCGTGATCACCTGTTCAAGGGTGCTCCTCACGCAGCCCTGCTGGAACCCCAGTTCCAGAAGGCCGGCCGTAACAACAACGGTCACATCACGATCCGTCACCGGGGCGGTGGTTCCAAGCACCACTACCGCGTTGTCGACTTCGTGCGCAACAAGGACGGCATTCCGGCCAAGGTCGAACGCATCGAGTACGACCCGAACCGCACCGCCCATATCGCTCTGGTCTGCTACGCCGACGGCGAGCGCCGCTACATCATCGCCCCGCGCGGTCTTGAAGCCGGTGCAACGCTGCTGTCGGGCGCCGAAGCCCCGATCCGCGCCGGCAACACCCTGCCGATCCGCAACATCCCGGTCGGCTCGACGATCCACTGCATCGAACTGCAACCCGGCAAGGGCGCGCAGATCGCGCGTTCGGCCGGCACGTCGGCGACGCTGCTGGCTCGCGAAGGCGTCTACGCCCAGGTCCGCATGCGTTCGGGTGAGGTGCGTCGCATCCACATCGAATGCCGCGCAACCATCGGCGAAGTGGCCAACGAAGAGCACAGCCTGCGCCAACTCGGCAAGGCAGGCGCCAAGCGCTGGAAGGGCATTCGCCCGACCGTTCGCGGCGTGGTGATGAACCCGGTCGACCACCCGCACGGTGGCGGCGAAGGCAAGACTGGCGAAGGCCGCCATCCTGTCGACCCATGGGGCAATCTGACCAAGGGCTATCGCACCCGTAACAACAAGCGCACGCAGGTCTTCATCGTGTCGCGTCGCAAGAAGTAAGGGATAGCCAATGACTCGCTCTCTCAAAAAGGGTCCTTTCGTCGACCACCACCTGGTGGCCAAGGCCGACAAGGCCGTGACGACCAAGGACAAGAAGCCGATCAAGACCTGGTCGCGCCGCTCGATGGTCCTGCCCGAATTCATCGGTCTGACCATCGCTGTGCACAACGGCAAGCAACACGTGCCCGTGTACATCACCGACCAGATGGTCGGCCACAAGCTCGGCGAATTTGCGCTCACGCGCACGTTCAAGGGGCACCCCGCGGACAAAAAAGTCCAGAAGAAGTAAGGAACGACCATGTCTGAAACACGTGCAGTCCTCCGCGGTGTCCGCCTGTCGGTCGACAAGGGCCGTCTGGTTGCGGACCTGATCCGCGGCAAGAAGGTCGATCAAGCGCTCAACGTTCTGCAGTTCACGCAGAAAAAGGCCGCTGTGATCATCAAGAAGGTGCTGGAGTCGGCTATTGCCAACGCAGAGCACAACGACGGTGCCGACATCGACGAGCTGAAGGTCAAGACCATCTACGTCGAGCAAGGTGCAACGCTCAAGCGCTTCACGGCGCGGGCCAAGGGTCGCGGCAATCGCATCAGCAAGCCCACGTGCCATGTGTACGTGACGGTTGGCAACTAAGAAGGCCTGGAAGAAACATGGGACAGAAAATCCACCCAACCGGGTTCCGCCTTGCGGTTACCCGTAACTGGTCCAGCCGCTGGTATGCAAGCGACCGCGATTTCGCGGGAATGCTGGCTGAAGACATCAAGGTTCGCGAATACCTGAAGAAGAAGCTGAAGAACGCTTCGGTTTCGCGCGTCATGATCGAACGTCCCGCCAAGAATGCACGCATCACGATCTACTCGGCACGTCCGGGCGTCGTGATCGGCAAGAAGGGCGAAGACATCGAGAACCTCAAGCGCGAACTGGGCAAGCAGCTCGGCGTGCCGGTCGCGGTCAACATCGAAGAAGTGCGCAAGCCCGAAATCGATGCACAGCTGATCGCTGACAGCATCACGCAGCAGCTCGAAAAGCGGATCATGTTCCGCCGTGCCATGAAGCGCGCCATGCAAAACGCCATGCGTCTGGGTGCCCTGGGCATCAAGATCATGTCGTCGGGCCGCCTGAACGGTATCGAAATCGCTCGTTGCGAGTGGTATCGCGAAGGTCGCGTGCCGCTTCACACCCTGCGCGCCGATATCGACTACGGCACCTCGGAAGCCAAGACCACGTACGGCGTCATCGGCGTCAAGGTCTGGGTCTACAAGGGCGACACGCTGGGTCGTAACGACCTGCCGGCCGTCGAAACGCCGCGTCCTGAAGAAGAACGTCGTCCGCGTGGTCCCCGCCGTGATGGTCGCCCTGGCGACCGTCCGGGTGGCGACCGTCGTGGTCCCAGCTCCGGCCCCCGCGCCGGTGCCCGCGGCCCGATCGGTGGCAACACCGCTCCTGCCGATGGCAGCGACAAGCCCGCAGAAGCAACCGGCGCAGCCGGTGACTCGAAACCCGCCGTTAAGCGCGTCCGCAAAGCCGCGCCCGCTGCAGCAGCGGACGGTGCCAAGACCGAGTAATCGGTCGCTCCCGGGCGCGAAAGCGCCTGGGGCTCTAACGGAGTAATAAAACATGCTGCAACCTGCAAGAAGAAAGTTCCGCAAGGAACAAAAGGGCCGCAACACCGGCGTCGCAACCACGGGTAACTCGGTTGCGTTCGGTGATTTCGGTCTCAAATGCACCGATCGCGGCCGCCTCACGGCACGCCAGATCGAAGCCGCTCGTCGCGCGATTTCGCGTCACGTGAAGCGCGGTGGCCGTATCTGGATCCGCGTGTTCCCGGACAAGCCCATCTCTACCAAGCCCGCTGAAGTGCGGATGGGTAACGGCAAGGGCAACCCCGAGTACTACGTCGCTGAAATCCAGCCCGGCAAGATCGTGTTCGAGATCGTCGGCGTGCCCGAAGAACTCGCCCGCGAAGCGTTCCGCCTGGCCGCCGCCAAGCTTCCGCTGCGCACGACGTTCGTCGCTCGCCAGCTCGGCGCCTGAGAGGAGAACACCCATGGCAACCCGTAAGAAAAAAGAAACCGTGGCTCCGGCCAAGGTGACCAAGGCCGCAACGCTTCGCACGAAAGATGTCGACGCGCTGAAGGTTGAAGTCAAGGAACTGCAAAAGGCCCATTTCGGCCTGCGCATGCAGAAAGCCACGCAACAGCTGTCGAACACCTCGACGCTGCGCGTGACGCGCCGCGACATCGCGCGCGCCAAAACCATTCTTGCGCAGAAGCAGCAAGAAACCCCCGCCGCCAAATAAGGAATGAACATGACGGAACCTAAAAAATCCCTCAAGCGCACCTTGATTGGCAAGGTGGTCAGCGACAAGCGTGCCAAGACCGTGACCGTGCTGGTCGAGCGCCGTGTGAAGCACGAGCTCTACGGCAAGATCGTGGCCAAGACCAGCAAGTACCACGCTCATGACGAGAATGGCGTGTACAAGCTGGGCGACACCATCGAGATCACGGAAAGCCGTCCGATCTCGAAGACCAAGAACTGGGTTGTGACCCGTCTGGTCGAGAAGGCCGTCCTGGTCTAAAAGCCTGGATACCCGGCTCGATACAGCCCCTTCGAAAACGGCCCACAATGTGGGCCGTTTTTCTTTTTCGGGAGCATCTACATGATCAAAGTCGGCGACACCCTTCCCTCGGCCACCTTGCAGGAATATTCCGAAGTCGAGGGCGAGGGCTGCAGCATCGGCCCGAACGCCGTGGACGTGACCAAGGCATCGGCCGGCAAGACCATTGCGCTGTTCGCGCTGCCGGGGGCCTTCACGCCCACCTGCTCGGCCAAGCACGTGCCGGGCTATGTGCAGCACTTCGACGACTTCAAGGCTGCCGGCGTGGACGAGATCTGGTGCGTGAGCGTGAATGACGCGTTCGTGATGGGCGCATGGGCGCGCGACCAGAAGACCGGTACCAAGGTGCGCATGCTCGGCGACGGCAGCGCCGACTTCGCCAAGGCCACCGGCCTGACGCTCGACCTGACCGGCCGCGGCATGGGCGTGCGCAGCAACCGCTATTCGATGCTCGTGAAGGACGGCAAGGTCGCGACGCTCAATGTCGAAGGTCCGGGCAAGTTCGAAGTCAGCGACGCCGACACGCTGCTGGCACAAGCCCGCGGCTGAGCCCGGCTAGACATCCGCTTTCAGGTAGTGGGCCCCGGCGACGGGGTTGTGATAGTAGGGCGGCACCTCCGCGAAACCCAGGTCTTCATAGAGGGCCCGGGCGGACTCCATGTCGTCGAGGGTGTCGAGCAGCACGCAGCTGTAGCCCGCGCCGCGTGCGGCATCCAGGATGGCCTCGGCCAGCTGCCGGCCCAGGCCCAGTCCGCGGAAACCGGGGCGCACGTAGAGGCGTTTCATTTCCGCGGCGTTCACGTAGTCCGCGTTGTCCAGCGGGCGCAGCGCGCAGCACCCCGCCACGTGCGCAAGCGTACCGTCGGCGCGCTGGAGTGTCGGCGTCCGGCGGCCGGCATCTTCCTTCACGTTGACGGGGTCGACCAGCGCCAGCAACAGCGTGCCGCGCGGCTCGGCGTAGTCGCCCGGCAGGCCGGCCAGTTCGCCATCGAAATCCTGGAATTCCAGGTCGATGCCCAGCGAGGCGGCGTAGTCGCGGAAGATCGCGCGCGTGGCGTCGATCTCGTGCGCCGCTTCAGGCGTGAGCAGCACGACGGCCGGCATGGCCGACAGCGGCAGGGGGCGTGAGACGGAAAAGCTCATATGCGCAACGAAGAAACCCAATAGGCCAGGCCGGCGCACAGCGCGAACAGCACCAGCGCCAGCAGACGGGACGCCGCATCGTCGCGGCTGGCGGCGACCTGTCCGCCCGCCGCGCCAAGCAGCTTGTCGCCCGTCACCATCGGTCGCACCAGGCGATGCCGCTTGACCAGAACGTAGAACAGCACCGCCAGAACGTGCAGGCTCACCAGCGCGATCACGGTCCATTTGCCCGGCGCGCTGTGCCAGCGCGTGGCCAGGCTCACCACCTCACCGGAGACAAAGCGCGTGAGCGGCCCGGAGGCCGAAATCTCGTCGTCCGCCATCAATCCGGTCGCGACCTGCAGCGCCAGCAACGCCAGCACCGCGAACACCGACAGCGCTCCCAGCGGCGTGTGTCCGATCAGATGGTCCGGGTGCGCCCGGCCACGCAGATAGGTGACGACCGCCCCCGGCGAATAGACGAAAGCGGCAAAGCGCGACCAGCGTCCGCCCGCAAAACCCCAGAGCAGCCGGAACAGCAGAAGCGAGAGCACCAGGTAGCCGATGCGGAAGTGCCATTCCATGACCCCGCCCAGGCCGGTGCCGATCATGCCGGTGACGGCAATGGCCAGCGTCCAGTGGAACAGGCGCGTCGGCAAGTCCCAGACCCGCGTGCGGGCGCTGGCGCCAGAGGCGGCCACGGAGGAGTCGGTCATCGAGGAAGGCGCGGGAGCGCGATGCTGCGGAAGGCGCAGATTAGCAAAGTCCAGGCCCCAGTCCGCTTCGGGTTGTTGCTATGTGTCCGCCGCAACACGCCCCTACACTCGCCCGCAGCGCCGCGCCCGACGGCGTTTCCCCCCACAAGGACCTGCACGATGACCCGATTTGCCTCGTTCGCACTCGCAGCCGCCTGTGCTGTGCTGTCCCTGCCCGCCGCAGCCCAGTTCGCCAAGCCCGAAGACGCCGTCAAGTATCGCCAGAGCGCGCTGTTCGTGATGAGCCAGCATTTCGGCCGCCTCGGTGCCATGGCCAACGGCCGCGTGCCCTACGACGCGTCGGCGGCCGCCGCCAACGCCGAAGTGGTCGCCGACATGGCGAAGCTGCCCTGGGCGGCGTTCGGCCCCGGCACCGAGGGCGGCAAGGCCAGGCCTGAGGTCTGGAAGGAAGACGCCAGGTTCAAGGAGCGCCAGCAGAAGCTGATCGAAGAGACCGGCAAGCTGGTGACCGCGGCCAGGGCCGGCAACCTCGATGCGCTCAAGGCCCAGTTCAGCCCGACCGCGGCCAGCTGCAAGGCCTGCCACGACAGCTTCCGCAACCAATAGGCGCGCCACCGGCGCGGCTGCAAAAACAAAAGGCGCTCTTTCGGGAGCGCCTTCTTTCTTGTCGGTGAGGGTGCTGGCTCAGGCTTCGGCCAGCAATTTCTCGATCAGCTTGTGCAGTTCGGCGAAGTCCGGCTCGCCCACATAGCGCTTCACGATTTCGCCGCGCTTGTTGACCAGGTAAGTGGTCGGCGTGAGCTTCACGTCGCCCCAGGCCTGCGCCACGCTTCCGGTGTTGTCGATCGCCACCTTGAACGGCAGCTTGCGCGTTTCGGCGAAGTTGACGACGTAGCTCGGCGGGTCGTAGCTCATGGCCACGGCCAGCGTGTCGTAGCCCTGCGCCTTGTACTTGTCGTAGGTGGCGATCACCTTGGGCATTTCGCCGACACAGGTCACGCAGCTCGTGGCCCAGAAGTTGACCAGGGTGACCTTGCCTTTCAGGTCCGCGGTGCTCTTTTGCGTGCCGTCGAGCAACACGAAGGTCGAGGCGGGCGCGGCGGTGGCGCCGGAGCCGAAGTACACGCCCACGCCAACGGCCAGCGCAAGGACGACGGAGGCAGCAGCGATGTATTTCTTCATGGCTTCACAGATGAGAAGGGCGGCGCGATTTTAGTTCCGCCCGCCCGATTCGTGCTGGCGACGCCACGGTGCCCCTCGGCGACGCCTTGCGGCTCGATAATCGCTGCCCCATGCCGTCGTCCGTCCCCCGCTCCTGGCTCGCGCTGGCCATCGCAGCCCTGGTTGCCGCCTGCAGCCCCACTTTCAACTGGCGCGAGGTGCCCATTGCCCAGGCCGGCCTGATCGCGCTGCTGCCCTGCAAGGCCGACCGCGCGAACCGCGCGCTGCCGCTGGGCGCCGAATCGGTGCAGGTCGACATGACGGGCTGCGAGGCCGGCGGCGCCACCTTCGCCATCGCCCATGCGTCGGCCAACGGCCCCGTGCAGGCCGAGGCGTGGCTCGACGCCTGGCGCACCGCCACGCGCGGCCAATTGGAGGGGACGGGCGAGGCGCAGGTGACGGAAACTCAAGTGGCGCTGCAACGCGCAACGGCCACGCCGGCTCCGCTGCGGCTCGACGGGCGCAAGCAGGGTGCCGCGCCCGTGCAGATCCTCTGGTTCGCCCAGTCGCAAAAGGACGGCACCGTGGCGCTCTACCAGGCCACCGTGCTGGGGACGCCCTCCTCGGGCGAGGCGTCCAAAACCTTCTTCGAGGGCCTGCGTCTGCCATGACGGCGGCGCTTCGCGTGGGTACGGGTGCAACACTGTCCGCTTTTCCGGGCTGCCGCGTTGTGTCACATATCTACTTACCCTGGGCGGCCCCGCATAATCGACGCGTCGTCCTCCGTCCCGCATGAACAGCATCCTCATCATCGCCCACTCACCGTTCGCCCATGCGCTGCGGCAGTGTGCGCTGCATGTGTTCCCCGATTGCGAGCAGGCCATCGTCGCGCTCGACGTGCTGCCCAACGTGTCGCCCGAGGAAACGCTGGCCGCCGCGCGCATCACGCTCGATCAGCAGCTGCGCGCACCGCGCTCGCAAGTGCTGGTGCTGGCCGACGTGTTCGGCGCCACGCCCTGCAACGTGGCGCAAAAACTCGTGGACGGCGCCCGTTCGCGGCTGGTGGCGGGGGTCAACCTGCCGATGCTGCTGCGCGCGGTCACCTACCGGCACGAGCCGCTGGAGACGCTGGTGCAGCGCGCCCTCGCGGGCGGCACCGCTGGCGTCATGCAGGTGGCGGTGGCGGCTCCCCAGAACCAGGCCAAGAGAAAGCACAGTGATCAAGAAATCCGTGACCATCAGCAATAAGCTGGGCCTGCACGCACGCGCATCGGCCAAGCTCACCAAGCTCGCAGGCAGCTTTCCCTGCGAGGTGTGGCTCTCGCGCGGCGACCGCCGCATCAACGCCAAGAGCATCATGGGCGTGATGATGCTGGCTGCCGGGCTCGGCTCCACGGTGGAGCTCGAAACCAACGGGCCGCAGGAAGAAGAAGCGATGAACGCCATCGTCCACCTCATGGACGACAAGTTCGGCGAAGGCGAGTAAGGACCCTGCCATGACCTTCGCAGTCCACGGCCTTCCCGTTGCCCGTGGCATTGCCATCGGGCGCGCGGTGCTGGTGGTGTCGAGCCGCATCGACGTGGCCCACTATTTCATCAAGCCCGAAGAAATCGAGACCGAGATCGACCGCGTGCGCACCGCGCGCAACGCGGTGGCCGACGAGCTCATCAAGCTGCAGGCCAACGTCGCGCTGATGGGCCCGAACGACGCGCCGCACGAACTGTCCGCGCTGCTCGAGGTGCACCAGATGCTGCTGCAGGACGAGGCCCTCAGCACCGGCGTGAAGCACTGGATCAGCGAGCGGCTCTACAACGCCGAATGGGCGCTGACCACGCAGCTCGAGATCATCGCGCGCCAGTTCGACGAGATGGAGGACGCGTACCTGCGCGAACGCAAGGCCGACCTCGAACAGGTGGTCGAGCGCCTGCTGCACCGCATGAAGGGCACGGCCGCCGTGCTCGCGCCGAGCCCGCCGCGGCGCAAGCGCGCCGCCGCCACGGACGACGACGCCGACGACCCCACCGCGGGCGACGGCATCGACGTGCCGCTGGTGCTCATCGCGCACGACCTCTCTCCGGCCGACATGCTGCAGTTCAAGAAGAGCGTGTTCGCCGGCTTCGTGACCGACGTGGGCGGGCGCACCTCGCACACCGCCATCGTCGCGCGCAGCATGGACATTCCGGCCGTGGTCGGCGCGCGCACCGCCAGCCAGCTGGTGCGCCAGGACGACTGGGTGATCATCGACGGCGACGCCGGCGTGGTGATCGTCGACCCGTCGCCGATCATCCTGGCCGAGTACGGCTTCAAGCAGCGCCAGGGCGACCTCGAACGCGGCCGGCTCGCGCGGCTGCGCCACAAGCCGGCCGTCACGCTCGACGGCCAGCGTGTCGAGCTGCTCGCCAACATCGAGATGCCCGAAGACACCGTGGGCGCCGTCAAGGCCGGCGCCGTGGGCGTGGGCCTGTTTCGCAGCGAGTTCCTTTTCATGGGCCGCGAGTCGTCCACGCGCCAGACGCGCCTGCCCGACGAAGAAGAGCAGTACCAGGCCTACAAGCGCGCGGTCGAGGGAATGCAGGGCATGCCCGTGACCATCCGCACCATCGACGTGGGGGCCGACAAGCCGCTGGACAGCAAGTCGTCCAACAAGCAGGAGCACCTGAACCCCGCGCTCGGCCTGCGCGCCATCCGCTGGAGCCTGGCCGACCCGGCCATGTTCCTCACGCAGCTGCGCGCCATCCTTCGCGCGGCCGCGCACGGCGAGATCCACCTGCTGATTCCCATGCTCGCGCACGCCAGCGAGATTCGCCAGACGCTGTCGCTGATCGACTTCGCGCGCACCGAGCTCGACAACCGCGGCGCGGTGTACGGCCAGGTGAAGCTCGGCGCCATGATCGAGATTCCGGCGGCTGCGCTCACGCTGCGCATCTTCCTGAAGCACTTCGACTTCCTGTCGATCGGCACCAACGACCTGATCCAGTACACGCTGGCCATCGACCGTGCCGACGAGTCGGTCGCGCACCTGTACGACCCCGCGCACCCGGCCGTGCTGCGCCTCGTGGCCGACACCATCACGGAGTGCCTCCGCCAGGGCAAGGGCGTGTCGGTATGCGGTGAGATGGCCGGCGACGTGGCCTTCACACGGCTGCTGCTGGGGCTGGGCCTGCGCAGCTTCTCGATGCATCCCTCGCGCATCCTCGCGGTCAAGCAGGAAGTGCTGCGCGCCGACACCAGCAAGCTCGAGGCCTGGGCCAGGGCCGTGCTCGAGTCGGACGATCCCGCCGCCGCCATGGCGGGCTGAGTCACCTGTATTCCTTCTCCCGGTAGGGGTGGAGCAGCGGCACGAAGTGCGCGTCGCCTGGGGGCGAGCCGAAATATAACGATACATGCCGCAACCGCGGCGAAAGGACTTGCGGGCCGCCCGCAAGCACGATCAGGTCTTCTCTTCCACCCCGAAAGAAAGGCCTGCATCATGAAGTTCGTCTCCACCTCCGTCTCCTTCTCCCAGATCATCGCGATCAGCTCGTTCGCCATGCTCGCCGCTGCCGGCGCCAAGGCCGAAAGCTACGAGGGCGTGCAACCCGCCGTGTCGGCCAGGAGCCGTGCCGATGTGAACGCCGAAGCCATGCGCACCGCGTCGGCACCCAACCAGAACGTGGTGCGCGGCTCGCGCGGCCCGGAGACCATGGCCGTGTCGATGGAGCGCGACCGCGTCGTCGCCGAAGCCATGCGCACCGCCGCCGCGCCCGACCAGAACGTGTCGTCCGGCTCGCGCGTGAACAGCAAGGTCGTCTCGACCCTGCAGAACCCTGTCGACGCACGCGCCGCGGCCATCAACGCCAAGAGCAGCCGGCTGTAGACAGCCCCTCGGCTGTTGCCACGCCCGTCGCAATCAAACGAAACACGCCGATACCCCGGCGAGAGGACTCGGGCCCACGCACCTCGCACCATCGAGCTTCCTCCTCACAAGACAACACCAAGGACTTGACATGAAGCACTGGATCAAACGCACTCTCTTCGGTTTCGCAGGCGCCGCCATGGTGGCCGGCAGCATCGCCGGCTGTGCCGGCCCACGCCACGGCTGGAGCGGCGACAGCGCCGAGTTCCGCGCGAAGATGGTCGAGCGCGTGGGCAGCAAGCTCGAGCTCGACGCCAGCCAGAAGCAAAAGCTCACCGTGCTGGCCGAGAAACTGCAGGCACAGCGCGAAGCGATGCGCGGCGCAGGCGGATCGGGCGACCCGCGCTCGCAGTTCAAGGCGCTGTTCGCGGGCAACAAGCTCGACCAGGCCGGCGCCACGCGACTGGTCGACGAGAAGACCACCGCCGTGCGCAGCGGCAGTCCCGAAATCATCGCGGCGGCGGCCGACTTCTACGACAACCTGAACGCCGCCCAGCAGCAGAAGGTGCGCGACTTCATGGACAGAGGCGGCCGCCGCTGGAGCCATCGTGGCTGAGCTTGACTCACCCCAAACCTTCGCGCACTTCCTGTCGCTTCGCCAACGTCCTCTTCCGGAGCGACACCTGTGGCCCGGCGAAGCCGGTTCCACGGTGTCTCGCGAACAGAGCCTGGGCGCCGCGGGCGGTGTGCGCGGGCTGCTGCGTCTCGAAGGCACCGTGGTGCTCGGCGTGGCACTCGCCGCCTACGCCCAGTTCGGCGCGGGCTGGGGCGTGTTCGCGCTCTGGCTGCTCGCGCCCGACCTCTCGCTGCTGGGCTACCTCGCGGGTCCTCGCGTGGGCGCGGCGCTCTACAACGCGGCGCATTCTTACGTCGGGCCGGTGCTGCTGCTGGCGCTCGGCGTGTTCGCTGCCCTGCCGTGGGCGGTGGCCGGCGGCCTCATCTGGCTGACCCACATCGGGCTGGACCGCGCACTGGGCTACGGCCTGAAGTACGCCGCGGGCTTTGCCTTCACGCACCTCGGGCGCATCGGCCGGGCCGATCCGTGGTGAGCGGCACCGCCCCCGTCATGCGCCCGCGGGCCGCGCGCGCCTGGATGCTGAGCGAAGCGCTGGTGCTGGGCCTCGCATCGGCAGTGCATGCCGGGCACCTCGTGCCGGGCTATGCGCACCCGCAGGCCCGCACGGCCGAAGCGGTGATCGCCACGGTGCTGGTGCTCGCCTCGGTCGAGACCTGGCTGCGGCCCGACGATGCACGCCGCGCCGCCATCTTCGGCCAGGGTTTCGCGCTGCTGGGCACGCTGGTCGGGCTGGGCGCCATCGTCACGGGCATCGGCCCGCACACCCTGACCGACGTGGTCTATCACGCGCTGTTGCTCTCACTGCTGGTGACGGGCCTGACCTGGGCGGTGCGATGCCACCCGGTCTGATGGTCAGCGAAGTCATCCGCCATTTTCTTGCCAGGAGGCACAATCCCGCCATGCCGCGCATCCTGCTGATCGACGACGACGAACACCTCGCCGCGCCGCTGACCACCTACTTCGCACGCTTCGGCTGCACGCTCGACAGCGCGGTGCGCCCGAGCGAAGGCCTCGCCAAGCTGCGCGCCGGCCATTACGACGCCGCCATCCTCGACGTGATGCTGCCCGAGATGGACGGCTTTGCGCTGTGCCGCGAGATACGCAAGGAAAGCGACATTCCCATCGTGATGCTCACTGCCCGCGGCGAAGTGATGGACCGCGTGGTCGGCCTCGAACTGGGCGCCGACGACTACGTGCCCAAGCCCTTCGAGCCGCGCGAACTGGTGGCGCGCGTGCAGACCATCCTGCGGCGCCAGCGCAGCACGACAGCCGCAGCCAACGCCGCCGGGAACGGCAATGGCAATGGCAACGGCGCTCAGCAGCGCGTGTTCGACGGCCTGTCGATCGACCTCGACCGGCGCCAGGTGCTGCGCCACGGCGAGCGCGTGGAGCTCACCGGCACCGAGTTCGAACTGCTCGCGCTGCTGGCGGCCGAGCCCGGCAAGGTGTTCAGCCGCGACGACATCCTCAACCGCCTGCGCGGCCACGAGGCCGAGCTCTACACGCGCGCGGTCGACATCGTGGTGAGCCGCCTGCGCAAGAAGCTGGAGCCGCTGGACTGCATCAAGACGCTGCGCAACGCGGGCTACGCGCTGGCCGTTGCGCGCAGCGAGGCTGCATGAGCGCAGCGCCGGGCCGCCCCAAGCAAGCTCGCACCGCAGCGCGCCGCGCGAAGGTCTTCCGATGAGCGTGAACCGCAGGGACCATCGCGCGGTGATGCGCGAGATGCGCCAGCGCATGGCCTGCCGCGAAGACATGTCGCGCGAGGAATGGCGCACGCAGTGGCACGCCCGCTGGAACGAGAAGGTGCAGGGCAAGCGCCGCTGGCGCCGCTCGCTGCGTGTTCGGCTGGTGCTGATGTTCGTGATGCTCGCACTGGTGATGGCGGCGGTGTTCATGGGCGGCATGAAGAAGTCGTTCTCCACCGGCTGGGCCGAGGCCGCCAAGCCGATGCTGACCGACTACACCGACCGCCTGGTCGCCGAGATCGGCGCGCCGCCCGACGTGGCGCGCGCGCAGGCGCTGGTGGCCCGGCTGCCCATCACCATCCGCATCGTCGGCCCCACGGTCAACTGGGACTCCAACCCCGGCGGCGCGAACGGCCCCGGCGGCTGGATGCACGACCGCGACGACATCTTCGGCGGCGACAAGTGGTTCATTCGCTCCACCGCCGACGGCCACCGCGTGATCTTCGGCTGGGCGCCCAAGCTGTGGCAGCTGGCGCCGCGCGTCATCGGCTGGGCCACGCTCGGCCTGCTGCTGTCGTGCGTGCTGCTGGCCTATGCCTACGTCAACCGGCTGCTGCGTCCGCTCATCGACATCCGCGAAGGCGCGCAGCGCTTCGGCCGCGGCGAGTTCACGCAGCCCATTCCCGTGCGGCGCAACGACGACCTGGGCGACCTCGCGGAGCGCATCAACACCATGGCCGACGACATCCAGGCCATGCTCGACGCCAAGCGCGGCCTGCTGCTCGCGCTCAGCCACGAGCTGCGCTCGCCGCTCACGCGCGCGCGGCTCAACGCCGAGTTGCTGCCGGCCACGCCCGAAGGCCAGCCTGAGCGCGAGGCGCTGCTGCGCGACCTGAACGAGATGCGCGACCTCATCAGCGACCTGCTCGAAAGCGAACGCCTCGCGAGCCCGCACGTGGCGCTGCTGCGCGAGCCGGTCGACCTGGCCGTGCTGATCCGCGAGACCGTGGCCGAGTTGCCCGGTGCGCAGCACGTGCACCTCGACCTGGCCGAAGGCCTGCCCCCGCAAGCCGTGGACCGCATGCGCATCCGCCTGCTGGTGCGCAACCTGCTGGACAACGCGCTGCGCTACAGCACCGACGCACCGAGGCCGCCCTGCGTGTCGCTGCGCGCGGTGCTCGACGGCAAGAAGCAGGGCGTGGAGATCGAGGTGCGAGACCACGGCCCCGGCGTGGACGATGCGCAGCTCGAGCGGCTGACCGAGCCCTTCTATCGCACCGACGGCGCGCGGGCGCGCGCCACCGGCGGCGTGGGCCTGGGCATGTACCTGTGCCGGCTGATCGCCGAGGCGCACGGCGGCGAGCTGACGGTGCGCAACGCCGGGCCGGGACTGCAGATCATCGTCCGGCTGACTTGAGCGATCGGGCGGCGGGGGCTGTCGCCTGCGCTACCAGCCGGGCCGGGGGGCACGGCTACGATGCGCCTCCCAGTCCGCATCGGTCCATCAAGGAGACACCATGAGCAGCCCCCTCGCCAACCACCAGGTCCGACTCGCCAAGCGCCCCGAAGGCGCGGCCACCCGCGAGAACTGGAAGTTCACCACCGAGCCCGTCGGCGAGCCGGCCGAAGGCGGCGTGCTGGTCAAGACGCTGTCGCTGTCGCTCGACCCGGCCATGCGCGGCTGGCTCAACGACGCCAAAAGCTATATCCCGCCCGTGGGCATCGACGAGGTGATGCGCGCCGGTGGCGTCGGCCGCGTGGTCGCGTCGAAGAACCCGCAGTTCGCGGTGGGCGACACGGTGTACGGCACGCTCGGCGTGCAGGAATACATCCTCGTGGCGCAGGAAGAACTCAAGCGCAACGGCCTCGTGAAGATCGACCTGAACGTCGGCACCATCGGCCAGTGGCTCAACGTGCTCGGCATGCCGGGCATGACCGGCTACTTCGGCCTGATGGACGTGGGCCAGCCCAAGGCGGGCGAAACCGTGGTGGTGTCGGGCGCGGCCGGTGCCGTGGGGCAAACGGTGGGCCAGTTGGCCAAGCTCAAGGGCTGCCGCGTGGTCGGCATCGCGGGCGGCGCGGCCAAGTGCGAGTGGGTGGTGAAGGAGCTGGGCTTCGACGCCTGCATTGACTACAAGGCCGGCGAAGGCGCTGTGCGCGCGGGCCTGAAGGAACACTGCCCGAAGGGCGTGGACGTGTACTTCGACAACGTCGGCGGCGAGATCCTGGACCACGTGCTGGCCAAGCTGGCGCGCAAGGCCCGCATCATCATCTGCGGCGCCATCAGCCAATACAACAACGCCAACAGCATGCCTGCGGCCGGGCCGCGCAACTACCTGAGCCTGCTGGTGAACCGCGCACGCATGGAAGGCATCGTGGTGTTCGACTACGCCGACCGCTATCACATCGCCATCGCCGAAATGGCCGGCTACCTGAAGGACGGGCGCATGAAGAGCAAGGAAGACGTGGTGAAGGGCCTCGACACCTTCCCCGAGTCGCTCAACAAGCTGTTCGCGGGGGAGAACTTCGGCAAGCTGGTGCTGGAGGTGGCCGAAAGCTGAGCGTTCAGTTGCCGGTCTTGTTCGGGTCGCGCCAGGCCCGCTCGAACGGCAGGCGCCACGCGTGCGGCGCAATCAGCTGGTGCACCGGCTTCGGCCCCCATGACCCCTGCTCGTAGAGCCGCACCGGCGGCGGCGATTCGAGCAGCGCGGTCGACACCTCCCACAGCCGCTCGATGCCCTCGGCCGTGGTGAACAGCGTGCGGTCCCCGCGCATCGCATCGAGTATCAAGCGCTCGTAGGCTTCCAGCACCTCGCCGGCCATGCCGGTGTCGCGCATCGCGAACTGCAGGCTCAGCTTGTCCAGCCGCATGCCGGGGCCGGGGCGCTTTCCGTAGAAGGACAGCGACATCTTCGACGCGTCCGCCAGGTCGAAGGTCAGGTGATCGGGCCCCTGCGCGCCGACGCCCGAGCCCGGCGGAAACATGCTCTTGGGCGGCTCGCGAAACGCGATGGAAATGATGCGCTGGCCCTCGGCCATGCGCTTGCCGGTGCGCAGGTAGAAGGGCACGCCGGCCCAGCGCCAGTTGTCGATGTGGCACTTCAGCGCAATGAAGGTCTCGGTGTCGGAGTCGGGGTCCACGCCTTCCTCGGCGCGGTAGCCGCTGTACTGGCCGCGCACCACGTCGGCGGGCCGGATCGGCTCCATGCTGCGGAACACCTTGTTCTTTTCTTCGCTGATGGGCGCGGGCTCCAGCGCGGTGGGCGGCTCCATGGCCATGAAGGCCAAAATCTGGAACAGGTGCGTGACCACCATGTCGCGGTAGGCGCCGGTCTGTTCGTAGAAGCCCGCGCGCTTGCCCAGGCCCAGCGTTTCGGGCACGTCGATCTGCACGTGGTCGATGAAGTTGCGGTTCCAGATGGGCTCGAACAGCCCGTTGGCAAAGCGGAAGGCCAATATGTTCTGCGCCGGCTCCTTGCCCAGGAAGTGGTCGATGCGAAAGATCTGCTCTTCCTGGAATACCTCGTGCAGCTTGCCGTTGAGCGTGACGGCGCTGGCCAGGTCGGTGCCGAAGGGCTTTTCCATCACGATGCGCGAGCGCTCCACCAGCCCGGCCTCGCCGAGCGTGCGGACCACGGTCAGCGCCGCGCTGGGCGGCACGCTCAGGTAGTGCAGGCGCCGGCACTCGGTGCCCAGCGAGGCCTCGGCGCGGTCGACGGCAGCCCGCAGCGCGCCAGCGCCGGCCGACAGGGGCACGTAGTCGAGCGTGGCGGCGAAGGCGTCCCAGTCGGCGGGCTTTGTCTTGCGGCTGCCGAACTCGTCGAGGGCCGCGCGGGCGGCGGCGCGAAAGCCGTCGACGTCGAGTTCGTCGAGCGACACGCCGATGATCCGGCAGCCCGGAATGAAGCCGGCGCTGCACAGGTGAAACAGCCCCGGCAGCAGTTTTCGCCTGGCAAGGTCGCCGGTGGCGCCCACCAGGACCACCACCTGCGGAAAACGCGGACCGACACCGGGAGGGATCTTCGCCATGTTGTCACCTTGGAGCTGTTGTACCCGGGCCCCAAGCGATTTCGGTGCCAGCCCCGGCGCCGGGCGTGCGGGTCAGTCGGTGGCGGGCCGCATGGGCACGTCGCCCAGCGCCTCGTCGTCACGCAGGCCGTGCGCGGACTTCAGCAGTTCGATCGACATGCCGTCGCTCTGTCCGGCAAAGCCCTTGGCAACGCCTTCGAGCACCGTCGACAGGCCGACTTCGCCGTCGGCACGGGCGTCCATGCTCACGTTCAGCACCCGGGCCGCCATCTGGCGGTAGGTGACGGCGCCCGCGCTCTCCAACGCGGCCACCAGGTCGAGGTACAGCGCCAGGTTCAGGTCGAACACCAGCTTGGGCGTGATCTCGAAATCCTCGTTCTTGTTGTGCATCGGTGTGGCTCCTTTTTTTCCTGAGGCTCCACTCTAGCCACAAAAAACGACCGGGCTCGTCGGATACGGCCTGATTCAGCGTGCGCGCGTGCCCATGACGGCCGCCGAGATGATGAGCAGGGCCGCGAGCGCGATGGTCCAGGTCAGCGGCCGTCCGGTCACGAGCAGCAGCAGCGCGGTCGAGCCCAGCGGCGTGAGGTAGCTCAGGATGCCGATCTGGCGCGCGTCGCCGCGCTTGAGCGCCATGTCCCACGCGAAGAAGGCCGCGCCCAGCGGACCCAGCCCGCACAGCAAGAGCAGCAACCCGTCGCGCCCCGACAACGCCACCGAGGGCTCGAGCACCGCGTGGCACGCCAGCGACAGCACGCCCGAGACCAGCCCGAACAGGCCGATGGCCGAGGTCGGGAAGGGCGCGACGCGCTTCGTGCCGAGCGAGTAGCTGGCCCAGACGAAGGCCGAGGCCAGCGCCGGCAGGAAGCCCCAGTAGCCCGAGAAGGTGGCCGTGCCGCCGCCCGCGCCCAGGATCGCGGCCGCCGCGCCCGCGAACCCCAGCAGCCCTGCCACCAGGTGCAGCGGGCGCAGCCTCACGCCCGGCAGCAACACCGGCGCCAGCACCACCATGAGCAACGGCCAGAGGTAGTTGACCAGGTTGGCCTCCACCGGCGGCGCGTAGCGCAACGCGATGAACAGCAGGAAGTGGTAGCCGAACAGGCCGTAGACGCCCAGCGCCAGCGTGCGCGGCGGCACCTTCCAGGCCCGCCGGTCGCGCAGCACGAGCGGCCAGCTCGGCACACTGCCGATGACGAGCGCCAGCCCCGTGAGCAAGAACGGCGGCAGGTGCGACAGGGCCGTGCCGAGCGAGGCGAGGGTGGTCCAGAGCGCGATGGCGAGCAGGGCGTAGACGGTCGATGACATGGGCCGAGAGGCTACGCGATCCGTTCGCCGAGAAACGAGGGCTTGCGTCTTGCTCCTTCCCCCTTTGGGGGAAGGCTGGGATGGGGGCAGGCCTCCGATCAGGCGCCGCCCTTCTCCGCGCCCCGCACCGCCCGGCCGTTGACCTTCACCGCCTCGACCACGCGCCCTTCGCCCGTGGCCAGCGGCTGGGCGTGGCCCTCGGCGCGCACCTTGTCGCCCACCTTCAGGCCCAGTCGCGCGAAGCCGTCGGGCCGGGTGTGGACGAAGTCGCCCGTGTCCAGCACCACGCCGTTGGCCTCGCCATGGCGCGCGTAGTTGAAGCGCACCACCGTGCCCGCGATGTCCGCGTCGGCGTCCGCGTTCTGCGGTGCCTCGCCGTCGACCGAGGCCAGCCGCTCGAAGCGGTAGACCGTGTGCCCGGCCTCGCCCTTGGGGGAGGGGCCTTCTTCGGTGCCCTCGATCACCAGCGCCTGGCCGGCCTGCAGGCCCGCGAAGGCGGGCGCGGCGCCTTCGTCGTGGCGCTCGAACACGAACTGCGTGAGCACGCCGTCGGTGTCGATCAGCACGCCTTCGACACCGCCCTTGGGGCTGTACACCAAATGCTGGAAGCGGCCTTCGACCGACCAGACGTCCAGCGTGTCATGGGTTTCGTGAGGATGTGGCATGGAACGAAAGTCCTTTGTGAGAGTGGTTGTGGAACAGGAAAAAACGCGTTTCAACCGAGCCGCAGCAGCACCGCCGACGCCGCGCACACGATCAGAAAAGGAATGCCGATGCGGTGAAACTCGCGCAGCCCGTGCGGCACCTTGGCCAGCCGCAGCGCGATGAGGTTGGCCAGCGAACCCAGCACGCAGCCGAAGCCGCCCACGCTCACGCCCGCCGCCAGCGCGGGCAGGTCGTGCACGTAGCGGTCCAACAGGATGGTGGCCGGCACGTTGCTGATGAACTGCGAGGTGACGATGGCCGCGAGGTACGCGCGCCAGCCTTCGGCAATGGGCCATTGCCCCACCAGCGCGGCCACCGACGGCAGCTCCGCCAGCTGGCGCAGGTCCACGAACATCAGCGCGATGATGGCCAGCAGCGCCCAGTCCACGCCCAGCAGCACGCGGCGCTGGAACAGCAGGTAGGCGACGAACACCACCGCCAGGCCCGCCAGCAGCCAGTGCCGGTCGAGCGCGACGACGAAACCCACGAACAGCACGCCCGAGAGCGCCAGCAGGCGCGGCTGCACCGGCGCGGCCTCGGCGGAGGGCTTGAGCGCGATGGCCGTGCGCGGCACCAGCAGCCACACGGCCACGAACAACCAGAACAGCATGACCAGCACGGTGGGCGCCATCATGGCCATGAAGCCGCCGAAGCTCTCGCCGGTGCGGTGCCACAGGTACAGGTTCTGCGGATTGCCGATGGGCGTGAGCGCCGAGCCCGCGTTCACCGCCAGCGCCTGCAGCACCACCAGCCGCGCCAGCGGCAGGTGCGCCTGCGTGGCCAGCACGCGCGTGAGCGGCACCAGCAGGAACAGGCTCACGTCGTTGGTGACCAGCGCCGACAGCACGGCGGCGGTGGCGGTGAGCAGCAGCGCCAGCTGGCGCAGGTTGGTGGTGCGCGCCAGCAGGCGCTGCGCGGCCGACTGCAGCATGCCGCTCTTCTCCACGCCCTGGGTGATGGCGAGCAGCCCGGCCAGCGCGCCCACGGTCTGCCAGTCGACCAGCTTCAGCCAGTCCATCGGCGCGCGCGGGCGCAGAAAGGCGAACAGCACGGCCACCGCGACCAGCACCCAGAGCAGGCCGTTGCCGCCGCCTTCGTGGGGCGGTGGGGCCTGGCTGTCCGCAGGGGCAGATGAAGAAGGGGGCAGGGCGGACACGTTGTCTTGGGTCATGGGGCGGCGGGGGTCAGTGCGGAGTCGGCGGGCGCGTTCGCCATCGAACGGCGCCGGTCGCGAGTTTCCGGTATGGCCAGTGCGAACAGCGTCAGCGCACAGGCCGCGACGCCCGCCAGCATCACGAAGGCCGTGCCGTAGCCGGCCAGGTGCGCCACCGTGCCCGCCACCAGGTTGCTGAGCGCCGCGCCCAGCCCCACGCAGGCCGCGCCGATGCCCAGCGCAAAGTTGAAGTGCCCGCTGCCGCGCGTGAGGTCGCCGATCATCAGCGTCAGCATCACGCCGAAGATGCCCGCGCCGACGCCGTCGAGCACCTGCAGCGAAAGCAGCGCAGCCGGGCTGTCTGCCAGCAGGTACAGCAGGCCGCGCACCGGCAGCACCGCGAAGCCGACGAGAAAGATCGGCTTGCGCGCCAGCCGCGGCGCCCAGCGCCCGACCGCCAGCGCGATCGGAATGGTGACCAGTTGCGTGACGATGACGCCGCCCGACAGCCACAGCGTGGCCGAGGTGCCGGCCCGGCTGCCGACCTTCTGCGCCACCAGCGTGAGCATGGCGGCGTTGGCCAGGTGGAACAGGAAGGCGCAGACCAGCAGCACGACGAGGCGGCGGTCGTACCAGCGGGCGGTGGCGGGCGCGGTGGGGGCCTCGCGATCGGCATCGGCATCGGCGCCGCGCGCCAGCCGTGGATCGACATCGCGCTGGCGGATCAGCATCGCCGCCGCCACGGTCGGCAGCGCCATCGCCACCGCGTAGAAAAACATCGCATGCGGGCCGAACGCGTGGCCGACCCCGCCGGTGCCTAGCGCCCAGAGCACCGTGCCCGCCGCGGTGATGGCCGCGTTGCGGCCGACGCGCGCGTCCAGCCCGGCGCGCCCCACCATGCCCAGGCTGGTGGCCGCGATGGCGGGCGCCACCAGCGTGCCCGCCGCGCCGACGAGCGACTGGCCCGCCAGGATCACGCCGTAGCCCGGCCAGTTCGCCATGACCACCAGGCACACCGCGATGAGCGCGATGGCCCCCGCGATCCAGCGCGGCTTGTTCGGCACGCTGTCGATCAGCGCGCCGGCCGGCGCCTGCACCACCAGCCCCACCAGCGCGGAGACGAACATCACGGTGCCGATGCGCTGCGGGTCCCAGGCCAGCGTGCCGGCCATGAAGACGATCAGGAACGGGCCGACGCCGCCCTGAATGTCGGGCGCGAAGAAGGCCAGTGCGTCGAGCGCGCGCAGGCTGCGGCGCGACGGAGCGGAGGTGGCGGTCATGGCGTGCGGGCCTGGCGGATCAGGACGCCGGCAGCGGGGCCGGTGGCGCCATCAGCGGGCCGGGCGGCGTCGGCCCGGCGCCGTGCGGACCGCGGGGGCCGCCCGGACCGGCCGGACCACGCGGTCCGGGCACCAGCCCCGGCCCGCCGAACACCTCGCGCACCGTGTCCGCGCTCTGGCCCAGGCGGGTGGCTTCCAGCGCCGTGCCCTGCGCGCCGCGGGTGCCCCAGCCGCGCGCATGCAGCTGCGCGCCGGGTTGCAGCTGCGTGCCGTACATCGCGCCGATGTGCGGCGGGAAACGCACGATGGTCTTGTCCGCGAGCACCACGCCGCGCACGTCGCCGCGGTCGGTGTACAGCAGGCGCTCGATGCGCCCGCTCGCCGACAGGGCGCTGAGCGCGCCCGGCTCGCGTGGCGGCGGCGGGGCCATGCCGGGGGCCGGCGGCTGGTCGGTCAGGCTGCGGCCGTTCGCGGTGAGCGACTGCATGCGCACCACCGGCACGTGGGGCGCGCGCCAGCCGCTGACCTGCACCGTGTCGCCCGGCTTGAGCATCTGCATCACCGCTGCCGAGAAGTGCGGCGCAAAGGCGACCTGCGTGCCGTCGGCCAGCAGCAGGCCGTCGGCCTCGCCGTTCGGGTTGACCAGCCATTGCTGCACGCGGCCGGTGGCGACCGTGCCTGCTTCGGGGGCGACGGGCGGAACGGGTGCGGCGGCGCCAAGCGGCGGCAGCAGCACCGGACCGCCGGGCGGGGGCGGCGGCATCTGGGCGAAGGCTGCGCTGCCCGCCAGCAGGCAGGCGGCGGCGAGGAGGGTGATGCGGGATGTCATGGGCGCTCCTTGGGGTGGGATGCCCAAAGACATCTCACACAACGTGCCAGGTCCCGAACCCTTTGAAATCAACGACTTGCGTGTACCGCACGGTCAGAGGCCGGATGATTCGCAGACACCGTGTGTCCGGTTTGCGGACACCTCGGTGTCAGTCCAGCCCGTACTGCGTCAGCTTGCGGTACAGCAGCTGCCGGTGAATGCCCAGCCGGCGCGCGGTCTCGGCCCGGTTGCCCTGTGTCTGCGCGAGGGCATGGGCGATGAGCAGGCGTTCGAGCTTCTCCACGGCGGCCGGCAGTTCGCCTTCGAGCCAGTCGGCGGGCAGCGTGCCGGATGCGTCGCCGCGCGGCGCGGCTCCCAGCCCGAGGGCCAGGTCGGCGCCGCCGATCACGCGGTGCCGCACCAGCGCGTGGCAGCGCTCCATCACGTTGCGCAGTTCCCGCACGTTGCCCGGCCACGGGTGGCTCAGCAGCCGCTGGGCCGCCTCGGCCGACAGCGCCTTCGGCTCGTCCGGGGAGCCGGACGAGGCGGACCGCGCCGCGCGGCGCAGGAAGTGCTCCGCCAGCGGAATGATGTCCGCCAGCCGCTCGCGCAGCGGCGGCATGCGGATCGACAGCACGTCGAGCCGGTACAGCAGGTCTTCCCGGAAGCGCCCTTCGCGCACGGCGGCGCCCAGGTCGCGGTGCGTGGCGGCGACCACGCGCACGTCGACCTTCACCGTCTTGTGGCTGCCCAGCGGCGTGACTTCGCCCTCCTGCAGTGCGCGCAGGATCTTGGCCTGCACGTCCAGCGCCATGTCGCCGATCTCGTCGAGCAGCAGCACGCCGCCGTCGGCCGCGCGAAAGCACCCCGGGCGCTCGCCGGTGGCACCGGTGAAGGCGCCGCGCACATGGCCGAAAAGCTCGCTTTCGAGCAGCTCCTTCGGAATGGCCGAGCAGTTGACGGCCACGAAGGGGCGCTCGGCGCGCGCCGAATGGCGGTGCAGTGCGCGCGCCACCATTTCCTTGCCGGTGCCCGTTTCGCCGAGCACCAGCACCGGCATCGCATGGGCCGCGGCCAGGCCGATGCGCTTGTGCACGTCGCGCATCGCGTGGCTCGGGCCGATCAGGTCGCTGCCGTCTTCATCGTCATCGCCCGGCGTGCCGGATGGCGATGCGGTCGTGCGCCGTTGCAGCGCGCGGTCCAGCACCTCGCGCACCGCCTCGCGGCTGACCGGCTTGGCCAGGTGATCGAAGGCACCCAGGCGCATCGCCTCGATGGTGTTGCCCGCGCTCGAGAACGCGGTGAGCACGATCACCGGCGGCAGCCGCGCGAGCAATGCCCGCATGGCCGAGAGCGTCTGCAGGCCGTCCATGCCGGGCATGCGGTGGTCGAGGAACACGGCGTCGAAGCGCTCGCGCGGCAGCACGGCCAGCGCCTCGGCCCCGCTGGCCGCCGCCACAACGCCGTGGCCCAGGCCCTGCAGCGTTTCGGCCAGCGTGTCGCGAAAGGCGTTGTCGTCGTCGACGATCAGGAGATGCGCCATGGAAGCTCCAGTTCGAAGCGGGTGCCCGGTGTCAGCGGCACATGATGCAGGTCGCCGCCGTGCGCCAGCGCCACCTCGCGCGCCAGCGCCAGGCCCAGCCCGGTGCCGTCGGCGCGCCCGGTGGCGAAGGGCTCGAACAGGCTCGCCTGCAGCGACTCGGGCACGCCGGGGCCGTCGTCTTCCACGCGGATGGCCAGCGTGTGCACATCGGGCTGCAGGGCTGACAGCACCACGTGGCCGCCGCGCGGCGCGTGGCGCACCGCGTTGTCGAGCAGGTTGTCCACCGCGCGCGCCAGGTGCACCGGGTCGAACACCGCGCTGGCGGGCCGGTCGTGCTGCAGCGTCACCTGCACGCCCGCGGCATGGGCCTTGGGCGCCACGGCGGCCACGCGCTCGTCCAGCCAGCGGTGCAGCACCACCTCCACCGGCGCCAGCGTCACCGGCTGCACCAGCGCCAGCAGGCTTTGCACCAGGCCGTCGAGCCGGTCGATCTGCCCGACGATGGCCTGCAGCGCGGCGCCCTGGCGTTCGGGCGTCGCGGCCAGGGCGTTCTCGGCCTTCAGCCGCATGGTGGCGATGGGGTTGCGGATTTCGTGCGCGATGCCGCCCGTCATGCGGCCCAGCGCGGCCAGGCGCTGGTCGCGGCTGCGCTGCTGCGCGGCCCCGCGCAGGTGGGCGCGGGCCTCCTCGAAGCGCAGGCGGTAGTGGTTAAAGCCGTCGACGATGCGGTCGAGCTCGCGCACGCCGGTGCGCGGCAACTCGGGCATGGCGCCCCCGTCGGCATCGGCCTCCGCCTCGGCGTGCGCCAGGCGGCTTTCCAGGCGCTGCACATGGCGCAGCCCGCGCAGCAGGATGAAGCCCAGCCACAGCCCCGAGGCCAGCACCAGCAGCAGCAACACGCCCAGGCCGGTGCGCAGACTGTCCTGGGCGGCCAGCGCGCCGCCGTGGGTGCGGGTCATGGTCCATGCCGCCAGGTCGTTGCCCGGCGCGCCCAGCGGGCACGCCGAGACGATCAGTGCCTCGCGGCTGCCGCGCACCACGTCGGTCTGGGGCTGCTGCGTGCGCGCCGAGAGCTGCGCCATCTCCACGATCAGCGGCTGCTCGGCCGCCGGCACGTCGCGCTTGACGCCGCTGCCTTCGTAGGTGGGGTAGGCGTAGGCCAGCTGGCCGCCGCTGGCCTGCCACACGCCGCCTTCGACGTGTGGCGCCTCGATCAGTGCCAGCTGCAGAAGCACCTGCAGCAGGTCGACCTGGGGCTTGGCGGGGGCGGGCACGGCGGCCGACTTGGCGTAGCGCGCCGCAATCGCCCGGCACGACTGTTCGGTGGCGCTGCGCCCCGCAGCCACCTGCGCGCCCGCGCTGCTGCGGTACAGCGTGAGCATCACCACCGCCAGCGCGGCGCACATGCCGAACAGCAGCACCCAGAAGAACAGCAACTGACCGCGCAGGGATTTCATGGGCCGCGATCGTGCCTTGTCCGCGGGCCGCGGCGCGTCAGCCGGGGTCGCGTTCGCGCAGTTCCCGTTTCAGCACCTTGCCGATGGCGCTGCGCGGCAGCTCGTCGATGAAGCCCAGCCGCGCCAGCCGCTGGGTCTTGCCGAGCTGGTCGTTGGTCCACTGCAGCAGGGCTTCTTCGGTGGTGGCGTCGCCGTGCCTGCGCACCACGTAGGCCACCGGCGTCTCGCCCCACTGCTCGGAAGGCACGCCGATCACCGCCACGTCGGCCACCGCCGCATGGCCGCGCAGCACGCCCTCGAGGTCGCTCGGGTAAATGTTGAAGCCGCCGCTGATGATCATGTCCTTCTTGCGGTCGAACAGCGTGAGGAAGCCCTCGGCGTCGAAGCGGCCCACGTCGCCCGTGCGAATGAAGCGTTTGCCGGCGGCGTCGAACCATTCGGCCTCGCGCGTCTTCTCGGGCTGGCGGTGGTAGCCGGTCATCATGCCGGCCGAGTGGCCCACCACTTCGCCGGCGGCCTCCGGGTTGTCGCGCGACAGCTCGCGGCCTTCCTCGTCGATCAGTCGGATGTCGCTGCCCGGCGCGGCCTGGCCCACGGTGTGCAGCTTGGTCGGGTGCAGGTGCGCCTCCAGGATGCACGTGCCGCCGCCTTCGGTCATGCCGTAGAACTCGATGAGCCCGCCCGGCCAGCGCTCGAGCACGTCGGCCTTCAGCGCGGCATTGAAGGGCGCGCTGGTGCTGAACTTGAACCTGTAGGTCGACAGGTCGTGGTCGTCGAAGCGCGGGTGCGCCATCAGGCGCTGGTACTGCACCGGCACGAGCATGGTGTGCGTCACCTTGTGCTTCACGGCCAGCTGCAGGTAGCCCAGCGCGTCGAACCTGGGCATCAGCACCACGCAGCCGCCGAAGGCGATGGTGGGGAAGAACACCACCAGCGTGGTGTTGGAGTAGAGCGGCGTCGACAGCAGCGTGACGGTGTGGCTGTCGTACTCGTACTTGGCGCCGCGCTGCACATGGGCCCAGCGCATGCCGTGGCCCTGCACGATGCCCTTGGGCTCGCCGGTGGTGCCCGACGAATAGATGATGTTGAACGGCCATGCGGGCTGTGCCTCCACCGGCGTGGGGCTCGCGCCTGCCGGCGCCAGCCAGGCTTCGAAGGCGCCGCCGACCTGCGAGCCGTCGAGCGCGATGCGCGCAATGCCGCCCGGCACGGCGGGGCCGATGACTTCGGCGGCCAAGGCGTCGCTGAACAGCAGGCGCGCGTCGGCGTCCGAGATCATGCGCGCCAGGCTGGCGGGCGTGGAGCCGGGCGCCAGCGGGGCCACGGCCACGCCCGCGCGCAGCGCGCCCAGGAACACGGCCGCGTAGTTCACCGACGAGGCCGCGCACACGGCAATGGCGTCGCCGGGCTTCAGGCCGTCGCGCTGCAAGGCGGCCGCGATGCGGTCCATCAGCGCGTCGAGCGCGCGGTAGTCCAGCGTGTGCTGCGCATCGGCCAGCGCGGGGTGGCCGGGGGTGTGTTCGGCGTGGAAGCGAACCAGGTCGGCGATGGCGCCGAATTCGCGTTCCATCGCGGCTTGAAAAACGGGGTGCATGAGAGGGTCGGTCCTTCGTCTTGGCCAGGAGCCGGCAGGATAGCGGAGCCATCGCCCAAGGCCAGCGCCTAGGTGACGCGGGCGCGGCACTCCCGGCGGGCGCGGCAGTCGCGGCGGGAGCCGCGGACACGGCCGCCCCACCGGCGTCAGTTGCCGCTCAGCAAGGCGGCGCCACCATGCCCGCCACGGCTTTCGATTCCAGCCAAGGAGCTCCCATGGGTTTACTCGACATCCTTCAGCAGGCCATCGGCAACAACAACGCCGAGGCCCACATCGACCAGGTCACGCAGCACGCCTCCACCGGCGAAGTCGGTGCGGGGCTCGCGGCGGCCATGCGCTCCGACCAGACGCCGCCCTTCGGCGACACCGTGGGCCAGCTGTTCGGCCGGTCGTCGCCCACGCAGCAGGCCGGCGTGCTCAACCAGATCCTGGCCACGCTCGGCCCGGCGGCCGCGTCGGCGCTGGCCGGCGGCGTGCTGGGGCGCCTGCTGCAGCCGGGGCAGACGCAGGTCACGCCCGACCAAGCCTCGCAGCTGTCGCCCGCGCAGGTGACCGAGATCGCCGCGCACGCCGAGCAGCAGCACGCCGGCGTGATCGACGAGGTGAGCCAGTTCTATGCGCAGCACTCGGGGCTGATCAAGACGCTGGGCGGCGCGGCGCTGGCCATCGCGCTGGCGAAGATGAAAGAGAACGCCACGCGCGGCTGACGCGCCGAACCCTTCAGCGGGACGAGGCGGTCGTCTCGGCCTTCACCCTTGGCTGCTCGGTATCCCCGCCCCCCATCACCTTGTAGAGCGTGATGCGGTTGCCCTGCTCCGACAGGCGCAGGCCGATCAGCGTCTGCTGCGCGGTGTACAGCGAGCGCTGCGCGTCCAGCACCTCGAGGTAGCTGTAGCTGCCGTTGCGGTAGAGCGCGTTCGACAGCGTGAAGCTTTTCTGCGTGGCGTCCACCAGCGACTGCTGCGCCGCCAGCTGCTCGCCCAGCGAGGCGCGCGTGGCCAGCGCGTCGGCCACTTCGCGGAACGCGGTCTGCACGGTTTTTTCGTAGGTGGCGAGGTCGATCTCGCGCTGCGCCCTGGCGGCGTCCAGGCTGGCACGGTTGCTGCCCGCGTTGAAGATCGGAATGCTCACGGAGGGCGCGAAGCTCCACGCCCCGCTGCCGCCCTTGAACAGTCCCGACAGCGCCGTGCTCGACGAACCCGCGCTCGCCGTCAGCGAAATGCTCGGAAAGAAGGCCGCGCGCGCCGCGCCGATGTCGGCGTTGGAACCTTGCAGCGTGTGCTCGGCGGCCAGCACGTCGGGCCGCTGCTGCAGCAAGGCCGAGGGCAGGCCCGCGGGCACATCGACCAGCGCGCTGGCTGCGCTGTCCGGGGCCAGGCCGGCGGCGGGCAGCAGCTCGTCGGGCACCGTGGCACCGGCCAGCAGGTCGAGCGCGTTGCGGTCCAGCGCCACCTGCGCGGTGTAGCTGGCCACGTCCACGCGCGCGGAGTCCACGGTGGTCTGCGCCTGGGCGAGCGTCAGCGCCGAGCTGGCGCCCAGCGCGTGCATGCGCCCGGTCAGCGCGTACGAGCGCTGCTGGCTCGCCAGCGTGTCCTGCGCCAGCTGCAGCCGCGCGCGGTCGGCCGCCAGCGTGAGCCAGGCCGAGGCGACTTCCGCCACCAGGCTGATCTGCGTGCTGCGGCGCGTGGCCTCGGTGGACAGGTAGCTCTGCAGCGCCGCCTCGTTCAGGTTGCGCACGCGGCCGAACAGGTCGAGCTCGTAGCTGCTGAAGCCCAGCGCCGCCGTGTACTGCGTGCCGATGGCCGACTCGCCGCTGCTGCTCGCGGCCGCCGAGGTGCGCTGGCGCGTGGCGCCCGCCGTGGCGGCCACGCTGGGGAACAGCTCGGCGCGCTGCACGCCGTACTGCGCGCGCGCCTTCTCGATGTTCTGCACCGCCACGCGCAGGTCGCGGTTGTTGGCCAGCGCGAGCGCGATGGTGCGGCGCAGCCGGTCGTCGGTGATGAAGTCTTGCCAGCCGGCAGGGGGTGTGGCTGCGTCGGCCTTCGCGTTCGACGGCGTGGGCCAGGTCGAGGCCACCGGCGCGTCCGGCCGCGAGTAGACCGGTGCGAGGTTGACGCAGCCGGCCAGCAATGCGGCCACGGCCAGCGCGCAGCGTCGGAAATTCACGGCGGTCATGGGGTTCCCGTTTCAGCAAGTGCGGGCAGCGTGGGCGCCGCCGCGGGTCGGGTCTTCGGCGCGAAGAAGCGCCGGATCACCACGAAGAACAGCGGCACGAAGAAGATGCCCAGCGCCGTGGCGCTCGCCACGCCGCCCAGCACGCCCACGCCGATGGCGCGGCGGCTGCCCGAGCCCGCGCCGGTGCTCAACGCCAGCGGCAGCACGCCGAACATGAAGGCCAGCGAGGTCATGAGGATGGGGCGCAGCCGCAGGCGCACGGCCTGCAGCGTGGCGTCGACCAGGGCCATGCCTTCGTCCTGCAACTGCTTGGCGAACTCGACGATCAGGATGGCGTTCTTCGCCGACAGGCCCACCGTGGCCAGCAGCCCCACCTGAAAGTACACGTCGTTCGACAGCCCCGCGAGCTTGGTGGCCACCACCGCGCCCAGCACGCCCAGCGGCACCACCAGGATCACCGAGAACGGGATCGACCAGCTCTCGTACAGCGCGGCCAGGCACAGGAACACGAACAGGATCGACACCGCGTACAGCAGCGGCGCCTGCGAGCCCGACAGCCGCTCCTGGTAGGAGCTGCCCGCCCATTCGTAGCCGATGCCCTGCGGCAGCTGCTTCATGATGCGTTCCACCGCGTCCATCGCCGCGCCCGAGCTCACGCCCGCGGCCGGGTCGCCGATGAGCTCGAACGACGACATGCCGTTGTAGCGCGCCAGCTCCGGCGAGCCGTAGGTCCAGCGGCTGCTGGCGAAGGCCGAGAACGGCACCATCTCGCTGTTGGCGTTGCGCACGTGCCAGCCGTCGATGCTGTCGGGCTGCATGCGAAAGGGCGCGTCGGCCTGCACGTAGACCTTCTTCACGCGGCCGTTGTTCACGAAGTCGTTCACGTAGCTGCCGCCCATCGCGCTCGACAGGGTGTCGTTGATGTCCGCCGTGGCAAGGCGCAGCGCGGCGGCCTTGCGGTCGTCGATGTCGATGGCGAACTGCGGCGTGTCGTCCAGGTTGTTGCTGCGCACCTGGCTGAGCGCCGGGTCCTTGCGCGCGAGCGCCAAAAACTGCTCGCGCGCCTTCACCAGCGCGTCGTGCCCGATGCCGCCCAGGTCCTGCAGCTGCACGTCGAAACCGGCGTTCGACCCCAGGCCGCGCACGGCCGGCGGCAGCATCACGAACACGCTGGCGTTGCCGGCGCGTGCCGACATCTCCTGCGTGAAGCGGCGTGCCAGCGAGGCGGCGTCCTGCGCCTTGCCGCTGCGCTCGCTCCAGTCCTTCAGCGTGATGAAGGCGTTGCCCGTGGCCTGGTCGCCGCTCAGGCCGGTCAGCGTGATGTAGTGGCCCACCTCCTTCTGCGTGGCCAGGTAGTCCTCGAAGACCTTCATGGTCTGGCGCAGCTGCTCGTCGGTGGCGCTGGCGGGCAGCTTGATCTGCGTCATCAGCGTGCCCTGGTCTTCGTCGGGCAGGAACGAGGTGGGCAGGCGCATGAAAGTCAGCGCCATCACGCCCGCGAGCAGCGCATACACCAGCAGGCTGCGCTTGCCGCGGTGCAGGATGCCGCCGACGCCCGAGCGGTAGCGCTCGGCATTGCGCTCGAAGCTGCGGTTGAACCAGCCGAAGAAGCGGCCCCCGATGCCGCTGCGCGGCGCATGCCCGGCCGCCTTGACCGGCTTGAGCAGGGTGGCGCACAGCGCCGGCGTGAGCGTGAGCGCCACCACCACCGACAGCAGCATGGCCGCGACGATGGTCACCGAGAACTGCCGGTAGATCACACCCGTGGAGCCGCCGAAGAAGGCCATGGGAATGAACACGGCGGACAGCACCAGCGCAATGCCCACCAGCGCACCGGTGATCTCGCGCATCGACTTGCGCGTGGCCTCCAGGGGCGAGAGCCCTTCCTCGGCCATGAGCCGCTCCACGTTCTCCACCACCACGATGGCATCGTCCACCAGCAGGCCGATGGCCAGCACCATGCCGAACATGGTGAGCGTGTTGACCGAATAGCCCAGCAGCGACAGCACGCCGAAGGTGCCCAGCAGCACCACCGGCACCGCGATGGCGGGCACCAGCGTGGCGCGCAGGTTCTGCAGAAAGAGATACATGATGAGCACCACCAGCACCATGGCCTCGCCCAGCGTCTTGGCCACTTCCTCGATGGAAATGCGCACGAAGGGCGTGGTGTCGTAGCCGACCACGGCCTTCATCTGGTTCGGAAAGAAGGGCTCCAGCGTGGCCAGTTTGGCCTTCACCGCGTTGGACACCGAGAGCGCGTTGGCGCCGGTGGCCAGCTTCACGCCCATGCCCCCGGAGGGCTTGCCGTCGAAGCGGGAGTTGACGGTGTAGCTCTCGCTGCCCAGCTCGATGCGCGCCACGTCGCCCAGGCGCACCACGGCGCCGGCGCTGTCCGACTTGACGATCACCTCGCGGAACTGCTCGGCGGTGCGCAGCTTGCTGCGCGCGGTGATGGTGGCCGTGAGCCGCTGGCCGGCAATGGCGGGCAGTGCGCCGAGCTGGCCGGCCGAGACCTCGGTGTTCTGGCTGGTGAGCGCGCTCGTCACGTCCGACGGCATCAGCGAATATTTCTGCAGCTTCGCCGGGTCGAGCCAGATGCGCATGGCGTAGCCCGAGCCCAGCACCTGCACGTCGCCCACGCCGTCGATGCGGCTCAGCACGTCGAGCAGGCTGCTGGAGATGTAGTCGCCGATGTCGGTGGACGAAGCGCTGCCGTCCTGCGAGGTCAGCGAGACGATCATCATGATGTCGGTGCCCGACTTGGTGACCGTCACGCCCTGGCTCTGCACCGACTGCGGCAGCTGCGACATGGCCTGCTGCAGCTTGTTCTGCACCTGCATCTGCGCCACGTCGGCGTTGGTGCCGGCCTCGAAGGTGAGCTCGATGCGCGCGGTGCCCGAGGAGGTGCTGCTCGAGGACATCGAGCTCAGCCGGTCGAGCCCTTTCATCTTCTGCTCGATGACCTGGGTGACCGAGTCCTCGATGGTCTTGGCCGACGCGCCCGGGTAGGTGGCGTTGATCGACACCTTGGTGGGCGCGATGTCGGGGTATTGCTCCAGCGGCAAGGTGCTGATGGACAGCGCCCCGGCCAGCATGATGACGATGGCGATGACCCACGCGAAGATGGGCCGGTCGATGAAGAAGCGTGCCATGTGCGGTGCCTCAGCGCGCGGTGGCCGGGGTGGCCGCGGCGGCGACCGTGGTGTCCGTGGCGGCCACCGGCTTCACCGTGTCGCCCACCCTCACCTTCGTCGAGCCTTCGACGATCACGCGTTCGCCGGCCTTCAGCCCCTCGGTGACCTGCCAGCGGCTGCCGAGCGCGCGCGACACCTTCAGCGCGCGCTTCTCGACCTTGTTTTCCGCCGTGACCACCAGCGCCGAGGCGTCGCCGCTCGCGGTGCGGGTCACGCCCTGCTGCGGCACCAGCAGCGCCTGCTCGGCCACGCCTTCTTCGAGCACGGCGCGCACGTACATGCCGGGCAGCAGCGTGCGCTCGGGGTTGGGCACCAGGATGCGCAGCGTGACCGCGCCGGTGCCTTCGTTCACCGTGACGCTGGCGAACTGCAGGCGCCCGGCGTGGGCGTAGGCCGTGCCGTCTTCCAGCATCAGCCGGACCGCGGCCTCGCCCTTGTTCGCGCTGCTCTTGAGCGCGCCGCTGGCCAGTTCGCGCTGCAGCCGCAGCAGCTCGGTGGTCGACTGCGTCACGTCGACGTGAATCGGGTCGAGCTGCTGCACCGTGGTGAGCGCCGTGGTCTGGCCGGCCGTGACCAGCGCGCCGGGCGTGACGGCGGAAGCCTCGATGCGCCCCGCGATGGGCGCGGTGATGCGCGTGAAGCCCAGGTTGATGCGCGCCGTGTCCAGCGCGGCGCGCGCCACGCCCAGGTCGGCCTGGGCCTGCTGCAGCGTGGCCTGGCTGTCGTCGTTGGTCTGCTGGCTCACGGCGTCGATCTTCACGAGATCGGCGTTGCGGCGTGCGGAGGTCTTTGCCGAATTGAGCGTGGCCTCGGACTTGGCGACGCTGGCCTGCGCGCTGGCGTAGGCGGCCTGGTAGCTGGCCGGGTCCAGCTGGTAGAGCACCTGGCCGGCCTTGACCAGCGCGCCTTCTTCGAACAGCCGCTGCTGCACGATGCCGCCGACCTGCGGGCGAATCTCCGCGCTCAGGCGGGCACGGGTGCGGCCCGAGAGCTCGGTGGTGACGGGCTGGTTTTCAGGCTGCAGGGTCACCACGCTGACCTGCGCGGCGGCGGGTGCGGGAGGCGGTGCGGACGAAGAGCCGGAGCACCCCGCGATGCCGCCCAGCAGGCCGAGGGCCAGGGCGCACGCGAGGCCGGTGCGGGTGAAGCGAGAAGACATGGGCGGGTTTCCAATCAGGTTGGAACCCATGGTCTTCAGCGAATGTGGAGCGAGTGTGAAGGTGCCACGGCCCGCGCGGCCATGGGGCGGCGATGCACCGGACACGCGCCTTCTGGCTTATCTTTCGGGCCTTCATGAAGATCAGCATCACCACCAAGCTCTTTCTCGCCGTGCTGGCCACCGCCGTGCTGGCCGTGGTCGCGATGGGCGCCGCCTCGCGCTGGAACTTCGAGCGCGGCTTTGTCGGCTACCTCAACGAGCAGGGCGTGGAGCGGCTGGACGCGGTGGTGCCCAACGCCGTGGCGGCCTACCGGCAGCACGGCAGCTGGGACTTTCTGCGCGAAGGTCCGGGGCCGTGGTTCGAGATCATGCGGCCCGCGCCCCTGGCCAGCGGTGAGCGCTTCGAGCCGGGACGCACGCCGCCGCCCGTGTCCGACCTGACGGGCGCCATGCTGCGCGTGGGCCTGCTGGACGCCGACCGGCGGGGGATCGCCGGCTTCAGGGAGGCGCGAAAGGGTTCGACGGAACGCGCGGTGGTGGTCGAGGGCAAGACCGTGGGCTGGGTGGTGATGGCGCCGTTCCAGAACGTGAGCGAGGCCGGCGACCAGCGCTTCCAGCAGAACCAGGCGCGCGCCAGCTGGGTCATCGGCAGCCTGTGCGTGCTGCTGGCCGCGGGCATCGCGTGGTGGATCGCGCGGGTGCTGCTGGGCCCCGTCAAGCGCGTGGCCGCGGCCACCCACCGGCTGGCCGCCGGCGACTACGAAAGCCGCGTGGCGGTGGCCTCGCAGGACGAGGTGGGCCAGCTGGCGCGCGACTTCAATTCGCTGGCCCACACGCTGCAGCGCAACGAGCGCATGCGCCGCGAATTCATGGCCGACGTGTCGCACGAGCTGCGCACGCCGCTGGGCGTGCTGCACGGCGAGCTGGAAGCCATGGAAGACGGCGTGCGCCGGCTCGACGCGCAGGCCGTGCGCGCGCTGCAGCACGAGGTGGGCATGCTCAACAAGCTGGTGACCGACCTGTACGACCTGTCGCTGGCCGACGTGGGCGCGCTGGCCTACCGCAAGGCCGACGTGGACCTTCGCGAGCTGGTCGAGGCGAGTGTCGATGCCTTCCGCGAGCGGCTGGCCTCGGCGGGCCTGCGGCTGGAACTGGACCTGCCGGCGCAGCCGCTGGTGGCGTTCGCCGACGAGCGGCGCATGCAGCAGCTGTTCAGCAACCTGGTGCTCAACAGTTGCCGCTACACCGATGCGGGCGGCGTGCTGCGCATCGCGGCGCGCGAGGAAGGCGCGCAACTTGCCATCGACCTGATGGATTCGGCGCCCGGCGTGGAGGCGGCGCAACTGCCGCGCCTGTTCGAGCGCTTCTTTCGCGGCGAAGGTTCGCGCAACCGCGCGAGCGGCGGCGCGGGGCTGGGCCTGTCGATCTGCCGCAGCATCGTGGAGGCGCACGGCGGCACCATCGAGGCCCAGGCCTCGCCGCTGGGCGGCCTGTGGGTGGCCGTTCGGCTGCCGCGCGCCTGAGGACCGGCGATGAACGACACCCCCATGACGCCTCCCCTGGCCGCGCACATCCTGATCGTCGAGGACGAGCCGCGCATGGCCGCGCTGCTCGCCGACTACCTGCAGGCCTCGGGCTACACCTCGGCATGGCTGGCCAACGGGCTGGAGGTGGTGCCCAGCGTGAAGGCGCGCCGGCCCGACCTGGTGCTGCTCGACCTCATGCTGCCCGGGCAGGACGGCATGAGCGTGTGCCGTGCGCTGCGCCTGTTCAGCGACGTGCCGGTCATCATGCTCACCGCGCGCGTGGAGGAGGCCGACCGCCTGATGGGCCTGGAGATCGGCGCGGACGACTACATCTGCAAGACGCCGTTCAGCCCGCGCGAGGTGGTGGCACGCGTGAAGGCGCTGCTGCGCCGCAGCGGCCATGCCGCGCGCGAGGTGTCTGCGCTGCAGATCGACGCGCAGGGCTACAAGGCCTCGTGGCAGGGCGCTGCGCTGGACCTCACGCCGATCGAGTTCCGCCTGCTGAAGGCGCTGGCCGACGCGCGCGGGCGCGTGCTGTCGCGCGACAGGCTGCTCGACCACGTGCATGCCGACCAGCGCGCGGTGACCGATCGCGCGGTCGACAGCCATGTGAAGAACCTGCGCCGCAAGCTGGACGCGGCGAGCGGGGGGCAGGAACTGATCCGGTCGATCTACGGAGTGGGGTACAGGCTGGACTTGCCTTAGGCCTGCGGGCGCCACGCGTTGCCTTGTGCCGCCATTGAAAAAGGCCCTCGACGGGCCTTTTCCATTTGCTTTTTTAAACGCTCAACCGCCCGCGGCGTGCGCCTGCTGGGCCGCATGGGCCTGCTGGTCGGCGTGGTAGCTGCTGCGCACCATCGCGCCCACGGCTGCATGGCTGAAGCCCATCTTGTAGGCCTCTTCCTCGAACATCTTGAAGGTGTCGGGGTGCACGTAGCGGCGCACCGGCAGGTGCGAGCCCGACGGCGACAGGTACTGGCCGATGGTCAGCATCTCGATGTCGTGGGCGCGCATGTCGCGCATCACCTGCAGGATCTCTTCGTCGGTCTCGCCGAGGCCGACCATGATCCCGCTCTTGGTCGGCACTTTCGGGTGCAGCGCCTTGAACTTCTTCAGCAGGTTCAGGCTGAACTGGTAGTCGCTGCCGGGGCGCGCTTCCTTGTAGAGGCGCGGCGCGGTTTCCAGGTTGTGGTTCATCACGTCCGGCGGCGCGGCCTTCAGGATTTCGAGCGCGCGGTCGTCGCGGCCGCGGAAGTCGGGCACCAGAATCTCGATCTGCGTCATCGGCGAGAGCTCGCGGATGTTCGTGATGCAGTCCACAAAGTGCTGGCTGCCGCCGTCGCGCAGGTCGTCGCGGTCCACGCTGGTGATCACCACGTACTTCAGGCGCAGCTTGGCGATGGTCTTCGCCAGGTTGAGCGGCTCGTCCTTGTCCAGCGGGTCGGGGCGGCCGTGGCCCACGTCGCAGAACGGGCAGCGGCGGGTGCACTTGTCGCCCATGATCATGAAGGTGGCCGTGCCGTTGCCGAAGCATTCGCCGATGTTCGGGCAGGAGGCCTCTTCGCACACGGTGTGCAGGTTGCTCTCGCGCAGGATCTGCTTGATTTCGTAGAAGCGCGTGGTGGGGCTGCCGGCCTTCACGCGGATCCATTCGGGCTTCTTGAGCACTTCGCCGGTCTGCACGACCTTGACGGGGATGCGCGAGAGCTTGGCCGCCGCTTTCTGCTTGGCCAGGGGGTTGTAGTTTTCGGCGCTCTGGGCGTCGCGGACGACTTCTGTGGTGCTCATTGGTAGTTCAAGGCGCCAGGAAGGCGCAGAGCTTCTGGCTCAGCACCGTGGCGGCTTCTTCCCATGTGGTTTGGATGCCGATTGTAGAAAGGTCGACCGTTTGCAGCCCCGCATAGCCGCAAGGGTTGATGCGCGAGAAGGGTTCGAGGTCCATGGCGACGTTCAGCGCCACGCCGTGGTAGGTGGCGTGGCGACTCACCTTGATGCCCAGCGCCGCGATCTTGCCCAGGCCGCGAAAGGGGTCGCCGGCGGGCAGCGGGCCGGTCAATGCGGCATGCGAGAACGGGTCGTCCAGCCGCACGTAGATGCCCGGCGCACCCGGCACGCGGTGGCCGGTCACGCCGAAATGGGCCAGCGTGCGCAGCACCGATTCCTCGATGCGGTAGACGTATTCCTTGACGAAATAGCCCGCCCGGCGCAGGTCGACCAGCGGGTACACCACCACCTGGCCGGGACCGTGGAAGGTGACCTGGCCGCCGCGGTCGGTCTGCACGACCGGAATGTCGCCGGGGTTCAGGATGTGGTCCTGCCGGCCCGCGACGCCCTGGGTGAAGACCGGGGCGTGCTCGCAGATCCATAGCGCATCGGGCGTGTCCGGCGTGCGTTCCCGCGTGAATTGCTTCATGGCCGCGAAGGTGTCGGCATAGCCGACGCGGCCCAGCGGATGCCGTTCGATGGCGGGGGCGGCAGCGGTGGTGTCGGTCATGGCAGGGCCTGCCGCACGGGCAGCTTGCGGGTCTCGCCGATGGCGAGCGTGAAGAAGGCGTCGTCGGGCAGGCCCTGGGCCTTGCGGGCCACGGCCAGGTCCTTGGGCGGCTGGTCGAGCGCTTCGTCTGTCAGGGCGAAGGTGGCCCAGTGCACGCCCAGGCTGCGCTTGGCGTGCAGCTCGCGGTGGATGCGCACGCTCTCGTCGGGGTTGACGTGCTGGTCCTTCATGAACCAGCGCGGCTCGTAGGCGCCCACGGGCAGCAACGCCAGGTCGAAGCCGCCGCCCTGGGCAGTGCCCTGGCGCGGCGCGAGGCGGGCCTGGATGTCGGCGAAGTCCTGCGAGTAGGCGGTGTCGCCGGAATAGAAGAGGTGCATCTGAGGCGACAGCAGCGCAAAGCCGCCCCACAGCGTCTGCATCCTGTCGCCGAGACCGCGTGCGCTCCAGTGCTGCGCGGGCGTGAGGAACACCTGCACCGCATCGGGCGTGTCGGTGGCAATGCCCGCGCCGTTGCGCTGCACGCGCACCTGCGCGGCCTGGAGCGATCCGGCGGAAGGCCGGGGCAGCGTGATGCTGTCCCACCAGTCGAGCTCGATCGCGTTCGCGATGCCGCGCTGCGCAAGCCACGGCGCAATGCCCAGCGGCACCACGAACAGCGGCGGTCCGCCGGCCTGCGCGTTCAGCGCTTTCACGCTGCCCTCGTCGAGGTGGTCGTAGTGGTTGTGGCTGATCAGCACCAGGTCGATGTGCGGCAGGTCTTTCAGCGCGACCCCGGGCGGCTGGAAGCGCCTGGGCCCGGCAAACGAGACGGGCGAGGCGCGCTCGCCGAACACCGGGTCGGTCAGCACGTTGAGGCCGCCGCCGGAGGTCGGCAGCTGCACGAGCACCGTGGCGTGACCGATGAAGGTGGCTGCGGGCTGCGTTGCCGCGCCGGTGTTGGCCTGGAGAAACGCAAGCTCGGGCGAGACGACGGGCGGCGGCGCTTCGGGTGCGGGCGGCAGGCCCTTGAACCACGAGGGCAGCTGCCAGCCGATCAGCACGTCGGTGAAGAAGTTCTTCGGCTTGAACTCGACGTAGTTGTCCTGGAAGCCGCCGGGTCGGTGGTGCTTGCGGCTGGCGTCGTAGTACGGGTTGGGCGCCGTCGTGCAGGCGGCCAGCAGGCCGCTTGCGCACAGTGCCGCCGCAGCGAATCGCCAGCGCAGGCTCAAAGCACCACCTTGACCAGCGGGTGCGCGGACAGCGCGCGGTACAGGTCGTCGAGCTGCTCGCGGCTGGTGGCCGTGACGGTGATGGTCACGCCCAGGTAGTTGCCGCCCTTGCTGTCGCGCAGCTCGACGGTGGTGGCGTCGAAGGTGGGGTCGAACTGCTCGGCGATCTTCGTGATCGCATGCACGTAGCCGTCGGCCTTCACGCCCATCACCTTGATGGGGAACTGCGAGGGGTACTCGATCAGCGATTCCTTGCGCGGGTCGGGGATCGCGGCGGTCTCCGGGGTCGCGGTGGTGTCGATGGGGGTATCGATGGGGGTGGTGTCGTCGGTCATGCCGGGGCTCCTTGCCTGTGTGCGTTGCGTACCTTGGCCTCCTGGTAGGCCTCGTACAAGCTGTCGTAAATGGGGCCGGGTCGGCCGTTGCCAATAGCCTGGCCGTCGAGCGCGACCACGGGCAGCAGCTCCTTGCTGGCCGAGGAAATGATCAGCTCGTCGGCGCCGAACACCTCGCCGCGCGAGATGCGGCGCAGCGCGAAGGGAATGCCGCGTGCCCCGCACAGGCGCTCGAACAGGCCGTAGCGGATGCCGGCGAGCACGAGGTTGTCCTTGGGCGGGCCCATCAGCTGGCCGTTCTTCACGATCCACACGTTGCTCGACGAGGCTTCGCTGAGCCATTCGTCGCGGAACATGATGGTTTCGGCAGCGCCGGCTTCCACGCTGATCTGCCGGGCGAGCACGGCGCCAAGCAGGCTGGTGCTCTTGATGTGGGCCTTCTGCCAGCGAAAGTCGGCCGCGGTGACGCAGGCCACGCCCTGGGCGCGCACAGCCTGAGAAATAGGCGGCAGCGGGTTCACCATGACGAACACCGTGGGGCGCAGGCCGCGCACCATCGCGTGGTCGCGCGGCGCCACGCCGCGCGTCACCTGAAAGTACACGGACTGCGGTGCATCGCCACCGGGCGCCACGAGGCGCATGACGATGTCGCGCCACTGGTCGAGCGAGTGCGGGTTGTCGATCTGCAGTTCGGTGAGCGAGCGGGCCAGGCGCGCCATGTGCTCCTCGAAGCAGAACGGTTGGCCGAAGTAGACGGGCACGTATTCGTAGATGCCGTCGCCGAAGATGAAGCCGCGGTCGAGCACGCTGATCTTTGCGTCTCGCAGGGCGGTGTATTCGCCGTCGAGGTAACAAAGCGTGGCGGGCAGGGCGTCGGTGATAGGGTGCATGCCGGAATTATGGTTGGCGGTGCCGCGTCGGGTTCGCGTCAGGGAATCCGGCGGCGATTTGCATGCGCGACACGGCGAATGGCGGGAGCGCTTGGGTTTTTACTTATAATCAATGGCTTTGTAGATTCTGGGTCGTCATCCGGGCTTCATTCGAAATGAAAACAATCGCCCGACAAGACTCGGAGGTCGCTGAAGACCTCGACGCAGAATTCAAGCCGTTGACCGCCGATGAGGCGCGTGAACTGCGAGCAAAGAACCCTTCGGTCTCCCCATGGCGGGTGGTCGCGGGTCAGTTGGCTGTCGGTCTGGTGGTGGCTTTGGCCGCCTGGGGACTGACGGGGAGGCAAAATCTGGGTTGGTCCGCCGCTTACGGTGCGATCGCGGTGGTTGTTCCATCGGCGGTTTTCGCACGCGGGCTGACCGGTCGGTTTTCTTCCTTGAATCCGGGCACAGCCGTGTTCGGATTCTTCCTGTGGGAAATGGTCAAGATGGCCTTGTCGGTGGCGATGCTGATCGCTGCGCCAAGGCTGATTACGGCGCTGAGCTGGCCAGCAATGCTGATCGGCCTGGTGGTGACAATGAAGGCGGCCTGGTTGGCGGTGATGTTCTCGCCCCGGCGCCGGAAACAGAGAGACGAGTAACGGAATGGCTGCTGAAAACGCTGCGGAACATGGTCAGACCGCGGGTGAATACATCGTTCACCACTTGACGCACCTGCAAAGCTCCAAGCCTGGGGGCGTTGCGGACCTGACTGTTTTCAATTTCGACTCACTTTTCTTTTCGATCTTGCTCGGCGTGCTGGGTTGCTGGCTGCTCTGGCTGGCTGCCCGCAAGGCCACTTCGGGTGTTCCCGGCCGTTTTCAAGCGGCTGTCGAACTGCTCGTCGAAATGGTCGATCAGCAGGCCAAGGGCATCGTCCACAACGCCACGAGCCGCAAGTTCGTCGCTCCGCTGGCGCTCACGATCTTCGTGTGGATCTTCCTGCTCAATGCAATGGACCTGTTCCCGGTCGATTTGTTCCCGGCCATCTGGGCCAAGATCTTCCACATTGCCGGCGAAGACCCGCACCACGCCTACCTGCGCGTCGTGCCCACCGCCGACCTCTCGGTGACCATGGGCATGTCGGTCGCCGTGCTGCTGATCTGCATCTACTACAACATCAAGATCAAGGGCATCGGCGGCTGGGTCCACGAGCTGTTCACCGCACCCTTCGGCAACCACTGGGCGCTGTACCCCTTCAACTTCGCCATGCAGATGATCGAGTTCGTCGCCAAGACGGTCTCGCACGGCATGCGGTTGTTCGGCAACATGTATGCCGGTGAGCTGATCTTCCTGCTGATCGCCCTCATGGGCGGCGCCTTCACGCTGTCGGCCACCGGTATCTTCCTGGCCTTCGGCCACATCGTTGCGGGCACCGCCTGGGCCATCTTCCACATCCTGATCATCACGCTGCAGGCCTTCGTGTTCATGATGCTGACGCTGGTCTACATCGGCCAGGCTCACGAGCACCACTGATCATTCGTTTTCGTTTTTGTTTTTTGTTTTCTCTTCAACCAAAGTCCTCTAGGAGTCATCATGGAAGTTATTAGCTTTGTTGCACTGGCCGCCGGCCTGATCATCGGTCTGGGCGCTGTGGGCGCATGTATCGGCATCGGCATCATGGGCAGCAAGTACCTCGAGTCGGCCGCACGTCAGCCTGAACTCATGGGCGAACTTCAAACCAAGATGTTCCTGCTGGCCGGTCTGATCGACGCCGCTTTCATTATCGGCACCGGTATCGCTCTGTGGTTCGCAACGGCCAACCCGTTCCTGGCCCAGATCGCTCTGCTGCCGAAGTAAGTCTTTCTCCTCGGACCCGTGTCGTCGTTCCCCACTGCGGAATGGCTTCGCATTCAATCCCAAAGAGAGGGTAAAAAGTGAGCATTACCGGTACCCTGATCGTTCAGATGATCGTGTTCCTGATCCTGGTCGGGTTCACGATGAAGTTTGTGTGGCCTCCCATCGCGAAAGCGCTGGACGACCGCGCTGCGAAGATCGCCGAAGGCCTCGCTGCCGCCGACAAGGCCAAGTCCGAGCTGACCGCTGCCAACAAGCGCGTGGAAGCCGAACTGGGTCAGGCACGCAACGAGTCCGCACAGCGTCTTGCCGACGCCGAACGTCGCGCCCAGGCCATCGTTGAAGAGGCCAAGGCTCGCGCGACCGAGGAAGGCAACAAGATCGTTGCAGCCGCACGCGTCGAAGCCGACCAGCAGGCAGTGAAAGCCCGTGAAGCACTGCGCGAGCAGGTTGCCGCGCTGGCCGTCAAGGGCGCAGAGCAGATTCTGCGCAAGGAAGTGAATGCAGGCGTCCACGCCGATTTGCTCGCCCGTCTGCAGACCGAACTCTGATAGAAGCCATGGCAGAACTCGCCACCATTGCACGCCCCTACGCCGAGGCGCTCTTCAAGGCGTCGTCGTCCGACGTCGCCGGAACCAGCGCCTGGCTCGAAAAGGTAGCCGCCATCGCGGCCAATCCGGAGCTCCAGCAGTTCGCCGACAACCCGAAGGCCACGGCCGAACAGGTGATCGGCGTGGTCACTGGTGCATTCGGTGCACCGCTGGCCGCTCCTGCCCAGAACTTCCTGTCCGCGCTCCTCGATAACGGGCGTTTTTCGGTGCTGCCGGAAATTGCGAAGCAGTTCCGGGCACTGGCCAACGCGAAGAGCGGTTCGTCCGACGCCGTGGTCTACAGCGCCTTCCCGATCGACGCGGCGGCCCTGGCCACCGTGTCGGCCGCGCTCGAAAAGCGTTTCGGCCGCAAGCTCAAGGTCACGGTCCGGCAAGAGCCGGAGCTGATCGGCGGCATTCGTGTGGTGGTCGGCGACGAGGTGCTCGACACCTCCGTCAAAGCGCGCCTTGAACAAATGAAAGTTGCGCTGGCGGCCTGACGGTCTCCATCGCCTTACAAAGAAAGAAGGAAAGAGTCATGCAACTCAATCCCGCAGAAATTTCCGAACTGATCAAGAGCCGCATCGAGGGCCTCGGGGTCAGCGCCAACATCCGCAACGAAGGCACCGTGGTGTCGGTGACCGACGGCATCGTGCGCGTGCACGGCCTGTCGGACGCCATGCAGGGCGAAATGCTCGAGTTCCCGCCGAGCGCCGACGGCACGCCGTCGTTCGGCCTGGCCCTGAACCTCGAGCGCGACTCGGTCGGCGCCGTGATTCTGGGTGAGTACGAACACATCTCCGAAGGCGACACCGTCAAGTGCACGGGCCGCATCCTGGAAGTGCCTGTGGGCCCCGAGCTCATCGGCCGCGTGGTGAATGCCCTGGGCCAGCCGATCGACGGCAAGGGCCCGGTCAACGCCAAGCTGACCGACGTGATCGAAAAGGTCGCACCGGGCGTGATCGCCCGCAAGTCGGTCGACCAGCCCCTGCAGACCGGCCTGAAGTCCATCGACTCGATGGTGCCGATCGGCCGCGGTCAGCGCGAGCTGATCATCGGCGACCGCCAGACCGGCAAGACGGCCGTGGCCATCGACGCGATCATCAACCAGAAGGGCCAGGGCGTGACGTGCATCTACGTCGCCATCGGCCAGAAGGCGTCGTCGATCAAGAACGTGGTGCGTGCGCTCGAACGCGCCGGTGCCATGGACTACACGATCGTGGTGGCCGCATCGGCCTCCGAATCGGCTGCCATGCAATATGTGTCGGCCTACTCGGGCTGCACGATGGGCGAATACTTCCGCGACCGCGGCGAAGACGCGCTGATCGTCTATGACGACCTGTCCAAGCAAGCCGTGGCCTACCGCCAGGTCTCGCTGCTGCTGCGCCGCCCGCCAGGCCGCGAAGCCTACCCCGGCGACGTGTTCTATCTCCACAGCCGTCTGCTCGAACGCGCAGCCCGCGTGAACGCCGACTACGTCGAAGCCTTCACCAAGGGTGAAGTCAAGGGCAAGACCGGTTCGCTGACCGCGCTCCCGATCATCGAAACGCAAGCCGGCGACGTGTCCGCTTTCGTGCCGACGAACGTGATCTCGATCACCGACGGCCAGATCTTCCTGGAAACCAACCTGTTCAACGCCGGCATCCGCCCCGCCATCAACGCCGGTATCTCGGTGTCGCGCGTGGGCTCGTCGGCTCAGACCAAGATCATCAAGGGCCTGTCCGGCGGTATCCGTACCGACTTGGCGCAGTACCGTGAACTGGCTGCGTTCGCGCAGTTCGCTTCCGACCTGGACGAAGCCACCCGCAAGCAACTCGACCGCGGCGCCCGCGTGACCGAGCTGCTCAAGCAGGCCCAGTACAGCCCGCTGCCGATCTCGCTCATGGGTGCCACGCTGTTCTCCGTGAACAAGGGCTTCATGGACGATCTCGAGATCAAGCAAGTGCTGCCGTTCGAACATGGCCTGCATCAGTTCCTGAAGTCGAGCCACGGCCCGCTGCTGGACAAGATCGAGAAGGCCAAGGCGCTCGACAAGGAAGCGGAAGCTGAACTGACCGCGGCAATCACCGCGTTCAAGAAGTCGTTCGCCTGATCGACGCCTTGACCGACGCAAGAAGGAGCTCTCATGGCAGCTGGTAAGGAAATCCGCGGCAAGATCAAATCGGTGGAAAACACCAAGAAGATCACCAAGGCCATGGAAATGGTCTCGGTTTCCAAGATGCGCAAGGCGCAGGAACGCATGCGCGCCGCGCGCCCCTACAGCGAAAAGATCCGCACCATCGCGGCCAATCTTGGCAAGGCGAATCCCGAGTACACGCACGCGTTCATGAAGACGAACGAGGCCAAGGGCGTCGGCTTCATCGTCGTGACGAGCGACAAGGGCCTGTGCGGTGGTCTGAACACCAACCTGCTGCGCGCCGTGACCGCCAAGCTGCGCGAAGCGCAGAGTGCCGGCAACGCCATCGAATCGGTAGCCATCGGCAACAAGGGCCTGGGGTTCCTGAACCGCATCGGCGCCCGCGTGGTCGCACATGTCACCCACCTCGGCGATGTGCCGCACCTGGACAAGCTGATCGGTCCGGTGAAGACCCTGCTCGACGCCTATGCCGAAGGCAAGGTGTCGGCGGTGTACCTGTGCTACACGCGGTTCATCAACACCATCAAGCAAGAGCCGGTGGTGGAGCAGCTGCTGCCGTTGGCCGCCGAGTCGCTCGCGGTCGAGGCCGGGCAGCATTCGTGGGATTACATCTACGAGCCCGATGCGCAAAGCGTGATCGACGAACTGCTGGTGCGCTATGTGGAGTCGCTGGTCTACCAGGCCGTGGCCGAGAACATGGCGTCCGAGCATTCGGCGCGCATGGTCGCCATGAAGGCGGCCACCGACAACGCGGGCAATGTGATCGGCGAGCTGAAGCTGATCTACAACAAGACCCGCCAGGCCGGCATCACCAAGGAGCTGTCCGAGATCGTTTCCGGCGCCGCTGCGGCGGCCGGCGTGTGATCGAGGCGATACAACGGGCCGCGTTGCGGGTCGCAAGTATCTGAACCCAAGGGTGCCGGCCCGTCCGGCATTCTTGCAAAAGCGGCCCGTACTGGCACCAGGACGCTTCTGCAAGAACCTGTCGCAATTATTTAGAGATCCATCCAGAAGGAAACGTCATGGCTGAAGGAAAAATTGTCCAATGTATCGGCGCCGTGGTCGACGTGGAGTTCCCGCGTGACCAGATGCCGAAGATTTACGACGCACTGAAGTTCGAGGGCAGCGCGCTGACCCTCGAAGTGCAGCAGCAGCTCGGCGACGGTATCGTGCGCACCATTGCTCTCGGCTCTTCCGACGGCCTGCGCCGCGGCCTCGTGGTGACCAACACCAATGCGCCCATCACCGTGCCGGTCGGCAAGGCCACGCTGGGCCGCATCATGGACGTGCTGGGCGCGCCCATCGACGAACGTGGTCCGGTCAGCCAGGAACTCACCGCGTCGATCCACCGCAAGGCGCCCGCCTACGACGAGCTGTCGCCGTCGCAGGACCTTCTGGAAACCGGCATCAAGGTGATCGACCTGATCTGCCCGTTCGCCAAGGGCGGCAAGGTGGGCCTGTTCGGCGGTGCCGGCGTGGGCAAGACCGTGAACATGATGGAACTCATCAACAACATCGCCAAGGCTCACTCGGGCGTGTCGGTGTTCGCCGGCGTGGGTGAGCGCACCCGCGAAGGCAACGACTTCTATCACGAGATGGCCGACTCCGGCGTCGTGAACCTCGACAACCTCGAGGACTCGAAAGTGGCCATGGTCTACGGCCAGATGAACGAACCCCCGGGCAACCGTCTGCGCGTGGCGTTGACCGGCCTGACCATCGCCGAGTCGTTCCGCGACGAAGGCCGCGACGTGCTGTTCTTCGTGGACAACATCTACCGCTACACGCTGGCTGGTACCGAAGTGTCGGCACTGCTGGGCCGCATGCCTTCCGCCGTGGGCTACCAGCCGACGCTGGCCGAAGAAATGGGCCGCCTGCAAGAGCGCATCACGTCGACCAAGGTCGGCTCGATCACCTCGATCCAGGCCGTGTACGTGCCTGCCGACGATTACACCGATCCGTCGCCTGCCACCACCTTCGCCCACCTGGATTCGACCGTGGCGCTGTCGCGCGACATCGCATCGCTGGGCATCTACCCGGCCGTGGACCCGCTGGACTCGACCTCGCGCCAGCTCGACCCGAACGTGGTCGGCGAAGAGCACTACAACACGGCCCGTGCCGTGCAGGGCATGCTGCAGCGCTACAAGGAACTGCGCGACATCATCGCGATCCTGGGCATGGACGAACTGGCACCCGAAGACAAGCTGGCCGTGGCCCGCGCGCGCAAGATCCAGCGCTTCTTCTCGCAGCCGTTCCACGTGGCCGAAGTGTTCACGGGCTCGCCCGGCAAGTACGTGCCGCTGGCCGAAACCATCCGTGGTTTCAAGATGATCGTGAACGGCGAAGCCGACCACCTGCCGGAACAAGCGTTCTACATGGTCGGCGGCATCGACGAAGCGTTCGAAAAAGCCAAGAAGGTCGCCTAAGGCGACATGGGAACTCAGATGGCAAACACCATTCACGTCGACGTGGTCAGCGCGGAAGAGTCGATCTTCTCGGGCGAAGCCAGGTTCGTCGCGCTGCCCGGTGAAGCCGGTGAGCTCGGCATCTATCCGCGTCACACCCCTCTGATCACACGCATCCGTCCCGGCGCGGTGCGCATCGAAACGGCCGACGGCAAGGAAGAGTTCGTCTTCGTGGCGGGCGGCATTCTCGAAGTGCAGCCGCATTCCGTCACCGTGCTGTCCGACACCGCGATCCGTGGCAAGGACCTCGACGACGAAAAGGCCAACGTGGCCAAGGCTGCGGCCGAGGAAGCGCTGAAGAACGCGAAGAGCGACATCGACATCGCGATGGCGCAATCGGAGCTGACCGTGATGGCCGCCCAGATCGCGGCGCTGCGCAAGTACCGCCAGAAGAAGTAAGCAAGAGCGCCGTCTCTCTGCTCAGAAGAAGCCGCCCTCGGGCGGCTTTTTTGCGCCTGGTCTTTCTGGAGCCCATTGCGACCATCTTCGATCTGAATATGGTCGAAGTTCAGCCTTGTCTGGCTGAAGCCCTGCCCCTAGTATTCGCCGCGAAGACAAGAAAAGAACACGGAGACAAGACGTGGCACGTTGGAGTGGCATCACCGCCGATGAAATGCGCTTGCTGGAAACGACCTTCTGGTCGGCCGGCGGCTCGCGCCATGCCATGGCCGAACAACTCGGCTTTTCCAAGAGCAAGGCCAACGGCCTGATTGCCGGCCTTGTCGACCAGGGTTTGCTCGCCGAGGCCGGCCTGCAACGCTCCTCGGGCGGGCGCCGCGCCGAAAACCTCCAGCTCCACGCCGGACTCGGCGTGCTCGTGGGCATCGACATCGGTGCCACCAGCCTCGACGTGGCCGTGCTGCGCCCCGACCTGACCGTGCTGGCTCAGCACGACGAACCTGCCGACGTGCGCGAAGGCCCGACCGTCGTGCTGGCGCGCGTGCGCATCCTCATGCGCGAACTGCTGGCGCGCTGCGGCTGCAGCGCCAGGGACGTGCTCGGCATCGGCATCGGCGTGCCCGGGCCCGTGAACTTCGAGATCGGCCAGCTCGTGAACCCGCCGCTGATGCCGGCCTGGGACGGCTTCTCGGTCCGCGATTACCTGCGCGAAGACTATGCCGCGCCGGTCTTCGTCGACAACGACGTGAACCTCATGGCGCTCGGCGAGCTGTGGCGGCTCAAGCGCTCGCTGAACAACTTTCTCGTCATCAAGATCGGCACCGGCATCGGCTGCGGCATCGTCTGCCACGGCGAGGTGTACCGCGGCGCGGCCGGTTCGGCCGGCGACGTGGGCCACATCTGCGTCGACCAGGAGGGCCCGCGTTGCCATTGCGGCAACCTCGGCTGCGTCGAGGCGATGGCGGCCGGCCCCGCCATCACGCGCATGGCCGTGCAGGCTGCGCAGGCCGGCGAAAGCGCCGCGCTCGCCGAATGCCTGCGCGTGCACGGCCGCATCGACGCCATCGACGTGGGCCAGGCCAGCCGCGGCGGCGACACGGCGGCCAACGGCATCATCCAGCGCGCCGGCAGCCTGATCGGGCAGATGCTCGCGTCGGTCGTCAACTTCTTCAATCCGTCGCACGTGTTCATCGGTGGCGGCATCACGCGCATCGGCCCGCTGTTCCTCGCGGCCGTGCGCCAGAGCGTGTACCAGCGCTCGCTCGCGCTCTCCACGCGGCACCTCGAAATCCAGTACACGCCGCTGGGCATGCAGGGCGGACTGGTGGGCGCGGGCGTGCTCGCGATGCATGAGACGCTGAAGGTCCGCGGAGTGGCGCCATGAACGCAGCAGATACCAAGGGCAGCGTCGCTGTCGAGTTCGACGGCGTGGTGAAGGCCTTCGGCCCCGTGCAGGTGCTGCACGGCGTGAGCTTCGCGCTGGCGCCCGGCCGCGTGTACGGGCTGCTCGGCGAGAACGGCGCGGGCAAGTCCACGATGATGAAGATCCTGGCGGGCTACGAGCAACTCACCGGCGGCACGCTGCGCATCAACGGCCAGCCGCAGCAGTTCACGAGTTCGCGCGATGCGGAAGCACTCGGCATCGTGCTGATTCACCAGGAGTTCAATCTCGCCGAAGACCTGAGCGTGGCGCAGAACATCTTCCTGGGCCATGAAAAGAAAAAGGGCTGGCTGCTCGACGACGCGTCGATGGAGCGCGACGCCGCCGCCGCGCTCGCCGCCGTCGGCCTGCAGGTCGACCCGCGCACCAAGGTGCGAAAGCTCATCGTCGCCGAAAAGCAGCTCGTGGAGATCGCGAAAGCCATCGCCCGCCGCGCGCGCCTGCTCATCATGGACGAGCCCACCGCCACGCTCACGCCCGGCGAGACCGAGCGCCTGTTCAAGCTCATCGCGCAGCTGCGCGCCGACGGCGTGACCATCGTCTACATCTCGCACAAGCTCGACGAGGTGGAGCAGGTGACCGACGAGGTGATCGTCATGCGCGACGGCCGCTTCGTGGCGCGCGCACCCACCGCCGAGGTCACGCGCCACCAGATGGCCAACCTCATGGTGGGCCGCGAACTGGCCGACCTCTACCCGCCGCGCGACCTCGTCGTGGCCGCCGATGCGCCTGCGATGCGGGTGCGCAACTTCAACGTGCCCGGCTGGGCGCAGGACGCGAGCTTCGAAGTGCGCCCCGGCGAGATCCTCGGCTTCGCGGGCCTGGTCGGCGCGGGCCGCACCGAGCTCTTCGAAGGCCTGCTCGGCCTGCGCCCCGCGAGCGGCAGTGTCGAGATGCTCGGCCGGCCCGTGCCCGGCGGCAAGGGCTGGCGCAACCCGCGCGACGCCGCGAAGCACGGCCTCACGTACCTCAGCGAAGACCGCAAGGGCAAGGGCCTGCACGTGGACTTCGGCCTGCGCCAGAACCTCACGCTGATGGCGCTGGAGCGTTATGCGAAACCGTGGCTGCAGCCCGAGGCCGAACGCGGCGCGCTGGCCGAGGCGGTCAAGGACTACGGCATTCGCACCGGCTCGCTCGAGGTCAGGGCCTCGTCGCTGTCGGGCGGCAACCAACAAAAGCTGGCGCTCGCCAAGGTGCTGCAACCGCGGCCCAAGGTGGTGGTGCTCGACGAGCCCACGCGCGGCGTGGACGTGGGCGCCAAGCGCGACATCTATTTCCTGATCCAGCGACTCGCCCGCGAAGGGCTCGCGGTGATCGTCGTCTCGTCGGAGCTGATGGAACTGATCGGCCTGTGCCACCGCGTCGCGGTGATGCGGGCGGGCAGGCTCGTCGCCACGCTGGACGCGGACCATCTCACAGAAGAGGAGCTCATCGCTCATGCCACCGGAACAGCAGACACCCCCGCCCCCACCGCAGCCTGAATCGGCCTCGCACCGCAGCGAAGCCAAGCCCGGCTGGACCGAGCGCCTGCACGGCCTCGGTCCGGTCATCGGCCTCGTGCTGCTGTGCATCGCCGGCACGCTGCTCAACGGCGACTTCGCCACCGTCGACAACGCGATGAACGTGCTCACGCGCACGGCCTTCATCGGCATCATCGCGGTGGGCATGTGCTTCGTGATCATCTCGGGCGGCATCGACCTGTCGGTGGGCTCCATGGCCGCGCTCATCGCGGGCAGCGTGATCATGTTCATCAACTGGGCCGGGCCCGCATCGGGCTCGCCGATGCTGGCGGTGGTGATGGGCGCGGTGCTGGCCATCGTGCTCGGCGCGGTGTTCGGGCTGGCCCACGGCCTGCTCATCACCAAGGGCCGCATCGAGCCTTTCATCGTGACGCTGGGCACGCTGGGCATCTTCCGCGCATACCTGACGTACTTTGCCGACGGCGGCGCGCTCACGCTCGACAACGACCTGTCGGACCTGTACGCGCCCGTGTACTACGCGAGCCTGGCGGGCATTCCGGTGCCGGTGTGGGTGTTCGTGATCGTCGCGATCATCGGCGGCGTGATATTGAACCGCACGGCCTACGGGCGCTACGTGCAGGCCATCGGCTCCAACGAGCAGGTGGCGCGCTACGCGGCGGTGGACGTGGACCGCGTGAAGATCATGACCTACGTGCTGCTCGGCGTGTGCGTGGGCATTGCCACGCTGCTGTACGTGCCGCGCCTGGGCTCGGCCTCGCCGACCACCGGCCTGCTGTGGGAGCTCGAAGCGATTGCTGCGGTGATCGTCGGCGGCACCGCGCTCAAGGGCGGCGCGGGCAGCATCACCGGCACGGTGGTGGGTGCGATCCTGCTCTCGGTCATCAGCAACATCCTGAACCTCACCAGCATCATCAGCGTGTACCTGAACGCTGCCGTGCAGGGCTTCGTGATCATCATCGTGGCGTTCCTGCAGCGTGGACGCCGCTAGACGCCTTTCCGCGTTCCGTTCGTACGTTCGTTCCATCAACCACAAGGAGACATCCAGCATGACAAGCTTCACACGTCGTATCGCGCTCACGGCCGTTGCCGCCGCAGCCTTCGCCAGCCTGCCCGCGCTCGCCGCGGAAAAGGTCAACCTCGGGGTGTCGATTCCCGCGGCCACGCACAGCTTCATGGGCGGCATCAACTACTGGGCCAACCAGGCGAAGAAGGACCTCGAGAAAGAACACAAGGACCTGAAGATCACGATCAAGACCGCAGCCAACGCGCCCGAGCAGGCCAACCAGCTGCAAGACCTGTCGACGGTCACCAAGATCAACGCGCTGGTCGTGTTCCCGTTCGAATCGGCCGCGCTGACCAAGCCGGTCGCGCAGGTCAAGGCCAAGGGTGCGTACGTCACCGTGGTCGACCGCGGCCTGACCGACACCAGCGCGCAGGACGCCTACGTGGCCGGCGACAATACCGCCTTCGGCAAGATCCCCGCCGAATACATCGTGAAGACGCTGGGCGGCAAGGGCAACGTGGTCGCGCTGCGCGGCATTGCCACCACGCTGGACAACGAGCGCATGGACGCCTTCAACGCGGTATTGAAGGGCAGCCCCGACATCAAGCTGCTGGACGCCAAGTACGCGAACTGGAACCGCGACGACGCTTTCAAGGTCACGCAGGACTACCTCACGCGGTTCAAGCAGATCGACGCCATCTGGGCTGCCGACGACGACATGGCGGTGGGCGTGCTCAAGGCGATTGCGCAGGCCAAGCGCGACGACATCAAGATCGTGTTCGGCGGCGCCGGCGCCAAGGACATGGTCAAGACCATCATGGACGGCAAGGACAAGCGCATCGGCGCGGACGTGAGCTACTCGCCCAAGTTCATCTACGACGCGATCAAGCTCACGGCCGAAGCGCGCCTGAAGGGCGAGAAGCTGCCGGCGACGACGATCATTCCTTCGGTGTTGATCACCAAAGAAAACGCGAAAGAGTTCTATCACCCCAACTCGCCGTTCTGAGGCGCTGATGTTCTGAAGAGCGGCGGTCCCTGACTTGCTCCCTCTCCCCTTGGGGAGAGGGTTGGGGTGAGGGCAGCGGCGATGGCACAGGCTGTGCGCTTGCAAAAGCCGCAACCCTCACCCTAGCCCTCTCCCCAAGGGGAGAGGGGACAGTAACCAAGCCAGAAACACCGAGGAGATCGATGACCGACACCCCGCTTCGCAAGCTGCGCTACGCCATGGTCGGCGGCGGGCGCGACGCCTTCATCGGCGCGGTGCACCGCAAGGCCATGGCGCTCGACGGCCAGATCGAACTGGTCGCCGGTGCGCTGTCATCGAGCCCCGACAAGGCGCGCGCCTCGGGCCGCGACCTGGGCCTGGCCGACGCGCGCAACCACGGCGACTGGCAGGCGCTGCTGGCCGAAGAACTGAAGCGCCCCGCGGACGAACGCATCGACTTCGTCTCCATCGTCACGCCCAACCACATTCACTTTCCGGTGGCGCAGGCCTTCGCCGAGGCGGGCTTTCATGTGGTCTGCGACAAGCCGCTGGTGCACACGCGCGAACAGGCCGATGCGCTGGTCGCCACCGTGGCCGCGCAGGGCACCGTGTTCGGCGTCACCTACAACTACACCGGCTACCCCATGGTGCGGCAGGCGCGCGAGATGGTGCGCTCGGGCCAGCTCGGCGACATTCGCAAGCTCGTCGTCGAATACAACCAGGGCTGGCTCGCGAGCCATGTCGAAAGCGGCAGCAACAAGCAGGCCGACTGGCGCACCGACCCCGCGCGCAGCGGCGCGGCCGGCGCCATCGGCGACATCGGCTCGCATGCCGAGAACCTCGCGGCCACCGTCACCGGCCTGCAGATCGAAAGCCTGTGCGCCGACCTGAGCGCGCTGGTGCCGGGCCGCACGCTGGACGACGACGGCAGCCTGCTGCTGCGCTTCCGGGGCGGGGCGCGCGGCGTGCTCATTGCCTCGCAGATCAGCACGGGGCTGGAGAACGACCTGCGCCTGCGCGTGTCGGGCACGCTGGGCACGCTCGAATGGCACCAGGAGCAGCCCAGCCGACTGGTGCACCTGCCGCACGACGGTCCCCAGCGCGTGCTGACGCGCGGCGCGCCGTGGCTGTGCGAGTCCGCGCGGCGCGCGAGCCGGCTGCCTGCGGGGCACCCGGAAGGCTTCATCGAGGCGTTCGCGAATGTCTATGCGGGCGTGGCGGCGGACATTCGCGCGCGGCTTGCGGGGCAGGTGGCCGACCCGCTGGCGGCGGACTACCCGCGCGTGGAGGACGGCGCGCGCGGCGTCCGCTTCATCGAGCGCACGGTGGCGTCGGCGAAAAGCGAATTAAAGTGGACGCCCTGGTAGCGCGCCGTGCGCTGCACGCGCCTTCATGACACCCTCCGCACCCGACACGTCCAACCGCGCGTCCCAGACCGCACCCACCTGGCTCGCCGCCCTGTGGCAGCGCTGCACCACGCTGTTCCCGCTGAAGCTGGCCGGCAACCTGGTCGCCACCATCGGCTTCTTCCCGCTGTATTTCTGGATCATGAAAAACGCGGGCCAGGTGTGGGTGCTGCCGCTCACGGCCTTCGACCGGCTGATTGCCTTTTCGCCGGTGCTGCTGCCCGTCTACCTCTCGCTGTGGGGCTACATCGCGTTGCCGGTGCTGCTGGCCAAGGACAGGCGCGAGCTGTGGGGCTTCTCCTTCGGCTGCGCGTCGATGACCGTGTTGGCGCTGCTCGTGTTCTGGTTCATGCCCACGGCCATTCCCAACTTCGCGGTCGACACCACGCCGGGCACGTCGCTGCAGTTCCTGAAGATGGTGGACTCGGCCGGCAACGCCTTCCCCTCGCTGCACGTGTCGTTCTCGGTGTTCGCCTGCGTGGTGCTGGCGCGGCAGCTGCGCCAGGTGGGCGCGCCGGCGTGGCTTCGCGTCGTGAACGTGGCCTGGGCCGCGGCCATCGTGTATTCGACGATGGCGGTGCGCCAGCATGTGCTGGTCGATGTGCTCGGCGGCTTCGCGCTGGGCGTGGCGCTGGGCGTCGCGACGCGGCAGCGCGGCGCGGCCGCGGCACACGTGCACGCGCGTCCGGCGTAGGCCGATTGCGGTATTCCGCAGCGGCGGCGCTCGCGGTACAACCCCGGCATCGTCGTTCACCGCCGCGGGAGCCGTCATGAAGATCCGTTTGTCCGCCGCTGCCGCCTGCATGGTGGCCAGCGCCATTGCAGGCCCCGCTTTCGCGCTCGATTTTCCGGCGCGCAAGCCCGGCCTGTGGGAAATACAGACCGGCGACGGCACAGGCCAGGCCTCCGGCCCCGGTGCGGCAGGCCACAGCATGCAGCAGTGCATCGACGCGGCCAGTGACAAGGCGCTGCGCGACATGGGCCAGGGCATGGGCAAGGACATGTGTTCGAAGCAGGAGCTGCGCGCCGACGGCGGCAAGCTGGTGATGGACTCGGTCTGCAAGATCGGCAACACCACCGCCACCTCGCACGCGGTGATGAGCGGTGACTTCGGCTCGGCCTACCGCATGGAGAGCAAGTCGAGCTACAACCCGCCGCTGATGGGCCGCGCCGAAGGCACCAGCGTCATGGAAGCCAAATGGATCGGGCCCTGCAAGGCCGACCAGAAGCCGGGCGACATGGTCATGTCCAACGGCATGAAGATGAACGTGCTCGACATGATGAGCGGCCGGCCGAAGAAGCCCTGAAACAGGCGCCAGGTAGGCGCCGGGCAGGTACCGGGCAGGCACCGGGTAGGCGCCGGCCCACACCGCATCGCGGCTGCCGGGCGGCGGCGCGCCGAGCGGCCAGCGCCTACGATGGCGTGCCATGCCCGCATCCCAAGAAGAGCTCGTCGTCGCCCGGCCCGAAGGCCTGTACTGTCCGCCCGGCGATTTCTACATCGACCCCTGGCGCCCGGTGGGGCGCGCGGTCATCACGCATGCGCATTCGGACCACGCCCGCGTCGGTCATGCGCACTACCTGGCCCACACCGACAGCGAAGGCACGTTGCGCACGCGGCTCGGGCAGGACATCAACCTGCAGACCTTGCCCTACGGCGAGGCCATCGAGCACCACGGCGTGCGCGTGTCGTTGCATCCGGCCGGCCACGTGCTGGGCTCGGCGCAGGTGCGGCTCGAACACGGCGGGCGCGTGTGGGTGGCCTCGGGCGACTACAAGACCGAGCCCGACGGCACCTGCCCGCCGTTCGAGCCGGTGGCCTGCGACACCTTCATCACCGAGTCGACCTTCGGCCTGCCGATCTACCGCTGGCCCACGCAGGCCGTGCTGTTCGCGCAGATCGATGCCTGGTGGCGCGCCAATGCGCAGGCCGGGCGCGCGTCGGTGCTGTTCTGCTATGCCTTCGGCAAGGCGCAGCGCGTCCTGCACGGGGTGGACGCGAGCATCGGGCCGATCGTGGTGCACGGCGCCGTGGAGCCGCTGAATGCCGTGTACCGCGCGGCCGGCGTGGCCTTGCCGCCCACCTTGCGCGTGAGCGACGAAGGTGTCGATGCCGCCCTGCTGAAACACGCGCTGGTGCTGGCGCCGCCTTCGGCGCAGGGCACGCCGTGGATGAAGCGCTTCGGCAACTACGCCGATGCGTTCGCCAGCGGATGGATGCAGCTGCGCGGCACGCGCCGGCGGCGCGGCGTGGACCGGGGCTTCGTCATGTCCGACCATGCGGACTGGCCGGGCCTGCAGCAGGCGATTGCGGGCACGGGCGCGGAGCGCGTGTTCGTCACCCACGGCAGTGTGCAGGTGATGGTGCGGTGGCTCACGGAGAACGGGCTGGACGCGCGCGGCTTCAAGACCGAGTACGGCGATGAAGACGATCAAGAAACTCCCTCCCCTTCCGGGGGAGGGCTGGGGACGGGGCCAGCGGCGATCGACGGAGACGCCGCCGGCGCCCATCCCGACCTTCCCCCAGCGGGGGAAGGGGCCGATACATGAAGGCCTTTGCCGCGCTGTACCGCGAGCTCGATGCGAGCACGTCGAATCTCGTCAAGCAGGCCGCCTTGCAGCGCTACCTGCGCGAGGCCGACGCGGCCGATGCTGCATGGGCGGTCTACTTTCTCGCCGGCGGCAAGCCGCGCCAGCTCGTGCCCACCAAGCTCCTGCGCCTGCTCGCGCAGGAGTCCGCGGGCCTGCCGGAGTGGCTGTTCGACGAAAGCTACGACGCCGTGGGCGACCTCGCCGAGACCATCGCGCTGCTGTTGCCGCCGCCCAGCGAGACGCACGACCTCGGCCTTGCCACCTGGGTCGAGCAGCACCTGCTGCCACTGCGCGAAGCTGCAAAGACCGAGCCCGAGCAACTGGCCGACCGCCTGCGCGCGCAGTGGCGCCAGCTTGCGGCCGAAGAGCGGCTGGTGTACTTCAAGCTCATCACCGGCGCGTTTCGCGTGGGTGTGTCGAAGCTGCAGGTCACGCAGGCGCTCGCGGCCGTGGGCGGCATCGACGCCAAGCGGGTCGCGCAACGCCTGATGGGCTACACGCACATCGGGGCGCGGCCGCAGCCCGGCGACTACAGCGCGCTGGTCGCGCCGGAGTCGGGCGAAGAGCAGGTGCAAAAGACCAGCGGGCAGCCGTACCCGTTCTTCCTGGCGCATCCCTTCAACCTGCCGGTCGAGCAGTTCGATGCGGTGCTGGGGCCGCCTGCCGACTGGGTCGTCGAGTGGAAGTGGGACGGCATTCGGGCGCAGCTGGTCAAGCGCGCCGGCGTGGTCTGGGTGTGGTCGCGCGGCGAAGAGCTGGTGACCGAGCGCTTTCCCGAACTCGCCGTGCTTGGCGAGGCCTTGCCCGACGGCACGGTGCTCGACGGCGAGATCGCCGTGTGGCGCAGGGACGAGGCGTCGCCGGAAGGCGCAGGCAAGGTCCAGCCCTTTGCCGAGTTGCAGCGGCGCATCGGCCGCAAGACGCTGGGCCCCAAGCTGCTGCGCGAGATTCCGGTGGTGCTGCTGGCCTACGACCTGCTCGAATGGGAAGGCCGCGACCTGCGCGTGCTGCCGCAGTCCGAGCGCCGCGCGCTGCTCGACGAGCTGGTCGCGCGCATGCGGCACCCTTCGCTGCTGCCCAGCCCGATGCTCGCGGGCACCGACTGGAGCGACCTCGCACGCCAGCGCGAAGCCGCGCGCACCATGGGTGTGGAAGGGATGATGCTCAAGCGCCGCGACGCGCAGTACGGCGTGGGCCGCACCAAGGACGTCGGCGTGTGGTGGAAGTGGAAGATCGAGCCGCTCAGCATCGACGCCGTGCTGATCTACGCACAGCGCGGCCACGGCCGCCGCGCGAGCCTGTATAGCGACTACACCTTCGCGGTGTGGGACGGCCCGCCCGGGCAGGAAGGCCGCAGGCTCGTGCCCTTCGCCAAGGCGTACTCGGGGCTGACCGATGCGGAGATGGGTCGCGTCGACGCGGTCATCCGCAAGACCACCGTGGAGAGCTTCGGACCGGTGAAGAGCGTGAAGCCGACGCTGGTGTTCGAGCTGGGCTTCGAGGGCATCGCGCGCAGCACGCGGCACAAGAGCGGCATTGCAGTGCGCTTTCCGCGGATGCTGCGGTGGCGGGAAGACAAGCCGGTGGCGGAGGCGGACACCTTGCAGACGCTGGCGGCGTTGTTGCCGTCATGAACGATCCCGTGGAGCCCGAATTTCTCCCTCCCCTCCCGGGGGAGGGCCGGGGTGGGGGCCAGCGGCGTACCGAAGACCAGCCGCCTGTCGAAGGCCGCGTGCCCCCATCCCAGCCTTCCCCCGGGAGGGGAAGGAGCAAGACAGTCGAGCTGGGCGGTCCCGAATTTCTCCCTCCCCTCCCGGGGGAGGGCCGGGGTGGGGGCCAGCGGCGTACCGAAGACCAGCCGCCTGTCGAAGGCCGCGTGCCCCCATCCCAGCCTTCCCCCGGAGGGGGAAGGAGCAAGACCAAGGTCAAGGCGGCGCTCGATGCGTGGTTCGCGGCGCGCGAGTGGAAGCCTTTCAAGTTCCAGCGCGAGGTCTGGAAGGCCATCGCCGAAGGCAAGTCCGGCCTGCTGCACGCCACCACCGGCGCTGGCAAGACCTATGCGGTGTGGCTCGGCGCCTTGCTGGCGTTCTCCAAGGCCCGCAAGCAGAGCGCCCTCAAGCCCACACCGATGCCGCTCACCGTGCTGTGGCTCACCCCCATGCGCGCCCTTGCCGCCGACACCTTGCGCGCCCTGCACCAGCCGCTCGAAGCGCTGGGCGTCGACGTGCATCCATGGAGCGCGGGCGCCCGCAGCGGCGACACCTCTTCCGCCGAGCGCAGCGCGCAGAACAAGCGCCTGCCGACCGTGCTCGTCACCACGCCCGAGAGCCTCTCGGTGCTGCTCTCACGCGCCGATGCCCGCGAGGTGCTCGGCCATGTGCAGATGACCGTGGTCGACGAGTGGCACGAGCTGCTAGGCAACAAGCGCGGCGTGCAGGTGCAGCTTGCGCTCGCGCGCCTGCGGCGCTGGAACCCGGGCCTCGCGGTCTGGGGCATGTCGGCCACGCTGGGCAACCTGCACGAGGCGATGCATGCGCTTCTCGGCAATGAAGACGGCGTGCTCGTGCAGGGCCAGGTGCCCAAGAAGCTCGTCATCGATTCGCTGCTGCCCGGGCGCGCCGAGCGCTTTCCATGGGGCGGCCACCTGGGGCTCACGATGCTGCCGCAGGTGATCGAGGAAATCGCCTCCAGCAAGACCACGCTGGTCTTCACCAACACACGCTCGCAATCGGAAATCTGGTACCAGGCCCTGCTCGAAGCCAGGCCCGACTGGGCCGGCCTCATCGCGCTGCACCACGGCTCGCTCGACCGCGAGGTGCGCGAGTGGGTCGAGCTGGGCCTGAAGAGCGGCGAGCTGAAGGCGGTGGTGTGCACCTCGAGCCTGGACCTGGGCGTGGACTTTCTGCCCGTGGAGCGCGTGCTGCAGATCGGCTCGCCCAAGGGCGTGGCGCGCCTGCTGCAGCGCGCGGGCCGTTCGGGCCATGCGCCGGGGCGGCCGTCGCGCATCACGCTCGTGCCCACGCACAGCATCGAGATGGTCGAGGGCTCGGCCGCGCGCATGGCCATTGCGGCGGGGCACATCGAGGCGCGCTACTCGCCCGACCAGCCGCTGGACGTGCTGGTGCAGCACCTGGTGACGGTGGCGCTGGGCGGCGGCTTCGTGCCCGACGACCTGTACGACGAGGTGCGCGGCACCGCGGCGTATGAAAAGCTCTCGCGCGAGAACTGGCAATGGTGCCTCGACTTCGTGTCGCAGGGCGGCGCCTCGCTCGCGGCCTATCCGGACTACCGGCGCGCCGTGCCCGATGCCGACGGCGTGTGGCGCGTGCCCGATGCGCGCCTGGCGCGGCGCCATCGCATGAACATCGGCACCATCGTGAGCGACGCGAGCATGTCGGTGCAGTACCTGGCGGGCTCGAAGATCGGCAGCGTCGAAGAAAGCTTCGTCGCGCGCATGAAGCCCGGCGACTGCTTTCTGTTCGGCGGCCGGCTGCTCGAGCTGGTGCGCATCCACGACATGACGGCCTGGGTGCGGCGTGCCAGCGGCAAGCGCGCGGCGGTGCCGCGATGGAACGGCGGGCGCATGCCGCTGTCGACCACGCTGGCCGATGCGGTGGTGCAGCAGCTGGCGCTGGCCGGCGAGGGCAGGTACGACTCGCCCGAGTTGCAGTGCGTGCGCCCGCTGCTCGAGATCCAGCAGCAGTGGTCGGCGCTGCCGACGCCGCAGACGCTGCTGGCCGAGACGCTGACGACGCGCGAAGGCTCGCACCTGTTCCTGTACCCCTTCGCCGGGCGGCATGTGCACCTGGGCGTGGCGAGCCTGCTGGCTTGGCGCGTGGCGCAGCACGAGGCGCGCACCTTCTCCATCGCGGTGAACGACTACGGCTTCGAGCTGCTGAGCGCGACGCCGGTCGACTGGCCCACGCTGCTGCCGCAGGTGCTGCGCCTGCCGGAAGGCGAAGGGGAGGGGGACGAAGCCCACGTGGCGCTGCTGCACGAGGTGCTGGCCTCGCTCAACGCGGGCGAGCTCGCGCAGCGGCGCTTTCGCGAGATTGCGCGCGTGTCGGGGCTGATCTTCCAGGGCTACCCCGGCGAGAAGCGCAGCAGCAAGCAGCTGCAGGCCTCGTCCTCGCTGTTCTGGGAGGTCTTTCGCAAGTACGACCCCGGCAACAAGCTGCTGCAGCAGGCCGAGCAGGAGCTGCTGGCGCAGGAACTGGAAATCGGCCGGCTGCGTACCAGCCTCGTGCGCATGGCCGCTCAGGCGCTGGTGCTGAAGCCGCTCGCGCGGCCCACGCCGTTCTCGTTTCCGCTGATGGTCGAGCTGTTTCGCGAGAAGCTGTCCAACGAGAACGTGGCCGACCGCATCGCGCGCATGGTCGAGCAGCTGGAAAAAGCCGCGGGCGGCGTGGTCACGGCCGGCGGTGTCGAGCGGGTGAAGGGAACGATGGCCTTCGGGCAGGAGGGCGCGGGCAAGGGGCGGGGAAAGCCTCCGTCGCCACGGCGCGAGCGCCGCAAGCCGTCACGGCCTTTGCCGCCGCTGTGAGGCGCAGCAAGGCTCGGTGCGCCGCGTGCTCAGCCCGCGCCGTTCGCCTTCACCCAGCGCACGATGTCCGCCGCGCTCATGGCGCCGGCCTGCCGCGCCACTTCGCGCCCGCCGCGAAACAGCGCCAGCGTGGGGATGCTGCGGATGTTGAAGCGCGCGCCCAGCGCCTGCACCGCCTCGGTGTCGACCTTGGCCAGCCGCACCTGGGGCTCGAGCTGGGCCGCCGCCTGCTCGTAGCCCGGCGCCATCTGGCGGCAGGGGCCGCACCACGGCGCCCAGAAGTCGACCAGCACGGGGATGTCGTTGCGCGCGATGTGCTTGTCGAAGGTGGCCGCGTCCGCCAGCGCGGTCGAGTGCCCGGTGAACAGCGGGCGGTGGCAGCTGCCGCAGTCGGGCGCGCTGCCCAGCTGCGTCGCGCGCACGCGGTTGGTGGTGTGGCAGTGCGGGCAGACGATGTGCAGCGCTGGAGCTTCGGCGGTGGTTTCGGCGGTCATGGCAAAAAGCTGGGGGCCGCGAGGGCGAATTGCAAGGCAAGGGCCGGTGCGGGCGTCTTTTGCGACACTGACGGCCAGTGACTTCTTCTCTTTCTTCCACGACACCGCTGGCGGTGCGGTGGGCCGGCGAATCGCTGTGCCTGTTGCCTGAACGCGCCGTTTGGTGGCCTGCGCAGCGCACGCTGTTCCTGGCCGATCTCCACCTCGGCAAGGCCGCGACCTATCGCGCGCTGGGCCAACCCGTGCCGGGCGGCACCACGCAGGAGAACCTGGCGCGGCTCGACGCGCTCATTGCCGCCCACGCGCCGCAACACATCGTGTTCCTCGGTGACTTCCTGCATGCGGCGCAAGCGCGCACGGTCCTCGCTGCCGTCGAGGCCTGGCGCGCGGGGCACGCCGACGTCGCGATGACCCTGGTGCGCGGCAACCACGACAGCCGCGCGGGCGATCCGCCGGCCGCGTTGCGCATCGACGTGGTGGAGGAGCCCCATTTGCTGGGCCCCTTCGCTTGTTGCCACCATCCGCAGGCGCATGCCACGCACTTCGTGCTGGCGGGGCACCTGCATCCCGCCTGCAAGCTCTACGGACCGGGGCGCGACCGCGTGCGGCTGCCGTGTTTCGTGAGCGATGCGCAGCAGGCCGTGCTGCCGGCTTTCGGGGAATTCACGGGCGGGTGGTTGATGGAGGCGGCGCCGGGGCGGCGCTTTCACGCGGTGGGCGGGTCGGCCGTGTGGGCGCTGCCGGCTACTGACTGATGTCCTGGTCTTGCTCCTTCCCCCGCTGGGGGAAGGTCGGGATGGGGGCAGCCAGAGCGCCCGATGGACACGCCGCTTGCCTCCACCCCAGCCCTCCCCCGGAAGGGGAGGGAGAAAGTCCGGTCTTGCTCCTTCCCCCAACGGGGGAGGGAGCAAGTCAAAGGGTCAGAGCACGACCGGCTCGTCCGGCAACTCGTTCACGTCCAGTTCGCCGTCGGCCAGCGGAAAGTGTTCCACCAGCAAGGCCGAGATCTCTTCCAGCGCCTGCGTCAGCCCGTCCTCGAAGCGGCCTTCGCGAAACGCCGCGCTCATGCGCTGCGTCATCGCGGCCCATGCCGCATCGTCGACGTGCGCATGCAGGCCCCGGTCGGCCACGACCTCGATCGCGTGCTCGGCCAGCAGCAGGTAGACGAGCACGCCGTTGTTGTGTGCCGTGTCCCACACGCGCAGCTTGCCGAACAGCATGACCGCGCGCTCGCGCGCCGAGGCATGGCGCCACAGGTACGACATCGGCAGGCCCGCCTCGACGCAGATGCGCACCTCGCCGCTGTGGCGACGTTCGCTCGCGGCCACGCGGCCCGTCAGGCGCTGCATCACGGCCTCGGGCAGCGCGCGGCGCACTTCGGATTCGTCGATCCAGCGATGGCGCCAGATGCGCGCCAGCCTGGAGAAAAGGGTTGCGTCGGTTGCCATCGTGTTCACCAGTTGCCCGAGGCGCCGCCGCCACCGAAATTGCCACCGCCGCCGGAGCTGAAACCGCCGCCACCGCCGCGGTTGCTGCCGCCACTGCTCCAGCCGCCGCCCCCGCCGCCGGAGCCCCAGCCGCCGCCGCCGCCTCCGCCACCGCCCGCGCGCCCCGCGGCCGCGACCAGCGTGACGACGAGCGCAATCACCCCCGCGATCGCCGCGATGGCGATGCTGGCGGTGAGGAGGAACACGATCACCCCCACGCCGCCGCCCACGACCACGGTGCCCAGCTTCTTGCCCAGGACCGCCCGCGCAATCGGGGCACCGATGAAGACGCCGACGAACAGGAACACGCCGAAGTGCTGCAGAAAACCGAAGAGGCCGCCTTCGTCATTGGCGCTGTTGCCGCCGCTTGCGGCGTTGTCGCGCGACGGCGCCGGCAGCGGCTCGCCGTCGACCAGCCCGATGAGCCGGTCCACCGCCGCGTTCAGCCCGCCCGCGAAGTCGTTCTGGCGAAAGCGCGGCTTCATCTCCTCGTCGATGATGCGCACGGCCGCCAGGTCGGGCACCGCGCCTTCGAGCGTCTTGGCCGTGGCGATGCGCATCGCGCGGTCGTTCTTGGCCACCACCACCAGCAGGCCGTCGCCCACGCCCTTGCGGCCGATCTTCCAGGCGTCGCCCACGCGCTGCGTGTAGCTGGCGATGTCTTCGGGTGCGGTGGTCGGCACCATCAGCACCACGATCTGCGAGCCCTTGCGCTGCTCGAAGGCCGCGAGCTTGGTCTCCAGGCCGTTGCGCTGGGCGCTGTCGAGCGTCTGGGTCTGGTCGATCACGCGCGCCGTGAGCGCGGGCACCGGCAGCAGCCCTTGCGCCAGCGCAGGCAGCCCGGCCCAGGAGAGGGCCGCGAGACAGAACGCGGCCAGCGCGCGGCGGAACAGGGCAGCGGCCATCGGTGGCGGCCCTTACTTCTTCGGTGCGCTGAAGTCGACGGTGGGCGGCGTGGAAATCTGCGCCTCGTTCTGCACGGTGAAATTGGGCTTGGGCGCGTAGCTGAAGATCTTGGCCGTGATGTTGGTCGGGAAGCTGCGCGCGAGCACGTTGTACTCCTGCACGGTCTCGATGTAGCGGTTGCGCGCCACGGTGATGCGGTTCTCGGTGCCTTCCAGCGTCACGCGCAGGTCGCGGAACGCCTGGTTGGCCTTCAGGTCGGGGTAGCGCTCCGACACCGCCATCAGCCGCGACAGCGCCGAAGAGAGCTCGCCCTGCGCCTGCTGGAACTTCTGGAAGGCCTCGGGGTTGTTCAGCGTCTCGGGCGTCACCGTGATCGAGGTGGCCTTGGCGCGCGCCTCGATCACCTTGGTGAGGGTGTCCTGCTCGAAGGCGGCCTCGCCCTTCACGGTGGCCACGATGTTGGGCACCAGGTCGGCGCGCCGCTGGTACTGGTTGAGCACCTCGCTCCAGGCCGACTTGCTGGCCTCGTCGAGCGACTGGAAGTTGTTGTAGCCGCAGCCGCTCAGCGACACGACCGCCGCAAGGATCAGGAACCAGCGCTTCATCATCATTTGCATTACCTCCGCAGAAGGTGCGGAAGTTAGCATAGATGCCCCTATGGCCCTCGACCCTCTCCACGCCCTGCAGGCTGCGAACCGCGCGGTTCTGCCCGCGGCGTCCGCGGCCTTCGGCACGCTGCTGATCGCCGGTGCCACGGGCGCATTGGGGGCCGAGCTGCTGCGCCGGCTGGCGGGCAGCCACCGCCATGCGCACACCCGCGTGCTGGCGCGCGAGCCGATGCGCGACGGGTTGCGCGGCGTGGAGACCTGCCTGAGCCCGGCGCTGCCCATCGCGCAATGGCCGCTCACGTCGGCCCACACCGCCATCGTCGCATTCGACCCGCCGCGCCTGTACCACGACCGCGAGCGCGCGCTGTGGGTGCCCGAGCCTTCGGAGTTGCCCGCGCTCGCGCGCTGGCTGCATGCCTGCGGCGTGCGCACGCTGGCCATCGTGCAGCCGCACGACCAGGGCCGGCTGCCCGAGGCACTCAAGCACGGGCTGGCCAGCCTCGACGAGCAGGCGGTGGTGGCCTGCGGCTTCGAGCGCGTGATCCTCGTGCGCTCGGCGCGCAAGCCGGCGAATGCCAAGTTCGCCAACCCGCTGGAGCGGCTGGCCGCATGGATGCTGTCCGTCGTGCGCTTCATGGTGCCCAGCAGCGAGCAGCCGGTGCGTGCGTCGAAGGTGGCGGAGCTGGTCGACCTGGCGCTGCGCATCGCGCCGCCGGGCGTGCATGTGGCCGCGCCCGAGCTGGTGTGGCAGGCCGCGCAAGGCGACATGCAAGGTGTGGCCGCGCGCTGGCTCCGCGTGCCGGGGTAGCGCTTTTTCGGAGCTTGCTAAAGCTTCACTCGCGCCACTGGCGCAGCAGCTCGCCTGAATCGACCACCAGCCCCAGGTGCAGCGACACCATCGCCAGCGCCGCGCCTTCCAGGTGCGCATCGGTGCCGCGCACCAGGTCGCGCAGCACGATCACGCGGTAGTTGTGGTTGTTGGCGTCGAACGCCGTGTTGAGCACGCAGCAGTCGGTGAAGCCGCCGTTCAGCACCACCGTCTCGATGCGCTGGTTGCGCAGCAGAAAGTCGAGGTCGGTCGGGTAGAAGGCCGACAGCCGGCGCTTGTTGTCCACCCGCATGTCGCCGGGCGCCACGCGCGTGACCCACTCGGTCCACTTCGAGCCTTCGATGGCATGCGCGTCGGCATTCGGAATGTCGCCCACGTGCAGCGGAAAGGTACGCCGCCACGCGGCCGGAATGCCGCGGATGTCGTCCTCGCCGCCGGGCCGCAGCACCGACTTGATGTGCACGATGCGCACGCCCAGCGCGCGCACTTCGTCGTGAAAACTGTCGATGGGCGCCACCACGTCGCGCGCCCGGGGTGCCGGGCAGGGGCAGTCGGGGCTGTCGTCCAGGTGGCCGCGGTGCATGTCGATGGACACGACCGCGGTGGTGGCGGGGTTCAGGTAGTCGGCGAACTGCGCCGCGTCGAGCTCGCGCTCCTCGTTGTAGACCCAGGCCTTCATCGGCGTTCTTCTCTCACGTAGGGTTGGCCCAGCGCGCCGGGCTCTTCGTCGGCACCGCGCCGCGACAGCGCGACCCACACCATCACGCCGAGCGTCACCGCGTACGGCGTCATCATCACGAAGTACTGCGGCAGCTGCACGCCGGCCGCGGCCAGCTGGGGAATCAGCGCCTCGATGCAGCCGAACAGCACCGCGCCCACCAGTGCCTTCCACGGCGACCAGCGCGCGAAGATCACCAGGCCCACCGCGATCCAGCCGCGCCCGCCGGTCATGCCAGCGATCCACAGCTTGGTGCTGACCACCGAGATGTAGGCGCCCGCCAAACCCACCAGCGCCGAGCCCGCGAGCACCGCCACGAAACGCCACGCCGTGACGTTGATGCCCGCGGCATCGGCCGCCTGCGGGTTCTCGCCCACGGCCCTCAGCCGCAGCCCGGTGGAGGTGCGCGCGAAGAACCACGCCACCGCGCCGAAGATCGGCAGGGTGAGCCACACCATCGCGTTCTGCGCGAAGAGCTTGCCCACGCCGGGCAGCATCGACAGCGGCCACAGGGCCATCGTGCCGATGCCGTCGGTGGCGTGGTTGGTCCAGTCGGCCATGGAGCCGACCAGCGAAGTAAGGCCCTGGCAGAAGAACACCAGCGCGAGCCCGGCAATCACCTGGTTCACGCGCAGCCAGATCACCATCACCGCGAACAGCATGGACACCACGCTGGCCGCCAGCATCGCGAGCACCAGCGACACGGCCGGCTGCCCGATGGCGATCTGCGCGCCGATGCCGGCCAGCGCGCCGACCAGCATCAACCCTTCGGCGCCGAGCGAGAGCACGCCCGCCCGTTCGCTGATGATGAGACCGAGTGCCGCGAGCGCATACGGAATGGCGAAGTCCGGCGTGCTCGCGAGCCAGTTCAGGACGACGCTGCCGCTCATTGGAGAACCTCCGCGCTGCGCGCTGCGGTGCGAGCTTGCTCGGGGCGGCCCGGCGCGGCGCTCATTGGAGAACCTCCCCGCCCACGCGGCGCAACCGGTGGCGAATGAAGAAGTCGCTCGACGCGACGCACACCACGATGATGGCCTGGATGAGCTGCACCATCGAGAACGGCACCTGGTAGAACACCTGCAGGCTGCGCCCGGTGACGAACAAGGCCGCCACCAGCAACGCCACGACCGTTGCCGCCAGCGGGTTGTTGCGCGCCAGGAAGGCGATGAGGATGCCCGAGAAGCCGTAGCCCTGGTAGAAGGCCTGCGTGAGCCGGCCTTCCTGCCCCGCGACCACCGCGAAGCCCGCGAGCCCGGCCATCGCGCCCGACAGCAGCACGGCGCCGTAGATGGTGCGCCGCACCGGCACGCCGTTGGCATGCGCCACGCGCGGGTTCGCATCGACGAAGCGCAGGTACAGGCCCACGCGGCTCACGCTCACCAGCCACCACGCCAGCAAGGCGACAACGCCCGCCAGCAAAATCGCGCTGCCCACGCCGCCGCCGAGTTCGGGCAGGCGCTCGAACGCGCGGAACTGCGGCGAGTACGGAAAGTTGTCCTTCGGGTCCTTCCAGTTGCCGTACACCAGGTGCAGCAGGAAGTTGGCGGCCATGTAGTTGAGCATCAGCGTGGAGATGATCTCGTTCACGCCGAGCTTCAGCTTGAGCCACGCCGGGCCCAGCACCCACAGCAGGCCGCAGCCCACGGCGGCCACGAACATCAGCGGCAGGCGCAGGTTCTCGGGGCCGATCTGCCACATCGAGATGGTGGTCGCGCCGATGGCGCCCCAGATCATCTGGCCCTCGAGCCCGAGGTTCCAGAAGCGCGCACGAAAGGCGATGGAGCCCGCCAGGCCGACCAGGATCATCGGCGCGGCCTGGAACAGCACGGCGCGAAAGTTCTGCCCGTCGAAGAAGGTCTGCGTGACGAACTCGTTGGCCAGTTCGTCGGCCGGCACGCCGGCCGCCACCAGGATCGCGGCGGAGATGGCGAAGCCCAAGAACAGCGCGCCCGCGAGGATCAGCGCCTGCCAGCGCCACGCCATGTGCTGGCGGATCTCGAGCGCGTAGCGGCGGCGCGCGAGCGGCTGCATGGCGCGCGGCGCTTCATGCGCGAGGGAAGCGGAAGGCGAAGAGGAAGAGGAAGAGGGCTTGGGTGTGTGTGCCATGTCGGCCGTGAGGAATGCGTCAGCCATGGTCGACCATCGCCTGTCCGATGGCCTGCCGGTCGGCGGGCTGTGCGAATTCGCCGGCAATGCGACCGCGCGTCATCACGCCCACGCGGTCGGCCAGCTGCAGCACTTCGTCGAGGTCTTCGCTGATCAGCAGCACTGCGGCGCCGCCGTCGCGCGCGGCACGCAGCCACGCATGCACCTCGGCGCTGGCACGCACGTCGAGGCCTCGGCTCGGGCTGTGCGCGAGCACCAGCATGGGCGACTTGCCGAACTCGCGCGCCAGCACCAGCTTCTGCGCATTGCCGCCCGACAGCAGCGCGGCCTTCTGCGCGACCGAGCGCACGCCCTGCACGTCGAAGGCGCGCACCGCCTCCTGCGTGTCGCTCTGGATGCGGCCCCGGCGCAGGCGCCACACGGGCCCGTAGCGCCCGGTGTGCACGCGGCCGATGGCGTAGTTCTCGGCCACCGACAGGCCGCCCGCGAGCGCGAGCCCGTAGCGGTCGGCCGGAATGGCGGCAATGCCGATGCCGCGCCGTGCCGATGCGGCCAGGGTCTTCAGGTCGCCATGGCCCGCCAGGTCGATCTCGCCTTCGGTGGCTTCGCCCGGCAGGCCCATGATCGCGCCCGCCAGTTCGCCCTGGCCGTTGCCGCCTACACCGGCCAGGCCGTAGATTTCGCCGGCGTGCAGCTCGAGGTCGACGCCGTCGAGCACGCGCCGGCCTTCGGGCGAGGCCGGCGTGCGCAGCCCGCGCACCGACAGCCGCACCGGCCCGCGCGACGTGGTCGAGGCCTGAAAGCCCAGCGCCGCAATCGATTCGCCCACCGTGAGCTTCACCAGTTCGGCGACCGATGTTTCCGAAGGCTGCAGCGTGGCCACCGTGCGCCCGCCGCGCATCACCGTCACGCGGTCGGCGTAGGTCTTCACGTCGGCCATCTTGTGGGTGACCAGCACCACGGCGGCACCGGCGCGCGCCAGGCCCTGCACCGTCTGCAGCAGGCGCGCGGCCTCCTGGTCGGTGAGCACGGCGGTGGGCTCGTCGAGGATCAGGATGCGCGCGCCCGCGAGCAGCACCTTGAGGATCTCGACGCGTTGCTGTTCGGCAATGGAGAGCGCGTCGACGCGCTTCGACGGATCGATGTCGAAGCCCAGCTCCGATGCCTTGTTGCGGATGTCGCGCGCCATCTCGCGCAGCCGCTCGCCGTGGCTCTGGAACTCGGCCGGCTCCGGCGCGGTGAGCAGGATGTTTTGCGCCACGGTGAAAGGCCGCACCAGCTTGAAGTGCTGGTGAACCATGCCGATGCGGTGCCGTGCCGCGTCGCGCGGCCCGGTGAAGCGCACCGCGTTGTCGTCCACCAGCAGCTGGCCGGCTTCGGGCGCATACAGCCCGGCCGCGATGTTCATCAGCGAGGACTTGCCCGCGCCGTTCTCGCCGAGCAGGGCATGGACCTCGCCCCAGCGCGCGGCAAAGTGTGCGTCGGTCAGTGCCGCGAAGCCGTCGAAGGACTTGCGGATGCCGGTGAGTTCGAGCGCGTTGGGCATGGGCGTGGTCGGTGCTTGCTGGGGGCTTACTTCTGCGTGACCACACCCTTGACGAACCAGTCCATCTTCCACAGGTCGGCATCGGACAGCACGGCGCCCTTGGCCACGCGCTCCTTGCCGTCGCGGTCGGCCAGCGGGCCGGCATACACCTGCTTGCCCTTCATGATCGCGTCGCGCTCGGCGGTGATGACCGCGGCCTTGTCCTTGGGCACGGCGGGGCCGAAGCCGGCGATGTCGGTGCCGCCGTCCTTCATCTCGATGAAGGCGCCGTAGGGGGCAGGCTTCCAGCCGCCGGCCATGACCTTCTTCAGCTCCGGCGTGAGGAACCTGTCCCACACCCACACGGAGGAACACAGCGTGGCCTTGGGCGCGAACTGGCGCAGGTCGCGGTGGTGGCCGGTGCCGTACACGCCGCGCTCCTGCGCCACGATTTGCGGCGTGGGGCTGTCCACGTGCTGGCCGATCACGTCGGCGCCCTGGTCGATGAGCGCGGCGGCGGCGGCGCGTTCCTTGATGGGGTCGTTCCATGCGCCGGTGTAGATCACGTTGACGGTGGCGGCGGGGTTCATCTTCTGCGCGCCGAGCGCGAAGGCGTTGATGGTCCAGTTCACCACGCCGAAGGGGTTGGCCGCGACGAAGCCGAGCTTGCCGGTCTTGGACGCCGCGCCCGCGGCCATGCCGCAGAGGTACTGGCTCTCGTAGGTGCGGCCGTAGAACGATTCGAGGTTGGTGCCGTTGGTGGTGCCCGAGCCGTTCAGAAAGGCCACGTCGGGGTACTTGGCGGCCAGGTCCTTGAAGCTGTCGGAATAGCCGAAGGCGGTGCCGATGACGATGTTGGCGCCGCGCTGAATGAACTTCTCGGCCGCCGGCTTGATGGCCGAGGCGTCTTCGGGCACGTTTTCGACGAACTGGATCTTCTGGCCGATTTCCTTCTCGATCTTCACGCGGGCTTCGTCGAAGGCCTGCGTCCAGCCACCGTCGTTCTTCGGGCCGAAGTAGAGCATCGCGATCTTCGGCTTGTCCTTCAGCGTGAAGCCGTCGGCGGCCGCGGCGGGCAGCGTCGTGAACAACGCGCCGCCGGCTGCGAGGCTCAGGGCCAGGCCGAGGGTGGTGCCGTGGGAGGGAGTGCGCAGCATGGAGCAACCTTTCGTGAGGAGCATGGGAAGAGACAAGGGCAAGAAGAAGGAGACGAACGCCGCGTGCCGCTACATCATGAAATTGATGCGGAACACATTGCCTTCGGGGTCGAGCAGCACCGACTGGTACCAGTGGTAGTAGGTGACGTACGGCGGCTTGACGAGCGTGGCGCCGGCCTCCAGCGCCACGGGCACCATGCGGTCGACATCGGCCTGGCTGTCGACGTCGATGTTCAGCAGAAACTTCACGCCGCGCGTGTCGGAGAACTCGGAAAGGTGCAGCAGCTCGTAGGCATCGAGCGCGTTGAAGCCGAGGCTCGACTTGCCGGTGTCCAGCCCGCGAAAGATCGGCGAGCGGATCGCCTCGATTTCCGGGAAGCCGAACACGCGCTGGTAGAAGCCGCTGAGCGCGACCACGTCCTTGGCGAAGACGTTGACATAAGAGAGGTGCGCCATGTGCGTGGGGCCCGATCAGGCGGTTGCCTTGGTCCCGCCGAACGTCGTCTGCTTGACGAACTTCGAGGTCAGGTGGTCGCCGGAAGTAATGGGGGGGTACTTGGCGCTCTCCCCAGGTGCCAGGCAGACGGGCAGGCACTCCACCATCGCGTCGTAGTTGGGCTGGTGAAAGAACACCAGCGACTGCCGGCGGTTGGTGCTCGCCACCTCGAACGGCGGGTTGATCACCCGGTGCAGCGTGGACACCCACTGGTCGTTGGTCCACTGCATCATCAGGTCGGCGATGTTCACCACCAGGCCGCCCTCGACCTGCGGCACGTCGACCCACTGGCCGGCCTTGTTGAACACCTGCAGGCCCTTGTCGTCGGGCAGCACGATCGTCAGGCTGCCGTAGTCGCTGTGCGCACCCGCGCGCAACTGGCCGGGCAGCGGCTGCTCGCGCTGGGGCGGATAGCTCAGCACGCGGAACATGCTGATGTGCGCGTCGATCTTGTCGTCGAAGAAGTTTTCCGGCAGCGACAGGCCGAGCGCGAAGATGCGCATCAGCGAGCGCGAGAGATCGCTCATGGCCTCGAAGTAGCCCTCGTAGGCTTCGCGGAAACCGTCTATGGGCGGCCAGCTGTTGGGCTCGAAGTGCGGGCCGGCGGCAGGGCCGCGGTGGTAGTCGTCGTTCGGCACGTTCGACGGGCCGACCGAGAACGACTCCTTCAGGTCGCCGGGGGCCGCCTCTTCCAGGCTGTACGACAGGCCCTCTTCGCCCACCGCGCTGTACCCGCGCACCGCGTCTTCGCGCGGCCGGTCGACCTTGCGCTTGTCGGCCAGCGGCATGTCGAAGAAGGTGCGCGACAGCGACGACACGCTGGAGATCAACGCCGGCGGAATGCCGTGGTTGGTGATGACGAGAAAGCCGATGCTGCGGCAGGCTTCATCGACTTTCTTCGCGACCTCGGCCTTGCCTTCGGCGGTGCCGGCGAAGTAAGGCGCGAGATCGATGATGGGGACGGACAGCAGGGTCATGGCAGGTTCCTCTGGCTTGGCATGCCTTTCGCCATGCAACGTCTGTGCCAGTTGGACCAAATGGACAAATCGCAACGGCCGCGTCAGCATGGTGCGTGGCAAGGCCCTTGCATGAGCCTGTGAACGCCTTCGTGACGCAAGGCGATGCACCGTGGCCTTACAGTGGTGCGCAGTACCAGAACCAGACCGAACACCGAGATAGAGAGAGTGAGGGAAGATGCCGAAGACCAAGGCGCTGGCTGCCAACACCAGCAAGGAAGCCAGCAAGGAAAGCCCGGCGCGCAAGCGTGCGAAACCCGTGGTGCGCAGCGCGTCCGCGGTGAGCCGCCGGCTGCGCCAGATCGAGGACAAGCGCAGCGCCATCCTGGGCGCTGCACTGGGCCTGTTCTCGCGCTTCGGCCTGCACGGCACGTCGATCGACCAGGTGGCGGCGCGCGCCGATGTGTCCAAGAGCAACCTGCTCTATTACTTCGCGAACAAGGAAGAGCTTTACGTCAACGTGCTGCGCGACCTGCTCGCGCTGTGGCTCGAACCACTGCGCGGCTTCAGCGCCGAGCAGGACCCGAGCCAGGCCATCGGCGACTACATCCGCCGCAAGCTCGTGATCTCGCGCGACCGGCCCGATGCGTCGCGCCTGTTCTGCCTTGAAATGATCCAGGGCGCGCCGCTGCTGCGCGACGAACTCGACCGTGAGTTGCGCACGCTGGTGGAGCGCAAGTCGGAGGTGATCGTGGCGTGGGTGGCCGCCGGCAAGCTGGCACCGGTGGACCCGCAGCACCTGATCTATGCGCTGTGGGCGATCACGCAGCACTACGCGGATTTCGGCGTGCAGGTGCAGGCGCTGTCGGGGCACACGCTCGACGACGAGGCGTTCTTCGAGAAGACGGTGGAGAACGTGCAGCGCATCGTGCTGCAGGGCATCACGCCGCGGTGACTGCGGCAAGGCGCTGTGTCTTGCTCCCTCTCCCCTTGGGGAGAGGGCTGGGGTGAGGGCAGCGGCCTCGAACCCACAACGACTGCGTGCCGGCGCCGCTGCCCCCTCACCCTGACCCTCTCCCCGAGGGGAGAGGGGACAACACGGAACGCGCGTCGCGCACGTGGGTCTTGCTTTCCAAGAGAAAAGTCAATGCTGCGGCGGCACCGCGATCTCGTGATACCGGCGGTCGAAGTAGATGAGCCCTTGCGCCGCGCCGCCGATGGCGATGGCCACCGCCTCGCAGAACAGCACGTCGTGCGTGCCCGCGCTCGTTGCGTGCATCACGCGGCAGTCGAAGGACACGGCCGCGTCGTCGAGCATCGGCGAGCCGGTGGTGTTGCGGCGCCACCGGCCCGCCGCGAAGCGTTCGTCCATCGGCGTCTTGCCGCCGAACAGGGCCGACAGCGACTGGTGCCCCGCGGCCAGCACGTTCACGCACAGCACGCCGTTCGCCTTGAACGCCGGGTACACCGACGCCGAGCGGTTCAGGCACACCAGCAGCGTGGGCGGCTCGTCGGTCACGCTGCACACGGCCGATGCCGTGAAGCCCGCGCGGCCCGCGGGGCCGTCGGTGGTGATGATGTTCACCGCGGCGCCCAGGCGCGCCATCGCATTGCGGTAGTCGGCCTTGGGCAGGCCCGGCGGCAGGCCGGCAGGGTTCGATGAAGCGGCGTGAGAGGCCATGGCGTTGTGCATTGCAGTAGCTCCGTCAGGCCAGCACGCAGGCCGCGTCGAAGGGCAGGCGCGGCAGGCGGGCGAACACCTTCGACGCGTCGCCGTGGCCCAGGTTGATGAGGAAGTTGACGCTCCAGTCGGTGCCCTCGAAGAAGGCCGCCTCGACCGTCGCCTTTTCGAAGCCCGACATCGGGCCGGCGTCCAGGCCCACCGCGCGCGCGGCCAGCAGCAGGTAGCCGGCCTGCAGGCTGGCGTTGCGAAAGGCGGTTTCGTGCGCGGCCTCGGGGCTGCCGGTGAACCAGCTGCGCGCGTCGGCATGCGGGAAGAGCGTGGGCAACTGGTCGTAGAACTTGCGGTCCCATGCGGCAATGACCGTGACGGGCGCGGCCATGGTCTTGTCGAGGTTGCTCTTGGAAAGCGCGGGCGCCAGGCGCGCCTTGCCTTCGGGCGTGCGCACGAACACGAAGCGCGCGGGCGAGCAGTTGGCCGAGGTCGGGCCGAGGCTCGCGAGCGCGTAGACCTGCTGCAGTTGCGCGTCGGTGACGGGTTCGTCGGTCCAGCCGTTGTGGCTGCGCGCGCCGGTGAACAGCAGCGACAGCGCGGCGTCGTCGAGGGTGGAGAGCGTGGCGGAGGTGGTCATGCGGAAACGGTGTGTGCTGCGTGGGCGGTGTGTGCGGTGGGAGTGCTCGCCCGCGAAAGAAAGGCCAGCAGGGTGCTGTTGAACGCATCGGCCTCGGTCACGCTGTGGGCGTGGCCGCCGTGCGCCATGAGGTTGAGCGTGGCGTTCGGCAGGCCTTCGGCCAGGCGCAGCGAGCAGGTCCAGGGCACGAGCACGTCGTCGTTGGCGGCGGCCACCAGCGTGGGCGCGGCAATGTCGGCCAGGCGTGCGTCGATGTCGAAGGCGCGCAGCGCGGCGATGCGCGTGCGCATGGTGTGCTCGCCGGGGAAATGCGCGAAGGCGTGATCGACTTCGTCGGCCACGCGCCTGGCGTGCGCGGCGCACCACGCGGCGGGGTACAGGAAGATCGGTTGCGCTTCCACGTAGGCACGCGCACCGCACGCACCCAGCAGTGCAAGGCGTGCATCGAAGCAGCGCGCCGAGTGCGGGTTGGGCTTGGACCAGGCATTGACGAGCACCAGGCTGGCAATGCGCGCGGGTGTATCGAGCGCGAGCTGCAGGCCGACGAGGCCGCCCAGCGCATGGCCCGCGAAATGGCACTGCGCGGTGTTCGTGGCGTCGAGGATCTCGCGCACGTCGTTCGCCATGTCCGCGATGGCGTACGCATCGGGCAGGGCGCCGGGGCTGCGGCCGGTGCCGCGCTGGTCGTACGCAATCACCCGATGCCCCGCGGCAATCAAGGCGCCCAGTTGCGGCTGCCAGAACCCGGCCGAGCCGCCCAGGCCCGACGACAGCAGCACGGTGGCAGCCGCGTCCGACGGCCCGTGTATTTCGCAGTGCAACGAAGTCATGCGGGTTGTGCCGGTCATGCGGTTCAGGCCTTCTTGCCGACGTGCGCGATCGAGGCGATCTCGACCAGCGCGTCGGGCTTCACCAGGCCGCACTGGATGCAGTAGCGCGCGGGCTTGGTGCCCGGAAAGAACTCGGCATACACCGTGTTGATCTTGGCGTAGTCGGCCCAGTCCTTCAGCATGATCTGGTTGAAGGTGACGTCGTCCATGGTGCCGCCTGCAGCCTCGACCACGCCCTGGATGGTGGTGAGCACATGGCGCGCCTGCGCACTCGCGTCGCCCACGTGGACCACGTTGTTGTCCTTGTCGAAGGGCAGCGTGCCCGACACGTAGAGCACGCCGTCGGCGAGCGTGCCGGGAACGTAGGGCGCGAGGGGCACGCCGGTGCCGGGCGGGATGATGGCTTGCTTGGGCATGGGGAAGGTCCTTCGTGAAGAAATCAGGCGATGGCCGTTTCGGCCGGGGCGGTGGGTGCAGCGGCGGGCGCGGGCGCGAAGGTGTGGCAGAACTGGTCCACCGTGGAGACCCAGCCGAAGAAGGTCTCCACGTTGTAGACCGAGGCCTTCTGGATGGCCGCGCCGCCGAGCTCGTGCGTGGCGTCTTCCAGCATCACCGCGAAGTATTCGAGGTGGAAGGCATCGCGCAGCGTCGATTCGACGCACACGTTGGTCGCGATGCCGGTGAACACCAGGTGGCGAATGCCGCGTGCGCGCAGCGTGCTGTCGAGCGTGCTGTTGAAGAAGCCGCTGTAGCGCGTCTTGGGCACCACGATGTCGCCGGGCTGCGGCTTCATCGGGTCGATGAGCTCGTAGTCCCAGCCGCCCTTGGCGAGGAACTTGCCCTGCAGCTCGGGCCTGGCGCGCATGGTCTTCAGCGCGTTCGACTTGTGCCAGTTCGGCGAGCCGGGGCCGCCGGCCTCCACGTACGCCGCGTCCCAGCCGTTCTGCAGGAAGACGACCAGCATGCCGGCCGCGCGCGCCGCCGAAATGGCGCGCGCGATGTTGGCGATGGTGCCTTGCGCGCCCGAAATGTCGAAGCCGGCCGAGTCGACGTAGCCGCCGATGGAGGCGTAGGCGTTCTGCATGTCCACCACGATCAGCGCCGAGTCGGTGGCATGCAGCGCCACCGGCTCGGGGCGCGCGGGCAGCACCAGCGGTGCAGGCGCGCCGGGCAGGCGCGGCGCGCCGACGGGCGTGGTCGAGGTGAGGGTGGTGTTCTTGGGGGTGGGCGAGGTCATGCGCGTCTCCCGTTCAGGCTGCGAGACGTTCGGGCTCGACCTGCGAAGGCACCGGGCTTTCGACGTGCGCGCGGCTCTTCATGAGCGGCTGGATGCGTTCGCCGAAGGCTTCCACGCCCTGCAGGAAGTCGTCGAACGTGAGCAGCACGCCTTCGGTGCCGGGCACCTCGGCCACCTCGTCGAGCATGCGCGCAACAGTGGCGTACGAGCCCACCAGCGTGCCCATGTTGATGTTCACGGCCGAGGTCGGGTCGGCCATCTGGCGCACGTTGGTGTCGGCGCCCGACTTGGTGTCGGCCGCGCCCTGCTGGCCCAGCCACGCGATGGCCTCGTGGTCGGCACCGGCCTTGTAGTGCTCCCACTTGGCGCGCGCGGCCTCGTCGGTCTCGTCGGCAATCACCATCATCAGCACGTAGGTGGTGACGTGGCGGCCGGTGCTGGCGGTGGCCTCGATGAGCTTTTCGGCGGCCGGCGCGAAGGCCTTGGGCGTGTTCACGCCCTTGCCGAAGCAGAAGTTGTAGTCGGCGTACCTGGCGGAGAACGCCATGCCCGCGTCGCTCTGGCCGGCGCAGATCACCTTCATGTCGGCCTGCGGCTGCGGGCTCATGCGGCAGTCGTCCATCTGGAAGTGGTCGCCCTTGAAGTCGGACTGGCCCTTGCCCCACAGGTCGCGCAGCACCTGGATGTATTCGGAGAGGTACGCGTAGCGCGTGCCGAAGAACTGGTCGCCGGGCCACATGCCCATCTGCGAGTACTCGGGGCGCTGCCAGCCGGTGACCAGGTTCAGGCCGAAGCGGCCGTTGGAGATGGAGTCGATGGTGGCCGACATGCGCGCCACGATGGCCGGCGGCATCACCAGCGAGGCGGCCGTGGCGTAGAGCTTGATCTTGCTGGTGACCGCCGCCAGGCCGGCCATGAGCGTGAACGACTCGAGGTTGTGGTCCCAGAACTCGGTCTTGCCGCCAAAGCCGCGCAGCTTGATCATGGACAGCGCGAAGTCGACGCCGTAGCGCTCGGCCTTCAGCGTGATCTGCTTGTTGAGCTCGAAGCTGGGCTTGTATTGCGGGGCGTTTTCGGACAACAGCCAGCCGTTGTTGCCGATGGGAATGAAGATGCCGACGTTCATGGAAAAGGCTCCTGTTGCGTGATTGCGCAACGCCTTGCATACGCCGTGCCAGTTGAATAAGTTGTTTGAAATCAATGGCTTGAAGAAATGATGCAGCGGAGTTTTGACCAAGTGGTCCAAAGTGGCGCAAGCGAACGGCCCACGGTGCGACGGCACGGTGCGCGCCGGACCAAAGCGGTGCAGTGCCGGCGTCACGTTCGGCGCGGCAGAATCACGCCATGCCCAAGACCCCACACCGCGCCGCCGCGGCCATCGGCGGCACCGCCGACGACGCCGAGGCGGCCTTCTACGAGGCGCTGCAACGCGGCGACATCGATGCGCTGATGGCCTGCTGGGCCGACGAGGACGAGGTGTTCTGCGTGCACCCCGGCGGCCCGCGGCTGGTGGGCGCCGTGGCCATTCGCGCGGCCTTCGAGCAGATGTTCGGCAACGGCGCGATCCACGCCACGCCGGCGCGGGTGCGCAAGATCGAGTCGCTCGCCAGCGCGGTGCACAACGTGCTGGAGCGCATCGAGGTGCTCACCGCCGAAGGCCCGCGCCATGCCTTCGTGCTGGCCACCAACGTCTATCACAAGACCGCGCAGGGCTGGCGCCTGGTGGCGCACCATGCCAGCCCCGGCAGCGCGCGCGAACCCGATGACCTGAACGACCCGCCCCAGACCCTGCATTGATGCCGTCCTTCGTTTCCCCCTCTTTCCCCTCTTCAGCTTCTTCCGGTTCGGCGATGGGCTACACCGCGCCGCGGTGGCTGCCCGGCGGCAACCTGCAGACCATCTGGGCCGCGCTGTATGCGCGGCGCTTCGACGGGCCGGCGCCGGTCTACCGGCGCGAGCGCTGGCCCACGCCGGACGGCGACTTCATCGACGTCGACTTCGTGGATGCGCCCCCGGCGCCATCGACCGCAGGCCCGGCGCCGCTGCTGGTGCTGTTCCACGGCCTGGAAGGCTCGTCGCGCAGCCACTACGCCGAGGCCTTCGCCACCTTCGCCGCCGCGCAGGGCATGGCCTTCGCCGTGCCGCATTTCCGAGGCTGCAGCGGCGAGCTGAACCTGGCGCCGCGCGCCTACCATTCGGGCGACTTCGAAGAAATCGGCTGGATCCTGGCGCGCATGCGCGAGCAGCACGTGGCCAGGGGCGGCGGCACGGTGCTGGCCGCGGGCGTGTCGCTGGGCGGCAATGCGCTCATGCGATGGGCTTCTGAAGCCGGAGAAACGGCCTCGGGGGTGGTGGGCGCCGTGGCCTCGGTCTGCGCGCCGCTTGACCTGGCGGCGGGTGGCGAGGCCATCGGCCGGGGCTTCAACAAGCTGGTCTACACGCGCATGTTCCTCGCCACCATGAAGCCTAAGGCGCTCGCCAAGCTGGCGCAGTTCCCGGGCCTTTTCGACCGCGAGCGGCTGATGTCGGCGCGCAACCTCCACGACTTCGACAACGTGTTCACCGCGCCGCTGCACGGCTTTCGCGACGTTGCGGACTACTGGTCGCGCGGCTCGGCCAAGCCGCACCTGGCGTCGATCCGCGTGCCCGCGCTGGTGGTGAACGCGCGCAACGACCCCTTCATTCCCGCCGCGAGCCTGCCCCGCGCCGGCGAGGTGGGCCGGCACGTCACGCTGTGGCAGCCCGCGCACGGCGGCCATGTGGGCTTTCCGATGGGGCTGCCGCCGGGGCATGTGCAGGGCATGCCCCAGCGTGTCGGCAACTGGCTGCAGTCGCATGGCGGCACAGGCGGCACAGGCGGCAAAGGCGGCAAAGGCGGCATATCGGCTGACGGCGCTGGCTTGCGCACGGGAAGAGAATGACATCATGGACGACATCGTCAAACAGGCCATCGCCAAGTGGCCCAACGTGCCGCACTGCTACGGCTGGCTCGGCTTGGACGCGCGCGGCAACTGGTACATGCGCGACGACCGCACCCAGGCCGAAGGCCCGTTTCGCGCCGCCAAGGGCTCGATGCTGCGGCATGACAAGCTGATCGACTTCATCCACCGCAACTACGAGCACGACGACGAGGGGCAGTGGTTCTTCCAGAACGGGCCGCAGCGCGTGTACATGGAGCTGGAGGCCGCGCCCTGGGTGTGGCGCGTGGCCGAGGAGGGGGAGGGTTTCACCGTCACGTCGCATACCGGCAATGCGGTCGAGGTGTCGGGCTGCCTGCTCGACGAAGAAGGCCGGCTGTACCTGGCCTCGCCGATCGGGCTGGGCCTCGTGCACACGCAGGACGTGGGCATTGCGGCGGAGGCCGTCGAACGCGGCCTGTGGACGCCGGAGGCGGTGCAGGCCGGCGACTTGCCCGGCCGCTTCGGGCACGTGCTGAGCCCGGCGGCGCGCCATGCGGAAGAAGCTGCTCCGCCTTCGGCGCCTTAGCCTTTGTCAGGCATGCGTGCCGCCCATAGAAAAAGCCGGCGCTGGCAGGCTGTGTAAATAGTCTGCATCGAGTCGACGAGAAGTGCCCTCCAGGCGTTGGTCTGGAGGGCATTTTTCATTGGAGACTGACCCATGGGACATCGACACGGACAGGACCGAGG
>NZ_JBPJZP010000011.1:0-76488 GCF_051216855.1 Variovorax monticola
CACCAGGCGCTGCGGGGCTGAGGCCCTTGTCTTCTTCACTTCGCGCCCCAATGAAAAATGCCCCGCTGTTGCGGGGCATCTTGATCTAAGCGGCCGGCTGACTATTTACACAGCCTGGCTGGGCCGGCTTTTTCTATGGGATCGGGGGAACGCTCAGTTGGCGGGCGCGCTGGCTGCGGACATCGCAGGTGCCGACGCTGCAGGTGCCGCGCCCGAGGCGCCTTCGGCAGGCGCTGCCGCCGCGGGACGGTCGGGCACCGGGAACTTGCCGCCACCGGCGTTGGCCATGTAGACCACGGCACGGCCCACTTCGAGGTCTTCGAAGTCGCCGCCGCCCTGGGCAGGCATGGCGCCCTTGCCCTTCAGGGCATGTTCGAGGAGGGTGGCGTAGCCCTGGCCGATGCGCGGGCCCCAGGCGGCTGCGTCCTGGAAGTGCGGGGCGCCGGGAATGCCCGGGGCGCCGTGGCAGGTCGCGCACTGGGCCTTGAACACGGCCTCGCCGGTGGCCAGCGGGCGGTTGACGTCGCGCACTTCGATGGCGCCGACCCGCTTCAGGCGCTCGGCCACCTCGCGGTCGCGTGCTTCCTTGGTCACTCCATAGAGCGCCATGTTGTCGCCCTCGGCGGTGCCGGCGGGCTTGTTGCCCGAGACCACGTAGGCGACAAGACCCACGATGATCAGGATCGGGGCAATGAAGGAGAAAAATACCGCCAGCAGCAGTTGCTTCGGGTTCTTGATCGGCCCGGTGTGGGCTTCTTCTGTGGCCTGGTAATGCGGGTCTGCGCTCATGGCGTCCTCAATAACGGGGGCTCGTCGGGGGGCTTCTTCTAACCAACCGGCGATTATAGAGAGACCCCTTGCCCGAAGGGGCAAGGGACCTACCCTTATGAGGCGCGCAGGTGTCTCAACCCTTGTCGCGTGTGGCCCAGCCGCCACCCAGCGTCTTGTACAGCGTGACCTGGTTCTGCAACTGCAGCAGGCGCGTGGTCACGGCCGATTGCTGGGCCGTGAACAGCGAGCGCTGCGCGTCGAGCAGGTCGAGCGCGCTGGCAATGCCGTTGCGGTAGCGCAGGTCGGACAGCTTGAAGCGCACGCCTTCGGCATCGGCCTGCGCACGCTGCGCGCGCACCTGCTCGCCCAGCGTGGCGCGGCCCGCGAGCGCATCGGCCACTTCGCGGAACGCCGTCTGGACCGACTTCTCGTACTGCGCCACCGCAATCTCGCGCCCGGCCTTGGCCGAGTCGAGCGTGGCGATGTTGCGGCCCGCATCGAAGATCGGCAGCGTCACCGTGGGCGCGAACGACCAGGCCTTGGAGCCGCGGTCGAACAGGCCCGAGAACTCGGTGCTCGCGGTGCCGATGCCGCTGGTGAGCGACACGCGCGGGAAGAAGTTGGCGCGCGCCGCGCCGATGTTGGCGTTGGCCGCAATCAGCTGCTGCTCGGCGGAGCGGATGTCGGGGCGTTCGGCCAGCAGGTCCGACGGCAGGCCGGCGGGCACGTCGGGCATCGGGTTGATGCCGTCCAGGCCCTTGGTGGGGCTGGTGCTGCCCGCGGTGGCTTCGGCCGGCACCGGCGCGCCCAGCAGCAGGGCCAGGGCGTTCTCGTCCTGCATGCGTGCGCGCTGTTGCTGCGCATACGAGGCGCGTGCGGTTTCCAGCAGCGAGTTCGCGGCCTGGAAGTCGAGCTCGGACGACACGCCGTTGTCGAAGCGCAGCTTGGTCAGGCGCACCGACTCTTCGCGCGTGGTCAGCGTCTGGCGGGTGATTTCGAGCAGCTCGTCGTCGGCCAGCAGCGTGAGCCAGCCGTTGGCGACCGAGGCGATCAGGCTGATCTGCACCGCCTTGCGCGTCTCGTCGGTGGCCAGGTACTGTGCCAGGGCCTGGTCCTTCAGCGCGCGGATGCGGCCGAAAAAGTCGAGCTCCCAGGCGGTGAAGCCGAAGTTGACGCTGTACTGCGACGACACGCTGCCCGCGCTGGCGTCGAAGGCCTGCAGCGAATTGGGGCTCGAGCGCGAGCCCGACCCGGTGAGGCCCAGCGCCGGGAACAGCGCCGAACGCTCCACCTGGAACTGCGCGCGCGCCTGTTCGATGTTGAGCACCGACACACGCAGGTCGCGGTTGTTGGCCAGCGAGGTCTGGATCAGGCCCGCCAGCCGCGGGTCGGTGAAGAAGTCCTGCCACGGCAGGTTGGCCGCGGCCTGGCCGGCCGGTTGCGTCGGGTCACCGGGGAAGGTGGTGGGCACCGGCGCGGCGGGGCGCTCGTAGGTCGGAATCAGCGAGCAGCCGGCCAGCAGCAGGGCCGCTGCCAGGGCTGTGGGAATCAGTGTCTTATTCATGTTTCGGTTCCTCCACGATGCCGGCGGCTTCGGCGTGCCGCTTGTCGGCCTCGCGCTGGCGCGCGCTGCCCTTGAACAGGGTGCGCACCACCACGAAGAAGATGGGTACGAAGAACACGGCCAGCACCGTGCCGGTGATCATTCCGCCGATCACGCCCGTGCCGATGGCGCGCTGGCTGGCCGAACCCGCGCCGGAGGCGAGGAACAGCGGCAGCACGCCCAGGCCGAAGGCCAGCGAGGTCATCACGATCGGGCGGAACCGCAGGTGGGCCGCGGTGAGCGCCGACTCGATCACGCCCTTGCCCTGCGCCTGCAGGTCTTTGGCGAACTCGATGATCAGAATCGCGTTCTTCGCGGACAGGCCGATGATGGTGATCAGCCCCACCTGGAAGTACACGTCGTTCGAGTAGGAGCGCAGCATGGTCGCCACCAGCACCCCGATCACGCCCAGCGGCACCACCAGGATCACCGCGAGCGGAATGGTCCAGCTTTCGTACAGCGCGGCCAGGCAGAGAAACACCGCCAGGATCGCGAAGCCGTAAAGAATGATCGACTGCGAGCCCGCGAGCTTTTCTTCACGCGACTGCCCGGTCCATTCGAAGCCGAAGCCCGCAGGCAACTGCGTGGCGAGCTTTTCCATCTCGGTCATCGCCGCGCCCGTGCTGAAGCCGGGTGCCGCGTCGCCGCTGATGCGGATGGCGGGGTAGCCGTTGTAGCGCACCGTTTGCGTCGCGCCCTTGACCCACTTGGTGGTCGCGAAGGCCGAGAGCGGCACCGGCAGGCCCTGGGTGTTGGGCGCCGTGAGCTTGAGCAGGTCGTCGGGCTGCATGCGGGCCGGCGCGTCGGCCTGCACCACCACGCGCTGCAGGCGGCCGCGGTTCGGAAAGTCGTTCACGTAGCTCGAGCCCAGCGAGGTCGACAGCGTCGCGTTGATCGCGTCGAAGGTCACGCCCAGTGCGCTCGCCTTGTCGCGGTCGATGTCGATCTGCAGCTGCGGCGCGTCTTCCAGGCCGTCGGGGCGAACCTGCGCCAGGATCTTGCTCTGCCCGGCCATGCCCAGCAGCTGGTTGCGCGCGTTCACGAGCGCCTCGTGGCCTGCGCCTGCGCGGTCCTGCAGCCGGAAGCTGAAGCCGGTGGCGTTGCCCAGTTCGGGAATGGGCGGCGGGCTCAGCGGGTAGATGAAGGCGTCGCGAATGCCCGACAGCGCACCGAAGGCACGACCGGCCAGCGCGCTGGCGGAGTGAGCCGGGTCCTTGCGTTCGTCCCAGTCCTTCAGCGTCACGAAGGCAAGGCCTGCGTTCTGGCCCTGGCCCGAGAAGCTGAAGCCCATCACACCCACCATGCTCTGCACTTCGGGCTGCTTCAGGATGAAGCCTTCCACCTGTTGCATGACCGACAGCGCCCGCTCCTGCGTGGCGCCCGGGGGCAGCTGCACGTTCACGATGATGTTGCCCTGGTCTTCCTGGGGCAGGAACGAGCTCGGCAGGCGCATGTACGCCACCACCACCGCGCCGATGATCGCCGCGTAGATGATGAGGTAGCGCGCTGCGCGCTTGAGCAGCCGCGAGACGATGCTTTCATAGCCCTTGGCCGTGCGCGTGAACACCCGGTTGAACCAGCCGAAGAAGCCGCGCTTCTCGTGGTGGTGGCCGGCTTCCACCGGCTTGAGCAGCGTGGCGCACAGCGCGGGCGTGAGCGACAGCGCCATGAACGCCGAGAACGCGATCGACGCCACCATCACCGCCGAGAACTGGCGGTAGATGTTGCCCGTGGAGCCGGCGAAGAACGCCAGCGGCACGAACACCGAAATCAGCACCACGGTCACGCCGATGATGGCGCCCGAGATCTGCTTCATGGCCTTGCGCGTGGCCTCGAGCGGCGACAGCCCCTCTTCGCTCATGATGCGCTCGACGTTCTCCACCACCACGATGGCATCGTCCACCACGATGCCGATCACCAGCACCATGCCGAACATGGTCAGCACGTTGATCGAGAAGCCCAGCGCCAGCAGCGTGGCGAAGGTGCCCAGCAGCGCAACCGGCACCACGATGGTCGGGATGATCGTGTAGCGCCAGTTCTGCAGGAAGATGAACATCACCACGAACACCAGCGCGACGGCTTCCAGCAGCGTCTTGACCACTTCGGTGATCGAGATGCTCACGAAGCGCGAGCTGTCGTACGGAATGGCCCACTTCACGCCCTGCGGGAAGTACTTGGACAGCTCGTCCATCTTGGCGCGCACGGCCTTGGCCGTTTGCAGCGCGTTGCCCGAAGGCGTCTGCTGCACGCCCACGCCCACGGCCGGCTGGCCGTTCAGGCGCGCCGAGGTGGCATAGGCCTGGCCGCCCAGTTCGACACGGGCCACGTCCTTCAGCCGCACGGTCGAGCCGTCGGTGTTGGCGCGCAGCACGATGTTCTTGAACTGGTCGACGTTGGCGAGCTGGCCGTTCACCACCACGGTGGCGGCAATGGCCTGGCCCGGCACGTTCGGCAGGTCGCCGATGGTGCCGGAGGCCACTTGCGCGTTCTGCGCCTTGATGGCGTTGTTCACGTCCAGCGGCGACAGGTTGAAGCCCTGCAGCTTGGCCGGATCGATCCAGATGCGCATCGCGTTCTCGGTGCCGAACAGCTGCGCCTGGCCCACGCCGGGAATGCGCTGCAGTTCAGGAACGATGTTGCGCGAGGCGTAGTCGCCCAGCGCCACCGGGTCGTAGGCCGGGTTGTCGGACGACAGGATCGTGAACAGCAGGAAGTTGTTGCGCGACTTGTCCACGCGCACACCCTGCTGCGTCACCGTGGCCGGCAGGCGCGGCGTTGCGCGCGACAGCCGGTTCTGCACGTCCACCTGCGCCAGGTCGGGGTCGGTGCCCTGCTCGAAGCTGATGGTGATGGTGCCGGTGCCGTCGGCCTGGGCCACCGATTCCATGTAGATCAGGCCCGGCGATCCGTTCATTTCGCGTTCGATCACGGACAGCACGCTGTCCTCGAGCGTCTGGGCCGACGCGCCGGGGTAGGCGGCGTTGATCACGATGGCCGGCGGGGCCACCGGCGGGTACTGCGAGATCGGCAGCTGCGTGATGGCGACACTGCCCATCACCAGCACGAACAGTGCGATCACCCACGCAAAGATCGGGCGGTCGATAAAGAATTTGGCCATGCGGCGCGCTCCTGCTTACTTCTTCTCGGCCGGGGCCGAAGCCTGGCCGTTCGCTGCGGGTGCCGCGGCGGGGGCGGCTGCACCTGCGGCGGCCGGTGCGGCACCCGAGGCTGCGGCGGCGGGCGCTGCAGCGGCATTGGGTTCGGGCTTCTTCCACGGCACCGCCTTCACGGGCGTGCCGGGCGGCATCATCTGCAGCTTCTGGAAGCCGTCGACCATCACCTGTTCGCCGGCCTTCAGGCCGTCGAGCACCACCCACTGGTTGTCCTTGGCGGCGCTGATCTTCACCGTGCGCTGGCTGATCTTGCCGTCGGCGCTGACCACCGACACCGTGTCGCCCTGCTGGGTGCGCGTTACCGCTTGCTGCGGCAGCGTGATGGCGTTGGTGGCCTGGGCCTGCTCGAGCTTCACGCGCACATACAGGCCGGGCAGCAGTTCGCCCTTGGGGTTGGGCACTTCGGCGCGCAGCGTGATCTGGCCGGTGGTCGCGTCGACCGTGAGGTCGGAGAACAGCAGCTTGCCTTCCAGCGGGTAGTCGCTGCCGTCTTCCAGCACCACGCGGATGCTGGCGGCCTCGCCGCCGCCGGCGCGCTTGTACTGGCCGTCGGCCACGGCGCGGCGCAGCTTGAGCACGTCGGTGGCCGACTGCGTGAAGTTCACGTACACGGGGTTGATCTGCTGCACCACGGCCAGCTCGGTGGCGTCGCCCTGGCCCACCAGCGCGCCTTCGGTCACGAGGGCGCGGCCGATGCGGCCCGAAATGGGCGCGGTCACGTCGGCATAGCCGAGGTTGATCTTGGCGGTCTGCACGGCGGCACGGCCCGAGATCACGTCGGCTTCGGCCGTCTTCTGCGAGGCCAGTGCGACGGAATATTCCTGCTTGCTCACCGCGTTGGCTTCGACCAGCGGCTTGTAGCGGTCGGCCAGGGCCTTGGCCTGCACGGCGTTGGCTTCGGCGCGCGCCAGCGTGGCCTGGGCGTTCTGCGAAGCAGCCACCAGCGGTGCGGGGTCGATGCGGAACAGCAGCTGGCCGGCCTTCACGTCGCTGCCTTCGCGGAACTCGCGCTTCAGCAGGATGCCGGCCGCGCGGGCGCGGACCTGGGCGACGCGCGACGCTTCGAGGCGCCCTGGCAGTTCGGTCACCAGGCCGACATCGGTCGGTGCGGCCACCACCACGCCCACTTCAGGGGCGGGACGGGCGCCACCGGCGCCGCCGCCCGGGGCGGCAGGCGCATCGCTCTTGCCACAGCCCGCAAGGACCAGCAGGACGACGGCGGCCACGGTCGCGAGACGCGGCGAAAAGGACGAGTGACGCGAAACATGCAGGAGAGGCATGCGATTCCTTTGAAGCGAAGACGGGAGATGGCGCGTTTCACGGAGCGAACCGCGAACCAGCACAGACAGGTGGGCCATCGGGGAAGCCCGGTAGTTTACATACATTCATGGATGTATAGTGACAGCCCAGCAATGGCCCCACGATACTTAAAGGGCGTTGCCTTTACAAATCAGGAGACTTGGTGGCACGTCGTACGAAGGAAGAGGCATTGGCCACGCGGCATCGCTTGCTGGATGCCGCGGAGCTGCTGTTTCAGGCGCAAGGCGTCTCGCAGACCACGCTGCAGCAGATTGCCCAGCAGGCCGGCGCCACGCGCGGCGCCATCTATTGGCATTTCAAGGACAAGGCCGATCTCTTCAACGCGATGATGGAGCGCGTCATCCTGCCGCTGGAGGCCGGGCGCAGGGCGGCCAATGCCCCGGGCATCGACGACCCCCTGGCCGAGATCGAGGAGAGCATGGTCCACGCGCTGACCCTCATGACCACCGACCCGCAGGTGCGCCGCGTGTTCGACGTGGCAACGCACAAGGTCGAGTACACGCACGACATGGCCTCGGTGCAGCAGCGCCACCTGGACGCGCGCAATGCCTGCGTCGCCGATTTCGAGAAAGCCCTGCGCCTGGCTGCGAGGCGCAGCCACCTCAAGCTGCCGGTGCCCGGCTACGCGGCCGCGCAAGGGCTGCATGCGCTGATCAGCGGGCTCATTCAGAACTGGCTGATCGACCCGGAGGCTTTCGAACTGGTGACCACGGGCAGGCGCGTGTTCCGGGTGTATCTGGCGGGGCTCGGGTTCGCCCGGCCGGTGGCTGGCGCGCCTGTCGAGAGCGAGGCTGAAACGCTGGCCGCCTGATAGGCCATAATCACGGGCTTCGGCCTGCGCCGGAACCCCATTCCTCGCTGTATTTCAACGGATAGAATTCGGCCCTCCGAAGGCTGAGATCCAGGTTCGATTCCTGGCGGCGGGACCACATATGAATCCGGAAGAGTGAAAGCTCTTCCGGATTTTTTGTTTCCGCTCTGAAATCGAGCAGATACGAGTCTGTCCGCCAACCGTTTGCCAATGTCGCACCGTGAACGACCTGATCCTCTACACCACTGATGACGGCCGCAGCCAGATCAAGCTGCGGGCCGATCAGCAAACGGTCTGGCTCACTCAGCTTGAAATCGCCGAACTGTTGGACGCGACCAAACAGAATATCTCGCTGCACCTGAAGAACATCTTCGGGGATGGCGAGCTGGACCCGGCGGCAGTTGTCAAGGAATCCTTGACAACTGCCGCGGACGGTAAGGGCTACCAGACGCAGCTCTACAACCTGGACGCCATCCTTGCCGTGGGCTACCGCGTACGCTCACCGCGAGGCGTGCAGTTTCGCCGCTGGGCTTCGACCGTGCTGAAGGAGTATCTGGTCAAGGGCTTCGCGATGGACGACGAGCGGCTGAAGAACCCCGATGGCCGCCCGGACTACTTCGACGAGATGCTGGAGCGCATCCGGGACATCCGGGCCTCAGAAAAACGCTTCTACCAAAAGGTGCGCGACCTGTTTGCCTTGAGCAGCGACTACGACAAGACAGACCAGGCCGCGCAGACCTTCTTTGCCACGGTACAGAACACCTTGCTCTACGCGGTGACGAAGAAGACCGCCGCCGAATTGGTCACCGCGCGGGCCAACCGCGACGATCCGAACTTTGGCTTGCTGCACTGGAAGGGCGCCAAGGTGCGCAAGCAAGACATCGTGGTGGCCAAGAATTACCTGACCGAAGACGAGATCGATACCCTGAACCGGTTGGTTGTCATTTTCCTGGAAACGGCAGAGTTGCGAACCAAGAGCCGCCAGGAGATCCGCATGGGTTTCTGGCGCCAAAACGTGGACCAGATCATCCGCTCCAACGGTTTCCCAGTGCTCTTGCACGCTGGCGCCGTCAGCCATGAGCAAATGGAAAGCACCACGAACGCGCTGTACCTCGACTTCGATCAGTTCCGCAAAAAACAGGAAGCGCAACAGGCCGACCGGCAAGACGAAGCCGAGCTGAAGACACTGGAAAACACGATCAAACGCCGCCCGAAAAAATGAGGCGTGAACGAGACGGTGCTGCTGGGCATGGGAATGGTGTTGCGCTGAACCGCCAGTGATCCTAAGGCGGGCCGCACCCTTCCGGCGCAGGCGGACCCCGGCTTCTCGCGCCGCACCGTTGCGGCCCGCCGCCGACCCTGCCACCATGGCCGCATGCCTTACCAACTCCACTACTGGCCCACCATCCAGGGCCGCGGCGAATTCGTGCGGCTCGCACTCGAGGCGGCCGGCGCCGACTATGTCGACGTGGCCCGCCTGCCCGAATCGAAGGGCGGCGGCGAGTCCGCGCTGGGCGAGCGGCTGGGCGACGCCGACAACGCCCGTCCCGCCTTCGCGCCCCCCTTTCTGGTCGACGGCGACATCGTCGTGGGGCAGACCGCCGCGATCCTGCTGTACCTCGGCCCGCGGCTCGGCCTGGCGGGCGTGGGCGAGTCCGACGGCCTGTGGACGCACCAGCTGCAGCTCACCATCGCCGATGCGGTGGCCGAGGCGCACGACACGCACCACCCCATCTCCAGCGGCGCCTACTACGAAGACCAGCGCGACGCGGCCGTGCAGCGCGCCAGGGCCTTTCGCGACGAGCGCATCCCCAAGTTCCTGAACTGGTTCGAACGCGTGCTGCAGCGCAACCCCGCGGGCAGCCTGCACCTGGTGGGCGACGTGCTGACGTATGCCGACCTGTCGTTGTTCCAGCTGGTGGACGGGCTGCACTACGCCTTCCCGAAGGCCACCGCGCGGGCGCTGGCGAAAACGCCTGCGGTCGAGAAACTGCACGGCAACATCAAGCGCCGCCAGAGCGTGCACGACTACCTGCAGAGCCCTCGGCGCATCGCGTTCAACGAAGACGGCATCTTCAGGCGCTACGCCGAGCTGGACGGCTAAGCCGGGTCTTCTTCCGCGTCCTTGCGGATGCGCAGCGCCGTGTCGTACAGCGTGTTGCGCGGCGCGCCGCTGATCTCCGCGGCCAGCTTCACGGCCGTCTTCACGGGCAGCTCGGCCAGCAGCAGGCGCAGCACGCGCTCGCCTTCGGCGCCGCCGTCGCCGCTCACGGCCACCGGGTGCAGCACCAGCGCGAACTCGCCGCGCGTGCGGTCACGGTCGGCGCCGAACCAGTCGGGCAGGGCGCTGGCGGCCACGGTCGCTATTTCCTCGAACTGCTTGGTGAGCTCGCGGCCTACGGTGATGCGGCGTTCGCCCAGCGTGGCGAGCGCGCGCGCCAGGCTTTCGATGCGGTGCGGCGCTTCCAGCAGCACCACGGCGCGCGGCTCCTGCGAGAGCGCCAGCACGGCGGTGTCGCGCTCGCCGGCCTTGCTCGGCAGGAAGCCCGCGAACACGAAGGCGCTGCTGGCGTTGCCGTCGCCGCCGTCGGCCACCAGGCCGGCCGCGCCGACCAGCGTGGTCACGGCGCTGGCGCCCGGCAGCGGCAGCACGCGCTGGCCGGCCGCGCGCACAGCGGCTGCCAGCCGCGCGCCGGGGTCGCTCACGCCGGGCGTGCCGGCGTCGCTGACGTAGGCAATGCGCTCGCCCTGCGCGAGCCGGGCCACCACGGCCTGCGCGGCCTCGGCCTCGTTGTGCTGGTGCACCGCCAGTAGCCGCGAGCCGTGCCGGTCGATGCCGTAGGCGCGCAGCAGGGTCTGGGTGTGGCGCGTGTCCTCGCAGGCGATGGCGTCCACCAGCTGCAGCACGTGCAGCGCGCGCAGCGTGATGTCGGCCAGGTTGCCGATGGGCGTGGCGACCACGTAGAGCGTGGCCTGCGGATAATGCTGCGCACCCGCGGCGTCGTGCGCGGCCGCAAGGGCGGCGCCGAAAGAAGCAGGGGCGAGTGAAGCCAAGAAGTTTCTCCGTCAGAACGAACAAGAAGATTGCGGCAGGGAGCCATGAAGACCACCACCACCAAGACCACCAAGACCACGAAGCATCGCGGCGATGCGGCGGAAGACGCCGCGCTCGACCACCTGCAGGACGCCGGCCTCACGCTGGTCGCGCGCAATTATCGGACGCCCGGGCGCGGCGGCGGCGAGATCGACCTGATCATGCGCGACGCGCGCCGCCCGCCCGAGGCCACGCTGGTGTTCGTCGAAGTGCGCCAGCGCAGCACCGGCGCGCACGGCGGCGCGGGCGGCAGCATCACGGGGGCGAAGCAGCGGCGCATCGTGTTCGCCGCGCAGCATTTCCTGAATGCTCTGCGCACGGTGCCGCCCTGCCGGTTCGACGTGGTTCTGGTGGAGGAGAAAATCACCTGGCTTCAGGGCGCCTTCGACGCCTTCTGAAGTGCCCCGTGCGGGGAACCGAAGCCTTGGCGCCGGGCTCCACCCCTCACACCTTTTGTTTCACGACCCCCAGTTATCATCGCGCCCCATGCTCGAGCAACGGATTCAGCAGCACTTCATCGACAGTGCCGACCTCAAATACCAGACCGGACCGGTCCTGAGCAAACCCATCTCTCAAGCGATGCAGGCCATCCTGGCGTGCGTGACCAGCGGCGGCAAGGTGCTGGCCTGCGGGTCGGGCGTGTCCGGCCTGCTGGCGGCGCAGTTCGCCGCGCAGTTCGTGGGCCGCTTCGAACGCGAGCGGCCCGAGTTGGGCGCCATTGCGCTGCCCGGTGACACCAACGACCCCGACGCCGACAGCGCCACCGCCATGGATGCCGACCGCTTCGCGCGCCAGGTGCGCGCGCTCGGCCAGGCCGGCGACGTGCTGCTGGCGCTGAGCGCCAGCGGGCAGTCGGCGGCGGTGCTGGGCGCGGTGACGGCCGCGCACGAGCGCGACATGACCGTGGTCGCGCTGCTCGGCAATGCCGTCTCGGGGCCGCCCTCGGCGCCGGGCGCGGGCAGCAGCGGCTCGGGCGGTGCCATCGGGCGCGCGCTGCGTGAAACCGACGTCCAGATCAGCGTGCCGCACGAGCGTGCGGCGCGCATCCACGAAATCCACCAGCTCGCACTGCACTGCCTGTGCGACGGCGTGGATGCCCAGTTACTCGGAGAACAGGAAGTTTCCTCATGACCTTCACGACCATGACGACGACGTCGACCCAACGCCTTGCCCTTGCCCTCACCCTGGGCGCCGCATTGGTGGGCGGCCTTTCCGCCTGCGTGCCGCTCGTCGTGGGTGGTGCCGCGGTGATGGGCGTGGGCATGGTGGCCACCGACCGCCGCAGCTCGGGCGCGCAGCTCGACGACCAGGGCATCGAGCTGCGGGCCGCGGCCCGCGTGCGCGACATCGCCAACGACAACATGTACGTGAGCGTGACCAGCTTCAATCGCCAGGTGCTGCTGACTGGTGCCGTGGGCAGCGACGCCGACCGCCGACGCGTGGAAGAAGAAGTGGGCCGCGTCGTGAACGTGCGCTCCGTGGTCAACGAGCTGACGGTGGGCGCGTCGAGCACCTTCCCGGACCGCTCGAACGACCTCTACATCACCGGCAAGGTGAAGGCCTCGCTGCTCGACGCCAAGGACATCTTCGCCAATTCCTTCAAGGTGGTGACCGAGCGCGGCACGGTCTACCTGATGGGCATCGCCACGCGGCGCGAGACCGACCGCGCCACCGAAATCACGCGCGGCGTGAGCGGCGTGGCCAAGGTGGTGCGCGTGGTCGAGATCGTGTCCGAGGCCGACCTGGCCGCCTCGCAGGCCGCCAACCAGAGCGCGGCCCAGCGCGGCGGGCAGGGCCCGGCGCCGGTAACGTCGGCCTCGCCGTCGGCACCGCTCGCGCCTTCGTCGTCGTCGCGTGTGCCGCTGCCACCGATGGAGCCGCTGCCCGCGAGCGGCGCGACGACGTCGCCGATCCGCTGAGTAAAAACGCGGAATCAACAAAGCCCGCTGTCGCGGGCTTTTTTCATGGAACACCACGGATGCGGCTTTGCCGGGCCGCAGGTGTTGCCCCCGGCAGGGGGCAGGAGAAGCGACACGAAGTGCGCGTAGCCTGGGGGCGAGCCTATTTGAGGCGGGTGATGAGGCTCGACGTGTCCCAGCGCTTGCCGCCGGCCTGCTGCACGTCGGCATAGAACTGGTCGACCAGCGCCGTCACCGGCACGCGCGCGCCGTTGCGCTTGGCCTCGTCGAGCACCAGGCCCAGGTCCTTGCGCATCCAGTCGACCGCAAAGCCGTAGTCGAACTTGCCCGCAATCATGGTCTTGCCGCGGTTTTCCATCTGCCAGCTCTGGGCAGCGCCCTTGCTGATGACGCCCAGCACGGCTTCCATGTCGAGCCCGGCGCGCTGCCCGAAGGCAATGGCTTCCGACAGGCCCTGCACCAGGCCGGCAATGGCGATCTGGTTGACCATCTTTGCGAGCTGGCCGGCGCCGCTTTCGCCCAGCAGCGTGACCGCGCGGGCGAACGCCAGGGCCACCGGCTTGATGCGCTCGAACACGGCCGCGTCGCCGCCGCACATGACGGTGAGCGCGCCGTTCTGCGCGCCGGCCTGGCCGCCCGAGACGGGGGCGTCGATGAAGTGCAGGCCCAGCGCCTGCGCCGCTTTCGACAGTTCGCGGGCCACGTCGGCCGAGGCGGTGGTGTGGTCGACGAAGGTCGCGCCCTTCTTCATGCCGGCGAAGGCGCCGTCGTCGCCCAGCACCACGGAGCGCAGGTCGTCGTCGTTGCCGACGCAGCAGAACACGATGTCCGCGCCGGCCGCCGCTTCGCGCGGGGTCGGGGCGTGGCGCCCGGGTGCGCCGAATTCGGCGGCCCAGGCCTGCGACTTGGCAGGTGTGCGGTTGTAGACCGTGACGCTGTGGCCGGCCTTGGCCAGGTGGCCGGCCATGGGGCCGCCCATGACGCCGAGGCCGAGAAAGGCCACGGTTTGCGCGGGGACGGATTCGTAGGTGCGGGGGTTGATGCTGCTCATGGGGCGACAGCTTAAAGCCATTCCGCGGCAGGTGCGATGGCCCCAACCTGTACGTTAACGTACAGGTTGGGGCAAAATCGCTCCACCATGACCGCCACGCCCGCCGCCACACTGCCCGCCAGCGCGCTCACCGTTCGCGATGCCGCGGCCCGGCTCTGCGTGACCCCGCGCACGCTCAAGTACTACGAAGAACTCGGCATCGTGGTGCCGGTGCGCAGCGAGGGCGGCTACCGCCTGTACGAGCAGGCCGACCTCGACAGGCTGGCGCGCGTGCTGCGCATGCGTTCGCTGGGCTTCTCGCTGCCGGTCATCACGGCCATGCTCCAGCAGCCCGTGGACGCGCCGGCCGAAGGAGGCCGTCCGCGGCTGTCGAACGCCTCGCTGAAGACGTTGCGCGAAACGCTCACCGGGCAGCTGGAGACCCTGGATGCCCGCGTCGCCCAGGTCCGCCGCGAGCTCAAGGAGGCCGCGTCGCTGCAGGTGCAGCTGCGGCGCGACCTCGACTACGTCGAGCGCCGCCTGTCCGGCGAGCCGGTGGAAGAGGCACTGGCGCAACGCCGCAAGGAGCGGCCCGCGCCATGACCTCTTCGGCCCTGGCATGGCCCTCGCGCGGCAACGCCGCGGTGGCGCTGCTGCCCTGGGCCATCGGCCTCGTCACGGCCATCGACTACTTCGACAACGCACTCTTCGCATTCTTCGCGAGCTACATCGCCGGCGGCGTCAACGCCTCGCCCGACGAGCTGGTGTGGGCCTCCAGCGCCTATGCGCTGGGCGCGGTGCTCGGCATCCTGCACCAGCACGCGTGGATCGAGCGGCTGGGCTACCGGCGCTACCTGGCCGTCTGCATGTTCGCTTTCGCCGCCGGCGGCGTGGGCGCGGCGCTGTGCGACAGCTCGGTGCAGCTGACCGCCGCGCGCGCCGTGCAGGGCTATTTCGTCGGCCCGATGCTGGGTGCCTGCCGCATCCTGATCCAGATCGGCATTCCGCCCGCGCGCCGCGCCAAGGCGCTGAAGGCGTTCATGGTGCTGATCGTCTTCGGCGGCGCGCTGGCGCCCATCGCGGGCGCTTTCCTGGTCACCCACCTCGACTGGCGCTGGCTGTTCGCCAGCACCGCGCCGGTGGCCGCGCTGATCGGGCTGCTGGTGCTGTGGACGCTGCCCGACATCGGCGACGTGCCGGTGCACGAGCGCACCGAGCCGCACTACATCGCCTACCTGGTGTTCGCGCTCGCGCAGGCCGCGCTGCAGGTGGTGCTGACGCGCTCGCACTTCGAGCTGTTCACCGGCTCGCCCGCGCTCATCGGCCTGACGCTCGCCGGCGTGGCGGGCCTGGCCTGGTTCGGCTGGCAACAGTGGCGGCACCCCGCGCCGCTGGTGCGGCTGCATGCCTTTCGCCATGCATCGTTCCGCGTGGGGCTGGCGCTGTACGTCGTGTACTACTACCTCTCCACGGGGTTCAGCTACCTGCTGCCGCGGCTGATGGAGGGCGGGCTCGGCTTCACCGTGGGCAACACCGGCTACTTCACCGGCGTGGTGTCGCTCGCGACCGGGCTGCTGGTGTTCGTCTACCTGCGCCATTCGGCGCGGCTGGCGCGCAAGAAGTGGCTCATCGTCACGGGCTTCGGCGTTGCGGCGCTGGCGGCGTGGTGGCTGTCGCAGATGACGCCGCAGGCGGGGCGCGAGGCCTTGCTGCCGGCGCTGCTGCTACGCGGGCTGCTGATGCTGTTCGTGGTGCTGCCCGTGGCCAACCTCACCTTCAGGCCCTTCGCGGCCGAGGAGTTCGCGCACGGCTATCGGCTGAAGAACCTGGTGCGGCAGCTCGCCATTTCCTTCGCGACCTCGTCGGTCATCGCGCTGCAGCAGCACCGGCTGGCGCTGCACGAGGTGCGCCTGAGCGAATCGGCGAACCCGGCCAATGCGAGCTTCATGCAGGCGCTGGACGCGCTGACCCATGGGTTCGTCGCGTTGGGCCATGCGGCCGGCGAGGCGCATGCCATGGCGCTGGGCACGCTGTACCGCACGCTGGAGCAGCAGGCCACCTTCATGGCCTCGCTGGACGGGTTCACCGCGATGGCGGTGATTGCACTGGTGGCGGGGGTGTTCGCGGCGTGGCAGCGAACGATCGATTGACGGCGGCGCCCGGGGCGCTCAGACGATCGCGAACATGGAACTCGCGCTCAGACGATCGCGAACATGGAATACGCGCTCAGACGATCGCGAAGTGCTCGGTGCCCGCCGACAGGTCGCTGCTGCGCGCGCGCTGGCTGTTGAGCTTGATCTGCAGCCGCAGGTCGTTCGCCGAGTCCGCGTTGCGGATGGCGTCGTCGAAGGTGATCGAGTGGCTTTCGAACAAATCGAACAGCGCCTGGTCGAAGGTCTGCATGCCCAGGTTGCGGCTCTTCTTCATGATCTCCTTGATCTCGCCCACCTCGCCCTTGAAGATCAGATCGGATATCAGCGGCGTGTTCAGCAGCACTTCCACCGCGGCCACGCGGCCCTGGCCGTCCTCGGTGGGCACCAGCCGCTGCGACACCAGCGAGCGCAGGTTCAGCGACAGGTCCATCAGCAGTTGCGTGCGGCGCTCTTCGGGGAAGAAGTTGATGATCCGGTCCAGCGCCTGGTTGGCACTGTTGGCATGCAGCGTGGCCATGCACAGGTGACCGGTCTCGGCGAAGGCCACCGCGTGCTCCATGGTCTCGCGGTCGCGAATTTCACCCATCAGGATCACGTCGGGCGCCTGGCGCAGCGTGTTCTTCAGCGCGGCTTCCCAGCTGTCGGTGTCGATGCCCACTTCGCGCTGCGTGATCACGCAGTTCTTGTGCGGGTGCACGAACTCGACCGGGTCTTCCACCGTCACGATGTGGCCGAAGGAGTTCTCGTTGCGCCAGTCGATCATGGCGGCCAGCGTGGTCGACTTGCCCGAGCCCGTGGCACCCACCATGATGGTGAGGCCGCGCTTGGTCATGGCCACGTCCTTCAGCACCTGCGGCATGCCCAGGCCGTCGATGGTCGGCAGCTTGGCAGGAATGGTCCGCAGCACCATGCCGACCTTGCCCTGCTGCACGAAGGCGTTGACGCGGAAGCGGCCGATGCCGGTCGGCGAGATCGCGAAGTTGCACTCCTTGGTGCGCTCGAACTCGGCCGTCTGCCGGTCGTTCATGACCGAGCGCGTGAGCGCCAGCGTGTGCTGCGCGCCCAGCGCCTGCTGCGACACCTTGGTGACCTTGCCGTCGACCTTGATGGCCGGCGGAAAGTCGGCCGTGATGAACAGGTCGCTGCCGCTGCGGCTCACCATGAGCTTGAGCAGGTCGTTGATGAACTGGCTGGCTTGATCGCGTTCCATGATGTCGGTGCTCCGGAGTGCTGGGGGTCAGCCGGGGAAGTTTTCTGGGATCTTTGCCTTGCCGCGGGCTTCGGCAGCCGAGATGGCATTGCGCCGCACCAGCTCCGTCAGGTTCTGGTCGAGCGTCTGCATGCCCTGGCCCTGGCCGGTCTGGATGGTGGAGTACATCTGCGCCACCTTGGCCTCGCGGATCAGGTTGCGGATGGCCGGCGTGCCCAGCATGATCTCGTGCGCTGCCACGCGGCCCTGGCCGTCCTTGGTCTTGCACAGGGTCTGCGAGATCACCGCCTGCAGCGACTCCGACAGCATGGCGCGGATCATTTCCTTCTCTTCGCCCGGGAACACGTCGATGATCCGGTCGATGGTCTTGGCGGCCGAGGAGGTGTGCAGCGTGCCGAACACCAGGTGGCCGGTTTCGGCCGCGGTCATCGCCAGGCGGATGGTTTCCAGGTCGCGCAGCTCGCCCACCAGAATGGCGTCGGGGTCTTCACGCAGGGCCGAGCGCAGCGCGTTGGAGAACGACAGCGTCATCGGGCCGACCTCGCGCTGGTTGATCAGGCACTTCTTCGACTCGTGCACGAACTCGATCGGGTCTTCCACCGTGAGGATGTGGCCGTACTCGTTCTCGTTGAGGTAATTCACCATCGCGGCCAGCGTGGTCGACTTGCCCGAGCCCGTGGGCCCCGTCACCAGCACCAGCCCGCGCGGCTTGAGCGCGAGTTCGCCGAAAATCTTCGGCGCGTTCAGCTGCTCCAGCGTCAGGATCTTCGAGGGAATGGTCCGGAACACCGCCGCCGCGCCGCGCGCCTGGTTGAAGGCGTTTACGCGGAAGCGCGCGAGGCCGTCGATCTCGAACGAGAAGTCGACCTCCAGGAATTCTTCGTAGTGCTTGCGGTGCGTGTCGCTCATGATGTCGTACACCATGGCATGCACGCCTTTGTGATCGAGCGCGTCCACGTTGATGCGGCGCACGTCGCCGTTGACGCGGATCATGGGCGGGAGGCCGGCCGACAAGTGCAGGTCGGAGGCTTTGTTCTTGACGCTGAATGCCAGCAGTTGGGTGATGTCCACGGGGCTCCTCGGCTCGGGTGCGGTGACGTTTTGATACGATTTTGGACGATTATGACGATGATTGGCGACGACCTCCAGCAAGTAAACAACCGGATCGCGCAGGCATGTGTAACGGCCGGGCGCGCGCCCGGCGAGGTGCGGCTGCTGGCGGTGTCCAAGACCTTCGGCCCCCAGGCCGTGCGCGAGGCGCATGCAGCCGGCCAGACGGCCTTCGGCGAGAACTACGTGCAGGAGGGGCTGGACAAGATCGAGGCGCTGGCCGACCTGCGCGCCGGCCTTCAATGGCACTGCATCGGCCCTCTGCAAAGCAACAAGACGCGGCCCGTGGCCGAGCAGTTCGACTGGGTCCACAGCATCGACCGGCTGAAGATCGCCGAGCGACTGTCGGCCCAGCGGCCGGCCCATCTGCCGCCGCTCAACGTGTGCCTTCAGGTCAATGTGGACGGCGGCGCGAACAAGTCGGGCGCGACGCCGCAAGAGGCCGTGGCGCTGGCCCGCGCTGTGGCGGCGTTGCCACAGCTGCGGCTGCGCGGGCTCATGGCGATCCCGGAGCCGGCGGAGGGTTTCGACGCCCAGCGCGAACTGTTCCTGCGCGCGCATGCGGTGTTCGAGGCGATTCGCGCAGCGGGCATTGCGGGGGTGGAACTCGACACGCTGTCGCTCGGCATGAGCGCGGACCTCGAGGCGGCGATCGCCGCGGGCAGCACCATGGTGCGCGTCGGCACGGCGATCTTCGGCGGGCGGGCGCGCGAGCCCGAATAGGCGTCAGATTCCCAGCGGCAGCCGCGCGCTGCTTTTGACTTCTTCCATCACCGCATAGGTCCGCGTTTCGCGCACACCGGGCAGTTGCCACAGCACGGTGCCGGCGAACTCGCGGTAGGCGGCCATGTCGGCCATGCGGGTCTTGAGCAGGTAGTCGAAGCCGCCCGCGACCATGTGGCATTCCATGATCTCCTCGCGCACCTGCACGGCGGCCTTGAACTGGTCGAACACGTTGGCCGTGGTGCGGTCCAGCAGCACCTCGACGAACACCGTGAAACCGCGGCCCAGCTTGCAGGGATCGAGCCGCGCCTCGTAACCCTGGATGAACCCGTCGCGCGTGAGCCGCTGCACCCGTGCCAGCACGGCAGTGGGCGACAGCGCCACCGCCTCGGCCAGCTTGAGGTTGGTGATGCGGCCATCCTCCTGAAGGATCTTCAGCAGCCGGAGATCGATGCGGTCCAGGTCGAGCATCGGAGGATTATCCGGCGGGGGCGCCGATTGGCGGCGGAAGATGCGGCCTATGGAAGCTGGCTACAGGAGATAGAACCAAGGAAATGCCCTTGGCTTACCTTCGCACGTACCCGTCGGCGTGTACCACGCACCTCACGCCGGGCGCGCGAGGCCAACACTCAGCGAACTGTGGTTCGCGGCTGCGCCTGGGCCTGCGCCGCCGCCTGGCCTGACATGTAGTTCGCCGCGGCCAAGCGGTAGCCGGGCTGCGTCGCGTCGGCACCCGCTTCGCCGTTCTGCCTGGCCGCGAGGCCCGACCGGAGCCACAGGCGCGTATCGGCCGCCACCGCGGCGCGCGTGTTGGCAGCCACCACTTCGGCCTGCTGCGAGATGCCGTCGGTGTAGCCCTGCGTGGGCGCGGCCTCGAGCCATTGCTTGGCGTCGGCAGCGACGGCGGCGCGCGTGGTCGACGAGGTGGTCGCCACGGGGCGAGGGTCGCCCTCGGCGTAGTTGCCGGCAAAGCTGGGGGCCGAGATCAGTCCGAGCACGGCGGCGATGGCGGCGGTGCCCAGGAGGCGGGTGGCGGTCGGTTGCTTGGTCATTCGGGAAACTCCTTGAGGTCGGTTGTGGTTGGTGAGCCAACTCTAGGGAGCGCATCCGCCGGATCGATAACCCGTCGATGACGGTTTCGTCATGTGCGCGCGCACCGCCCCAACGTCTCTTGCATAACCGCCAGCGCGCCGCGCATAAGGCATGGCGTCGCGCGCGGGACAGGTCTATCGTTGCGCCCATCCGTTCAACCTTGGGATCTCTCATGAGTGAAAAACTCTCCTTCGTCAGCCCGACCGCCAACAGCCCATGGGGCACGTACCTCTCGCAGGTCGACCGCGTCGTGCCGTACCTCGGCCCGCTGGCCCGCTGGGTCGAGACGCTCAAGCGTCCCAAGCGCGCGCTGATCGTGGACGTGCCGATCGAGATGGACGACGGCACCATCGCCCACTTCGAGGGCTACCGCGTGCAGCACAACATGAGCCGCGGCCCGGGCAAGGGCGGCGTGCGCTTCCACCCCGACGTCACGCTCGAAGAAGTGATGGCGCTGTCGGCCTGGATGACCATCAAGACCGCCGCCGTGAACCTTCCGTACGGCGGCGCCAAGGGCGGCATCCGCGTCGACCCGAAGAAGCTCTCGCTGCAGGAGCTCGAAAAGATCACCCGCCGCTACACCAGCGAGATCGGCATCATCATCGGCCCGCACACCGACATTCCCGCGCCCGACGTCAACACCAACGGCCAGATCATGGCCTGGATGATGGACACCTACTCGATGAACACCGGCGGCACCGCCACCGGCGTCGTCACGGGCAAGCCGCTGCACCTGGGCGGCTCGCTGGGCCGCGTGAAGGCCACCGGCCGCGGCGTGTTCGTCACCGGCCGGGAAGCGGCCCGGCGATTGGGGCTGGACTTGCGCGGCGCGCGCATTGCCGTGCAGGGCTTCGGCAACGTGGGCTCGGTCGCGGCCGAGCTGTTCGCGGAAGCCGGCGCCAAGATCGTGGCCGTGCAGGACCATACCGGCACCATCGTCAACTCCAACGGCTTCGACCTCGCGACTCTGATCCCCATCGCCAACAAGGACGGCGTGATCGCCTTCAAGGGCGGCGACGTGGTGCCCAACGAAGCCTTCTGGGACACGGCCTGCGACATCCTGATTCCGGCCGCCCTCGAAGGCCAGATCACCGCCGAGCGCGCGCAGAAGACCACCGCCAAGCTGGTGCTCGAAGGCGCCAACGGCCCGACCGTGCCGGTGGCCGACGACATCCTCGCCGAGCGCGGCGTGCTGGTGGTGCCCGACGTGATCTGCAACGCCGGCGGCGTGACGGTGAGCTACTTCGAATGGGTGCAGGACTTCTCGTCCTTCTTCTGGGACGAGGACGAGATCAACGTGCGCCTGGACCGCATCATGATGAACGCCCTCAACCAGATCTGGGACACGGCGGACAAGCACAAGATCACGCTGCGCACAGCGACGTACGCGGTGGCTTGCGAGCGCATCCTGATGGCGCGCCAGGAACGCGGCCTCTATCCCTGATACGGCCTCGATGCACCCCTGATCGCGAAGTCGCGGTCCTTGTATCCTGCGGGCTATGAACGGTCCGCCCATCCACCTCCATCCCACGTTCGTCGCGTTGCCCGATGCCCTTCTCGAATGGCTCGGCGGCGCGGTGACGTGGGACGAGCGTATGAGGGCACGCAAGACGGCCAGCTTCGGCGTGCCCTACAACTATTCGCAGATCGCCTACGAAACGGTGGCCATGCCCTGCGAACTCGACACCCTGTGCGGCCAGATCGAGGCCGAACTCGGGTTTCGTCCCAACAACTGCCTGCTGAATCACTACGCGGACGGCGCCTCGTCGATGGGCTTTCATTCTGATTCGAGCGAAGCGCTGGCGCCCGGGACCGGCGTGGCCATCGTGTCGCTCGGCAGCACGCGGTCGATTGCCTACCGCAGCAAGGTCGACAGCGCCGTGCGGTTCGACTACCCGCTGCGTCACGGTTCCTTGCTGTACATGTCGGACGCCGTCCAGCAAAACTGGCTGCATGCGATTCCCAAGGCCGAAGGCGCTGGCGAACGCATCAGCCTCACGTTCCGTGCGGTTCTGAAATGACTGCGACGCGGCTGCAGCGCGCATTGCTCGCACTCGACGGACTTTCGATCGGGGACGCATTCGGCCAGTGTTTTTTCCAGCGCGAAAACGCTTCCGAAAAGCGGCTCGCCGATCGGCAATTGCCGGCGCAGCCCTGGCTGTTCACCGACGATACCGAGATGTCGCTCTCTGTGGTCGCAGCGTTGGTACGCAACGGGGTGATCGACCAGCAAGCACTTGCATGCAGCCTTGCCGAGCATTACGACTACGAGCGTGCCTACGGGCCTTCGATGCATCGCGTGCTTGCCCGCATTGGGGCGGGGGAAGACTGGCGTGCAGTGACAAACGATGCCTTCGAAGGGCAGGGGTCCTACGGAAACGGCGCGGCCATGCGTGCGGCTCCGCTCGGCGCCTTCTTTGCAGACGACATGACGGCCGTCGCCGAGCAAGCCAAACTGTGCGCGGAAGTCACGCATGCGCATCCTGAAGGCATTGCGGGCTCGACGGCGGTTGCATTGGCCGCGGCCGAAGCCTGCCGCAGACGCGTGCATCGGCAGCGGCCTTCGCACGGGCAATTTCTGGGCGCCATTGTCCAAAAGCTTCCCCAGAGCGAAGTGCGCTCCAAGCTGATTCGCGCACAGTCGATGGCCGAGGTGGGCTCGCTCGATTTCCCTATCTCCATCCTCGGCAACGGCATGGCCATGTCGGCGCAGGACACCGTTCCCTTTGCGTTGTGGTGCTGCGGACAGGCGCTGGAAAGCTACGAGGACGCCTTGTGGCTGGCGGTCAGCGCCGGAGGCGATCGCGACACCTTGTGCGCTATCGTCGGCGGGGTGGTGGCTTCTTTTGTCGGTGCAGAGGGCATTCCTCCAGAATGGCGCAACCGCCGCGAACCCCTCCCCGAATGGCATCTCTCTTGAGGTCGTATCCATGAACACACTCGGCGCGGCGGAGAACGCCCGCATCCAAAGCCTGCTCGCGGACGGACGGCGCAAGCTTCTGGGTTTGGTGGGCGCGCCAGGCGCTGGCAAGTCCACTGTGGCTGCCGCCATGAAATCCCTGCTCGGCGACCGCGCCCAGGTCGTCCCCATGGACGGCTTTCACCTCGCCAACGTCGAGCTGCAACGGCTCGGCCGCGCTGCCCGCAAGGGCGCCCCCGACACCTTCGACAGCGCCGGCTACGTCGCCCTGCTGCAGCGCCTGCGCGCACAGCGCCCCGACGGCGACATCGTCTATGCCCCCGAATTCCGCCGCGAGATCGAGGAGCCGGTGGCCGGCGCCATCGCCGTGCTGCCGAGCACGCAACTGGTCATCACCGAAGGCAACTACCTGCTGCACGACGTCGGACCGTGGGCCGGGGCGGCGGCCATGCTCGACGAGGCGTGGTACGTGGACATCGACGACGCCCTGCGCGAAGCGCGCCTGGTGCGCCGCCACCAGCAGTTCGGCCGCAGCGCCGAGGAGGCGCGCGCCTGGGTCGACAGCACCGACGCGCCCAATGCGCGGCTGATCGCGGCGACGCGGGTGCGCGCGCAGCACGTGCTGCCCTGGTCCTGAAAATTTGGCGCGGCGGGGAACGCCGGGCCGCGCTCAGGCTCGAAGCCTTGCCGGCGCACGACGCCGGTTGGCATCCGCCGCTTCATGCCGACCATGCACCTCACTTCATCTGCTTCTTCTTCCTTCTCCTTCGTTCGCGCCCCGGCGCTGCTGGCGGGCCTGATGGCCGTGCTCGTCCTGGCCGGCTGCGGCACCAGTTCGCGCCGCGTCACCTACGAGCCCGAGGAGTTCGGCTCCACCACCACCCATACCCGCAACTACGAGGCCACCGAGGCGCAGACCTGCGAGGCCGCGCGCCGCGCGCTGCTGAGCCAGGGCTACATGATCACGGCGGCCAACGCCGACCTGGTGACCGGGCGCAAGAGCTTCCAGCCGGCGGCCGAGGTGCATGTGGAGGTCGAGTTTCGCGTGGTCTGCGCGCTCGAAGGCGGCAGGGGCACCAGGGGCACCAAGGGAGGCACCGCCAGCAAGAGCACGGTGGCCTTCGTGACCGCGCTGCAGGACCGCTACGGCATCAAGAAGGTGAACAACTCGGCCAGCGTGGGCGTGGGCGCGATCGGCTCGCTGTCGCTGCCGTTCTCGGCCAGCGACGACGCCATGGTGAAGGTCGCGAGCGAAACGCTGACCGACGAGCGCTTCTACGACCGCTTCTTCGCGCTGCTCGACCGGTTCCTCGAAGGCCCCGAAGGCACTGAAGACGCCAGCGACAGCCAGGCCGAGGCCCCCGCCCAGCCGCCCGCCGCAACGTCGCCTGCCGCGCCGGCGGCCCCCGCCGGGCCGTCTGCGCCAGCCCCGGTCATGACCTTTCCCGTGCCTTCGTCGTCGAGCCGCGGCTGAGGGCGGCTCGGCCCGGCGGCGCCGCGGGGCTTGGCGTCAACGCACCAGCGTCGACTTGCCGAACAGGCTCTCGATCAGCTCCACCGCCACCTCTGCCGTCTGGTTGCGCACGTCCAGCGCGGGGTTCAGCTCCACCACGTCGACCGAGCCCAGCCGCCCGGTGTCGGAGATCATTTCCATGCACAGCTGCATCTCGCGGTAAGTCGGCCCGCCGCGCACGCCGGTGCCCACGCCGGGCGCGATGCCGGGGTCCAGGCAGTCCAGGTCGAAGCTCACGTGCAGGTGGGTGTCTTCGTCCACGTCCTGCAGCGCTTCGGTCAGGGTGGTGCGCATGCCGTGCTCGTCGATGTGGCGCATGTCGAACACGTGCAGGCCCAGCGTGCGAATGGCTTCCTTCTCGTCGCTGTCCACGCTGCGAATGCCGATGAAGCGAATGGCATCGGGCTGCAGCGCCGCGCGCTCGCCGCTCCAGCCCGTGAGCACCGCGGGCCCGTGGCCCAGCAGGCACGACACCGGCATGCCGTGCAGGTTGCCGCTGGGGCTCGTGGTTTCGGTGTTGACGTCGGAGTGCGCGTCGAGCCACAGCACGCGCAGCTTCTTGCCGCGTTGGCGCGCGTGCCAGGCCACGGCGCTGATCGAGCCGATGGCCAGGCAGTGGTCGCCGCCCAGCATCACCGGCACGTGGCCTGCGCCCAGCGCGCTGTCGACGGCCGTGTACACCGAGCGGTTCCACGCGATCACCTGGTCGAGGTGGCGCAGCCCGTTGGCCGGTGCCGTCCAGGGCGTGGCCGGCCCGGCCAGGTTGCCGCTGTCGACCACCGCGAAGCCCTGCCCCACGAGGGCCTCCGCCAGGCCCGCCACGCGCAGTGCGTCGGGCCCCATGCCGGCGCCGCGCACGCTGGCGCCGATGTCGGTCGGCGCGCCGATCAGTTCGAGGGTGGTGTGGGCGTTGCTCATGTCGGCGTCCTCAGGTGTTGCCACAGGTAGGCATAGCCCAGCGCGTCCATGAAGGCGGACTCCTTGTTGTCCGTGGCCGCGCTGTGGCCGCCCGCCAGGTTCTCGTAGAAGCTGCTGTCGTACCCCAGCGCCACCATCTTCGCGTGCATCTTGCGCGCATGCACCGGGCCCACGCGGTCGTCGCGGGTGGAGGTGGTGAACAGGGCGGGCGGGCAGGCCTGGCCGGCCTTGGCGTTCTCATAGGGGGAGAAGGTCTTGATGAACGCCCATTCGTCGGGCTGCTCGGGGTCGCCGTATTCCGCGATCCACGATGCGCCGGCCGACAGCTGCGTGTAGCGCCGCATGTCGAGCAGCGCCACCTCGCTCACGATCGCACCGTACAACTGCGGGTACAGCGTGAGCATGTTGCCCATGAGCAGGCCGCCGTTGCTGCCGCCCATCGCGCCCAGGTGGGCGGGCGAGGTGATCTTGCGTGCAATCAGGTCTTCCGACACGGCCGCGAAATCCTCGCAGGTGCGCAGCCGGTTCTCCTGCAGCGCGGCCTGGTGCCAGCGCGGGCCGTACTCGCCGCCGCCGCGGATGTTGGCGATGACGTACACGCCGCCCTGCTCCAGCCACGCCCGGCCGATGCTGCCGCTGTAGCTCGGCTGCAGCGAGATCTCGAAGCCGCCGTAGGCGTACTGCAGCACGGGGTTGGCGCCGTCGGCCTTCAGGTCGTGGGCGGCAATCTCGAAGTAGGGCACGCGCGTGCCGTCCTTCGAGGTGGTGAAGTGCTGGCTCACGCGGTAGCGCGAGGCGTCGAAGAAGGCCGGGCTGTCCTTCAGCACCTGGGGCTCGCCCTGGCCGATGGTGCCTATGTAGAGCGTGGTCGGCTGCAGGAAGCCGCTCACGGTCAAAAAGTAGTCGTCGTTCTCGTCCTCGTCGATGCCGCCCGCCGCAATGGTCGACAGCGCCGGTGCGCCGCCCAGGCTTTCGCGTGTCCACGCGCCCTTGCCGTCGGCCGGCGGCGTGAGCACTTCGAGCCGGTTCACCACGTCGTGCATCACGTTGACGATCAGGTGGTGGCGCGTCCACGAATGGCTGTCGAGTGCGGTGGTGTCGTCGGGCGCGAACAGCACGGTGAGTTCGCGCCGGCCCGCCATGTAGTCGTCGAACTTCGCGGCCAGCAGCGAGCCCGAGGCGTAGGTGACGCCGCCCACGGTCCAGTCGGTGCGCGGCTCGATCAGCATCCACTCGCGCGTGATCTCGGCCAGCGAGTCGTTGGGCACGTCGATCTTGGCGAGCGCACCGTCGGCACCGCGCAGCCAGGTCTCGCTGTCGTAGAAGTCGATCTGGCGCGACACGTAGTCGCGCTCGAAGCCGGGCGTGTTGTCGCGGTAGGCGCCGACGGACATGTCCTCGTGCAGGCCTTCGTACACCGTCACCGCGCTTTCCAGCGGCGTGCCGCGACGCCACTCTTTCACGATGCGCGGGTAGCTGGAGCTGGTCATGGAGCCGGGGCCGAAGTCGGTGGCCACGTACAGGTGATCGATGTCCTTCCAGCCCACGTGGTTCTTGGCCTCGGGCAGCGTGAAGCCGCCTTCGACGAAGCGGCTGGTTTGCAGGTCGAACTCGCGCACCACGTCGGCGTCGGCACCGCCGCGCGACAGCGAGATCAGGCAGCGCTTGTAGTCCGGGTCCAGGCAATCGGCGCCGTGCCAGACCCAGTTCTCCTGGTCGGCCGCGGCCAGCGCGTCGAGGTCGAGCACGGTCTCCCAGGCGGGCTGCGGCTTGCGGTATTCCTCCAGCGTGGTGCGGCGCCACAGGCCCTTCGGATGCGCCTTGTCGCGCCAGAAGTTGTAGAAGCGCGCGCCGATCTTGTGCACCATCGGAATGCGCTCTTCGGAATCGAGCACCTCGAGAATGCCCTGCTGGAGCGCCTCGAACGCGGGCGACGTGGCGTACGCCTGCACGGTCAGCGCGTTCTGCGCGCGGGCCCAGTCGAGCTGCTTCTCGCCGTCGATGTCTTCGAGCCAGAGGTGGTCGTCTTGCGCTGCTTGCCGCGATGGCGGGGGTGTGCTGGATGTCATGGCCTCAGTGTACGGAGGCCGTGTGAAAGATGCCCTGCACAAGCCCCTGCGTGCGGCTGTCGCAGGCCCGCCGGGCATGCGGAACCTTTCTTCGACTCCGGGCAAACCCCTCCCTCGCCGGGGCCCACGAACGCAATGCCCGCGCTATCCTGCCCCACGGCGCACGCCCCATCTAGGAGACAAAAAACATGAAACACCTGAGCGGTCTCGATGCCACCTTCCTGCACCTGGAAACGCCGGAAATGCCGATGCACGTGGGCTCGCTCAACGTGCTCGACCTGCCCAAGGGCTACAAGGGCGACTTCTACGAAGACGCCAAGAGCTTCATGGCCAGCCGCATCCACCTGGCCGACGTGTTCACGCGCAAGCTCGCGCTCATGCCCTTCGACATGTCCAACCCGGTGTGGGTGGACGACGACGACATCGACCTCGACTACCACGTACGCCACATCACGCTGCCCAAGCCCGGCACCAACCGGCAGTTGCAGCAGTACGTGGCGCGGCTGCATTCCACGCTGATCGACCGCAGCCGGCCGATGTGGGAGTTCTTCATCATCGACGGGCTGAAGAGCGGGCAGGTGGCGCTCTACACCAAGGTGCACCATGCGGGCATCGACGGGCAGGCCGGCGTGGAACTGGGCAAGGCCATCTTCGACCTGGAGGCCACGGGCCGCGTGGTGAAGCCGCCGCGTTCGCGCCCGCGCACCAGCGGCTACCAGCTCGGCATGGCCGAGCTGGCCACCGCGGCGCTGCGCAACACCGCGCAGCAGTACGTCAAGCTCTTCAAGATGGCGCCCGCCATTGCGCGCGCCATCGGCGGGCTGGCCAAGCCTGACGAGAAGTCGGCCGAGAAGGACACCGCCGCCGCGCCGAAGAAGTTCAACCTGTTCGCGCCGCGCACCTCGCTCAACGTGTCGATCACCAACCAGCGCACCTTTGCCGGGCGCACCATCTCGCTGGCCGAGACCAAGTACATCGGCAAGCATTTCGGCGTGTCGCTCAACGACGTGGTGCTGGCCACCGTGGCCGGCGCGCTGCGCCACTACCTGGCCGACAACAACGAGCTGCCCGCCAAGCCGCTGGTGGCCGGCGTGCCGGTGAGCCTGCGCGAGGCGGGCGACAGCACGGCCAACAACCAGGCCAGCATGATCCTGGTGAGCCTGGCCACCGACATCACCGACCCGGTGCAGCGGCTGAAGGCCATCAACGCGTCGTCGAACGCGTCGAAGTCGACCATGAACCGCTTCAAGGCGGTGATGCTGGACGACTTTCCCACCTTCGCCGCGCCCTGGCTGGTGTCGGGCATCGCGTCGATGGTGGGGCGCTCGGGCCTCGTCAACCTGCTGCCGCCGGCGGCCAACGTGGCCGTCTCGAACGTGGCGGGTGCGCCGTTCCCGATGTACTTTGCCGGCGCGCTGGTCACCTGCTACTACCCGGTGTCGATCGCCAGCCACGGCACGGCGCTCAACGTCACGGTGCAGAGCTACAACGGCCGCATGGACTACGGCCTGATCGCCTGCCGCCGCGCCGTGCCCGACATCACCGAGATCGGCGACTACCTGCTGGCCGAGCACAAGCTGCTGATGGAGCTGACGCAGAAACACCCGGCCGCCGCCGGTGCGGCGCCCGCGCCGATGCCGCCGAAGAAGGCGGAAGAACCGCCGGACGACGAGGGCCCCTTGGTTGCTGCGAAGAAGGCGCCTGCCGCGCGCAAGAAGGCGCCGGTGAAGGTGGTCGCCCAAAAGGCACCTGTCAAAGCCGCCGCAAAAACTGTGGTCAAGGCGCCTGCCAGGGCCGCCGCAAAAAAAGTTGCTGCAAAGAAAGCCGCCGCGCCCAAGACGCCGGCCCGCAAGGCCGCACCGGCCAAGCGCGCCCGCGCTCCCCGCGCCGCTGCGGCATGATCGGCGCGCGGGCCCGGCCTGCAGAAAATTGGGGCAGTTGGACTAGTTTTCCGACCGTTCTAGTTTTCCAGGCCTAGGCCCCGCGGAAGAAGATGGGCCCATCGCGACAGAACATCTTCGTTTCCTTCGCGAGCCCATCCACTTCAAAGGAAATCACCATGTCCACGCCAACCACCTTCGCATCCGCAGCCGTCCACGTCGTCGGCCAGTACAACGACGCGGGCAAGACCCTGGTCGGTGCCTACCGCACCGGCGTGCACCGCCTGCTGGGGGGCGCCGCTTCGCGCTACAGCAACTTCCTGGGCAGCCGCCAGATTCCGCTGGTGAGCGAGCAGGTCAAGGCCAACCTGATCGGCGCGCAAGAAAAGATCAACGGCTTCCTGGCCAACCGCCTGGACATCGACACCAGCCGCATCGTCTCCGTGATGGACCGCGTGGCTGCGGGCACCACCACCGGCATCGAAGCGGTCGCCGGCCGCGTGGCGCGCGTCGAGTCGCCGGTCGCCACCTCGGTGATCAACGCCCTGGGCGCGCTGAACCAGCCGATCGCCAACGTCTCGGTGCAGATCGCCGACAGGATCGTCGCCGGCACCAGGCAGATCGAGGCCCGTGTGAGCGGCGCCGAAGCAGCCCAGCCGGTCCGTACGGTGAAGGCCAAGGCCGCCGCTGCGCGCAAGCCGGTTCGCCGCGCCGCGGCCCGCAAGGCCGCCTGACCCCCTGGAGCCCCGGGGCATCCGGCGCCCCTTTTCCTTTTCCTGGCATCTGGAGTACTGCATGGCGACCCGTCCTGAAGAAACTGCAAAGTTGAAGAAGAGGGCGGCGCCTGCCAAGAAAGCGCCGGTTGCCCGGAAAGCGACCCCCCGCAAGGCGGCAACCGTATCGAAAAAGACGCCGAAGACGCCCGGGCCCGGCAAGGCCGAAGGCCTGCTGCGCGCGGGCCTGAAGGCGCTGGACACCGTGCGCCACGACGTCGCCAAGCGCCAGGCCAACGTGATCGAAGGCCTGCTCGGCATCCGCCAGGGCAAGGTGCCCAGCCTCGACAGCTTCGGCATCCGCAAGTTCGAAGACGTGTTCGACCAGCGTGTCGCCACCGCCCTGCAGCGCCTGGGCATGCCGGGCGCGCAGGAGGTGCAGGAGGTGCAGGCCCTGCGCGACGAGGTCGCGCAGTTGCGCGAGCGGGTGGCGCAACTCGAACGCACCGCAGGCACCGGCGTTGCCGCCCCGCGCGGCCGCGCCAGGCGTTGAAGCCGCGACACACGCCGTTGTGGCCAGTTCCAACACCACGCGCGATCGCATCCTGCAGGCCAGCCTCGCGCTGTTCAACGCGCAGGGCCTGGCCGCCGTGTCGACCCACAAGATCGCTGCGGAGCTCGGCATCAGCCCGGGCAACCTGCACTACCACTTCAAGGCCAAGCAGCTGGTCGTCGAATGGCTGTTCCGGCGCTTCGAGCAGCGGCTCGAGGCCCTGAACGGCTCGTCGGTCGCCATTGCCGCCATCGATGACCTGTGGCTGGCGCTGCACCTGCGCTTCGAGGCCATCGACGAGTACCGCTTCATCTACCGCGACATGGCCTTCCTGGCCAGCGAGTACCCCGCGCTGGGCCAGCGCGCGCAGGCCCTGACCGCACAGAACCTGGTGGCCGCGCAGGCGCTGTGCGAAGGCCTGGTGGCCTCGGGCGTGATCGAGACCAGCGCCGAGCAGGCGCGCATCCTGGCGCTGCAGATGGTCTTCACCACCACCTGCTGGCTGTCCTTCGAGCGGCTGGTGCCGGGGCGCGACGCGCTGGCGCAGGCCGACCCGGGCCTGGCGGCTTTCTACACACTCACGCTCGTGTCGCCCTATGTTTCCAGTGAATCGAGGGCTTACCTCGATTACCTCAGGGGCAAATACCTCGGATAAATGACGCTGTTGTCCGACGGGGCATGGGCTGCCAGAGCCCCAAGTTCGTCGGCAAGAGACAAGAATCGGCAGACAAGGAGCCTCGCGCCATGACCACCTCCACCACGGCAACCCACGCCAAAGAACCCATCGCCCCGCCGTCGCGCCTGCTGCTGCTCGCCGAAGCGCGTGCGCTCTGGGAAACCGGCGCCGGCATCGCCATGTGGCCGCTGCTGCAGCTCACGCCGCGCGGCGACGGGCACCCGGTGATCGTGTTGCCGGGCCTGGTGGCCGGCGACGGCTCCACGCTGCTGCTGCGCCGCTACCTGCGCAGCCGCGGCTACGACGCGCACGGCTGGGGCCTGGGCCGCAACCTCGGCCCGCGCGCGGGCGTGGAAGACGGCATGGTCGCGCTGCTGAACCAACTGCACGAGAAACGCGGCGACAAGGTCAGCGTCATCGGCTGGAGCCTGGGCGGCGTGTATGCGCGAATGCTGGCGTCGTCGTATTCGCACATGATCCGCAACGTCATCACCCTGGGCAGCCCGTTCTCGGGCAGCCCGCGCGCCACCAACGCCTGGCGCGTGTACGAAGGCGTGAGCGGCCAGAGCTCGCACGACCCGCGCCGCATGAAGTTCGTGCAGCCCACCCCGCCCGTGCCCACCACCTCGATCTTCAGCCGCACCGACGGTGTGGTGGCCTGGCGCTGCAGCATCGAGAAGACGGGGCCGCAATCGGAGAACATCGAGGTCATGGCCAGCCACCTGGGGCTGGGCGGGCACCCGGCCGTGCTCTATGCGGTGGCCGACCGGCTGGCGCAGCCCGAAGGCCAGTGGAAGCCGTTCAATCGCGGGTTGCTGGGGCCGCTGGTCTACCCGGACCCCGACCGCGCGGACTGATCCACGAACCTGGGAGAGCCTACGCTGCAGCCCAGACGTCGAGGACGTAGCGACGCTCGTCGATCATCCGGTCCATCCAGGATGCGCTGTCATGGCCATGTTCTCGCGCCAGGTCGCTCAGCGTTCTGCGCACATCCGGCTCCATGCGCGAGCCGTCGCCGCACACGTACACCACGGCACCCGCTTCCAGCAGCCGCCACACGTCGGCCGCCTGCTCGCGAATCAGGTCCTGCACATAGACCTTCCGCTCCCCCGAGCGCGAGAACGCCGTGTGCAGCTTCATCACGCTGCGGTGCGCCCAGCCTTGCAGCTCCTCGGCATAGATGAAGTCTTGCGCCGGATGCCGGCAGCCGAAGAACAGCAGCGCCTCGCCCAGCGAATGTCCCGCCTCGATCTGCGCCGCGCGCTCCTGCAGGAAGCCGCGGAACGGCGCCAGCCCCGTGCCCGGGCCGACCATGACGATCGGACGGCTCGCATCCTCCGGCAGCCGAAAGCCCTCGGCCGTGGTCTCGCGCACCACGCCGTGCACCGTGTCGCCGGCTTCGCTGCGCGCCAGGAAGTTGGAGCACACGCCCTCGAAGGTGCCCATGCCCGAGCGCGCCGATTCCCGCACCACGCCCACCGTCACGCTGCACCGGCCGGGCGTCATCGTCGGCGATGAAGAGATGGAGTAGTAGCGCGGCGACAGCGGCGACAGCATTTCCAGGAACACCGCGAACGGCACCCGGCAGGCGCGGTGCTCCCCGAGCAGGTCGAGCAGCGACTTGCGCTTGTGCAGCACCTCGGCCTTGTACGCCGCCTGCGAGGCCTCGTCGCTGCCCGACAGCGCCACCAGCTTCGGTTTGGTGAACGGGCATTCGGTGTACGCCGCGAGCGTGGCGATCTGCTTGCGCGTGGCCACGTCCTGCAGCTCGACGTAGTCGCCCAGCAGCCGGTCGACGGCAATCACCTGCTCCACCGGCAGCGCCGCCTTGCGCCCCGCGCCCGCATGCAGGCGCACATGGGCCGTGCGGTCGAAGCCGAAGCGCGCCATCGCGCGCTCTACCTGCGCCGGGCTGTTGCGCGGCACCACGCTCAGGTGGTCGCCGGCGTGGTAGATCAGGCCCTCGGGCAGCATCAGCTCGACGTGGCGCGTGGAGCGCCCGGCCTCGGCCTGGTCGCCACCGCCCGGGCTCTGCAGCTCGCGGTTCTCGATGACCCGCAGCGCCACCGCGCCCAGCGCATCGACGATCGCGTTCTTCTGCGGCGGCGGCAGTTCTTCCAGCGTGTACAGCGGCTCGCCCTGCGCGGGCGTGTCGGCACCGGTCTTGATGTCGAAAGCCTTCACCAGCTCGGGCCACAGCGCGTCGCTCCAGTCCTGGAAGGCGCCGTCCATGTCCTCGCGTGCATCGCCTTCGCCGCGCGGATGCACGCGCGTGGCGCCCAGCACTTCGAGCCGCTCGTCGATGCGGCGCGGCACGGCCTGGTAGGTGGCGGCCCAGTCGGTGTTGCCGCAGCCGAACACGCTGAAGCGCACGCCGTTGAGCGCGTCGTCGGCCTTGTCGAGCCAGCGGTGGAACTCGGCCGCGTTGTCGGGCGCCACGCCGTTGTAAGAAGCGCAGACGATCGCCACCGCGCCGTTGGCCGGCAGGCGCTCGGCGTAGTCGTCGAGCGAAGCCAGCTGCGTCGAGAAGCCGCGCAGCTCGCCGGCCTCGGCCAGCTGCCGCGCCAGGTCTTCGGCCGTGCCGAGGTTGGAGCCCTGCAGCACCAGCAGCGAGGTGCCGTGGCGCGCCGCCTGCGGCTTGCGAGCTGCGGGTTGCGTCGGCTGCACGGGCGGCGCCGCCGCGTCGGTCATGTTGCCGCGCGGGCGCGTGGCCGGGTCGCGCAGCAGCGCCTTGATCTTGAAGCCCTCGGGCTTGATGGTGAGCGCCTCCTTGATCTTCAGTTGGTACCCCGCGTGGTCCACCAGGTTGAAGCGCTGCAGGACCATGCCCAGCGTGAGCACCGCCTCCTGCAGCGCGAACTGCCGCCCGATGCAGGCGCGCTGCCCGTTGCCGAAAGGCTTGAAGGCGTTCACCGGGCGCTCGCGCTCGGCCTCGCGGCTGAAGTTGTCGGGGTTGAACAGGTCGGCGTTCTCGCCCCAGATGCCCTTGTCCCGATGCAGCGCCAGCGCGTGCATGATGACCATGTTGTTCTTCTTGATCGTGTACTGCCCGCCGATGGTCGTGTCTTCCTTGGCCCGCATCGAGATGGCCGGCGCGGTGGGAAACAGGCGCAGCGATTCCTTCAGCACCTGCATCACGTACTGCAGCCGGTTGACCTGCGCGTAGGTGGGCTTTTGCGTGGTGTCGGGGCCGAACACGTTGTCGACCTCGGCCTGCGCGCGCGCCAGCGCCTCGGGGTTGTTCAGCAGGAAGTAGATGGCGAACGAGAGCAGCCCGCTGGTGGTCTCGTGCCCCGCGATGAGGAATTCGATGCACTCGTCGCGGATCATCTTGTCGGTGAGCTTCTCGCCGCTTTTCTTGTCCACGCCCGCGATCATGTAGCTCAGCAGGTCGGGCTTGGTGGCAATGTCGGCACCGCTCGCGCGCCGCTCCTCGATGATGTCTTCCACCATCTTGTGCATGTAGCGGATGTCCTTGCGCTGCTGCGCCAGCTCTTTCTTCAGCATGAGCTCTTCGAGCGGCAGGCCGCGGCGGTTCTGCACCGTTTCCAGGGTGCGCACCATCGCGTCGACGAAGGGGTGGAAGCCTTCGCGGTAGAACGAGTTGAAGCGGTAGCCGAAGCCGCACAGGCCGATGGTGTCGAGCGTGAGCGCGGTCATGTCGCGCACCACGTCCACCTCTTCGTCGAAGTTCAGCCGCTCCCACTTGGTGACCAGCTGGCCGGCGATGTCCAGCATCATCGGGTGGTAGGCCTGCATGGCGCGCTGGCTGAAGTTGGCCAGCAGGATGTTGTGCGGCTTCGACCAGGTTTCCTCGTGCGTGTCCGACGTGAACAGGCCGTGCGACGCGGCGCGCAGCCGGCGCAGGGCGCCGCGTGTGCTCTTGTCGAAGCGCGGCTCCTCGCACAGCTCGTCGACCAGCGCGGGCGAGGACACCACGATCACCGGCATGCCCGGCATGTCGAGCCAGTAGATGCCACCGAGCTCCTTGGCGATCTTCCACATGTCGAGCACGGGAGAGTCGGACCCGATCGACAGCAGGTTGCCGACGAAGGGTTTCTTCGCCGGGTGCGGGATCGGGTAGAGCGAGTTTTTGCCTGCCATGGTCTGTCGTGCCTTTGGAGTGGACCCGCTTCGGATGTCCGGGATGTAGCAACCGGAGTATCCCGACGGCACAGGGCGTGGGCAGGGCGGGGATTCCCTTAGGCGGGCTTGGCATGCAAAGGTTCAGGGCGCGATCACGCCGACGCGGTACCCCTTTTCTCGAATGTCCCCGCGGCCTGCGGCCTCCTCCTTTACTTCGCGAAAAGGGGCACCGCATCGGCGTGACCGTTGTCGGCAGCGCTTGTTGATCGGCTGCAAACCGACAGCGTGCCCAGGTGAACAGGGCGTCGGGTGCTCCCCGCAGCGAAATAAAGGAGGAGGGGCGCAGCCCCGGGGGACATTCGCGGAGGGGAGTACCCGGCGGCCTGTTCACACGCCCTGAACAGCAGCGCCAAGAAAAAAATCAGGGACGCACCATCTTGCAATCGGTGCCCTGCGCCAGTTCGTTCCCCGTATAGACCGCATCGGTGCGAAAGCCGTAGTTGGTGCCTTCCCAGCCGGCCTTCACCGTCTTGCCGTCCACCGGCGCAATGGTGTTGACCACCTGCGGCAACAGCAACTGGTGGTCTTCGCCGCGCATGCGCACCGGCCCCACCACCGAGTCGAAGCTCAGGTCTTCCAGCGCCCGCGCCACCTTGACCGTGTCGACGCTGCCCGCCTTGTCGATGGCCGCGGCCAGCAGGCGCGGCGTCATGTCGATGCGCGGCGCGAGAAAGTCCTTGCCCGTCTTGGCCTTGTAGGCCTTGGCCAACGCGTCCACCTTCGGCGTGTCGGCCTCGCCCGGGTGCCACTCGGCCACCCACGTCAGCTGCCCCAGTTTCGCCTGCGACACCGCCGTCACCGTGCCCGGCACCGAGCCCGCGCTGTGGTTGAAGTAGCGCAGGTTGTAGCCCGCGTCGCCCGCCGCCTTCAGCAGCAACGTCATGTCCTGCCCCCAGTTGCCGGTAATGACCGAGTCGGCGCCGCTTTGCTTCACGTTGGCGATGTACGGCGCGAAGTCTTTCACACGGCCGATCGGGTGCAGCGTCTCGCCCACGAACTGGATGTCGGGCCGCGCCAGGCCCACCAGCTGGCGGCCGTAGCTGGCCCATTGCTTGCCGTGCGCGTAGTCCTGGTTCAGCAGGTAGACCTTCTTCACGTCGGGCGTCTTCTTGATGTAGTTGGCCAGCGCCTTCATCTTCATCGCCGTGTTGGCCTCGGTCTGGAAGTGCCAGAAGCTGCAGCCCTTGCCCGTCATCTCGGGGTCGATGGAGGAGTGGTTCAGCACGATGAGTTCGCGGCCCGGGTTGCGCTGGTTCCAGCGTGCCACCGACTGCACCAGCGCCGTGACCACCGACGAGCCCGAGCCGCCCGTCACGATGGCCTTTGCCCCCTGGTCGATGGCCGCCTGCAGCGCACTCTGGCTCTCCTGCGCCGAGAGCTTGCTGTCGAACTGCAGCAGCTGCAGCTTCGTGCCGCCGAGCACGCCGCCCTTGGCGTTGATGTCCTCGATGGCGTACTGCGTGTGCATCAGCATCAGCTCGCCCACGTTGGCGAAGGGGCCGGAGAGCGGGTCGATGTAGGCGATCTTGTAGGTCTGCTGCTGGGCGTGCGATGCGCCTGCCGTGGCAAGCAGGCAGGCAAGGGCCATACCTAGCGACGGCGCCAGGGGCGCCTTCTTGAACTTCATGGTGTGTCTCCGGGATGGTGGTCAGTTCTTCGCCTGCAGGCCGATCACGCGGCCGGCCAGCCTGGTCAGCTCGGCCACCACCTCGTCGGGCGACAGGCGCCCGCCCGGGCGGTACCAGCTGTACAGGAAGCCGGGCAGGCTGCAGGCCGCGAGCGCGGTGAGCTTGGTCTCCGCAAAGTCGAGGTCGCCGTCGCGCCGCGCCTCTTCGAGCAACGGGCACAGCAGGTCGTAGAAGTGGTGCGCCAGCTTCTTCTGCGCAGCGATGTATTCGGGCCGGTACACCTGCGGCTCGCGGTACGCGAAGAAGGCGCAGGGGTGGTGCACGATGGTCGCGCGAATCAGCCCTTCGATGCCTTCGATCACCTTCTCGCTGGCGCTGCGCGGGTCGCTGGCCGCGAAGTCGAGCGCGGTGAAGCAGTCGACCGCGGGTCGCCAGGAGAGCGTTTCGAAGATCTCCTGCTTGTCGCGGAAGTAGTAGTACACGAAGGGCTTGGTCACGCCCAGCGCGCGCACGATCTGCGCCATGGTGGTGTTCGCATAGCCCTGCGCCGCGAAGAGCTGCGCGGCCGCCTGCAGGATGCGCTCGCGCTGCACGTCGGTGCTTTGCGTGGCCGCGCGCTGGCGCCCGGTGCCTTGCGGCAGGTGCGGCTGCGCCGTGGTCTCGCTCTGGTCTCCAGAGGGTTTGTGCCGTGTCGCGGAAGTTATACCCATGGGTAGGATTGTTCGTGCACCATGCGGCATTGGCAAGCGCCCGCCATGCGTGGGCGGCTATCGATAACCCTGAGAAAGAGACGCCATGGAGACAAGCCAACCCGCAGCGCAAACCCTGCGCGAACTTCCCCCGCGCCCCGAACAACCGCTGCACGAGTACCTGCGCGGCCATGCACGCGAACGTGGCGCCAGCGCCGCCTGCATCTGGTACGGCCGTGCCGTGAGCTGGGCCGAGCTCGACCGTGCGAGCGACGCCTTCGCCGCGCGGCTGCAGGCCCTGGGCGTGGAGAAGGGCGAGCCGGTGGTGCTGTTCCTGAACAACTGCCCGCAGTACCTGGTCGCGCATTTCGGCATCCAGAAGATCGGCGCCATCGTCTGCCCGAGCGGCCCGCTCAACAAGGAGCACGAACTGGCCTACCAGGTCAACGACCTGAAGGCCCGCGTGATCGTCGCGGCCGCGCCGCTGCTGCCGGTGGTGCGCAAGGTGCAGCCCGAAAGCGCGCTCGCGCATGTGTTCGTGGTGCACTACACCGACCTGCTGCCCGCCGAGCCGACGCTCGACCTGCCGGCCGAACTGGCGGCTGAACTTGCCGCGCAAGGCGGGGCCGAACGCAGCGTGCCGCCGGACTGCGAAGACTTCCTGGCGGTGATGAGCGCCGACGCGAAGCCTCGGCCCGTCGCCATCGGCATGGACGACATCGCGCTCATGACCTACACCTCGGGCACCACGGGCCTGCCCAAGGGCGCGATGCTGAGCTACGGCAACGCGCTCTTCAAGACGCGCGCCGCGGCCGACTGCAACGGCGTGGGCCCGGCCGACGTGCTGCTGTCCATCGCGCCGCTGTATCACATCGCCGGCATGCTGATGGGTGTCAACGTGCCGGTGCTGAGCGGCGCGACCTCGGTGCTGCTGCACCGCTTCGATCCGCATGCCGTGCTGCAGGCCATCGCCGCGTACAAGGTGAGCTGGTGGTACAGCATCGCGCCGATGAACGTGGCCTGCATGCAGGTGCCGGGCATCGCCGGCTTCGACCTGTCGAGCCTGAAGATGAACCCCGTGACCAGCTTCGGCATCACCTTCACCGAGCCGCTGGCGCAGCAGTGGCGCGCGCATGCGCCGAACTGCACCTCGTTCGAGGCGGCCTACGGCCTGAGCGAGACCCACACCTGCGACACCTACACGCCGCACCACGCGCCGCGCTGGGGCACGCAGGGCCTCGCGGTGCCGGGCGTGACCATCCGCATCGTCGACACCGAAACGCAGGCCGACATGCCCGTGGGCGAGGTCGGCGAGATCGTGCTGACCAGCAAGGGCACATTCAAGGGCTACTGGAACAAGCCCGAAGCCACCGCCGCCACCTTGCGCAACGGCTGGGTGCACACCGGCGACATGGGCAAGCTCGACGCCGACGGCTACCTCACCTTCATCGGCCGCTTCAAGGAAATGATCAAGGTCTCGGGCTACAGCGTGTTCCCGGAAGAGGTCGAGACCATCCTCATCAAGCACCCGGCGGTGGCGCAGGCGGCCGTCGTTGCGCAGCCCGACGCCGAGAAGGGCGAGGTCGTGAAGGCCTTCATCGTGCGCAAGCCCGGCGCCACGCTCGAGGCCGACGCGCTGGTGGCCTGGGCGCGCGACAACATGGCGAGCTACAAGGCGCCGCGCGCCGTGCGCTTCATCGATGCATTGCCCACCACGGGCGCGGGCAAGGTGCTGCGCCGCCTGCTCAAAGACCCCAACTGAGAGGTTCCGCTTGTTCTCCAAAGTTCTGATTGCCAACCGCGGCGAGATCGCCGTTCGTCTGGTGCGCGCGCTGCGCGACCTGGGGCTTGCCAGCGTGGCGGTGCATGCGCGAGACGACACCGCCGCCCTGCATGTGCAGCTGGCCGATACCGCCGTGGCGCTCGATGCGACCGGGCCTTCCGCATACCTCGATGTCGCCGCGCTGATCGCGGTGGCGAAGGCCCAGGGGTGCGACGCGGTGCATCCCGGCTACGGCTTTCTCAGCGAGCGCGCCGATTTCGCGCAGGCCTGCGCGGACGCCGGCCTGGTCTTCATCGGCCCGACGCCCGAGCAGCTCGGCCTGTTCGGCGACAAGGCGCGCGCCCGCGCGCTGGCCGTGCAATGCGAGGTGCCGGTGATGCCGGGCAGCGCAGGCGCGGTCACGCTCGCGCAGGCGCAGGCCTTCTTCGCCGAGCAGCATGCGCAGGGCGCGGGCGTGATGGTCAAGGCCATCGGCGGCGGCGGCGGGCGCGGCATGCGCGCGGTGTTGAATGCCGACGAACTGCCCGAGGCGCATGCGCGCTGCATGTCCGAGGCCAGGGCCGCGTTCGGCATCGAGGGCGTGTACGTCGAGCGGCTGATGCGCAACGCGCGGCACATCGAGGTGCAGGTGCTGGGCGACGGCCGCGCTGTCGCCAGCCTCGGCGAGCGCGAATGCACGATGCAGCGGCGCTTTCAGAAGCTCGTGGAAATCGCGCCCAGCCCTTCGCTGCCCGACGCCCTGCGCGCGCAGGTCACGCAGGCGGCGCTGCGCATGGCGAAGACGGTCGGCTATCGCGGACTCGGCACCTTCGAGTTTCTGGTCGATGCGGCGTCGGCGACGCTGCCCTTCGTCTTCATCGAGGCGAACCCGCGCCTGCAGGTCGAGCACACGGTCACCGAAGCGGTCACGGGCCTGGACCTGGTGCAGCTGCAGATCGCCGTGGCCGGCGGCCAGTCGCTGGGCGAACTCGGCGTGCAGGCCGACGGCACCGCGCCGCAGCGCGGCTTTGCGCTGCAGTGGCGCATCAACGCCGAGACGCTCGACGCGCAAGGCAATGCGCGGCCGTCGGGCGGCACGCTCGCGCGCTTCGACCTGCCTTCGGGCCCCGGTGTGCGCGTCGACACGCACGGCTACGCGGGCCTGGCGCCTTCGCCGCACTACGACACGCTGCTGGCCAAGCTCATCGTGCATTCGCCGTCGCCGCGTTTCGAAGACGCGCTGCGGCGTTCGCTGCGCGCGCTGGACGAGTGCCGCATCGACGGCATCGCCACCAACCTGTCGCTGCTGCGCGCCATTGCGGCGCGGCCGGAGTTCGCGACGCAGGCGGTGCACACGCGCTTCGTGGAAGCGCATCTGGGCGATCTGCTGGCGGTAGCGGCCGAGCTCGACAAGCACGCGAAGAAGACAGGGGCGGCATCGGCGGCGCAAGCTGCGGTTGTCGACGACGGTGACGAACTGACCGTCAAGGCCCCGATGCCCGCGCGCCTCGTGCAGTTCGAGGTCGCCGTGGGCGACGTGCTGCCCGCCGGCGCACAGCTCGGCGTGCTCGAGGCCATGAAGATGGAGCACCTGCTGCACGCGCCCGTGGCAGGCCGCGTGGTCGCGCTGCTGGCAGCACCCGGGGACTACCTCGTCGAAGGCCAGTCGCTGGTGCAGCTGGAAGCCGTCGATGCGCAGGCCGCGCAAGCCGAGGCGCGCACCGCGCACGATCTGGGGGCGATCCGCCCCGACCTGCAGAAGGTCATCGACCGCCATGCGCCCACGCTGGACACCAACCGCAAGGCCGCCGTCGACAAGCGCCACGCACAGGGCGGGCGCACCGCGCGCGAGAACATCGCCGACCTGTGCGACACGGCCGGCGATCCCGGCAACTTCATCGAATACGGCGCGCTCGCCATCGCCGCGCAAACGCGCCGCCGCACGCTGGAAGACCTGATCGCCAACACACCCGCCGACGGCATGGTCACCGGGCTGGGCGGCGTCAACGCGAAGCAGTTCGGCCCCGAGGCGTCGCGCTGCGCCGTGCTGGCCTACGACTACACGGTGCTCGCCGGCACGCAGGGCATGCGCAACCACCACAAGACCGACCGGCTGCTGTCGGTGGCGCACCAGCTGAAGCTGCCGGTGGTGCTGTTCGCAGAAGGCGGCGGCGGGCGGCCGGGCGACACCGACATGCCCATCGTCGCGGGCCTGAACAACCACACCTTCAGCCAGTTCGCCGCGCTGTCGGGCAAGGTGCCGGTGGTGGGCATCGTGCACGGCCGCTGTTTCGCGGGCAACGCGGCGCTGCTGGGCTGCGCCGACGTGATCATCGCCACCAAGGGCAGCAACATCGGCATGAGCGGCCCCGCGATGATCGAGGGCGGCGGACTGGGCACCTTCGCGCCCGAGCAGATCGGCCCGAGCAGCGTGCAGTCGCGCAACGGCGTGATCGACATCCTGGTGGACGACGAAGCGGCCGCCGTGGCCGCGGCGAAGCAGTACCTGTCGTACTTCCAGGGCCCGACCACCGGCTGGCAATGCGCCGACCCGCGCACGCTGCGCCACGTGGTGCCCGAGAACCGGCTGCGCGTGTACGACGTGCGCGCCGCCATGCGCGGCGTGGCCGACACCGGCTCGCTGCTCGAGCTGCGCGCGGGCTTCGGTGCCGGCATCGTCACCGCGCTGGCACGCATCGAGGGCCGGCCGGTCGGCCTGATGGCCAACAACCCGCACCACCTGGGCGGCGCCATCGACGTGGAAGCGGCCGACAAGTCCGCGCGGTTCATGCAGCTGTGCAATGCGCACGGCCTTCCAATTGTGTCGTTGTGCGACACGCCCGGCTTCATGGTCGGGCCCGAGATCGAGGCGCAGGCGCAGGTGCGCCACGTGTGCCGCATGTTCATGGTGGCCTCTCACTTGCGCGTGCCGTTCTTCGCCGTGGTGCTGCGCAAGGGCTACGGCCTGGGCGCCCAGGCGATGACGGCGGGCGGCTTCGATGCGCCCGTGTTCACCGTGGCCTGGCCCACCGGCGAATTCGGCGCGATGGGCCTGGAAGGTGCCGTCCGATTGGGTTTCCGCAAGGAACTGGCCGCCGCGCCGGAGGGTGCGGAACGCGACGCGCTGTTCAAGCAACTGGTGGCCCAGCAGTACGCGAACGGCGAAGCGATCCACATGGCGCAGACGCTGGAGATCGACGCGGTGATCGACCCCGCCGACACGCGCACCTGGTTGGTGCGGGGGCTGGCATCGGCCACGCGGGCGCTGCAACCCGTCGCGTCCTACGTGGACACTTGGTAACTACATGGCTAGACCTCGTCACGCAAGGGTCAAAGTAGCTGCCTACACTGAACACCTTTGCCTGCATGACATTGGTTTCACGTTGGTTGGCTCATGTGCGCGAGGTTGCCCTGGCGCATTGGCTGGCCGCTTTCTGCCTGGCAGCGCTGGCTTTCGGCGTCCAGGCAATTCCCACCGAGCACACGCCCAAGCAACCCGCCGATGCGCACTGGGTGGCCGCATGGGCGGTGGCGCCGCTGGACTTTCGCGAGCTGGCCGCCAACCCGGCCGTCGGCGAGCTGCCCGGCCTGGTCGGCAATGCCTTCCATGCGCAAACGCTGCGCCAGCTGCTGCAGCCCACGCTGGACGCTGAACACATTCGCATCCGCTTCTCGAACCGCTTCGGCAAGGTGCCCATGCGCATCGCGGCGGCGAGCGTGGCGCGCAGCACCGGGGCGGATGCGCTGTCGCCCGCCTCGCTGCGCATGCTGCGTTTCGGCGGGCGCACGAGCCTCACGCTCGCACCCGGCGCGGACGCCTGGAGCGACGGCGTGGACCTGAAGATCGAAGCCGGGCAGACCGTCGCGGTCAGTGCGTTCTTCGACGGCACCCTGCCTGCCGCCACCGTGCACATGCAGTCGCCCGACACGAGCTGGGTGGCGAGCGGCAATGCGGTCGCAACGCCGAAGCTGCGCGGCGCCACCCGGCTGGGGGGGCTCAACCACGTCATCACCGGGCTGGACGTGCTCACTTCCAGGTCGGTGCGCACGGTGGTGGCCTTCGGCGACTCGATCACCTCGGGCGGTGCGCAGTCCACCGAAGGCGCCTACCCGGACCTGCTGGCCACGCGCCTGCGCGACGGACCGCATGCGCAGGAAGACGTGGCGGTGCTCAATGCGGGCATCGGCGGCAATCGCCTGCTGCTCGACGGCATCGGCCCGAGCGGGCTCTCGCGCTTTGCACGCGACGCGTTGGGGCAAAGCAGCGTGACGCACGTCATCGTGCTGCTGGGAACCAACGACATCGGCCGCAGCGTGCTGGCGAACATGCCCGGCCTGAGCATCGCGCCGCGCGACATGCCGACCACCGAGCGCATCACCGAGGGACTGACGCAGCTCGTCAAGCAGGCGCGCGCCAAGGGCGTGAAAGTGCTCATCGGCACGGTGCCGCCGTTCAAGAACACGCCGTACTGGAACCAGGGAAACGAAGCCATGCGCATGGCCGTGAACCGCTGGATTCGCAACCTGCAGGACGTCGACGGCATCATCGACTTCGACGCCGCGCTGCGCGACCCGGCCGATCCGCAGGCGCTCAATCCGCAGCTCGACAAGGGCGACCACCTGCACCCCAACCAGGCCGGGCACGCGGCGATGAGCGCCGCCATCGACCTCAAGGAACTGCGGGAGTGAGCTTGCACGGGGCGCGGGCGGACTGCGGCCGCAGGCCGAACAATCCGAACCGCCGGAACCGGCGGTGCAACCCTGGCAGCCGCAGGGCCTGCTTCCTGAGCGGAGGCAGGCCTTTTTCGCGTTACCTGAACACCACCGTGCGGTGCCCATTCAGCAGCACGCGGTGCTCGCTGTGCCACTTCACCGCGCGGGCCAGCACCTGGGTCTCGGTGTCGCGGCCGCGGGCCGTGAGGTCTTCGACCGTGGCGGTGTGGTCGGCGCGGGCCACGTCCTGCTCGATGATCGGGCCCTCGTCGAGGTCGGCCGTCACGTAGTGGGCGGTGGCGCCGATGAGCTTCACGCCGCGGTCGTGCGCCTGGTAGTAGGGCTTGGCGCCCTTGAAGCTGGGCAGGAACGAGTGGTGGATGTTGATGGCGCGCCCGGCCAGGTTGCGGCACAGGTCGTTGCTCAATATCTGCATGTAGCGCGCCAGCACCACCAGCTCGGCGCCTTCGGCCTCGATGATTTCCAGCTCTTTCGCCTCGGCCTGCGCCTTGGTCGCGGCCGTCATCGGGATGTGGTGGAAGGGCACGTTGTAGCTGGCGGCCAGCTGGTAGAACTCGCGGTGGTTCGAGATGATGGCGCGCACGTCGATGGCCAGCAGGCCGCTCTTCCAGCGGAACAGCAGGTCGTTCAGGCAATGGCCTTCCTTGCTCACCAGGATCACCGTCTTCATCGGCTCGGCGGCGGCGTGCAGCTGCAGGTTCATGCCGAAGCCGGCACCGAAGGTCTTCAGTTCCTCGCGCAGTGCCGCGTCGCTGTGCGCGCCGCCGGCAAAGCGCACCCGCATAAAGAACAGGCCGGTGCCGTGGTCGTTGTACTGGGCGGCCTCTTCGATGTTGGCGCCGCGTTCGAGCAGGAAGCCCGACACGGCATGCACGATGCCCGTCCGGTCGGGGCAGGAGAGGGTGAGGATGTAGGCCGGCGAGGGAGGCGTTTGGGTCGTCATGAGGGGCGTAATTGTGGCAGGGGTGCCAGAATCGTCATTTTCGTCCACCACATACCCGCAGGAGCGAGACATGGCCCATCAGGACTTCAACATGGACAACCAGTGGTTGCCCTTCACCCCCAACCGTCACTTCAAGAAAGACCCGCGCGTGTTCGTCGCGGCCGACGGCATGGAGTTCACCACCCACGACGGCAAGAAGGTGATCGACGGCATCTCCTCGCTGTGGTGCGTGGGCGCGGGGCACAACCGCAAGCCGATCAACGAAGCCATCAAGAAGCAGCTCGACACGCTGGACTACGCCACCGCCTTCCAGGTCAGCAACGACCGCGCCTTCGAGGCGGCCGAGCGCATCGCCGCGCTGGCCCCGGGCGACCTCAACAAGGTGCTGTTCTGCAACTCTGGCAGCGAGGCCGCCGACACCTCGATGAAGGTGGCGCTGGCCTACCACCGCGCGCGCGGCGAGGGCCACCGCAACGTGTTCATCGGCCGCGAGAAGGGCTACCACGGCGTGGGCTTCGGCGGCATGTCGGTGGGCGGCATTCCGGGCAACCGCAAGGTGTTCGGCTCGGCCTTCCTGCCGCGCGTGGACCACATGCGCTTCATTCACGACCCGGTGAACCACGCCTACATCCACAACCAGGAACCGGTGTGGGCCGAAGACCCGCTGGTGGAGCTCGAAACGCGCATCCTGCCGCTGCACGACGCGAGCAACATCGCCGCGATCATCGTGGAGCCGGTGGCCGGTTCGGCCGGCTGGTACCTGCCGCCCAAGGGCTACCTGAAGCGCCTGCGCGAGATCTGCGACAAGCACGGCATCCTGCTGATCTTCGACGAGGTCATCACCGGCTTCGGGCGCATGGGCGCCAACTTCGCGTCGGACTACTACGGCGTGGTGCCCGACATGCTGAACTTCGCCAAGTGCGTGACCAACGGCGTGATTCCGCTGGGCGGCGTGATCTGCCGCGACAAGCTCTACGACGCGATGATGAAGACCGACGCGCCCGAGCACGTTGTCGAGTTCTTCCACGGCTACACCTACTCGGGCCATCCGGTGGCGTGCGCCGCGGCCGTTGCCACGCTCGACCTGTTCAAGCAGGAGAACCTGTTCGCGCGCGCCGGCGAAATGAGCAAGGTGCTGGGCGACGCCTTCCACAGCGCCTTCAAGGGCCTGCCCAACGTGGTCGGCATCCGCAGCCTCGGCCTGGCCGCGGCGGTGGAACTGGCGCCCATCGCGGGCCTGCCGGGCAAGCGCGCCTACGACATCTTCCTGGACTGCTTCCACAAGGGCGCGCTGGTGCGGGCCGCGGGCGACGTGCTGGTGATCGCGCCGCCGTACATCGTGGAGAAATCGCACATCGACACGCTGGTGAACACGCTGGCCGACTCGATCAAGGCGCACGCCTGATCGACTGAGCCGGCCCTGCCGGCCGCGCCGGTCCACGGCGAGGAGCGACGACGCGTCGCTCCTCGCCGTTTTTTTTCGGCCATCGAAACGCACCCGTGCGCGCACCGGGCAACCACCGAATCCGGTGGCTACGGCATCGGGTAGTTCTGCTCAGTTCCACCGGTTCTCGGGATACCAGCCGCGCCGGCCGATCCATAGCATCCCTTCGCAAACGCAGCCCTCTGGAATTCGCAGAGTGCAGTTTCCCGAAAGGAGCAGTCATGCCACGCGTATTTTTCTTCGCCGGTGCCTTGGGGCCCCGACGCTGTCGCAACCGTCCAGCGCGGTGGACCGCGCTCGCGCTTGCCGCCGCATGCGCGGCGCCGCTGGCGCTCGCCAACAACGCCGGTGAAAACGCGTCGTGGCAGTTCCAGACGAGCACCGACAAGGTCAACCAGGCCGCCATCCAGGACATGATCCGCAAGCAGAAGAGCGGCTACTACGCGGCGCCGGTCTACAACACGACCATCGGGCGCCAGTACAACTGCAGCGTCTCCGCGAGCTCGACGGGCAACGACGGCAACAACAGCACGACGGCCAACTCGCCGTCGACCTCGGGTGCGAGTTCGGCCGCCTCGGGCAACGACAGCCGCACGGCAGTCGGCACGCTCGGCGGCGCGACCGTGGGCACCTCGCAGGCCAATGCCGGCGCGGTCGGCTCGGCCGTCGTGGGCGGCACCAGCACGCAGGTGCAGGGCGCGGCCAATCAGGCGCTGAACTCGACGCAAGGCAACGCGGGCGCACAGACGGCCAGCGTGGGCGGCAGCTCGGCCTGCGCCTTCGGCGTTCTCAATTGAACGGGACGCGCACCATGCACATCACACGACCCTTCACGCGCTCTTTCGCGCGTTCTTCCGCGCGTCCACTCGCACGCTCTCTTGCTCGCCTGGCCACGGCCGCGGCAGCGACCGCCCTGCTCGCGGCCTGCGTCTCCGCGCCGCAGCAACGCTTTGCGCCCGGCGAGGCCCCCGTGGTGCTCGGCCCCGCGGTGCGCGACAACGTCACGCCGATGGAGGCGGTGCTCGCCTGCTACGCCGACCACATCGCGGCCACGCGGCGCGCGCCCATCGTCATCGGCGTGGGCGACGTCAAGGACTACACCGGCAAGTACAGCATCAACGAGGGCAACGCCATCACGCAGGGCGGTGCGCTCATGGTGTATTCGGCGCTGGGCAAGCTCGGCGGCGCGGTGAGCATCGCCGAGCGCTTCGACCCGGTGATCGCCGAGCGCGAGCTGGCCTATGCCGACCGCCGCCAGCTCGGCGACGGCCGCACGCACCAGGTCGGCGGCCCCAACGGCGGACAGAACGTGCCGTGGCTGCCGTACTTCGGCGGCACCATCAACAAGTCCGACTACTTCATCGTGGGAGGCATCACCGAGCTCAACTACAACATCAACTCGGGCGGCGCGGAGTTCGCGGTGAACCAGGTGGGCGTGAAGGCGCGCACCTTCAGCCAGTCGGTGAGCGTGGACCTGCGCATCGTCGACACCAAGACGCTGATGGTGGTGCGCACGGTGAGCCTCACCAAGCAGTTCAACGGCTACGAAGTGGGCCTGAACGTGTTCCGCTTCTTCGGCAGCAAGCTGTACGACGTGGACATCGGCGCCAAGGGCCAGGAGCCGGTGCAGATGGGCGTGCGCGCCGCGCTTGAAGAGGGCGTGGTGCGGCTCATGGCGACGGTCACGCAGGTCGACCACCGGCCCTGCATGACCATGCGCCCGGGCGGCGGCGAGCCGATCGGGCTGGTGCCCGCCGACCAGCTGCGCAAGGTCGACAACCCCGGCGACGCCACGGTGGGCGGCGCGGCGGTGACGACGCCCGTGGTGCAAAGCGGCGTGGCGGTCAACGCGGCCGGCCAGGGCGGCGCGCGCCTCACCGGCACTGCCACGCAGGTGCCGTTCGACTTCGGCGCGACCACGCTGGGCGGCAGCACGCTGGCGCTGATCGACCAGATCGCGGGCGCCGCCAAGAAGGGCGCGAGCGACATCGTGCTGGTGGCGCGCGACACCGAGAACTGGGACGCCCGCAAGCGCGACGAACTGACCGACCAGCGCATTGCGGCCGTCACCTCCGCGCTGGCCAACCGCGGCGTGCCGCCGGGCGCCATCAGCGTCACGTGGCGGCCCGACGCGGCCGACACCTCGATCCACCGCGACGGGCCGGGCCTGCAGGAGATCGCCAAGCTGCGCGTCGGCAGCCCGGTGGTGAGCGGCGCTGCGCCGGCCACGCCCGCCACGCCTTCTGCATCTGCTGAATCCGCTGCACCCGCTGCACTTGCTGCACTTGCTGCTTCCGTCGTTGCCGCCAAGGCCGACTGAACGCCCGCCGGCAATCCTTTTCTTTTTTCGACCCAGTCCGCTTCCCACATTCCAGGAGTCACGCAATGAAAGCACGCAAGATCCAAAGCCGCGCCGCACGCGCGCCCATGTTCAGCCGCAGCCGCATCGGCTCGGCCGTGGCGATGGCGCTGATCGCCGCCGCCGGCGCGCACGCCGCGGAAACGTCGGTCAATGCCGCCTACAACGGCACCGCCACCGGCACGCCGACGGTGAACGCCGACATCGACAACACGGCGAACGTCGGCGCCACCATCACCGGCGCCACCGTGGGCACGACCTCCACGGGCACGCCGTCGAACCCGAACCCGGTGGCGGCCAGCACCACCGGCAACCTGATCGGCGCCACCGCCACCGGCAACAGCTTTGCCAACGCCATCCAGTCGCCGTCGCCCACGCCGGTGAACAACGCGGCCACGCTGGGCGTGTCGACCAACAGCGGCGCGATCAACAGCAGCGTGACCGCCAGCAAGCTGGCGCTGGAGTCCAGCGTGCTGCAGTCGGGCAGCGTGGTGAACGCGGACAACACCATCTCGGCGGCCACCACCCTCAACAGCGCAAACTCGGTGGTGTCGGGCACCGCCGCGGTGGGCGCAGTGCCGCAGGCCGGTACCTCGGTGCTGACCTATCCGGCCGGCGCGCCGCTGTTCGACGCCAAGGGCAACATCGTGGTGACCACGCTGCAGGCGGCCACGGGCAGCAGCTCCGGCGCGCTGGTGTCGGGCAACACGGTCGACCTGCTGCTGACCGCGAACGCGGGCAACACGCTGACCACGGCGGCGGTGCTGGAGCGCAACACGATCTCGGCCGTGCTGAAGGCCAACAGCGCCACCAACACCGCGGACATCCAGGCGGGCGGCGCACCGGCCTTCGCGGGCTCGGCGGTGGTCGCCAACCTGCAGGCGAACGGCAACGGCATCCTCGCGGCCACGCACTCGGCGGTCAACACGGGCTCGGTGATCCTGGGCATCGTGAGCGGCGCGCCCCTGGGCGGGGCCAACGTGCTGAAGGGTTCGCTGTCGGTGCAGGGCAATGAAATTTCCAGCGCGGCCACCGGCAACGAGGCGCTCGGCGCCACCGCCGGCGTGGCGGGCAACCGCATCCTGGTGGGCGACGTCACGGTCGCGGGCATCGGCACGGCGGCCACGGCCGCCAACAACAGCACCCACAACGGCGTGGGCGTGACCACGAACGTGAAAAGCGACCTGGCCATCGTCAACAGCCAGGGCAACATCGGCGTGACCACCTTCGGCCAGACCGCGGGTGCGCAGATCCTGGCCGGCGTGCAGTCGATCCAGGGCGGCGTGCTCACGCTGGCGGGCAACAGCGTCACGGCGGACGCCACGGGCAACACGGCGTCCAGCGCCATCGCCACCGGCAGCCACGCCGCGTCGTTCACCGGCACGGCCGCGGTGTCGAACCAGCAGGCCAACTTCAATGCGCCGGTGACGGCCTTCATCACGCCGTCGGTCATCGCGGCGCAGACCGGCGAGTCGCCCGGCGCGGGCCAGACCCAGGGCAGCACGGTCACGGTGTCCGGCAACACCTCGTCGGCCACCGCGCAGGGCAACCAGATCAGCCAGGGCCTGGCGCTGCAGGCCGCCAGCCTGAACATCGGCAACGCCGGCGCGGTGCTCACCGGCGGCACCAGCTCCGACGGGCGCGTGTCGGCCGGCGGCGCGGCCACCGTCACCAACCTGCAGGGCATGTACAACGGCGGCGTCGCGGCCCTGAACTTCGGTTCGCAGATCGCGCTGACCGCCAACGGCGGCGGCGCACCCATTGCCAACAACACGCTGGCACTGACCGGCAACCGCCAGGAGGCGGTGGCGCTGGGCAACGGCGCCACCAGCACGCTGACCCTGTCGGGCAACGCGGTCGGCACGGGCGCGGGCATTTCGAGCGTGCAGATGGCCGACGCCAATTCCGGCGTGGGCGCGGGGCTGAACGACGCGAAGGCGTCGATCGGCGTGAGCGGCAACGTCACGGGCGGCTCGGTGGCGCTCACCGACAACCTGCAGCGCGCCATCGCCTACGGCAACGCGGCGACCAACACGGTGGGCGTCACCGCGGGCAACCTGGCGGTGGCCCCGGGCGCGGGCACGCCGGCCTCGGCCGTCACGGTCGACCTGACGAAGGGCCTGGCCTTCGACAACACGGCCGCCACGCAGCCCACGGTGCGCGCGGCCTACGGCATCCTGAACGACCAGTCGGTGCAGGCGAACATCGGCAGCTCGGCCACCGGGGCGAACACGGTGGCGCTGACGGTGGCGGGCAATGTCGCGGGCGCCAGCGTGGCGAGCGACCGCAACGCGCTGGTGGCCGCCACCTACGGCAACGACGCGGCCAGCGGCCTCGCGCTGAAGGTCAACAACCTGAGCGGCGCGAATGCGTCGGTGGCCAACGTCACCAACACGCAGGCGGTGGCGGGCAACGCCACCAACATCTCGGCCATCGCCGCCGGCGGCACGATGGTTCGCACCACGGTGGGCGGCACGCTGTCGGGCGGGTCGGTCTCCACCTCCGGCAACACGGCGCAGGCCCTGGCCATCGGCAGCCGCGCGACCGGCAACACGGTGCAGGCGAGCGGCAACAACATCGACACGACCGGCTTCGCGCTCAGCGGCGCCACGCTGACCGGCACCACGCTGAACACCAACGCCGCCTTCAGCGTGCAGAACGCGCAGTCGGGCCAGGGCCGGGTGGAGGCCCAGCGCAGCGGCGGTGCCCAGGTGCTGACCACCATCGGCGGCGCCGTCACCAACGCGAAGGTGGACGCCGACGGCAACACCACGCTGGCGGACGCCACCAGCAACACCGCGGCCAACGGCGTGGGCGTGAACGCGGTCGGCGTGGCGACCACCACCGCGGTGCAGAACCTGCAGCTCACCAGCGCCTCGGTGTTCTCGCTGACCGGGCAGGAAGGCGCGTCGCTCACCAACAAGGACGGCGTGCGCGTGGTGCTGAACGGCGCGAGCATCCAGGGCTCGCAGGTGAGCGTCGACGGCAATGCGGCCAGCGGCTCGGCCACGGGCAATGCCGCGGTCAACCGCACCGACGTGAAGGGCAACACGGTCGCGGCGGCCAACGGCCTGCCGGTGGGCGGCGCGGCCAGCTTCGGCGGCGTGACGGGCGCGGTGTCGGACCATGCGCTGTCGAACATCCAGCGGGTGACCGGCTCCACGGTGTCGTCCCGTGTGGCGGCGGCCTTCGGTGTGGACACGGCGCCGGGCGCCGCGATCGGCGGCTCCACGCTGAGCGTTTCGGGCAACACGCAAAGCGCCAAGGCGGTGGCCAACACCGCGAGCAACGCGGTGTCGCTGGCGGGCACCGATGTGTCGGCGCGCGCCGCGCTGCTGTCCGCGCAGGGCAGCACGGCGACGGTGGTGTCGCGTTCGTTCACGCAGGCTTTCGCGCCGGCCTCGGTGTCGGGCTCGACGGTGCGCATCGCCGGCAACGCCAACACGGCGGTGGGCGTGATCAACGACGTGAGCAACACGGTGGCGGTGACGGGCGGCACCTCGGGCGGCATCGGCATTCCCGCGGTCATCCTGCAGGGGCCGGTGCCGGCTTCGAGCCTTGCGATAGGTGACCTGGCGCTGGTGAACGTCCAGTCGGCCGGCACGTCGGTCACCACCACGGCGGACACCGCGCTCTACAACGAAGACCGTGCCGTGGCCGGCAACGCGGGGCTCGTGAACAGCAGCTTCGCGATCACCGGCAACACGACCTACGCGGAAGCCTCGGCCAACCGCGCGACCAACGCGGCCTCGTCGAGCGGCGGCGCGTCGCAGTCGGCCAAGGTCGCGGTGCTGAACGCGCAGGACAGCAGCGCCACCGTGGCCGCCAGCGGCAACAGCGTGACGCGACTGACGCTCACCGGCGCCAACGCGCTCGCGGGCAGCAGCGCCACGCTGGAGGGCAACGGCAATGCCGTCGCCGCCACGGGCAACGCGGCCACCAACAGCATCGACGTGAAGGGCGGCGCCCTGGTCGGGGGCCTGCTCCCGACGGCCGTGGCGGCGGCAGGACCGGGCGTCCAGGTGCTGGCCACGGCCGACCAGGCCCTGGTGAACGTGCAGCAGGGCAGCGGCGCGGTGACTGCCACCGCCACGGGCGGCGTGGGCATCCGCAGCGCGGCGCTGTCCGGCGTGGGCACCTCCACGTTGAGCGTGTCGAACAACAGCCAGAGCGCCAAGGCCGTGGCCAACACGGCGCTCAACAGCGTGAGCCTCTCGGGCTCGAACGTGGCGGCGCGCTCGGCGCTGCAGTCGACCCAGTCGGGCAGCGCGCCGGTCACCGCCTCTTCCACGCTGGAACTGTTCGCGCCGGCCGCGTCCACCGCCTCGACGGTGCGCCTCTCGGGCAACAGCAACACGGCGCTGGCCGTGACCAACGACGCGACCAACACGCTGAGCGTGAGCGCGGCCAACACGCTGCCGCTGGGCGCCTCGGGCACGGCCACGCTGAACGAGACCGGCAGCGCCGACAACGTGGTGGCCACCGGCGACCATGTGCTGTCGAACCGGCAGTCGGCCGCGGCCGCGGTCGCCAGCACGGCCAGCACGTCGATCCGCAACGACGACGCGGCGGTGCCCGGCACGCAGGGCCTGATCAACGGCGCGCTCACCATCTCGGGCAACAGCACCTTCGCCGAGGCCGCTGCCAACCGCGCGACCAACACCGCCACGGTGGCCAGCAGCGCGACGCAGGGCGCCAGCACCGGCATCGTGAACGTGCAGGGCAGCACGGCCGGCGTGACGGCCACGGCCAGCACGGTGGCGAACGCAACGCTCGCGGGCGCGGTACCGCTCAACGGCGGCAGCATCTCGCTGGACGGCAACACCACCGTGGCACTGGCGCGCGGCAACGCGGCGACCAATGTGCTGGAGTCCAGCGGCGGCAGCGGCTACGGCGCGGCGGCCACCGGGGGTTCGTCGAGCCTGATCGGTGCGCCGCTGGCGCTCAACGTGGGCGCGAGCGCGAGCGCGGCCATCCTGAACAGCCAGACCAACGCGGGCGCGGTGTCGGCGACCAGCGTGGGCACGAGCTACCAGGTGGCGCTCAACTCGACCGGCGCGGGTGTGTCGGGCGGCGCGGCGGGTGTCACGGGCAACACGCTGGCGGCGCAGGCCTTCGGCAACAGCGCGACCAACCGCGTGACGCAGACGGCGCTGAACACCGGCGCGCCCAGCGCGGCCATCGCCAACTACCAGGTCAACACCGGCGCGGTGACGGCCACGGTGAGCAGCGTGAACTTCGGCGTGGGGATCTCGGGCGCGGTGGGCAACAGCACGCTGCGCACCACGGGCAACCAGATCACCGCATCGGCCACCGGCAACTCGGCGGTGTCGACGATCTCGGCGCGCTGACCGGGCGCTGAAGCAGCGAGCCGCGGGTCTTCGGACCCGCGGCTTTTTTCATGGGGCTGGGCTTTGGATGCCTCGGGTCAGGGCTTCGACGGCCGCTTGAACTCCGCGCAGTAGTCTTTCTCGGGCAGGGGCGGCGTGCGCCAGGTCTTGTCGTATTCGCCGGGTACCACCGCGGCCGAGGCGGGCGCGGCCATCAGCCGCACCGCGGCGACCTTGACGTCGTCGGGCAGGTGCTGCGGCACGCCCAGCGTGCGCACCACGTGGCCGGCGCCGGCGATCAGCAGCACGGTCTGGCCCGGCTTGCGCGCCTTGACGACGGCCTGTGCCATCGCGCGGTCGCGGCCGACCTGGATGCGCGTCATGGGGAGGATCTGCGACGCGGGGAGCATGCCGCAGTGGCCGTCGCGCACGGCGGCTTGCTGGGCGGTGTACGCCTCGGCGTTGAGTTGCGCGTCGAGCGAGACGTCGGCCATGGCGTCCTTCATGCGCACGCGCGGCATGTTGGCGCCGACCACCGGCACGCCGGCGCGCACGGCGGCCATCACGGCGGGGCCGTAGTCGCTCCAGGGCCAGGCCTTGTCGCTCCAGTCGAGGGCCGTGCGCACCTGCGCTTCGGTGGCCGTGGGAGCGACGTGCGCGGTGCTGCGGCCTTCCTCGGCCATCTCGAGCGCCAGCGCGGCCAGCTGGCCGCGCGCGGCCAGCGCCTCGACGGCCTCGCGTTCGATCACGTGGTGCTCGGGCGCGTCGTGCTGTTCACCGAGCAGCAGGGCGTCGACCGGCTGCAGCGCGGCAACGCGCTGGGCGATGGGGGCGTCCGGCGCATCGGCGCCGCCGGACAGCGCGGCGCAGCCCGCGAACGCGGTGGCGGCCAGCGCGGGGAACAGGAAACGGGACGCCCTAACGGGCCAGTGTTGGAGAGGCATCGCGCCATACTATGCCCCGGCGTGCGCACGCCGTGCCGTCCATTTCCGCCTTTCCCTGTCGTCCCTTCTGTTGTCCCTGCCTCCCCGTTTTTTCGTTCGCGTGCTGGCCACGCTGCTGCTGGCGCTCGCTGCCGCGGGCGTCTGCCTGGCGCTGCACACGCCCTTGCCCTGGATGATCGGCCCGCTGGTCGCGGTGTCGCTGGCGTCGATTGCCGGTGCGCCCACGGCCAGCCACACGCCGCTGCGCAACGCGGGGCAGTGGACCATCGGCACCGCGCTGGGGCTGTATTTCACGCCGCACGTGGTGTCGCTGGTGGCCAGCGTGTGGTGGGCGATCTTGCTGGCCATTGCGTGGGCGCTGCTGCTGGGCTGGGGCTTCGGGCGCTGGCTGTACCGGCTGCATGCCGCTCGCATGCCCCATGTGCCGGAGCGCTCCATGAGAGCCACGACTTACTTCGCGGGCGCCATCGGCGGCGCGTCGGAGATGACGCTGCTGTCCGAATCGGCCGGCGCGCGCACCGACCTCGTGGCCGCCGCGCACAGCCTGCGGCTGGTGGTGGTGACGGTGACGATCCCTTTCGCGATGCAGTGGAGCGGCCTGCACGGGCTCGAAATCAACCCGCCCGGCGCGCGCGAGGTGAACCTCGGCGGGCTCGCGCTGCTGGCGGTGGCGACCGGCCTCGGCGGTCTTGCGATGCGCGCGCTGAAGCGCACCAACCCCTGGTTCATCGGGCCATTGCTGGTGGCGATGGCCTTCACCGTGGCGGGCCAGTCGCTGTCGGCGGTGCCGGGCTGGATGTCGAACGCCGCGCAGCTGGTGATCGCGGTGAGCCTGGGCGTGCGCTTCAGCCGCGAGTTTCTGCACACCGCGCCGCGCTGGCTGGGCTCGGTGGTGCTGGGCACGGTCGGCATGCTGGTGCTGTGCGCCGGCGTGGCGTGGCTGCTGGCCTGGGCGACGGGGCTGCAACCGGCCACGATGATCCTGGGCACATCGCCCGGCGGCATCGCCGAGATGTCGATCACGGCCAAGGTGCTGCAACTGGGCGTGCCGGTGGTCACGGCGTTCCAGGTGTGCCGGCTGGTGGCGGTGCTGCTGATCGTCGGGCCGATGTTCCGGTGGATCTACCGCTGAATGAAAAAAGCGCCCGGAGGGGCGCTTTGGATGCCTGGGAGCGAAAGACGCTCAGTGCACCAGCACCGGCGTGTGGGCCAGTTCGGCATAGCCCTCGAGCGTGTCTTCCACTTCTTCCTGCGTGGGGGTGTTGAGCTGCCAGGCCGCGATTTGCTGCTGGAACAGTTCGGCCCACGAGCCGTCGAGGTAGACCTCCTTGCCCGAGCGCTTGTCCACGATCTCGAAACCGTGGCGCTCCAGGACGGGCATGTTGGGCAGCAGGGGCTCGTCGCCCTCGTTGGGCTGCACGTGCACGACGACGAAAGACTCCGAGTCATAAAGCATGTTCATGGCGGGCCCAGTGAGGATGTCGATGGCGTTCATGGAGGTTAGATAGCAATCAACGCGCCAGTTTCAAGACAGGTTGTCATTTTGTAAAACTAACGGGTTAATTTTTGCGTTCTGCTTCGATGACGTGACTTTGTTCTCAGTTCGACGGCCCGGCGGGCAGGGATTCGCGCAATTCCATGTCGGCGAAGTCGCCGTTGGGCTGTGTCTGTTTGATCCGTACGGGCAGGTAGCCCAGCGATGGTGCGAGCCAGACCTCGAGCTTCACGTCGAAATCCCTGCGCGGGCTGCGGGTGAGCTTGCGCACCGTGTACTCCCCGGCCTGCACGGTCACTTTTTCTTCGCTTTCGATGTTGAAGACCCAGGTGCCGGCCTCGCGCGTGCCGGCCGTCTGCACCGAGATCTGGCTGCCGCCGGGGTAGCGCCCCGGGTTGCCCGCCAGCAGGCCGCCGAGCTGCATCACCACGCTGAGCCGGTCCTGCGCGCCGGGCAGCAGGGGCACGGACGGCGCGTTGTTGCTGAACAAAATCTGCTCCTGGTCGCGCACGAAATGGGCCGCCACCTCGCCCTTGCGGCTTTCGGAATAACGCTCGGGCTCGATGCCCGACGGGCCGATGCGGCCTGTGCTGTGCTGGCTGAGGATGGTGGCGAACAACAGCTTGAGCGTCAGCCGCGCGTCGTAGGTGCTGCCGTCCTGCAGCCATTCCAGCGTGCCGAACACGCCCCGCATCGGCGAGGCGCCGCGCTGGCCGGTGGCCGCGAATGACAGCTTGACCGAGCCCGGAATGCGCAGCGACTGCGTGCCGGCGATGTTGCCCGAGGTCGGGCTGGCGCCTGCCGTGCTGCCGGGCGCGCCGTCGCCGGTGCCGGTGCCGCCCGCCGCCGTGGTCGCGTCTGCAGGGGCGCTGGCGGCGGCGTCGGGCGACGTTGCTCCTGAATTCGTAGCTACTTGCGCAATCAGGTCGGGCGTGTCGGGGTCTTTGGGTGCCGAAGCATCCAGCGGGGGCTCGGGCGTCGGTGCCACCTGGGGCGTCGGCTTCGGCTTGGGCACCGACGGCGCGCGCGGTCGGCGCGGCTTGGGCGGCGCTGCTGGCTGGGCTTGCGCGGGTGCGGCGGCGGGTGGCGCCGCAGCTTGCTCCGCCGCGGGAGGTGCGATCACGATCGTGCGCGTGATGAACTTGTTCGCCAGCGGCGAGGGTTCGGGCCCGAGTGCCGTCGGCGCCAAGCCCAGCACCAGCAGGTGCGCCAGCGCCACCGCCAGCGTCAGCCCGGCCAGCACCCGCCAGGGCGGACGTCCGGGCGGGCCGGCAGGCAGCGAAGGGGGCGAAGGGGGCGCGACGAGCGTCGACATCGGTGTGTGGAGTGGGGCGTTGGCGCGGAGGTTCACCAAGACCACCTCGGTACACTGCCGCCCGTTCAACCAGTTTAAGTGGGAGCGGCGCGCAGCCTCGTGGCCACGCCGCGTCTTCCCTCACGCATTCACGCAGGCACGCACCGCATCATGAAACTCGCCACCCTGAAAGACGGCTCGCGCGACGGCCAGCTCGTCGTTGTCTCGCGCGACCTCACGCTCGCCCACTACGCCACCGGCATCGCGAGCCGGCTGCAGCAGGTGCTGGACGACTGGGGCTTCATGAGCCCGCAGCTGCAGGACCTGTACGACGACCTCAACGCCGGGCGCACGCGCCACGCCTTTCCGTTCGACCCCGCCCTGTGCATGGCGCCGCTGCCGCGCGCCTACCAGTGGGCCGACGGCTCGGCCTACCTGAACCACGTCGAGCTGGTGCGCAAGGCGCGCAACGCCGAAGTGCCCGAGAGCTTCTATCAAGACCCGCTGATGTACCAGGGCGGCAGCGACGACTTTCTCGGCCCGACCGACGACGTGATCGTGCCCAGCGAGGCCATGGGCATCGACTTCGAGGCCGAGATCGCGGTGATCACCGGCGACGTGAGGATGGGCGCCACGCCCGAGCAGGCGCTGGAGGGCATCCGCCTGGTGATGCTGGCCAACGACGTGAGCCTGCGCAACCTGATTCCGGCCGAGCTCGGCAAGGGCTTCGGCTTCTTCCAGAGCAAGCCCGCCACCGCCTTCAGCCCCGTGGCAGTCACGCTCGACGAACTCGGCGAGGCCTGGCAGAAGGGCCGCGTGCACCTGGCGCTGCACAGCAGCTGGAACGGGCGCAAGGTCGGCATGTGCGACGCGGGCCCCGACATGACCTTCCACTTCGGCCAGCTCATCGCGCACATTGCCAAGACGCGCAACGTGCGCGCCGGCAGCATCGTGGGCAGCGGTACCGTGAGCAACAAGGGCGTGGAGACGAAAGACGGCCAGATGGACTGGCCCAAGGGCTACTCGTGCATTGCCGAAAAGCGGTGCATCGAGACGATTCAGGGCGGCGCGCCCGTCACCGAGTTCATGAAGTTCGGGGACACCATCCGCATCGAGATGAAGGGCATGGACGGGCGCTCGCTGTTCGGTGCGATCGACCAGGAAATCGTGTCGACGGGTGGGCGGGCGAAGGAGGCGCTTGTGAAGCCGCATGGCAGTGAAGAAGCTGCCAACGAACAATAAGTTTGACCCGTCGAGAGCAATTTGCTCGATGAGACTCAAAAAACGAGAAGTTTTGACCTGTTGAGGTCAAACTCCTATGAATTTCAGATTTGCTCCTGAAGGAACAAATTTCGTGGTTTTGATTAATTTGCAAGCAATAATGCTCTCATAAGGTCAAAATCATGCATCTCGTCCCCGACGCTCTCCCAAAGCTGGCCTCCAGGCTCACGGCCGAGCGCAAACGCCAAGGGTTGTCGCGCGCGCAAGCGGCATCGGTGTGCGGCGTCAGTCCTTCGTTCATCCGCGATGCGGAAAGCGACCCGGGCCGCTGCTCCTTGGCGAAACTGTTGCTCTTGGCGACTGGCTTGGGGCTGCAAGTCCACCTGGACGGTTGGCAACGAGACACCGGAGCGGGCGTCGAATGATCCGGCTGCGCATCTGGGCCAACGCCCGCCCGATGGGGTGGTTCGGCCATGCGTCCGCCGATTACTTCTTCGAGTACGACCCCCAGTGGATGGCACAGCCGGGGCACTATGTGCTGGCGCCGCAATTTCCGTTGGGCGTCGAGCCCTACACCGGCCATGTCGTTCGGTCCTTCTTCGAGAATCTTTTGCCCGAAGGTGAAGCGCTCGACGACATCGTCAGCGCCATCCATTTGCGCGGAGCGTCTTCGTTCGAATTGTTGGGGCGGCTGGGCGCGGAGCTTCCGGGTGTGCTGTCGCTGCTGCCACGCGAGGCGCGCCCCCAGCCGGCGCAGGAATACCGTCCGTTGCCGTTCGAGGAATTGAGCCGGCGCCTGGCCGGGCGGGACCACACGCCGCTGCTCCTGTCCAACGCCGAAGCGACCATGTCGCTGGCGGGCGCGCAGGACAAGTTGGGCCTGCGTTTCGACCCCGCTACCGCGCGCCTGAGCGACAGCGTGGGCCAGTCCCTGACGACCCACATCCTCAAGCCCGATACGCGTCAGGCGCGCTACCACCCCAGCGCGATCAACGAATTCGCGTGCATGAAACTGGCGCGCGCACTCCGGTTGCCGGTGCCGGACGTCTGGCTGCTGCGCATTCCCGAGGCGGCCTATGTGGTCGAGCGCTACGACCAGCATGCTGGCGGCCGGCAACATCGTGAGCCTGCACCAGATCGACGGCTGCCAATTGCTGGGGCATGGCGCAGGCTGGAAATACCAGCGCTCCGGTGGGTTGGTCAGCATCCCCTTGCTGGCCAAGGCCTTGCGCGGACTCGGCGTGCGCGGCATCGACCTGTTGCAGTTCCAGCGTTGGGTGATGTTGAACTACCTGCTCGGCAACTCGGACGCGCATGCCAAGAACGTCTCGGTGCTGATCGACGACAAGGGCTTCAGTCTTGCGCCGTTCTACGACCTGCTGTGCGTGCGCGCATACGGCGACACCGGCTTGGCGTTGTTCATCGGGGACGAAGAAACCTTCGATTCCGTGGGGCGCCATTCCTGGGAAGCGCTGTGCGAGGACTGCGGCTTTCGACTGACTGAAACACTGGCCGAGTTCGCAAAGATGGCGCGTGCGTTGTTGCCCGCATGGCGCAAGGTCCGCGCCGCGCTGGACAAGTCGCACGCCCCGAATGCCGCTGAAACGCTCGTGCTGGAAAAAATGACGCATGTGTTCGAACTTCATGTTCGAAACGCGTTCTTGATGATCGGCGTTTGATCAACGGGGCTGGTCGTCGCCTCCGCTCCCCGAGAGCGGCCCGTTTGCCATGGCTATGATCCTGCCGCTGCTGAGACGAGTCTTCAATTTCGTCCGGCAGCGCGTCCGGCGGCTGCGTTCCGCGGCCGCCATTCATACCAAGAAAAAACGGGAGTTTTCCAATGCGTTATTTGTCTGTTGCCGCCGCCGTCGCGGCCTTCGCCCTTTCGGGCTGCGAAACCCTGAAGAACGCCGACACCGGCGCGCTCACCCAGGCGGGCGGTTCGGCCTTCAAGGCCATGTCGCTGAGCGACGCCGATGTCACCACGATGTCCGACCAGTCCTGCACCGCCATGGACCAGAAGAACCAGATCGCGCCCGCCGGCAGCCGCTACGCCACGCGCCTGGCCCAGGTCGTCAAGCAGATGCCCACCGCCGTGAACGGCAAGACGGCCAACTACAAGGTCTACATGACCAAGGACGTCAATGCCTGGGCCATGGCCAACGGCTGCATCCGCGTCTACAGCGGCCTCATGGACCTGATGAACGACGACGAACTGCGCGGCGTGATCGGCCACGAAATCGGCCACGTGGCGCTGGGCCACTCGAAGTCGCGCATGCAGACCGCCTACGCCGCCTCGGCCGTGCGCGGACTGGCCGGCGCCGCCGGCGGCGTCGCGGCCCAGTTGTCCCAGTCGCAGGCCGGCGACCTGGGTGAGAAGTTCGTCAACGCGCAGTTCTCGCAAGCCAACGAAAGCGCGGCCGACAACTATTCGTTCGACCTGCTCACCGAACGCAAGCTCGAGCGCAAGGGGCTGGTCAGCGCCTTCGACAAGCTGGCCAAGCTCGGCGGCGGCGGCTCCGGCAGTTCGCTCATGAGCTCGCATCCGCCATCGGCCGAGCGCTCGGCGCGCATGCAGAAGCGCCTGGACGCGGCCAAGTAAGCGCTACGCGCCGGGCGTCAGCCGCATCAGCAGTTCCTTTTGCGAACGGATGCCGAGCCGCCGAAAGGCCCGGTACTGATGCGTGCGCACGGTGGTCAGCTCCACGCCGATCTGCCGTGCGGCCTCCTTCGCCGTCCTGCCCGCCATGAGGTGGCCGATGACCTCGCGCTCGCGCAGGCTCAAGGTCAGCAGGCGCGAGGCGAGGGCCGGTTCCACCGCGCCACGCACCGCCACCGCGCTGCGTCCGTGCGCCGCGGTGGCGTCGGCCAGCAGCGTGGCGTGCGTTTCGATCAACGCGAAATCTTCCGCGCCGAACTCCGGCTGCGCCAGGCTGCGGTAGAAGCTCACGGCCACGCGCTGCCCGGTCGGCAGCAGCAACAGCACCGACGCGCGCTCGCGGATGCCCACGTCGCCGTAGCAGGCCGCGCGGTAGGCCGGGTCGGCCACCTCGTCGGCGCGCTGGTGGCCCAGCCACAGCTGGGCGCGCCGCGGCAGCTTGCGCGCGGCAAGCCAGGCCATGTTGGGGTCGAGCTGGTCGAAGCGCTGCGCGACGTAGCGCTCCGACGTGCGCTCGGCCGTGCTGCCGTAGCTGCTGGCGGCCGACACGGCCTCGATGCGCCCCGCCGCGCTCACCGCGAACACGGTGCAGAAGGTCACCGGCATCAGGCGCTGCATGGCCTTCAGGTAGCTGGTGGCCAGGTGCGCCGTGCCCACGCCGGACAGCACGTCGCCGACCACGGCGGCGGCCAGCGGGGTGTCGGTGGGATGGAGGCGCCAGCGTCTCATGCGGGGAGAGTGCGGAAGGGGAGGCGGGGTGGGTGAAATCGACCGAGGGTAAGTACCTCGTACGAAGTTATGACATTGCCGCGGCCCGCGCATCGGGACAATCCCGTCGCATGACGAACCCTTCCGCAGCCGCCCCGGGCGATGCCGCCAGCGGCCCCATGCCGCCGCCGGCCAGCGCCACCGAACTGCCGCCCTCCGTGGGCGGTTTCCACTACACGCGCTACAAGCCGTGGACGCCGCCGCTGGAGCAGGGCGAACACGGCGGGGTCGAGCCCGGCCGCCACCCCGTGGTGATCGCCGGCGGCGGGCCGGTCGGCATGGCGCTGGCGCTGGGCCTGGCGAACCACGGCGTGCGCTGCGTGATCCTCGAGGCCGACGACACGGTGTGCGTGGGCAGCCGTGCGGCCTGCATCTCGCGGCGCAGCCTGGAAATCATGGCGCGGCTCGGCGTGCTGGACAGCTTTCTGGCCAAGGGCCTGCCGTGGACCGGCGGGCGCAGCTACTACAAGACGGCCGAGGTGTTCCGCTTCGAGATGCCGCACGACGCGCAGCAGAAGCTGCCGCCGATGATCAACCTGGAGCAGTACTACGCCGAGCACTACCTGCTGGAGGAAATCTTCCGCCGCAACGAGCAGACGCCGGGGCTCATCGACATCCGCTGGGGCACCGAACTCGCCGGCCTCGCGCAGGACGACGACGGCGTGACGCTCGACGTGCGCAATGCACAGGGCACCTACCGCCTGCAGGGCCAGTGGCTCGCGGCGTGCGACGGCGGCCAGAGCTTCGTGCGCAAGGCGCTGGGGCTCGCGCTGGAGGGCACGGGCTACGAAGGCCGCTACGTGATCATCGACATCGAGCTGCACAGCGGCCACCCGACCGAGCGCCGCGCCTGGTTCGACCCGCCGTGGAACCCCGGCTCGACCGTGCTCATGCACCGCCAGCCCGACGACATCTGGCGCATCGACTACCAGCTGCGCCCCGGCCAGAGCACCGAAGAAGCGCTGCAGCCGCCTGCCGTGGCCGAGTTCGTGCAGCGACACCTCGATGCCATCGGCGAACGGCACCTGCCGTGGAAGACGGTGTGGACCTCGGTCTACCGCGCGGGCGCGATGACGCTCGACAGCTACCGGCACGGGCGTGTCGTGTTCGCGGGCAACGCGGCGCACGCGATGCCGATCTTCGGCGTGCGCGGGCTCAACTCGGGCTTCGACGACGCGGACAACCTGGGCTGGAAGCTGGCCCTGGTGGCCAAGGGACTGTCGGACGCGGCGTTGCTCGACTCGTACTCGCAGGAGCGCATCGCGGCCTTCCATGTGAACGCCGAGAACGCGATGCGCAGCACCGAGTTCATGTCGCCGCCGTCGCGCGGCTTCGACCTGCTGCGCGAGGCGGCGCTGTCGCTGTCGGAGGCGCACCGCGGCATTGCGCAGCTCATCAACCCGCGCCAGACGCAGGCCGTGCGCTATGCCGATTCGCCGCTGTCGAGCGAGGGCGACGCGTCTATGACGTGGACGGCCGGCCCGCTGCCGGGCGAGGTGATGCCCGAGCAGCAGCTGGCACGCGGCCACCTCACGGACCTGATCGCGCCGGCCTTCACGCTGCTGGTGCTGCGGCCCGAGGTGGCGCTGCCGCCGGCGGCAGACATCGCGGCGGCGCAGCAGGGCGCGCTGCCCTTCGTCGTGCGCACCGTCGCCAGCCCGGGCACCGACGGCGCAGATGCGCACGCGGCGCCTGCCGTGTTCGACGCACTCGGCGCGCAGGACGGCGCGGTCTACCTGCTGCGCCCCGACGGCCATGTGGCCGCGCGCTGGCACCGCCTGCCCGCGGGCGCCCTGCAGCCCGCACTGGCACGCGCCGCATCGGCTGCATCGACCGAACAGGAGCTCCGCGCATGACCAACCCACCCCTGCACCCCGACGCCCGCGACCGCCTTTATGCCGAGTGCGCGCGCGCCATCAGCGAGGCGGGCGCCGAGCGCGAGTCGCTGTTCCTCGCGCGCCTGGCACTGCTGCTGTTCGAGCAGGTCGGCGACGAGGCGCGCTGCCGCGCCGCGCTGGCCGACGCACTGCACGCGCTGCCCGTACCATCGCTGTCCGCTTCGTGAAACAAGCAAGCTTCCCGACATCTACAACTGGAGACTGATCCATGGATCGCCGCACCCTTCTCGCCACGCTCGCCTCCGGCGCCGCCGTGGCCGCCTCGCCCTTCGCCCACGCGCAGGACTACCCCCAGCAACTCGTCAAGTGGGTCGTGCCGTACCCGGCGGGCGGGGGCACCGACGTGATCGCGCGCGTGCTGGCCGAATCGATGCGCCAGACGCTGGGCCAGCAGATCGTGGTCGACAACCGCCCGGGCGCCTCGACCAACATCGGCGCCGACTTCGTCGCCAAGAGCAAGCCCGACGGCTACACCATCCTGTCGGCCGACAACGCCCTGCTGGCCTTCAACGAGCACCTGTTCAGCAAGCTGCCGTTCAGCCCGGAAAAAGACTTCACGTACATCGGCGCGATCGGCAAGTTCCCGCTGGCGCTGGTGGTGCACCCTGACTTCCCCGCCAAGACGTTCAAGGAGTTCCTGGCCTACGTGAAGGCCAACCCCGGCAAGGTGAACTACGCGTCGCCGGGCAACGGCTCGCCGCACCACCTGGCGATGGAAATGTTCAAGGTGCGCACCGGCACCTTCATCACCCACATTCCGTACCGCGGCGCCGCGCCGGCCATGGCCGACGTGATGGGCGGACAGGTGCCGTGCATGTTCCTCGACCTGGCTTCGGGCCTGGGGATCATGCAGAGCAACAAGGTGCGCGTGCTGGCCATCGGCTCGGGTGCGCGCAACAAGCTGATGCCCAATGTGCCGACGCTGGCCGAGGTGGGCGTGCCCAACTCCGAGGTGTTCGCGTTCCAGGGCATCCTGGGCCCGGCCAACCTGCAGCCGGCGGTGGTGAACAAGCTCAACGCCGACCTGAACAAGGCCTTCGGCACGCCGGCGGTGCAGAAGCGCTTCGACGATTTCGGCATGGAAGCCATGCCCGGCACGCCGGCGCAGTTCGCCGCGCTGTCGCGCGCCGAATCGAAGCGCTGGGGCCCGATCATCAAGCAGGCCGGTATCAAGCTGGACTGAAGCCGGCGGCGTTCTCTCTAACGGGAGAATGCCTTGCGCGAGCCGTCTTCGAAGACCTCGTCGTCGCGCTGCAATTCGCCGTTCTCGCTCCAGGTGCGCTCGCGCGTGATTCGGCCCTTGGCGTCGAAGGTCGATTCGGCAAGCAGCGTGCCCTTTTCGCTGAAGCGCTGGTGGGTGCCCTCGGGGATCTGCCGGCCCCGGCCCATGACCCGGTAGCGGCCCTGCGCGGCGCGCTCGCCGCTGTCGTAGAACTCGGTGATGTCCACCGTGCGCCCATCGCCGGTGCCGCCGCTGTAGGCCGACTTGCTGGTCGGCTGGCCGTTCAGGTAATAGCTGTCGTCGGCGGTCGGCTCGCCCGCGCTGCTCCAGCGCTGGTCGCGCACCAGCGTGCCTTTTTCCGAGAAGGCCTGCTCGCGGATGCGCACGCTGGTGCGCTCGGCCAGCAGGTACACCGTTTCGCGGCGCTTCACGCCCTCCGACGAATAGTTCTGCTCGGTGCGCTGGTTGCCGACCGTTTCGTCGAGCACCGCAGTCTTGCCGTTGTCGTAGAAGCTCTGCGAACGCACGCGCTTGCCCGACACGTACGACAGCCGCGAGCGCAGGCTGCTGCGCGCATCGAACAGATCGACCTGCGACGGGCCGACGCCGGCGAAGCCGCACAGCTTGGCGTCGTCGACCACCGGCGCCAGCGTGGGCGCGTCGGCGCAGCGCAGCGCCGACAGCTGGCCGCGCTCGGTGAACTCGACCGATGCGCGCTCGCTGCCGTTGCCCGTGTCGGGGTAGAACACGGCACGGCGCAGCTTGCCGTCGGGGTAGAAGCTGCGCACCAGGCCGCGCTCCTGGCCGTCGTCGTAGGTGGCCTCGCGCAGCACCTTGCCCGTGGGCGAGAACTCGCGCGCACGGCCCTGGACGTTGCCCTTGGCGTTGACGCTCTGCTCCTTGGCCAGCTTGCCCTTCTCGTAGATGCGCACCAGGCCCATGGACACGCCGTTCTGCAACTGCTCCTCGCGCTGCAGCTCGCCGGTTTCGCGGTCCTTGCAGCGCAGCAGGCCGGTCTTGCCTGCCGTGGTGGCGCCGTTGGCCGGGTTCACGCTGCGGCCGTTGAGCTCGCAGTCCTGCTGCGCATGCGCCGCGGCCGCGCAGCACAGGGGCAGGAGCGCCGCCAGACCGAGCCGCAACAGGCGCCCCGCAGTGCCCGGCACAGCGGCGGGTCTGCGTGGGGCGGCGTGGCGGGAGGTCACTTGTCGTAGAGCGTGGCCAGGGAACGGAATCCCTTGACCTCGATCGGATTGCCGAAGGGGTCGTGGAAGAACATGGTCCATTGCTCGCCGGGCTGGCCTTCGAAGCGCACCTGCGGCTTCAGCAGGAACTCGGTGCCGGCGGCCTCCAGGCGCCCGGCCAGGGCCTGCCAGTCGGGCAGGGCGAGCGCAAGGCCGAAGTGCGGCATCGGCACCATCACGTCGCCGACGCGGCCGGTGCGGGCGGTGGCGAAGGGCTCGCCGAGATGAAGCGAAATCTGGTGGCCGAAAAAGTCGAAATCGACCCAGGTGTCGGTGCTGCGGCCCTCGGCGCAACCGAGGACGCCGCCGTAGAAGCGGCGGGCGCCGTTGAGGTCACGAACGTGAAAGGCAAGGTGGAAGATGCTCTGCATGGTTTCGGATTATGGGCAGCGGTGCTGTGAGAATGCCGGACTTTCTTTCATCGTGGAGCAAGCCTTGCGGATACTCCGGACTCTGGTTGCGCACATGCGCAACATCGATTTTTCGGCGCCTGCGCGCCTCGTGCAAAACCTCCAGCGGCTGCCGCGCCAACTCCTGGCGGGCGCCTGCTGCGTCTTTACATTCGCCGCGGCGCACGCCGCCTGCCCGCCCTCGGCCATCGCCAGCCTGGAGAAGCCCGGCACCGCGCTGCGCAACGGCGTCGACCGCGGCATGCTCTGGCGCATCGAGCGCGACGGGCGCACCTCGTGGCTCTACGGCACCATCCACATCGGCCGCGGCGACTGGGTGCGGCCCGGCCCGACCATCCAGAAGGCGCTGACGCAAAGCGACACCCTCGCGCTCGAGCTCGATTCGCGCGACGAGGCCACCACCGCCGCCATGGCCCAGCCGGCCGACCCCGCGCTGGTGGCGCGTGTGCTCAGCGGCGAGCGCGCCCGCCGGCTGGCGCGCCAGAACGCCGAGGCCTGCGTGCCGCCGGGGGCGCTGTCGAAGCTGCAGCCCATCCTGCAGGTGACGGCGCTGGCCGGCCTGGTGGCGCGCGCCGACGGGCTCTACCCCGAGTTCGGCGTGGACGAAACGCTGGCGGTGTCCGCCCGCAACAGCAACAAACCGATCGTCGCGCTCGAAAGCGCGGCCGCGCAATTGAAGGTGCTCACGGGCGAGTCCGAGGCCGAAGAAGGCGAGCAGATCGACGCCGCGCTCGACGAGCTGGAGTCGGGCAAGCTGCGCGGCCAGCTGAAGGAGCTGGCCGACGTGTGGGCGCGCAGCGACGCGGGCAAGCTGGGCCGCTATGCCGACTGGTGCGACTGCCTCAACACCCCCGCCGAGCAGCGCCTGACGAAGCGCCTGCTCGACGACCGCAACCCGAACCTGGCCGACGGCATCGAGCGCCTGCACGCCGGCGGCAAGGGCGTGTTCGCGGCCGTGGGCGCGCTGCACATGATCGGCCCGCAGGGGCTGCCCACGCTGATGGCGGCGCGCGGCTTCACGGTAACGCCGGTGCTGACCGACGCGCAGGCGCAGACCGCGGCGCCCATGGCCGCGCTCGCTGCACCTTCGCCGGCCCCCAGGGCTGCTGCGCGCGGCGGCAAGGCGGTGAAGGGCCAGCGCGGGCAGAACGGGCAAAAGGGCGCACCGGCCGCGTCGGCCAAGGGCGGTAAATCGGCCAAGGCAGCGCCCGCGGCCAAGGGCGGCAAAGCCACGGCCAAGGCGCCCGCCAAGGCGGCATCCAAGGCCGCGGCCCCTGCCGCCAAGGGCAAAGTGCGCAGATAATCGCGACCGCCCATGCACGCGCTGCGCCACCCCACCCGCTTTCTCGGCCTCATCGGCCGCGGGGTGCTGCTGTGGTTCGTGCTGTCGCTGGGCGTGGCGGTGGCGTCGCCGCTGGTGCATCCGCAGGCGATGGAGCTGGTGTGCTCCAGCGTCGGCTCCATCAAGGTGGTGGTCCACACCGAGAGCGGCGCGCAGGAACTCGGCGCCTCCCATATGGACTGCCCGCTGTGCGTGCTGACCGGCGCACCGCCGCCGGCCCTGGCGGTGCCCGCTTTCGACCTTCCCTTGCCGCTGGGCCGCGTAGTCCAGTCGATTCCCGCCGCGCGCCTGGCCGCGGCCACCGCCGCGCCGCTGCCGGCGCGCGGGCCCCCGACTTTCTCCTGACGCTCTCAAAACCATAGCTGCTTACACACGACCGACGTGCGTAAGCGGCATTTTTGGCTCGAAGTTTCGTGGAGAAGGTTCCCCTTGAAAAAGCATTCCCGCGCCCTGGCGATCGCCATGGCATTCCCCTTCGGCGCGCCCGCGCTGGCCCAGCAGGCCAGCGTTGCCGACGCCCCTGAAGCCGCCGGCAACGGCCGCGCGCTCAGCACCGTCACCGTGAGCGGCGGCCGCCCGACCTCGCTGCCCGCGCAGATCCCGACCACCATCGAAGGCGTGACGCACGACCAGATCGTGGAGACCGTCAACGCCACCGACAGCGAAGACGCCCTCAAGTACCTGCCCAGCCTGGTGGTGCGCAAGCGTTACATCGGCGACTTCAACCACGCCGTGCTTGCCACCCGCGCCTCGGGCACGGGCAACAGCGCGCGCTCGATGGTGTTCGCCGACGGCATCATGCTGTCGAACCCGCTGGGCAACGGCGCCACCTATGCGCCGCGCTGGGGCATGGTGTCGCCCGAAGAAATCGAGCGGGTCGACGTGCTCTACGGGCCGTTTTCCGCCGCGTACCCGGGCAATTCGGTGGGCGCGGTGGTCGACTACGTGACGCGCATGCCCACGCAGCTGGAGGCGCACGTCAAGCTCAGCGGCTTCGTGTCGAACTTCGACCTGTACAACAGCCATTCCTCGCCGGCCGGCCAGCAGCTGGACCTGTCGCTGGGCAGCCGCAGCGGCGACTGGTCGTGGTGGCTGAGCGCCTCGCGCACCCACAGCAAGGGCCAGGCGCTGGTGTTCGGCAACCGGCTGGTGAGCGCGGGCACGCTGGGCAACGCGGGCACGCCGGTCACCGGCGCGGTGCTCGGGCTGAACCCGTCGAACCAGCCGTGGTGGCTGGTGGGCGGCTCCACCATCTACGACACCACGCAGGAGCAGGCCAAGCTCAAGGTGGCCTACGACTTCTCGCCCACGGTGCGCGCCACCTACACGCTGGGCGCCTGGAACAACACCACGCACGGCAGCGTCGACACCTGGCTGCGCGACGCGCTCGGCCGGCCGGTGTACGGCGGGCGGGTGAACATCGGCGGGCGCACCTACAACCTCGATGCGCCGAGTGCCGCGCTCGCGCCGACCGAGACCGCGCTCACGCACTACATGCACGGCCTCTCGGTGAAGAGCCACACGGGCGGCGTGTTCGACTGGGAGGTGGCGGCCAGCCTGTTCGACTATGCGAGCGACACCTCGCGCACGCCGACCACGCCGCTGCCGGGCGCCTTCAACGGCGGCCCGGGCCGCACCACCGACATGGGCGGCTCCGGCTGGAACACCTTCAAGGCGGCGGGCACCTGGCGCCCCACCGGCTCGGTCGAGGGCGTGGGCGCGCACGTGGTCGACTTCGGCTTCCAGCAGGACACGGCGCGCCTGCGCACCAATGTCGGCAACACGCTCGACTGGCTCAACGGTTCGCCGGTCACGCCGTTCTCGGCGTTCAACGGCAACACCCGGCTGCAGTCGCTCTATGTGCAGGACACCTGGCGCTTCGCGAAGGACTGGAAGACCACGCTCGGCCTGCGCCACGAGCGCTGGGAGGCGTACGGCGGCCAGCTCGGCAACGCGGCCACGCTGCTGAACTTCGCGCCGCGCAAGAACAGCTACGACTCGCCCAAGGCCGCCGTTGCCTGGCAGGCCACGTCCGACTGGCTGCTGAAGGCCTCGACCGGCCGCGCGGTGCGCATGCCGACGGTGAGCGAGCTCTACCAGGGCTCGATCGACGGGAACCGCATCGTCAACACCAACCCCGCCCTGCGCCCCGAGCGCTCGTGGACCACCGAGCTCAGCGCCGAGCGCGACCTGAAGGGCTGGGGCCTGGACGGCGTGCTGCGCACCACGCTGTTCTTCGAGAACACGAAGGACGCGCTGTACAGCCAGGCGCTCAACAACCTGGTGAGCACGGTGCAGAACGTGGACGCCATCCGCACGCGCGGGCTCGAAGCGGCGCTGAACGCGGTCGACGTGGGCGTGCAGGGCTTCGACCTGAGCGGCAGCCTCACGCTGACCCGCTCGAAGATCGCCGCCAACAGCGGCTTCCCGGCGAGCGTCGGCCATGACCAGCCGCGCGTGCCCAAGGTGCGCGCGACCGTGCTGGCCACGTACCGGCCCGACGCCCGGTGGAGCTACACCGTCGGCGCGCGCTACAGCGGCAAGCAGTACGGCACGCTGGACAACAGCGACCCCAACGGTGCCGCGTACATGGGCTTCTCGAAGTTCTTCGTGGTCGACGCGCGCATACGCTACCGGATCGACCGGCAGTGGAGCGCGTCCTTCGGCATCGACAACCTGAACAACAACAAGTACTGGGCCTTCCACCCGTACCCGCAACGCACCTACGTGGCCGAACTCAAGTTCGACCTTTGACTCTCTCATTCCACCTGCAAGGACGACACGACATGACGACGAAATCGATGGTCACTCTCAAAACCATAGCGGCATGCGCAATGTTGACGGGCGTTAGCGCTGTTTTTGCGCACGTCACGCTGCCGCCGGGCGGCGCCACCGTGGGCAGCGACTACAACGCCGCCTTCCGCGTCGGCCACGCCTGCGAAGGCGCCAAGGCCACCACCGGCTTGGCGGTGCGCCTGCCCAAGGGCTTCGTGCTGAGCGACGCGCAGGCGCGCAAGGGCTGGAAGCTCGACGTGAGCAAGAACGGTGACGGCGAGGTGCGCTGGACCGCCGAGACGCCCGGCAATGCGCTGCCCGGCAGCGAGCGCGCCGAGTTCGTGCTGCGCGGCAAGGTGCCCGCCGCGCCCGGCACGCTGTGGTTCAAGGTGCTGCAGACCTGCGACACCGGCGCGGTCGACTGGGCCGAGGTGCCGGCCTCGGGCAATTCGACGGCGGGCCTGAAGAGCCCGGCCGCCAGACTGAACGTGGTGGCGCAGGGCGTGGCCACGGTCGATGTGCGCGATGGCTGGGTGCGCCAGTCGGTGCCGGGCCAGAGCGGCACGGGCGCCTTCATGAAGCTGACCGCGCCCACCGGCACGAAGCTGGTGGGCATCGCGACCCCGGCGGCGGGCACGGCCGAAGTGCACGAGATGAAGATGGAAGGCGACGTCATGAAGATGCGCGAACTGCCGGGCGGCCTCGACCTGCCCGCGGGCCAGACCGTCGAGCTCAAGCCCGGCGGCTACCACGTGATGATGATGGACCTGAAGGGCGCGCTGGCCAAGGGCGCGACCGTGCCGTTCACGCTGAAGTTCGAGGACGCCAAGGGCGTGAAGACCGCGCTGGACGTGTCGCTGCCGGTGGGCGCGCCCGAAGGGGCCGATGCCGCCGGCGCGGCGCACAAGCACTGACGCACCGATCCCCGGTCGACGGTTTCTAGAGCAGTTCGTCGGGCGCGAGCGGCCCGAAGAGCTTGAGCATCAGCCGCAGCGTGGCGCTGGTGTCGGGCTCGGAGGTGGCGTCGGGCAGCTTGCTGTCCTTGGGGGCGCGCCACACCAGCGCGCCGTCGACCAGCTCCACATGCCACGAGCGCTCGGTCATGCCGCGCTCGATCTGCTCGGACGCCGCGCGCGACAGCTCGGTGCTGCGGATCAGCAGCGCGATCTCGGTGTTCTGCAGCTGCGAGCGCAGGTCGAGGTTCATCGAGCCGACCACCAGCAGCCGGCCGTCCATCACCAGCACCTTGGAGTGCAGCATGGCGCGCGAGGCGCCGGCGAGGCTGCCTGTTCCGCTGCCGCTGCGTCCCGTCGAGCCGAAGACGCTGCCGAAGTTGGTCTGCTCGCTGCGCAGTTCGTACAGCTCGATGCCCATCTTCAGCAGCGCCTCGCGGTGGCGCGCGTAGCCCACATGGGCCACCGGCGCGTCGTTGGACGCCAGCGAGTTGGTCAGCACGCGAATGCGCACACCCCGCGCACGCGCCGCCGAGAACGCCTGCAGCATGTCCTTGCCGGGCACGAAGTAGGGCGAAATGATGAGCAGGTCGGCGCGCGCCTGGCCGATCATCTGCAGCAGGCCTTCGACCACCGTGTCGCCGTTGGCGGCCAGGTCGGAGGCGGCTTCCAGCGAGGCCACGCCGCGCGAGGTGCTTGCCTTGTCATCGGGCTGGCTGACCACGAGGCCCGGCGCCTTCGCGCTGTCGGGGCCGGAGACGGAATCGGCGGCGATCTTGCCGGGCTTGTCGGCCAGCATCACGGCCGGCGCCCAGACGAAGGTGGCGGTGCGCAGGTCGAGCGCTTTCTCGTCCCAGGCGCGGGCGCGCTGCTCGGGCGTGGGGGGCGCGTCGGCGCCGGGCTTGTCGTCCGGATCGCGGGCGGCCTGCGCAAGCAGTTCCTGGTCGGCCTTGCTCGCGCGCTCGCGCGTCGCCTGCAGCTCTTCGCGCGTGACCAGCGACTGCACGGGGTAGGCGCGCTCGTTGTTCCAGTAGCTGTCGAAGCTGCGCGACAGGTCCTGCACGATCGGGCCGGCGGCCAGCACGTCGACATCGACGAAGTTGCCGGTGGTGGCGTTGCCGAAGTAGGCGTCGCCCAGGTTGCGCCCGCCGGCGACGGCGAGCACGTTGTCGGCCAGGAACAGCTTGTTGTGCATGCGCTGCTGGATGCGCGAGGCGTCGTCGATCGAATTGAACAGGCGGCTGAAGCTGGAATCGCGCGAACCGGCCAGCGGGTTGAACAGCCGCATCTGGATGTTCGGGATGAAGGCCAGTCCCAGCACCAGGGCGTCGCGCCCGGTGGTGTGGAAGTCGTCGAGCAGCACCCGCACCCGCACGCCGCGCTCGGCGGCCGTGCGCAGGCCGCGCACCAGGCGGGCGGTGCTGGCGTCGGCGTGAATGGCGTAGTACTGCAGGTCCAGCGTCTTCTGGGCGCCTTCGATCAGCGCGAGCCGGCTGCCGTAGGCGGCCTGCGGCCCGCCCAGCAGCAGGAAGCCCGATTCGTAGCGGGCCTTGTCGGCCTGGCGTCGCTGCTGCACCAGGTCGGCCAGCGCGGTGCCGGTGGCCGGGGCAGCGATCGCGGTGGAGACGGGCCGCTCGACGTTCTGCGGCAGTTGCGCGCAGGCGCCCAGGATCAGCAGCGCCAGGAGCGCGGTGGAGCGGCGAAAAAACGCGTGGAAGGAAGAAGGCATGCGGTCGTTCTCGAAGCGTGGGAGAGGTAACCGCTTGTATAGCCTAGTCGGCGCCCGCCGCGCGTCGGACGGGCGGACGACCGGCACCGGCGCTTCAGCGCGTGACGCCGAGTTCTTCCTGGCGCTCGAGGGCGGCGAGCAATTCGTCGTCGATCGTGGCGTGGCGCTCGGCAAGTTCGGTGGCGCGAGAGGCATCGGCGGCGTAGAGGGCGCCGCCGTCGAGTTCGAGCATTTCCGTGATGCGCTTCTGCTCGCCTTCGAGCGCTGCGATCTGGGCGGGCAGGGCTTCGAGTTCACGCTGCTCTTTATAGGAGAGCTTCTTGCGGGCGCCCGCCGCCTTGGGAGCGGGGGCTTGGGCAGCGGGTGCGGGGGCTGACGCCGGGGTGGGGGCCGCGGCCGTGCGCTGCTCGGCGATCTCGCGGGCGCGCTTGGACTGGATCAGCCAGTCCTGCACGCTGCCTTCGTACTCGCGCCAGCGGCCGTCGCCTTCGTAGGCGATGGTGCTGGTCACCACGTTGTCCAGGAAGGTGCGGTCGTGGCTCACGAGGAACACGGTGCCGTCGTAGTCCTGCAGCAGGCTTTCGAGTAGCTCCAACGTATCGATGTCGAGGTCGTTGGTCGGTTCGTCGAGCACCAGCACGTTGGCCGGGCGGGCGAACAGCCGGGCCAGCAGCAGGCGGTTGCGTTCGCCGCCGCTGAGCGAGCGCACGGGGGAGTTGGCGCGCGCGGGGGAGAAGAGGAAGTCGGAGAGATAGCTCTTGACGTGCTTGCGCTGGTTGCCGATCTCGATCCACTCGCTGCCGGGGCTGATGAAGTCTTCCAGCGTGGCGTCGAGGTCGAGCTTGTCGCGCATCTGGTCGAAGTACGCCACCTGCAGGTTGGTGCCGCGGCGGATCTTGCCGCTGTCGGGTTCGAGCTCGCCCAGAATCAGCTTCAGCAGCGTGGTCTTGCCTGCGCCGTTGGGGCCGAGCAGGCCGACCTTGTCGCCGCGCAGGATGGTGCCGCTGAAGTTGCGGATGACGGTCTTCTCGCCGAAGGACTTGGTGGCCTCGGTGAGCTCGGCCACGATCTTCCCGCTGGATTGGCCGGACGCCACGTCCATGTTCACGCTGCCCTGCACCTCGCGGCGCGAAGTGCGGCTGGCGCGCAGGTCCTGCAGGCGGGTGATGCGGCTCTGGCTGCGGGTGCGCCGCGCCTCCACGCCCTTGCGGATCCAGATTTCTTCCTGGGCCAGCAGCTTGTCGGCCTTGGCGCTGATCACGGCCTCCTGGGCGAGCTGCTCTTCCTTCTGCAGGAGGTATTGCTCGAAGTTGCCGGGGTAGGAGTTCAGCTTGCCGCGGTCCAGCTCCACGATGCGGGTGGCCACGCGGTTCAGGAAGCTGCGGTCGTGGGTGATGGTGACGACGCTGCCCTTGAAGTCGATCAGCAGCTGTTCGAGCCACTCGATGGAGTCGAGGTCCAGGTGGTTGGTGGGCTCGTCCAGCAGAAGGACGTCGGGGGCGGCCACCAGGGCCTGGGCCAGGGCGACACGCTTGCGGGTGCCGCCGGAGAGGGAGCCGACGCGCGCATTGCGGTCGAGGTGGAGGCGGTGCAGCGTCTCTTCGACGCGCTGCTCCCAGTTCCAGGCATCGAAGGCTTCGATCTTCGACTGGAGGGCGTCGAGGTCGAGGTCGTCCGCGCCGGAGAGATAGAGGTCGCGCACGGCGATGACCTCGGCCAGGCCCTGGCTGGCGGCCGTGAACACGTCGGCGTCCATGTCGAGGACGGGTTCCTGGGCGACGTAGGCCACGCGCAGGTTCTGCTGCAGCTGAAGGGTGCCGTCGTCTGTCTTCTCAAGTCCACCCAATATCTTGAGCATCGATGACTTGCCGGCGCCGTTGCGGCCGATCAGGCCGATGCGCTCCGATTCCAGAAGAGAGAAGTCCGCGTGATCTAGCAGGGGGACGTGACCGAACGCCAATTGGGCGTCGAGGAGTGTGATGAGTGCCATGTGGCATGGATTATCGGAGGAGGCACCTGTGCGGGTTGGCAAGGCTCGGTGCGGGCTCTCCAGTTCAGGGGCCACTTGACCGCAATATTTGTTCGGTTTGCTTCGACGGGCTTAAATCCTGGCATATACTTGAGGGCTCGACTGACAGTCACTGCAAGGTGGTTGAAGCGGTGGGTTCTTCGGAGCTGATTGCGAGTTGGTTGGGTGGAAAAAAGCTTCTTTGAAGTTGACGCTGATTGAAAAGTCGGTGCATAATCGAAG
>NZ_JBPJZP010000012.1:0-70630 GCF_051216855.1 Variovorax monticola
GCCTCGGTCCTGTCCGTGTCGATGTCCCATGGGTCAGTCTCCAATGAAAAATGCCCTCCAGACCAACGCCTGGAGGGCACTTCTCGTCGACTCGATGCAGACTATTTACACAGCCTGATGAAGCCGGCTTCTTGATCCAGGAGCGCAAGGCCCCCGAGTGCTTACTTGACGTGCTTGCCGATCAGCGCGGCCAGCTCGAACATCGACACTTGGGCCTTGCCGAAGATTTCCTTCAGCTTGGCGTCGGCGTTGATGTTGCGCTTGTTGGCCTTGTCTTGAAGGTTGTTCTTCTTGATGTAGTCCCACAGCTTGCTCACAACAGCCGTGCGCGGGAGCGGCGTCGAGCCGACCACGGCAGCGAGTGCCGGGCTGGGGGTCAGGGCCTTCATGAACGCGGCGTTGGGCGTGCGCTTCTTGGCGGGAGCAGCCTTCTTTGCGGGTGCGGCCTTCTTTGCAGGAGCAGCAGCCTTCTTCGCGGGAGCGGCGGCCTTCTTCGCAGGAGCAGCAGCCTTCTTTGCGGGAGCGGCGGCCTTCTTCGCAGGAGCAGCGGCCTTCTTTGCCGGAGCAGCAGCCTTCTTCGCGGGAGCCGCAGCTTTCTTTGCCGGAGCTTTCTTTGCAGTTGCCATGGTTGATTTCCTTTTTTGATTGAACGTTCACCAATGAAAAACTTGCGTCTCCAGTGGCATTGCGGATGCTAAAGGAGAAAAAACGCGTTTCCAAGGGGAAAAGCGCTTTTTTCATTGGGGGCTGTTGTTTTTTCAGAGGGCAGATCGGTGCTTTTTCACGTTCGCCGTGCCGGCCACGTTGCGAGCACCACGCCCACGATGGCGATCACGAACGCAATCAGCTGTGGCGAAGACAGGTTTTCGCCCAGCACGAGCACGCCGACAAGGGCCGCGCTCACCGGCAGCAGCACCGCGAACACACCCGCTTGTGCGGCTGGTACGTTGCGAAGTCCGGTCATCCAGAGCCACACCGTCCAGATGCTCGCGGCCAGCGCGTAGGCCACGAGCAAGGCCCAGGTTCCGAAGCGCACGGCAGTGAAATCGAACTGCAGCGCGAACCAGATGCCGAACGGCATCGAGAGCATGAAGCCCCACAGGTTGATGAGCGATGCGATGCGCTTGGGGCCGAGGCGTCCCGTGAGCGACTTGCCGATCACCGCGTACGCCGTCTCGCAGAGCACCGCGCAGAACACCAGCAGGTTGCCGAGCCACGGCATCGACGACTGCGTGGCGGTGGGGGCCGCGGGCGCGTGAGTGGGAGACAGCGCCAGCAGGCCGATGCCGAGCGCGGCACACGCGATGGCCGCGCCGATGCGCGAGGTGATGCGCTCGCGCAGGAAGAGCCAGCTCGCAACGGCCACGCAGGCAGGGATCGACGCCATGATCACGCCGGCCGACACCGCGCTCGTCAGGCTCACGCCGAACAGCATGCAGATCGAGAACAGGAAGTTGCCGAGGAACGATTCGAGGAACACCAGCCAGCGCGTGCGCGATGTCATCGGCAGCTCGCCGGGCGCGCGCTTGAGCCAGTGCGGCATGGCGAGCGCGGCAATGCCGAAGCGCAGCCATGCGAGCAGCAGCACGGGGAAGGCGGCGACCAGGGGCTTGGAGAGGGCGACGTAGCCGCCTACGAGCGACATGCTCAAGGCCAGGCAGCCGTAGGCCACGAGGCGGCCTGATGCGGGGGCGGTGGAGTTCAATAGACTGAAGTTTTTTGGTTACGGAAAGCGGATTCGATGATGCCCCACGTTTTTGTTTACGGCACGCTGCGCAGTGGTGGACGCAACGACATCGCGCGCTACCGGCCGCCGCCTGTGCGTCTGGGTGAGGCGAGCATCGAGGGCACGTTGTACGACTTGGGCGCCTACCCTGGCATCGTGCTGGGTGGCGGGGGGCGTGTGAAGGGCGAGGTCTATGCGGTCGAGGCGGGAGTGGAGGCTGCGCTCGATGTGCTGGAAGAGGTGGCCGATGACGATTCGGGCGAGTACATCAAGCGGCGGGTGCGCGTGGATGTGAAGGGGCAGTGGGTCGATTGCCTGGTCTACGAGATCCACCCGTCGCGCATCGTTGGTCGGGGTGTGATCGGGAGCGGTGACTGGATCGCGCACGCGCCAAGAGACGGCGCGTCGTTTTCACCACCGAAAGGTTGATTGCGTATTGTGAAATTCATAAGTGCTGCGCCGCAATATTTTTTCTCAATATGAGAAAAATAATTTTGCATTGAGAAATACTGCTGTAAGTTGTTGATTTTGTTGATTGAAAAATATGTCTTCTATAAGACATAAGAGTCCGCGAGCGGATTAAAGTAAATGCTCGGCCGCAGTGCCAGACCTTCAATCAACCTCACGGAGTGACCATGCCCCAGACCCTCACAGAACAACTCAGCCGCGAACAACAGATCGCCGCGCTCGAAAAAGAGTGGGCCACCGACCCGCGCTGGAAGGGCGTCAAGCGCGGCTACAGCGCGGCCGACGTGGTGCGTCTGCGCGGCTCGTTCCCCATCGAGCACACGCTGGCCAAGCGCGGTGCTGAAAAGCTCTGGGACAAGATCAACGGCGGCGCCAAGAAGGGCTACGTGAACGCGTTCGGCGCCATCTCCGCCGGCCAGGCCATGCAGCAGGCCAAGGCCGGCCTGGAGGCGGTGTACCTGTCGGGCTGGCAGGTCGCAGCCGACGGCAACACCTCCGAGACGATGTACCCCGACCAGTCGCTGTACGCCTACGACTCGGTGCCGGCGATGGTCCGTCGCATCAACAACACCTTCCGCCGTGCCGATGAAATCCAGTGGGGCCGCGGCGTCAACCCGGGCGACAAGGAGTTCATCGACTACTTCCTGCCGGTCGTGGCCGATGCCGAAGCCGGCTTCGGCGGCGTGCTGAACGCCTTCGAACTGATGAAGAACATGATCGCGTCGGGCGCTGCCGGCGTGCATTTCGAAGACCAACTTGCTGCCGTGAAGAAGTGCGGCCACATGGGCGGCAAGGTGCTGGTTCCCACGCACGAGGCCTGCGAGAAGCTGATTTCGGCGCGCTTCGCCGCCGACGTGATGGGCGTGCCGACCATCGTTCTGGCCCGCACCGATGCGGAAGCCGCCAACCTGATCACGTCCGACCACGACGCGAACGACAAGCCGTTTTTGACCGGCGAGCGCACGCAAGAAGGCTTCTACCGCGTCAAGAACGGCCTGGAACAAGCCATCAGCCGCGGCGTGGCCTATGCACCGTACGCTGACCTAGTGTGGTGTGAAACCGGCGTGCCGGACATCGGCTTCGCCCGCGAGTTCGCCCAGGCCGTGCATGCCGCGTGTCCCGGCAAGCTGCTGTCGTACAACTGCTCGCCTTCGTTCAACTGGAAGAAGAACCTCGACGACAAGCAGATCGCCTCGTTCCAGGAAGACCTTTCGGCACTGGGCTACAAGTACCAGTTCATCACGCTGGCCGGCATCCACATCAACTGGTTCAACACCTTCCAGTTCGCCCACGCCTACGCCCGCGGCGAAGGCATGAAGCACTACGTGAACATGGTGCAGGAGCCCGAGTTCGCGGCGCGCGACAAGGGCTACACCTTCGTGTCGCACCAGCAGGAAGTCGGTGCCGGCTACTTCGACGACGTGACCACCGTGATCCAGGGCGGTTCGTCCAGCGTGAAGGCGCTGTCGGGTTCGACCGAGGAAGAGCAGTTCCACTGATCCTTTCGGATCGGCCGATGACGGCCGTGTTGCTGTCACCTTGAAGCCCGGCCGATCGCCGGGCTTTTTTGCTTTTCTGCGCTGCCAGGTCAAAGCGCTTGGGGCTGGAGAACGCCGTGCTCGCGGCCTGAACGGGCAGCGGATAGAATTGTGAGCTCTGCACTCAACAAGAGCGAGAAAGGCACCTTGGTTATGACACCGCGAACTACTCCGCAAGGAATCAGCGGCTTTTTCTTCACTGAAGGAAAAGGCCGGTAGCCCCGCGCGTGCTGGCTTCTGTCAGCTCTACATCCAAGCAAAGCGCGGTCTTCCACCGCGCTTTTTTGTTTTTCTCCCCGAGGTTTTCAAATGATCCAGATCACGCTCCCCGACAACTCGCGCCGCGAGTTCCCCGGCCCGGTTTCGGTGGCCGAAGTGGCTCAATCCATCGGCCCCGGCCTTGCCAAGATGACGGTGGCGGGCAAGGTGGACGGCAGGCTCGTCGATGCCAGCGACGTCATCGACCACGACGCCAAGCTCCAGATCATCACGCCCAAGGACGACGAGGGCCTGGAGATCATTCGTCACTCGACGGCCCACTTGGTCGGTCATGCGGTGAAGCAGCTCTACCCGACGGCCAAGATGGTCATCGGCCCGGTGATCGACGAGGGCTTCTACTACGACATTTCGTACGAGCGCCCCTTCACGCCCGAGGACATGGCGGCCATCGAAGCGCGCATGCGCGCGCTGATTGCGCAGGACTACGACGTCGTCAAGAAGATGACGCCGCGTGCCGAGGTGATCGAGGTCTTCAAGTCGCGCGGCGAGGACTACAAGCTGCGTCTCGTCGAAGACATGCCCGACGAGCAGGCCATGGGCCTGTACTACCACCAGGAATACGTCGACATGTGCCGTGGTCCGCACGTGCCCAACACGCGCTTCCTGAAGATCTTCAAGCTCACGAAGCTGGCCGGCGCCTACTGGCGCGGCGACGCCAAGAACGAGCAGCTGCAGCGCATCTACGGCACGGCCTGGGCCGACAAGAAGCAGCTGGACCAGTACATCCAGCGCATCGAGGAGGCCGAGAAGCGCGACCACCGCAAGCTGGGCAAGGAGCTCGACTTGTTCCACATCGACGAAGTGGCACCGGGCGTGGTGTTCTGGCACCCCAAGGGCTGGGCGGTGTGGCAGCAGGTCGAGCAGTACATGCGAGGCATTTACCGCGACACGGGCTACTGGGAAGTCAAGGGCCCGCAGATCCTGGACAAGAGCCTGTGGGAGAAAACGGGCCACTGGCAGAACTACCGCGACAACATGTTCACGACGGAGTCGGAAAAGCGCGAATACGCGCTGAAACCGATGAACTGCCCGGGGCACGTGCTGATCTTCAAGAGCGACCTGCGCAGCTACCGCGACCTGCCCTTGCGCTACGGCGAGTTCGGCCAGTGCCACCGCAACGAGCCCAGTGGCGCGCTGCACGGCATCATGCGCGTGCGCGGCTTCACGCAGGACGACGGGCACATCTTCTGCACGGAAGACCAGATCCTGGACGAATGCATCGCCTACACGGAGCAACTGCAGAAGGTCTACGCCGACTTCGGCTTCACGGACATCCTCTACAAGGTCGCCACGCGTCCCGAGAACCGCGTGGGCTCCGACGAGCTGTGGGACAAGGCCGAGCATGCGGTGATGGAGTCGCTGCGCCGTTCGGGTGTCGACTTCATCATCTCGCCGGGCGACGGCGCCTTCTACGGTCCGAAGATCGAGTACACGCTGCGCGACGCCATCGGGCGCCAGTGGCAGTGCGGCACGATGCAGGTCGACTTCAACACGGCGGAGCGCCTGGGCGGCGAGTACGTGACGGAGTCGAGCGGCCGCGCGCACCCCGTGATGCTGCACCGCGCGATCGTCGGCAGCCTGGAGCGCTTCATCGGCATGCTGATCGAACACCACTCCGGCGCCTTCCCCGCATGGCTCGCGCCGGTGCAGGTTGCGGTGCTCAATATCAGCGAAGGACAGGCCGATTACGCTCGAGACGTGGCGAAAGCGCTGCAAAATCAAGGGCTTAGGGTTCAGCTTGACCTGCACAACGAAAAGATTACGTATAAAATACGGAAGCATTCGTTGCAAAAGCTTCCTTACATCCTCGTCGTAGGCGACAAGGAAAAGGAAGCAGGTGCCGTCGCAGTGCGCGCCCGGGGCAATCAAGACCTCGGTGCAATGTCCCTCGAATCGTTCGTGCAACGGCTCGTCCAGGATGTTGCCGACAAGCGTTGATTTGTCCGGGAAACACCCCCATATGTTTCCCCTGCAAGTCGTGTCGCCTGTCCGCGAGGACTGACCGGCGTTCGCTACAGATTTTGTAGCAAATTTTGAAGGATTCTGACCATCGCTACTGCATTTCGCGACCGCCGCCACCGCGAGGAACGCCAACACCGCCTTAACCGGGAAATCATGGCCCCGGAAGTCCGCCTGGTCGGCCCGGAAAACGAGCCCATGGGTGTCATGAGTCTCTCGGAGGCCTTGCGCCTTGCTGGTGAGGCTGACGTGGATCTGGTGGAGGTCGTTGCGGCGGCCAACCCGCCGGTTTGCCGCCTGATCGAGTACGGAAAGTTCAAGTACCACGAGCAGAAGAAGGCAGCCGAGGCGAAGTCGAAGCAGAAGGTCATCGAGGTCAAGGAAATCAAGTTCCGCCCCGGTACCGACGACGGCGACTACAACATCAAGATGCGCAACATCAAGCGCTTTCTCGATGAGGGCGACAAGTGCAAGATCACGCTGCGCTTCCGCGGCCGCGAGATCACGCACCAGGAGCTCGGTCTGGCACTGCTGCAGCGCATTCGCGACGAACTGGGCGACCTGATCATGGTCGAGCAGTTCCCCAAGCTCGAAGGCCGGCAGATGATCATGATGATCGCGCCGGGCCGCAAGAAGGCTGGTGGCGCTGCTCCGAAGCCGGCAGCAGATGCTGCGCCGGCAGCGGCGTCCCCCGCTACGGCCTGAGCGGGCGGGGTCGCAGTAGACAGGTTTTGAAGGGATTTCGCCGTTGCCGGCACTTCGAAAGAAGGGCAGGCAGGGGCGAGATAAAGAAGTGTCTCGGGGCCAACAAGTTCGTGGAGTTTCCACGGCGCCTCACGAGCACAAACTAAAGGAGCATTCACATGCCCAAAATGAAGACCAAGAGCAGCGCGAAAAAACGTTTCCGCGTTCGTCCCGGTGGCACCGTCAAGCGCGGTCAAGCCTTCAAGCGTCACATCTTGACGAAGAAGACCACCAAGAACAAGCGTCACCTCCGTGGTGCAGTCGCAGTGCATGAAACCAACATGGTTTCTGTCGCCGCCATGCTGCCCGGCCGTGGCATTTAACTAGACGAACAGGAGTACACACATGCCTCGCGTCAAACGTGGTGTAACGGCTCGCGCCCGCCACAAGAAAGTTCTCGCACTCGCCAAGGGTTTCCGCGGTCGCCGCGGCAATGTCTTCCGCGTCGCCAAACAGGCGGTGATGAAGGCAGGCCAATACGCCTACCGTGACCGCCGTACCAAAAAGCGCGTGTTCCGTCAGTTGTGGATTGCGCGTATCAACGCCGCCTCGCGTGAACTGGGCCTGACCTACAGCCAGTTCGCCAATGGCATCCGCAAGGCCGGTATCGAGATCGACCGCAAGATGCTTGCGGACATCGCCGTGCACGACAAGGCCGCTTTTGCCGGCATCGTGGAGCAGGTCAAGGCCAAGCTGGCTGCTTGATTCTGCACAGCAGGCTGCTGCCTTCGGGCGGCTTCCTGTGCCCACGGCTCAAGGGCTGGCGCTTGAAAAGGCTCCAGCTCTTTTTTATTTCCCCTCGAAGATTTTGTTGCTATGAACGAGTTGGACTCCCTTGTCGACACTGCACGCGCCGCTTTTGCCCAGGCGAAAACGCCCGCTGAACTCGAAAATGCCAAGGCGCAGTTCCTTGGCAAGTCGGGTCGCATCACCGAGTTGATGAAGGGCATGGCCGCACTGAGTGTCGAAGAGAAAAAGTCCCGCGGCGCCGCGATCAACGTGGGCAAGCAGGCCATCGAGGCCGCCTTGACCGAGCGCCGCCAGCAACTGGCCGACGAAGAACTCTCGCTGCAACTGCGCGCCGAAGCGCTCGATGTGAGCCTGCCCGGCCGCCGCCGCATTCCGGGTGGCCTGCACCCCGTGAGCCGCACGTTGGAGCGCATCGAGGAGATCTTCTCGAGCATGGGTTTCGATGTGGCCGACGGCCCCGAGATCGAAAGCGACTGGCACAGCTTCACCTCGCTCAACAACCCGCCGAACCACCCGGCGCGTTCGATGCAGGACACCTTCTACGTCGACATCAACGGCGACGACGGTGTTCCCTACAACCTGCGTCCGCACACCAGCCCGATGCAGGTGCGCTATGCGCATCAGCACATCAAGAAATACGCGGCCGAGTTCGCCGCCGCCGCCGCCGATGCGACCGGCACCGTGAAGGCGCCTGAGATCCGCGTGATCGCGCCCGGCCGAACTTACCGAGTCGACAGCGACGCCACGCATTCGCCCATGTTCCACCAGTGCGAAGGCCTGTGGCTCGGCGAGAACGTGAGCTTCAAGGACCTGAAGGTTGTCTTCACCGACTTCTGCCGCACCTTCTTCGAGCGCGACGACCTCGTGCTGCGATTCCGCCCGAGCTTCTTTCCTTTCACCGAGCCCAGCGCCGAGATCGACATCCAGTTCTCGAGCGGTCCGCTGGCCGGCCGCTGGCTCGAGGTGTCGGGTGCCGGCCAGGTGCATCCGAACGTGGTGCGCAACATGGGTCTGGACCCCGAGCGCTACATCGGCTTCGCCTTCGGCATGGGCCCCGACCGCCTCACGATGCTGCGATACGGCGTGAACGACCTGCGCCTCTTCTTCGACGGCGACCTGCGTTTTCTCTCGCAGTTCCAGTAAGCACCCACCCATAAAAAAACCAGATCGAGATCGAAGAGATGCAATTCCCGGAATCCTGGCTGCGCGAGTTCTGCAACCCGCCCCTCGACAGCGCCGCACTGGCCGAAACGCTCACCATGGGCGGCTTCGAGGTCGAAGAGCGCCGCCCGGTGGCGCCGCCTTTCACGCGCATCGTGGTCGGCGAAATCAAGGAAGCGGTGCAGCACCCCAACGCCGATCGCCTGCGCGTGTGCCAGGTCGATGCGGGGCAGGGCGCCTTGCTCAACATCGTGTGCGGCGCGCCCAACGCGCGCGTCGGCATCAAGGTGCCCTGCGCGCTGGTCGGTGCCGAGCTGCCACCGGGCGAAGACGGCAAGCCCTTCCTCATCAAGCTCGGTCAGCTGCGCGGCGTCGAAAGCCAGGGCATGCTGTGCTCGGCGCGCGAACTGAAACTGAGCGAAGACCATGGCGGCCTGCTCGAGCTCGATGTCGATGCGCCTATCGGTGCCGACGTGCGCGACGTGCTCAAGCTCGACGACGCACTGCTTACGCTCAAGCTCACGCCCAACCTGGCGCACGGCCTGAGCGTCTATGGCGTGGCGCGTGAACTTTCCGCGCTCACCGGCGCGCCGCTCAAGACCCCGGCCATCGCCGCGGTCGCGACGTCGTTCACCGACGTGTTGCCCGTCAAGGTCGAAGCCCCCGAACTCTGCGGCCGTTTCTCGGGCCGCATCATGCGCGGCGTGAACACCAAGGTGACCACGCCGGCATGGATGGTCGAGCGCCTCGCGCGTTGCGGCCAGCGCAGCGTGACGCCGCTGGTCGACATCTCCAACTACGTGATGTTCGAGTATGGGCAGCCGACCCACATCTTCGACCTCGACAAGATCCACGGCGGCCTCACGGTGCGCTGGGGCAAGGCGGGCGAACAGCTCAAGCTGCTGAACGGCACGACGATCACGGTCGACGACAAGGTCGGCGTGATTGCCGACGACCGCGAAGTCGAATCGCTCGCCGGCATCATGGGCGGCGACGCCACGTCGGTGTCCGACGACACGCGCAACATCTATGTCGAGGCCGCATTCTGGTGGCCCGAAGCCGTGCAGGGCCGTTCGCGCCGGTTCAACTTTTCGACCGACGCGGGCCATCGCTACGAGCGTGGCGTCGATCCGAGCCGCACGGTGCAGATCATCGAGCGCATCACGCAACTGATCGTCGAGATCTGCGGCGGCCAGGTCGGCGCCATCGACGACCAGACGCTGCACGTGCCCGTGGCCGTGCCCGTCACGCTGCGCGTGGCGCGTGCAGCGCGCGTCATCGGCATGCCGCTGAGCCAGGCGCAGTGCGCCGATGCGCTGAACCGCCTCGGCTTTGCCATCAAGGAAGGCGAGGGCACGTTGACCGTGACGCCGCCGCCGCATCGCTTCGACCTGTCGATCGAAGAAGACCTGATCGAAGAAGTCGCCCGCCTGATCGGCTTCAACAATCTGCCGACCGCCGCGCCGCTCGCGCCCATCACCGCCCGCGTGCGGCCCGAGGCGCAGCGCAGCCGTTTCGCGGTGCGCCGCAGCCTGGCTGCGCTGGGCTACCAGGAAACGATCAACTTCAGCTTTGTCGAAGCGCACTGGGAGCAGGACCTTGCCGGCAACGCCAACCCGATCCAGCTGCTGAACCCCATCGCCAGCCAGATGAGCGTGATGCGCTCGTCGCTGCTCGGCTCGCTGATGCAGGTGCTCAAGTTCAACCTCGATCGCAAGGCGCAGAGCGTGCGCGTGTTCGAAGCGGGCCGTGTGTTCCTGCGCGACGACAGCGTGGCCACCACCGACAGCACGGTGCGCGGCGTGAACCAGCCGATGCGCGTGGCCGGCCTGGCATGGGGCGATGCAGATGAATCGCGCTGGGACGGCAAGTCGCAGCGCGTCGATTTCTACGACATGAAGGGCGACGTCGAAGCGCTGCTTGCGCCCGTGGTCCCGACCTTCGAGGTGGCCGAACACCCCGCGCTGCACCCGGGCCGCTCGGCGCGGGTGCTGGTCGACGGCAAGGCCATTGGCTTCGTCGGCGAACTGCATCCGCGCTGGCGCCAGAAGTGGGACTTTTCGCAGGCGCCGGTGCTGTTCGAACTCGATCTCGACGCCGTGACCGCGCGGCCCGTGCCGGTGGCGCAGGCCGTGCCCAAGCACCAGGCCGTCGAACGCGACATCGCGATCGTCGTGGCCGAGTCGGTCGCGCATGACGCGCTCATGCAGACCATCCGCGCCGCAACCGCCGCACAGGGGCTGCTGCGCGATGCGGCGCTGTTCGACATCTACCGTTCGCAGCCTTTGCGCGACGGCGCCGTGGCGGCGCCGGGTGCGCTGGCGCAAGGCGAGAAGAGCATGGCGGTGCGCCTGAGTTTTCAGAGCGACAGCGCCACCTTGACGGACGAGCAGGTCGAGCCTGCCGTGCGTGCCATCGTCGAACAATTGGGCGCCACGCTCGGCGGCCGCTTGAGGGGTTGATGAGAATGAACGCTGCCGAATTCACGCTCGAAGCCATCGAAACGCCGGCGCTCACCAAGGCGCACTTGGCCGACCTGCTGTTCGAGCAGATTGGATTGAACAAGCGTGAGTCCAAGGACATGGTCGAAGCTTTCTTCGAGCTCGTGGCCGGCAGCCTCATCGAGGGCACGGACGTGAAGATCTCGGGCTTCGGCAACTTCCAGATCCGCGTGAAGGCGCCCCGGCCGGGCCGCAATCCGCGCACCGGCGAAGCCATTCCCATCGGTGAACGCCGCGTGGCGACCTTCCACGCGAGCGCGAAACTGAAGGAGCAGATCCATGGGAGCATCGATCAGGGCAGCGCGTCCGAGGTCGAGTGGAGCTTGGGCGCGGAATAGTGCTTGGTACTGTGCGCCTGCGTGGAGTAATCTCTAAGGTTTCCCGCGCACAGTCTTGATTTCAATGGAGAAAACGCTCCCGCCGATTCCTGTCAAACGCTACTTCACCATCGGTGAGGTGGGCGAACTCTGTGGCGTCAAGCCGCACGTGCTGCGCTATTGGGAGCAGGAGTTCACGCAACTGCGTCCCATGAAGCGTCGCGGCAACCGTCGCTACTACCAGCACCACGAGGTGCTCATGATTCGCCGCATCCGCGATCTGCTCTATGACCAGGGCTTCACGATCAGCGGCGCGCGCAACAAGCTGCAGGAACTCGTGCAGGGCGAGCGCGAGCGCCGCAAGGCCGGCGAGGTTCCGCTCGAAGGCATGGAAGCGATCGAGATCGACCAGGAAGAATTCGACGCCGCCGTCGTGCAGGACGCGCCCGTGCCGGCGTCCGCAACGGCGAAGACGGCCGATCTGTCCCAGTTGTTGCACTTGCGCCGCGAACTCTTTGAAATTCGTGAGCTGTTGACCATCGGACGCTGAATTTACACAGCTATAATCGAGAGCTTCGGTGTGTGGCGCAGCCTGGTAGCGCACTTGCATGGGGTGCAAGGGGTCGAAGGTTCGAATCCTTTCACACCGACCAAAATCAGTAGTTTGATCAACGGGTCAGAGCCACAAGCTCTGACCCGTTTTTCTTTGTCTTCGGCAGTTCCGGTCACTACTGACAAACCCATTCCGTTTCCAACTCCGGCCGCAGCATTCCAAATGCGGCGGCAAGGATGTTCCGGTCGGAACTCGGCGTACTCCACCGTTGACTCACTCACCTCCAGCCCTCACGCTGGCAGCCTTGGCGTTTCCAACTGCCGCAGGTCACGCTCGATTCGGCGACGGGCCCCTGCGCTACTTCGCCGGACGCGGCCGCACGCTGACGCCGGGCTGTTCGGTCGACTTCTGACGACGGCGCGCTCGCTGGTTCTGTTGCGCGTGGTCGCGGCGCTGGGTGGCGGCTACGGCCTGCCGACCGAGCGCACACCGCTGCTGCGGTTCTCGGCGCAGCGAACCGGCGGCGCGCCAGTCAGCCGGCTGCTCGACCTCCGCACCTTCGCGCCGCTGCCCGACCCCGGCACGCTGGGCGCGAGCGGCTTCTTCTTTCCGTCGATGCGTCCACGGGCAAGCTGTTGCAGGGCTTCCAGGCGGCGCCGGCCATGAGCGTGCAGCGTTTCCTGTCCAGCGTGCATTTCATCCAGTTCAATTACTGGGCCCTGCGCTGGCTGTACTTCGTGCTGGGCCCGTCGGGCTGCGTGACGATCGCGTCCGGCCCGGTGTTCTGGTTCGAAGCCCGGCCTGCTGGCGGCAAGGGACATCGCAGGCCGGTGGGGCATGGGTGTGCTGCCATGAGCTTGCACGGTGTGCGCCACCGGCCTGCTGGTGGCCTTGACGCTGGCCTGGTTGAACCCCGCCGACGGTTTCGTGCGCGAGCGCCCATGAAAAAGCCCGCACGAGGCGGGCTTTGGAATGTGGTCGTGAACTCTTACGCGGTCCACGCTACGGCAAATTCTTTTGCATGAAGTCAATTTTGTTTTTCTCGTCGTAGTGACTTCGACGCGCCGGTATGAGATTCGGCTTGCCTGGCCAGGCAACGCTCAGGATCTTTGAGCGAAGCCGCGAGTATAGCAGGGCCTCCTATAGGACATTCGTCCAGTGGCGGCCGCCTCCCCTAAGGCGGACAGTACGGGTTCTCCATCACTCCCTCCCGAGACCCTCATGACCACCGCCCAACGCTTCAAGCTCGCCGCCGCTGCCGCCGCCATCGGCCTCTCGTTTTCCGCCACGGCGGCCACCCCGGCGGCGCCGGACACCGCCAGGCCCAGCGTGGTGATCGTCCACGGCGCCTTCGCCGACGGCTCCGACTGGGCCAAGGTCATTCCGCTGTTGCAGGCCAAGGGCCTGCACGTGGTGGCCGTGCAGAACCCTCTGACCTCGCTCGAAGACGACGTGGCCGCCGCCAGGCGCGCCATCGACGCGCAGCCTGGCAAGGTGGTGCTGGTGGGCCATTCGTGGGGCGGCTCGGTCATCACCGAGGCCGGCGCCAACGACAAGGTGAGCTCGCTCGTCTACGTGGCTGCCTTCGCGCCCGACGCCGGCCAGAACAGCGCCGAGCTCGGCAAGGACTACCCGCCGGCACCCGGCTTCGCCCACATCGTGGCCGACAAGAGCGGCTTCCTGTCGCTCACGAAGGAGGGCATGAGCAAGCACTTCGCGCAAGACCTGCCGGCCTCGGCCACCGCCGTGATGACCGCCACGCAAGGCCCCATTCTGGGCAAGTCGTTCGAGCAGAAGCTCTCGGTCGCCGCCTGGAAGACCAAGCCGTCGTGGTACCTGGCCACCAGCGCCGACCACATGATCCAGCCCGCGCTGCAGCTCGACATGGCGAAGAAGATCGGCGCGCACCTCACGCGCGTGAACAGCAGCCACGTGCCTCAGCAGTCGCAGCCCGCCAAGGTGGCCGAGGTGATCCTGGACGCTGTGCGCCAATCCAAGTAAGGTGCCGCGTGCCGGTGCGGGGCAACCTGCGTGCCGGCGCGCCTCCCTCAGCTTCTTCCGCCTCCCGTGCCGCCTTCTTCCCACGTCCAGGTCTTCGACGCCATTCGCGCCCTCGCATTCGTCGGCGATCTCAGCATGGGCCAGCCCATCGACCATTCGGCGCGCACCGCGTGGCTCGCGTCGCAGCTCGCGGCCGCCACCGGGCGCAGCGAAGAAACGCAGGGCCATGCGGCCTGCGTGTCGCTGCTGCGCTGGTCGGGGTGCACGGCCAATGCCCCCGAGTTCTCCGACCTGCTGGGCGACGACGTCGGCGGGCGCCGCACCATGCTCTCGACGCCCTCGGCGCGCGCGGCCTCCGACTTTGCGGGCACCGTCGGCCCGCTCGCCGAAATCCATTGCGAGGTGTCCGGCGACATCGCCCGCACGCTGGGCATGCCGGCGGCGGTGGAGCTGCCGCTGCGCCACATCTTCGAAACCTTCGACGGGCATGGCAAGCCGAACGGGCTCGATGCCGCGTGCATTCCCGAAGCAGTGTTCCTGGTGTCGATCGCGGGCGACCTCGAGATCTTTTCCCGCGTGCACGGCCTGAACAACGCGCTGCGCTACATCGCCGACCGTGCCGATGCGCGCTACCCGGCTTTCCTGGTCGATGCGGTGCAGCGGCATGCGCTCGACTGGCTCCACGTGCTGGAGCAGGGCGCCGCCGCGGAGCCCTTGCCCCTGGCCGGCGCGTTGCAGGGCACCACGGCACCGCTCGAACTCATCGCCGACGTGATCGACCTCAAGCTGCCCTGGATGACCGGCTTCTCGCGCCGGGTGGCCGAAGCAGCCTTGCGCTGCGCGGCGGACATGGGGCTCGACGCCGCGCGGCAGCAGCGCATCTACCGCGCGGGGCTGATCCACGGCATCGGGCGCGCGTCGGTGCCCAACGGCGTGTGGGACGTGCCCGGCGTGCGCAGCGAGGCCGACGCCGAGCGGCTGCGCCTCGTGCCGTACTGGACGGAGCGCGCGGCGCGCCGCATCGACACGCTGCGCCCCGAGGCCGAGATCGCCTCCTTCGTGGACGAGCGCCTCGACGGCTCCGGGTTCTTTCGGGGCGTGAAGGGCGCGGCCATCGACACCGAGGCGCGCGTGCTCGCCGTGGCCGCGCACTGGGTGGCCTTGTGCACCGGCCGCCCCGGCCAGGCCGCGCTCGCCGAGGCCGACGCGATCGCCGCCTTGCGCGCCGAGGCCGATGCAGGGCGGCTCGATGCGCAAGCGGTGGCTGCGCTCGCCGGTCTGCCGCACATCGATGCAGCGGTGCCGTTGCCGGCGGGCGACGCGTCCGCGCTGCTTTCCGGCCGCGAGGTCGAAGTGCTGGGGCGCATCAGCCTCGGCGAAAGCAACAAGGAGGCGGCACGCTCGCTGGGCATCAGCCCGAGCACCGTGCGCGCGCACCTGGAGAACATCTTTCGCAAGCTGGGCTGCACCACGCGCGCCGCGGCCACGCTGAAGGCGCTGACGCTCGGCCTGCTCTGAGGCCGGCCGCGTGGCGCGCACCCCGCTCAGCCGAAGGTGAACACGTAGGCCTGCGCACCGGCATCGAGAAACTCGATCTCGAACAACCGGTCTTGCGCGTTCGACGCCTGCCGCACCAGCTGGTAAAGCCGCTGTGCGTCGACCGTGCCGTTGCCCTGCGCATCGGTGTCCGCGCCGTGGTCCGCCAGCGGCGGCTGGCCGTCGATTCGCACGCGAAAGCGCACCGGCTTGCCGTCGGCCGACGGGCCCAGCACCAGGTGCAGGTCGCGCGCGTGGAAGCGGTAGACGATGCGGCCGTTGGCATGGCCCAGCACGGCGCGCTCGCTGCCCACCGCCCACTCGCCGTCCAGCGCCCACTGGTTGGTGCGCAGCGACGCGGGCGCCTGGTACGCGCGTGCACGGTCGCTCGCGATGCCGCCCGGCGAAGCGAAGCCGTGCGCGCGCTCATAGCCCAGGTAGGTCTCGCCCGAGAGAGCCGGTGACGCGGCGGCCGCGGCCTGCGTGCCCTGGCCCTCCGGCGAAACGAATGCGCCGGGCGCGGCCGGCCCACCGGCCTCCGCCAGCAGCTGCTGGATGACCTGCTCCGACTGCGCGTACTTGCCTTCCCCGAACTGGTGATGGCGAATGCGCCCCTGCGCGTCGATGAAGTACAGCGCCGGCCAGTACTGGTTGCCGAAGGCGCGCCAGATGGCGTAGTCGCTGTCCACCGCCACCGGAAAGCCCACGCCCAGGTCCTGCGTGGCACGGCGCACGTTGGCCGGCTGCTTCTCGAAGGCGAATTCCGGCGTGTGCACGCCGACCACCACCAGGCCCGCGTCCTTGTACTTCTCGGCCCACGCGCGAACGTAGGGCAGGGCGCGCAGGCAGTTGATGCACGAGTAGGTCCAGAAGTCGACCAGCACCACCTTGCCGCGCAGGCCTTCGGGCGTGAGCGGCGCGGAGTTGATCCATTCGACGGCGCCGGTGAGCGGCGCGAAGCCGCCCTCGTCGGGCAGGGACAGCGCAGGCTTCTTCGGCGCGGGCTGCGCGGAAGTCGGCATCAGGCCACTGCGCTCGACGGCCCCCTGGGGCTGCGGCCTCTTCACATCGACCCGGTCCACGAGCGCCTTCTCCAGCGCAGAGGTGGTGCCGAAGGAAATCTGGCCGAGCAGGCCGGTGTCCAGCCCCAGCGCGATGGCGCCCACACCCGCCAGCACGGCCACGCCTGCCGCGCGCCGCACCCATTCGCCCGTGCGCAGCGAGCCCTTCATGGCCGCGAACAGCCGCCCGCCGAACAGCAGCGCCGCCGCCAGCGAGGTGCACGCTCCCGCCGCATAGGCGAGCAGCAACAGCGAGGTGCCGATGCTCGCGCCGTTCAGCGCCGCACCCGTCAGGATCAGCCCCAGGATCGGTCCCGCGCACGGCGCCCACAGCAGCCCCGTGCCCACGCCCAGCAGCAGCGGCGACCACACCGGCGCCGCTTCGCGTTCCGTGCCTGACAACCGGATGCCCAGCGCCACCAGCGGCCGGCTCAGCCGGTCGGCCAGCGATGGAAACAGCAGCGTCACGCCGAACACCGCCAGCAGCGCGATGGCCGCCTGGCGCCCGTAGTCGTTCAGCGTCACCACCCAGCCACCGCCCACGGCCGCCAGCGTGGCAACGGCCGCGAAGGCGAGCGCCATGCCCGCCAGCATGGGCAAGCCATGCGAGCGGAACGGGCGGTCGGCCCGTGCGAACACGAAAGGGAGCACCGGCAGGATGCACGGGCTCAGGATGGTGAGCACACCACCCAGGTAGGCAACGATGAGGAGCAGCATGGTGTAGTTCTCGGCAAGGGGTCGGCGGCGGAAGAAGCTCAGCCTTGCGGCGCGGCGCGAAGGTTCAGGCTGAGCCGGGCTTCCAGCCCGCCTTCGCCGCGGTTGCGCAGCGCCAGCTCCGCGCCCATCGCCATCGCCAGCTGGTGCGCAATCGCCAGGCCCAGGCCCGTGCCGCCGGTGCTGCGGTTGCGCGAGCCCTCCACGCGGTAGAAGGGCTTGAGCACGTGCTCCAGCTCGGCGGGCGGAATGCCCGGGCCGTTGTCGACCACGGCCAGCACCAGCCTGTCTGCGCCGGCATGCACCTGCAGGCGCACGTCGTCGCCGAACTTCAAGGCGTTGTCGATCAGGTTCATCAGGATGCGGCGCAGCGCGTTCGGCCGCGTCACGATGGGTTCGCCCACGCGGCCTTCCAGCCGCACCTGCTGGCCCGCGTCCTCGTAGTCGGCCAGCATGCTTTCGAACAGCGCGTCGGCGTCGATGCGCAAGGGCGGCTCGGTGGCGCCGTGCAGCGTGCGGGCGTAGGTCACGCCTTCGCGCACCAGGGCATGCATCGCGTCCAGGTCCTGACGGAACTTATGGCGGTCCGGCTCGCTGTCCATCAGGTCGGTGCGCAGCCGCATGCGCGTGATGGGCGTCTGCAGGTCGTGCGAGATGGACGCCAGGATTTCCACGCGCTCGGCCATGTAGCCCGCAATGCGCTTTTGCATCGCGTTGAAGGCGCGCGCCGCATGCTTCACCTCGGTGGGGCCTTCTTCCGCCAGCGGCTTGCCCTTCAGGTCGGGCCCCAGTTCGTCGGCCGCGTCGGCCAGCTGCGCCAGCGGCCGCGTCACCAGCCGCACCGCATGCCAGGCGCACACGGCCAGCACCAGCAGTTGCACCGCCAGCAGCCACATGACCCAGGTCGACACCGGCATGTCGACGCGGCGCGCATGCACGATCACGTCCGAGCCGTCCGACAGCCGCACCTGGATCTGCAGGCCCTGCGGCGGGTTGTCCACCTGCGCGACCTTGACGATGCGAAACGGCTGCATCGCATCGGCGATGGCCGTGGCGAACTGCTGCTGCAGCGGCGCGTCGGGCGGCATGCCTTGTGCGGCGCCACCGAGCGCGAAGCTGTAGTTGCGCCGCCCCAGCCGCGCGAGCCAGCCCGCGCGTTCGGCGGCAGGCAGGCGGTCGAGCAGCGCGACCGAGCTGGCAATGTCGCGTTCGATGCCCGTCATCATCAGCTCGCGCATCGCAATGCCGCGTTCGTAGCGCACGGCAGAAAAGGTCAGCAGCTGCGCGATGGCCAGTCCGACGACGATGATCAACGTCACGCGCGAGAACAGCGAGCGCGGAAGCCATCGGCGCAGGCCGAGGGGGGCGGGAAGGCTGGCGGTGATGGTGGGCATGGGCTGGTTTATAGACCCCGGTCCGGCCCATCGGGCGCCTCTTTGTATTGCAGTGTGTTGGCCGCGGCTTCAGACATGGAACATTACCCGGCAGCAGCGGCGTACGCGGCTCGCAGTCGCCGCTCGCTTTCCCCGCGCACGCACCGTGGCCCCGCGCCCCGCCGGATACACAGCCATACAAACGCGCGGATTCCCGGCACGGCGCGGGCTACATTGCGGCTTTCGCCCAAGCCAGCCCACCGCACGGCCGCCATGACCCTCCACACCTCCGACCACATCCTCATCGTCGACGACGACCGGGAGATCCGCGAGTTGCTCACCACCTACCTGGTCAAGAATGGCCTGCGCGTGGTGGCGGTGCCCACGGGACGGCACATGCGCGCGGCGCTGGAAGCGTCGGGCCCGTTCGACCTGATCATCCTGGACCTGATGCTGCCTGGCGAAGACGGACTCACGCTGTGCCGCGACCTGCGCACCGGCAAGTACAAGGCCACTCCTATCCTGATGCTTACCGCGCGCAGCGAGGAGGCCGACCGCATCCTGGGCCTGGAGATGGGCGCCGACGACTACCTGGCCAAGCCCTTCGCCGCGCGCGAGCTGCTGGCGCGCATGCGCGCGGTGCTGCGCCGCACGCGCATGCTGCCGCCGAACATGCGCTCGACGGAGTCGGCCTCGATGCTGGTTTTCGGCGAATGGCAGGTGGACACCACGGCGCGCCACCTGATCGACGACGCCGGCGTGATGGTGGCGCTCAGCGGTGCGGAGTACCGGTTGCTGCGCGTGTTCCTGGACCACCCGCAAAAGGTGCTGAGCCGCGACCAGTTGCTCAGCCTCACGCAGGGCCGCGAGGCCGAGCTGTTCGAACGTTCGATCGACCTGCTCGTGAGCCGGCTGCGCCAGCGTCTGCGTGACGTGGCGCGCGAGCCGCGCTACATCAAGACGGTGCGCAGCGAGGGCTACGTGTTCGCGTCGTCTGTCGAGGCGCTGGACTGACGCTGGCGCAGGCGTGCATCGGCGCGCGTGGTGATGCATTGGCAACTGACCGGGTTGCGCACTTCATGCGCGACGCCGCCTGCGAGGAACAGCAGGGCCAGCCATAGCTTCTTCATTTCGTTTGCTCCGCCAGCCGCGCCTGGATCTTCTTCTCGGTAACGCCATGGCTTCAGAGCGCGTGTCTACCTGTTCTCGGGGATGGATTCCTCCGACCGAAAAACACACACTCCGACACGTTTCGAAATTCACCTGATCTGAAGGCTTTTTCCATGTCCGCGCGCGTTCTCACCGATGGCATCTGTTCTCGAACTTTGCGCGCGAGCGCCGCCGGGCGCTCGTGGTCCGATCGAATGAGCAAGGCCGTGCTGGGCATCATGGTCGTCGGGCTGGCCTCCTGCGGTGGTGGTGGAGGAGGTGGCGCTGGAAGCGGTGGTTTCGCGTTCCCGATTTCTTCCGCATCGACAGCGACGGCCCCGGTCGAGCCCGCGCCCGCGCCGTCGGCAGCGTCTGGCGCGACTTACACCGTGAGCGGCAAAGTCAGCGGCCTGCTGGGCACCGGCCTGGTGTTGCAGAACAACGCCGGCGACGACCTCGCCATTGCTGCCGACGGCAGTTTCAGCTTTGCCACTGCGGTCCTCGGCGGCACGGGCTATGCGGTCACGGTCAAGAGCCAGCCGAAGATCCTCACCCGGGTCTGCACCGTCGTCAGCGGCACCGGCACCGTGGGCACTGCAGCCGTCGCCGACGTGGCGGTGAACTGTGCCGCGCCCGCAGCGCGCTTTGCCTACGTGACGAACTGGGACTCCAACAACCTCTTCGCCTACACCGTCGATGCCGACACCGGTGCCCTGGGAACGGTGCCCGGACCGATGCCGTCGACCGGGCGCAGGCCCGGCTACATGGCGGTGCACCCCACCGGTCGTTTCGCCTACGTACCCAACGAGGCCGACAACACCGTGTCGGCCTACACCGTCGATACGGTCACCGGCTTGCTCACTCCGCTGGCAGGGCCGCCGGTTGCCACAGGCGCTGGCCCCATGGCCGTGGTCGCGGAGCCGACGGGCCGCTTTGCCTACGTCACCGAAAGAGATGCCGACACCGTGTCGGCCTACGCCGTCGATGCCGGCACCGGCGCGCTCACGCGGCTGGCCGCGCCGGCGGTGGCCACAGGCAGATATCCGTCGCTCCTCGCCGTCGATCCACTGGGCCGCTTCGCCTACGTGGCGAACCTGGGGGACGTCAACTTGTCGGCCTATGCCATCGATGCCGGCACCGGCGTGCTCACCCCGCTGGCCGTGCCGACGGTGTCTACGGGGCCGGGGCCCAGCGCCGTCGCGTTGGACCCGAAGGGCCGATTCGCCTATGTGTCCAATTCGTTCTCCAACACCCTGTCCGCCTTCGCCATCGATGCCGGCACCGGCGCCTTGACGCCGATGGCCATGCCGAGCGCGGCCACGCTGAACTATCCCTCGTCGATCGCCGTGGATCCCTCGGGCCGGTTCGCCTACGTGGTCAACGGCAGCTCGAACACCGTGTCGGCCTACACCCTCGATGCCGGCAGCGGCGCGCTGAGCCCCGTGGCCGGACCGCCTGTGGCCGTAAGGAGTTCTCCGACTTCCATCGCCGTGGACCCCACCGGTCGATTCGCCTACGTGACGAATTCCGTCTCCAAAGACATATCGACTTTCAACATCGACGCCCGCACCGGCGTCTTGAGCCCGATGGCCGTGCCGACCGTGGCGACCGGAGGCGTCCAGCCCCAGTTCCTGGTCTTGTCCAGGTAGTCATCGGCTCGGGCAACCCGAGCCGCCAGGGAGCCGGTGCACCCACCAGTGCCGCACGCCAGGGTGAACGCCGCCCGGAAGGTCGATAGCGCTTGAGATACAGTCGCGAACCTTCCGCCCCCACGACGTATCACCCGAGTGAAACTTAGAAAATCTGTCAATAGCCTGGTTTTTCGGCTGATTGTGATGGGCTTGGTGATGGCGCTCGTGGGAACCGCCGCCAGCTATTTCCAGCTCAGCCGCTTCCTGCGCCAGGACTTGACGGAATCGGTGGCGACGCAGCAGACGGCCCTGGCCGGCTACGTGGCCCGCGACATCGACAACTACCTGGGCGAGCGGCTGCTGTTCCTCGAGCGCCTGGCCGCAGCCCTGCCGCCCGACCTTCTCTCGCAGCCCGGGCAGCTGCGTGCATGGCTGCAAGACCGCAGCGCGCTAAGCCCCGTGTTCCCGCTCGGCCTGATGGTGGCGGACGTTTCCGGCCAGCGGCTCGACGGCGCCGGACCGCTGCCGGTCGGCGGCGCGGAATTCACCGGCGCCCTGGCGGGGCGTTCCAGCCTGGGCCGTGCGCAGGCCGTGCCCGTCACGCAGCATTCGGTGCTGCCCATGGCCACGCCGGTGCGCAACGCCGCCGGCCAGGTCGTCGCGGTGCTGGCGGCCACCGCCGACCTGTCGGCCGATGGGCTGCTCGAGCATCTGCAGCGCGGGCGCGTGGGGCCGGCCGGCGGCATTCTGGTGGTGTCGCCGCGCGACCGGCTCTTCGTGGCCTCGACTGACATTTCGATGTCGCTCACGCCCACCCCGCCGGTCGGCGTGAACCTGCTGCACGACCGCGCCATGGAGGGCTATCGCGGCAGCGGGACCACGCGCAATGCCAAGGGCATCGACGAAATCTCGGCCATCGCCTCGGTGCCGACCAGCGGCTGGTTCGTGGTGGCGCGGCTGCCCGTGGCGCAAGCGCTGGCACCCGTGGGGCGCATGCAGCGCTTCATCCTGCAGCAGCGCGCGCCGGCCGTGCTGGGCGTGCTCATCGTGATCGGCTTCGTGCTGGTCTGGCTGCTGCGCCCGCTGCTGCGCGCCGCCGACCAGGCCGACCGCATGACCCGCGGCGAACTCCCGCTCACGCCGCTGCGGGTGGTGCGCAACGACGAAATAGGGCACCTCACGCAGGCCTTCAACCGGCTGCTCGCCAAGCTGGTCGACAACCAGGCGGCGCTGGCGCGCCTGGCCCACCATGACAGCCTCACGGGCCTGCCCAACCGCAAGCTGCTGGACGACAGGCTGCAGCAAACGCTGGTGCGGGCCAAGCGCAAAGCCAGCCAGGTCGCAGTGCTGTACCTCGACCTGGACGGCTTCAAGAACCTCAACGACACCCTGGGCCACGAGGCGGGCGACGAGGCCCTGCGCGAAATTGCGCGCCGGCTGCTCGGCCTGGTGCGCGAGACCGACACGGTGGCGCGCATGGGCGGCGACGAGTTCGTGCTGCTGGCCGCCGATTTCGAAGAGCCGGCGGACAGTGCCGCGCTGGCATTGGCGCAAAGGTGCATCGATGCGATCGCGCGGCCGTTGCTGCTGCGGCACTCGGGCACCGTCATCGGCGTATCGATCGGCATCGCGCTCGGCGGCGGCGACGAAACCCCGCAAGACCTGCTTGCCGCGGCGGACAAGGCCATGTACCAGGCCAAGCAGAACGGACGCGGCAGCTACGTGGTCGCGGCGCAGCTGCCGGCCATGCGGCTGGTGCCAGGCGCGTTGCGCGCGTAGCTCGGCGCCAGCGGGTTGCTTGCAACCGGGGGCGATGCGGTGAAGGCGTGCCGTCCGACGCGGCGCCGCAGGCGCGCGCGATAAGGTTCGGCATCCACCACCGGAGCACCGCACATGCCCAGAACCCTGCGACACCTTCTTGCCCGCCCGCCGCTGCACATGGCGCTGGGCGTGCTGGCCGCATTCCTGATGACGGGCTGCGCCGTGTCGCCGCCCACCATCACGCCGGTGAAGCAGGTCGACCTGCAGCGCTTCATGGGCGACTGGTACGTCATTGGAAACATCCCCACGCGGCCGGAGCGCAACGCGTTCAACGCGGTGGAGTCGTACAGCCTGAAGCCCGACGGCAGCATCGACACGCGCTTTCGCTACCGCGAAGGCGGCTTCGACGGTCCGCTGAAAACCATGAACCCCACGGGCACCGTGGTGCCGGGCACCGCCAACGCGGTGTGGGGCATGCAGTTCATCTGGCCGATCAAGGCGGAGTACGTGATCGTGGACATCGACCGCGACTACCAGCTCACGATCGTCGGCCGCAGCGACCGCGACTACGCCTGGATCATGGCGCGCACGCCGACCATTCCGGAGCCGCGCTACCAGGCCGCGGTCACGCAGCTGAAGACGCTGGGCTATTCGGTCGACAACCTGCGCCGCGTGCCGCAGCAGTGGCCGGAAGACGCGGACGCGGCGCGCGCGAAGTAATTCGCAAGCAATCCGCAGCCGCGCCGGTTTGCCCGGGCGCTAGATGTGCAGTGCCGCCAGCACGCCGATGGCCAGCCCGGCCACGGCCACGCCGAACATGCCGCGCTCCAGCCATTTCTTCTTGGTGAGCAGCGCCATCGCGGCCAGCGCGATCGACACCTGCAGCACGGTGGTGGCCTGCGCCCAGCGGTGGTGCTGGTGCATCTGCTCTTCGGACTGCGCGTCCCAGCGGTTCGACTCGTCTTCCAGCTTGCGGGCGGCGGCCTGGATGTCGGTCTTTTCCTGCTCGTAGCGCGCCACCTTCACCTGCCAGCCCTGCCGGCGGCCGTCGTCGGTGGCGGTGTCGCGCGCGAACTCGGCCAGCGCCTGCTTGGTGCTTTTCGACTGGAAGTAATTCCACTGGTTCGACGCTTCGGTCTTCTTGATGGCGGCGTTGTTCTTGTAGAGGCCGGCGTTGGCCTGGGTGGCCCCGCCCATGTACGAAAAGATGGCGCCCACGGTGGCGATCACGGCGGTGCACACCGCGATCTTGCTGGTCATGCTCATGCCGCCGCCTTCGCCCTGCGTGGTGTCGCCGCCGGCGCCATGGCCGTCGCCATGCCCTGCGGAGGCTGCGTGTTCGAGTTCGTGATCGTGCGGGCCGTGCACGTGAAAACCATGTCCTGACATGAGGTCCTTCGATGTATTTATAAATTTCGGGCGCGCGCGAGTATGCCCGGTCTTCATGACCGGGCGGCCGATGCGCGTGCGTCGAGGACCCGGCCCGCGGGCTTCACTGAAGAGGCCGGTTTCAGGCCATCGGCGGTGTGGCGTCGCCTTGCGCGCGGCGGGCAGCCAGTGCCCGAAGAAGCACGCGCAGCCTCAGCAGCGTCCTGCGCGCCTGGGTCTGCCAGGTCGCGCTGCGGGGCCTGGGGGGCGCCAGCCGCAGCGGAAGCGGCATGTGCTCGGAGTCGGGCGCGTTCGGGCCGAACGGGTCCTGCTTCATGGCGTGGGCGATCCGCACGAGCCGCATCGACGCCCCGGGTTCGTGGCGGCGCAGGGCCTCCACTTCTTCGGCATAGCTCTCGGTCAGGCGCGCCCACCTCGAGAAGTCATGTCCTGACGTTGCAGCTTCGCGGTTCATCCTGAACCTTTCCTTGTTGATCATTCGCGCCGGGAGGCGGGCCTCGGCGGTGACCCACTCCAGGTTCAGGCGCCTGAGTGATCTATCGGAAAGTCCAGCGATATCTTTAGTACGAAGCCCTTCTTTTTTTTTTTTGGAGTGCCGGGCTAGATCTTCAGTGCCGGGAACGACTTGACCAGGTCGTCCAGCGCCTTCAGCTGGGTCAGGAAGGGCTCCAGCTTGTCCAGCGGCAGGGCGCTCGGGCCGTCGCACTTGGCCTGTGCCGGGTCGGGGTGTGCCTCCAGGAACAGGCCGGCCAAGCCCACCGCCATGCCGGCGCGCGCCAGGTCGGCCACCTGCTCGCGGCGCCCGCCGGAGGCCGCGGCACCGGCTTCGCGCTGCTGCAGCGCATGGGTCACGTCGAAGATCACCGGCAGGTCCTGCGTGATCTTCTTCATCACGCCGAAGCCCAGCATGTCGACCACCAGGTTGTCGTAGCCGAAGCAGGTGCCGCGGTCGCAAAGAATGAGCTTGTCGTTGCCCGCTTCCTTGAACTTCTCCACGATGTTGAGCATCTGCGAGGGGCTCAGGAACTGGGGCTTCTTGATGTTGATGACGCGGCCCGTCCTGGCCAGCGCAACCACCAGGTCGGTCTGCCGCGCCAGGAAGGCCGGCAACTGCAGCACGTCGACCACCTCGGCCACCGGGGCGGCCTGGGCGATTTCGTGCACGTCGGTGAGCACCGGCACGCCGAAGGTGTCCTTCACGGCCTGCAGGATCTTCAGGCCCTCGTCCAGCCCGGGGCCGCGGTACGAGTGGATGGACGAGCGGTTGGCCTTGTCGAAGCTGCCCTTGAACACATAGGGAATGCCCAGCTTCTTGGTGACGCGCACGTACGCTTCGGCGCTGCGCAGCGCCAGGTCGCGAGACTCCAGCACGTTGACGCCGCCGAAGAGAACGAACGGGCCGCTGTTGCTGACGGCGACTTGGGGGCTGATGGTGACGGTGGACAAGGTTTTCTCCAGGCTGTTTGCCTCTATTGTCCGTCCGCTTGAATTGCCGCCCTTTGCCGCCCTTTGCCGACCTTTGCTGCCGGGCTCGCAGCCGCGTGCTACTTCTTGCGGGGCGGCGGCGTGGTGGCCTTGACGGCCGGTTCACCGCCGTCTTCGCGATAGCGCAGCTGGTTGCCGACCCGGCTGGGGTACTTCAGCGCATCCATCGACCCGGCGCGACCCGTGAACGGCAGCATTTCGCTGCCCGTGTACGTTTCGCGGCGCAGGGGAGGCCGGGGGCCCACGGTGGGCTGCGGCGTCGTGACGCCCTGCTCGTCGTGCGCCCGCAGCGCCTCGCGCCCCTGGGCGGTGATCGTGTGCAGATGGCTCGGCGTTCCATCGTGCCGGGGGCTGGAAACCTCGCGCACGTAGCCCTGTGCGCGCAGCTCGGCCAGGTCGTCGGAGACCGGTCTGCCCAGGCTCTGGCCGATGGCGATGCCGAGCGACAGGTCCATGCGGGCCACCGCGCGCAGAACGGCAAGATGGTCCGGGGTGAGGGATGCGGGGGATGGGAGAGTCATCTCGCATTCTCCACGGATCGCGTCACAAAGCGAAATCAGGGCACTGTCAGGTGGTCAGCGTGCCTTGCGCAGGCCCGCTGCCCAGCACCTGCTGCGCCGCGGCCTCGAGCCGTTCGGCCACCGCGTTCAGGAGGGCGTCCGCGAAGCCGCCGGTGGCCCGGGCCTCCTTGCGCGCGCTGGTCACCACCCGCGGCTTGGCGCTCCAGGCCACGGTCGCGCCCGACGCCACCAGCGAAGCGACAAAGGCCACGTCCTCGCTGCACGCCAGAAAACGGAACCCGCCCGCGCGCCGGTACGCGGCGGCGGTCACGCCCAGGTTGGCGCCGTGCACATGGGAATGGCCATCGCTGTCGGTGTAGGTCTGCTGAAAATGCCATTGCAGCAACGGTGCGTTGGCGCCATGCGACGCCCAGTCTTCCACGCCCACCGTGCCGCACACGGCATCGGCCTGAAGCGAGAGTTGGTCGACCAGCCACGACGGCGAAGCGACCGTGTCCGCATCGGTGAACGCGAGCCAGCGCGCCCCGCGGACCAACAGCGCCTCGGCACCCACCGCGCGGGCCATGCCCACGTTGCGGGCGCGAATGCTCAGCGTCGATGCGCCGCCGGCTGCCGCGAGAACACCCGTGGCGTCGGTGCAGGCGTCGAGCACGACGGCGATCTCCACAGGCTCGTGCTGCAGATCGGGGTGGCGCGCAGCAGCCCGCAGCGCGTTCAGGCAAGCGGTGATGGCGGCTTCTTCATTGTGGGCAGGAACGACGATGCCGATCATGGGATGCTCTCTTTGTCGGGCGGGGTGGCTGTGGAGGAAGCTTCAACGTACAGACACCCCATGGGGGCTGCGTCGGAGAACACGGGCGGCTTGTGTAGGGCGCGCACGTAGGCACGGGTACGAAGTGCCGACTACTCGTCGCACGCCCGCACACGGACGCCCCTTGAAGAGGCTTGCGGCGCAGGCGCTGTCAAAAGAGTTGCCGACACTCGAACAGCAGGCCGCCGCGAGCTAAGTGCGCCAACGCACGGACCAGCGGTGCTGTCAGGCGTAACGTGCGCTCGGGGAAGTGTTGCCGCACCACACAAAGGCTCGCATGCCGCTCGACTACCTTCGCAAGATTGAACACGTGGGACTGCCGCTGCTCGTCGACGACGAGAACGACATCCGCTGCATTGCCGTGCTGCTTGCTGCCGGCCTGCTGGACGCCGCGGTGCCGCCGCCCTCCGCGGGCGGAGAAGCCGACGGCGTGCAGTTGCCGGCCGTCGTGAAGAAGATCACGCCGCTCGGACGGGCCGAACTGAGTCGGCGCGGCGGGCCTCAGGGCCCCGGCCATGACGCGTTGAAACCGTCGGGCCCGCCGGCTGCCAGCCCCTGAAACCCTGGCGGGTCAGAGGCTGCGACCCTTCAGCCGATGCGCACGGGCGCCGATCCCCCGGCCGAAGCCGTCGGCCCGTGCTGCAGCGCCACGGGCAGGCGGTCGTCCAGCCAGTCCATGCGCCAGGCCAGCACCGCCACCGCGAGCGCCAGCACCGCCGCCGCGGCAAAGCCTGTGGCGCCGTGCCGGTCGCGGTACGGGTCGCGGGCGATGCGCCGGGCGCCCGGCGGCACACGGGCGGTCTGCGACAGCATGCCGCCCAGTCGCACGTTGACCTTCATTCGCCCGTTGATGGCCCAGCCGCTCGCGTCCAGGATCGGGCCCAGGCTGCGCTGGCGCAGCTTGAGCCAGGCAATCAGCATGCTCGGCCCCGAGATCGCCAGCACGATGCCCAGCAACGCCACCGGTATCCATTGCCCCAGGTCGACGAACTTGCCGAAGACGGCCACCAGCACCGCGCTGATGCTCCCCAGCGCCACGCCGATGGCGGCCACCGTGCCCACGTCGATCTTGCTGGCGGCGCGGGGCAGGGCGCTCGGCACCTTCACCGCGTCGGTGGCGGCGGCCTGGTCTGCGGTGGTCAGCCGGGTCGCGAAGCTCGTCAGGCTGCCCTGGCCTACGGCCTCCTGCGCCGCGGCGCGCTTGGCCACCTGTTCCTCGATGACGCGCACGAACTTCTTGTAGGGCGCGAAGAAGGCCTGCGCCACGCTGGTCGGGTTCTCGATCAGCTTGGTGATGGTGGCGTCCCAGTCGCGGCCCTGGCGGTCGTAGAACACGCCGTTGCGCCCGACGAACAGGAAGTCGATGTCGCCCGCGGTGAACGCCGCGACGATGCTCATCTTCGCGCCCTGGCGCGTGCAGTCGCAGTACGCCAGGCAGGTCTTGGCCAGGCCCGCCAGCACGGCGTGCTTCGCGGTGTCCTGCACCTGCACCGTGAGCTCGCAGCTGCGCCCGTCCAGGTACAGCGTGCCGGCCTGGAAGATCGCGCCATCGCGGCTGTAGAAAGCCTTGAAAGACACGAAGTTGTTCAGCAGCACGACCAGATCGCGCTGCAGCCGGATGAGCTTTTCCAGGTCGACCAGCAGCGCGTTGTGTTCTTCGGCCGCCTCGTCGTCGCTGATGAGGGCCAGCAGGGGCTCGCGCGTTCGCAGCAACGCGTCGAGCTTGTCCAGCGGGAGCGCGGCGGCCCAGTTGCCGGGGCGCTGGGCCATCAGCGCCTGCAGCGGCGAGAGCGTGCCCTTGATGGCCAGCCAGTCGGCCTCGGCAAGCGCTTCGCGCAGGCCGAGCAGCGGCGTCACCGTGCGTTCGTTGAAGACGCCGATGGCCTCGGCCCAGGCGGGGTTCAGGCTGGTGCCGTGCAGCGTCAGCACGCACCGGGGCGTGACGGGCGCCAGCGGCAGGTCGGCGATGGGCTCGGCCTGCAGGTCGAGCGTCTTGGCGCCGAGTTCGTCGTAGGCCTTGGGGGACGGGTTCAGGGCGGTCACGGCCTGCACGTCGAAGGCAGCCACGCGGCAGCGCGCGAAGAAGTCGTCGAGCTTGGCCTGCACCTTGTTCGCCGCATCGGCGGCCGCCAGCGTGGCGTCGCCCAAAGGCATGAGCGTGGCGTTGCCCGCGTCGGCTTGCGCATGCCAGTCGCGCGCCACCTGCACTTCGGCAAAGAAAGTCTCGGCGCGTGCACGGTCGATGCCCGGCGTCGCCTTGTGGCGGTCGGGCACGCTCCCGTGGACATGCATCACCTGCTCGACCGTGGCGCGCACCGCGTCGTCCTGCGCCGTTTCAGGCGTGACGATGCCGTCGCCGTTGAAGCGCATGGCCGCCAGCAACTCACCGCGATCGGCAATGTCGGCCAAGGTGAGCGTGGCCGCGTCGGGCTTGCCCTGGATCGCCAGCAGGCGGCGTGCTTCGTCCCGCAGGCGCGCACCGTCGGGGCTGCTGTCGTCGAGTTCGTCGAGCGTGAGCACGTCGCTGCCCTTCAGCAGCACGTCGGGGTTGCGCAACCTCGCGCACACCCACTGGCAGGCGGCCACGACTTCGGGCGGACGCACCCGCCCATCCTTGTCGGTGTCGATCAGGTCGAGCGTGCGCGCATCGAAGTCGATGCCGCGCGTGGGGCAGGCCAGCGCGACCCAGAGCTTCTGGTCGAGTTCGCCGACGCGGGCGATGTCTTCGCCCGTGCGAAACACCACCTGGTCGGTGCCGCCCGCACGGATGAACTGCCACCGGTGCGGGGTGGTGGGGAGGGGAGCGAGGGTTCGGCTGTCGGCGGCTTTGGGGTTCGTTCGCGTCGTCGCTGGCGTCATCGTCGGCGGCCCTTACCCGAAGCGCCTCAGACCGCGACCTTCTTGTGTTCGCCCATGTCCTTGGGCGGCTCGCCGGTGACGGCGGCCTTGGCCATCTTGTAGAGCTGCACCATCTTGCTGTCGTCCACGTCCCAGTACTCGGCGTCCGCCACGGTCACGGCCAACAGGCCGAGGTTGGGGTCGGTCGGGCCGTTGGGGAACCAGGCCTGTGCCATCTTGGTGAACAGGGCTTCCTTCTTCGCCTGGTCTTCCAGCAGCGCTGCGCTGCCCGACACCGACACGTAGCTGTCGGCATCGGTGTTGGCATAGGCGACGTTCACGACCGGGTCGCTGGCCACGTGGCGCGCGATTTCGCCATTCTTCGGCACGAAGAAGTACAAGGTGCCGGCTTCGTCGCCGTCCTTGTTCTGCGTGGTGAGCGGGTGGCTGTGCAACTGGCCGTCGCCGTGGCGATGGGTCAGCATGCCGAAACGGGTGTCCTTGATCAGCTCCCAGAGCTTGCTTTGGTCGTTGGTGGTGCTCGTCATGTCGGATGCTCCAGAGTCTGGTGGTTTGGTACTGAAGGCTTGACCGTAAGGCCGCCAATGCGACGGCCTTGAGGACACACACCCCACGGGCGTGTCGTCCGGCGCCGACACATGCACTTCACCCCTGGCGTGCCTGCAGCCCCAGCACCTTGTCCAGCGTGAGCGGGTAATCGCGAATGCGCACGCCGGTCGCGTTGTAGACCGCATTGGCCACTGCCGCGCCCGCGCCGCAGATGCCCAGTTCGCCCACGCCCTTGATCTTCAGCGGGTTGGTCTTGTCGTCCACCTCGTCGAGGAACAAGGCCTCCACGGCGGGAATGTCCGCATGCGAGGGCACGTGGTATTCGGCCAGGTCGTGGTTCACGAAAGCACCGTGCCGCGTGTCGACCACCGCGTCCTCGAACAGCGCGGAGCCCACGCCCCAGATCATGGCGCCCGTCGCCTGGCTGGTGGCGGTCTTCATGTTCAAGATGCGGCCCGCCGCGAACACGCCCAGCATGCGGCGCAGGCGAACCTCTCCGGTGTCGATGTCGACCGCCACTTCGGCGAAATGCGCGCCGTAGGCCTGTTGCGAGAACTTCTTCGACATATCGCCCTTCTTGATCTGCCCCTCGGCGCGCAGGCCGATGGTGCCTGCCAGCGCACCCAGCGTTTCGCTGCGCCCGCCAGCCATGGCGCGGCCTTCGGCAAACATCACGTCGGCCGGCTTGGCGTTCATGCGCCGCGCAATCTGCTCGCGCAGGTGCGTGCACGCGTCGAACAGGGCGGAGCCCGCGCTCGCCGCACCCCACGAACCGCCCGAGCCGGGCGTTGCAGGGAAGTCGCTGTCGCCCAGTTCGATGCGCACCTTGTCCAGCGGCAGGCCGAGCATTTCCGCGGCGATCTGCGTGAACACGGTGTAGCTGCCGGTGCCGATGTCGGTCATGGCCATGCGCGCCGTGAGCACGCCCTGGCGGTCGAGCGACACCGCGCATTTGGCGTCCATCAGCAGGTTGCTGCGAATGGCGGCGGCAAAGCCCAGGCCGATCTGCCAGCGTCCCTCGCGCACCGCGCCCGGCGCCGCATTGCGCCGGTTCCAGCCGAAGCGCTCGGCGCCTTCGTCCATGCAGCGCAGCAGCTGGCGGGTGGAAAAGGGAATGTTCTTCTCCGGGTCCATGGCGGGTTCGTTGCGCCGGCGCAGCTCGATGGGGTCGAGCTTGAGCTTTTCGGCCAGCTCGTCCATGGCCTGCTCCAGCGCCAGCATGCCCACCGCTTCGCCCGGCGCGCGGGTGGAGTCCGAAATCGGCAGGTCCAGCTTCACCACGCGGTGCGTGGTGAGCCGGTGGGGGGCGGCATAGAGCGTGCGCGTCTGCGTGCTGGCGGTTTCATAGAAGTTGTCGAAACGCGCGCTGTGCGACAGCGAGTCGTGCCCGATGGCCGTGAGCTTGCCTTGCGCCGTTGCGCCCAGGCGCACGCGCTGCACGGTCTGGCTGCGGTGCGTGGTGAAGTGAAACATCTGCTGGCGCGTGAGCGCGGTCTTCACCGGGCGCTTGAGTTCCCGCGCAGCCATGGCCGAGAGCATCACGTCGCCGTAGACAGGCAGCTTGCCTCCGAAGCCGCCGCCGATGTAGCGGCTCACGATGCGCACCTTCGAAGGCGGGATCTGCAACGTGTTGGCCACGGCGTTCTGCGCGCTTTCCAGCAACTGGGCCCCGCAGTGCACCGTCACCTTGTCGCCGGTCCACCACGCGGTGGTGGCGTGCGGCTCCATCTGCGCGTGGATGTGGGTGGGCGTGGTGTAAGTGGCGTCGATCTGCACGGGCGCGCGGGCGAAGGCCGGCTCGAAGTCGCCGACGCGGCTGTCGGCCTTCTGCTGCTCGTCGTCCTCGGGTTTCTCGGCCTTGCCTTGCGCGGCGGCCATGTCGAACTCGCCGGGCTCCGCCTCGTAGCGAATGCGCACCAGCCTGGCGGCCGCGCGTGCCGTCTCGAAGCTCTCGGCCACCACGAAGGCGACCGCCTCGCCGTAGTAGCGCACGCGGTCGCTCGCCAGTTGCGGCGACGAACGCGCGAAACGGTCCTTGGCGTCCACGGGGCCCCAGGCGCCTTGCCTGGGCGCATTGCGGTGAGTCATGACCATCAGCACGCCGGGCGCGGCCTCGGCGGCCGCAGCGTCGATGTCAGCGACGCGGCCTTTGGCAATGGTGGCCTCCACGATGAAGCCGTAGGCGGGCGGGCCGGGTGCCTCCTGCACTTCGTAGGCATAGGGCGCCTTGCCGGTCACCTTGAGGCGGCCGTCGACGCGGTCGATGGGCTTGCCGATGAAGCCGCCGCGGTTCTCGTCGATCGGGTTGCGGGCGGAGGGGGCGTTCATTTCCATGGGGTCGTCTCCTCAGGCGGCGCGCACTGCGCGCGCGGCTTCGGTGATGGTGGCCTGCAGGGTGCGGCGCACCAGCGGGAGCTTGAAGTCGTTGTGGCCGCGCCCGCGGGCGCCGGCCAGCACGGTGTCGGCGGCGGAATCGACGGCCGCATCGTCCAGCACGGTGTCGGCCAGGCGCGCCTCGGCCGCCTCCACGCGCCATGGCTTGTGGGCCAGCCCGCCGAAGGCCATGCGCGCGGAGCGAATGCGCCCGCCGCTGGCGTCCACGATCGCGGCCACCGAGATCAGCGCGAACGCATAGGAAGCCCGGTCGCGCACCTTGCGGTACACGTGCTGGCCCGGCACCGGCGGCGGCAGGGTGACGGCGGTGATCAGCTCGCCCGGCTGCAGGTCGGTCTCGATCTGCGGGGTGTCGCCCGGCAGGCGATGAAAGTCGGCAATGGGAATCACGCGGCGCAGGCCGCCCGGCGTCACGGTTTCCACCTTCGCGTCGAGCACGCGCATGGCCACCGCCATGTCCGACGGGTGCGTGGCGATGCATTGCTCGCTGGCGCCCACCACCGCGTGCATGCGGTTGTAGCCCTGCAGCGCGGAGCAGCCCGTGCCCGGCTCGCGCTTGTTGCAGGCGCGCGCGGTGTCATAGAAGTAGTAGCAGCGCGTGCGCTGCAGCAGGTTGCCGCCGGTGGTGGCCTTGTTGCGCAGCTGGCCCGAGGCGCCGGCCAGCAGCGCGCGGCTCAACACCGCGTAGTCCTTTCGCACGCGGGCATCGGCCGCCAGCTCGGCATTGCGCACCATGGCGCCGATGCGCAGGCCGCCCTCGGCCGTGGGCTCCACGGTGTCCAGGCCCAGGCGGTTGATGTCCACCAGGTGCACCGGTGTCTCGACCTGCAGCTTCATCAGGTCGAGCAGGTTGGTGCCGCCCGCGATCATGCGAGCGCCGGGTCGCGAGGCCGCAGCGGCGGCGGCTTCGGGCGTGGCGGCGCGTTCGTAGCTGAAGGCTTTCATGAGCGCGCTCCCGATGTGTTCTTCGCCACGACCTGGATGGCCGCGACGATGTTCGGGTACGCGCTGCATCGACAGATGTTGCCGCTCATGCGCTCGCGAACCTCGGCGTCGCTCAGCGGCACGTCGGCGGGGCCGCCCGCACCGGCCGCAAGATCGCGCGTCACATGGCTCGGCATGCCCGACCTGGCCTCGGCCAGCATGCCCACTGCCGAGCAGATCTGCCCCGGCGTGCAGTAGCCGCACTGAAAGCCGTCGTGGTCCAGAAAGGCCTGTTGCAGCGGATGCAGCGTGTCGCCTTGCACCATGCCCTCGATGGTGGTGACCGATTGGCCCTCGTGCATCACCGCCAGCGTCAGGCATGAGTTGGTGCGCCGGCCTTCGACCAGCACCGTGCACGCGCCGCACTGGCCGTGGTCGCAACCTTTCTTGGTGCCGGTCATGCGCAGGTTCTCGCGCAGCGCGTCGAGCAGCGTGGTGCGGGTGTCGACATCCAGGCGATGGGGCTGGCCGTTGATCTGCAGTTGCACCTGCATGCGTTGCGGCGCGGGCTCTCGCGGGGCCGGTGCAGGCGGGGTGGCAGCGGCGACAGGCGCGGCCTGCGCGGCGGCGAGCAAGGTGGCGTTGGCACCGACGAGCGCGGCGCCCGACTGGAACACGGCGCGCCGTGTGACACGTGTGCGGGCGTCTTCCACGCCGTCGGGGTGGTTTTCGAATTTCATCGTGGGGGCTCCGGGGGAGGGCGCGGCTCGCGGCCCGGAAGACGGCCTGCAAAAGCGTTGCGCTTGCGAAAAGCCTAGGGAGCCCCGCCGGAGCGGCGACAGCGCATTCACGCTGTCGTGGTGTAGGTACTGACCGACGCTGCCGGCGCTGCCTGCGGGAGGGGCGCTGCTCAGCGCTGCTGCAAAGCGGTGGTGGCGGTGCCACTGAAAGGAGCAGCGGAAGCGGTGCCACCGGCACCGGGCCTGGGTCGCGACGACGGCTCCCACGAATCCGGCGTGGTGCCCACCAGCGACTTGAAGTCCTTCCACTTCCTCGCGCCGGGAATGGTGCGCCCACCCACGATCAAGGCCTTGGCGTACGCCACCATGCGCTCGCGCAGGTAGGCCCGGTCGGACTCGGGCCAGGTCTCGATCGAATGCGGCCCGCGCGCCAGCACGATCTCCTTCAGGCCGCGAATGCGGTTGTAGGCGACCACGGTGCCCTCCAGCGTCTCGGCCCGGTCCCACAAGCCCTTGCCGAAGAAGGCGGACGGCCAGCGGTCCATGCCCGCCAGCGTGGACGAGTTCGGGTAGAACACGATGTGGTGGTCGGCCGCCATGCCGCCCAGGAACAGGTTGCGGTCGGCCAGGTCGGGCGAGTCGCCCACGTAGCCAGCGCCGCTGGCGAACGACGACAGCAGGATGGCGCCGCGGATGTTGCGCATGCCCTTGGGCGGCGTGCAGTTGGGCTCGGGCATGTCGAAGCTGCACTGGGCCACGTAGTTGCGCGTCATGGCCCACGCGGTGGACATGGAGCCGCGCGAATAGCCGCCCAGCACCAGCGGGATCTCGCTGGCCGGCATGCCCGCGAGCAGCCGCCCGCGCGTGGCCTCGCCTTCGAGCAGTTCGCCCCGGGGCGTGAGGATGCGCAGGCCGCGCCCGGTGTCCAGCGCGGCCAGCGCGCGGAACACGTCCTCGCCTTGCTCCAGCGTGTTGGTGTCGCTGAAGCCGCCCGACAGCCCTTCGCCGCGACGGTCGTAGGCCAGCACGTCGTAGCCCGCCTGGTTCAGCGCATACAGGTTCTCGCGCCACCAGCGCTGGCCCATGGTCTCGGTGGTTGCGTTGGGAAAGTTGACGGGCGTGGTCTTGCCGGTCTTCTCGTCGATGCGGTAGGCCACCTCGTCCGGATGCTGGATGGCCGTGAGCTGCCCGCCGCCGCCCGGCGCCATGATGACCAGCGCGCGCGTCTTCTTTCCCTTGCCCTTGCCGTCGTCCACCCCGGCGCCCTCGATGTACCAGCCGCGCAGCTTGATGTCGCCGGTCATCTTCAGGTCGATGCGCTCGAAGGTGTCGCGCGGCACCGTGAACTCGACGATGCTGGTTCGCGCATCGGCCTCGGCAATGCCTTCGCGGTAGGGCGCCTTGGCGAAGAAGGCGGGGCGGCGGATGGCCTTCAGGTCGACCTGGCCTTCCGGATCGATCCGGCCCGACGGGTCGACCGTGCCGGTCGAGCGCGTGGCGCGCTCCTTGTTGGGCGGCAGCCAGCGCTGCATTTGCGCGTCGATGCGCTTGAAGCAGGCCGCGTCTTCCTTGCAGGTGCGCCAGCGGGCCTTGAGCTTCTCGTCGGTGAATTCGCTGACGTGGTAGTCGCCGCCGGCATAGGCGGCCGGCGTGGGGTTGGCCGTCATGAGCACGGGCACGCACACCTTGGTGCCGCCCAAGCCCTTGCCTTGCGGCAGCAGGTAGCCGCCCATCATGGCGTTGCGGTCGGTGCCGACCCATGCCGTGCAATCGGTGGGCGGGGGCTTGCTGGCGCTGGCTTCGCGCTGCGCTTCGGTGGTGGCGGAGGTGCAGGCGCCGAGCAAAAGCAGCGCCGCAAGGCCGCACGCCGGGGCCCAGCGGGAGAGCAGCGCGGGGCGCAGGGTCATTTCGGTCATCGAGACGGTGTCTCCGGAAATCTGGAGGTTCGATCTTCGCCGCATTGGCGCCGTGCCACCCAAGCCAACACGCCCTGTGTGTGCAAGCGCCGGCCTTGCCGTGCGTAGGACATTTCCTGCACACGCATGCGTCGATGTCCACTCTCCAGGGGCCGCGGATGCGCGCTCAATCTGGCCCGATTCACAGGAGACAACACAGATGAATTTCGAAGGCATCTACTGCTTCGACACGGCGAGCGTGCGCTTTGCCGTCTACCCCGAAGGCCCGGGCGGCCCGCGTGTCATCGTGCAAATTTCGGAGCACACCCTGCACGACGGGTTCGGAACGCGTGAGGTCGGCGACCGGCTGCTGGAGGTGTGCCGAAAACACTTCCAGGTGATCGAGCCGGCGGCTGTCGCACGCTACCGTGCCGCGCCGCGCAGCCCCCTCACGCTGACCATCGACGACTTCGCACTGCACGCCTGAGCGCGCGCTGCACGAAACACCGGCATACGGGCAACTCTCCGACAAGGCGAGGCGGTTCAGACCGTAGCCGCGGCATGCGGCAGTGCCGCAAATTGAGATTCCGCCAGACGACAAGACGCAGACGTTCCTCGAACAGGCGTGTCGCTGGCCCTCAATCAAGGAATGCCGGTGCCTCTGAACCATTCACTCCTGGGCGAGCGAGACGCCTACCTTTTCCACGAAGGAACCCACGCCCGCCTGTACGACCTGCTGGGTTCCCACCCGCAGCCCGGTGGCGGCGTGAATTTCGCGGTGTGGGCGCCCAACGCCGAATCTGTATCGGTGGTCGGCGACTGGAACCACTGGTCCGGCGATGCCGATCCGCTTTCCCCGAGCGCCGACAACACCGGCATCTGGCAAGGCCATGTGCCCGGCGCGGCGCTCGGCCAGACCTACAAATACCGCATTCGCTCGCGCCTGAACGGCTACACCGTCGACAAGGCCGACCCCGTGGCCTTCAGCGCCGAGTTGCCGCCAGCCACCGGCTCGCGCATCTGCGAACTCTCGTACACGTGGAACGACGACGAATGGATGGCCACGCGCGGCGCGCACAACGCGCTGGACGCACCGCAGTCGGTCTACGAGGTTCACCTGGGCTCGTGGCGCCGGCACGACGGCGAGTTTCTGGGCTACCGCGAGCTGGCGCACGAGCTGGGCGCCTACGTGAAGAAGATGGGGTTCACGCACGTGGAACTCATGCCCGTCACCGAGCACCCGTTCTACGGCTCGTGGGGCTACCAGACCACCGGCTACTTCGCGCCCACCGCGCGCTACGGCTCGCCGCAAGACTTCATGTACATGGTCGATCACCTGCACCAGCAGGGCATCGGCGTGCTGCTCGACTGGGTGCCCTCGCACTTTCCGACGGACGAGCACGGCCTGGGCTACTTCGACGGCACGCACCTGTACGAGCACGCCGATCCGCGCCAGGGCTTCCACCCCGAGTGGAGCTCGGCCATCTTCAACTACGGCCGGCCGGAGGTGCGCAGCTTCCTGGTGTCGTCGGGCCTGTTCTGGCTCGACCTGTACCACCTGGACGGCCTGCGCGTGGACGCGGTGGCATCCATGCTCTACCTCGACTACGCGCGCAAGCACGGCGAGTGGATTCCCAACCGCCACGGCGGGCGCGAGAACCTGGAGGCCATCGACTTCCTGCGCACGCTCAACCGTGCCGTGTACCGCGAGTTCCCCGACACGCTCACCGTGGCCGAAGAATCGACCGCATGGCCGCGCGTGTCCCGCCCCACCGACATGGACGGCCTGGGCTTCGGCGAGAAATGGAACATGGGGTGGATGCACGACACGCTCGACTACCTGAAGGAAGACCCGGTCAATCGCAAGTACCACCACCACAAGCTGACCTTCTCGCTGGTGTATGCCTTCAACGAGAACTTCGTGCTGCCGCTCTCGCACGACGAGGTGGTGCACGGCAAGGGCTCGCTCATCAACAAGATGCCGGGCGACAACTGGCAGCAGTTCGCCAACCTGCGCGCACTGTTCGGCTTCATGTGGGCGCACCCGGGCAAGAAGCTGCTGTTCATGGGCGGCGAGTTCGGCCAGCGCCGCGAGTGGACGCACGACGGCGAGCTCGAGTGGTGGGTGACCGAGCAGCCCAGCCATGGCGGCTTGCAGCGCCTGGTGGCGCAGCTCAACCGCGTGTACCGCGAGCTGCCGGCGCTGCACCAGCGCGACTTCTCGGCGGCCGGCTTCGAATGGATCACCGCGGACGACGAAGAGAAAAGCGTGTTCGCCTTCCTGCGCAAGAGCGCGGACGGCAGCGCGCCGCTGCTGGTGGTCTGCAACATGACACCGGTACCGCGCACCAACTACGTGCTGGGCGTGCCGGGCAACACCCGTGGCGGCTTCTGGCGCGAGGTCATCAACACCGACGCGGCCGAGTTCGGCGGCACCGGCTGGGGCAACCTGGGCGGCGTGGAGGCCGCCCCCGTGCGCTCGCACGGCCGCATGCAGTCGTTGAGCCTGACCCTGCCGCCGCTTTCGACGCTGATCCTGGAGCAACGCACCACACCATGAAGAACATCTTTGCCACCCGCCAGGCTCCCGTGGCGAGCGACATCGCGGACCCGCACGGCAACGTGCGCGCGGTGATCGACGCCGTGCTGCCCGCCGTCGACAACGGCCGCTTTCCCGTGAAATGCGTGGCCGGCGAGCGCGTGCGCGTGCGCGCGCACTGCTTCACCGACGGGCACGACGTGCTGCGCGTGCAGTTGTGCTGGCGCGCGCACGACCAGGCCGAGTTCCGCGAAGTGCCCATGAAACCGCTGGGCAACGACGTGTGGGAGGCTGCGTTCTCGCCGCCCGCGCTCGGGCGCTACGTGTACACCGCAGTGGCCTGGGTCGACCCGTTCGAGTCGTGGCGCAGCGAGATGTCGCGCCGCGTCGACCCCGACGACGTGCGCATCGCCTCGCAGGTGGGCGCGCTCGAAATCGCGGCGGCTGCCGGCCGCGCCGAAGGCGCCGACAAGACGGCGCTGCAGCGCTGGGCCAGCGAGCTGGACGCCGTGGCCGCCATGCCGGGCGCCGACGCCGTGTCGCTGAAGGCGCTGGCGCTCGACGACGAACTGGCCGACACCGCGCGCCGCCACCCCGACCGCCGCCACCAGGCGCGCTACCCGGTCGAGCTGCCGCTGGTGGCCGACCGCGAGCGCGCCCGCTTCAGCAGCTGGTACGAACTGTTCCCGCGCTCGGCCGGCACCGAGCCCGGCGTGCACGGCACCTTCAAGGACGTGGAAGCGCGCCTGCCCGCCATTGCCGCGATGGGCTTCGACGTGCTGTACTTCCCGCCGATCCACCCCGTGGGCCGCGTGCAGCGCAAGGGCCCCAACAACAAGCTGGTGAGCGGGCCGCAGGACGTGGGCAGCCCCTGGGCCATCGGCGCGGCCGAAGGCGGCCACAAGGACATCCTGCCGGCGCTGGGCACGCCCGAAGACTTCCGCCACCTGCTGGCGCGCGCGGCCGACCACGGCCTGGAGATCGCGCTGGACATCGCCTTCCAGTGCGCCCCCGACCACCCGTACGTGAAGGAACACCCCGACTGGTTCCGCTGGCGGCCCGACGGCAGCGTGCAGTACGCCGAGAACCCGCCCAAGAAGTACCAGGACATCTACCCCTTCAACTTCGAGTGCGACGACTGGCGCGGCCTGTGGACCGAGCTGAAGAGCGTGTTCGAGCACTGGGTGGGCGAGGGCGTGCGCATCTTCCGCGTGGACAACCCGCACACCAAGGCCTTTCCGTTCTGGGACTGGGTGATCGCCGAAATCAAGCGCACCCACCCCGAAACGATCTTCCTGGCCGAGGCCTTCACGCGCCCGAAGGTGATGCACCGGCTGGCCAAGGGCGGCTTCTCGCAGAGCTACACGTACTTCACCTGGCGCAACACCAAGCAAGAGCTGGTCGAATACTTCACCGAGCTGTCGACCGCACCGGGCATCGACTACTTCCGCCCCAACGTGTGGCCCAACACGCCCGACATCCTGCACGAGCAGATGCAGGGCGGCGAAGCTTCGGTGTACATGTCGCGCCTGGTGCTGGCGGCCACGCTGTCGGCGAGCTACGGCATCTACGGGCCGGCCTACGAGCTGCGCGAGCATCTGCCGCGCGACCACGGCGGCGAGGAATACCTCGACTCCGAGAAGTACCAGCTGCGCCACTGGAACCACGACGACCCCGAGAGCCTGGCGCCCTTCATCGCGCGGGTGAACCGCATCCGCCGCGAGAACCCGGCGTTGCAATGGGACCGCACGCTGCGCTTCCTGCACGTGGATAACCCGCAGCTGCTGGCCTACGCCAAGACCTCGGCCGACGGCAGCAACGTGGTGGTGACGGTGGTCAACCTCGACCCGCACACGCCGCAGTCGGGCTGGGTGGGGCTGGAGCCCGGCAGCGTGGGCGTGAGTCCGCCTTCGCGCAGCTTCCAGATGCACGACCTGCTCAGCGGCCAACGATTCGTCTGGCAGGGCGACTGGCACTACGTGCGGCTCGATCCGCAAAGCGCACCCGCGCACATCTTCGTGGTCCGTCGTCGCCACGGCGACGAGCGCGACTTCGACTACTTTCTTTGAGGTCTCGACTGCCCATGAATGCACCTGTCTCGCACATCGCGCTTGAAACCGTGGCAATCGACAACAGCGACGATCCGCTGTGGTACCGCGACGCGGTGATCTACCAGCTCAACGTCAAGGCCTTCTTCGACTCCAACAACGACGGCATGGGCGACTTCCAGGGGGTGACCGCCAAGCTCGACTACGTGAAGGACCTGGGCGTCAACACCATCTGGCTGATGCCGTTCTATCCGTCGCCGCTGCGCGACGACGGCTACGACATTGCCGAGTACGAAGACGTGCATCCACAGTACGGCTCGCTGGCCGACTTCCGCGAAATGATGGCCGAGGCGCACAAGCGCGGCCTGCGCGTCATTACCGAGCTGGTCATCAACCACACCTCCAGCGACCACCCGTGGTTCAAGGCTGCGCGCCTGGCGCCGCCCGGCTCGCCGGAGCGCAACTTCTACGTGTGGAGCGACACCGACCAGATCTACCAGGGCACGCGGATCATCTTCACCGACACCGAGACGTCGAACTGGACGTGGGACCCGGTGGCCAAGCAGTACTTCTGGCACCGCTTCTTCAGCCACCAGCCCGACCTGAACTTCGACAACCCGGCGGTGATGGAAGCCATTCTGAAGACCATGCGCTTCTGGCTCGACATGGGTGTGGACGGCTTCCGGCTGGACGCCATTCCCTACCTTGTGGAGCGCGACGGCACCAGCAACGAGAACCTGCCCGAGACGCACGCCGTCATCAAGCAACTGCGCGCGACCATCGACGCCGAGTACAAGAACCGCTTCCTGCTGGCCGAGGCCAACATGTGGCCCGAGGACGTGCGCGAGTACTTCGGCGACGGCGACGAATGCCACATGGCATATCACTTTCCGCTGATGCCGCGCATGTACATGGCCATTGCGCAGGAAGACCGGCACCCGATCGTGGAAATCATGGCGCAGACGCCGGACATTCCCGAGGGCTGCCAGTGGGCCATCTTCTTGCGCAACCACGACGAGCTCACGCTCGAGATGGTGACCAGCAAGGAGCGCGACTACATGTACACCATGTACGCGGCCGACACGCGCGCGCGCATCAACCTGGGCATTCGCCGGCGCCTGGCGCCGCTGATGGAAAACGACCTCGACCGCGTCAAGCTCATGAACGGCATGCTGCTGTCGATGCCGGGCTCGCCCATCATCTATTACGGCGACGAGATCGGCATGGGCGACAACGTGTTCGTGGGCGACCGCAACGGCGTGCGCACGCCCATGCAGTGGAGCCCCGACCGCAACGCCGGCTTTTCGCGCGCCGACCCGCAGCGCCTGTACCTGCAGCCCATCATGGACCCGATGTACGGCTACGAAGCGCTCAACGTGGAAACGCAGGCGCGAGACGCCAGCTCGCTGCTGAACTGGACCAAGCGCATGCTGGCCGTGCGCAAGACCAGCCACGCCTTCGGGCGCGGCAAGCGGCGCTTTCTGAAGCCGGGCAACCGCAAGATCCTGGCGTACCTGAGCGAGTACGACGGCGACGTGATCCTGGCCGTGTTCAACCTGTCGCGCGCCGCGCAGCCGGTGGAGCTCGACCTGTCGGAGTTCAAGGGGCATGTGCCCATCGAGATGCTGGGCCGCTCGGCGTTTCCGCCCATCGGCGAGCTGCCCTACCTGCTCACGCTGGCGTCGTACGGCTTCTACTGGTTCAAGCTCACGGCCGAGGCCGACGCGCCCAGCTGGCACGAGCAGGGCGTGGCCCTGCAGGACTGGCCCACGCTGGTGCTGTTCGACGGCTGGACCAGCTTCTTCCGCGACCGCGTGATGCCCTGGCGCATCGGCATGGCCGAGCGCATGCGCAACCAGTTCGAACTCGACACGCTGCCGCGCCACATCGAGATCCAGCGCTGGTACGCCTCCAAGGGCGTGCCGATTCAGCGCGCGCGCATGACCGATCACGCCGTGTGGGAGGCCAACGGCCAGAGCTGGATGCTGCCGTTGCTGGCACTCGACGGCCCGCCCGGCGGCGCCACCTACTTCATGCCGCTGGCACTGGCCTGGGAAGAGCGCGACGAGGAGCGCATGGCCGGCGTGGCGCAGGCCGCGATCGCCAAGGTGCGCCAGCAGGCGCAGGTGGGCCTGATGGGCGATGCCTTCTACGACGAGGCCTTCTGCCGCGAGCTGGTGCGCGCCATCGGCCAGGGGGCCGAGCTGGCCACGGCCAATGGCAAGTTCGTGTTCAAGCCCACGGCTGCTTTCGCCGCGCTGAACATCGACATCGATGCGCTGGCCGTCGGCCGGCCCAGCGGCGTGAGCAGCAACACGGCCGTGACGCTGAACGAAACGCTGTTCCTCAAGGGCTACCGCCACGTGCGCCCGGGCATCAACCCCGAGCTGGAAATGGGCCGCTTCCTCACCGAGGTGCACTACCCCAACTGCGTGCCGGTGCTGGGCTCGCTCGAATACATCACCGCCGACGGGCGCACCATGACGCTGGCCATGGTGCAGAGCTACGTCGCCAACCAGGGCGACGGCTGGGACTACACCCTGGGCTACCTGGAGCGCTTTTTGCGCGACGTGGCCACCACCGACGGCACGTCGCCCGACGCGGGCGACGTGGCGGCGGCGCATGGCGGCTTCCTGGCGCTGATGGCCACGCTGGGCCGTCGCACGGCCGAGCTGCACCGCGCGCTGGCCACCCGCACCGGCTCGGCCGGCTTCGACCCCGAGCCGCTGGTGGCCACCGATGTGGCGGGCTACCGCACGCATGCGGCCACCGACGCCACCGCCACCATCGCGTTGCTGCGCGAGCGCATTGGCGGGTTGTCCGCCGGCACGCAGGCCGATGCCAACACCTTGATCGCGGCCGCCGACGCACTGCAGTCGAACATTGCCGAGCGGCGTTTTTTCGAGGGCGGCGCCGCCGTGCTGAAGAGCCGCTACCACGGCGACTACCACCTGGGCCAGGTGCTGGTGAAGGACAACGACTTCGTCATCATCGACTTCGAGGGCGAGCCCGCGCGCAGCTTCGAGGAGCGGCGCGCCAAGGGGTCGCCGTTGCGCGACGTGGCGGGCATGCTGCGCTCGTTCAACTACGCGCGCTGGTCGGCGCTGCGCCGCGTGGCACAAAGCCCGGAAGAAGCCGAGAAGCTGGCCGCGCCCGCAAAGGCTTGGGAGCAGGCCACGCGCGACGCCTTCCTGAAGGGCTACGCCGACGCCATTGGCGGCCCCGGCCTGCAAGGCGCGCCTCTGGACGCCGAGCTGCTGTCGCTGTTCGAACTGGAGAAGGCGCTGTACGAGCTGCGCTACGAGCTCAACAACCGCAACGACTGGGTGCAGGTGCCGCTGAACGGCGTGCTCTCGCTCATCCAGCGTTGACGCGCGCTTGAAGCCCACCTGACGCCACCGCCAATCACATTCGGGAAAGACTCATCATGGAAAACTTCGGCATTCACCTGGAGCCGCTGCGCGCCATCCTCTATCAGGTGGGGGCGTTCATTCCGCGCCTGCTGGTCGCGCTGGTGGTGGTGTTCGTGGGCTGGATCGTCGCCAAGGCGGTGCGCTTCGCGGTAACCAAGGCGCTGCGCGCCATCAACTTCAACGTGCTCACCGAGCGCGCGGGGCTGGACAACTTCCTGCGCCAGGGCGGCTGGCGCGGCGACACGAGCAGCGTGTTCGGGGTGCTGGCGTACTGGCTGGTTATCCTGGCGTCGCTGCTGATTGCCTTCAACGGCATGGGGCTGAGCTACATCGCCGACCTGCTGGGGCGCATCGTGTGGTTCGTGCCCAACGTGGCGGTGGCGTTGCTGGTGCTGGCCTTCGGCTCGTATTTCGCCAAGTTCGTGGGCGACGCGGTGGGCAGCTATTTCCGCGGCGTGAAGATGCAGGACGCGATGCTGTTCGCCAAGATGGCGCAGTACGCGGTGATGGCCTTCGTCATTTTGATTGCGCTCGACCAGATCAAGGTGGGCGGCGACATCGTGCGCGAAAGCTTCCTGGTGATCTTGGCGGGCGTGGTTTTTGCGTTGGCTCTGGCCTTCGGCCTGGCCGGCAAGGACTGGGCGAAGGCGCAAATCGAGCGTTGGTGGCCGCGCGCGGTCATCAAGGACGGAAAGGCGCTGAAAGACGTGCCCCCCGTCACCCCCGTGGGCAGCACGACTCCGCCGCCCCGCTTCGACGACCGTCCGCCGCGCTGACCGCCTGCCTGCCTTGCTTGCCTTCGATTGCTTCCGGCCACTGAATGACACGAAAAACAAATCCGACGATCACGGCCATCTGGCCGGGCAAGCCTTATCCGGGCGGCGCCACCTGGGACGGGGAGGGTGTCAATTTCGCGCTGTTCTCCCAGCACGCCGACAAGGTGGAGCTGTGCCTGTTCGACGAGCGCGGGCGCCATGAGCTGCAGCGCATCGTGCTGCGCGAGCGCACCGACGGCGTGTGGCACTGCTACCTGCCCGAGGCGCGGCCCGGCCAGGCCTACGGCTACCGGGTGCACGGCCCCTACAAACCCGAGGAAGGCCACCGCTTCAACGCGCACAAGCTGCTGCTCGACCCTTATGCCAAGGACCTGGTGGGCCAGCTGCGCTGGGGCGACGCGCTGTACGGCTACACCGTGGGCAGCAAGCGCGAAGACCTTTCGTTCGACCGCCGCGACAGCGCCCCGCTGATGCCCAAGGGCCGTGTGCTGGAAACCGCCTTCACCTGGGGCGACGACCGCCGCCCTTCGGTGCCGCGGCAGGACATGGTCATCTACGAGATGCACGTGCGCGGCTTCACCATGACGCACCCCGACGTTCCGCCCGAGCTGCGCGGCACCTACGCCGCCCTGGGCTGCGCGCCGGTGGTCGACTACCTCAAGCGCCTGGGCGTGACCACGGTGGAGCTGCTGCCGGTGCACAGCTTCCTGAACGACCGTCACCTGTCCGAGAAGGGCCTGCAGAACTACTGGGGCTACAACACCTTCGGCTACTTCGCCCCCGAGATGCGCTACAGCGCCTCGGGCAAGGTGAAGGAGTTCAAGACCATGGTGAAGACGCTGCACTCCGCGGGCATCGAGGTCATTCTGGACGTGGTCTACAACCACACCTGCGAAGGCAACCAGCTGGGCCCCACGCTGTCGATGCGCGGGGTGGACAACTCTTCTTACTACATCGCCAAGGCCGACAACCGCCGCTTCTACGACGACTTCACCGGCTGCGGCAACACGGTGAACCTGGAGCACCCGCATGCCCTGCAGCTGGTGATGGACTCGCTGCGCTACTGGGCCGAGGAAATGCACGTCGACGGCTTTCGCTTCGATCTGGCTTCGGCCCTGGCGCGCGAGGCCGGCAAGGTGGAAAACCTGGGCGGCTTCTTCGACGCGATTCGCCAGGACCCGACGCTCAACCGCGTGAAGCTCATCGCCGAGCCCTGGGACCTGGGCCATGGCGGCTACCAGGTGGGCAACTTTCCGCTGGGCTGGGCCGAGTGGAACGACCAGTACCGCGACGGCATGCGCGGTTTCTGGAAGGGCGACGGCGGGCTGGTCGGCGAAATGGCCAAGCGCGTCACCGGCTCGCAGGACCTGTACGGCTGGTCGGGCAAGCAGCCCAGCGCGAGCATCAACTTCGTCACCGCGCACGATGGCTTCACGCTGCACGATCTGGTGTCGTACAACGACAAGCACAACGAGGCCAACGGCGAGGACAACCGCGACGGCAGCAGCCACAACGTGTCGTGGAACTGCGGCGTCGAAGGACCCACCGACGACCCCGAGGTGGCGACCCTGCGCGAGCGCCAGAAGCGCAACCTGCTGGCCACGCTGCTGCTGTCGCAGGGCGTGCCCATGCTGCTGGCGGGCGACGAGCGCGGCCACACGCAGCAGGGCAACAACAACGTGTACTGCCAGGACAACGAACTCGGCTGGCTCGACTGGTCGGCCACGCCCGAGCGGCTGGCGCTCACCACCTTCGTCGAACGCATGGTCGCGCTGCGCCGCGCGCACCCGTCGTTCCGGCGGCGCACCTTCTTCGCGGGCAAGCCGGCCGCCGGCGAGACCGTGACCGACGTGCACTGGCTCAAGCCCGACGGCGAAGAAATGCGCACCGAAGACTGGAACGACACCAATGCCCGCTGCATTGCCATGTACATCCCCGGCGGCGGCATTGCCGACCGCGGGCCGCGCGGGGAGACGCAGCACGACGACGACTTTCTGCTGCTGCTGAACGCGCACCACGACGAGATCGCCTTCACGCTGCCGCCGATGCCGCACGGCGCGTGGCGGCTGCTGGTCGACACCGCCAGCACCACGCCGCCGCCCACCACCCAAGACGCCGCTTCGCTCGCCCCCGCGTGGGCGGAGCCTTCCTATCCCCTGCAATGCCGCTCGCTCGTCGTGCTGAGTCGGCCGGACGTACGGCCATGACCACCCATCACACCCAGCCCCGCACCCACACCATGCCCTTCGGCGCCACCGTGCACGACGCCGGTGTCGCCTTTTCCCTGTGGGCGCCGTCGCAAAACGCCGTGCGGCTGTCGCACCGGCCTGCAGGCCAACACGACTTCGCCTCGCATGCCATGGCGCGCGACGCCGACGGCTGGCACCGGCTCGACCTGCCCGCCGCGGCGCACGGCGACAGCTACCGCTTCGACATGCCCGACGGCTCGGCCGTGCCCGACCCTGCCTCGCGCTTCAACCCCGAGGACGTGCACGGCCCGAGCGTGGTGATCGACCCGCGCCGCTATGCCTGGCGCGACACCGCCTGGCGCGGCCGGCCTTGGGAAGAGGCGGTGGTGTACGAGCTGCACATCGGCGCGTTCACGGCGGAGGGCACCTTCAACGCCGCGCGCGAGCGGCTCGGCGAACTGGCCGAGCTGGGCGTGACCGCCCTCGAGCTGATGCCGCTGGCGGACTTTCCGGGCAAGCGCAACTGGGGCTACGACGGCGTGCTGCAGTTCGCGCCCGATGCCTCGTACGGCACGCCCGAAGAGCTCAAGGCCCTGGTCGACGCGGCGCACGGGCTGGGCCTGATGGTGCTGATCGACGTGGTCTACAACCACTTCGGCCCCGAAGGCAACTACCTGCACGGCTACTGCCCCGAATTCTTCAACGCCGAGCACCGCACGCCCTGGGGCGCGGCCATCAACTTCGACGGGCAGGACGCGCGCACCGTGCGCGACTTCTTCGTGCACAACGCGCTCTACTGGATCGAGGAGTACCGCTTCGACGGCCTGCGCATGGACGCCATTCATGCCATCAGCGACGGCTCGCATCCGCACATCGTGCAGGAAATTCGCGAGGCGGTGCAGGCCGGCCCGGGCCGCGAGCGCCACGTGCACCTGGTGCTGGAGAACGAGACCAACCAGGCCTCGATGCTGGTGCGCGACAGCCAGGGCCTGCCGGTGGCCGGCACCGCGCAATGGAACGACGACCTGCACCACGCGGTGCACGTGCTGGCCACCGGCGAGCGCGACGGCTACTACGCCGACTACGCCGACGACCCGGTGCGCAGCCTGGCGCTGTCGCTGGCCGAAGGCTTCATCTACCAGGGCCAGCCCTCGGCGTTTCGCCACGGCGAGCGGCGCGGCGAGCCCAGCACGGGCTTGCCGTCGCAGGCCTTCGTGTCGTTCCTGCAAACGCACGACCAGGTCGGCAACCGCGCCTTCGGCGAGCGCATCCACGCGCTGGGCGACCCGGTGCGCCTGCGTGCGGCCATGGCCTGCCTGCTGCTGTCGCCGCATGTGCCGATGCTGTTCATGGGCGACGAGTTCGCCGCCTCCACGCCGTTTCTCTACTTCTGCGACTTCGGGCCCGAGCTGGCCGAGGCGGTGTCCAACGGGCGGCGTTCGGAGTTCGGCGGCTTTGCCGCGTTCAAGGACGAGGCGGCGCGCGCGCGCATTCCCGACCCGAACGACGAGGCCACCTTTCTCGCGTCCAAGCTCAACTGGCGCGAGCGCGGCGCCCGAACCCATTTCGAGCAGTACAGCGCGGTGCAGCAGTTGCTGGCCCTGCGCCACAAACTGATCGTGCCGCGCCTGGCCGGCGCGGCGGGCGCGGGCGTGTTCGTCTGCGAGAACGACACGCTGCGCGTGCACTGGAACCTGGGCTCGGGCCGGCTTCACATGCTGGCGCATTTCGGCGCGCAGCCGGCGGCAGGCGTGGCCGGCGCGCCCGGCGCCCTGGTGTACAGCCATGGCGTGCAAGAAGACGGCGGTGTGCTGCAGCTGGCCCACGGCGCGGTGCTCGTCACGCTGGAGGACGCGCACGGTGAATGACATGGACGCGATTTTTCACAAGGAGGCGGCGGGTGTGATTGCGTCGCTGTGCGCGCACTTCGGCATTGCCACTTCCTACAACGACGCCTTCGGCACTCGGCGCGAAGCCAAGCCGCAGAGCCTGCTCGCGCTGCTGGCCGAGTTCGGCGTGCGCATCGAGAGCGCGGCCGACGCGCACCATGCGCTCGACGCCGTGCACCGCGCGCGCTGGGCGCAGGCACTGCCGCCGGTGGCGACCGTGGCCGCGGGCAGCACGGCCTGGCAGCTGCCGCTGCGCGTGCCGCATGGCATGCGTGCGCTGCGCTGGCAACTGACAGACGAAGCCGGCCGCACGCAACAGGGAGAGGCCGACGCCGCGCAGCTTCACGAAACCGCGCGTGCCGAGTGCGACGGCGCATGGCTGTGCGAACGCGTGCTGCCCATGACACTGGCGCTGGAGGCCGGCTACCACCGCCTGCAGATCGACGGCCTGCCCGGCGAAACGCTGGTGCTGGCCACGCCGGGGCAGTGCTACCGGCCGCCGGCCGTGCGCGACGGCGGGCGCGTGTGGGGCCCGGCGGTGCAGCTGTACAGCCTGCGCTCGCCGCGCAACTGGGGCATCGGCGACTTCGGCGACCTCGACGATCTGGTGACGCACATGGCCGCGCAGGGCGCGGACATCGTCGGGCTCAACCCCCTGCATGCGCTGTTCGCGGCCAACCCGGGGCATGCGAGCCCGTACAGCCCGTCGTCGCGGCAGCAATTGAACGTGCTCTACATCGACGTGGAGGCGGTCGACGGTTTTGCCGACTGCGAGCCGGCGCGCCACCTGGTGCGATCGGCCGCCTTCCAGGACCGGCTCGCGGCCTTGCGCGCCGAGCCGCTGGTCGACCTGCCCGGCGTGGCCGCCGCCAAGCTCGAGGTGCTGGTGCTGCTGTTCGCGCACTTCCGCGAAGCGCACCTGCCCGAACTGGGCGCGCCCGACAAAGACGGCCTGGCGTTCCTGGCCTTCGTGGCCGAGCGCGGCGAGGGGCTGCGCCAGCATGCGTTGTTCGAGACCCTGCATGCGCACTTTCTGGCGACAGACCCCGGCCTGTGGGGCTGGCCGGTGTGGCCCGTGGCCTACCGCGACCCCGACGCGGCCGAGGTCACGGCCTTTGCCGTGCAGCACGCGCAGCGCATCCAGTTCCACCAGTTCCTGCAATGGCAGGCCGCGCGCCAGCTGGCGCAGGCGGCCGCGCGCTGCGAGGCGGTGGGCATGGGCATCGGCCTGTACGTCGACCTGGCGGTGTCGGTGGACCGCGCCGGCTCCGATGCCTGGACCGCGCAGTCGGTGCTGGCGCCCGGCGCCGCCATCGGCGCGCCGCCGGACGAGTTCAACCCCGCCGGCCAGAACTGGGGCCTGCCGCCGCTGCGGCCCGACAGCCTGCGGGCCGACGGTTATCGCTACTTCATTCAGACCCTGCGCGCCGGCATGCGCGGCGCGGGCGCCTTGCGCATCGACCACGTGATGGGGCTCATGCGCCTGTTCTGGATTCCGCCGGGCCGCGGCGCGCACGACGGTGCCTACGTGTACTACCCGCTGGACGAGATGCTGGCCATCGTCGCCATCGAGAGCCACCGCCAGCGCTGCATGGTGGTGGGCGAAGACCTGGGCACGGTGGAAGACGCGGTGCGCGAGGCGCTGAGCAAGGCCGACGTGCTGTCGTACCGCCTGCTGTACTTCGAGAAGTTCGACGGCCGGCACCACGAGCACCACGAAGGCGGCTTCAAGCCGCCCGAGGCCTACCCGAGCGCCGCGCTGGTGGCGGTGAGCACGCACGACCTGGCCACCTTCGCCGGCTGGTGGGCCGGTCACGACCTGCGCGTGCGGCTGGCGCTGGGCCTGTTCCCCGACGAGCGCGTGTTCGACAAGCAGTTGCTCGACCGCGCCCAGGAGCGCATCCAGCTGATGCTGGCGGCCGAACGCGGCGGGTTGCTCAGCCGCGACGAGATCGCCGAGGCCGCCGGCCAGGCCGTGCCGCCCACGCGCGTGGTGGAGGCGGTGCATGCCTATTTGGCGGCAGCGCCGTCGGCGCTGATGATGGTGCAGCTGGAAGACGCGGCGGGCGTGGTGGAGCAGGCCAACATGCCCGGCACGGTGAACGAGCAGCCCAACTGGCGGCGCAAGCTGCCGTTGCCGTTGCGCGCGCTGGCCGAGAGCGACCGCATGCAGGGCATTGCCGCGCATTTGCGCGCGGTGCGCCCGAGTCTTCGTTCGCGCACCCGTGCCGTCGCGCCGCAAGACCTGCAGGCCTGCGTGCCGCGCGCCACCTACCGGCTGCAGTTCCACAAGGACTTCGGCTTCGACGACGCCATTCGCGTGCTGCCCTACCTGGCCGCACTGGGCGTGAGCCATGTGTACTGCTCGCCCATTCAGCGGGCGCGCGCAGGCAGCATGCACGGCTACGACGTGGTAGCGCACGACGAAGTCAACCCCGAGCTGGGCGGCGAGGCCGGCTTCGAGCGCTTCGTGCAGGCGCTGGAGGCGCACGGCATGGGCCAACTGCTGGACATGGTGCCCAACCACATGGGCGTGTTCGGCGCCGACAACGAATGGTGGATGGACGTGCTGGAAAACGGCCCGGCCTCGCTGTATGCGCAGCACTTCGACATCGACTGGCAGCCGCTGAACGTGGAGCTCACCGGCAAGGTGCTGCTGCCCGTGCTGGGCGGCCACTACGGCGAGGTGCTGGGCAGCGGCGAGCTGGTGCTGCACTTCGAGCCCGAGCTCGGAGGCTTTGCGCTCATGTACTTCGATCACCGCTTTCCGGTGGCGCCCGAGCACTACCCGGTGGTGATGGCGCGCGCGCTCGCGCAGCTGGACGAATCGGCCGACGAAGCGGCCAGCCTGGCCAGCATTTCTGCGGCCTTCGGCCACCTGCCGGGCCGCGATACGGCCGACCCCGAGCAGCGCGCCGAGCGCGCCCGCGACAAGGAACTGCTGAAGGCCCGGCTGGCGCGGCTCGCGCAGCGGCACGCGACGGTGCAGCGTGCCCTGGGCGCGGCCGTGGCCGAGCTGAACCTGGCAACGCCCGCCGCGCGCGACGCGCTGCATGCGCTCATCGAGGGGCAGGCCTACCGGCTGGCCTACTGGCGCGTGGCGACGGACGAAATCAACTACCGGCGTTTCTTCGACATCAACGACCTCGCGGCGGTGCGCATGGAGCGCGACGACGTGTTCGAGGCCACGCAGTCCTTCGCGCTCGACCTGGCGGCGGCCGGCAAGGTGGACGGCCTGCGCATCGACCACCCCGACGGGTTGTACGACCCCGCGCGCTACTTCGAGAAGCTGCAGCAGGGCTATGCGCGCCGCGCCGGCTTGGTGCTGCCCGCGCACGACGCGCAGGGCCGCCCGGCCCGCCCCCTCTACGTGGTGGCCGAGAAGATCGCCGCCAACGACGAGGAAGTGCCCGTGGGCTGGCATGTGCACGGCACCACCGGCTACCGCTTTGCCAACGTGGCCAACGGCGTGCTGGTCGACACCGCGGCCGAAGAAACCATCGGCCATGCGTGGCGCCGCTTCACCGGCGAGACGCAGAGCTTTCATGCGCTGTCGCAGACCGGGCGCCGCGAGGTGATGCGCAATGCGCTGTCGTCGGAGCTCAACATGCTGTCGAGCGAACTGCTGCGCATTGCGCGCGCCGACCGTGCCACGCGCGACTACACGCTCAATGCGCTGCGCCGCGCGCTGGCCGACGTGGCGGCCTGCATGCCGGTGTACCGCACGTACATCATCGACGGTCCTTCGGCGCAGGACGAGCGCTTCATCGACGAGGCCATTGCCGGCGCCGGGCGCCAGAGCAGCGATGCCGACCGCTCGGTGTTCGAGTTTCTGCGGCGCGTGCTGCGCGGCCAGGCGGTGGAGGGCGCGTCGGCCGCGCTGGCCGAACGCGTGCGCCGCTTTGCCGTGCGCTTTCAGCAGTTCAGTGCACCGGTCACGGCCAAGGGCGTGGAAGACACGGCCTTCTACCGCTACTTTCCGCTGAGCTCGCTCAACGAGGTGGGTGGCGAGCCCGACCGCTTCGGCATCGAGGTGGAAGAGTTCCACTCGCTCAGCACCGACCGCGCGCGGCGCTGGCCGCACACCATGCTGGCCACCTCGACGCACGACAACAAGCGCTCGGAAGACGTGCGCAACCGCATCGACGTGCTGTCGGAAATGCCCAACGAGTGGGTGCTCGCGCTCACCCGCTGGCACGGCCTGTGCCGCGACACGCGCCGCAAGCTGGAGGCCGACGACGCACCTTCGCGCGCCGACGAGTACCTGCTGTACCAGACGCTGCTGGGCACGCTGCCCTTCACCGGGTTCGGCGGGTCCGGCGGGCTCGACGCGGACACCGCGCCGGCCTATGCCGAGCGGATCTGGCAGTACATGCAGAAGGCCGCGCGCGAGGCCAAGCTGCGCACGCGGTGGACCCAGCCCGACGCCGAGTACGAGGCCGCGCTCGAAGGCTACGTGCGCGCCATCGTCTCCGACATGGAAGCCGGTGCCTGCCTTTCGGACATCCAGCGGCTGGCCGACCGGCTGTCGTGGTTCGGTGCGTGGAACGGGCTCACGCTCACCTTGCTGAAGTACACCTCGCCCGGCGTGCCCGACCTGTACCAGGGCAGCGAGCTGATCGAGCTGAGCCTGGTCGACCCCGACAACCGGCGGCCGGTGGACTATGCGCTGCGGCAGGGGCAGCTCGACGAGCTGCGAGGCATGGCGGAGGCAGCCGAGGCAACCGATGTGGCCCAAGGCGCCGAACTGGCCGCGCGCATCCAGGCGCTGGCCGCCGCGCCGCACGACGGCCGCTCCAAGCTGTGGTTCATCTGGCGGCTGCTGTCGCTGCGGCGCGCGCAGCCCGAACTGTTCCGCGAAGGCAGCTACGAAGGGCTGCAGGCCCAGGGCCCGATGGCGCGGCATGTGGTGGCCTTCGTGCGGCAGCACGAGGCGCAGGCGCTGGTGGTGCTGGCCGGGCGCATGTTCGTCGGCCTGTGCAAGGGTGACACGTCGGAGCCAGCATTGCCGCAAGGCGAGGCATGGCAAGACACCACGGTGCAACTGCCGGCGTGGCTGGAAGGCGAGATGCTGCAGAACGTGCTGACCGGCGAGCGCTTCAGGGTGGGGGCAGAGGCGCTGGCGTTGTCCGACGCGTTGCGCTTCGTGCCGTGGGCCGCGTTCAGCGTGGTGCGCGCGGCGTCGTGATTTGCGCCGGTGCGGACGCGACCATTTCCTACGCGGGGTGCGCTCGCGGGCGCTGACGCTGTGGTGTCAGCGTTTTATTTCCCACCCTGGAGCTTTCGATGAAGACAACCGTTCCCGCACTGATGATCGCCGGCCTGCTGGCCGCCACTGGCGCCTACGCGCAATCGAACCCGCCCGGTGCGGCGGTTCCGCCCAACACGCCGGGCATTGCGACCGGCAAGTCGGACATGGCCGGCGAGGCCCGCAAGGACCGCCGCACGCCTGGCCTGGTGAAGGCCCCCGCCGGTGACGAAGCGAAGACGCCCGAAGGCGGCGCCATCGGAACCGACCGTGCAGCGGTGGCTGGCGAACGCCGTGCCGAAACGCGCGACGAGCGTCGTCCCGGCAAGCCGAAGCCTGTGCCCGGCGGCACGCCCAAGTAAGCGACAGAGCCCGGCTGGCAGGCGGCACGCCCCGCTGTCAGCCGGTGCTGGACGCAGTGCGTTCGCGGATCGCACTTTTCAGCGCGCGCTGGCCCGCCGACAGCGCCAGCTCGTAGCTGTCTGCCGCGTCGTACGCTTTTCCCAGCAGGCGCGGGTGCGTGCCCTGGTCGTCGGTTTCGAGCAACTGCCAGACAAAGGCGCCCGGCAGCGGCTCCTGGATGGTGAGTTCGATGGGATGTGTCATCGCTTCAACATGCGCCTTTCGCCGCGCGTGTCTGTAGGTCTGCGGCGACGATGAGGCGGGGCGGCCTGCCCGCTTTCCTACAGGGGCCCGTACTGCGGGCCGACCCGGGAAAATTTGCTGCCCGGTACGCTGCACTGCATATGGACAACAGCGACCCTCACCACGCCTGCGATCCTTCCACCGAGCGCTTCGTGCGCTTGCGCGGTGCGCGAGAACACAACCTGAAGAATGTGGATGTCGACATTCCCCGCGATGCGCTGGTGGTGTTCACCGGCATCTCGGGCTCCGGCAAATCGTCTTTGGCTTTCGGCACGCTGTACGCAGAAGCGCAGCGCCGTTACCTGGAATCGGTCGCGCCGTATGCGCGCCGGCTGATCGACCAGGCTGGCGTGCCCGAGTTCGACAGCATCGAGGGCCTGCCGCCGGCCGTGGCGTTGCAGCAGCAGCGCGGCACGCCCAGTGCGCGCTCTTCGGTCGGCAGCGTGACCACGCTGTCGAACCTGCTGCGCATGCTGTATTCGAGGGCGGGCGACTACCCCGCGCGCCAGCCCCTGCTGTACGCGGAAGACTTCTCTCCCAACACCGTGCAAGGCGCCTGCCCGGTCTGCCACGGCCTGGGCCGGGTCTTCGAGGTGACGGAGCAGTCCCTGGTGCCCGATGACTCGCTCAGCATCCGCGAGCGCGCCGTGGCTGCGTGGCCGCCCGCATGGCACGGGCAGAACCTGCGCGACATCCTGGTCACGCTGGGGCATGACGTCGACAAACCCTGGCGCGAGCTGCCGAAGAAAACCCGCGACTGGATCCTGTTCACCGACGAGCAGCCCACGGTGCCGGTGTATGCCGGCTTCACGCCCGCGGAAACCCGGGCCGCGCTGCGCAGCAAGACGGAGCCGAGCTACCAAGGCACCTTCACCGGTGCGCGCAAGTATGTGCTGCACACCTTCGCCACCACGCAGAGCGCGCTCATGAAGAACCGCGTGTCGCGCTTCATGACGGGCGCCCTGTGCCCGTCGTGCAAGGGAAAGCGCCTGAAGAAAGAAGCGCTGTCGGTGCGCGTGGCCGGCCACGACATCGGCGAGATGGCGCAGATGCCGCTGGGCGAACTGTCGCGCGTGCTGGCGCCGCTTGCGGCGGGCAGGCTGAAGGGGCAGCCGCAAGAAAAACGCATCGCCGCGCAGCGCCTCGCGCACGACCTGCTGGAGCGGGTGGGCACGCTGCTGGGCCTGGGGCTGGGCTACCTGTCGCTCGACCGGCGCACGCCCACGCTGTCGCCGGGCGAGTTGCAGCGGCTGCGCCTGGCCACGCAGATCCGCTCCAACCTGTTCGGCGTGGTGTACGTGCTCGACGAGCCTTCGGCGGGGTTGCATCCCGCCGACAGCGAGGCGCTGGTCTCGGCACTCGACATGCTCAAGCGCGCGGGCAATTCGCTCTTCGTGGTGGAGCACGACCTGTCGTTGATGCGTCGCGCCGATTGGCTGGTCGACGTGGGGCCCGAGGCGGGCGAGAAGGGTGGCGTGGTGCTGTACAGCGGGCCGCCCGAGGGGTTGCGCCATGTACAAGGCTCGCACACGGCGCACTATCTTTTCGGCGAGCCGGTGCAGCGCCCCACGGCGAACCGCACACCCACCGGCTGGCTCGAACTGGCCGGCGTCACGCGCAACAACCTGAGCGGCTTGGCCGCTATATTTCCGCTGGGCGTGCTGACGGCGGTCACGGGTGTGTCGGGTTCGGGCAAGTCGAGCCTGGTGACGCAGGCGCTGGTGGAACTGGTGTCGGCGCACCTGGGCCACGAGCCGCCAGAGGCGGACGCGCCCGACGGCGGCGCCCACGCCGCGCCGGCGGTGATGGAGCGCACGGCCGGACGCATCGTGCAGGGCATGGAGCGCATTCGCCGGCTGGTGCGCGTGGACCAGAAGCCCATCGGCCGCACGCCGCGCTCGAACCTTGCGACCTACACGGGGCTGTTCGACGCGGTGCGCAAGCTGTTCGCGCAGACCCAGGCCGCGCGCACGCGGCACTACGACGCCGGGCGCTTTTCGTTCAACGTGGCCAAGGGGCGTTGCCCGGCCTGCGAGGGCGAGGGCTTCGTCAGCGTCGAGCTGCTGTTCATGCCCAGCGTGTACGCGCCGTGCCCCACCTGCCACGGCTCGCGTTTCAATCCGCAGACGCTGAAGGTGACGCTGCGCGGCAAGACCATTGCCGACGTGCTGGGCATGACGGTGGACGAGGCGCATGCCTTCTTCGAGGCCGACACCGCCATCGAGCGGCCGTTGCGCCTGCTGCGCGCCATCGGCCTGGGTTACCTGCGGCTGGGGCAGCCCGCCACGGAGCTTTCGGGCGGCGAGGCGCAGCGCATCAAGCTCGCCACGGAGCTGCAGCGCGCGCAGCGCGGCGACACGCTCTACGTGCTCGACGAGCCCACCACGGGGCTGCATCCGGCCGACATGGACAAGCTCATGGTGCAGCTGAACGGGCTGGTGGACGCAGGCAACACCGTGATCGTGGTGGAGCACGACATGCGCTGGGTCGCGGCCTGCGACTGGGTGATCGACATGGGGCCGGGGGCAGGGGGCGAGGGCGGGCGCATCGTGGCGGCGGGGTCGCCTGCGCAGGTTGCGGCATCGGGCGGGCGCACCGGGCCCTATCTGCGCGAGTGGACTCGTCTCGCTAAACCTCGGTCTTGAACAGGCCTCGGATGTTCAGCCCGGCCAGGCACACCTGCAGCGCAATCAGCGCCCACGCGCTGGTGTGCAGGCCCCACGCCACCCAGAGCACATTGCTGGCCAGGAAGATCCAGAAGCCGACGTTGCGTTTCGACTTTTCGCGCGAAGCGACAAGCCAGGCGGCGACCACCGATGCGGCAAATGCCGGCCATTGAATCAGCGAGAGCAGGTCTTCCATGGTGGATGACCGTAATCCTTCGGATGACGGTGCGCGGGTGCTTCATTGCCGACGCGCGGCGTGGGCCGTCTCTCACAAGCTTGCACATGGGCGCCGGGCAGATTGATTGCCAGCCCCCAAGAAACAAGGACTTGCGCCATGGAAACACAAACTCCCGCCATCGAAGAACGCTTCATCACCTTCAGCTACCAGGGCAGGCTCTTCCTGTGCCGGGCCGAGCGCCTGGACAACCAGACCTACCGTCCCGTGGTGGTGTGCCGCGCGCCCACGCCGGACGGCGAGGACACGCAGTTGCCCAACGACACCGAGAACGCGTCTTACGGTTCGGAGGCGGAAGCACTGCGGCATGCGGAACAGCAGGCCGTGCGGTGGGTGCATGACCGCACGGGGGATGGGCAGGGGCAGTTCTGATCGCCTCTACGCAACGCCAAATACGAAAAAAGTAATTCGTTGTAGTTACATAGCAACCGCAATTTTCCGATCAGCCTTACATGTCGTGACGTAATGCCTTGATTTGATGTAACTGCCTTTCATAATCGCTCCCCGCAACACTCTTCTTGTCACAGATGTGTTGTGAATTCACATAAGAATATTCGGGGAGTTTCGGGCATGAACAAGCAGTTGCATCGCGTTGTCTTCAACGCGGCAAGGGGGATGCGCGTGGTGGTCCAGGAGACCGCCAAGTCCACTGGCAAGGGGGCGAGCAAGTCCACTGGAACGGGTGGTGGCGCACTGCTTGGCGTTGTTGCTGCGCTGCTGACGGCAGGCGCCGTTCATGCCCAGATCGTCGGTGCGCCGAACGTGCCGGGCAACTTGCGACCGACCGTGTTGGTGGCACCCAATGGCGTGCCGCTGATCAATGTGCAGGCGCCCTCCGCTGCGGGCGTTTCACGAAACGTCTACAACCAGTTCAATGTCGGCGCGAACGGCGCGATCCTGAACAACAGCCGGGCCAATGTCCAGACGCAACTGGGCGGGTTCGTACAGGCCAATCCGTTCATGGCGGGCGGTGCGGCCCGCATCATCGTCAACGAAGTGAACGGCGGCTCGCCGAGCCAATTGCGCGGGTACATCGAGGTCGGCGGTCAGCGCGCTGAAGTGATCATCGCGAACCCGGCCGGCATCAGCGTGGACGGCGGCGGTTTCATCAACGCGAGCCGCGCCACCTTGACCACGGGCACGCCGCAGTTCAATGCGATGGGCGGGCTCGACAGCTTCCTCGTGCGCGGGGGCACCGTCACGATCGACGGCGCCGGGCTCGACTTCAGCAAGACGGACTACGCGGCCATCCTGGCGCGTGCCGTGCAGGTGAACGCGGGCATCTGGGCGAGTGAACTCAAAGTGGTGGCGGGAGCGAACCAGGTGTCGGCGGATTCGGGGCAGGTCACTCCCATTGCAGGCACCGGTGCCGTGCCGGCGTATGCGCTGGACGTAGCGGCGTTGGGGGGTATGTATGCAAACAAGATCAGCCTGATCGGTACGGAGGCGGGCCTGGGCGTGCGCAATGCAGGGAGCATCGGCGCCGGTGCAGGCGGGCTCGTCGTCACGGCAGCGGGTCGTCTCGAGAACATCGGCACGCTGGAAGGCCAGCGCGTCGAATTGACCACCCCGGGCGACATCGACAACCGCGGCGGCACGATCCGCCAAACCAGCACGACTGGCCTGACCATTGCTTCGCCAGTCTTGAGCAACACCAATGGTGGCGTGATCGGCGCGGAACCCGTGAGTGCCGGCACAGGCGGTACCGGCACGAGTAGCGGTGGTACTGCGAGCACTGAAGGCACTACTCAACCCGGCGGCAGCGGGGCCACGACGCCATCGTCCACGAGTGGCGACAGCAGCGGCTCAGGCAGCACTTCCACACCAGCCACGTACACCCCGCTGGCGCTTGGCGCCATCACCGCAGGCGGCACTCTGTCGAACGACGGTGGCCGCATTTATGCAGGCGGCCCCATCACGCTCAACACGCCGCAGATCAACAACGCAGGCGGCACGTTGAACGTGGCGACGATGGCGGTCACAGGACCGAACTTCAGCAATGCGGGCGGTAGCCTCAACGTCAGCAACAGCTTCAGTGCCAACGTGGGCCGGCTGGACAACAGCGGCGGCAAGCTGAACGCAGGCAGCCTGAACATCGCCACCAGCGGCGATCTGATCAACGTCGATGGCACGCTCACGAGCGCTACCGATGCCAACCTCACGGTCGGGGGCAAGGCCAACAACACGCGCGGCACCGTCTCCGCAACCGGCTCACTGACGGCCAGCGTCGGCGGTGCGATCCAGAACACCTCCGGCACGCTGGTCTCGAACCAGAACCTCGCGGTCACGGCTCAGTCCTTGAACAACAGCCAGGGGAGCATCTCCTCGGCCAACGGCAACGTCCGGCTCAACGTGGGCCAGCAGTTCCTGAATACCGGCGGTCGTGTTGCCAGTGGCGTAACCCTAACTATCCAGACTGGCAGTCTCGACGGCAGCAAGGGCAACCTGCAAAGCACCGGCGACATGAGCGTGACGGCCTCTCAGGCTTTGACTTCTACCGGCAGCAATGTCGCGGGCGGTAACGCCACGCTGCAAGGCGCGAGTGTCGATCTCTCGACCAGCCAGACGGGCGCGTCCAACATCGCGATCAATGCCACACAAGGCAACGTGACCGCGAGCGGCGCGACGTTGGCTACTCCTGGCATGCTCGCCATCACGGCCAATGCCCGGCCTGGCCAGACGCTGGTGAACAACGCCGGCGTGCTCAATGCCGCGCAGCTTCAGATCAACGTATCGAACATCGCCAACACTGCGGGCGGCCAGATCGTGCAGACCGGCACCGGTGCAATGACCATCGTCACGACCGGCACGCTGAACAACGACGGCGGCCATATCGCCACCAATAGCCAGAACCTGACGCTTCAGGGCGCAGCCATCACGAACACGTCCGGCAAGATCGACCATGCCGGCCCTGGCACCCTGACCATTGCGGGCGGCAGCTTCAGCGGCGCGAACGGCCAGATCACCGGCAACGGCGCGTTGGCCGTCAATTTGACAGGCGCATTCAACCAGGACGGTGGCACGACCTACGCCCAGCAGATCAACCTGTCGGCCGGCTCGTTGAGCAACCAGAGCGGTGCGAGCATCGTTCAAGCCGGGGCCGGCACCACCACACTCAACGTCGGCGGAGCCCTGTCCAACAACGGCGGGACCATCGCCAGCAATGGCGTCATCACCGCCAGTGCCGGCTCGGTGGCCAACCAGGGCGGCAAGCTGCAAGCAGCAGGTGCCTCCGACTTGAACCTCACCGTTGCCGGTCAAATCGACAACTCCGCGGGCGGCAAGATCTTGGGGGGTGGCAATACCACGGTCAACGCGGGCAGTCTCAGGAACGACGCCGGCAGTCTCACCGCGGTCGGCAACCTGAAGGCGACCGTCCTGGGTGGTGCGACCAATGTAGGCGGCACGCTCGCGGCCAACGGCAACACCACGATCGCCGCCTCCAGCCTGGACAACAGCGGTGGCACGACAGCAGCCGTCAGCGGCGATCTGGGTGTGACGACCACCGGCACGACGACCAGCAACGCGGGCACCCTGCAAGCGGGCGGTGTCACCACGTTGAGCAATGGCGGCCTGGCCAACAAGGGCGGCAAAATCTTCGGCAACAGCCTGTCCATCGAAACGCACGGCAACACCCTCGATAACAGCGCCAAGGGCACCGTGGCTGCGACCGGTGCGGTGGATGTCCGCTCGGGCGCACTGAACAACGACTCGGGCCTCATCCAGTCCGGCGGCGCCCTGACGATCGACACGAACGGCCAGACGCTCACCAACACCAACGCATCGGGCTACACCAACGGTCAAGGCGGCATCACGAGTGCTGACAAGCTGACGATCAGTGCAGGTGCGATGAGCAGCAGCGCGGGATTCGTGGGCGCCAAGGGAGCCCTCAAGGCCACCACTCAAGCCTTCTCGAACACCGCGAGCGGGCAGGTCATCGGACAGGCCACAGTCACGATCAACACGAACGGCGCAAGCTATGACAACAGCGGCAGCCAGACGCAGGCTGTCGGCGCACTGACGGTCAACGCCGGTGCCATCCAGAACGCGGGCGGTTTGCTGCGATCCAGCGACACCACGACACTGAACGCCGCCGCCACGGTCAACAACGCCAACACCAGCGGTACGAATCAAGGGATCGAGGGCACGAACGTCACGATCAACGCCACCAACCTCGGGAATCAGACGGGTGCTGTCCGCGCCGCGCAAAACCTTACCGTGACCGCCGGCGGTACCGTCGACAACTCTGCGGGTGGACTTCTGACGGCGGGCGATACCGTCAAGATCGTCGATCCGAGTGCCGCCAACCCGGGCGCCAAGACGCTCAGTGTGGTGAACACCGGCGGTACCCTGACGGCGACCAACAGCCTGCGAATCGAAGCCGCGAAATTCAGCAACGACGGGAGCTTCACCAGCGGGCGCGACATGTCCGTGGTGCTGACGCAAGACATCGTCAACAACCGCGATGTCAGTGTGAGCGGCAACTTGACCTATGGCACGACCGGCCACCTGACCAACAACGCCAAGCTGCTCGCGGGCAATACCCTGACGGTCAACGGCGGCTTGATCGACAACACCGCTACGGGCGAGATGTCGGGTACGAACACCATCGTCAACGCGGGCACCCTGAACAACCGCGGACTGATCGACAGCCAAGGTAGCACGCAGGTCAACGCGGGGACGCTGAACAACATCGGCACGGGCCGCATCTACGGCAACGCCGTATCGATTGGGGTCGGCACCCTCGTCAACGATGCTGAAACGGTGGGCGGTGCAACGACTTCCGCGACGATCGCCTCGCGCGGCAGCCTGGACATCGGAGCCAGCAACATCACGAACCGTGAGCATGCGCTGATCTTCAGCAGCAGCAACATGGCCATTGGTGGCGCGCTCGATTCAAACCGCAAGGCCATTGGACAAGGCGGCACACTCGACAACCTGAGCGCGGATATTCAGTCTCTGGGCGACATGTCCATCTCGATGGGACAGGTCAACAACCGCGACGTGCACATCCAGCTCGGCGCGCCCACAGTCACAGCGAGCGTGCTGCAGGGCGTTCAGCCCAAAACACTTTTCGGCAGTGGTGTCGGCCGCACCAGTCTCTATTTGTTGAGCGAGGTCACGCTCGATCCAGCCAATGGCTTTGTCTATCGGCTCGACACGGGCGAACTGGTGGGCACTGGCGGCTACAGCCTCTGGACCAACAATCTCACGACGACTACGGACGCCGCCATCAATGCAGCCCCCGCGCATCTCATCGCGGGCGGCAACATGACGGTCAACGGGCAGCTGTACAACCAGGACAGCCAGGTCCTCGCAGGTGGGACCATCACCGCCAGCGGCTATCAGTCCAGCCAGTTGACCGGCTCGGTCACCGTGACGGGGTTGGCGAGTGCGGTCAACAACCAAGGCCAGGTGGAAATAGTCAACGTTCCCCTGTTCGTCGCTCCGCAGAGCATTGCGCTGGGCGCCTACAAGTACCAGCCGAACATGAATGCGGCGACAGGCTACAACGCCAGTAACGCGGCGAAGGGGAGCAGCAGCGCCAGCGGCGGCGGTGCGGGCAGCGCTTCCGGCAATGCGAATGCGGGAACCATCGTGGAAGTGGCGGCCAATGTCGGCACGGTCATCGGCGCAGGCGGCACAGGTGCCGGGGCATCGGGTGGCAGTAGCGCTGGCGGCGGGAAGACCATCCCCACAGTCGTGCGTACCAGCACGCCGAACCTCAACGTGCCGCAGGCGAGCCTGTTCCGTACCCAGGCCGCGGGCAAATACCTGATCGAGACGGACCCGCGGTTTGCGAACTACCGCAACTGGCTCAGCAGCGACTATCTGCTCAACAGCCTCGGGTTCGATCCGAACAGCACGCTCAAGCGTCTGGGCGATGGCTTCTATGAGCAACAGCTCATCCGCGAGCAGGTCGCAATGCTCACGGGCTACCGCTATTTGGACGGGTTCAGCGACGACGAAGACCAGTACGCCGAGCTGATGAATGCGGGGGCGACCTTTGCGAAGGACTACGGACTTCGCCCCGGGATCGCGTTGACGGCTGCGCAGATGGCGCAGTTGACGAGCGATATCGTGTGGCTCGTTCAGCAGACTGTCACGCTTCCTGATGGCACGACTCAGGAGGTGCTTGTGCCGCAGGTGTATGTGCGGGTGTTGCCGGGTGACATTGACGGCTCAGGCGCATTGCTGAGCGCTGAGGCCACCGTCATCAAGAGCACCGGTGACGTGACGAACAAGGGAACCATCGCTGGTAGGTCCTTGGTGTTGATCAACGCCGACAACGTCAACAACCTCGATGGTGGGCGGATGGTTGGCGGCAGCGTTGGCATAGACGCGCGCGGCAACATCAACAACATCGGTAGCAGCATCACAGCTCGCGATGCGGCTGTTCTGACTGCCGGCGGAGATATCAACATCCAGACCGCCACACGATCTCTCGGCGGGAATGCCGCTATTGACCGCGTGGCCGGGGTCTACGTAAGCAACCCTGGAGGTGTCTTGTTGGCTTCGGCTGGGCGCGATGCAAACCTTGTCGGCGCGATCCTCAGCAATAGCGGTGAGAGCAGTCGAACCCTGGTGAAAGCTGGCCGGGACGTCAACCTGTCGACGGTTACCGAGTCGGACAGCATCGTTGCCAGCGGTGGCAATGCCCGCAACAGGTTCAGCGGGGTGTCCTCCAAGAGCCGGGAGGTCGGCACCAGCATCGTGGGTGGCGGCAGCGTGGCTCTCGTGGCCGGCAACGATGTCAATGCCAGAGCCGCTGGTGTCTCCGCCGCCGGCACCCTCGCGGTCACCGCCGGGCATGACATCCGCATCGATGCAGGACAAGCGACTGAGTCCTCTTTGAGCGTCAGCAACTCGTCGCGCAAGAAGCTTCTTTCAAGCAGCAAGAGCAGCCAGACCGATGCGCATGTCGGAACGACGGTGATCGGCAGCAGTCTGGCCGGCAAGGACGTCGTGCTGTCGGCCGGCAACGACCTCACGGTGCGCGGCAGCAACGTCAGTGCACAAGACCAGCTTTCCCTGAGTGCGGGGCGCGATGTACGTATCGAAAGCGCCCAGGAACAGAGCGCAGGTGGCACCGTCGCCAGATCCAGCCAGCACGGCTTCACGGGCATCAAGGACAGCTTCCTCTACGGCCAGGGCTACAACGCCAGTGCCAGCAACCAGACCGAGTTCGGCGCCAGCACGACCCAGGTCGGCAGCACCATCAGCGGCGGCAACGTCAGCATCGACGCCGGGCGCGATGCGCAGATCATCGCCAGCAACGTGCTGGCCGACAAGAACATCGCCGTCACCGCCGGTCGCAACATCGACGTCCTGGCGGCGCAGAACACGTCCGTCTCCACGACGACCAGCAGCGGCTACAGCCGCAGCGTCACGCCCGCAGCCACTGGCGTGGCGCCACGCTACACCCTGTACGCCAACAACCAGGGCTCGGGGAACGGCACCGGCACCACCAGCACTGCCGTCACCAGCCTGCTCAGCGCCAACGGCGGCAACCTCACCATGGTGGCGGGCCTGGACCCCCGGTACAAGGGAACGGGCCAGGGCAACGTCACTACCGAAGGTGCGGATCTGCTGGCCAAGGACAAGGTCACCGTTTCCGGCAACGCTGTCAACCTGAATGCGGCCACCTCGTCGGGCCAGAGCACGCACAGCTCGCAATCCAAGAGCCACACCATCGGTGCCCAACTCAGCGGTACCGTGGGTAGCCTTATCACCAGCGTCTGGGACAACGCGCAAAGGGCACGCAGTACCGACGACAGCCGGCTGAAGGGCGCACTGGAGCTAAAGGCCGGCTACGACGCATACAAGCTGGTCACCAGTGGGTCCCTGACCACCGGCATCCAAAGCGTGACTGCGCCTGGCGGAGGCGCGGACCCCGCCGGCGCGATGTTCGCGGTGAGCGCGAGCGAACAGCGCAGCAGTACGCGCTCGACCAGTGCGGACGCCTACACCAACCAGCGCGGCACCAACATCCAGGCCGGCAACATTGACATCACGGCGCGTGAGACGGACATCAACATGCAGGGCGCCAAGCTGCAGGCCAAGGACATCAGCCTCGATGCGGTCCGAGACATCAACCTGAACGCTGCCGTGAACACGGCGATGACCTTGGGCAACAGTTCCGGGACTTCATTCGGCGGCGGCGTCACGGTGGGCCTCGGGGCGCAAAACGGTATCAGCTTCCAGGGCAACGCAGGGACCAGCAAGGGCAAGTCCAATGGCTTCGAGGTCCACTTCGACAACACGCTCGTGACCGCCACCGACAGCGTCAAGATCAAGAGCGGCGGTGACCTCAACATGATCGGCGCGCAGGTGGCCGGCAACAGCGTCAAGGCCGATGTGGGCGGCAACCTGAACATCAAGACGCTGCAGGATGTCACCACCTACTCGAGCGAGCAATCCAGCCGTGGGTTGGACCTGAGTCTGTGCATCCCGCCGATCTGCTATGGCGAGACCGTCACGGCGAAGGTCGACTACGCCAGCAGCGACGTCAACCACAATTACCAGAGCGCAACCGGCCAGAGTGGAATCGCCGCGGGCAACGGCGGGTATGACCTCACCGTCAAGGGCGGCACCACGCTCGTGGGCGCGGCCATCACCAGCACGGCGGACAAGGACAAGAACAGTCTCACGACCGCCAGTCTCGTCACCAGTGATCTGGAGAACAAGCAGAGCACCAATGCGAGCCACGACGCAGTGAGCCTGAGTTTCAGCAGCGGAGGCTACACAGACGCCAACGGCGCAGTCCAGCAAGGCACCAGCGCTTTGACCAACGCGGCCAGGAGCGTGACCAACACCGCGTTGGCCAACCTCAATGGCGGTGCTGGATTGCCGGCGGACAACAGCCAGTCCAGCCAAACCTTGAGTGTCATCAGTCCGGGCAACATCAAGATCACAGGCACGGGCAACAAGGAGATTGACGACAAGAGCCGCGAGAACGTGGCGACGCTCACTGAGCGCGACCCGGCGACAGCCAACGGGGCTCTGGTGAACACCTTGACCTTGCAGCAGGCCAAGGAGATTCCGAGGCTGCAGCAGCAAGCGCAGGATCGGCAGCGGGCGGCACAGTTGGTGGGCTCGGTAATCAACAACGTCATTGGCGATGTGGCTGCCAAGCAAGGGTGGGCAGAAGGCGGCACTGAAAAGATCGTGCTGCACGCCATCGCCGGGATCATTCAGGCGAGGGTCGGTGATGGCAGTGCGTTGACGGGCGCGGTGGCGGGGGCGTTGAATGAAGCACTGTCGCCGCAGATCGAGAAGATCCTGAACAGCCAGGGCATCTATCGGTACAACGCCGACGGAACGCCGAATCGTGAGTTCTCCGAACTTTTGATCGCCAGCTCGACCATGCTGGGTGCGGCGGTGGGGGCAGCAACCGGAAATGCAGGTTTGGGCGCAACGGTTGCGAACAACGCGACTGTCAACAACCGTCTTTTGCACGAAAACGAAAAGGCCAAAATCAAACAACTGGCTAACGGTGATCCGGTCCTGGAGCAACAGTTGACAGATGCTGCTTGCTACTTGACGCATTGCGCAGATGGCAAGCGCGACGGTGATCCTGCGAAAGCCGCGCTACAGGAAACTGACCAAGCGGTAGCAGCCAACAAGAACGACGAATACACCCGTGCGCTGGCGTTGCTTCGTAATGCACAGACCGCGACCTTGTTCAACTACACCGAGGCCGATCAGCGGCTGGACCGACTGAACTCGCTTGATCCTCGAAACGTTGGCGGCCTGAACGCACAAGAGCAGCAAGCGAAGAATCAGAACATTGAAGCATGCAGAGGAGTGAAGAGCTGCACCGATGATGTCAGCGTCCGCTTTGACCGGATCGTGAGTGATCGGGCGGAGACGACGATTACCGCAATCAACGTGATGAAATCGTTCGATCAATGCGCCCCGGGTGATACCACTTGCGCGGCCGGATCGTTGGTTCAACTACAGGCCGTACGGGCCGACATGAAGGCGAAGGGGATTAGCACTGATCAAACTGACGTGATCGGGCTGAACTCACGCATTGCCAGAGCCGCCTTGGCGATTGGTGACGAAACTGTCTTCAGGGATATCGCAGGAGCTGCTGCAATTGGCGCGACAGCCAGCAATGCAGGAAATGCGGGGGCTGGCGGACATGCCGTAGCTGCTGCAGCGGATGAGCGGAAGTTCGCTGAGTACATATTTAAGCCAGGAGCTGATCATGGCAAAAATGTTGTATTTGAGTCGCTTGGCTACTCGCTGGAAGACTCTCAAAAGCTCACAAAAATGTGGGAACAACAGGCTGCAGAAAAATATGCTAGTGGTGAATTCAAGCTTGGGCGAAAAGATGCTTTTGGGCAGCGAATAGATATAGAAATAGAATTACCCGGACAAGGCCCTTCTGAAGGGAAAAAGAGTTATTTAACCTCTGGATGGATGATCTTGGCTGATGGTTCGATAAAATTAAATACACCATTTTCTGGCTTCTCAAGGGGGCGATGATGCCATTTGATATGTTTTCCAAAGTCCGATATATAGGGCCCAAAGATTTTTGCAGTGAGTTAAATTTTGGTGATATTGGTTACGTGATTGAGGATTACGGACAGGGAAATTACGAAATTGAATTTTCACTTCCTGATGGAAGTACGAAGGCGCAACTTGGAATTTCAGAGAGCCTCTTGGAGCAGGTGAAGCCTCCGTGATTTTAAGTTAGATATAAATTTCGATTACTGCCATCTCAACAAGCTGGGCGATAGGTGAATTTTATGATCTATGATGCTGCGGCTTCAGCTGCAAGTCGTGCTCCAAGTGTTGTTCTACCGCATTGATTTAATTATGATCTACTACGATTTGTATGGCGCTCGCATGTCGAGCGCCCTTCAGGCGAAACTTAAGATAGAAAATGTTCTTGAAATCTCTTTTGAGGAGCGGGAGAGTTCATTTCATGGAAGTATTTACTATAAATACAAAAATAATTCAGAAAACTTCATTCTGAAAAATAACTTAGATTTGATGGATGGAGAAGCTGCGGAACAGAATTTTGAAAATTACTCAATATTGCTGTACATAAATTCCACAGATCGATCCTCGGAATTGAGTGAAAAAATACTGGGAGACGGTATTTTTGAGCTACTAAGGCATGAGGCGCAATAGAAAAAACGTCACAAGCTAACAAAGGCGGAAAAAAATTTCGTGGGCGAAATGATTGTCGGCGGAAGAAATGTCGAAATAATCCCCACTTCATCGAATCGCACACCGGACTTCAAAATAGATGGGGTTCACTATGAATTGAAAACGATGGCCAATGTGTTCAATGAATCTTCCGATGGAATTTCTAAGGCATTATCTAGTACGATCATGGATGCCAGAGGTCAATCGGGAAAAATAATCGTTGATGCGCGTGGCCAAAATGGCATGACGCCAGAAATAGCTGAGCGAGGTATAGCTCGGGCGTTTGGGCGGGGTAATCAATCGGGTTCGAAAATCGAAAGCATCACCGTAATTACTCAATCCGGAACAATATATGTTCCGAGGAATCGATAAATGATTAATGGATACCCAACGCGGGAGGAGTTGGAAAATCGCATTGTGCGCCAGCTCAATTGGCACGAAGAATCCGATGAGGTCGCTTTGCTGTGGCGCGGCTACCTTTCCGGTCTTTTGGAGTGGGGTGTCATCGAAGTTTCAATTTATGATGCCCTAATTAAATTACTGCCAGCAATTGGAGTCGTCGAATTGCACGAATTATTTGCAGATGAACCAATAACTCCCGATCAAAACCGAGAGCTATCTAACTATTCAAAAAAAGAATAGTAGTTGCCCTCGCGCGTATCTCAAGCAGCAGCTTTAGTAATTTACCGCTCATTTCGAAGTGATCATGATCCGCCGTCTATCTGGAGTGCATCGGCCCACGCGCATGGCTGTGGCCGCAGCCCTCGTTGCCTCACCGCTGATGGCGTTGGCCCAGCAGGCACCGACCACACCACAACCCTTCGTCGAGCAGCAGCGTCAGCAAGAACGCGAGCGCGCCCTGCGTGAGCAGAACGAGCGTATCGTCGACCAGCGCCCGCAGGCCGCCCCACCTGCCCCGGTTCAACGCATCCCCGAATCCGAGTCCCCATGCTTCCGCATCGACCGCGTACTCCTGGTGGGCGAGCAATCCGAGTCCTTCCAATGGGCCGTCGCCGACCTGTCCGGCCCC
>NZ_JBPJZP010000013.1:2500-5746 GCF_051216855.1 Variovorax monticola
CATAACGCGTCAGGTGAAAGACCTGACATATTCCTTGAAATGATTTTGTGTTTCGAAAGAAACGTCAAAGTTATAGGGTCAAGTGAATAAGAGCACGTGGTGGATGCCTTGGCAATGATAGGCGACGAAGGACGTGATAGCCTGCGATAAGCTTCGGGGAGCTGGCAAATTAGCTTTGATCCGGAGATTTCCGAATGGGGAAACCCACCTGCAAAGGTATCGCATGATGAATACATAGTCATGCGAGGCGAACCGGGTGAACTGAAACATCTCAGTAGCTCGAGGAAAAGACATCAACCGAGATTCCGAAAGTAGTGGCGAGCGAAATCGGAAGAGCCTGTTAGTGATAGCACAAGACATAACGGAACAGTTTGGAAAGACTGGCCATAGCGGGTGATAGCCCCGTACGTGAAATGACCTGTGTGGTACTGAGCTAACGACAAGTAGGGCGGGACACGAGAAATCCTGTCTGAATATGGGGGGACCATCCTCCAAGGCTAAATACTCATCATTGACCGATAGTGAACTAGTACCGTGAGGGAAAGGCGAAAAGAACCCCGGGAGGGGAGTGAAATAGATCCTGAAACCGCGTGCTTACAAAAAGTAGGAGCCTCGTAAGGGGTGACTGCGTACCTTTTGTATAATGGGTCAGCGACTTACATTCAGTGGCAAGGTTAACCGAATAGGGAAGCCGTAGAGAAATCGAGTCCGAATAGGGCGATCAGTCGCTGGGTGTAGACCCGAAACCAAGTGATCTATCCATGGCCAGGATGAAGGTGCCGTAACAGGTACTGGAGGTCCGAACCGACTAGTGTTGCAAAACTAGCGGATGAGCTGTGGATAGGGGTGAAAGGCTAAACAAACTTGGAAATAGCTGGTTCTCTCCGAAAACTATTTAGGTAGTGCCTCAAGTATTACCATCGGGGGTAGAGCACTGTTTTGGCTAGGGGGTCATGGCGACTTACCAAACCAAGGCAAACTCCGAATACCGATGAGTACAGCTTGGGAGACAGAGCACCGGGTGCTAACGTCCGGACTCAAGAGGGAAACAACCCAGACCGCCAGCTAAGGTCCCTAAAATTGGCTAAGTGGGAAACGAAGTGGGAAGGCTAAAACAGTCAGGATGTTGGCTTAGAAGCAGCCATCATTTAAAGAAAGCGTAATAGCTCACTGATCGAGTCGTCCTGCGCGGAAGATGTAACGGGGCTAAGCCAGTTACCGAAGCTGCGGATTTGCAATTTATTGCAAGTGGTAGGAGAGCGTTCTGTAAGCCTGTGAAGGTGCGTTGTAAAGCGTGCTGGAGGTATCAGAAGTGCGAATGCTGACATGAGTAGCGTTAAAGGGGGTGAAAAGCCCCCTCGCCGTAAGCGCAAGGTTTTCTACGCAACGTTCATCGGCGTAGAGTGAGTCGGCCCCTAAGGCGAGGCAGAGATGCGTAGCTGATGGGAAACAGGTCAATATTCCTGTACCGTTATATAGTGCGATGTGGGGACGGATCTTAATAGGTCATCCAGTTATTGGATTATTCTGGTTTAGTTGGATGTAGGCGTGCATTAGGCAAATCCGGTGCACATATACCGAGGCCAACGATCGAGCGGACTTGTCCGTGAAGTGACTGAACGAGGTTCCAGGAAAAGCCACTAAGCTTCAGCTATATACGACCGTACCGCAAACCGACACTGGTGCGCGAGATGAGTATTCTAAGGCGCTTGAGAGAACTCAGGAGAAGGAACTCGGCAAATTGACACCGTAACTTCGGAAGAAGGTGTGCCCTATTAGTGTGTAGTGAACAACGAAGCATGAATGGGTTGCAAAAAATCGGTGGCTGCGACTGTTTATTAAAAACACAGCACTCTGCAAACACGAAAGTGGACGTATAGGGTGTGACGCCTGCCCGGTGCTGGAAGATTAAATGATGGGGTGCAAGCTCTTGATTGAAGTCCCAGTAAACGGCGGCCGTAACTATAACGGTCCTAAGGTAGCGAAATTCCTTGTCGGGTAAGTTCCGACCTGCACGAATGGCGTAACGATGGCCACACTGTCTCCTCCTGAGACTCAGCGAAGTTGAAATGTTTGTGATGATGCAATCTCCCCGCGGAAAGACGGAAAGACCCCATGAACCTTTACTGTAGCTTTGTATTGGACTTTGAACAGATCTGTGTAGGATAGGTGGGAGGCTTTGAAGCAGGGTCGCTAGATCTTGTGGAGCCAACGTTGAAATACCACCCTGGTGTGTTTGAGGTTCTAACCTAGGTCCATTATCTGGATCGGGGACAGTGCATGGTAGGCAGTTTGACTGGGGCGGTCTCCTCCCAAAGCGTAACGGAGGAGTTCGAAGGTACGCTAGTTACGGTCGGACATCGTGACGATAGTGCAATGGCATAAGCGTGCTTAACTGCGAGACTGACAAGTCGAGCAGATGCGAAAGCAGGACATAGTGATCCGGTGGTTCTGTATGGAAGGGCCATCGCTCAACGGATAAAAGGTACTCTGGGGATAACAGGCTGATACCGCCCAAGAGTTCATATCGACGGCGGTGTTTGGCACCTCGATGTCGGCTCATCTCATCCTGGGGCTGTAGCCGGTCCCAAGGGTATGGCTGTTCGCCATTTAAAGAGGTACGTGAGCTGGGTTTAAAACGTCGTGAGACAGTTTGGTCCCTATCTTCCGTGGGCGCTGCAGATTTGAGGAAGCCTGCTCCTAGTACGAGAGGACCGGAGTGGACACACCTCTGGTGTATCGGTTGTCACGCCAGTGGCATTGCCGAGTAGCTAAGTGTGGAAGAGATAACCGCTGAAAGCATCTAAGCGGGAAACTCGTTTCAAGATGAGATCTGCCGGGGCCTTGAGCCCCCTGAAGAGTCGTTCAAGACCAGGACGTTGATAGGTCAGGTGTGGAAGCGCAGTAATGCGTTAAGCTAACTGATACTAATTGCTCGTGAGGCTTGACCCTATAACTTTGATCAAAATACAGATCAAGGTGTTATGCCAAGTTGACGCATTCAAAATAATTCGCCAAAAGCTGATTCCAAACTCTATGAATTCGTTCTGTTGATCACGTGATCAACAGAACAACCCTTTATGCCTGATGACCATAGCGAGTTGGTACCACTCCTTCCCATCCCGAACAGGACAGTGAAACGACTCAGCGCCGATGATAGTGCGGGTTCCCGTGTGAAAGTAGGTCATCGTCAGGCTCTTACAGCCCAGAAAACCCCAGTCAGTGATGACTGGGGTTTTTTGCTTT
>NZ_JBPJZP010000014.1:0-1629 GCF_051216855.1 Variovorax monticola
CAGGCTGTGTAAATAGTCTGCATCGAGTCGACGAGAAGTGCCCTCCAGGCGTTGGTCTGGAGGGCATTTTTCATTGGAGACTGACCCATGGGACATCGACACGGACAGGACCGAGGCCAGGCGACGCTGTTCCCACTGATGCTCGATGAGCTGGTGGGCGAGGACGCACTGGTTCGGGTGGTGGACGCGTGGGTACAAGCGCTGGAGCTGAAGGCGCTGGGATTCGCGAAGGCCCAGGCGCAGCGCCTGGGCACACCGCCCTACGACCCGGGCGATCTGCTGCGCCTGTACATCTGGGGCTACCTGAGCGCGATCCGCTCATCGAGGGCGCTGGAGCGTGAGTGCCATCGCAACGTGGAGTGCATGTGGCTGCTGGGGCGCCTGGCGCCGGACCACAAGACCATCGCCGAGTTCAGGCGCCAGAACACGTCGGCTCTGGTGGCCAGCTGCGCGGCGTTCGTGCAGTTCGCGCGCGCAAGCCGACTGATCCGAGGCTCCACCGTGGCCATCGATGGCACGAAGGTGCAGGCGGTGGCTTCGCGCAAGGCGGTGATCGGGCAGCGCGAACTGGCCGCGCAGGCACAGCGCAACGCGCAAGAGATCGACGCCTATCTGCGGTTGCTGGACAGCCAGGACAACCAGGAGGGCTCGGGATCCGAAGGCCCCGGCGACGGGTCTGGCGCGCCAGACGAGGTCCGCGCGGCCCTGCAACGACTGAAGGCCGAGGGGCGAGCCATTGCCAACGAAGCGCAACAGCTCATGCGCAGCGGTGCGAGCGCCATCTCCCACGGTGAGCCCGAAGCACGCCCGATGCACAGCCTGGCCGGTCGACCGGGCTACAACCTGCAGACGGCGGTAGAGACGCAAAGCCACCTGATCGTTGCGCACGAGGTGGTCTGCGAAGTCAACGATCTGCGTCAACTGCAGCCCATGGCCGAAGGAGCCAGCCGGGTGCTGCAGCAGCCGTGCACGGTGGTGGCCGACGCGGGCTATGCCAACGGCGAGCAGATCGCGGCGCTGGACGCCCAGGGCATCACCAGCTATGTGGCGGGCAACCGCGCGGTGAACAACCAGGCAGACGGCACCCTGTACGAGCGCAGTGCCTTCGTCTACGAGGCAGCCAGCGACAGCTTCACCTGCCCGGCAGGCAAGCAGCTGCAGCGCAAGCAGCTTCAGCGCAAGGACAAGCTGATGATCTATGCCGCGCAGCCGAGCGACTGCACCGCCTGTGAGCGCAAAGCCCAGTGCACGACAGCCAAGCAGCGCTTCGTCTCGCGCCATCTGTACGAAGAGGCGTTGCAAGCCAATGCGAGCAGGCTGGCCGCGCAGCCCTGGATGATGGCGCTGAGGCGACAGACGGTGGAGCACCCCTTCGCAAGCATCAAGCACCTGATCCTGGGCAACGCCCGGCTGCTGATGCGGCATACGAGCGGAGCGCGCGCCGAGTTCAGCCTGGCAGTGATGGCCTACAACCTGAAGCGGGTGTTCAACATGAAGGGCGCGGCCTGGATGCACCAGGCGCTGCGGGGCTGAGGCCCTTGTCTTCTTCACTTCGCGCCCCAATGAAAAATGCCCCGCTGTTGCGGGGCATCTTGATCTAAGCGGCCGGCTGACTATTTACACAGCCTG
>NZ_JBPJZP010000015.1:0-1178 GCF_051216855.1 Variovorax monticola
GCCCCGGTTCAACGCATCCCCGAATCCGAGTCCCCATGCTTCCGCATCGACCGCGTACTCCTGGTGGGCGAGCAATCCGAGTCCTTCCAATGGGCCGTCGCCGACCTGTCCGGCCCCGAAGGCAATGATTCGCCCATCGGCCGCTGCCTCGGCACGACCGGCGTCAATGTCGTCCTCACCCGCGCCCAGCAAGCAGCGATCGCCCGCGGCTACGTCACCACCCGCGTTCTTGCCGCGCCACAGGACCTGTCGACCAGCACCTTGACCCTGTCCCTGATCCCCGGCCGCATCGCAGCCATCCGCACGACGGCAGACTCTTCGTCCACGCTGCTCGGCAGTTCCGCCTTGCTCGCCATGGCCATCCCAACACGCCCCGGCGATCTACTGAACCTGCGCGACATCGAGCAAGGCCTGGAGAACCTCAAGCGCGCACCCACAGCAGAAGCCGACATCCAGATCGAGCCTTCGACCGCACCCAATGCAAAGCCCGGCGACAGCGACCTCGTCGTCAAGTACGTTCAGTCCAAGAAGTGGCGTGTTGCACTGAGCCTGGACGACAGCGGCACCGAAGCCACAGGCCGCTACCAGTCCGGCGCCACCCTGTCCCTGGACAACCCCTTCGGCCTGAACGACCTGTTCTACGTCAGCGCCAACCACAGCATCAACAACCACGTCTTCAGTGACCCGGCCAAAGGCACCGAAGGCCAGACCGTCCACTACTCGTTGCCCTACGGCTACTGGCTCCTGGGCTTCACCGCCTCCAACAGCCAGTACCACCAGAGTGTGGCCGGCCTGAACCAGGACTACGTGTACGCGGGCAAGAGCAACAACGCCGAGATCAAGCTCTCGCGCCTGATCTACCGCGACCAGCAGCGCAAGACGACCATGGCAGTGAAGGGCTGGCGCCGCGAATCGCGCAACTTCGTGGACGACACCGAGGTCGAGGTGCAGCACCGCGTGGTCGGCGGCGTGGAGTTCAGCCTGAACCACAAGGAGTTCATCGGCGACGCGACGCTCGAAGGCACACTGGCCTACAAGAGCGGCACCGGCGGCTTCGGTTCGCGCATTGCGCCGGAAGAAGAGTTCGGCGAAGGCACCTCGCGCCTGAAGCTGTACACGGCCGACATCAGCCTCAATGCGCCGTTCAAGCTGGGCGAGCAGAAGCTGCGCTACTCCGG
>NZ_JBPJZP010000001.1:0-1202895 GCF_051216855.1 Variovorax monticola
GCGCATTGCGCCGGAAGAAGAGTTCGGCGAAGGCACCTCGCGCCTGAAGCTGTACACGGCCGACATCAGCCTCAATGCGCCGTTCAAGCTGGGCGAGCAGAAGCTGCGCTACTCCGGCCTGATACGCGCGCAGTGGAACCGCACGCCGCTGACGCCGCAAGACCGCTTCTCCATCGGTGGGCGCTACACGGTGCGTGGCTTCGATGGCGAGACAAGCCTGCTGGGCGAGCGCGGCTGGCTGCTCCGCAACGAGATCGGCTGGGCCATGGGGCAGAGCGGCGCGGAGCTCTATGCGGGCATGGACTACGGCCACGTTGGCGGCCGCTCCACGGTCGATCTTCTCGGCCGCAGCCTGGCGGGCGCCGTCATCGGCGTGCGCGGCCAGTGGACCCAGCTCAGCTACGACTTCTTCGTCGGCGCGCCCGTCAGCAAGCCCGAGGGCTATCGCACTGCGAAGGTCACGCTGGGCTTCAATCTGAACGCGAGCTTCTGAGTCTGTTGCTCCGACAGCCATTTCCTTCTAACCCCTGATGCGGACGCCCTAACCGCTGCTCGGTAAGCGTCTTGGCAACAAGGTTTGGCGCTCAGGGGATAGCGCACTGCAGTCCTGAGCGTCGGTACGATATGGAACTGATTTAAGGCGAGGCCAACGAATGGGAAGCTCTTTTGTGCACATCGGTGGCAACGGATTCTGGATGCGCGACGGAATGCTCTAACTCTGGCTGCGTCTTGCAGCTTTGCATCTTGAAGATCAGATCGATGATCACTCTGCCGTGCACACGATTCGCAATGAATGGCTGCTTGCATCGCGAGGATTTTTCGGTGGAGCCATCCCGTTTCATCTGGCGGACAACATCGCCACCTCAGAGGGGCGAAAGGCTGTGGTCAATGCCATTGAATCATTGCAGACCGAATTGAAAAAGAGTCCCATGCAGCTGGAGCCCTCCGTGCTGAACCTTTTGGGTATCTCCGGCAGCTTCAGGGGGAAATTGGAATCGGGACAGCTTGCCGAGGTCGGCGAATCGTTGTTGGCACTGATCAATGGTCGACAGTTCGGAAGCGCGGCTGACTCCGCCTTCATGCCCGGGCTCGGGCGCAGCGATTCATAGCGCGCCTGCCCATGATCAGGCACCACCTCGTCGATGCGCAGCACCCGCGTCTTCCAACGATGCTGACCGCCCACTGACCCCGCGAGATGCGTCTTTTGAGGCAAGGTCTTTGCGCTGTTTTCTATTACGAAAGTGATAATTTCCAGCTAAGTCTTGGGTGCTAGCAGCAGAGCGATTGCCCCCGCGACGAGCCGTGATGTCGGCTGTCCGTACATCGTATCTGGAGCATTCGCTGGTGATGACCGCTGCCTTTCCCACGCGTGCCTGCACGCCCCTCGTTGCATCCGCGATGCGCCTGCACGGCAAGCTCGCAACGGGGCGCCGGCCATGAGCGCGGTGATGCGCGAAGCACCCCAGCTGGTACAGGTGCAACACGTGCAGCAGTTGCATCAGGCAGAGGCGACCGCCCCATCGCCGCGCGCACGCAGCCTGTCGTGCGTGGTGCCCTGCTTCAACGAAGCGCTGAACCTGCGTCAGCTGCTGCCGCAACTGCAGGCGATGCTGCGCGCCACGCAGCTGCGTTGGGAAATCATCGTGGTCGACGACGGCAGCACCGACGACACGGAAAGCGTTGCGCGCGAGTGGTGCGCAATGTCGGGCTTTCGCTGCATTTCGCTGTCGCGCAATTTCGGCAAGGAGGCCGCCATCACGGCGGGCCTGGCCGCCGCCTCGGGCGACGCGGTGGTGCTGCTCGACGGCGACATGCAGCATTCGCCGGCGTTGGTGCGCGCCATGGTCGACCACTGGCTGGCAGGGGCCGAGGTGGTCTACGCGGTGCGCGACGACCGCAGCGGCGAAGGCCGCCTGAAGAAGCTCGGCACGCGCTTGTTCTACAAGCTGCTGAACGCGTCGGACCGTTTCGACGTGCCCGAGAACGCGGGCGACTTTCGCCTGATGGACCGCAAGGTGGTGGACGTGCTCACCAGCCTGCCCGAGCGCAGCCGTTTCATGAAGGGCCTGTATGCGTGGGTCGGTTTCCGGGCGGTGGCATTGCCGTACACGCCCGCTCCGCGCGCCCAGGGCCGCAGCCACTTCAACGGGCGGCGGCTCGTCAAGCTGGCGCTCGACGGACTGACCGCCTTCACGACCTGGCCGCTGCGCATGGTGAGCGTGGTGGGGCTCATGCTCGCATTGCCTGCCTTCGCCTACGGCACCTACGTGGTGATCGACCACATGGTCTTCGGCAACGAGGTGTCGGGCTGGGCCACCATCGTGGTGAGCCTGATGTTCTTCATCGGTGTGCAGATGATTTCCACCGGCATCGTCGGCGAGTACGTCGCGCGGATCTTCGAAGAGGTCAAGGGCCGTCCCGTGTACGTGGTCCGGGAGCGGCGCGGCACCGGGCTCGACGTGGAAGAGGCATGACGGCGCGCGCGCCCGGCACGCAGTACCTGTGCATCTGTGCCGACGATTTCGGAATGAGCCGCGGCATCAATGCCGCGGTGCTCGACCTGATCGAGCGGCGCAAGCTCACCGCCACCGGCTGCCTCGTGCAGCGCGAGGCGTGGGGGCTGGGGCTGCTGTCGCTGCGGCGCGTCGAGCCCGAGCGCGCGGATGTCGGCCTGCACCTGGACCTGACGCCGCCGCGCGTACCGGGCGGCGATGAGCCCGGGCTCGGCGCCTTGCTGCTGCGCACCTACACCCGCAGTGCATCCCGGCGGGGCCTGCAGCATGTCATTGCCGATCAGCTCTCGCGCTTCGAAGACGGCATGGGCCGGCCGCCGGCATTCGTCGACGGGCACCGGCATGTGCATCAGTTTCCGGTGGTGCGGCGCGCGCTGCTGGACGAACTGTCGAGCCGCTACGGCGCCGCGCTGCCGTGGCTGCGCGACACCAGGCCGCGCATGGCGCAAGGCAGCGGCGCGCTCAAGGCGCACGTCATCCACGCGCTGGGAGGCCGGGCGTTGGCCCGCGAGGCCGCGAGAAGATCAGCGCCGATGAGCCAAGCGCTCCTGGGTGTCTACGACTTCGCGGGCGATGCCGCCGGCTACCGCCGGCGCATGCTCGGATGGCTGGCTGCCGCGCGCAGCGGCGATGTGCTGATGTGCCACCCTTCCCTGGACGGCACACCCGCAACGCCGCACGGCGAGGCGCGAATCGCCGAATACACGGTGCTCGCCACCATGGATTTCCCGTGGACCTCGCCCACGGGCGACAGCGTGGCGCTCGCGCCGTGGTCCCGTCACGCGAGGCGCGCGCAGGCATGAAGTCGGTCTTGGAGAACATGGCGTCAGCGCGCGGTCTTTCAGGAACGCGTTCCGTCGTGCCTGCCTGTGCGCCGTCGAGCGACCAGCCACGCATCGTGCTGGCCTTGCTGGCGATGGCCCTCGTGTGGACCTTGTCCGTTGCGTTCTTCTGTCCGACGCCGCCGTGGGACAACGTCGAAGAACTGTTCTGGGCCGGCAGCTTCGAGTTCGGCTACTACAAGCACCCGCCGCTGCCGAGCTGGATCATGGGCGTGCTGGTGCGGCTCGCGGGCCGCCAGCCGTGGCTGACCTATGCCGCCGGCGTCGCGTGCGGCGTGGGGGCGCTGTTCATCGTGTGGAAGTGGGCGCGCGAAATGGTGACGCCCCAGCGCGCCGCGCTGGCGCTCGTGCTGGGCACGCTGGTGACCTATCACGTGCAGCGCGCCACCATCTACAACCACAACACCGTGCAGCTGGTGTCGCTGGCCGGCTATTGGTGGATGTTGTGGCGCGTGCTCCGGGCGCCGTCGTCCCGCTACAGGGACTGGGTGTGCCTGGGGTGCTTTGCGGCCCTGGCGTTCCTGACCAAGTACAGCGCGGTGGTGCAGTTCGCGGTGGGCTTCGTGTTCATCGTTCGGCACGGCCTGTGGCGCGCCAGGCAGGTGCAGGCCGGCATGGCGCTCGCCGGCGCCGTGGCCCTGTTGCTGCTGGCGCCGCACTTCGTGTGGATGTTGCGCCATCCGGATCTTTCGGTCGCCTACGCGCTGCACTCGGTTCATTCGAAGACGCCCGATGTCTACAGCTACCGCAGCCTGCTTCATGTAGTGACGCAGCAGGTCGGCCGGTTGTTGCCCATGGTGCTGCTCGCCGCCTGCCTGTGGCGCACGCGTTCGAATGTAAGCCCTGATAACCGGCGTGCAGCGGTGGCTGCGGGCAACGCCTTCGACAGGCGCTTTCTGGCCTGGGCGACGTTCGGCCCCGTGTGCGCTGTGCTGCCGCTGGCGGCCGTTCTGCAGATCACGCTGCTGCCTTCGTGGCTCACCACGTTCTTCCTGCCGGCCGCGTTGTGGGCCGTGGTGCACGTGCCGGGCCTGGACGCGGAAAACTGGCCGCGCCGGCGCTGGCGCATCGTCGTTGCCGCAACGGTTTGCGTGCATGTCGCCGCGGCGCTGGGGCAGGGTTGGGTCGAAGGTGTGTGGAGCAAAAGGCTCGGCTACATGACCCGCGCCAATCTCCCTGCGCAGGAAGTCGCGCTGGCCCTGGACAACATCTGGCAAAGCCGCGTCGGCCGTGTCAGCGGTGTGCCCTTCAAGCTGCTGGTCGGCGACACCTGGTTCGCTGGCGCGGTGGCGCTGAAGATGGACCCGTCCATGCAGCTCCTTGTCGACGCGCAGGAGCGCGATTCTCCCTGGTTGCGCCCGGGGGCCCTGGCACGCGAAGGCGGCATGGTGGTGATTCTCGACAACCCCGATTTCCTGTCGGAAGGCGTGATGCTGGAGCCGCTGCTCGGCACAGCCGACTGCCGCGGGTCGCTGCAGGTTCCCTGGACGGGGACTGGCGAAGGGCAGAGCGTGCGCCTGCGCTGGGGCATCCTGCTGCCGCGCGACCACGCGGTGCGCCAGTGCGCCCCCTTGGTTCCCTAGCCGGTCAGCGCTTGCAGGAAAGCATGTGCGCCCCCGCGGCCTCGCGCCGCAGGCGTTGCTTTCGCCTACACGCGCTGCCAGCCCAACCCGACACCGCAGGCGCCGGGGTTTTGCACAAATAACGTCTTCGCAATTTGTTGCTCACTCTCGAAAGACCGCCATGGCAGAAGACGCAAAGACCCCCTCCCAACTGGCCGACGAAGCCAGGCAGACCGGCCAGGACGCCGCCAAGGCCGCCAGCGGGCTGGCCGGCGAGGCCAGGGCTATCGGCAGCGACGCTGTGCATACGCTGCGCGCTACCGCCGCCGATGCCAAGTCTGCCGCCGGTGAAGCACTGGACACGGCGCGCGGTGTCGCCGCCGACGCGAAGGACGTGGCTGCGGACGCCGTGGACACCGGCAAGGCCTATGCCCGCAACGCAGTGAACGAATCGGGCAAGAAGATCGCCAGCTTCAAGGAGCATGCGGCGCAGTGGCAGGAGTCTTGTTCGAAGCAGATCGCCGCCGAGCCCGTGAAGTCGGTGCTGGTGGCTGCGGCCGGTGGCGCGCTGCTGGCCGGACTGCTGCTGGCGTTCGACCGTTCACCGCGCCGCTATTTCAACTGACGGGCCGATGATCCACCCCCTCTTCATGGCCGTGCTGCGGCGGCCGGGTTTGCTGGTCAGCCATGTCGCCAACTACGTGGCGCTTCTCAGGGAGAGCACGACCGACGTGGTTCGCGGCCTGGTTGCGAAAGCGGTGGCATGGGTGGTGGTCGGCGTATGCCTTGTTTTCGGCCTTGGGTTCACCGGCGTCGCGGCCATGCTGGGCGTTCTTGGCGGGCGTTTTCATTGGGTGCTGGCGGCCGTGCCGGGCGTCGCTTTTCTGCTGGCCTTGATCTCGGCCATGTTTGCGATGCGTTCGGTGGTGAAGAAGGAGATCCACGACGTGGCCGTGGAACTCGAGGCCGACCGGCGTGCCATGAATCTTGTGCGAGACAACCGAAATGACTGAAGTGCTCACCCCTAAAGAAAAACTGGCCTTGTCCCGCGCCAGCCTGCTGGCTGCGATGGGCTACCGAAATGTGCCCACCGACGCCGGTGAGCAAATGGTTCGCGTGGCCGAGGAGCCCGCCGAGTCCGCCGCTACATGGGCCGGGCGCGTCGAGGACAAGATCGAGCGCAGCGTGGTCGGGCGCTGGTGGCGCCGGAGCCATCTGAGCACGGTGACCGAGTTGGGCCGGCCGTTTCTTCAGGACTACGCCGCCAGGCACCCTGCCAAGCTGATGGCCTGTGCGGCGGGCGCCGGCTCGCTGGTGGTGCTGGTCAAGCCGTGGCGCCTGCTGTCTCTCGGCATGATCGTGGGGCTGGTGGTGCGAAGCACCGACATCGCCGGCATGGTGACCGACTACCTGGTTCCGCAGTTGGGCGACACCGACCAGCCCCGAGACGATTTTCTCGACCAGGCCCCGAACAGAAGCGCGTGATGGAACCGATGAAGCCCATGAAGCCGATGCAGGAAATGGCGCCGATGAAGCCGATGGCTGCACCCGACGACACCTGGTGGCCCGAAGGCTTGTGCAACCCGTCCAGCACTGGCGGGCAGAACGGCGTTCGCTATGCGTTCTTCCCTGAACAGCGCCGACTCGTGGTGGAGCAGAACGGCCGCGTCAGGCAGTACGACACCCAGAGCCATCGCATTTCGGGCGTTAGCCAGCAGCAGCAAAACGCCGAGGGTGGGGCACCTACCTTCGCCAGCCAGGACGGGCCGGTGTATCTGAGTTCCTTGAAAGAAGTCAGCTAGAGCTGGCCAGCAGCCGAGCGAGGCGCTGTCGCTCCACTGGTCTTTCTTCACTCCACGAACGACGCCGTGGCACGCACCGGCAGGTGCAAATGCATCGACGATGCGCCGGCAGCAGATCGCAAAGTCAGTGTGCCGCCCAGCGCCACGGCGCGCGCGCGCATGTTCGTCAGCCCCCGTCCCGCGGACTTTGCGCTCACGTCGAAGCCCTTGCCGTTGTCGCACAGCATGACTTCGATCGTCTCTTCCACCGGCTCGGCAGTGCCACCGAGATGCATGCGTCGCGCGCTCAGGCTGGCCCGCGTCGCGCCGGAGTGCGCCGTCATGTTGGCGAACGCCTCGAACAGCAGCATCTGAAGCTGGTGCGACTCGCGCGCGCTCCATCCGGCCATGGGCGGCAGGCGGCCGACATCCCAGCGCAGATCGATGCCGGCGGCCTGCAGGCGCGGTCCCAGCCGGTAGCGCACGCTGCCCAGGGTCGATGCCACGTCGCCCTCGTCGGCATGCATGGCGTCCACCGTGAGCTTGAGCTGGTCGACCGCGTCGCGCAGGTGCAGCGTGACGTCGTCGCGTGCCGCCCCCGGCTGCTGGGCCATCCGCAGCAGCCCCACGAGTTGTCCCCCCAGGCCGTCGTGCAGGTCCTGCACCAGGCGCTGGCGTTCCTCGAGCGCGCCGCGCGCCTTTTCTCCCTCGCGTTCGCGTGCGAAGGCGGCCTCCAGGGCGGCGTTGCGCCCGGCGAGTTCGGTCTCCAGCGAGGCGTTCATCTGCAGCATGGAGCGGGCGTCCTTGCGCATGCGCTCGGCGATGACCCAGGCCAGCGTGACGGCGAACCCGACCCAGGCGAAGCGGATCCAGGGCACCATCGCGTAGGCCTGCGGCGAGGTGCGCATGACCCACACGTCGCGCACGCCGCACAGCACGATCAGCACCACGGCCAGGCCCAGCACGCGATGTTCCAGCACGGCGCTGCGCAGCGCCACGCGCAGCACGACGACCATCATCGCCAGCGCGGCCAGCAGGCCCAGGCCCCGCCACAGCGGCATCAGCCACAGCCAGGGCACCATGATGCCCAGCACCGCCGCCACCGGCGCCAGCCAGGCCATGACGCCCAGCAGCCGCGCCAGCCGGCTGTCGCCGCGACCCACCACCGTCAGGGCGAAGCGGCACAGCAGCGGTATCGCGGCCTGGAACGCCGCCAGCGGCAGCACGCCCCACCAGGGCCAGGGCAGCGGTGCATGCGTGAACAGCACCCGTGCCGTCTGCAGCGACCACAGCAACTCCCCGAGGCCGTAGTAGAGATAGATCGATTCGCGCTGGCGCACCCACACCAGCAGCGACAGCGCGCCCAGCACGCCACTCACGATGGCGATGAAGCGCCCACCGCTGACCTGCCAGAACAAAGCGCTTTCGTACAAAGGAAGAATCTCGGCCTCGCTGCCCGCCACCACCGGCGACAGCCCGCCCTGGCGCGCGATCTGCGCTGCAATGGCAATTTCCACGCGCCGCGGGGCCGTGGCGCCGGTGGCCGGCAGCACGAAGTACTGCGGCGTGGTGGAGGCATCGTCGTAGGGCCCGGGCGGAAAGGCGCCGAAGCGCGCCAGCTCGCGGCCGTCCACCGACAGACGAAAGCTGTTGCCTACGCGCGGCACGAACAGCGCCATGGGCGCGGCGGGGTCGGCCACCGGGAGCTCGAAGGTGAAGTGCGCCTCGCCGTCGACCGCGTCCCGATGATCCCAGTCATAGGGCAAGGCCACGGTCTGCGGGGCTTGGGCCTGTGCGCGCACGGTCAGCGTGAGCCGGGCCTGGTCCACCACCGTCAACGCCTGGGTGGAAACGTGCCACCCCAGTCCCACCACCGCGATGAGGATCATCAACAGCAGGCGCCCGCCGAGCGCTTCATTTCGTGGATCCATGACGCGGGCAACTGTAGCAACATTTGTTTGCAAATGGCTGTCGCGAAGGGCCCTGTGACCGGCGGCCGGGGCACTGTTGGTTCTACCACTGCATAATCGCGCCCTTTTCCCTTGGAAGCCGGATGCAAATCGAGATCGCGCAATCCACGCCCACGGCCGCCAGCATTGCGATGCTCGTGCAGGCGGGCTATGACTTGGGCGAGGTCGTCGAGAGTGAATTTCTGCGGCGCAGCTTCAATCAGGTCTACCGACTGAGTTTCGCGAGCGGGCAACGCGTGGTGGCGCGGCTGTGCGCCGACCGGCCCCGGGGTGCGCCCAACGGGTTGTTCGAGTCGGCCGCGCTGCGGCATTGGGCCGGGGCGGGATGCCGCGTCTCGCGCTGCCTGCCGGCGGCCAACGGCGAGGTGGCCATCCAGGTGAAGCTGCCAGAGGGCTCGCGCGCGCTCATGCTGTTCGAGCATCTGGACGGCGAGTTCACCAGCGAAGCGGGTGAGGACATCGAGGCCTTCGCGCGCGGGCTGGCCGCCCTGCACATCGCCGGCGAGAGCTACCAGGGCCCGAGCAGCGCCTATTGCCTGGACCTGGACTACCTGCTGCTGCATCCGCTCGAAGGCCTGCTGCGCGCCCCGACCATGACGGCCGAGTTGCGCCCCCAGTTCGAGGCCCTGGCGCGGCGCCTGCAGGACGACATCCTGTCGCTGGGCGAGCTCAGCCGCGTGCTGTGCCACGGCGATGCGCACGGCAGCAACAACTTCGTGGTGGACGGCATCGGCGCGCAGAAGGGCCGACGCGAGGCGGTGTTCTTCGACTTCGACGAGGCCGGCCCCGGCTACCTGGCCTATGAACTGGCGGTGTACCCGTGGAGCCTGCATCCGCACACGCCCGACGGTGTGGCGAGCGACAAGGCCAAGGCCAAGTGGCTGCACTTCATCTCGGCGTATCGCGAGGTGAGGCCCGTGGCCGATGTCGATCTCGCGGCCATCGCACGCTTCATGTCGATCCGGCAGTTCTGGCTGCTGGGCGAGTATTCGGGGCGCATCGACGTCTGGGGTTCGCAGGCCATTCCCACGGACTACCTGCGCCGCCAGATCACCATGCTGCGCAATTGGCAGACGCTGGCGCTGCCGCTGCAACAGAGCTAGCTGGCCGATGCGGTCGACCCGCACCGGCGCGCCATGAACACCGCGAGCGTCAGGCACTGCCTCCCATGAATCAGGGAGGCCGAATGCCGCGTTGGGGCCCTAGCATTCGCTCCCCCCACCGATCAGGTTGACTCATCATGCGAATTGCCTTCACGTCATGCTTCAGCGCCCAGAGTTTCAAGGTGCAGCCCGTATGGGATCAGATCGGCGCGGTCGACCCCCAGCACCTTCTGTTGCTCGGCGACTCGGCCTACTACGACGCCGACGGCGCGAGCATGTCGCAGGTCAAGGACATGGGCGCCGACGCCTTCGCGCGGCATGCCATGGGGCGGCTGCGCGATCAGCTGAATCAGCCGCAGTTCGCCAAGCTGGTCAGGCGCGCCGACGTGAGGGTGCACCCGATCTGGGACGACCACGACTTTCTGTGGAACGGCGCTTGCGGTGCCGAGATTGCAGGGCAGAACTCGCTGAAGCACCTCATCCCGCCGACCCGTGCGGCGTTTCAAGCCTATAGGGAGGCCTTGGATGCGCATGATCCCGCAGTCTTTCCCAAGGCCGCCGACCCGTGGGCCTCGAACATCGCCGAGCCCGGCTATCGTGTGATGGACATCGGCGACACCGACAACCCGGTGCGGCTGCATCTCACCGACGGGAGGAGCTACAAGACGCGTGGAGGCAACGATGCGGTGCTGGGCGCCGCGCAGATGGACCAGCTGGCGTCCGCCATCTCGACTTCGTCGAAAGACACCGTGCACCTGGTGACCAGCGGGCTGGTCTTCGAAGCCCGCCACGGCGAAACCTGGATGGCGTGCCAGGCAGAGCACGACAGGATGCTCGGGTTGGCCGAGGACCGCCGCATCCTCATCCTGAGCGGCGACGTTCACGAGAACCGCTTCGCGGCGCCGTACCCGGCCGGCGAATGGAGCCTGTTCGAGGCGACGTCTTCAGGGGCCGCCCTGCGCACGGCGGTCACCATCGGCGCACTTCAGTGCAACTGGGGGCTCGTGGACATCACACAGCAGACGGTGACGGTACAGCTGTCGCAGTTGAACCTGCCGCCGCGGGTCCGCGTGATCGATCGCAAGACCTGGCAACTGGTGCCGAATCCTTGAGCGAACCGGCATCCTCCCGTGCACGGGAGCGAGGTTGCGAGGCTCCGGTTCACTGCGCGCGCTTCATGCCGCGATGGCGGATGGGCGCGGGGCGGGCGACGGCTTGACGGCAACGGGCACATCCAGCTGCTGCGCCAGCGCGCTCCACCGCACCCGGGCCGACACCACGCTTTCTTCCTTCACGTGCCCGAACCCGCGAATCTGCTCGGGCAAGCGTGCCAGCGCGAGCGCGGTGTCGAAGTCGACGCGGTCGAAGCGGGTCAGCACGTCTTCGACCATCGCGCGGTAGTCGGCGATCAGCTGTCGCTCCATGCGCCGCTCGGCCGTGCGACCGAACACGTCGAGTGCGGTGCCACGCAGCCCGCGCAACTTCGCGAGCACGCGAAACGCAGTCATCATCCACGGCCCGAAGCTCGTCTTCACCGCATGGCCCTGCGCATCGCGGCGGCCCAGCACCGGCGGTGCCAGGTGAAAGCGCAGCACGGACTTGCCTTCGAACTGTTCGTTGAGCTGTTCCATGAAGCGCTTGTCGGTGTACAGGCGCGCGACCTCGTACTCGTCCTTGCAGGCCATGAGCTTGAAGAGGCCCGATGCCACCGCCTTTGCGAGCAACGTGGTGCCGCGCTCGCGCTGCTCCAGCACGCGCACGCGCTCCACCAGCTCGGCATAGCGTTGTGCATAAGCCGCGTTCTGGTACGCGGTGAGGAACGCGGTGCGGTCTTTCACCAGCGCCTCGAAGCTCTGCGGCCGCTGCAGCGCCACCACCTTCTGCGGCGCGGCCTCGCGCGTCACCGCCGCAAGGTCCAGCGCCGCCTTGCGGCCCCAGCGGAAGGCCGACTGGTTTGCCTTAACCGCCACGCCGTTGATCTCGATGGCCTTGTTCAGCGCCTCGGCGGACAGTGGCACACAACCCTTCTGGAACGCGAAACCCAGCAGGAACAGGTTGGCCGCGATGGCGTCGCCCATGAGGCGCGTCGCCAGCTGCGTCGCGTCGATGAAGTCCGCGTGGCCTTCCACCGATTCGTCGATCAGCGTGCGCACCTGCGCCGACGGAAATTCCCAGTCGGGCTGCTGCGCGAAATGGCCGGTCGGCTGCTCGAAGGTATTGACCAGCGCATAGGTGCGCCCCGGCCGCATGCGCGAAATGGCGTCAGGCGCGCCGGCCGTGAGCATGTCGCAGCCGAGGACCAGGTCGGCCTCGCCCGTGGGAATGCGCTGGGCCTTCAGCTGCGCTGCGTCGCGTGCGATGCGCACGTGCGAAGTGACGGAGCCGTTCTTCTGCGACATGCCCGTCATGTCGAGCACGCTCACGCCCTTGCCCTCGAGGTGCGCCGCCATGCCGATCAGCGCGCCGATGGTGATGACGCCCGTGCCGCCGATGCCGGTGATCAGGATGTTGTGCATGCCCTCCAGCGCTAGCGTGGGCGGCACGGGCAAGAGCGGCTCTTCGGCCGCCGTCTGGGCCGCGACCGGCGCCTGCTTGCGCGGCTTCACGCCTTCCACCGTCACGAAGCTCGGGCAGAAGCCCTTGATGCACGACTCGTCCGCGTTGCATGCGCTCTGGTCCACGCTGCGCTTCAGGCCCAGGTCGGTCTGCTTGGGCAACAGTGCGGTGCAGTTCGACTGCTCGCCGCAATCGCCGCAGCCCTCGCACACCGCGTCGTTGATGAACACGCGCCGCGCGGCCTGCGGGAACTCGCCCTTCTTGCGGCGGCGGCGCTTCTCGGCCGCGCAGACCTGGTCGTAGACGAGCACCGACACGCCCTCGAACTCGCGCAGCTCGCGCTGCACCGCGTCCATGTCGTCGCGGTGGTGCACGGTGAGCACGAAGCCGTCGCGGTCGGCGGGCAGGGGGCCGCGGTCGGCCCAGCGCGTCGGGTCCTCGGCCACCAGCGCCAGGCGCTTCACGCCCTCGGCGGCCATCTGGTGCGCGATGCGCGGCACGTCGATCGGCCCGTCGACCGGCTGTCCGCCGGTCATCGCGACCGCGTCGTTGTAGAGGATCTTGTAGGTGATGTTCACGCCCGCCGCCACCGCCGCGCGGATCGCCATCGAACCCGAGTGGTAGTACGTGCCGTCGCCCAGGTTCGCGAACACATGCTTGCGCCTGGAGAACCACGCCTGGCCGAGCCACGGCGCGCCTTCGCCGCCCATGTGCGTGGTCGTCTTGTTGTGCTCGGGGTAGATGGCCGTGGCCATCACGTGGCAGCCGATGCCCGCGAGCGCCAGGCTGCCTTCGGGCACCTTGGTCGAGGTGTTGTGCGGGCAGCCGGCGCAGTACCACGCTGGCCGAGACGGCGTGGCCACGGCCTTGCCGAGCACCACGTCCTTCGCGTCGAGGATCGCCAGCCGCATGCGGATGCGGTCGCTGGTGTGAAAGCGTGCCACGCGCCCGGCAATCACGCGTGCGATCTGCGCCACCGAGAAGTCCGCCGTGGCCGGCAGCAGCCATTTGCCGCGTGGATGCGCGCCCCACTCACCCTGCTCGTCGAACTTGCCGATCACGCGCGGGCGCACGTTTTCACGCCAGTTGTACAGGTGCTCCTTGAGCTGGTACTCGACGATCTGGCGCTTTTCCTCGACCACCAGAATCTCTTCGAGCCCTTCGGCGAACTCGCGAATCGAGTCCGGCTCCAGCGGCCAGGGCATCGACACCTTGAAGAGGCGAATGCCGATGCGCGCGGCCTCGTCGGCGTCGATGCCCAGTTCTTCCAGCGCCTCCAGCACGTCGCGGTACGACTTGCCCGAGGCCACGATGCCCAGCCGTGCCTTGGGCGAGTCGATGGTCACGCGGTTGAGCTTGTTGGCGCGCGCGTAGGCGATGGCGGCGTAGATCTTGTAGTCCTGCATCAGCGCCTCCTGCTTGCGCGCCTGCACGCCGAGCGTGTCGCTCGACAGGCGCGCATGCACGCCGCCGGGCGGAAACACGAAGTCGGCGGGCAGGCGCGTGTGCACGTCGAGCGCGCCGGCCGCGATGGAGCCCGACGACTCCACCGTGTCGGCCAGCGCCTTGAAGCCGACCGGCAGGCCGGCAAAGCGCGACATCGCAAAGCCGTGCAGGCCGAGTTCGATGTACTCCTCCACGCTCTGCGGGTAGAGCATCGGGATCATCGAGGCCGCGAACAGGTGGTCGCTCTGGTTGGGCAGCGTGGAAGAAGACGCGCCGTGGTCGTCGCCCGCCACGAGCAGGATGCCGCCGTTCGGCGAGGTACCCGCATGACTCATGTGCTTGAACACGTCGCCGCAGCGGTCCACGCCTGGCGCCTTGCCGTACCACATGGCGAACACGCCGTCGACCGCGCTTTCGCCGGTCAGGTGCACCTGCTGCGTGCCCCACACGGCGGTGGCGGCCAGCTCCTCGTTCACGCCGGGCAGGAACTTGACGGCGTTGGCCTCCAGCTGCGGCTGGGCCTTCCACAGCGCTTCGTCGAGCCCGCCGAGCGGCGAGCCGCGGTAGCCCGAGACGAAGCCCGCGGTGTTGAGCCCCGCCTGCTGGTCGCGCCATTTCTGCACGAGCATGAGGCGCACCAGCGCCTGGATGCCGCTGAGGTAGATCCGGCCTTCGGTGGCCGTGTATTTGTCGTCCAGCGCAACGCTGGCCAGTTCGTGGAATGCCATGGTGTCAAAAGACTGGTAGGACTCGTGGGATGCGGGCGTGGCCTCGGTAGAGGGCCGGCCTGCCTTGTGCCGCGCCGGGGTAGACGGCGGGGCAGCAACGATTCTTCAGTGTTGTGGGCGGAAAGTGCTTCTTCTTTTTGGCGAAGCGGGCGGCGTTACGGAAGATCTGTCTTTTGAAGGCGCCATCTGCCGAAAGGATTTCGGCGATGGCCGGCCAGCTTGGTGGCCCGACAATGGCGACCCCCGCCGACCGACCGGAACCCGACCCCACACCGATGAGACCCGACCTCGATTCGCTCGCCCTGTTCCTGCGCGCCATTGAGCACGGCAGCCTGTCGAAGGCCGCCGCCGAGAGCCACATGGTGCTGTCGGCCGCGAGCCGGCGCTTGTCCATCCTCGAAGGCCACCTGGGCGTGGCGCTGCTCAACCGCAGCTCGAAGGGCGTGACGCCCACGGGCGCCGGCGAGTCGCTGGCCATGCATGCGCGCCAGATCCTGCGCGACGTCGACCGCATGCGCGCCGACCTGTCCGACTACGCGCAGGGCGCCACAGGCCGCGTGCGCCTGCATGCCAATGCATCGGCCATGGGCCAGTTTTTGCCCGACGACGTGGCCAGCTTTCGCCAGCGCTACCCCGAGATCCGCGTGAGCGTGGAGGAGCACCGCAGCGTCTACATCGTGCAGGCCATTCGCGACCGCCAGGCCGACGTGGGCGTGATCACCAGCGAGGCGGCAGACCCCGCGCTGCACTTCATTCCGTACCGCACCGACCGGCTGGTGGCCATCGTGCGGCAGAAGCACCCGTGGCGCGGGCGCGAGGTGTCGTTCGAAGAGTTGCTCGACTTCGATTTCGTGGGGCTCGAGGACGACTCAGCGATTTCGCGCACCATGGAAGACGCCGCGATGAGCGCGCGCAAGGTGCTGCGCTTGCGTGCGCGGGTGAAGAGCTTCGAGGCGGTGTGCCGGATGATCGAAGCGGGCATGGGAGTGGGCATATTGCCCGAGGGGGCGGCGGTGACTTACCGCAAGGAAATGAAGCTGCGCTTCATCAACCTCACCGACGCATGGGCTTCGCGCCGCATGTACCTGTGCACGCGGCAGGAGGCTTTGAGCTTTCCGCAGCGGCGGCTGGTCGATCATTTGCTGGCGCGGGGGATGCCTTAGGGATCGGGTTCGGTATCGGGTCCGGGATCGGGATCGGGTTCATTCAGGGCGATGCTCACGCCGACGGGGTGCCTTGCTCCGCGAATGTCCCCCGGGGCTCCGCCCCTCCTCCTTTATTTCGCTGCGCAAGGCACCCCATCGGCATGAGCGTTCAACGCCGTCGTTGAACTCCGGTCGCGTGTCGGGTCAAGACTTTTGAGTCTTGCGTGCAAGCAAATGTGGCCTTGCGTGACACGCCGGCACCGCGCCCATGAAGCCCGCACGCGGCGCGTTGCGGAAGCTGCATTTGTTCGCGGTTGCCGAGACTTCACGCCGTAGGGAAACGGCTACTTTGCCGGGCTCTTCACTAAAGTGGATGCCCCTGTCACTCAACACCCAACAAGGGAACACGGAAGGCGCAACACACACAGCCACTGAATGTTTGAAGGCTGCTTGCCTCGCGGCAGGTTGTCGGTGCGAAAGCAGCGATGCGAATGCGAGGTATCAAAAGGCGACGGTCGGGGTGTAACGAGCACCCCGACCGTCTAACCAGATCAGTGCAACTACCTCTAAAGGAACGCACAAAAATGGCTACCAAGACTATAGCCCGGCCACCCACGCCCGGCACTTCCGAAGACAACGCCCAAGACCCGGCGGATCGTCTCGAAAACACCCTCTCTCAACTCGAAGCCCTCCTGTGGGTCTGCCACGGGGAAGGCATCGATTGGTGCAGCGGCAGCGGGCCTCGACAACTGGACAACCTGTTTTGGCTTGCGGCTGAGCTTGCGCGCAAGGCTGGAGAACTATTTCAGGTGAGCGAGAAGGCGCGGCGCGGAACGCCTGAGACCGGCAGTTAGCGGCTGGTCCGCGGGCCGCGGATTTCGCGGCCCGCCTGGAGAGAGGGGCGCGATGGCTGGGGCTTTCTCGATGAACCGATTTCGACTCCGTCGAGGTTGTTTGTCAGGGAGGTTTCAGTGGCAGCCATGCGCTGCACTGGTGATCGTCGACAGACGATGCGAGCGTCTGCTTTGCCAGCGGATGCGGGCTGTCGTTGGTCGAGGCTGGACTTCCGGGTTCGGCCACAACCAGCCGTACAGCGGGTCACTTGCATGAACCCCGCAACCCTTGGTCGAGGGCAGGACTGTCAGTTTGCGCAGCTTCGCTGCCCGCCAGCCTGCTCCAGGTACGCCACAAACCCGTCGAAGGCATCCAACACGGGCTGGAACCGCTTCGCATCGTCTTCCAGTTGGCCCAAGGCGTAGCAGGTCGCCTCCAGCGTGGACAGTTGGTCGGGCCGATGGGCTTTGCGGATACGGTAGTGCGAAGGCGGCAGGTTGTGCAGGGCCAAGCGGGGCAACTGTTGCAGTGGCGGGCTTTGGTAGAGCATCTTTCGGCTTTTGCGCCAGGTGCCGTCCAGCACGACCAGGCGCAGGCGCGACGGGGCTTGCGGCCACTCGGGCGGTAGCGGCGCTAGGACCCGCAGGTCCGGGGCGGTATCTTGCAGACTGTCCGGGTACAGCAGCAGCGTGTGCTTGCCGTCCACCGGCCAGACTGGCACGGCAAATGCCTCACCCACCACCCAGCGGCAGTGCGCCAGGCTGAGGTGCAGCAGGCGGGCACTGCCTTTGGCCTGTTGTACCTCCAGCGGGTGCTGCAGCACCAGGACCTCCACCGCGTGGGCGGTGGGCACGACCCAGCGGCAAATGCAGGCGCTGAGCGGGCGCAGGCAAGCGGTGCACTGTGGGCGTGAGACGGAAGCGGCGGACATGGCCGGATTTTATTCAGCGTGCCTGGTCAGACAATGCGCGGAAGTAGATGTCTCTTGGCTTTGGCGCGACGACCGGCAGCTTTGGACAATGTCGGAAGACCGCGCCGTCAGACGCCGAGGCGACGCGAAGGACTGCTTCGCAGCGAACGGCTGCCGCACAACTGCATATCGGCCGACTATTTTTTGCCGTCAGGGAAAGGTCAAATCCAAACCGAGCATGCTGCCAAGGCCGAAGGTGAGGAGCGCGAGTCCCAGGAGCGATAGCACGAAGACTGCGGCCACCTTGCCGCCCGCGCGCAGCACCGCGCTCTGCTTCTCCTTGTCCTTCTTCCCTTTCTCATAGTGCCACTTGATGGCGAAGAACATGCCCGTGCCGAACACAAGAACCTTGAACGCAATGAAAACTACAGGGACCCAATCCATCATTTAGAGCATTTCCAGGCGATTACTTGACACTGTCCATCGTGAGGAGAACTGGTTTGCAACCAGTCTGAAGCAGACATTTGAACGCAGCCCCGGGGGACATTCGCGATGGGGATTACCCGGCATCCCGTGCACACGCCCTGAACAGCGACGCGTGCAACGACTCAAAAAAGATCAGCGCAGCGCTTCGACCAGGTCCAGCACCATCCGGTCGCCACCGAATTTCTCGACACCCTGGGTCAACAGCGCGTCGACAGCCAGCGCAATGCCGTGGCCGGAAGCAGACTGCTCCGCCATGTCGTTGTAGTACCCCAGGTCCTTCTTCGCATTGGCCATCGAGAACTTCAGCGAATCGGTGCTGCCCGTCAGCAGCTTGGGCTTGACGCGTTCCAGCGCCACGCCGTTGCCACCGCCCTTGGCCAGCACGTCCACGAACACATCGGGCTTCACGCCCGCGCGCTCGGCACAAGCAGCTGCTTCGCACAGCAACGCCACCGTGCCCAGCGACACGAAGTTGTGCAGCAGCTTCATCGCATGGCCCGCACCCGTGCCGCCCACGTGCGTGATGTTCTCGGCAAAGCAGCGCAGCAGCGGCAGGCACGAGTCGAGCACGTCGGCGTCGCCACCCACCAGCAGGTTCAACCGGCCTTCGGCCGCTTCCTTGGCGGTGCGCGTCATCGGCGCATCGAGAAACTTGCCGCCCCTGGCGCTCACCGCTTCGGCCACCTTGGCGGTGGAGGCAGGCACGGCGGTGGAGCAGTCGATCACCACGGTGCCCGGGCGCAGCGCGCTCAAGGCGCCCTTGTCGCCCAGCATCACCGCCTCGACCTGCGGCGTGCCCGTGACGCACAGGATCAGCACGTCGACCTGCGCGGCCAGCGCGGCCACGTCCTTCACCGACGTGGCGCCGGCCTTCAGCAGGCCGTCGATGGGCTGGTTGCCCGCGTGCTCCAGCACTGTCAGCTGGTGGCCGTGCTTGACGATGTTGCTGGCGATGCCGTGGCCCATCAGGCCGACGCCGACGAGGCCGACGCGGCGTGGCGTTTGTTGTTGTTCAGTGGTGGTGGTCATGGTGTCATCCGTGCTTGATTGCAATCGTCTTGAGGGTCGTGAAGCCGAGCAGGGCCTCGAAGCCCTTCTCGCGGCCGAAACCGCTGGATTTCACGCCGCCGAAGGGCAGTTCTACACCACCCGCCGCACCGTAATTGTTCACGAAGACCTGGCCGCAGTGCAGCTTGTGCGCCATGCGCAGCTGGCGCGCGCCGTCGCGCGTCCACACGCCGGCCACCAGGCCGAAGTCCGTGCCGTTGGCCAGGCGCACCGCCTCGGCCTCGTCCTTGAACGGCATCACCGCCAGCACCGGGCCGAAGACCTCGCGCTGCGCAAGGTCGCTGTCGTGCGGCACGTCGCGAAAAAGCACCGCCTCCTGGTAGTACCCGGTGGCCGATGCGTTCGGCGACACAGTGCCGCGCGCCGCCACCTTCAGGCCGCTGGCCTCGGCCGTCGCGACCATGTCGCGCACCTGGCGGAACTGCTTTTCGTTGATGAGCGGGCCCATGTCCAGGTCTTCCGCCGGCGTGCCCGCGCGCACGGCCGCGAAGCGCCTGGCCAGGCGCTGCACCACTTCTTCGTAAATCGACTGCTCCACCAGCACGCGGCTGCCCGCCGAGCAGGTCTGGCCCGCGTTCTGGACGATGGCGTTCACCAGCACCGGCTCGGCCGCGTCCAGGTCGGCATCGGCGAACACGATCTGCGGCGACTTGCCGCCCAGCTCCAGCGTCACCGGGCAGTGGCGCTCGGCGGCGGCCAGGCCCACGCTGCGGCCGGTCAGGGTCGAGCCGGTGAACGAGATGTGGTCGATGCCGGGGTGCGCGCACAGCGCCGCGCCGGTTTCCTTGCCGTAGCCCGTCACCACGTTGAGCGCACCGGCCGGAAAACCCACCTCGGTCGCGATCTCTGCCAACCGCAGCAGCGAGAGGCTCGCGTCCTCGGCCGGCTTCACCACGCAGGCATTGCCTGCGGCCAGCGCCGCGCCCACGCTGCGCCCCGCAATCTGCATCGGGTAGTTCCAGGGCACGATGTGGCCCGTCACGCCGTGCGGGTTGCGCACCGTCAGCACGGTGTAGCCGCGCTCATAGGGCAGGGTGTCGCCGTGCAGCTTGTCGCAGGCGCCGGCGTAGTACTCCATGTAGCGGGCCAGCGCGGTCGCGTCGTTGCGCGCCACGCGCAGCGCCTTGCCGGTGTCGCGGGCTTCGAGCTGCGCGAGCTCTTCGTGGTGCTGCAGCACGGCGGCGCCGAGCTTGGCGAGCAGGCGGCCGCGCTCCAGCGCGGTCGTCGCGCCCCAGGGGCCGTCGAAGTTCTCGCCCATGGCCCGGCGCGCGGCGCGCACGGCGGTGTCGACGTCGGCGGCGGTGCCGCGCGCGATCTCGCCGAATTTCTGGCCGTCGCTCGGGTCGATCACGTCGATGGTGGCCTGGCCTTCGGACGGCGCGCGGCGCCCGTCGATGTAGTGGGTTGCGGTCATGTGTGTTGTCTCCTTGCGGTCGGCGTCGTTGGACGCCGCGATGTCACTTCGGTTCCGGCCAGGCGCGCTGTGCTTCGCGGATCTGCTCGAACGCGCGGCTGAACTGCAGCACGCCCAGGTCGTCGAAGCGGCGCCCTGCAACCTGCAGGCCGATGGGCAGGCCCTCGGCCGAGTAGCCGCAGTTGATCGACGCGGCCGGCTGCTCCGACATGTTGTACGGCACCGTGAAGCCGATGTGCTCCAGCGGGCGCATCGGGTCGTTGGTTGGCGAGGCGTGGTCCGCGGGCGCGGGCAGGTTCGGCGACACCGGCGAGAGCACGAAGTCGTAGGCCTTGGTGGCCGCGACCGTGGCCGCGCGCGTGGCGATGAACTGGCTGTAGGCGTCGAAGATGTGCGCGCCCGAAAAGCCGGCCGCGCTCTCTGCCCATGCGCTGATGTACGGCAGGATCTTCGCGCGCTTGTCGGCCGGCATCGCCTGCATGTCCAGGCACGAGCGCATGCGCCAGAAGTGGTCCATGCCCTGCAGCATCTCGGGCGTCATGAAGGCCGGGATCTCTTCGATGTGCGCGCCCGCGGCCTCGATGCGCTGGGCCGCGCGGCGAACGGCTTCGGCGATCTGCGGGTCGAGCGGAAGGCCGCAGCCCGCGTCCATGTGCAGCGCCACGCGCTTGCCCTTCAGGAACGACGGATCGACCTCGAAGGCGTTCCAGTCGATGGTGGGCGCGGGCAGCTCCGAGTAGTCGCGGTCGTCGGGCTGCGCGACCGAGGCCATCATCAGCGCCGAGTCGGCCACGGTGCGCGTCATCGGGCCGGCGCATCGGCCCATGTACGGCGTGCTCAGTGGAATGCGTCCGAAGCTGGGCTTGAGCGTGTAGATGCCGCACCAGCTCGCCGGCAGGCGCAGCGACCCGCCGATGTCGGTGCCCACGTGCAGCGGCCCGTAGCCGGCCGCCGCCGCCGCACCGGCGCCCGCGCTGGAGCCGCCGGGTGTGCGCGACAGGTCCCACGGGTTGCGCGAGAGCGCATGAAAACTCGACAAGCCCGACGACAGCATGCCCAGGTCGGGCATGGTGGTCTTGGCGACCAGCACGGTGCCGTCTGCCTTCAGGCGCGCGGCAGGAGGCGAGTCTTGCGGCATCGGCACGAGGTCGTAGGCGGCGGTGCCCAGCGGCATCGGGTCGCCCTCTGTCGCGAGGTTGTCCTTGATGGTGACGGGTACGCCGTCGAGCGTGCCGCGCGGCGTGCCGGCCAGCCAGCGTGCTTCGGACGCGCGTGCTTGCGCGAGCGCGAGCTCGGGGCGGAACAGCCAGGTCGCGTGCAGCTCGGGCTCATAGGCCGCGATGCGCTCGTTGACCGAACGCGTCACCTCCACCGGAGACAGTTCGCGGGCGGCGTAGGCTGCGTGCAGTTCCTGCACGCCGAGGGCATAGAGGGGTCGGGTCATTTCATCAGCTCCAGGAGATCGCGGCCAGGTCGTTCACCACGATCGGCATGCTCGGCCACAGGCCCTTCACTTCCTTGCGCGCGATGGTCGGAAACACGGCTTGGTACAGGAAGCCGTTCACCGCATCGTTCGCCAGCTGGCGCTGGGCCTCGGCCAGCAGGTCGGCGCGGCGCTTCTTGTTCTCTTCGTTCTGGATGGACACGAACAGGTCGCGGAACTTCTTCGAGTCGTAGCCCCAGTAGTAGTCGGGCTCGGTGTACTTCACCAGGTCGAAGGGCTCGACGTGGGCCACCATGGTCAGGTCGAAATCGTGTGCGCCGCCGAAGGTGCCGCTGAGCCATTGGGCCCACTCCACGTTCTGGATCTTCACCACGATGCCGATCTGCGCCAACTGCGCCGCGATCATCTCGCCGCCTTGCCGCGCATACGAAGGCGGGGGCAGCTGCAGGCGCAGTTCGAGCGGCGTTTTCACGCCGGCCTCGGCCAGCAGCTTCTTCGCCTTCTCGATGTCGAAAGGGTTGATTGCCGTGGTGTCGATGAAGCCCGGCGCGCCCATGGCGTAGTGGCTGCCCAGGGGCTTGCCGAAGCCGTCCGCCGCGCCCTGGACGATCGCGTTGCGGTCGATGGCCGCCAGAATGGCGCGGCGCACGCGCACGTCGTCCAGCGGCTTCTTGCGGTTGTTGATCGTCAGGATCACCTTGCCGCGCGTGCCCACCTCGATCACCTGGAAGCGCGGGTTGCCCTTGAACTGCGCCACCGAGCGCGTGCCCGCGCGCGGGAAGATGTCGATGTCGTTGGCCATCAGCGCGGCGGTCTGCGCCGCGGTGTCCGACATGAAGCGGAACACGAAGCGCTCGGTCTTCGCCAGGTTCGGGTCGCGGTAGGTCGGCGACTTCACCAGCGTGCACGAGGCGCCGCGTTGCCAGGCCGCGAGCTTGTAGGGGCCCGTGCCCACCGGCGCGGTGGCGTTGGTGTCGGCGCTCCTGGGCTCGACCAGGCAGGCGGTCGACTGACCCAGCATGAAGGGCAGGTCGGGGTTGGGCAGCGTGCTGTTCACGCCCACCGTGTGCTCGTCGAGCACCACGGTGCCGATTTCGCTGAAGAAGCGCTTGTCCTTGTTGGTGCTCTTGGCGCCGCCCGCGCGGTCGAAAGAGAACTTCACCACCGACGCGTTGAAGGGCTGCCCGTTTTCAAAGCGCACACCCTTGCGCAGCTTGAACACGAAGGTCTTCATGTCGGGCGACGACGACCAGCTCTCGGCCAGCATCGGCGTGACGGAGCCGTCGGCGTTCACCTTGGTGAGCGTCTCGAAGATGTTGTATTGCGTGATCTCCGCGATGGCCGACGCGGCGCCGGTGGTCGGGTCCAGACCCGGCGGTTCGAGCGGCATGCCGATCGTCAGCGTGTTCTTGCCCGCCTGCGCGCGCGCCTGGGGCAGGAAGACACCCGGAATCGCCGCGGCCATGGCGGAAGTCATGAGTGTGCGTCGCTTCAACATGCGGTAGCTCCTGGAGGTGGGGTGAAAGAAGAACGGGAAGAACGAAGAGAGCCCGTCCGCCTAGCGGGACGGCGTGTGCAGCACGGCGGACAGCAGGGTGCGCGTGTACTCGTGCTGCGCATGGGCGAACAGGTCGGCGGGCCGGCCGCGCTCCACGATGCGCCCCTTGAAGACCACGCAGACCTCGTCGCACAGGTGGTTGACCACCGCAAGGTCGTGGCTGATGAGCAGGTAGCTGACGCCGAACTGCTGCTGCAGGTCTTGCATCAGGTTGAGTACCTGGGCTTGCACCGACACGTCGAGCGCGCTCACCGGCTCGTCGGCCACGATGAGCTTGGGCCGCGTGATCAGCGCACGCGCGATGGCGATGCGCTGGCGCTGGCCGCCCGAGAACTCGTGCGGGTACTTGTCCATGTCGGTGGTGCGCAAACCCACGGCGGCAAGCGCTTCGGAGGCGCGCTCGCGCTGCTCGGCGCGGCGAGTCTCGGCCAGCGCCTCGAGCGGCTCGGCCACGATGCGCGCCACGGTCTGGCGCGGGTCGAGCGAACCGTAGGGGTCCTGGAACACCATCTGGAAGTCGCGGCGCGCGGTGCGCAGCGCGTCTTTCGACAGCGTGTGCAGGTTGCGGCCTTCGAGCGAGACGGTGCCCGATGTCGGCGTATCGAGCGCCATCACCAGCCGCGCGATGGTCGACTTGCCCGAGCCCGATTCGCCGACGATGCCCACGCTCTGGCCGGCCTTCACGTCGAAGCTCACGCCGTTGAGCGCCTTCACGGTGGGCGGCGGGCCGAAGAGCTTTTCGCGCGGCAGCGCGTAGTGGCGGTAGAGGTTGTTCACGGACAGCAGGGGCTGGCCGGGCTTGATCGTGGGCTGGCTCATGCGGAGAGAACCGTGGTGGCGGCCTGGGCGGTCCTGGCCTCCATGGCTGCAATTTCACCCAGACGCAGGCAGCGCACCGTGTGGTCGTTCGGCAGCAGCGTGGGCTGCGGCCGCGTGCTGTGGCACAGGTCGATGGTGTGGGCGCAGCGCCCCGCGAAGGCGCAGCCGCGCGGCATGTCGACCAGCTCGGGCACGCTGCCGCGGATGGTCGGCAGCCGCCCGGCGCGCACGGCGCCCAGGGCAGGGCGTGCCGCGAACAGGCCGCGCGTGTAGGGGTGAGCCCGGCCGGCGAACACGGTGTCGGTCGGCCCGCTTTCCACGGCGCTGCCGCCGTACATCACGAGCATGCGTTGCACGCTGTTGGCGATCACGCCCAGGTCGTGCGAGATCAGGATCAGCGCCATGCCCATTTCCTTGACCAGGCCCTGGATCAGGTCGAGCACCTGCTTCTGGATGGTGACGTCGAGCGCCGTCGTCGGCTCGTCGGCAATCAGCAGGTCGGGCCCGCAGGCCAGCGCCATCGCGATGCCGATGCGCTGGCGTTGTCCGCCGGAGAACTGGTGCGGGTAGGCGTCGAGCCGCGAAGCCGCATCGGGAATGCCCACGCGGTCGAGCAGGCCCAGCGCTTCCTTGCGCGCCTGCGCCTTCGTCAGCCCACGGTGCAGCTGCAGCGGCTCGCCGACCTGGCGCGCGATGGTGTGCACCGGGTTCAGCGCCGTCATCGGCTCCTGGAAGATCATGCCGATGCGGTTGCCGCGCACCTGGCACATCTGCTTTTCGGGCAGGCCGACAAGCTCCTGCCCGTCGAGCTTGATGCTGCCCGTGACGTTGGCGCTGGAGGGCAGCAGGCCCATGAGCGACATCACGGTGATCGACTTGCCGCAGCCCGATTCACCCACGATGCCCAGCGTGTCGCCACGCTCCAGCGAGAACGAGATGCCGCGCACGGCCTGCGCCGGCCCGCGCTGGGTCTGCAGGCCGATCTGGAGGTTGTTGACTTCGAGAAGTGGCATGGTGCTTACCTGGCGCGAGCGAGGCGGGGGTCGAGCAGGTCGCGCAACCCGTCGCCGAGCAGGTTCAGCCCCAGCACCGCGAGGGCGATCGCCATGCCGGGGAAAACGGCCAGCAGCGGCTGCTGGAACATGAGGGTCTGCGCCTCGCTGAGCATGCGGCCCCACGAAGGCTGCGGCGGCTGCGTCCCCAGGCCCAGGTAAGACAGCGCGGCCTCGGCCAGGATGGCGATGGCGAAGCGGATCGTGATCTGCACGATCAGCACCGCCGAGATGTTCGGCAGCACGTGCTGCACGGTGATGGCGAACGGCCCCTTGCCGCAGGCACGCGCCGCGGCCACGTACTCGCGCGACCAGATCGCGTTGGCCGAGGCGCGCGTGATGCGTGCGAAGGTCGGGATGTTGTAGATGCCGATGGCCACGATGGCGTTCACGATGCCCGCGCCGAACACGGCCGTCATCATGATGGCCGATAGGATCGCCGGGAAGGCGAGCGTGAAGTCCGACAGGCGCATCACCGCTTCCTCGACCCAGCCGCGCTTGGCGGCTGCGAGCAAGCCCAGCGCGGTGCCGACGACCAGGCCGATGCCGACCGCGATCACACCCACGAGGATGGATGCGCGTGCGCCCACCAGCAGCAGCGAAGCGACGTCGCGACCGAATGCATCGGTGCCCAGCCAGTGCGACGCCGAGGGCGCCTGCATCTTGTTGGGCATGTCCATCGCATAGGGCGACCACGGCGTCCACACGAAGGAGACGAGCGCGGCAAGCAGCAGCAGGGCGGCGAGCACGCCGCCGATGACGAAGCTGCGGTGCTGCAGCGCACGGCGCCAGAAGCCCGGCACCTTGAGCGCGGCGGCGCTCGGAGCTGTGATGCTGCTCATATGTCGCTGGCCTTGATGCGCGGGTCGATCACGGCGTACAGCACGTCGACCACGAAATTCACGATGACCACCATGGCCGCGAGCAGCATCACGCAGTTGCGCACCACGATCAGGTCGCGGTTGCTGATGGCCTGGAAGATGAGACGGCCAAGACCGGGAAGGTAGAACACGTTCTCCACCACGATGGTGCCCGCGAGCAGCTCGGAGAATTGCATGCCCATGACGGTGATGACCGGGATCATCGCGTTGCGCAGCACGTGGGTCCACAGCACCATGCGCTGCGACACGCCCTTGGCGCGTGCGGTGCGCACGAAGTCTTCTCGCATCACCTCGAGCACCGCCGAGCGCGTGATGCGCGCAAGGATCGCGGCCTGCACCACGGCCAGCGACAGGGCCGGCAGCAACAACGACTTCAGCCCAGCGAAGAAGCCTTCGCCCCAGCCCTCGAAGCCGCCCGCGGAGAACCACTGCAGCTGCACCGAGAACACGAGGATCAGAAGAATCGCGAACCAGAAGTTCGGAATGGCGATGCCGACCTGGGCCATGCCCATCAGTCCGACGTCGCCCAGCTTGTTGTGGCGCGCGGCGGCCGTGACGCCGACCAGCAGCGCGATCACGATCGTGAGCGCCATTGCCATCATGGCGAGCGGCACGGTGAGCGCCAGGCGCTCGAGGATGAGGTCGAGCACGGGCGAGCTGTAGGCGTAGCTGTCACCGAGGTTGCCGGTGAGCAGGCCGGCGATCCAGTGCCAGTAGCGGGTCCACGCGGGTTGGTCCAGACCCAGCTTGGTGGCAAGGGCCGCCACGGCTTCGGGTGCGGCATCGGGCCCCATCAACATCTGCGCGGCGTTGCCCGGAAGAATCTCCAGCACCAGGAACACGATGATCGATGCGCCGACCAACGTGCCGAACAGCGTCAGCGTGCGCTTCAGCAGGAACAGGCCCATCTCAGTCTCCTCGGCCGCGAAGGGATGAGGGGCGTCGCGTCATGCGGGGTTGCCGGCGGAAATGCAGTCGGCGATCGCCCGGCCCACGTCCACTGTGTTGGCCGTGCCGCCCATGTCACGCGTACGCGGACCCTCGCTCAGCACCGTCTCGATGGCCGAGATGACGGCGGCCGAGGCTTGGGCGTACACAGGGTCGTTGTTGCCCAGGTGGTCCAGCATCAGCGCGGCCGACCAGATCTGGCCGATGGGGTTGGCGATGCCTTTGCCTGCGATATCGGGCGCCGAGCCGTGCACGGGCTCGAACAGCGACGGGAACTTGCGCTCCGGGTTCAGGTTGGCCGACGGCGCAATGCCGATGGTGCCCGTGCAGGCCGGGCCCAGGTCGGACAGGATGTCGCCGAACAGGTTGGAGGCCACCACCACGTCGAACCAGTCCGGGTGCTGCACGAAGTGCGCGCACAAGATGTCGATGTGGTACTTGCTCGTCTTGATGTCCGGGTGGCGCTTGGCAATTTCGGCCAGGCGCTCGTCCCAGTAGGGCATGGTCACCGAAATGCCGTTCGACTTGGTGGCCGCCACCAGGTTCTTGCGCGGGCGGCGGCTGGCGAGCTCGAACGCGTATTCGATGATGCGGTCCACGCCCACGCGCGTGAACACCGACTCCTGGATCGCCATTTCGCGCGGCGTGCCTTCGAACAGGCGCCCGCCCACCGAGGTGTATTCGCCCTCGGTGTTCTCGCGCACCACCAGAAAGTCGATGTCGCCCGGCTTGCGGTGCGCCAGCGGGCCGGGCACGCCGGGCATCAGGCGCACGGGGCGCAGGTTGACGTACTGGTCGAAGTCGCGGCGGATCTTGATCAGCAGGCCCCACACCGCAATGTGGTCGGGCACCTTGTCGGGGTCGCCCACCGCGCCGAAGTAGATGGCGTCGTGGCCCTGAATCTTCTCGGCCCAGTCGGCCGGCATCATCAGGCCGGTGCGCAGGTAGTGGTCGGAGCCCCAGTCGAAATGGTCGTACGAAAAGTCGATGCCGAAGCGCCGGCCGACCGCGTCGAGCACGCGCAAACCTTCGGGCATGACCTCGACGCCGATGCCGTCTCCGGGAATGACGGCAATCCTGTGCTTTTTCTGCATTGACTCAACCTGTTCCAAATTCGTTGCATGACCGTTGCGAGCGGCGCCCGCGCTCGTGGCACGGGGCTGGTGAAAAATTCTAGGAGCGGGCAGTGAGCGGACCGATGGGGTTGGCACCCAAACCGCATTGACAAAATCAGAAGGCCTGAAAGGCGATCTTCACTTTAGCGATCGACCATCTGTTGTCACAAAACTGACTTCGACTTCGCAAAATGAGAAGGCAAACAACGGGTCGAAGCGATGAAGCACACCGGCCGCATGCGCGATTCATGAAGGTTTTCTGAAGCTCGCGTCCGGCCGCGGCAGATACTCCACCCGCTCGCGGCGTGCTCCGAAGAGTCCCCCGCCAGGAGACCCATGACCCTTTTGCCTGCCTTCACGAAGTTCACGAAGGCGTTCGCCCTGCGCCTGAAGCGCTGGCGCCAGCCCTCGCTGCTGCGCCGCCTGCTGCTGGCGCAGATCGCCGTGATCGCGCTGCTGTGGTGTGCCACGGTGGGGTTGCTGCTGCAAGGCGCGGCCGACGTGCCGGACCTGGTGCGCTTCGACAAGGTCTTCGGTCTCGTCATGTCGGCCACGCAGAACCTTGCCGACGAACCGCAGCGCCAGCAGGAAAGCCTGAAGGCCTTCGACATGGCGCTGTTCGAGTCGGCCAGCGACTTTCGCGCCAAGGAAGACACGGCGCATGTCATGCAGGTGTGGCAGCGGGGCCGGCTCATCTACAACTCCACGCCGGGCGTGCCCGCGCTGCACACCTCGGCGTCTGGCCAGGTGGAGAACGTGCGGGTCGGCGAACGCGTGTGGCGCGCGCGCACCGTGAGGTCGCAGACGCGGGACACCCGCGTGATGCTGGCCGAGCCCGACTTCCTGCGGCTGAACTTCACCGTGGACAACCGCAGCTACTACTTGCTGCCGCTGGCGATCAGCCTGCCGTTCCTGGTGTTTCCCGCATGGCTGTCGGTGCTGCTCGCGCTGCGGCCCTGGCGGCAGGTGACGCATGAGACGGCCACGCGCGGCCCGGCCGACCTGAGGCCGCTGTCCTTCGCGCCGCGGCACAAGGAGCTGCAGCCGCTGGTGAGCAGCATCAACGGCCTGCTGCGCAGCCTGCGCGAGCGCAGCGCGCGCGAGCGCGGACTCATTGCCGATGCGGCGAGCGAACTGCGCACACCGCTCGACGCGATGCGTGCGAACGTGGAGGCACTGAAGGCGCAGACCGACGACGCAGGCCAGCGCGAGCTCATGGCCAACCTGCTGCGCAGCAACCACCGCGCGATGCGGCTGGTGGGGCAATTGCAGCAGCTCATGCGCAGCGACGAGATGCCGCAGGACGCGTTGCCCGTGGTACTGGAATTCGGCGCGCTGGTGCGCGGGCGCATCACGCTGGTCGACAGCCTGGCGCGCGCACGCGGCATCACGATAGCTTTCGCCTGCGATGGCGCGGTGCCGGTGCGGGGCGAGCGCGAGAGCCTGATTTCGATGGTGAGCAATGTGGTGGAGAACGCCGTCAAGTACAGCCCGGACGGCGGCACGGTGACGGTGCGCGTTGCGCGGGAACAGGGCAAGCCGGGCGAACCCGACAAGGCCGTGCTGCGCGTGACGGACCAGGGGCCGGGCATTCCACCAGCCCTTCGCGAGCGCGTGTTCGACCGCTTCTTTCGCAACCCGGACCAGACGCAGTCGGGCAGCGGGCTCGGTCTGGCCATCGTGCGGGCGGTGCTGCAGAAGCACGGCGGACAGATTGCGCTGGAAGACGGCGAGGGAGGCGGGGAGGAAGGCGGCGAGAACCACGGGGAGGGCGGGCGCGGGCTGCGCGCGACCGTGTGGCTGGCGTTGTCGACCGGCTGACACGGTCTTGCGCTGCCCGTACCATGGGCCGATGCGAACACTTCCACTCCCCACCGGCGGCGAGATGCCGGTTCTCGGTCTAGGCACCTGGCGCATGGGCGAAGACGCGGGCCAGCGCGCGGCCGAGGTGAAGGCGGTGCGCGAGGCCGTCGCGCTGGGCTACCGCCTGATCGACACCGCCGAGATGTACGGCGAAGGCGGCGCCGAAAGCGTGGTCGGCCAGGCCATCGCCGAGGCGCTGCGCGCGGGCGACGTGCGGCGCGACGAGCTCTTCGTCGTGAGCAAGGTCTACCCGCACAACGCCAGCCGGCGCGGCACACGCGAGGCTTGCGAGCGCAGCCTGAAGCGGCTGGGGCTCGACGCCATCGACCTGTACCTGCTGCACTGGCGCGGCAACCATCCGCTGCGCGACACCGTCGCGGCCATGCACGCGCTGGTGGCCGACGGGCGCGTCGCGCATTGGGGCGTGAGCAACTTCGACACCGACGACATGCAGGAGCTGGCACAGCTGGCCGGCGACGGGCCGGCCTGCGCGGCCAACCAGGTGTACCTGTCGCTGGGCGAGCGCGGGCCGGAGTTCAGCCTGCTGCCATGGCAGCGCGAGCGCGGCATGCCGCTGATGGCCTACAGCCCGATCGACCAGGGCGCGCTGGCCGAAGACGACGGGCTGGGCGAACTGGCCGAGCGGCTGGGCGTGACGGCGGCACAACTGGCGCTGGCCGCGGTGATGGCGCGGCCCGGTGTCGCCGCGATTCCAAAGGCGGTGCGCAGTGCGCACTTGAAGGAGAACCTGGCCGCCGCCGAACTGCAGCTCGATGCGGCGACCCTGGCTGAACTGGACCGCCTGCACCCACCGCCGCGGCGCAAGACGCCCCTGGCGATGATCTAGCAAAAAATCAGTGCGCCTCGGCCTGCCTGGCCGCCGCAATGACCGCCTGCTCGTCGTGCTTAGCACCGTTCAAGAAAAGGTTCAGCAGCACCGCCGCAATCGACGCCAGCAAGATGCCCGACTCGATCAGCGAATGGATTGCGTGCGGCATCCACTGCTTGAAGTTGGGTGCAATCAGCGGAATCATGCCCACGCCGATGGACACGGCCACGATCATCGCGTTGTGGCGGTTGGTCTTGAAGTCCACGCCCGACAAGATGCGGATGCCGGTGGCGGCCACCATGCCGAACATCACGAGGCCCGCGCCGCCCAGCACCACGGTGGGCAGCGACTCGATGAGCGCAGCCATCTTCGGCAGCAGACCCAGCACGATGAGAATTGCGCCGCCGGCCACGCACACATAGCGGCTCTTGATGCCGGTGACGGCCACCAAGCCCACGTTCTGCGAGAAGCTGGTGTACGGAAAGGTGTTGAAGATGCCGCCGATGAGCGTGCCCAGGCCGTCGGTGCGCAGGCCGCGGGCCAGGTCTTTTTGCGTGATCTTGCGATCGGTCATGTCGCCGAGCGCGAGGAACATGCCGGTCGATTCGATCATCACCACGATCATGATCAGCGTCATGGTGAGGATCAGGATCGGGTCGAACTGCGGCATGCCGAAGTGAAAGGGCAGCACGATGTCGACCCACGCGGCCTTGCCTACTTTCTCGTAGGTCATGAGGCCGGTCACCGAGGCCACCACCGCGCCGATCACGATGCCCAGCAGCACCGAGATGTTGGCGATGAAGCCCTTCGCGTACTTGACGATCAACAGGATCGACACCAGCACCAGCGCGGCCACGCCGAAGCCCGAGAGGTCCGCGTACTTGGGGTTGGGCACGGTGGGCATGATGGCGAAGCCCTTGGGCACCGCGGGAATGGAGCTGCCGGGCGAGGTGACCTCGGCCAGCCACTTCGCATACACCGGGTCGACCAGCGCCGGCGCCGTGGGGCCCACCGGGTTGCCGAAGATCCAGTTGATGCCCACGCGCATCAGGCTGATGCCGATGACCGCGATGATGGTGCCGGTCACCACCGGCGGAAAGAAGCGCAGCATGCGGCTCACCAGCGGCGCGATGAGGATGGACACCACCCCCGCGCCGATGATGGCGCCGAACAGCAACTGCGCCCCGTTCTGCCCGGGGTTGGCATTGGCGATGGCCACCATGGGCGCGACCGACGCGAAGGTCACGCCCATCATCACCGGCAGCTTGATGCCGAAGAACTGCGTGGCGCCCAGCGCCTGGATGAGCGTGGCGATGCCGCAGCAGAACAGGTCGGCCGAGATCAGCAGCGCGACCTCGTCGGGCGAGAGCTTGAGCGCGCGCCCGACGATGAGCGGCACCGCGACGGCCCCCGCATACATCACCAGCACGTGCTGCAGGCCCAGCGCCGCGAGCTTGCCCGCCGGGAGCCGCTGGTCCACCGGATGCACCGTGTGGAGGGGGGAAGAAGTGTCGGCCGTCATCGTGTATCTCCAGTGAGAGAGAAGACATGGACGGCGCGTTCAGCGGCGGCGTCCACACATCGTGTACGCGAAACTGTATACAGTTTATGGTCACAACCGCTTCAGGAAAACCCGAGGGGACGGGGTTCCGACGAGCGCCGTGGCCGGTGCATGCCGCACCGATGCAAGGATCAGGCCGGCCGCGCTTGCGCCTCTTGCACCTCTTTCGCCTGTCGCGCCTCTCTCACCGTGAGGCCCGACGGTGCCTGCTTGGCCTCGTGCTTCGCGATGGCCGCCTCGCCGGCCACGTCTTCGGCGTGCCGGAACATGCCCGGCGGTATGCGCACCGCGCCGATGGCCAGCGTGGCGAATGGCGTGAAGCGGACCACGCCCTGGCGGTCCTCGCCCTCGATACCGCCGGCCTGGCGAGCCGCCTCGTCATAGAGGTCGCGCGCCTGGCGGTTGAAGTCTTCGATCACGGCGGTGCAGCGCCGCAGCCAGTCGGGGCTCTGGAACAGCACCAGGAAGTCGTCGCCGCCGATGTGTCCGACGAAGTCGCGGTGCGGGTCGGCGTGTTGCGTTGCCACGCGCGCAAGCAGCAGGATCATTTCGTCGCCGCGCCAGTAGCCGTAGTGGTCGTTGAACACCTTGAAGTTGTTCAGGTCGGCATAGCAGGCGGTGAAGTCGGCGCCGCTGTCCAGCAGGCGGGCGATATGGATGTTGAGGGGGATGTTGCCCGGCAGGAAGGTCAGTGGGTTGGCATGCCGCGCGGCCTCGATTCGCGCCTCGGTCACCGCGCGCACGAGCTGGTCGCCCCTGCCCAGGCCGATGTAGCGCTTCTTCTGCGTGACGATGAAGCCCTCGCTCAGGTAGCGCTGGTCTTCCGACATCAGGATGCCCAGCAGGCTCTCGACGTTGTCCTCCCGCTCCACGATGCGCGGCGACTGGCTGCCGTAGGACAGGCAAGGCCGGCGCCCGTGCACCTCGCGGAAGTACATGCGCGCATAGTCGTTCATGAACGACTGGCGGTTGATCAGCGCCACGGGGCGGCCCCTGTCGACCACCGCGAGGGCATGCAGCTCGGGGTGCTTCTGGAAGAGGGCCGAGACTTCGTCGATGGGCGTCTGCGGGCTGAGTGCCGGTGCCTGGATGACCGACAGGCTTCGCAGCACGTGGGGCTGCGAGGGCTGGGCGGCGTGCGGCATCACCGCGATGCGGGTGTCGCGCACGATCTGCGCCACGGCCGCGGGCAGCACCGGTTGCAGGGCCGGCGCCGGCTGGCCCAGCAGGAAGCCCTGGCCGTAGGCAATGCCCAGGTCGCGCAGCACGCGCAGGTCCTTGGCGTCTTCCACGCCCTCGGCGATGAGCTCGGAGCCCATGGCGTTGCCGAAGGCGACGATGGCGCGCACCAGCTCCACGCTCTGCGGGGAGCTCGCGATGCCGCGCGTGAGCTGCTTGTCGAGCTTCACGAGATCGGGGTGCAGGTCTTTCCAGCGCCGAAGGTTGGAGTGGCCTTCGCCGAAGTCGTCGAGCGCGATGCGCGCACCCATCGCGTGCAGCGCCTGCACGGCGCGCTGCAGCGTCTCGGCGCTGACGGTGGCGTGCTGCTCGGTGAGCTCGACCGTGACGTCGCGCGCGGAGATGTCGCAGCGCGCGAGCATGCGTTCGAGCCAGCATGCCGAGCCCACGCCGCCCATCGCCGCGGTCAGCGCATCGGGGCTCAGGTTCACGAAGAGCCGGCCGGGGTTGTCCAGGCGGCCCCACGCGGTGAGGACGATCTCCACGCAATGCAGCTCGAATTCGGTCAGCCGCGACTCGCTGGCGGCCAGCGCAAGGAGCGCCTCGGGGCTGTGCAGCGCGGTGTCGGCGGGGCCGCGCACCAGGGCTTCGTGGCCGAAGATCGTGCCCTGCCGCAGGTCCACGATGGGCTGGAAGAAGGGCAGGATCGCGGGGTGCAGCATGCGGCGTTGTGTGACGGTCGGGGGCGGCCTGCCAGTGGCCGATCAGGCCAGCAGCGCCTTGACCAGGTCGAGCTGGCGGTCCGGCTTGCCGGTGCCGAGCTCCAGGCTGGCCTCGATGCGCAGCAGATGCCCGTTCATGTGGGTCACCGCGCCTTCCACCTCGCCCTTGCGGCACAGGCGCAGGAACTCGGCGTGTTCGTCCGACGAGCAGTGCGGGTCGTTCGACGAGTGATACAGCATGGCGATCAGCGAGCTGCGCGCCACCAGTTCGCGCACCAGTTCGGCCAACGTGTGGTTGCCGGTGGCTTCGGCCAGCGCCACATGAAAGTCGCCGAGCAGTTTTTCGCGCACGGTGCCCGTGGTGGTGGTCTGGCGCAGCGCGGTGCGCTCGAACTTGATGTGCTGCTCCAGCACCTGGTAGTCACGCGGCCGCGCCGCGGCGATGAACAGGCGCACCACTTCGCTCTCGAGGATGCGGCGCACCGCGAACACCTCGCGCGCCTCTTCGACGGAGGGCTGGCAGACGAAGGCGCCCTTGTCGGGAATCATCTCGATGAGCTTGTCCTTCGACAGCATCAGCAGCGCGGCGCGCACCTTGGTGCGGCTCACCGAATACACCCGGCCCAGCGCCTCTTCGCGCAGCCAGGTGCCGGGCGGCAGGCGCTTTTCGACGATCGCGGTGGCGATGTCGTTGGCGATGCTTTCGATGGAGCTGGTCTTGTCGGCAACGACCGCCCCGGTGTCGGCCGGAACGGGGGCGGCGGGCTCGGCAGGAGAAGCGGAAGATTTGGAACTGGCGCGGGGCATGCGCGGATTGTGGCCTAGCGCGGCAGGGTAAAGCCCTCGAGCGCGCCGATCATTCGCTTGGGCAGGGGTGTTGCGAGCTCGCCGCGCTTGCTGGTGCGCAGCTTCAGCGTGACCAGCGATTCGATGAGCTTGGTGCCCGCGGCCACGCCGTCGATCACCGGCACGCCCAGCACGCGCTCGATGTGTTCGCACAGGTCGGTCATGCCGGCGCAGCCCAGCACGATGCAGTCGGAGCCGTCTTCTTCGAGCGCGCGCCGACATTCCTCGACGATGCGCTCGCGCGCGTTGGAGCCCGGCTCTTCCAGTTCGAGCACCGGCAGTTCGCAGGCGCGCACGTTGGCGCAGAAGCGCTCCATGCCGTAGATCTCTGCCAGGTGCCAGGCCTGCCCCATGGTGCGGCCCAGCGTGGTCACCACGCTGAAGCGGCTGCCGATCATGCTGGCCAGGTGCATGGCTGCTTCGGCGATGCCCACCACGGGGCCGCGTGCCAGTTCGCGCGCCGCCTTCAGGCCCGGGTCGCCGAAGCAGGCGATCACGTAGCCGTCGATGCCGTCACGCTCGCCCGCCGCGATTTCCTGCAGCAGCCCCGGCACGGCCAGCGCTTCGTCGTAGTGGCTCTCGATGGAGACCGGTCCCATGGCTGGGCTCACGGCCACGATCTCGGTGCCGGCACTCGCCACCGCGCGGGCGCAGGCACCGATCTTCTCGGTCATGCTCCAGGTGGTGTTGGGGTTGATGAGCTTGATGCGCACGGGGCGGCCCTTTCTCTTTCAGTGTGTCAAAGCTTGTTGTTGCGGTTCGCCAGCACGTAGAGCACGAAGCCCAGGCCCATGCCGATGAACCACGCATAGTTGGCGGCGCCGCGCAGCGTCGGCACCATCACGCACAGGATCGGCATCAGGGCCGAGGGCACCAGCGCCATGATCGCCCTCGGGTTGTAGCCGCCGCTGTACCAGTACTCGCCCTTCGGGCTCATGGAGTACAGCGCGTCCACGTCGATGCGCTGCTTGCGCACGATGTAGTAGTCGGCAATCAGAATGCCGAACAGCGGGCCGATGAACGAGCCCAGCACGTCGAGCGTGTAGTGAATGACCTCGGGGCTGTTGTACAGGTTCCAGGGCGTCAGAAAGATCGAGCCCACCGCGGCGATCATGCCGCCGGTGCGCCAGCTGATGTGCTGCGGCGCCACGTTCGAGAAGTCGAAGGCCGGCGAGACGAAGTTGGCCACGATGTTGATGCCGATGGTGGCGATCATGAAGGTCAGCGCGCCCAGCACCACGGCGGTGGTGCTGTCGATCTTCCCCACCGTGTGCACCGGGTCGGTGATGAGTTCACCGAACACGGGCAACGTGGCCGCCGTGGTGATCACGGTCAGCAGCGAGAAGAACACGAAGTTCACCGGCAGGCCCCAGAAGTTGCCCTTCTTCACCGCGTCGAAGCTCTTGCCGTAGCGCGAGAAGTCGCCGAAGTTGAGCATCGGGCCGCTGAAGTAGCTCACCACCAGCGCAATGGCCGAGAGCATCACCGGCAGCGCGTCCCAGCCCTGGAACTTGATGCCGCCCAGGTTCAGGTCGATCTTGCTCCAGCCCGCCTTCCACACCAGCCAGCCGCACAGCACGGCCATGACGATGTACACGGCCGGCCCGGCCCAGTCGATGAACTTGCGGATGGCTTCCATGCCGTGCCAGAACACGAAGGCCTGCAGCACCCACATGACCATGAAGGCGACCCAGCCCAGCGTCGACAGGCCCACGAAGCCGTGCAACGCCACGTCGGCATACGGCGCCAGGCCGGGGAACATGTGCAGCGCCAGCACCATGAAGGCGGCCGACGCCAGGTAGGTCTGCACGCCGTACCAGGCCACCGCGATCAGCCCGCGGATGATGGCCGGGATGTTGGCGCCCAGCACGCCGAAGGGCGCGCGGCACACCACGGGGTAGGGCACGCCCGTCATCTGGCTGGGCTTGGCCACCAGGTTGCAGAAGAACTGCACGATCACGATGCCCACCAGCAGCGACACCAGCACCTGCCAGCTCGACAGGCCCAGCGCGAACAGGCTGCCGGCCGTGATGTAGCCGCCCACGCTGTGCACGTCTGACATCCAGAACGCGAAGATGTTGTATTGGCCCCAGGTCTGCTTTTTCAGCGGCGCGAGATCCTCGTTGGTCAGGCGCGGGTGGTACCCCGGCTTGATGAGGGCGTTCGAGTCCGCGTGCGGCGCAATGCCGGCTTCGCTTGCCCCGGCGGGGGCCTGGCTGACGACTGTGCTCATGGTCTTTCCTCGTGCGAGTGAGTGGGTTTTGAGAGCCCGTTTGACGCAAATTTCGCGCCGGATTGTCGGATGCGATATTTGTATACAAAAACTGCACGCAATCAAGACCATTCGGGGAATCATATATCCGTAGATTCCCTGATGCACGAATGCAACTGCTCCCGCCTCACCTTGGAAGTCGGTGCTCGATTGACTCTGAACGGAAGTGCGCGGGAATCGAAAAGTCCGATCCGCAAAGATGGACAAGGTGGTTCCGAGGAGCGCGCTGGGGCCAAGACGGGTCACCCGCCTTTTGCCATCGAGGCGTTCGGGTTCGCGAAGCTTCGCTATCGAGGCTCGGCCAGGAACACGGCACAGATCGTCACGCTGCTTGCGCTGTCGAACCTGCGAATGGCGTGCAGGCGACTGTTGCAGGCCGATGGATGAGTGCCTCGACCCAAACATCGCTGGCCATGCACGGCCCCGGCGGGGCTCAGCCGCCGCGACGCATCATGTCGAAGAACTCGACATTGGTCTTGGTCGCCTTCATGTTCTTGAGCATCAGCTCCATCGACTCGATCTCGTCCATGTTGTACATGAGCTGGCGAAGGATGCGGGTCTTTTGCAGGATCTCGGGCGCCAGCAGCAGCTCTTCGCGGCGCGTGCCGCTGCGGTTGAGCTGGATCGAGGGGAACACGCGCTTTTCGTACAGGCGGCGGTCCAGGTGGATTTCGGAGTTGCCGGTGCCCTTGAACTCTTCGAAGATCACTTCGTCCATGCGGCTGCCCGTGTCGATCAGCGCGGTGCCGATGATGGTCAGCGAGCCGCCTTCTTCCACGTTGCGCGCGGCGCCCAGGAAGCGCTTGGGGCGCTGCAGTGCGTTCGAATCGACACCGCCGGTAAGCACCTTGCCCGAAGAGGGCACAACGTTGTTGTAGGCGCGCGCCAGACGCGTGATCGAGTCCAGCAGGATCACCACGTCCTTCTTGAGTTCGACCAGGCGCTTGGCGCGCTCGATCACCATTTCGGCCACGTGCACGTGGCGCGCTGCGGGCTCGTCGAAGGTCGAAGCAATGACTTCGCCCTTCACGGTGCGCTGCATTTCGGTCACTTCTTCAGGGCGCTCGTCCACGAGCAGCACCATCATGTGCACGTCGGGGTAGTTGGCGCTGATCGCGTGGGCGATGTGCTGCATCATCACCGTCTTGCCGCTCTTGGGCGGCGCCACGAGCAGGGCGCGCTGGCCTTTGCCGATGGGGGCGATGATGTCGATGATGCGGCCGGTGATGTTCTCTTCGCTCTTGACACCGTCGCGTTCCAGCTTCATCTGTTCCCTGGGGAACAGCGGCGTCAGGTTCTCGAACATGTTCTTGTGCTGGTTCTGCTCGGGCGGACCGTCGTTGATCTTGTCGAGCCGATGCAAAGCGAAGTAGCGTTCGCCATCCTTCGGCGTCTTCACCTCCCCTTCGATCATGTCGCCGGTGTGCAGGTTGTACTTTCGTACCTGCGCTGGCGAAATGTAGATGTCGTCCGTGCTGGCCGTGAAGCTGGTGTCCGGGCTGCGCAGGAAGCCGAAGCCGTCGGGCAGGATTTCGAGCACACCGTCGGCAAAGATCTGTTCGCCGGCCCTTGCGCGTTTCTTGATGATCGCGAACATCAGCTCCTGCTTGCGCAGGCGCGCGGCGTTCTCGATTTCAAGGGTGTCAGCTTGCCCGAGCAGGTCCGAGACGTGCAGGGCTTTGAGTTCGTTCAGGTGCATGAAATGACCCGCAATGGGTGATTGAAGCGAATAGGGGGGAGAGGCATGGAGGCAAAGCAAGAGGAGCTTCACCAGCCTGGTCATCGAGCCGAAAAGCGCAAGGATTCGGAGACGCCTTGCATTGTAACGCGCATGCCATTTTCGCTGGCTGTCGGCATCCGGCATGACGACTCCTTCGTGCGCGGTTCGCGGGTAAATCGGTACACCGTCTGTCCGTTGCCGCACAGACGGTGCCTGCTTGCACGGGTAACGATGGAGCGATGCACTGCCGGCGTACAGGCGGCGGTGTCCATTTGATGAAACGGCGAAAGCCATCGAGGTTCGAGCATGCGCAACTTTTTGACCAACAACCGGGACGAGCTGATTTCACGGTGCAAGTCAAAGGTTGCGCGCAGGCCGCGGCGCGCCGCGACGGAGCAACAACTGGCCAACGGCATCCCGTTGTTTCTCGACCAGCTGATCAGGACATTTGCCGCGGAAGAAAACGACAAGCCGGCGGACAGCATCAGGATCTCGGGGCCCGCAGGTGGAGATTCGCAGGCCTTGTCGGAGATGGGGGTGACGGCCACCGCCCATGGCAAGGAACTGCTCAAGCTGGAATACACCGTCGACCAGGTCGTGCACGACTACGGCGACCTTTGTCAGGCGATCACGGACATGGCTTTCGAGCGCGACGCCGCCTTCGCCGTCGGCGAGTTCCGCACGCTGAATCGATGTCTGGACAACGCCATTGCCGATGCTGTCACCGAGTTCAGCTACCAGCGCGACGCAAAAATTGCTCGGCAGCAGGACTTCGACGCAAACGAGCGCCTCGGCTTCCTCGTTCACGAGTTGCGCAATTCCCTGGGGACGGCAACCCTTGCCATTCACGCCCTCGAGCTCGGCAACATGACAGTGGGCGGCGCCACCGGGGCCGTACTGAAACGCAGCCTGTCGGCCATGGGCACCCTGATCAGCCGAGCGCTCGCCGAGGTGCGCAGCGGCACGGCGGAACAGCGGCAGACATTTTCCGTCGCCTCATTCATCAAGGACGCTGAAACCACGGCCCAGCTCGTTGCGAGCGCCGCTGGCTGTGCCTTCGAGGTGTCCCCGGTCGATGCTTTGTTGGGCGTCCGTGGAAATCGCGAACTGCTGCTTGCCGCTTTGGCGAATCTCTTGCAGAACGCGTTCAAGTTCACCCACCCTCGCACGGCGGTCGCGTTGAAGGCTTACGTGCTCGACGAGCACGTGCTGATCGAAGTCGAAGATCACTGTGGAGGGCTGCCAGCGGGAAGCGCCGCCAAGATGTTCGCCCCTTTCAATCAGCACAGCCATGACAAATCCGGTCTGGGCCTGGGGCTCTCCATCGCGCGCCAAAGCATCGAGGCCGACCTTGGCACGCTGACGGTTCGGGATGTGCCGGGCACGGGCTGTGTTTTCACCATTCGCTTGCAACGCCACGCCCTCTGACGACAAGAGTGCATGCGGTTGCAGCGGGTTCCGGCCCGCCGAGATGGCTCAGACCATCGAGCGATTTCGTCCGCTCTTCTTGGCCTTGTAGAGCGCGCGATCGGCGGCTTCGATGAGCTTCAGTTCGGCCCCGAGTGCCTGCGCGCCCTGCAGCGTTGCCGCACCGACGCTGCAGGTGACGCGTCCGTGGGGGCTGGCGCGGTGCGGAATGTTCAGCGCATGGATGCGCTCGAGCAGCAGGTCGGCGACGTTGCGCGCACCCTGCAGGTCGGTGTTGGGCAGGATGACCGCCAGTTCCTCGCCGCCATACCGCGCCACCAGGTCGCCCGGGCGCATGGCGCGATGCCTCAACGCCTCGCAGACAGCCTTCAGGCAGCGGTCGCCGGCCACATGGCCGTATGTATCGTTGAATCGCTTGAAGTAGTCCAGGTCGAAGAACAGCAGCGAAAGGGCGCTGCCTTCCCGCGCCGCCCGTCGGGATTCGAGCGTCAGCGCCTCGTCGAAGCTGCGCCGATTGGCCAGTCCGGTGAGCTGGTCCTGGGTTGCGAGCACCTCCAGCCGGCGGTTGGCCTTCAGAAGTGCCTCTCGGGTGGCCATCAACGTCGACTCCGCACTGACGCGCCGCTGGATGTTGATGATCAGCCGCCGGCCCACCGCCGCCACCGCTACCAGCAAGACGCCCACGACGACCAGCGTCAGCAGGGCCTGGTGCCGCCAGGCCAGCAGCGCCTCGTCCCTGCCGAGCGCCACCGTGGTCACCACCGGGTAGCGGTCGCTTTTGCGAAAGGCGTACAGCCGCGGCGTTCCGTCCAGCTCGGAGCGAAAGCTCGCCGTGCCCGATGTGGAAGCGTCCATGAAGTGGCGCAGGAAGTTGGGCGACCTGGAGAAGTCGCGACCCACATCCTGTTCTCGGTAGGGATAGCGCACCAGCAACTGCCCGGCGGTGGTGCTCAGGCTGATGGCGCCGCTGTTTCCGATGTCGATGGTGCCGAACGGGCGCAGGAAGTTCTCGATGCCCAGCGTCACGACCACCACCCCTGCGAACTTGGCGTCGCCGTCCTCCAGGCGCCGGCTCACCGTGATCACCCATTCGCCGGTGGCGCGGCTGCGGATCGGCGAGCCGATGAAGATTTCGCGCGACGGGTTGCCGCGGTGATGGGCGAAGTAGGCACGTTCCACGCTGTCGGTGCCCGTCAGCAGGCCCACCGTGGACTGCATCACCCAGTCGCCGTGGGCGTCGAGGATGGACAGGCCGTTCAGCTGGTCGAGCAGCTGCTCCTGGCGGCCTACCAGCAGTTGCATGCGCCGCAGGTTCTCCGGCCCTCGGCCATCGTTCTCCAGCCGCTCGACCACCCCCAGCAGCAGCAGGGCGCTCTGGGCAAAGATGCCCTCGGCGTAGGTATTCAAGGCTTTTGCCAGGTTGAGGTTGTTGGTGTCGATCTCGCTCAGCGTGCGCTTGCGCGTTTCCCATACCTGCCACAGGGTGGCCGACAACACCGAAATCAGGACAGCCAGCAGCAGAAACCTGGCAAGGCGAACATCGCGCTTCATTGGCGCAACCCCTCGGACGAACTTGTTCTCATGACTTCCTGCCGCGCCCGTGGCGGGCAGCGTCTGGCTCGCGCTGCGCCTTGCCGGGCAAATGAACCCCGGACTCTATCCGACCGGACAGTTTGAAAAATTTCATTCTTTCGTACTAAACATTCGCTTCCCCCTGTCGATATCTCAGAAAGCCTTGAAGACCCACCCCTTTCGAACCCCCCCCGCTTTTCAGTCCGCCTTCCTTTCTCATGGAGAACGCAATGAAACAGTTCAAGGATTTCAGGATCGGCACCCGCATGGGGGCAGGGTTCGCAGTCGTCATCGTGCTGCTGATGGCCATGGTCGCGGTCGGCATCAGCCGCATTCGTGCGGTCGACCACAACACCGAGGTGATCGCGCACGACCGCTATGCCAAGGTGGCGCTGGCCCAGACCATCGAGAACGAGGTGAACAGGCAGGCCCGGGCCTTGCGCACGGCGCTGATTGCGCGGGATCCGGCGGCGGTGAAAGGGGAACTCGCAAAGATCGAGGAATCCGCGCCCCGGATCGCGGCGGCCACCGATCGCCTGAAGCTCGTGATTCACACCGAAGCCGGCAAGGAAGCGCTGCGTGTGCTGCTGGAGGCGCGCAGCAATTTTGGCGTGCATGAAGCGCGCCTGGTCGCGCACATCCAGGCGGGCCGTATCGACGAGGGACGCGACTACCTGGTCAAGGAGATGCTCGCGCCGCAAACAGCCTACCTGTCGGCCATCGAGGCGTTCTCCCGGACCCAGGTGCAAGGCATGGAACAGTTCACCGCCGAGGCGGCCGATATCGCCCGCGGCGCGACGGTGCTGATGCTGGGCATCGGCGCCCTGGCCACGGTGTTGGCGGGCGCGATCGCGGTGCTGTTGACCCGCTCGATCACGCGCCCGGTCGGCGAGGCCGTGCGGGTCGCCCAGACGGTGGCCGCGGGCGACCTGACTTCGCGCATCGACGTGCGCAGCGACGACCAGACCGGCCAGCTGATGCGCGCGCTCAAGACCATGAACGAGAGCTTGTCCCAGGTGGTGGGCGGTGTGCGAAGCAGCACGGACACCATCGCCATGGCGTCCAGCCAGATCGCGGCGGGCAACCAGGACCTGTCGTCGCGCACGGAAGAGCAGGCCAGTTCGCTGGAGCAGACGGCGGCGGCGATGGAGGAGCTCACCGGCACGGTCAAACAGAATGCCGACAACGCGCGCCAGGCCAATCAGTTGGCGGTGCTGGCGTCCGAGGTGGCCGTCAGGGGCGGCGCGGTGGTCGGCCAGGTGGTGCAGACCATGGACTCGATCCACTCGTCGTCGCGCAAGGTGGCCAACATCATCGGCGTGATCGACGGCATTGCGTTCCAGACGAACATCCTGGCGCTGAACGCGGCGGTCGAGGCGGCGCGGGCGGGCGACCAGGGCCGGGGCTTCGCAGTGGTGGCGGCCGAGGTGCGCAACCTGGCGCAGCGCTCGGCGGCGGCGGCCAAGGAGATCAAGGGCCTGATCGACGAGTCCGTGCAAAAGGTGGGCGAAGGCAGCGAGCTGGTCGGCGAAGCCGGCCGGACGATGCAGGAGATCGTGGGCAGCGTGCGGCGCGTGACGGACATCATGGGCGAGATATCGGCCGCCAGCCACGAGCAGACCACGGGCATCGAGCAGATCAGCCACGCCATCGGCCAGATGGACCAGGTGACGCAGCAGAACGCGGCGCTGGTGGAAGAAGCGGCCAGTGCCGCCCAGTCGATGCAGGAGCAGGCCGCCAGCCTGGTGCAGTCGGTGAGCCTGTTCAGACTTGCCGACGCGGGGCGAGCCATGGTCTAGTGCAAGGGTTGCCCAGCGTGCAGGGCCTTTGTTTTCAACCCAACAAGCAAGATGAACCGGACAGAAATACTGGCGACAACGATCGACATGGCGCGCGCGGGCCTGGGCTTCACGCCGGCCGACGCGCTCGACTGCATCGCGGCCATGATCGGCGAGGCGGACCCGCAGAGCGCCATGCACGACGCCGAGGTCGAGAAGTTGCTGCGCCTGGCCGCATGCATCTGGAAACTGAAGCACGGGATGCTCGCGCCGGCCGTTGCTTCACCGGCGAAGGCACCGCCAATCGGCGAATGAGCGCGTGCGTCGGGATTCGAGTGCCGGCAATGGGGTGGGTTGCAAGGGTGGGGTCGAGCGGCAGTGCCGGCGTGGCGGGTGCCGCGGGGGTGGGTGTCCCTGGAAAACGGGCGCTTGAGAGACAAGGCAAGGCATTCGTGACGTGCAGATGAAAGCGAAACGAAAGTCCCCTGTCGGTGCCTTCTATATTTGGTCGCCAAAGCCCCGAAACGAGCCGTGTGCCGATGCGCGCTCTATAAACTGTGGCCCTTCCATGAATTCCAGCGCGCCCACCCCTTCGCTCCCTGCTTCCGTCGACGGCGGTGTGCTGTCCCGCATGGTGCGCACCGATCAACTCGTGGCGGTGCGCCGCAGCGTGCTCTCGGCCATTCCGATCAACGTGGTGCTGAGCTTCACCGCGGCGCTGGTGGCCCTCAATTCGAACCGCGCGTTCGAAGGGTTGATCTGGCTGCTGCTGGCGCTCGTGGCAAACGGCGTGCGCAGCTACATCTGCCGCTGGGCGTTCGCGCCTTCCCCTGGCGTGGTGCCCGAAAACGGCGTGGCGGTCTCGGCCACCGGCCGCCCGGTCGCGTGGCACCTGCGGCTGGCGGCGGTCATGGCCGCGGTGTCCGGCGGCGTCTGGGCGCTCATTCCGCTGCTGTGCAACGGCTACTCGTCGCCGCAGGCCGTGTTCTATCTGACAGTGGTGTGCGGCATCAGCGCGGGGGCGGTCACCTACGGCAGTGCCTACGCGCTCGTGCCCATCAGCTTCATCACGCCTGCACTGTTGTCGGTGGTGGGTTGCCTGGTTTATGCGGGCGGATTCGACAACCTGGCCCTGGCCGCCATGGTGTTGCTGTACCTCGGTGCGCTGGCGCGCGGGGCGCTGCAGAGCGAGAAGGCGTTTCGCGAAGGCAGCCGCCTGAGGAACGAAGCGACCGTCCTGGCCGCGCAATTGCGCCAGGTGCATGCGCTGTCGCTCGACGCCACGCAGCAACTGGCCTTCCGCGCCTCGCACGACTCGCTCACCGGCCTGCTCAACCGCGAAGGTTTCACCGAGGCCGCCACGCTGCACATCGCCGCGCCGGACGGCCGCCAGCACGGCCTGCTGCTGCTCGACCTCGACGGCTTCAAGGCGGTGAACGATGCCTTCGGGCACAAGGTGGGCGACCGCGTGCTGCAGGACGTGGCCGGCTGGCTGCGGCGCGAGACCGCCGACATGCAGGCCATCCTCGGGCGCTGGGGCGGCGACGAGTTCGCCGTGCTCTACACCCTGAAGGGCGAACGCGAAGCGCCCACCGCCATCGCCCAGGCGCTCATCCGTTCGATTTCATTCGCCACGGCGCACTACGGCGGCCACCTGGGCGTGAGCATCGGCATCGCGGTGACGGACGACGCCGACATCGCCGACATGATCAGCTTCGCCGACGAAGCGCTGTACGAAGCCAAGCGCACCGGGCGCAACCGCTTCCAGGTGTTCGACACGGCCCTCAACCAGCGGCTGGCCACGCGGCGGGACGTCGAGCGCGACCTGCTGCACGCCATCGAGGCGCGCGCCATCGGCGTGTGGTACCAGCCGATCATGAGCTGCGACGCCCGCGAGGTGCACAGCCTGGAAGCGCTGATGCGCTGGCACCACCCGCGCCACGGCCAGATCGCGCCCGAGGAAGTCATCTTCGCGGCCGCCAACACCGGCCTGGCCGAACCGCTGCTTCGCCACCTGGTGGACGAGGTCTGCCGAGGCATGCGCCAGCTGGAAGCGGCGGGTTCGGGCCTGGCCGGCGTGCCGATTGCCATCAACGTGTCGCCGCGCGAAATGGCGCAGCTGGCGGTCGACGACATCGTGCTCGGCCTGCTGAAGTCGCGCGGCATCGCGCCGCGTCGGCTGCAGATCGAGATCACCGAGGAGGTGGCGCTCGACACGCACGCCACGCGCAGCCGCCTCAGCGCGCTGTCGGCCGCGGGCGTGGCCATCGTGGTGGACGACTTCGGCGTGGGCTATTCGTCGCTGGCGTCGCTGCGCAGTGAGTACGTGCGGCAGGTCAAGATCGACCGCAGCTTCATCCTGGGGCTGTCGTCCTCGCCGGGCAACGTGGTGCTGGTCGATGCCATCGTGCAGCTCGGCCGGTCATTGAACATCCAGGTCGTGGCCGAGGGCGTGGAAACGCAGGACGAGCTCGACGCGCTGCGCGCGCTGGGCTGCAAGCTGGTGCAGGGCTACCACCTGGCGCGCCCGGCCCCGCTGGTCGACGTGACGGCGTGGGACGCGGCGCGAGAGCCGCTGGCACCCGCAAGCGCGGCCTGAGCCTGACCCGCTGACCCGCTGACCCGCTGACCCGCAGCCAGGCCAGGCGAGCGATCAGGCCAGCAGGTCGCTGAGCGTGCGCGCAATCACCTTGGTGGCGCGGCGCAGGTCTTCGAGCACCACGCGTTCGTCGCTGCGCTTGGCGTGCGACTCGAGCACGGTGCGCGGGCCGGCACCGTAGATCACGCCTGGAACGCCGGCTTCGCCATACAGGCGCACGTCGGTGTACAGCGGCGTGCCCATGGCCTTGATCGGCTCGCCGAACAGCTCGCCGCCATGCTTCTGGATGGCATCGACCAGCGGCTTGTTGCCGGCGAGCGGCTTCATCGAGTTGGCCAGCAGCAGGCGCTTGATGTCCACCGTGATGCCCGCGCTTTCGGAGGCGGCGTCGGCAATCACTTGGCGGATGTTCGCTTCGACCTCGACCGGGTTTTCTTCCGGGATCATGCGGCGGTCCAGCTTGAACACCACCTTGCCCGGAACCACGTTGGTGTTGGTGCCGCCTTCGATGCGGCCCACGTTCAGGTAGGGGTGCGTGATGCCCTCGACCTTCGACGTCACCTGCTGGTAGAGCGTGTTCTGCGCATAGAGCGCATTGAGGATCTTGACTGCGCCCTGAAGCGCATCGATGCCGGAGGTCGGAATGGCGGCGTGGGCCATCTTGCCGTGCACCGTCACCTCCATCTGCAGGCAGCCGTTGTGGGCTGTGACCACTTCGTAGCTGAAGCCGGCCGCGATCATCAGGTCGGGCTTGGTCAGGCCGTTCTTCAGCAGCCAGCCCGGGCCGAGGATGCCGCCGAACTCTTCGTCGTATGTGAAGTGCAGCTCGACGCTGCCCTTGGTCGGCCTGGCCACGGCTTCGAGCGCGCGCAGCGCGAAGGTGAAGCTCGCGAAGTCGCTCTTGCTGACCGCGGCGGCGCGCCCGTACAGGCTGCCGTCGGCAATCTCGCCGCCGTAGGGGTCGTGCGTCCAGCCTTCGCCCGGGGGCACCACGTCGCCGTGGGCGTTGAGCGCGACCGTCAGGCCACCGTTGCCGTATTTGCGACGCACGATCAGGTTGGTGATCGATTCGAGGCCGTAGTCCCGCACATCTTGCGCGGGCACGGCGTGCTTCTCTGCGTCGAGACCGAAGTCCTTCAGCAACTCTGCGGTGCGCTCGGCGTGCGGCGCGTTGTTGCCGGGCGGCGTGTCGGTGGGCACGCGCACCAGCTGCTGCAGAAATTGCACTTCGTCGTCGAAGTGGGCGTCGATCCAGGCGTCGAGCTTCGTGTAGTCGGTCATGGTTGTTCTTCGGTCGGTCGATCGTTCAGTGGGCATGTTCGGCGGCGAGGTTGTCGAGCAAAAGCTGAAACGCCTGCACCGCCAGTTGGATGTCGTCGTTGGTGCTCGACTCGAGCGGGTTGTGGCTGATGCCCGAGTTGATGCCGCGTACGAACAGCATGGCCTGCGGCATCACCTCGTGCAGCTTCATGGCATCGTGGCCGGCGCCGCTGGGCATGCGGAACAGCGGAATGCCCAGCGCGTCGACGGCCTTTTCCCAGCGCTGTTGCCACGCGGGCGCGCTGGGCGCGGCGGCGGCGCGCATCGTCTCTTCGAGCTCATGGCGCACGCCGCGGCGCTCGCAGATGTCCTTCAGCGCAGCGACCACGTCGGTGGCCAGCGCGTCGCGCTGCGCGTTGTTCGGCGCGCGCAGGTCCAGGCTGAACTTGCAGCGCCCGGGCACCACGTTGATGGAGCCGCTGGGCACTTCGAGCATGCCGACGGTGCCGACCGAGTCGCCGTCTTTCGCGGCGCGCTGCTCGGTGTAGAGGATGAGCTCGGCCACCGCGGCGGCCGCGTCGCGGCGGCGGTCCATGGGTGTGGTGCCGGCGTGGCTGGCCATGCCGATGACCTCGCCCACGTAGCGCACGCTGCCGTTGATGGAGGTGACGATGCCCAGCGGCAGGTCGAGCTCGGTGAGCACCGGGCCCTGCTCGATGTGCACTTCCACGAAGCCGAGGTAGCGCGACGGGTCGCGCTGGATCTTGGGAATGTCTTCTTCCTTCAGGCCCGCGTGGCGCATGGCCTCGCGCATGGTGACGCCGTCGGCGTCCTTTTGCTCGAGCCAGCGCGTGTCGAAGTGGCCGATGAGCGCGCCCGAGCCCAGGAAGGTGGCCTTGTAGCGCTGGCCTTCCTCCTCTGCGAAGCCCACCACCTCGAAGGCGAAGGGCAGGCGCCGGCCCTGGCGCGCGAGTTCGCGCACGCAGGCCATCGGCACGAAGATGCCCAGGCGCCCGTCGTACTTGCCGCCGTTGCGCACGGTGTCGTAGTGCGAGCCGGTGAGCAGCGTGCGCGCGCCCGGTTGCGTGGCCTCGTAGCGGCCGACCACGTTGCCGACCGCATCGATGTGCACCGAGTCGAAACCGCAGTCGCGCATCAGTGCAGAAATTTGCGCGGCGCATGCGCGGTGCGCGTCCGTCAGGTAGGTGACGGTGAGCTGGCCCTTCTCGGCATAGCCCGGGTCTGTGTGCACCGAGAGCTGCTCCTGCCAGTCCCACACGTCGTTGCCCAGCGTGAGGTCGGCGCCGAACTTGTCGTCCAGGCGAATCTCGGCAATGCGGTGGATGTTGCGCAGCGCTTCACCCAGCTCGAAGGCGGGGTGGTGGTGCAGCCGTCGCGCGAAGGTGTCGATGATCTCGCGCTTGGCCAGGCCCGTGCCGCGCGGCCCGCGCACGGCCAGGATGAACGGAAAGCCGAACTTCGCGTTGTAGTCGGCGTTGAGCTGCTGGATGCGCGCGAGCTCCTCGGGCGTGCAGTCGGTCAGGCCGGCCTTGCTCTGCTCGTTGGTCGACTCGGCCGTCAGCGTCTTGCTGACCATGGCCTTGCCGGCGAGCTCGGGGTGGGCGCGGATCAGGCCGATCTTCTCGTCGGTGGACGAGGCCGCCAGCGCCTGCACCATCGCGTGCTTGAGGTGGGTGAGCGAGCGGAAGGGCCGCGCGGCCAGCGCGCGCTGGGCGATCCACGGCGAATGCTCGTAGATGCCGTCGAGCAGCGCGACGGCTGCGGCGGGCACCGCGGCGTTGAGTTGGGCAATGGTGAGGACGTTCAGGCTCATGGGGCGGCTCCGGCTTCGAAGGGATGCGCCTGCTTCCAGTGGCGCGCGATGTCCAGGCGCCGGCAGACCCACACGCGGTCGTGCTGCGCGATGTGATCGAGAAAGCGCTGCAGCGCAGTGATGCGCCCGGGCCGTCCGAGCAGGCGGCAGTGCATGCCGATGCTCATCATCTTCGGGCTGTCGTCGCCGTCGGGGTCGCCTTCGGCGTACAGCGCATCGAAGGTGTCCTTCATGTACTGGAAGAACGGGTCGGCGTGCGAGTAGCCCTGCGGCAGCGCGAAGCGCATGTCGTTCACGTCGAGCGTGTAGGGCACGATGAGCTGCGGCGCTACCGTGCCGTCGGTCTTGCGCACCTTCATCCAGAAGGGCAGGTCGTCGCCGTAGTAGTCGCTGTCGTATTCGAAGCCGCCGTAGTCGGCCACGAGGCGGCGCGTGCGCGGGCTGTCGCGCCCGGTGTACCAGCCCAGGGCGCGTTCACCGGTGAGCTGTTCGATGGCTTCCATGCCCAGGCGCATGTGCTCGCGCTCGGTGGCTTCGTCCAGGTTCTGGTAATGAATCCAGCGCCAGCCGTGGCAGGCGATTTCGTGGCCCAGTTCCTTGAAGGCGGCGGTCAGCTCGGGATAGCGTTGCAGCGCCATGCCCACGCCGAACACGGTCAGCGGCAGGCCGCGCTTCTCGAACTCGCGCAGGATGCGCCACACGCCGGCACGCGAGCCGTACTCGTAGATGCCTTCCATGCTGATGTGCCGGTCGGGGTAGCTCGCCGGGTTGAACATCTCGGACAGGAACTGCTCGGAGCCCGCGTCGCCGTGCAGCGTGGCGTTCTCGCCGCCTTCTTCGTAGTTCAGCACGAACTGCACCGCGATGCGCGCGCCGCCGGGCCATTGGGCGTGAGGAGGGTTGCGGCCATAGCCGACGAGGTCGCGCGGGTAGGGCAGGGTGGTGTCGTAGGCAGTCATTGCGGGTCAGGCCAGTGCGAGCGAGATGTCGTTGGTGGGCACCTTGCGGTCGAACGTGAGGTTGGCCTCGACGTGTTCCAGGTGTTCGGTCATGAGGCGCACCGCGCGCTCCTCGTCGCGGGCGGCCAGCGCCTTCACGATGTCGGCGTGCTCGTCGTTGGAGTGTTCGGCGGCGCTGGTGCTCTGGTACATCAGCGTGATGAGGGCGCAGCGCGAGATCAGCTCGCCCAATATCTGCGCCAGCACCGTGTTGCCCATGAGCTCGGCCATGCGCACGTGGAAGTCGCCGAGCAGCTCGGTGCGGCCCGAGATGTCTTCGCCCGACACGGCGGATTTTTCGAGCGCCACGTGCTCTTTCAGCGCCTTGATCTTGGCCGGCGTGACGGTGCGCACGAACTCGCGCGTCATTTCGGCTTCGAGCATGCGGCGCACCTTGAACACCTGCTTGGCCTCGTCGACCGCTGGCGCCGCCACGAAGGCGCCGCGCGCGGGCTCCAGGCGAATGAGCTTGTTCTGCGACAGCTGGAACAGGGCTTGGCGTACCAGCGTGCGCGACACACCGAAGTGGTCGGCCAGCTTCTGCTCGGCCAGCTTGGTGCCGGGCTGCAGCCGGTGCTCGACGATGGCCTTGGTCAGCGCGTCGACGATCGAACGTGTGGTGGAGGACTCCATGTTTTTCATGATAGACCCAAAGGCGCGAACTGTATACACTTTTGTCCACTGGAATATCCCGCACCTCGCGATCCGACTTCGCACTTTCAAGGAGCGCCCCATGGGCTTGAGCACTCACGTACTGGACACGATGCACGGCGGCCCCGCCGCAGGCATGGACGTGGCGCTGTACACCACCGACGGCGACGCCGCGACACTGGTGAAGCGCTTCGCGCTGAACGCGGACGGCCGCAGCGACGGGCCGCTCTATGACAACCACTCGCTGAAGGCCGGCACCTACCGCCTGGTGTTCGACGTGGCGAGTTACTTCAAGGCCCGCAACGTGGCGTTGCCGCAGCCGAACTTCCTGAACAAGGTGTCGCTGGACTTCGGCGTGGCGCACACCGACCAGCACTACCACGTGCCCTTGCTGGTGAGCCCGTGGAGTTACTCCACCTACCGCGGCTCCTGAGGTCAGTCGCCTTGCTGCTGCCCTTCGGTCAGCGTGTCCAGCTGGAAGCGCCCGCTCTTGTCCCACAGCCAGGTGTCGGTCCACGTGACCGCGCCGAGGCGGGTGGCGGCGGGAAACGGCGCGGCCTGCAGCACGGCGCGCTCGATGTCGGCAATGACCTCGGGCGCATGCTGCGGCGCGCGCAGCCAGTGCATCGACAGCACCTTGCCGCCCGCGTCCAGGTTCACCTGCAAGGTGCCGACCGCATAAAGAATGGGCGGCAGCTGGCCGCCATAGATGCGCGAACGGTTGATCTCGTAGATGTGGCGCGCCGCATCGCGGCGGTATTCGCGCGCGGTGGCTGCGCTCGAAGCGCGCGGCACGCGGCCGGCGGCGGATGCGCCCGGCGCGGACGCACTGCTCAGCTGGCCGGGAACGGCCCCCGGGCCGGTGCTGCCGCAGCCGGCGAGCCACAACGCGGAAAGAACGGAAGCAGCGAGTGCAAGGCGGCGGGGGGTAAGCTGGCGATTCATCGCCGGGTTTATACCGTGAGTCTTCATGGCCCGGGCAACCGAAGGTATCGGTCATGAGCGGCGCAGTCGACCAGTTGCTCGCACGTCTTCGCCACGAAGACGCGGTGCTGGTGCGCGTCGAATCGACACAGGGCTCGGCGCCGCGCGAGGCCGGCACCTGGATGGCGGTGTGGGCCGACGGCCTCACGGCCACCATCGGCGGCGGGCAGCTCGAGTTCCAGGCCACGAAGGAAGCGCGCGACCTGCTGGCCGGCACGCGCGCACCGTTCGACGGCATCCAGCGCTACCCGCTCGGCCCTAGCCTGGGGCAGTGCTGCGGCGGCGTGATGTTTCTCTCTTACCAGCGCGTCACCGCATCCGATGCGCCGGCGCTGCAGCGCGAGCTGGTCGCTCAGCTCCGGCCCGTGGCGCTGTTCGGCGGCGGCCACGTGGGCGCCGCGCTGGCGCGGCTGCTGGCCGCGCTGCCGTTCGCGGTGCGCTGGGTCGACAGCCGCGACGGCGTGTTCCCCGACGAACTCCCCGCGCAGATCGACACCGAGCACTCCGAGCCGGTGCAGGACGCCGTGGCGGCGCTGGCGCCCGGCAGCCGCGTGCTGATCATGAGCTTCAGCCATGCCGAAGACCTCGACATCGTCATCGCCTGCCTGAAGCGCCTGCGCGAGCGCAACGACCTGCCGTACATCGGCCTGATCGGCAGCAAGACCAAGTGGGCCACCTTCAGCCACCGGCTCGAGGCGCGCGGCTTCGGTGCCGACGAACTCGCCCGCATCACCTGCCCGATCGGCGTGCCCGGCATCACCGGCAAGGAGCCCGAGGTGATCGCCGTGGCGGTGGCGGCACAGTTGTTGCAGTCGCTAGCTTGAACAGGGTTTTCCCGGCGGCGACGCTTTACAAAAACCATCCCGTCCCTTGCCAAAACTGTATACACTTTCGGTCCACAACAAGCCGCAGCGGAGCGAGGCCCATTTCATGGAGCCTGCGTTCGCGGCACTTTCTCTGCTTACAGTGCCCGCGGTGGTGAGCAGGCTGAAACCCCTTCCCGGCGCCCCCACGCGCCGGCTGGGTTGAGAGAGCGCTATATGGAAAGCTATTACCTCGACTGGGCGAACCTGCTGCTGCGCTGGGTCCACGTCATCACCGCCATCGCATGGATCGGCGCCTCCTTCTACTTCGTGATGCTGGACAACAGCCTCGAGAAGCCGCAGGACCCCGAATCGCTCGACAAGGGCGTGGGCGGCGAGCAATGGGCCGTGCACGGCGGCGGCTTCTACAACATGCAGAAGTACGCGCTGGCGCCCAAGAAGCTGCCGGACCACCTGCACTGGTCGTACTGGGAAAGCTACAGCACCTGGATCACCGGGTTCTCGCTGTTCACCATGTCGTACCTGTGGAACGCGAGCACGTACCTCATCGACAAGTCCAAGATGGACTGGCAACCCGGCGCCGCCATTGCCGTGGCGCTGGCCTTCTTCGTCGTCTTCTGGATGGTGTACGACGGCATCTGCCAGATCTTCGGGCGCCGCAAGAACGGCGACACCATCGTCGGCGTGCTGATTGCCATCTTCATCGTCTTCGCGACCTGGCTGGCCTGCCAGTGGTTCGCGGGCCGCGCGGCCTTCCTGCTGGTGGGCGCCATGATGGCCACGACCATGAGCGGCAACGTGTTCTTCTGGATCATTCCCGGCCAGCGCAAGAACGTGCAGGCACTGCGCGAGGGACGCCCGGTCGACCCGGTGCACGGCCAGCGCGGCAAGCAGCGCAGCGTGCACAACACCTACTTCACGCTGCCGGTGCTGTTCGCGATGCTGAGCAACCACTACAGCTTCACCTACACGCACAAGTACAACTGGATCGTGTTGCTGCTGATCATGCTCGGCGGCGCGGCCATTCGGCAGTTCTTCGTGGTGCGCCACCGCTTCAAGCTGGGCAATGCGGGCAACCCGCTGCCTTATGCGCTGGTCGGCATCGTGGTGCTGGGCCTGACCATCGTGTGGATGAAGCCCGAGCCCGTGGCGGCACCTGTGGCATCGGCTGCCGCGCCGGCTGTACCGTTCTCGCAGGTGCAGAAGGTGCTCGAGCAGCGCTGCTTCATGTGCCACGGCCCGGCCGTGCAGATGAAGAACGTGCGCGTCGACTCGCCCGAGCAGGTGGCCGCGCATGCGCAGGCGATCTACCAGCAGGTGGTGGTCACGAAGATCATGCCGATGAACAACGCGACCGGCATCACCGATGAAGAGCGAGCGCTCATCAGCCGCTGGTTCCAGGCCGGGGCCAAGACGACAAACTAGATCGCGGTCAAGAGAGCGGTGCACCGCTCCCCGCACAATTGCCGGATGGAGACAAGAAGCAAGCCATGACCGCATCGAACCCGTCCCTGGGGCCAGCCCCCGATCCGCGCGAAGCCCCCCGCGCCTTCCTCGAACACCTCTACCGCGTGGCGGTGGACCGGGCGCTGCCGCTGTCCACGCTGGGCGCGCATCTGCCCAAGCCACCCAAGGGGCGCACCTTGGTGCTCGGCGCCGGCAAGGCCGGCGGCTCGATGGTGCAGGCGCTCGAAGCCCTGTGGCCGGCCGATGCGCCGCTCTCGGGCCTCGTCGTCACCCGCTACGACCACATTCCGCCGCGCCCCGAAGGCGTGCCGCAGCGCATCGAGATCGTCGAGGCCGCGCACCCTGTGCCCGACGCCGCGGGGCAGCAGGCCGCCGAGCGCATGCTGGCGCTCACGCAGGGCCTGACGGCCGACGACCTCGTGCTGTGCCTGATTTCGGGCGGCGGCTCGTCGTTGCTGGTGCTGCCGGCCGAAGGCCTGACGCTGGCCGACAAGCAGCGCATCAACAAGCAACTGCTCGACAGCGGCGCCGGCATCGGCGAGATGAACTGCGTGCGCAAGCACCTGTCGCGCATCAAGGGCGGCCGGCTGGCCGCGGCCTGTGCGCCGGCGCGTGTGGTCACGCTGACCATCAGCGACGTGCCGGGCGACGACGCCGCCGTCATCGCCAGCGGCCCGACGGTGCCTGACGCCACCACCTGTGCAGACGCGCTCGCCATCCTCGACCGCTACGGCATCGAGGTGCCCGCGCCGGTGCGCGCCCGATTGACAAGCGGCGAACTCGAAACGCCCAAGCCGGGCGACGCGGCTTTCGACGGCCACCAGACGCACATGATCGCCACGCCCCGGCAGTCGCTGGAAGCGGCCGCCAAGGCCGCACGCGAGGCAGGCATCGAGGCGCACATCCTCAGCGACGAGATCGAAGGCGAATCGCGCGAAGTCGGCAAGGTGCATGCCGCGCTGGCGCGCGCCGTGGCACACCGCGGCGAGCCCTTCGCGCGCCCCTGCGTGATTCTTTCGGGCGGCGAGACCACGGTCACCATTCGGGCTCGCCAGCTAGGCCAGGCCAAGGGCCGGGGCGGGCGGGCCGGCGAGTTCTGCATGGGGCTGGCGGGTGCCCTCATGGGCCAGCCGCAGGTGTGGGCGCTGGCGGCGGACACCGACGGCATCGACGGCGTGGAAGACAACGCCGGCGCCTTCGTCACGCCAGACACGCTGGCGCGCGCCACCGCGGCGGGCCGCAAGCTGTCGGACCACCTCGACCGCAACGACGCGTACGGCTATTTCGACGCCGTCGGCGACCTGTTCGTGACCGGCCCGACCCACACCAACGTCAACGACTTCCGCGCATTGCTGATCCTGTAGGCGACAGGGGGGCTTGGCCCCAGCCGGGCGGGCGTCGCGAACTCGGGTTAATCTACACACCCGGCGGCCCCGGGGCCGTCTTTGCCGCCGTCGTCGCCAGCGCACCCTTGCCGGGTGCCGCACCGCAGACCCAGATTCCCCTTTTTCATCCCCAGTCCTCGAAGGAAAGATTCGCATGACCGCCACCTACACCGACACCCGCCTGCTGATCGACAACGAATGGGTCGACGCCACCGGCGGCAAGACGCTGGACGTCGTGAACCCCGCCACCGGCAAGGTCATCGGCAAGGTGGCGCATGCCAGCATCGCCGACCTCGACCGCGCCCTGGCCGCCGCCCAACGCGGCTTCGACAAGTGGCGCAACACGCCCGCGAACGAGCGCGCCGCCGTCATGCGCCGCGCCGCGGGCCTCATTCGCGAACGCGCAGGCGACATCGCCAGGCTGCTGACGCAAGAGCAGGGCAAGCCGCTGGCCGAAGCCAAGGGCGAGACCCTGGCCGCCGCCGACATCATCGAATGGTTCGCCGACGAAGGCCGTCGCGTCTACGGCCGCATCGTGCCCTCGCGCAACCTGGCTGCGCAGCAACTGGTGCTGAAGGAGCCGCTGGGCCCCGTCGCCGCGTTCACGCCGTGGAACTTCCCGATCAACCAGATCGTGCGCAAGCTCGGCGCCGCACTGGCCACCGGCTGCTCGTTCCTGGTGAAGGCGCCCGAAGAAACCCCGGCATCGCCCGCTGCGCTGCTGCAGGCTTTTGTCGACGCCGGCATTCCGCCCGGCACCGTGGGCCTGGTGTTCGGCAACCCGGCTGAAATCTCGAACTACCTGATTTCTCACCCGATCATCCGCAAGGTCACCTTCACCGGTTCGACCCCGGTCGGCAAGCAACTGGCCGCGCTGGCCGGTTCGCACATGAAGCGCGTCACGATGGAACTGGGCGGCCACGCCCCGGTCATCGTCGCCGAGGACGCCGACGTGGCGCTGGCCGTCAAGGCCGCAGGTGCCGCCAAGTTCCGCAACGCGGGCCAGGTCTGCATTTCGCCCACCCGCTTCCTGGTGCACAACAGCCTGCGCGAAGAGTTCGCGCGCACGCTGGTCAAGTACACCGAAGGCCTGAAGCTCGGCGACGGCTTGGCCGAAGGCACGACCATCGGCCCGCTGGCCAACGCACGCCGCCTCACGGCCATGGCCCATGTGCTGGACGACGCGCGCAAGAAGGGCGCCACCGTGGCCGCAGGCGGCGAACGCATCGGCGACACCGGCAACTTCTTCGCCCCCACCGTGCTGACCGACGTGCCGCTGGACGCCGACGTGTTCAACAACGAACCCTTCGGCCCCATCGCCGCGATCCGCGGTTTCGACACCCTCGAAGAAGCGATTGCCGAAGCCAACCGCCTGCCGTTCGGCCTGGCTGGTTATGCATTCACCAAGTCGATCAAGAACGCGCACCTGCTGAGCCAGAAGCTCGAGCTGGGCATGCTGTGGATCAACCAGCCCGCCACGCCCTCGCCCGAAATGCCGTTCGGCGGCGTGAAGGATTCGGGCTACGGTTCGGAAGGCGGCCCGGAAGCGCTCGAGGCCTACCTGAACACCAAGGCCGTGTCGATCATGGGTGTCTGAACCGGCGCACGCCTGGTTCACTCATTCACTCATTCCTCGGCGGTGGCATTCCAGAAAGCCTGCTGCACACCGTCGAGGTTTTCGAGATCGTCAATGACACGGTCGAGCTCCGCGGGCTCGACCGCTGTCGCATAGAGCGTCGCACCGATCTCGGTGTCTGCCGGCCCGAACGGGTGCTGGTCGACATCGCGCACCGGGTAGTTCGCGGCCTCCAGCAGCAACAGCAACTGGTCCATCACCTCGGGCCGCGCCGCGCGTGAACAGATCACGCGCACCACGTACGTCGCTTCGCTCGCTTCCTCGCTGATCGGCTGGCGGTTGATGCGGTTCACCACGGGCCGCAGCAGCGTGTTGCTGGCCAGCACGAAAAGCGCCGCAATCAGTGCTTCGCCGAGCAGGTCCGCGCCCGCGCAGGCGCCCACCGCCGCCGACCCCCACAACGTGGCCGCGGTGTTCAGGCCCGTGACGTTGGCGCCTTCCTTCATGATCGCGCCCGCGCCCAGGAAGCCGATGCCCGACACCACATAGGCCACCACCCGCACCGCGCCACCGCTGCCGTCGAGCCGATTGGCCAGGTCGACGAACACCGCGGCGCCCACGGCCACCAGGGTGTTGGTGCGCAGTCCGGCTGTACGTTGGCGGATCTGGCGCTCCAGGCCGATCAGTGAGCCGAGGATGAAGGCGGCAGACACGCTGATGAAGGTGTCGAGCAGCGAGAGCAGGTTGATGTTCTGGACGGCTTGCATCGAGGATGGTTCCTTGTTTGTTCTTGTGCCCGGCAGTTTGCGAGGCTTGGGTGTCATGTGCGTGTCACGCGGCGCCCTCGTCGGCCGTGTTTCAGCGCTCGTTCACAGGGTCACTGCCATCCATACCGCCGCGCATACCACCCCTTCACAGTCTGGGTCAGCAGCGCATAGCCGACAAGCATCGCAACCAGCCAGGGAAAGTACATCAGCGGCAGCGCCTCCAGCTTGAAGTAGTGCGCCAGCGGCCCCATCGGCAGCCAGATGCCCACTGCGGCAATGGCCCCGCCCATGATCAGCAGTGGCCATGCCGCGCGGCTTTGCAGGAACGGGATCTTGCGCGTGCGGATCAGGTGCACGATCAGCGTCTGCGACAGCAGACCCTCGACGAACCAGCCCGACTGGAACAGCGTCTGATGGTCCACCGTGTTGGCCGCGAACACGTGCCACATCACCGTGAACGTGAGCAGGTCGAACACCGAGCTCAGCGGCCCGAAGAACACCATGAAGCGCCCCAGGTCCGCCGGGTTCCAGCGCTGCGGGCTCTTCAGGAATTCTTCGTCCACGTTGTCGAAAGGAATCGCGATCTGCGACACGTCGTACAGCAGGTTCTGCACCAGCAGGTGCAGCGGCAGCATCGGCAGGAACGGAAGGAACGCGCTGGCCACCAGCACCGAGAACACGTTGCCGAAGTTCGAACTTGCCGTGAGCTTGATGTACTTCAGCATGTTCGCGAAGGTGCGGCGCCCCTCGATCACGCCCTGCTCCAGCACCATCAGGCTCTTCTCCAGCAGGATGATGTCGGCCGATTCCTTGGCCACGTCCACCGCGCCGTCCACCGAAATGCCGATGTCCGCCGCGCGCAGCGCGGGCGCGTCGTTGATGCCGTCGCCCATGAAGCCCACCACATGGCCGTTGGCATGCAGCGCGTGCACGATGCGCTCCTTGTGCGCGGGCGTGAGCTTGGCGAACACCTGGTGCGCCTCGACCACCAGCGCCAGGTCGGCGTCGGCCATGTCCTCGATCTCGCGTCCGAGCACGATGCGCCCCACCGCCAGGCCCACGTCGGCGCAGACCTTGCGCGTGACCAGTTCGTTGTCGCCTGTCAGTACCTTCACCGCCACGCCGTGCTCGGCCAGCGCGCGCAAGGCGGGCGCGGTCGACTCCTTCGGCGGATCGAGAAAGGCCACGTAGCCCAGCAGCGTGAGCCCCGATTCGTCGGCCACGCCGTAGGCGGGCTTTTGCGCCTCGGTCTTCAGCGCGCGGCTGGCCACGGCCACCACGCGCAGGCCCATCGCGTTGAGCTCCGACGCCACGCGGTGGATGCGCGAAAGCACTTCGGCATCGAGCGTCAGCACCTCGGCGCCGCGCTCGACCGAGGTGCACACCGAGAGAATTTCTTCCAGCGCACCCTTGCAGATCAGCAGGTGCTCGCTGCCGCCGTTGGCCACCACCACCGACATGCGCCGGCGCGAGAAGTCGAAGGGCACTTCGTCGATCTTGCGGTAGGCCGTCTGCAGGCGGGTTTCGAGTTGCATCTCGGCGTGGCTCAGCACCGCCTTGTCGAGCAGGTTCTTCAGCCCCGTCTGGTGAAAGCTGTTGAGGTAGGCGAACTGCAGCACATGGTCGGAGTCTTCGCCCCAGGCATTGGTGTGGCGTTCGAGCACGATGCGGTCCTGCGTCAGCGTGCCGGTCTTGTCGGTGCACAGCACGTCCATCGCGCCGAAGTTGTGAATCGCCTCCAGCCGCTTCACGATCACCTTCTGGCGCGACATCACCACGGCGCCCTTGGCCAGCGTGGCCGTCACGATCATCGGCAGCATCTCGGGCGTGAGGCCCACCGCGATCGACAGCGCGAACAGCGCCGCCTCCCACCAGTCGCCCTTGGCCACGCCGTTGATCACCAGCACCAGCGGCGCCATCACCAGCATGAAGCGGATCAGCACCCAGCTCACGCGGTTGATGCCGGCCTGGAAGGCGCTGGTGCCGCGGTCGGTGGCGGTCACGCGCTGGGCCAGCGCACCGAAGAAGGTGCGGTCGCCGGTGTGCACGATCAGCGCGGTGGCGGTGCCGCTGATCACGTTGGTGCCCATGAAGAGCAGGTTCTCGCGCTCGAGCACGCCGGCATCGTGTTCGCCGCGGTCCACCACGAACTTCTCGACCGGCATGGCCTCGCCCGTCAGCGCGGACTGGCTGATGAACAGGTCCTTGGCGGTGAGCAGGCGGCAGTCGGCCGGGATCATGTCGCCGGCCGACAGCGCGATCACGTCCCCCTGCACCAGGTCGCGCATCGGCACCTCGACGCGCACCGTGCCGGTGTGCGTGGTGTCGAAGCCCTCGTCGCCCGCGGCCCCCGGCTTCTGGCCGGGCGCGGGCCGCAGCACCGTGGAGGTGTTGCTCACCATCGCCTTGAGCCGTTCTGCCGCCTTGTTGGAGCGCGACTCCTGCAGGAAGCGCAGCACCGTCGACAGCACCACCATGCTGCCTATCACGAGCGTGGCCTTCATGTCCTCGGTGACGTAGGACACCAGTGCCAGCACCGTCAGCAGCAGGTTGAACGGGTTGCGGTAGCACTGCCACAGGTGCTGCCACCAGGGCAGCGGCTGCTCGTGGCGCACCTCGTTGCTGCCGAGGCGCTTGCGCAGCACCTGGGCGTGGCCTTCGCTCAGGCCGCGCGGCGAGCTGTCGAGGCGCACCAGCATTTCGCCGGCATCGGTGCGAGAGGCGGTGTTCAATGCCTTCGCGATGTCGGGCGGCATTTGCAGCGAGCCGCCGGCGACAGGTTTGGAGCCCAGCAGCGTTTGCCAGCGCTCGAAGTGATGCAGCATGTGACGGCTGCGCAGGAAGCTTTCGAAGAAAGACTTCAGGACATTCTTTTTCATGGGGTTCTCCTTCGGGGCGGCCGCCGCCCGCCCGGGGAGAACCTCCGGGCCTCAACGCGCGGCGGTCAACCCCTTGCGAAGCGCGGCGGCGGGCCGCGTGGTTGCAATCGATCGAAGCGAAGGGGGCGCGCTACGGCGCCAATGAGAGGCGGGATCCATCGTGTGCTCCTGTGCTGTGCGAATCTAAAAAGAGAGGCGCGGCCGGCTCAGCGGCGTGTGCCGTGGGCGGGCTGGAGCACCAGGAAGCTGCGGATGCGCCGCGTGGTCCACAGCGCCGCGGCCTGGTCCAGCGCGGTGTCGGCGGCCGGTGCCTCTGCAGTCGCCGCGGGCGCACCGTTCGGCACGTGTGCCGAGGCGCGAACGAGTGGTTCGTGAGGCTGACGACGAAGATGAAAGTGACGCATGGCAAGGCTCCTTCGCGTTGAAGGAGCCTCGCGCACGGACGCACGCAAGCTGACTTGAAAAGTCAGTGACGAGAACGACGGATTTCGGAAGGGGGAGCACCGCTTGCCGCAATGGGCAAGAGGGTCACGCTGCGTGCACCAAGGCCACACAGCGCGGGAAGCCTGCGCTAGAGAGCCTGGGGTGTCACGCCTGCCGAGGCACGCGTCTTGTCACTGATCCAACTGGCACTGTCCACGCACGAGGCTCCGAAATGAAGATTGCCGATTGTTGCACCGCGGCATGCGACGCGTCAACCTTGAGATGGTTGCCTGCGATGTGGAAAGGGGCGTTGTCGTGACGGATTCTTCGGCCGCGGACATCTCGCCCGACATCGAACCGTCAGTCCTTCTGCGGTTGGAGGTAGCCCGCGTAGCACTCGGGGCTTTTCTCGCTGCCCTGCACGCAGTCCGAGTGCCTGAACAGCGCATCGATCTCGATCACGGGGACCGGCTTGCCCACCAGAACTTGCTGCCCGTCCACGCGGCCGTCGAAGGTCACCAGGCTGAACTGGGTCACCAGAGCCCGGTCGTAGGGCCCCGCGCCACAGGCGATGAACTGCTGCGCGTTCCCGGGCCACTGCAGCACGCCCAGCGCATCGAAAGTGGCGTGCAGCAGGGTGAAACACTGGCGCCCGCCTTCTTGCGCATCGATGGCATTGATGCCACCGCTCCAGCGCACGCGCGCGCCCTGCGTCCCGGATGCCAATGCCTGGGCCGGCGAGAGGGTGGGCTCCATGTTTTCAGGTGTGCGCCCAGGTCGATTGGCTTCGCGATCTGCAACGCGCGCTGGCGGTTGCGTCGCAGTCTTGTCGCCGTCGGAAGGCGCGGCGCAGGCCGCCAGCAGGACGGTGGCACAGAGCATGGCGGTGAGGTGTCGAGCTTGATGAAGGGACATGGGTCCATCGTAGCGTCGCGATGTGCTGTGCGCTGCGCGCAGGACCGCTGTCTCCATGACATGTGCTCAGGCATCATTCGGCGCGGCAGGGACGCATGCGCAATCGATGGATTTCTTTGGAGCGCGGTGCATCGTTCAGCTTGCTCCAGAGCCCGTCGAAGATCATCCGAGTCTTGTTCGCACATGAAAAAAATGACAGTCTTGTTCGTCTGCACCGGCAATATCTGCCGCTCCCCTACAGCCCACACCTTGCTCATGCACAAGGCCCGTGCCGCAAGCTTCGCCATCGAAGTCGACAGCGCCGCCATCTCCGACGAAGAGCGCGGCAACCCTCCCGACCGCCGCTCCGTCGTGGAGGCCAAGCGCCGCGGCATCGAGATGCACGCCCATGCTGCGCGCCAGGTTCGCAAGGCCGACTTCGAACACTTCGACCTGCTCATCGGCATGACGGCCCAGCATTGCGCCGCGCTGCGTCGGCTTGCGCCCAAGGGCACCGAGCACAAGATCCACCTCTTCACCGAGTTCGCCGACGGCATCGAGGGCGACGTGCCCGACCCCTGGTACGGCGGCCAGCAGGACTTCATCGAGGTTTTCGACCTGATCGATCACGGCGTCGACGGCTTGCTCGCCAAGCTGCAAGCCGGAGCGCACTGACGCGCCCGCAGGGCGGCCCGTGGTCGGGGCCTTACTCGCAGAGCACCCGAACCGAAGCCGGAATCGCCACCGCCCGAATGCCGCCGCCTTCGCGCTTCGCCGCGAAGATGCGCACCTCTTCGCACTCGAGGATCAGGTCTTCCCCCCGCGTCACGCGGTAGGTTTGAACGAAGCTCTTGTCGCGCCACTCGGTGATGCGCACCGCGATGTGCAGCGTGTCGCCATAGCTCGCCGTCTTCACGAAGCGCGTGTGCGTGTCCACCAGCGGCGTGCCGATCACGCCCAGCGTCTCGGTCGTCTCTTCCCAGCGCGGCACGCCGCACTCGGCAAAGAAGTGCCGCGACGCCGCATCGATCCAGCGGAAGAAGTTGGGAAACCAGACGATGCCGGCGGGGTCGCAGTCGCCGAACTCGACGCGCGCGATATAGGTGATTTCTTTGTGGGTGCTCATCAGCCCATTTTCGTCGGCAGCCACAAGGCAATGATGGGAAAGGCGATCAGGATCACCAGGCGCACGATGTCGGTCACGATGAACGGCAGCACGCCCTTGAAGATGGTGGTGAAGCTCACGTCCTTCACCACGCTCTTGATGACGAACACGTTCATTCCCACCGGCGGATGAATGAGCCCCAGCTCCACCGTCATCACGATGATCACGCCGAACCAGATGGGGTCGAACCCCAGGTGCACGATCACCGGGTAGATGATGGGCACGGTCAGGATGATCATCGCCATCGCATCCATCAGGCAGCCGAGCACCAGGTACATCAGCATGATGAGCGCCAGCACGCCGTAGCGCCCGATGCCCAGGCCGGTGAGCATCTCGGTCAGCTTCTGCGGGCTCTGCGTGATGGTCAGAAAGTAGCCGAACAGCAACGCGCCGATCAGCACGGTGAACACCGCCGCCGCCGTGCGCGTGGCCGACAGCAGCGCCTCGCGGATCTTCGGGCCGTCCAGCTTGCGCCGCACCAGCCCGAGGATGAACGCGCCGCTCGCGCCCACCCCGCCCGCCTCGGTCGGCGTGAAGAAGCCGCCGTACAGCCCGCCGATGACGAACACGAACAGCACCAGCGGCGCCCACACGTTCTTCAGGTCCTTGATGCGTTCCGACCAGGGCTTGACCTCGCCGCCGGGCAGCCAGTCGGGCCGCAGCTTGACGATGATCGCGATGGTCATCACGTACATCGCCATGGCCAGGATGCCCGGCACGATGCCCGCCATGAAGAGCTTGCCGATGTCCTGCTGCGTGAGGATGGCGTAGACCGCCAGCACGGTCGAGGGCGGCAATATCGCACCCAGCGTGCCACCCGCGGCAATGACGCCGGTGGAGAACGACTGCGGGTAGTTGAAGCGCCGCATCTCCGGGTACGCCACGGCAGAGAACGTGGCGGCCGTGGCCACCGACGAGCCGCAGATGGCCGCGAAGCCGCCGCAGGCGATGACCGTGGCCACGCCCAGCCCGCCGCGCAGGTGGCCGATCATGGAGTTGGCGGCCTTGAAGAGTTCGCGGCTCACGCCCGACACCGACACCAGCGCGCCCATCAGCATGAACATCGGGATCACGCCGAAGGTGTAGTCGGTCACTGTGCGCATGGAGGTCTGGCCGACCAGCTTCAGCGCCGGGCCGGGCCCCACCAGGTAGCTGTAGCCGACCACACCCACCAGGCCCATCGCCATGCCTACGGGCACGCGCAACAGCATCAAGACAAAAAGGGCGACAAAGCCCAGCACTGCCACTGCATCGGGGCTCATTCGTCGGCTTTCTGTTCTGCGTGAACTTCTTCGAGTTGTTCGGGATGAAAGATCAGCCGGTACGTGCGAATGGCAATGAGCAGCACCGCGCACACGTCGCCGGCCCAGGCCACGGCATAGAAGGGCCACGTCGGAATGTTGAGGTCGTAGGTCTGCACGTTGTCGACGTAGGTGCCGCGCACCTTGTCGAACAGCATGGCGGTCTGCACCGCCACCACGAACAGCAGCACCAGCGTGGCGAACACGTCGATGACGCGCTTCATGCGCGGCCCCGCCGCGGTCCAGACCAGGTCGACCGTGATGTGCCCGCCGCGGTAGCTGGTGGCCGCGATGCCCCAGAAGATCAGGATGCCCAGCAGCATGCGGCCGAAGTCGTAGGCGTCGGGAATGGAGGCGTCGAAGAACTTGCGCAGCACCACGGCCACGAAGATGTTGAGCGCGACGATGCCCACGAAGATGGCGGCGAGCCATTCGATCGTGTTGATCGCGCGGTCCATGTAGCTGGCTGAGCGTGTCGCCATGGGTCTGCGTCTTTCCTGTCTTTCCTGAAAAAAGCCCCGCCCGATGTGTCAGGCGGGGCGCGGGCGATCAGAGGGCGGACTTGTACTTGACGAGGCTGGCCTTCAGCGCATCCATCACGGCCTTCGGGTCTTCCCCGACCTTCTTCACGCTCTCGGCCCATTGCGCTTCCGATGGCGCGGCGGCCTTGCGCCATGCGTCGAGCTGCTCCGGCGTGAGCTTGTAGATCTCGTGGCCCGGCAGCGCGGCCATCTTGGCGTGGCCCGCGAACTCGAAGTCGGCCCACGGCGCGGCCACCTTCTGCGCCCACTCGCTGGTGCAGTGGTCGTCGATGACCTTCTTCTGCGTCACGGACATGGCGTCGTACTTGCTCTTGTTCATGACCCATACGAAGGGCGTGACGTACAGCGGCGCGTCCATGTGGTACTTCACCACCTTGTCGATGCCGAACAGGCCGATGGAGCCCCACGGGAAGGTGATGGCGTCGGCCACGCCGCGCTCCAGCATGTCGCGCGACTCGGGCGCCGAGGCCTGCACGTTGGTGCCGCCCAGCGAGGTGATGAGCTGGCCCACGGTGCTGGTGGCCGGGCGCACCTTCATGCCCTTGATGTCGGTGGGCACGGTGATCTTCTTGCGTGCGTGGAAGGTGCCGGGGTCGTGTACGAACGCGAAGCAGTACTTCACGTCCTTCATCTCCTTGGCCGCGTAGTTGCGGTACCAGGCGTCGATGGCGGCCGAGCCTTCCTTGCCGTTGGCGAACAGGAAGGGCAGCGACGCACCCGCCATCACCGGGAAGCGGCCCGGCTGGTAGCCGGGGTTCACGTAAGAGAAATCGGCGATGCCGTCGCGCGCCATGTCGTAGTGGTCGAAGGCCTTGCCGAGCTGCTCCGAAGGAAACAGGATCGCGGTGAGGGTGCCGCCCGATTCCTTCTTGATGTCGTCGGCCCACGCCTGCAGCGCGGGGTTGAGCGGGTGCTGCGCGGGCACCCAGCTCGACAGCTTGAGCTGCACGGGCTTGTCCTGCGCCTGCGCGGCGGGCATGCCGAGCAAGAGTGCGGTGCTGGCCGCCATCAGGGCCAGGGCGGGGAGCCGGGTACGGCGGGGGTGGTGGGCGGTTGTCATGGTCTCCTTCGTTATGTGTTTGAACTGGTTGCGCAATCTAGGCAGTCGCGCGTACCGGGTATATGGAGGGTTTCCCGAGCGTGTTTTCCTTGAGGCCGGCGGCAGCGGCGGCTTGTTCGGAAGGCGAACGGAATTCGGGCCGGTCGACGTGGCGCGCGCCCAGTTCATGGACGTGCGCAGCACCCAGCAAGGTCATCGTGCGTTCGGTCTCCTGCGCGAGCAGTTGCAGCACCGAGAGCACGCCTTGCCGGCCGTCGCAGGCCAGCCCGTAGACCGGTGCGCGGCCGACCAGCGCGGCGCGCGCGCCGAGCGCCAGCGCCTTCACGACGTCGCTGCCGCGCCGGATGCCGCCGTCCACCAGCACGGGAATGCGACCGTCGACCGCGTCGACGATGCGCGGCAGGGCGGCGATGCTGGCCGGTGCCGCATCGAGTTGCCGGCCCCCGTGGTTGGAGACCACGATGCCATCGGCGCCGTGGCGCACCGCGCGCTTCGCGTCTTCCGCGCCCAGCAAGCCCTTGATGAGCAACGGCCCGTCCCACAGCTTGCGCAGCCAGCCCAGGCTGTCCCAGGTCAGCGTGCGGTCCATGGTGCGCGAGAGCAGGGCGGCCTGGGTCTGCGCGGAGACGGCCGCACCGTCGCCATCGTCTTCGCTGGGCAGCAGGTTCGCGAACTGCGGCATGCCGCTGCGGGCCAGCCGCAGCAACCACGCAGGATGCCGCGCCATGTCGAGCACAGTGCCCGGTGTGAGCCGCATCGGCACGCGAAAGCCGTGGCGCAGGTCGCGCTCGCGCAAGCCGCCGACCGGCACGTCCACCGTCAGCACCAGCGCCTCGAAGCCGGCGGCACGCGCGCGCCGCACGACGCGCTCGGCAATTGCGCGCTCGCCCATCACGTAGAGCTGCATCCACAGCGTGGCGTCGGGTGCGGCGGTGCGCACGTCCTCGATGCGGGTGTTCGAGGCGGTCGAGAGAATGAACGGCACGCGCGCGGCTTGCGCGGCGCTGGCGAGCAAGGCATCCGCGCCCGGACGCACCAGGCCCGCCAGCCCGATGGGCGCGATGGCGAAGGGCGCGTTCCAGCGGCGCCCGAAGAGTTCGATGCCGATGTCCATGGCGCTGGTGTCGCGCAGGCATTCCGGCACCAGCGGCAGCGCCTGCAGCGCGTCGCGGTTGCGCTGGAGGCAGCGCTCGTCTTCCGCGCCACCGTCGACGTAGTCGAACACCAGGCGCGGCAGCACTTGCCGCGCGCGGCGCCGGTAGTCTTCGACATTGAGCAACTGCGTCATCGCGGGCTGCTCCGTGTCAGGCGCCGCCGGTGGGCTTGCGCTTCATCCAGCGGATGGGCTGGGCCTTGACCGGGCGGGCAGGCGCGCCGTGTTCGACCAGTGCGGCGTCCAGCGCACGGCCGGCATCGTCGGCCAGCGCGGCGGTGCGTGCGGCGGCCACGGCCTGCGCGCGTTCGGCGGGCGCCACGCCGGGTCGCGCGGCGAGGTGGTCGGTCATGTGCAGCAGGGTCTCCTTGCCGCGCTCGTTGGTGCTGCCGTAGCCCTTGATGAGCCGGCCGCACAGCGCCAGTTCGTGTCCCAGCGCCCATGCGTCGCGGGTGCCCGCTTCCACGGCGGCAAGCCAGCGGTCGATCAGCGCCTGCTCCTCGGCGAAGCGGCTGCCGCGACGGCGCAGCCAGCGCAGCGACGCCAGCATGCGCAACGACGCCATGCCGATCACCGAATGGCTGCCCACCTTCAGCGGCAGCGCCCAGGGGGCCAGGCCGCGCGCCTGCCGGCCGCGGTCCCATGCCGTCACGCGGCGCGACAGGCCGGGCGGCAGCAGCGCGGCAAACTCCGCGGCGCCGGGCTTGAAATGGTCGTAGACCTTCACGATGTCGTCGTCGCCCGCGCGCACCTCGGTGCGCACGCGCTGTGCGCGGCTCGCGCGGCCCTTGAGTGCGGCCACCCGCACGATGTCGTCGAAGGCCATCCACAGCGCGAGCCAGCGCGCGGCTTCGCGGGTGATGGCGAAGCCTTGCGCGCCGGCCGGGTCGGCGGCGCGCTCGGCGTCGAGCACGCGACCCAGGCGTTGCGCGTACAGCGCGGCGTAGGCGGCGTCCTGATAGTCGAGCACGCGCGCATGGCCCAGCGTGAGCATGTCGTGCACGGCCGACGGAAAGCGCTGCGCCAGTTCGGCGGGCAGGGCGTTCGCGGGCGGCGGCGCGTCGTTCGTGTCGCCGGCCAGCACGCTGCTGACGAAGGCGGCCTGCGCACGCGGCGCGCTCACCGCGTCGAAGGCGGCCGCAAAACCGCGCAGGCTGGCCGCGGCCATCTTGTTGAGCTTCTCGGGCGCGCTGGTGTCGCCGCCGCGCACCACATGCTCGTACGCCTCGCGCGGAAACGGAAACAGCCCGCTGCCCGCGACGGCGCCCAGCATCACCGCGCTGACCACCGTGCCGGCGTCGCGCGACATCGCGTTCATGTCGAACACATGGTGCTCGCGGCTGAAGGCCTTCACCACGTCGAGCAGGCGCTGCGCGTCGGCGCGGCCGTCGCCGGGCTCCATGCGCTCGGCCGTCGTGAGGATGCGCGCCGACGAGCTGATGACCAGCGTGCGCAGCGGCGCGCTCATGCCGTTGCCGACCTGGCGCGCGGTTTCCAGCAGCTCCGACGACACGATCGCATCGAGGGTGCCCGGCACCGGGCTCAGGCTGAACACCGGGCGCTTGCCGCCGAGCTGCGCGAGCGGCACCGGAAACACCTCGAGGTAGTAGGTGGTGGCGCCGGTGCGCTGCGCCACGCCGGGGATCGACGTGCTCTGCGAGGCGTAGCCGGCATGGCGGGCGATGTCGACCAGCCATTCGGTGAGCACGCCGCCGCCTTCGCCGCCGAGGGCGCAGATGAGGAGGGTGATGGGGCGGGTTTGGTTCGTGGTCAGGCTCATGGGGTCACTTCTGTTCTCGGCTGTTGCTCCCTCTCCCCTTGGGGAGAGGGCGGGGGTGAGGGCCGACGGCGATGGCAGAGGCGGCGCACGCGCAAAGGCCCACACCCTCACCCCAACCCTCTCCCCAAGGGGAGAGGGAGCAAGAGGTGGCGTTCATGTGGTTTGCATGACGCGAACCACAGCGCCACGCACACCATTCAGCAGCCGTTCATGCCACTTCGCGTTCTGCACCACCTCGGCCCGGTAGAAGCTGGGGCACAGCGTGGCCGCATGCGCGTTCTCGCCGCACAGGCCGCAACCCACGCAGCCGTCGATCACGGTCGCCACCGGGTCCACCTTCAGCGGATCGGGGTTGTCCTTGAGCGTGAGCGTGGGGCAGCCCGACAGGCGGATGCAGGCGTGGTCGCCGTTGCACACGTCCTCGTCCACGCCGTACTTCACACGCACCACGCGCTCGCCCTTTTTCAGCAGCCCGGCAATCCACGGCTTGATGCGGCGCTGCCGCTCCAGCTGGCATTCGCCTTCCGCAATTACCACCTTCAGGCCGTTGAAGTCGCTGGTGAGCGCCTCGGTCAGCGTCTTGCGCATGCGCTCCACGTCGTAGGTGGTCACGGTGCGCAGCCATTTCACGCCCAGGCCCTTGAGCGTGTCCTCGATGGTCTGGTTCTTGTCGACCAGGCTCTGCTGCTTGTCGACGGCACGCTCCTTCGTTTCGTCGTCGGGCGTGGAGATGATGTCCTGCGTGCCGGTGGCCGAGGTGTAGCCGTTCTTGAAGATCAGCAGCACCGCGTCGTCGTCGTTGAAGAGGGCGCTCTGCACCCCGGTGAGCAGCCCGTTGTGCCAGAAGCCCCCGTCGCCCATGATCGACAGCGTGCGGCGGTTCATCATCGGCGCCACGCCCGCGCGGCTCGCGAGGCTCATGCCGTAGCCGAGGATCGAGTGGCCCATCGAGAAGGGCTCGAAGGTGCCGAAGGCATGGCAGCCGATGTCGGCCGCGATGTGCACCGGCCCCGTCTCCTGCTGCGCCAGCTTCAGCGCCGAGAACACCGGCCGCTCCGGACAGCCGATGCAAAAGCTCGGCGGCCGGTTGGGCAGCGGTGCGCTCAGCTGGCGGGCCACCGCCTGGCGGCGCTCGCGGTTGCCGGTCAGCCAGGCCTGCGCGGAGGCCGACGCATCGCCGGCCGCGATGTACTTCGCGGCAAAGGCGCCGATGCCGCCGGACAGCACCTCGACGCCGTACTCGCCGGCCGCCGGCAGCACGTCTTTGCCGTGCAGCGGCGTCTGGATGTCGCGCCGGCGCAGCAGCGTGGCGATGTCCTGCTCGATGTACTCGGGCTGGCCCTCTTCCACCACCAGCACCGCGCGCTTGCCCACGCAGAAGTCGGCGACCTGCTCGGGTACCAGCGGGTAGGTCGCGTTGAGCACGAGGATGGCGATGTCGGTGTCGCCGAAGGCGTCCGCCAGGCCTTGCTGCTGCAGGCTGCGGACCAGCGCGTTGTACAGGCCGCCCTGCACCACGATGCCCAGGTCCGGGTAGCGTCGGCCCGGCATCAGTTCGTTCAGCCCGTTCTCCACGATGTAGCGCCGCGCCGCCGGAATGCGCTCGTCGCCCTTGAGCTTTTCGTGGCGGAAGGTGACGGGCGGGTGCGCGAGCCGCATGTAGTCGAAGCCGGCCGGCTCCGTCATCGGGGCGCGGGTCGACACCGCCGGTGCGATGTTGTCCTTGCACTCGAAGCTGCCGCGCACGTGGCAGGTGCGAATGCGCAGCTCCATCAGGCAGGGCATGTTGGACGCTTCGGACAGGCGAAAGCCTTCCTCGACCATGCGCACCATCACGCCCAGGTCGGGCCGCGGATCGAGCAGGCACATGCTCGACTTGAGCGCATAGGCATGCGTGCGCTCCTGGATCACGCTGGCACCTTCGCCGTAGTCCTCGCCGACCACCACCAGCACGCCGCCGGTCACGCCGGGCGACGACAGGTTCGACAGCGCATCGGCCGCCACGTTGGTGCCGACGATCGACTTCCAGGTGACCGCGCCGCGCAGCGGGTAGTGGATGGACGCGCCGAGCATCGCCGCGGCCGAGGCCTCGTTGGAGCAGGCCTCCACGTGCACGCCCAGTTCGTCCATGTAGGCCTTGCCCTGGACCATCACGTCCAGCAGGTGCGACACCGGCGCGCCCTGGTAGCCGCCGACGTAGGCCACGCCCGACTGCAGCAGGCCCTTGGTGATCGCGAGGATGCCCTCGCCGTGGAAGGTGTCGCCGGCGCCCAGGCGCAGCATTTCCACTTCCTTGCTGAATGAAACTTCCATCGTGTCTCGTTGTTGTTGTTCGGCCCCAGGGAGGGAGCAGGGACAGGCGAGTGTGGTCATGCACGCGCCATACTTCAATAAAATAATCCGGCTATCCAATATGAAATCTGTGCATATCGACGCAGTCGACCTCAACCTGCTGCGGCTGTTCGATGCGGTCTATCGCACCCGCAACGTGAGCCGCGCGGCCGAGGCGCTGGGCCTCACGCAGCCGGCGGCCAGCCACGGGCTCACGCGGCTGCGGCTGCTGCTGGGCGATGCGCTGTTCACGCGCAGCCCCGGCGGCGTGGCGCCCACGCCGCGCGCCGAGCGGCTGGCGGTGCCGGTGCAGTCGGCGCTGGCTACGCTGCAGCAGGCGCTGAGCGAGCCCGAGCGCTTCGAGCCGGCGGCCTCGCGCAAGCTGTTTCGCATCCACATGAGCGACATCGGCGAGGGGCGCTTCCTGCCGGCGCTGATGGCGCGGCTGCGCGAGCTGGCGCCGGGCGTGCGCGTGGAGACCATGCCGCTGGCCACGGGCGAGATCGCCACCGCGCTGGACAGCGGCAAGGTCGACTTCGCCTTCGGTTTCCTGCCCCGCGTGAAGGACACCCAGCGCATCCAGCTGCTGCGCGACCGCTACATCGTGCTGCTGCGCCGCGACCACCCCTTCGTGAAGCGGCGCCGCAGCGGGCAGGCACTGCTCGAGGCCCTGCAGGAGCTCGACTACGTGGCCGTGCGCACGCACGCCGACACCCTGCGCATCCTGCAGCTGCTGAACCTGGAAGACCGGCTTCGCCTGACGACCGAGCACTTCATGGTGCTGCCGGCCATCGTGCGCGCCACCGACCTGGCGGTGGTGATGCCGCGCAACATCGCGCGCGGCTTTGCCGAGGACGGCCACTACGCCATCGTGGAGCCGCCCTTTCCGCTGCGCGACTTCACCGTGTCGCTGCACTGGAGCAAGCGCTTCGAGGCCGATCCGGGCAACCGTTGGCTGCGACAGGTCATCGCGGCCTTGTTCTCGGACAAGGCGAAAGCATGAACCGGCGCGCGGTTCATGTACAGGTCAGGCTCGGCATGCAACCATCGGAGCGAACATGAAAAAACGCATCCCCTCCTTCCTGCGCCACGTCGGCCCCGGCGTGGTCACCGGCGCGGCCGACGACGACCCGTCGGGCATTGCGACCTACACGCAGGCCGGGGCGCAGTTCGGCACCGGGCTGCTGTGGACCGTGTTCCTGTCGCTGCCTTTCATGGTGGCCATCCAGCTGGTGTCGGCGCGCATCGGCCGGGTCACGGGCAAGGGCGTGGCGGCCAACCTGCGCGAGCACATGCCGCGCAGCTTTTTGATCGTGCTGGTGGCGTTGCTGGTGGTGGCCAACACCATCAACATCGCGGCCGACATCGCGGCCATGGGCGAGGCGCTGCAGCTGGTGGTGGGCGGCGGGGCGCACTTCCATTCGCTGGTGTTCGGCGTGGTCACGGTGCTGCTGCAGGTGTTCGTGCCGTACCGCAAGCTGGCGCACATCCTCAAGTGGCTCACGCTCACGCTGTTTGCGTACGTGGCGGCGGTGTTCGTGGTGCAGGTCGAGTGGGCACATGTGCTGCACGACCTGGTGGTGCCCAAGCTGCAGTGGAGCGGAGACTACTGGATGATGATCGTGGCGCTGCTGGGCACCACCATCTCGCCCTATCTTTTCTTCTGGCAGGCCTCGCAAGAGGTGGAAGAGCTTCGCCTGAAGGGCGGGCAGCGCGGCACCGACGTGCAGGTGCGGCGCGACCTGAAGCGCGTGCGGCTGGACACCTGGGTGGGCATGACTTTTTCCAACCTCATCGCCTTCTTCGTGATGGTGGTGGGCGCCTCGGTGCTGTTTTCGGCCGGCGTGCACGACGTGACCTCCGCCGCGCAGGCGGCCGAGGCGCTGCGCCCGCTGGCCGGCGACTTCGCGTTCTGGCTGTTCGCCGGCGGCATCATCGCCACCGGCCTGCTGGCGGTGCCCGTGCTGGCGTCTTCGGCGGCCTACGCGGTGGCCGAGGCCTTCGGCTGGGAAGAAGGGCTGGAGCGGCACTGGCGCGAGGCCAAGGAGTTCTACGGAATCATCGCCGTGGCCACGCTGGTGGGCACCGCGCTGGACTTCACGCCCATCGACCCCATGAAGGCGCTCTACTGGAGCGCGGTCATCAACGGCGTGGTGGCCGTGCCGATCATGGCGGCGATGATGATCCTGGTCACGCGCGAGAAGGTGATGGGCGTGTTCACCTCGGGCCGGCGCACCCGCTGGCTCGGTTGGGGCGGCACCGCGCTGATGGGCTTCGCGGCGCTGATGATGGGGTGGGACCTGGTGCGCTGAGGGCGGTGCCGGCCGTTGTTCGGGTCGTTGCGTTATTAATGTCTTTGTTGACTTGTACATAGTTTTTGCAACAAACTCCCGGAATGATGATTCGTCCTGATGCCACGCGCGAACGGGCCGTCCTTGCACTGGCCGAGGGGCACCCCCTGCTGCGCGCACGCGACGTTCTGGCGCATGGGCTTCCCACCATGACACTGGGCCGGCTGGTCGCCGCCGGCAAGCTCGAGCGCGTGGCGCGCGGTGTCTACAGCCTTCCAGGCCGTCCATTGAGCGAACATCGCTCGCTCGCGGAAGTCGCCCTGCGCGTGCCGCGAGGGGTGGTCTGCCTGCTTTCGGCACTGCGCATGCACGGCATCGGCACCCAGGCGCCTTTCGAGGTGTGGCTGGCACTCCCGTCCAACGTGCCCGTGCCGCGCATCGCACACCCGGCACTGCGCGTGGTCAGGATGTCCGGCGCGGCACTTGCCGAAGGCATCGAACCGGAAGAGGTCGATGGCGTGCAGATCCCGGTCTTCAATGCGTCGAAGACCGTGGCCGACTGCTTCAAGTTCCGCAACAAGATCGGCCTGGACGTCGCGCTGGAAGCGCTTCACGACGGGTGGTCGCAGCGCAAGCTGAGCATGGACGCGCTCTGGCACTACGCCGCCGTCAATCGGGTGACGAACGTGATGCGCCCCTATATGCAGAGCGTGAGCGCATGAGTGCGAAGCCGGGCCGCCCCGAGCAAGCTCGCATTTCGGTGCGAAGCACGCAGGTTCCGCAATGAGCCGCAACCTCGCCGCCTCCATTCGGGCGCGCCTGAAGCAGCAGGCCGACGCATCGAAGCAGGACTTCAACCTCACGCTCACACGCTACGGCCTGGAGCGGCTCCTCTACAGGCTGTCCGTCTCGCCGCATGCGCCGGACTTCCTTCTGAAGGGTGCGTTGCTTTTTTCGCTGTGGTACGACCATCCTCACCGACCGACGCGCGATGCCGACCTGCTGGGCTTCGGCCCGAGCGACGTCGCGTCGGTGGTCGCGGCCTTCGTTCAGATTTGCCGGGTCGAAGTCGACGACGGCGTCGTCCTCGATTCGGCGTCCGTCAAGGGGTCGGAGATTCGCAAGGAGGTTGGCTATGGCGGCGTGCGCATCGACCTCCAGGCAAGGCTCGACGGCGCGCGCATCGCGCTGCAGGTGGACATCGGCTTCGGGGACGCGGTAACGCCGGCGCCGCAAGCTGTCTCTTATCCGGTCTTGCTGCACGACATGCCCGCGCCCCAGTTGCGCGCGTACCCCAAGTACACGGTGGTCGCCGAGAAATTCCATGCCATCTGCCTGCTGGGCATGGTCAACACCCGATTGAAGGACTACTTCGACCTGTGGGTCCTGCTCGTCGAAAGCCGGCTGGACGACCAGGAGCTGCGCCGCGCCATCGAGGCAACCTTCGCACGCCGGCAGATGCCGCTGCCTGCCGGCCTGACCGATGCCTTCGGGGCCGATGCCGACAAGCACAAACAGTGGGCGGCATTTCAAAAGAAGAACCGGCTCGCGACCGCTGCGCTGGGCGACATCGTCCGGGCGCTGCGGGCCGCTTTCGAGAAGGCCGGCGTCTTCTGACTGGGGCAGCGCCGCCTCGCGCGCCTTGGTGGTGCCGCGTGCGGCCGGCCCTTCGAATGGCCCATTAATTGCAACACCCCCAGCAAGGGTTTTCCAGCACGTTGCATACCGCACCCCACATACGCAATATGGCCGCCACGGTATGTTCGCCGCGACCGAAGCAGCTAACGTCCAGCCTTGGCCGAAAACCGAGCCGCCCACGAGCCCAAAGAGCATGAGCACCGACAGCAGTCACCAGATTCAACCCATCCGCTTCTTCCATCGCGGAAAGATCGTCGACGTGACCGGCGTCCACCCGACCCGTTCCGTGCTCGACTGGCTGCGCGAAGACGCCCGCTGCACCGGCACCAAGGAAGGCTGCAACGAGGGCGACTGCGGCGCCTGCACCGTCGTCATCGGCGAGCTGGCCTCCGACCCGCAGGCGCCGGGCGCGGTCGGCGGGCTGAACCTGCAGACGGTCAATGCCTGCATCCAGTTTCTGCCCACGCTGCACGGCAAGGCGCTGTTCACGGTCGAAGACCTCAAGGGCCAGTGCGCCAGGACCGTCGACAAGAAGCAGCACGCCGTGCACCCGCTGCACCCGGTGCAGCAGGCCATGGTCGACTGCCACGGCTCCCAGTGCGGCTTCTGCACCCCCGGTTTCGTGATGTCGCTGTGGTCCACCTACGAGCACCACCAGGCCGAAGGCACCCAGCCCACGCGCCAGCAGCTGGCCGACGACCTGTCGGGCAACCTGTGCCGCTGCACCGGCTACCGCCCGATCCTCGATGCCGGCCAGCGCATGTTCGACCTGCCTTCCGTGCGCCTGGACACGACGCCGGTGGTCGCCGCGCTCACCGCGCTGCAAAACGATGGCCTGGACTATGCCGCCCCCCTGGGCGCGCGCATCGACCACTTCCACGCCCCCAGGACTTTGGCCCAGCTCGCAGCGCTGCGCGAGCGCAAGCCCCGCGCCCAGCTGCTGGCCGGCTCCACCGACGTGGGCCTGTGGGTCAACAAGCAGTTTCGCGACCTGGGCGACATCATCTACGTGGGCGACGTGGCCGAAATGAAGACCATCGAAGACCGCGAGAACGATGCGGGCGGGGAGCTCTACATCGGGGCCGGCGCCTCGCTCGAGTCCGCCTTCGAGGCCCTGGTGCAACGCGTGCCCAACCTGCAGGACGTGTGGCTGCGCTTCGCCTCGCCGCCTATCCGCCATGCCGGCACCATGGGCGGCAACGTGGCCAACGGCTCGCCCATCGGCGATTCGCCGCCGGTGCTGATGTCGCTCGATGCGCAGATCGAGCTGCGCCGCGGCGACGCGGTGCGCCGCATGCCGCTGAGCGAGTTCTACCTGGACTACATGAAGAACCAGCTGCAGCCGGGCGAGTTCGTGCAGGGGCTGGCCGTGCCGCATGCGGCACTCAAGCGCCAGGTGCGCGCCTACAAGATCAGCAAGCGCTTCGACTGCGACATCTCGGCGCTGTGCGCGGGCTTCGCCATCGAGTTCGAAGCCGGCGGCGACACGGTCAAGGCCGTGCGCCTGGCCTTCGGCGGCATGGCCGCCACCGTGCGGCGCGCGGCCAACGCCGAGGCGGCCATTCTCGGCAAGCCCTGGACGCAGGCCAGCGTGGCCACCGCCAAGCTCGCGCTGGCGCAGGACTTCAAGCCGCTGTCGGACATGCGCGCCTCGGCCGACTACCGGCTGCTGGTGGCGCAGAACCTCGTCCAGCGCCTGTGGCTGGAAACCCGCGCCGCCGACGCCCTGTCGCTGGAAGAAACCAGCGTCTGGAGCGTGATGCCCCATGCCCCGGCCAAAGCGGCTGCCGAAGGAGTCTGACCATGAACAAACCCATCGACGCTCGCCTGCTGCAGCCCGCCGAGGCCTTTGCCGACTACCTGGCCAACACCGCCGCGCGCATCGACGTGGGCGCCGAGGCGCTGGCGCACGAGCGCGGCATGCGCGTGGGCATCAGCCGCCCGCATGAATCGGCGCACCTGCACGTGGCCGGCGAGGCCACCTACATCGACGACATTCCCGAGCTGGCCGGCACGCTGCACTGCGCGCTGGGCCTGTCGCCGGCCGCGGCCGGCCGCGTCACGGCCCTGTCGCTGGACGCCATCCGCGCCATGCCGGGCGTGGTCGCGGTGCTCACGGCCGACGACATTCCTGGCACCAACGACTGCGGCTCGATCGTTCACGACGACCCGATCCTGCTGCCCGTGAACGACGGTGGCGAAATTCGCTACCTCGGCCAGCCGGTGTTCGCCGTGATCGCCGAGACGCGGGAGGCTGCCCGCCGCGCCGCCGCGAAAGCGAAGGACGCGCTGACCATCGAGGCGCAGCCGCCCGTCATCACGCCGCAGGACGCCCATGCGCGCGGCCAGTACGTGGTGCCGCCCATGCACATCGTGCGCAGCGGCGGCGGCGCCAACGAAGGCGACGAGGCGGCCGTGCGCGCCGCCATCGCACAGGCGCCGCACCGCCACAAAGCCACGCTGGACGTGGGCGGGCAGGAGCAGTTCTACCTGGAGGGGCAGATCAGCTACGCCATTCCCAAGGAAGGCGGCGCGCTGCACATCCACTGCTCCACGCAGCATCCGAGCGAAATGCAGCACCTGGTGGCGCATGCGCTGCACCTGCAGTCGAACGAGGTGCATGTGGAGTGCAGGCGCATGGGCGGCGGCTTCGGCGGCAAGGAGTCGCAGTCGGCCATCTTCGCCTGCGTGGCGGCCGTGGCGGCGCGCCAGCTGCAGCGCCCGGTGAAGCTGCGGCTGGACCGCGACGACGACTTCATGATCACCGGGCGGCGCCACTGCTTCTGGTACGAATACGACGTGGGCTACGACGACGAGGGCCGCATCCTGGGCGCCGAGATCACGATGGTCTCGCGCGCCGGCCACTCGGCCGACCTGTCGGGCCCGGTGATGACCCGCGCGCTGTGCCACTTCGACAACGCCTACTGGCTGCCCAACGTGGCCATGCACGGCTTCTCGGGCAAGACCCACACTCAGAGCAACACCGCGTTTCGCGGCTTCGGTGGGCCGCAGGGCGCCATTGCCATCGAGAACATCCTCGACTCCGTGGCGCGCGAACTGAAGCGCGACCCGCTCGATGTGCGGCGCGTCAACTTCTACGGCAAGGCAGAGAACAACGTCACCCCTTACCGCCAGACCGTGACCGACAACATCATCCACGAACTCGTGGCCGAGCTGGAAGCATCGAGCGACTACCGCGCGCGGCGCGAAGACATCGCGGCCTTCAACAAAAAGAGCACTGTGCTCAAGCGCGGCCTGGCGCTGGCGCCGCTCAAGTTCGGCATCTCGTTCAACGTGAAGCACTTCAACCAGGCCGGCGCGCTGGTGCACGTGTACACCGACGGCTCCATCCTCGTGAACCACGGCGGCACCGAGATGGGCCAGGGCCTGAACACCAAGGTTGCTCAGGTGGTGGCGCACGAGCTGGGCGTGAGCTTCGAGCGCGTGCGCGTGACCGCTACCGACACGACCAAGGTGGCGAACACCTCGGCCACGGCGGCATCGACCGGCGCCGACCTGAACGGCAAGGCCGCGCAGGATGCCGCGCGCCAGATCCGCGAGCGCCTGGCAGAAAGCGCGGCAGCGCGCCATGGCGGCGAGGCGAGCGCCGTGCGCTTCGCCAACGACAAGGTCGAGGTCGCCGGGCGCACGCTGGCCTTCAGCACCGTGGTGGGCGAGGCCTACCTCGACCGCAAGCAGCTGTGGTCCGACGGCTTCTACGCCACGCCGGGCCTGAGCTGGGACAAGGACAAGATGCAGGGCCGCCCGTTCTACTACTACGCCTACGGCGCGGCGGTGAGCGAGGTGATCGTCGACACGCTCACCGGCGAATGGAAGCTGCTGCGTGCCGACATCCTGCACGACGCGGGCAAGTCGCTGAACCCGGCCGTGGACATCGGCCAGGTGGAAGGCGCCTTCATCCAGGGCATGGGCTGGCTCACCACCGAAGAGCTGGTGTGGCACCCGCAGAGCGGCAAGCTCACCACGCACGCGCCCAGCACCTACAAGATTCCGACCGCCAACGACTGCCCGCCCGTCTTCAACGTGCGCCTGTTCGAGGGCCAGAACTTCGAGGACTCCATCCACCGCAGCAAGGCCGTGGGCGAGCCGCCGCTCCTGCTGCCGTTCTCGGTGTTCTTCGCGATCCGCGACGCGGTGTCAGCGGCCGGCGACCACAAGGTCGATCCGCCGCTGAAGGCGCCGGCCACGAGCGAATCGATTCTTCGCGCCATCACCGCCGTTCAGACCGCCTAGTCACTCGTAGACTTTGGCGCATGTCCAAAGCTCTCTCCATGCCCCACGCCTTGACTTCATTCGCGAAACACCGCGGAACCGGCTTCGCCGGGCCGCTGGTGTTGCCCCCGGTAGGGGGCGGGCGTTGCGACACGAAGTGCGCGAAGACTGGGGGGGAGCAACATGCGTGACCAGGCGCTTTTCGACAAGATCGACCTGCATCTGATCCGGGTGCTTCACACCGTGCTGACCGACCGCAGTGTCTCGCGCGCAGCCATTCGCTTGGGGATGTACCAGCCGGCCGTTTCGGCCGCGCTCAAGCGCCTGCGCGAACTGTCGGGCGACCCGCTGCTGGTGCGCTCGGGCTCGGGCATGGTGCCCACCGACGCGGGGCTGCGCATGGTCGAGCCCGCCGCGAGCATCCTGCGCGCGGCCGAGATGCTGTTCTCCGACGCGCGCGGTTTCGATCCGCAGTCGGCGGCCACCACCTTCCGCATCGCGGCCAGCGACTACATGGACCCGCTGTTCCTGCCCATGCTGGTGGCGCAGGTCAAGCGCGACGCGCCGCTGTGCCAGATCGAGATCCACGCGCTCTCGCCCGACTCCGACTACCACGGGCACCTGGCGCTCGGCCAGGTCGACCTGGTCATCGGCAATTGGCTGAAGCCGCCGGAAGACCTGCACATGGCGCGGCTCTTCGGCGACGAGGTGGTGTCGCTGGTCAACAAGGACCATCCGGCGGTGCGCCGCGGCTGGGACCTGGAGACCTGGCTGGCGGCCGAGCACATCGCGCCCACGCCCATGCACCCGGGCGGGCGCGGCATCATCGACCAGATGCTCGACGCGCTGGGGCGGCAGCGCAACATCACGGCGCGCTGCGCGCACTTCGGGCTCATTCCCGACATGGTGGCCTCCAGCCTGCTGGTGCTGACCACCGGGCGCCAGTACTGCGAGCGCTTCGCCGCGCGCCTGCCGCTGAAGATCCTCGACTGCCCGGTGGCGCTGCCGCGCCTCATGTACTACCAGCTCTGGCACGAACGCACCCATTCCTCGAGCTCCGCGCGCTGGCTGCGCGAATGCATCAAGGACGTGGCGGCGTCGCTGCGTCCACCGGTGTCGCCCCTGCCCGTGGCACCCGGCCGGCTGCCTGCCGACCCTGAGACTTCCGATCCCTGAGAGATCCCCGCTCGCGCCGGCGTCGTGAGCGGGGGCAACGATGAAGCAACCGCCACTACAACAGCTGGAGACAAGCGAAATGAGTACGTTGGAACAGGCGCCCCAAGGCGCCGAGCCCCGCATTCCGGGGCATGACGAGTCCGCACGTGCGCGTGCAGCCGTGGGCGGCGCAAACCGCCCGGGCCTGCTGGAGCGGGTGTTCAAGCTCAGCGAGCACGACACCACGGTGCGCATCGAGCTGGTGGCGGGCCTGACCACCTTCCTCACCATGGCCTACATCATCTTCGTGAACCCGAGCATCCTCGGCGACGCGGGCATGCCCAAGGGCGCGGTGTTCGTGGCCACCTGCCTCATCGCGGCGCTGGGCACGCTGATCATGGGGCTGTATGCCAACTACCCGATCGCCATGGCGCCGGGCATGGGGCTGAACGCCTACTTCTCCTACGTGGTGGTGCTGGGCATGGGCTACACGTGGCAGGTGGCGCTGGGCGCGGTGTTCATCTCGGGCTGCCTGTTCCTGGTGGTGACCGTGACGGGGCTGCGCAAGCTGATCATCGACGGCATACCGCATTCGCTGCGAACGGCGATCACCGTGGGCATCGGCATGTTCCTGGCGCTGGTTGCGCTGAAAAGCGCGGGCGTGGTCGCGGCCTCGCCGGCCACCTTCGTCACGCTGGGCGACCTGCACACGCCGCCGGTCATCCTGGCCACGCTGGGCTTCTTCATCATCGTGGTGCTCGACCGGCTCAAGGTGCGCGGCGCGATCCTCATCGGCATCCTGGCGGTGACGGTGCTGTCGTTCTTCGTGGCCGACAACAAGTTCCACGGCGTGTTCGCGGCGCCGCCGTCGGTGGCGCCCACCTTCATGCAGCTGGACGTGATGGGCGCGCTCAAGGGCGGCATCCTGAACGTGGTGCTGGTGTTCTTCCTGGTCGAGATGTTCGACGCCACCGGCACGCTGATGGGCGTGGCCAAGCGCGCGGGCCTGCTGGTGCCCGGCAAGATGGAGCGCATGAACAAGGCGTTGCTGGCCGACAGCGGCGCCATCTTCGCGGGCTCGCTGCTCGGCACCTCCAGCACCACGGCCTATGTGGAAAGCGCGGCCGGCGTGCAAGCGGGCGGCCGCACCGGCCTTACGGCGGTGGTGGTGGCGCTGCTGTTCCTGGCCTGCCTGATGATCTCGCCGCTGGCGGGCTCGGTGCCGGCCTACGCCACGGCACCGGCGCTGTTCTTCGTGGGCTGCCTGATGCTGCGCGACCTGACCGAGCTCGACTGGGACGACACCACCGAGGTGATTCCGGCCGCGCTCACCGCGCTGGCCATGCCGTTCACCTACTCGATTGCCACAGGGCTGGCCTTCGGCTTCATCTCGTACGCGGTGCTCAAGCTGTTCACCGGACGGGCACGGGAAGTGCATGTGTCGGTGTGGATCATCGCGGCGGTGTTCCTCTTCAAGTTCGCTTACGTCGGCGCCCACTGACGGCGCGCCGCCGGTTGCGGGGACGCTATTAAACTGATAGCTGTTCCCGCCTTGATGTGTTGAACGAGACAAACCACGAAACCGGCATGACAACCCCCAGACTCCAACTCGCGCACATCACCAAGCGGTATCCCGCGGTGGTGGCCAACAGCGACATCTCCCTGGCCGTGCAGCCCGGCGAAATCCATGCCGTGCTCGGCGAGAACGGGGCCGGCAAGTCGACCCTGATGAAGATCATCTACGGGTCGGTCAAGCCCGACGAAGGCAGCGTCCTGTTCGATGGCCAGGCCGTCAACCTGCGCAACCCGCAGCAGGCGAGGGCGCTGGGCATCAGCATGGTGTTCCAGCACTTCAGCCTGTTCGACACGCTCACCGTGGCCGAGAACGTGTGGCTGGGCCTGGACAAGTCGCTGCAGCTGGCCGAGGTGGCGCGCAGCATCACCGCCAAGGCCGGCGAGTACGGGCTGGACATCGACCCCGCGCGGCCGGTGCACACGCTGTCGGTGGGCGAGATGCAGCGCGTGGAAATCATTCGCGCGCTGCTCACCAACCCCAAGCTGCTGATCCTGGACGAACCGACCTCGGTGCTCACGCCGCAGGCGGTCGTCAAGCTGTTCAACGTGCTGAAGAAGCTGTCGTCCGAGGGCTGCAGCATCCTCTACATCAGCCACAAGCTGCACGAGATCCAGGCGCTGTGCAGCGCCTGCACCGTGCTGCGCGGCGGCAAGGTCACGGGCGTGTGCAACCCGCAGAACGAAAGCACCCAGTCGCTGTCGCGCCTGATGATCGGCAGCGAACCGCCGCCGCTGCAGCACCGGCCGGTGCATGCGGGTGCGGTGGCCCTGCGCGTGAAGGCACTCACGCTGGCACGCGAAGACCAGTTCGGCGTAGACCTCGAGCGCGTTTCGTTCGACGTGCGCGCGGGCGAAATCGTCGGCATTGCGGGAGTCTCGGGCAACGGCCAGCGGGAGCTGCTCTACACGCTGTCGGGCGAGGACGTGCGCGCCGAGGCATCGATGGTCCAGGTGTTCGACAAGCCCGCCGGTCGGCTGCGCCCGCGCGCGCGGCGCGCGCTGGGCCTGCACTTCGTGCCCGAAGAGCGGCTGGGCCGCGGGGCCGTGCCCACGCTGGGGCTCGCGCACAACCTGCTGCTCACGCGCAGCGACGCGGTGGGCCGTGGCGGGTGGATCCGCACCGGCGCGCTGGAGCGCCAGGCCCGGGGCATCATCGAGCGCTTCAAGGTCAAGGCCGGTGGCCCGCGCGCCGCGGCGCGTTCGCTGTCGGGCGGCAACCTGCAAAAGTTCATCGTCGGCCGAGAGATCGACGCCAACCCCAAGCTCTTCATCGTCTCGCAGCCGACCTGGGGCGTGGACGTGGGCGCCGCCGCGCTCATTCACGCCGAGATCCTGGCGCTGCGCGACGCGGGCTGCGCCGTGCTGGTCATCAGCGAGGAACTCGACGAGCTGTTCAACATCTGCGACCGCCTGCATGTGATCGCCAAGGGCCGGCTGTCGCCGTCCATCGACCGCGCCGCGGCCACGCTGCCGCAGATCGGCGAATGGATGAGCGGCCTGTGGGACACCACGGCCGCCTCCGCCGACGCTGCCCCCGCCGCCAAGGAAGCTGCCCATGTTTAAGCTCGAACCCCGCCCGGAGCTCTCGCGCTTCTGGAGCTATGCCTCGCCGATTTTGGCGCTGCTGATCACCGTGCTGATCGGCGTGGCGCTGTTCGCCGCGCTCGGCAAGGACCCGGTGAAGGGCCTGCTGGTGTTCTTCTACGAGCCCATCAAGAACGGCTATGCCATCGGCGAGCTGATGGTCAAGGCCACGCCGCTGCTCATCATCGCGCTGGGGCTGGCCGTGTGCTTCCGCTCGAACGTGTGGAACATCGGGGCCGAAGGGCAGTTCGTGTTCGGCGCCATCGCGGCGGGCGGCGTGGCGTTGCTGGCCGACAAGACCACGGGGCAGTGGATCGTGGTGGTCATCCTGCTGGCCGGCACGCTGGGCGGCATGGTGTGGGCGGGCATCGTCGCGTTCCTGCGCGACAAGTGCAACGCCAACGAAATCCTGGTGAGCCTCATGCTGGTCTACGTGGCCACGCTGCTGCTGGGCTACATGGTCTTCGGCCCGTGGAAAGACCCGAACGGCTACAACTTTCCGCAGTCCAAGACCTTCGAGGCGGTCACGCAGATTCCGCGCCTCTTCAAGGGCTCGCGCGTGACCATCGGGCTGGTGATCGCGCTCGTCGGCGCGGGCGCGCTGTGGGTGTTCTTGTTCCGCACGCGGGCGGGCTTCGCGCAGCAGGTCGGTGGGTTGGCGCCCGCGGCCTCGCGCTACGCGGGTTTTTCGGCGCGGCGCGCGGTGTGGATCGCGCTGCTGACCTCGGGCGGCGCGGCCGGCCTGGCCGGTGCGCTCGAAGTGGCCGGCCCGCTCGGCCAGCTCACGCCGTACGTGCCCGCGGGCTACGGCTTCGCGGCCATCATCGTGGCCTTCGTGGGGCGGTTGCACCCGGTGGGCATGATCTTCTCGGCCATCCTGATGAGCATGTTCTACATCGGCGGCGAGCTCGCGCAGTCGCGCCTGGGCCTGCCCAAGTCGCTCACGGGCGTGTTCCAGGGCCTGCTGCTGTTCACGCTGCTGGCGTGCGACACCTTCATCGCCTACCGCATTCGCCGCAAGGCCTCGGCCAAGCCCGCCACCCTGACGACAAGCTCGCTGCAGGCCAGCACACCGCTGACGGCGCCTGTCGCCAGCGCCACCGAAGGGAGCCATTGACATGGACAGCTACGCACTCCTGCTGGGTTCCACGCTGAGCGCGGGCACCGTGCTCGCCATCGCGGCGCTGGGCCTGTTGATCAACGAGAAGGCCGGCATCGTCAACCTCGGCGCCGAGGGCCTGATGCTGTGCGCCGCCATTGCCGGTTTCGCGACCGTGGTCACCACGCGCAACCCCTGGCTCGGCTTCCTGGCCGGCATGGCGGCGGGCGCACTGCTGGCGGCCTTCTTCGGTGTGCTGGTGATCTGGCTCAACACCAACCAGTACGCCACCGGCCTCGCGCTGAGCCTGTTCGGCGTGGGCTTCTCCGCGTTCGCCGGCATCAACTTCGTGCAGGCCAAGCTGCCGGAAAGCGTGTCTTACGCCATTCCCGTGCTTAGCGACATTCCGCTCGTCGGCCCCGCGCTGTTCCGCCACCACCCGATGGTGTACTTCGCCGTGGTGCTGACCGTTGCGCTCATCTGGTTCCTGTACCGCACGCGCGCCGGCCTGGTGCTGCGCTCGGTCGGCGAATCGCCCGAGTCGGCGCATGCGCTGGGCTACCCGGTGCGGCGCATCCGCTTCATGGCCGTCATCGCCGGTGGCGCGCTGTGCGGGCTGGCGGGCGCCTACCTGTCGACCGTGTACACCCCGCTGTGGGTCGAGGGCATGGTCGCCGGCCGCGGCTGGATCGCGCTGGCGCTCACCACCTTCGCCACCTGGCGCCCGATGCGCGTGCTGCTGGGCGCCTACCTGTTCGGGGGGGTGTCGATGCTGGGCTTTCACCTGCAGAGCAGCGGCGTCGACGTGCCGCCGCAGTTCCTCAGCATGCTGCAGTACATCGCGCCCATCGTGGTGCTGGCGCTGATCTCGCGCAACCCGACTTTCATTCGCGTCAACATGCCGGCTTCCATCGGGAAACCGTTCTACCCCGGCTCATAATCGCGTTTTTCGTTTTCCCGCCAACCCGTCCTTTTTTGAGGATTTCCGACAATGAATGATCTGAACAAGCGCTCCCTGCTCAAGCTGGCTGCCCTCACGGCGGTTGCTTCGGCGGCCCTGATCGGCTGCGGCAAGAAAGAAGAAGCGGCAGCACCGGCAGCGGCCCCCGCGCCTGCACCGGCACCCGCCGCGGCCGCGCCGGCACCGGCGGCGCCGCTGAACATCGCGTTCGCCTACATCGGCCCGGTCGGCGACGGCGGCTGGACCTTCGCGCACGACAACGCCCGCAAGGCGCTCGAGAAGGAATTCGGCGACAAGATCAAGACCACCTTCGTCGAAAGCGTGCCCGAAGGCGCCGACGCCGAGCGCGTGTTCCGCGACCTGGTCGGCCAGGGCAACAAGCTCATCTTCGGCACCACCTTCGGCTACATGGAGCCCATGCTCAAGGTCGCGGCCGACACCAAGGACGTGAAGTTCGAGCACGCCACCGGCTACAAGACCGCCGAGAACATGCGCACCTACGACAGCCGCACCTACGAAGGCGCGTACATGGCCGGCGTCATTGCCGGTGCCATGACCAAGAGCAACACGCTGGGCGTGGTCGGCTCGGTGCCGATTCCCGAAGTGCTGCGCAACATCAACAGCTTCACGCTGGGCGCGCAGTCGGTCAACCCGAAGATCACGACCAAGGTCGTGTGGGTGAACGAATGGTTCAGCCCGCCGAAGGAAACCGAAGCGGCCACGGCGCTGATCAATGGCGGCGCCGACGTGCTGTTCCAGAACACCGATTCGCCGGCCGTGCTCAAGACCGCGCAGGAAAAGGGCAAGCGCGCCTTCGGCTGGGATTCGGACATGACCGCCTACGGCCCCAAGGCCCACCTGGCCTCGGCCACCATCAACTGGGCTCCGTACTACATCAAGGCCACCCAGGAAGCCCTGGACGGCAAGTGGACGACCGGCCAGGCGTGGTGGGGCGTGAAGGAAGGCGCCATCGACCTCGTGTCGATCGCCGACGACGTGCCCGCCGAAGCCAAGGCCAAGGTCGAGGAAGTGAAGAAGGGCCTGAAAGACGGCAGCTTCGTGATCTGGAAGGGTCCGATCCTGGGCCAGGACGGCAAGGAAGTGGTGGCCAAGGACGCCGTGGCCGACGACAAGTTTCTGTCGGGTGTGAACTTCTACGTCAAGGGCGTGGAAGGCAAGGTGCCCGGCGACAAGAAGTAGCCCGCCCCAGGCTGCGCGCACGTCGTGTCGCCATCGAGGCCGCCGCAAGGCGGCCTTTTTCATGGGCCGACGGGTGCCGATGACCCGTGTCATCACGGGGCAAGCCTGGCGGCATAACATGCGCCCGATGCCGCCGACCACCTGCCACGACACCCGCTTCGGCCAGCGCCTGGCCAGGCAGTACGGGGTCGATGCGGTGCCCTCGCTGGTCACCACCTCGCGTTGGGGCTCGGAGTTCGGCATCGCGCGCATGCACTACGACCAGCCGCACCTGTTCGTGCTGCCCCCGTTGCCGAGCGAAGACGCCTTTCTGCTGCGCGTGGAAATCGCCTCGGGCGGCAGCCGGCGCATCAGCAAGGGCGGCACCACGCAGCAACTCGGCCTGCAACAGGAGGGCGCCTTCCACATCACCGACCTGTCGGAGTGCGCCTCGGCCTATGTGTGCAGCCCCTTCAGTTCCATGCTGTTCCACATGCCTCGCGCGACCATCGACGCTTTCGCGCAAGAGATGGACGTGCCGCGCGTCGGCGCGCTGCGCTGCGAGGCCGGCACCGTCGACACGGTGGTGGCCAGCCTGGCGCGCGCCATGCTGCCGGCGCTGATGCAGCCGGAAGCTGCAAGCACCCTGTTCGTCGACCACCTCACGCTGGCGCTGAAGGCGCACGTGCTGCATGCCTACGGCGGGGTGGCGGGCGCGCCGAATGCCGAGGCGCGCGGCCTCGCCCCGTGGCAGGAGCGCCGTGCCAAGGCGTTCCTGCTGGCGCACCTGGCAGGCGACGTGTCGCTGGCCGAGGTGGCGCGCGAGTGCGCGCTGTCGCGCAGCCATTTCAGCAAGGCCTTCAAGCAGAGCACCGGGCAGACGCCGCACGCATGGCTGGTGGCGCAACGCGTCGAGGCGGCGCGCCGGCTGCTGGGCGAGGCCGAACTGCCGATCGCGGAGATTGCCGCGGCCTGCGGCTTCGCGGACCAGAGCCACCTGACGCGGGTGTTTTCCGCGCAGATGGGCACGTCGCCGGCGCGCTGGCGGCGGCTGAACGCCCGTTGAATGCGCGTCGGGCGAATGGCGGTCGGGTCTGACAGGCCGGAAGACCGGATCAGCGGGCGTCTAGACACGTGCCGGCCGATGCAATGGCCTCGCCTGCCGTGTTCCTCGACCATGTCATCACCGTGGCGCCTGGTTTGCTTTCATAGGGTGGCACGGCCACGAAGGTGTAGCACGCCGGAAGATCCTCCGGCTGCAGGTCAAGCACAGACCGTTTGGCCTGCCCGTTTGCATTGCGGAGAATGGCGTCGATCTGCTCGGCACTCGCAACGCGCTGGAATGCGCCCGTATTCACGAAACTGACCTGCTTGACCCCGCCCGGCATCCTCGCAAGCGTGACAGCGGTGGCGGGCACCGCGCGGTGCGTGTGACCGTATACATAGAGGGACGCGGCACGTTCCCCAGGGCGCTGGATCCTGGGCAAGACTTCTTCCAGATACCTTGCAAGCAGTTTCCGATCGCTGACCAACAATGCCTTCACGCCCGCGCCAAGCGTTCCGCCGCCCATGGTCGGGCACTTCGGCCCTTTTGCCGAGACTTGCTTGGCGCCGCACAAGGCATCGATCTCGATCTCGGTCAACGCGTTGCGCTCGAGAAAAAGAACCTCTTTCGACAGGGCCTCGCTGGCCTTTGCACTCAATGCCGGCGCGTCCTTGAGGAGGGGCAGGAAAAATGCGACGGGCTTCTCGCGCACCGCCGCGTAGTTCCACTTGACGGCGGTGCCGTTGGTTCCAAGAGCGATGGCCCCCTGCCTGAGAGACTGCTGAAAGAGAAAGAATCGGAAGAACTTTCCTACCGCGGCAGCCGAAGACGACAAGCCAGCCTGTTCAACGGCATATTGCAGTCCGGCCTTCTCGTCGGAGAGGTTGTCGACGATGGGAAAGACTTCCTCGTACTGGTTGTAGAACTGCTGCACCATGTTCTCGCCCCACGGCTTGCGCAGATACGAGACGCCGTCGCGGTCCACGAACGGGCTGGGCCATTTCCCGAACTTGTTGACATCGTCGAACTGATGACCGTGGTCGGCGTAGATGGCGCCGTCCGCCGAAAGCCAATAGCCAGCGGTCAGCACTTCGACCCTTGTCCCCGCGAAACGATCCAGCAATGTCCTGCGGACTTCGTTGAAGAGCAGTGCGGCGTCGTGATTGCCCGGAATGAAGTAGACGCGGTTGTCGCCGGCCGAGCCGAATTTCCTGATCGATTCAACGAAGTCGGGGTGCTGCTTTAGCGTGTACTCGAGTCTGGCCACTGCCTCCTTCTCGCTGCAGCCGATCTCGGTGTCGTCGTCATGGCAGTCCGGAACAGTGCAGCCAGGATTCGCCAAGTCGCCGGAGCAGGTCATCGAAGGCGACTGCCAGAGTTCGAAGACGTCACCGACAAGCACAAGGTCGGTCTTGCCCTTGCCCTGCGCATCGACGAAATCCAGAAACTTGTCGAACTCGGGCTGCCAGCGGAAGTCCTCGATGTTTCGCCATTTTCCCTGGGGCGTGCGGCCTGCGCCGACGTGCAGGTCGCTGACGAAGACAGCTTGACGGTCGGATGAAGCCCATGCCGCCGTGCTTGCCCAGAACAGCATGGCGAAAACAAGAAGATGCAGGCGAAATGTCAGTGGTTTCATGGTGCGGCTCTCTTGATCGGCGCGCAGATGCGCTGGAAGGGATTGCCGATGAGGATGTACTTCAATGCCTCGCCGGTGAACTCATAGGTCTTCTCTCCCCATCGCTTGCCTTTTTCGGTGGACCACAGGCATTGGGTGGTCAGCGCATGAGCTTGTCCAATGGTCAGGTCCGAGCTCTGTGCCAGGACCGACTTGAAGCAGTCGACATAGGCGGCCGCGAGCTTTCCGGAGATGGCCGATGTCGTCGCCACGGTAGACGCGACGCCGCGCTCGGCGAGTACCCCGACCGGCGTTTGATCGTTGATGTGATCCAGCGAAATGCGACAGGCGTTGAGGATCGCAATCGAGTTGCCATTGAATGAGCGCTCGATTCGCCCCGGCCTGACTTCCCCTTTGCCCTCTTGGAAATACAGGCGATTGGTGTCGTGGTGTCCAAGGTATGCGAAGACGAACGACTGTGAAGAGTCCTCGCCCTGATTCAGCCATGCACGCAGATTGGTCAACTCGAAGCTGTCGTAAGCGGCTTCACCTTCGTTCAACCAGTTTTTCTCCATGCCGTTCAGCGCGACCATCGCGTCTTTGAGCGGCCCGTCTTCGAGATCGGTGTTGTTCAGCGGAAGCGCGAAGTGCCAGTCCGCTGGACAAGACGTACCGCCCTTGACACTTTGCCCGCTGAGCAACAGGGACAGAGCGAAGCGTTCTCCGAGGTAGACGGCCTTGCTCTCGTCGGTGTCATAGATGCCGACGGCAGCCATCGGCAGCACGAGACTGGAATACCTCGGTTGCTGATTCCTGCTGCTGCTGAAGACACGCGTGACCATGGTTGGAGGTGTATCGCCATCCTTGTAGTCGGCCTTGCGCAGGATGATTTTTCTCGCCAGCGCCGCGCGTTCGCGGTTGCCTTGTGCCGCAGCCACGTCTTCGTCGGGCCCCGCGCGCGCTGGACGGAAAAGCGTGCTCCCCAAGTCGATGCCGAGTTCGAGCAGCTTGTCGCCAGGCACGGTGTCTACGGACTGAGCGGCTCTTGCTGTCGCAACGAGGCTCTCCAGGCCCGGCCAACTGGTCTTGGTTCGCCAGCTGACAAGGCTGCGGACGCCAGTGTCCGGATCGTTGAACCAAAGCTCTGCGATCACCTTGGCAGCTTCATGTTGCGTGTCTGTCGTCTTCAGGTCGTAGAAGAAAAGTGCCAGGTCGAACGGCGCGCTCTGTGCATGAAACAGATTGCTGGCGCCCGCATCGAGCTGGACACTTTGCGGCCATGGCTTTCCGGGTGTGATGTCGACGATGAGGGATTCCAGTGGATAACCCGTGGTGCGATCGACAAGGGTGATGCCCACCTGATGCGTGCCGTTCCTCTTCGCAATGAAGCTGAAGTTGAACTCAGCGATCGTCGCCTTTCGTATGACGTCGAGGATCGCCATGCCCTCTCCCGGGCGCGGCCGGGACTCGGGTTTGAGCAGCAGATCGCGAACGGACGCCAGATCGATCTTGAAGGATGTGAAATCGTTCCCGGGCACGATCTCCAGGCGATCGTCGTCCACGGAATGGATCACCACGTCGACGTCGAATTCGGGACGCAAGGGGTCTTCGGCTGCAGCCTTCAGCGCTCGCAGCGTTTCGCTCGAGACGGCCGTCGTGCCAACCCGCTCGAACAAGGACGCAAGATCGAGCGTCGACAAGCGGAACTGCAACCGATGCCTGGTGCCCAGCGCCAGTTCGCCCTCTTCGGGTTGGGGCACGGGATCGGAACCCTCTCTCATGTCCAGCCAGTAGTTCCACAGTACGGCGTCTTCGACAAATCCTTGCTTCGGACGGGGCGACGCGGTGGCGTCCAACGGTGGCAAGGAGGCATCTGTGTCTTGCCCTTCCGATCGGGCGGCAAGGCTGAAATTTTGCAAGGCGTGGTTCGATCGCCATCGCCGAGAACTCAACGACGTGACACCTGTTGAAGTGGCGAACTCGCGTGGCTTCGATGATGCGACTTCCGTTTCGGGAGTTGGTGGCGGTGCAGGCTCGGAGGACGGCGTTCCCGGCAAGGCGCTTGCTGCCTGAGGCACGGTCGCGCCCGATTCGGGCGTCGCGACCGATGCGCGGGGGCGCGAGTCCGCCACCGGCGGCGGGAGGTTCGGCGGCAGGGGCTTGTTGGGCAAGAGCGCCCACACCGCCAGTGCAATGCAGGCGGCGGCGAGCGCCCCGATCAAAAGGACATCGGGATCCGCCACCCATTCGTGGACTGCCTTGATGGATCCTCCGGAACCTATCGCAGCCACCGCGCTGCTCCCGTTGCCTCGATCAATCCCTTCGACGACGCATCACTGGCCGATTCGCAGTCGGGGTTCACGCGCGGCCCCTTGCGGACCCTGCCGTGAACCGTATCGAGATGGCCTATATTGCTGTTGACGCATCTGCCCTTCATCGCGTTCCTGCCTTTCAAGGCTGCCGCCGGCCTTCTCGGTGCGAGAGGGCCAAACTTGCCGCGACGTGTTCGTTTCCGTGTCGTGTCTGCGCCCACGCAGATTCTTCGACGTCTCGTTCGGCTGATGCTGCGAGCTTCGTTGCGGCGCGGCCATACCTAAAACGAGGGATTTGGTCGCGAATGCCTGTTGTGGTAGGCCAGTGTGCCCATTCGGGCCGCTAGATCTTCACACCGACCGCGGCAACAACGCCGGCACCAGCTGCCGGTTGAGCTGCTTCACCCACCACTTCAGCGCCTGTCCCATCACGCCGGTCTTCCACGCCAGCCAGAAGGCCTCGGGCGCGCGCGGCTCCTCGGTCTGCAGCTCGATCAGCGTGCCGCGCGCCAGCTCGCCCGCGATGCAGGCGCGCGGCAGAAAGCCGTGGCCGAGGCCGGCCACCTGGCAGGCGATCTTCGCGGTCATGGACGGCACCGCGATGCGCGACTGGCCCGCGAGCAGGCCCACGGTGCGGTCCGACAGCGTGCGGGCGCTGTCGCTCACCACGATGGCGTTGTGCTCCAGCAGGTCGCCGCGCTGCAGCGGGTGCGTCACGCGGGCCAGCGCATGCGTGGGCGCCACGCAGAAGGCGAAGGCCAGGCTGCCCACCATCACGGCCTGGTAGCCGCCGCCGGCCGGCCCTTCGCCCGCGGCGATGACGACGTCGGCGCGGCCCTCGCGCAGCGCCTCCCAGCTGCCGGTGAGCGCCTCGCAGCCGATGCGCAGCCGCGTGCCGCAGCGCAGCGCTTCGAAGGCGCGCATGTCGTCGATGAGCGCCTGCGTGGGAATGAGCGAGTCGTGCACCAGCCGCAGCTCCGACTCGAAGCCGGTGGCGATCTGCCGCATGCGCGATTCCAGGTCGCTCGCGGCGCCCAGCAGCCAGCGTCCCTCCTTGAGCATTTCGCTGCCCGCGGCAGTGAGCGTCACGCGCGGGCCGTTGCGCTCGAACAGCTGCATGCCCAGCTGCTCCTCGAGCTTGCCGACCGCGTACGAGATGGTGGAGGGCACCTTGTTCAGGCGCGCGGCGGCGGCCGCGAACGAGCCGTGGCGGTCGATGGCGTCGACCACCTCGATGGCTTCCAGGCTGAGTTTGACCACGTGTCGTTCCTTCGAAAAAGCGGTGCGGATCAATGATCGAAAAAATCGATCATAGACGGCAAAAGGTTTCGCCAACAGCCCCTGCATGAAGCCCGAAGATTCATCCCATGCCTCGGAACTTCCTCCGAAGCCAATTGTGAATTCAATCGAATTCAAACACCGCCAAGGAGTGAATCATGTTGGACATTCGCAGCGCCGCCGACCGTGGCATCGCAGACTTCGGCTGGCTCAAGTCGCGCCACACCTTCTCGTTCGGCCACTACCACGACCCTGAGCAGGAAGGTTTTTCCGACCTGCTGGTGATCAACGACGACCGCGTCACGCCCGGCCGCGGCTTCGGCACCCATCCGCACCGCGACATGGAAATCTTCTCGTACGTGCTGGACGGCGCGCTCGAGCACAAGGACTCGATGGGCACGGGCTCGGTCATCCGCCCCGGCGACGTGCAGATGATGAGCGCCGGCACCGGCGTGCGCCACAGCGAGTTCAACTCGTCGGCCACCGAGCCGCTGCACTTCCTGCAGATCTGGATCGTGCCGGGCGCCAAGGGCGTGGCGCCGCGTTACCAGCAGGTGCACTTCGCGCCGCAAGACAAGCGCGGCCGCCTGCGCCTGATCATTTCGCCGGACGGCACCGACGGCTCGCTCGCGGTGCACCAGGACGCCCGTGTGTACGCCGGCCTGTTCGACGGCGACGAGACCGCCTCGCTGGCCTTCGGCCCCGAGCGCAACGTTTATGCCACGTGGCACGCGGCAGCGTGGAGGTCAACGGCCAGCGCATGTCCGAAGGCGACGGCGCCCGGATGCGCAACGCGCAGCAGATCGACCTGGCGCGCGGCGAGGGTGCCGAGGTGCTGGTGTTCGACCTGCGCCCGAACGAGCTGCCCGCCTTCTGAGCGGCGGCAAATGTCCAAACGGCCTCATTAATCGACAAGACATGCACCCTCGCTGAAACGAGGATGCATGCCAAGGCCCACGACCGTTTTTCACGGGGCGACGTCCCCTTCTTTCTTCCTGCTTCTTGCTTCTCTCATTCACCTCATCACGGAGTTTCCTCATGTCCATCCAAGCCACCCCCACCGCCGGCGCCAAGCTCCTCACCCCCAAGGACCACACGCTGGTGATGATCGACTTCCAGTCGCAGATGGCCTTTGCCACGCACTCGATCGAAGCCATCACGCTGCGCAACAACGCCGCACTCGTGGCCAACGCGGCCGCCGGCTTCGGCGTGCCGACCATCCTGACCACCGTGGCCGAGAAGAGCTTCTCGGGCCCGATGTTCAGCGAGATCGCCGACGCCTTCCCCGGCCAGAAGATGCTCGACCGCACCTCGATGAACACCTGGGAAGACGCGGCCGTCATCGCGCGCATCAACGAGATCGGCAAGCCGCGCATCGTGCTGTCGGGCCTGTGGACCGGCGTGTGCATCGTGGGTCCGGCGCTGTCGGCCATCGACCAGGGCTTCGAGGTGTACGTGATCGCCGACGCCTGCGGCGATGTGTCGGCCGAGGCGCACAACCGCGCGATGGACCGCATGGTGCAGGCCGGCGCGCAGCCCATGACCTCGCTGCAGTACCTGCTGGAGCTGCAACGCGACTGGGCCCGCACCGACACCTACGAGATGACCACCGGCATCGCCAAGAAGTTCGGCGGCGCCTACGGCCTGGGCGTGACCTACGCCAAGGCCATGTTCGGCGCGCACGAAGGCTGAACCCCGCGGTGACCAAGATGAAGCCCTACGTTCTGTCGCTCGCGCTCGGCCTGCTGGTCGGCGTGATCTACGCACTGTTCCAGGTGCGCTCGCCGGCCCCGCCGGTCATCGCCCTCGTGGGGCTTCTCGGCATCCTGCTCGGCGAGCAACTGCCGCCGCTCATCAAGAGCGTGCTCAAGCCGCAGGCGACCGCGACCTCATGGCTGCAGCACCAGGTCAAGCCGCACGTGTTCGGCGAGCTGCCGCAATGCGCCAAGACCGAGCCGGGCGCCGCCGCGCGCAAGGACGCATGAGCGACCCGCTCGACGAACAACGCCGCCGGCTGTGCCTGGGCACGCTCGGCGCGGCCGCCCTCGCCGGAACGGCGAGCGCTCAAACCACCGGGACCGCAACGGCCCAGACCACTCCAAGGACACCCCACATGGCTGGCTCCACCGCCCCCGACCTCATCCTGCACAACGGCCGCTTCACCACGCTGGACCGCGCCAACCCCACGGCCAGCGCCGTGGCCATCCAGGACGGCCGCTTCCTGCGCGTGGGCCGCGGTGAAGACGTGCTGCCGCTGGCCGGCAGCGCCACCCGCGTGGTCGACCTGCAGGGCAAGACCGTGCTGCCCGGTCTCATCGACAATCACATCCACATCATTCGCGGCGGGCTCAACTACAACCTCGAGCTGCGCTGGGACGGCGTGCGCAGCCTGGCCGACGCCATGGGCATGCTCAAGCGCCAGGTCGCCATCACGCCCGCGCCGCAATGGGTGCGCGTGGTGGGTGGCTTCACCGAGTACCAGTTCGCTGAAAAGCGCCTGCCGACCATCGAAGAGCTGAACGCCGTGGCGCCCGACACGCCCGTGTTCATCCTGCACCTGTACGACCGCGCGCTGCTCAACGGCGCCGCCCTGCGCGCCGTGGGCTACACCCGCGACACGCCCGCGCCCCCCGGCGGCGAGATCGTGCGCGACGGCGCCGGCAACCCCACCGGTCTGCTGCTGGCCAAGCCCAACGCGTCCATCCTGTATGCCACGCTGGCCAAGGGCCCGAAGCTGCCGCTGGACTACCAGGTCAACTCCACGCGCCACTTCATGCGCGAGCTGAACCGCCTGGGCGTGACCGGCGCCATCGACGCGGGCGGCGGCTTCCAGAACTACCCCGACGACTACCAGGTGATCCAGCAGCTGGCCGACGCCGGGCAGCTGACCATTCGCCTGGCCTACAACCTGTTCACGCAGAAGCCCAAGCAGGAAAAGCAGGACTTCCTGAACTGGACGGCCACGTCGAAATACAAGCAGGGCGACGACTACTTCCGCCACAACGGCGCGGGCGAGATGCTGGTGTTCTCGGCCGCCGACTTCGAGGACTTTCGCCAGCCGCGCCCCGACATGGCGCCCGAGATGGAAGGCGAGCTCGAAGAGGTGGTGCGCGTGCTGGCGCAGAACCGCTGGCCGTGGCGCCTGCATGCCACGTACGACGAAACCATCGATCGCGCGCTCGACGTGTTCGAGAAGGTCAACCAGGACACGCCGCTGACCGGCCTGAACTGGTTCTTCGACCACTGCGAAACCATTTCCGAGAAGTCGATCGACCGCATCGCGGCGCTGGGCGGCGGCATTGCCGTGCAGCACCGCATGGCCTACCAGGGCGAATACTTCGTGGAGCTCTACGGCGCCGGTGCGGCCGAGGCCACGCCGCCCGTCAAGCGCATGCTGGAGAAGGGCGTGAACGTGTCCGCCGGCACCGACGCCACGCGCGTGGCCTCTTACAACCCGTGGGTGTCGCTGTCGTGGCTGGTCACGGGGCGCACCGTGGGCGGCATGCAGCTCTACCCGCAGCGCAACTGCGTGGACCGCGAGACCGCGCTGCGCATGTGGACCGAGAAGGTCACCTGGTTCTCCAACGAGGTCGGCAAGAAGGGCCGCATCGAGGCCGGCCAGCTGGCCGACCTGGTGGTGCCCGACCGCGACTTCTTCGGCTGCGCCGAATCGGACATCGCCGACACCACCGCGCTGCTGACGATGGTGGGCGGCAAGGTGGTCTACGGCGCCGGCCCTTTCGCGCCGCTGGACGAAGGCACTCCCCCCGCAGCCATGCCTGACTGGTCGCCCGCGCGCACCTTCGGGGGCTACGGCGGCTGGGCCGACACGAAGGAAGGCGCACCGCTGCAGAAGGCAATGCGCAATGCAGCAGCCGCCTGCGCCTGCGCCAACGACTGCAACGTGCACGGCCACCGGCACGCCACGGCCTGGAGCAGCAAGCTGCCGATTGCCGACCTGAAGAGCTTCTGGGGCGCGCTGGGTTGCGCCTGCTGGGCGGTATGAAGATGAGCACTTCACGCACGTCAGGCACTGCCGGCTGGCAGCCCGCCCCCTTCCTGCGCTGGGCGGCCTTGCTGCTGCTGTGCGCCGCCTACCTGCAGGGCGGCCTGAACAAGGCGCTGGACTTCGGCTCGGCCATCGCCGAGATGAACCACTTCGGCGTGTCGCCCGCGGCGCCCATGGCGGCGGTGGTGATCGTGCTGGAGCTGGGCGCCTCGGTGCTCATCCTCACGGGCTTCTACCGCTGGCTGGGCGCGCTGGCGCTGGGGGCGTTCACGCTGTTCGCCACCTTCGTGGCGCTGCGCTTCTGGCAGCTGCCGGTGGGGCAGGAACGCTTCATGGCCGCGAACTCGTTCTTCGAGCACCTCGGGCTGGTCGGCGGCTTCGTGCTGGTGGCCTGGCACGACCTGAAGGAGCGTGCGCATGGCTGAGGCGGCCCACGCCGCAGCGCCTGCAAAGCCCGCCGGCAGCTTCGCGCCGCTGCGACAGCCGGTCTTCGCCGTGCTGTGGGCCGCCACCGTGCTGGGCAACATCGGCAGCTTCATGCGCGACGTGGCCAGCTCGTGGCTGGTGACCGACCTGTCGGCCAGCCCCACGGCGGTGGCGCTCATTCAAACGGCCGCCACGCTGCCGATCTTTCTGCTGGCCATTCCGGCGGGCGTGTTGTCGGACATCCTGGACCGCCGCCGCTTTCTGATCTTCGTGCAGCTGGTGCTGGCCAGTGTCAGCGGCACGCTGCTGGTGCTGTCGCACACCGGGTCGCTCACCGTCGAATACCTGATCGGGCTGACCTTCGTCGGCGGCATCGGCGCGGCGCTGATGGGGCCGACCTGGCAGTCGATCGTGCCCGAGCTGGTGCCGCGGTCCGACCTGAAGAGCGCGGTGGCGCTGAACTCGCTGGGCATCAACATCGCGCGCTCCATCGGGCCGGCCGCGGGCGGGCTGATATTGGCGAGCTTCGGCGCGGCCATGACCTACGGTGCCGACGTGCTGAGCTATGTGTTCGTCATTGCGGCGCTGCTGTGGTGGAAGCGGCCGGCCGCCGTGGACAGCGGCCTGTCGGAGAACTTTCTTGGCGCCTTTCGCGCCGGCCTGCGCTACACGCGCGCCAGCAAGGAGCTGCACCGCGTGATGCTGCGCGCGGCCGTGTTCTTCCTGTTCTCGAGCTCGGTGTGGGCGCTGCTGCCGCTGGTGGCGCGCCAGATGCTGGGCGGCACCGCCGGCTTCTACGGCGTGCTGCTGGGCGCGGTGGGCGCGGGCGCCATCGCCGGTGCGCTGGTCATGCCGAGGCTGCGCGCGCGGCTGGACGCCGACGGGCTGGTGCTGCTTGCCTCGGTGATCACCGCCGCAGTAATGGCCGCGCTGGTGTTCGCGCCGCCCAAGTGGCTGGCGGTGCTGCTGCTGTTGCTGCTGGGCCTGGGCTGGATCATTGCGTTGACCACGCTCAACGGCGTGGCGCAAGCGATCTTGCCGAACTGGGTGCGCGGGCGCGGGCTGGCCGTGTACCTCACCGTGTTCAACGGTGCGATGGCGGCGGGCAGCCTGGGCTGGGGCCTCATTGCACAGGAAGTCGGCGTGCCTTACACGCTGGTGGCCGGCGCGGTCGGCCTCGTCATCGTGGCGCTGCTGTTCCATCGCGCAAAGCTGCCCACGGGCGAGTCGGACCTGCAGGCCTCCAACCACTGGCCCGAGCCGCTGGTGGCGGAGCCCGTCGCGCACGACCGGGGCCCGGTGATGGTCCAGGTCGAGTACCGCATCCGCAAGGAAGACCGCCCGGCCTTTCTCGACGCCATGAAGCGCCTTTCGCTGGAGCGCCGCCGCGACGGCGCCTATGCCTGGGGCGTGACAGAGCACACCGGCGACGCCGAGCGCGTGATGGAGTGGTTCCTCGTGGAGTCGTGGGCCGAGCACCTGCGCCAGCACCACCGCGTGTCGAATGCCGACGCCGACCTGCAGGGCGAGGCCGTGCGCTTCCACATCGGGCCCGAGAAACCCGTGGTGCATCACTTTCTTTCTCTCTGAAACCCAAGGAACTCCAAGGAACAACCTCATGGCCACCTCCAAACCCGTCAAGACAGCCAAGTCCGTGAAGGCACTGGCCAGCAGCACCAAGGCACGCCGCACCGCGTCGCTGCACACGCCCAGCGACCTGGGCGCCGACGCCACGCGCGACATTTCGGCGGCGCTCAACGTGCTGCTGGCCGACGTGTTCGCGCTGTACTTCAAGACCAAGAACTTCCACTGGCACATGTCGGGCCCGTCGTTTCGCGACTACCACCTGCTGCTCGACGAGCAGGCCGACCAGATCTTCGCCACGGTCGACCCCATCGCCGAGCGCGTGCGCAAGGTTGGCGGCACCACGTTGCGTTCCACCGGCCATGCCGCGCGGCTGCAGCGCCTGTCCGACAACGACGCCGACTTCGTGACGCCCATCGGCATGCTGGCCGAGCTGCGCGAGGACAACCAGCGCCTGGCCGGCTTCATGCGCGCCACGCACACGGCGTGCGACGAACACGGCGACGTGGCAAGCGCCAGCCTGCTGGAGAACTGGATCGACGAGGCCGAGCGGCGCACGTGGTTCCTGTTCGAGTCGGCGCGCCAGGGCTGAGGCGGCGGTCTCTCACGATGCACGCGAGTGGCGCCTACGGCGATCTGCTCGGACAGTATTTCGAACTGCCGTGCGCGCCCGCGCTCGTCATGCGGCCGGCACTCGCGCTGGCCGCGGCATCCACGGCACCCGCGACGCCGTTCGCCGTCACGCGCATCACCTGCCTGCCCCACCAGTTGGGCATGAAGCTGGAGATTCCGGCCGAAGACGCCTTCCTGGTCACGCTGCATCTGGTCGGCGTGGCGCACCACGAACTCTGGATGCGCGGGCGGCCCTCGGTGGTGCGCGCCTACGCGCCGGGCGCGATCAGCATCGTCGACCTGCGCGACGAGGTGGCGAGCTACCTCGGTACGCCGCTGGACGCGCTGCAGTTCTACGTGCCGCATGCGCTGGTGCATGCGGTGGCGCACGCCGCGGGCCTGGCGCGCGTGAGCGGCCTGGCCTGTGCGCCGGGCCTGGTCGACCCCGTGATGTGCAACCTGGGCGCGGCCGTGCTGGCCCTGTTCGAGCGGCACGAGGCCGAAGGCTCGGCGGTGCAGCAGCACCTGGCCCTGGCCATCTGCGCCCACCTGGTGCACCGGTTCGGAAACAATGCCGACACCAAGTCAGCAGCGCGGCAACTGCCGCACCTGCATTGAAGCGCCCTTATCGAGAACCTTTCATGACCACTTCTTCTTCTCCCTCTGCCGTTCAGGACAACCCCGCGAAGCACCGCTTCGAATACGCGTCGCAGGGCGAACGCGCGGTCGCCATCTATTCGCTGGACGGCGACGTCATCACCTTCATCCACACCCTGGTGCCCGAGGCGCTGCAAGGGCAGGGCATTGCGAAGCAACTCGTGCTGGCGGGCCTGGCCTCTGCGCGCGAGCGCGGGCTGCGCGTGATTCCGCAGTGCCCCGTGTTCGCCGCCTACATGCGTACGCATCCCGAGACGCACGACCTGCTGGCCGAAGAAGGCCGCACGCTGCTCGGCCTTTGAAGACCCGAGGAGTGCACGCATGACCGACGACGAACGTCACCCCGGGCTGCGCACCGCCACGCTGGACGAGATCGTCGGGCGCGCGTTGCCCGGCGCCGAGACCGTCACCGCCGTGATCCGGCAGACGGTCAGGCGCGAGTCCGTGGCCACCTACGAGCAATGGCTGAAGAAGGTGGTGCCGATCGCCGCGCGCTTTCCGGGGCACCGCGGCGTGAACGTCATCCACCCGGCGGCGGGCGGCCTGCAGTACACCGTCACCATCCGCTTCGATTCGCTCGCGCATGCGCAGGACTGGTTCGCCTCCGCGGCGCGCCGGCAATTGGTCGAAGAGGTGGCCCCGCTGCTCGACGCCGACGAGACGGTCGAGACGCGCACCGGCCTGGAGTTCTGGTTTCACCCACCGGCCGGGCAGCCGCCGGCCAGGCGCTACAAGCAGTTCCTGCTGACGCTGTCGGTGATCTACCCGTTGACCGTGGCAGTGCCGGCGGTGTTTCACCGGTTGCTCGCGCCGGTGCCGGTCGTGTCGAATGACTGGGTCGAACACCTGTTCGCCTCGGCGGCCATCGTCGCGCTGATGGTGTACGTCGTCATGCCGAGGTACACGCGTCTGATGGCGCGCTGGCTCTACAAGTGACCCGCTGAGGCCTTCAGTGCCGGCGGCGCCGCTGGCGCAGTGGGGTCGCCCTCGTGCGTGCTGCGCTGGAGCACCACCGACAGCGCGGCCAGCACGGGCGGCACCGCGAAGCACCACACGCTCCATCGCGCGTAGATCAGCGCCGCCGCCGCGCAGCCGGCGGCGAACCAGGCCACGGCCAGCGCCATGCGCCGCATGCGGGTGCGCACGGCGGCGGCTTCTTCGGGCGCCTGTTCGCCGCGCAGCAGGTCGGCCAGGTCGACCATCACCTGCGTGGTCGTGCCGGTCATCAGGGTGGTCGGCGGCGCGCTGCCCAGGTGGATGCGGTGCACCGCGTTCTGAATCGCCATGGCCGACACCAGCACCAGGCCCGCGAGCATCGCGGTTGCGCTGTCGCCGTCGGCGAACGGGCCGTAGTGGATGGCGAGGATGCCGCCCGCCAGCAGCAGCACGGTCTTGATGACGAGCATCGTGCGCAGCACCGGCAGGCCGTAGCGCGGCAGGCCGTAGCTCAGCCAGCGCGCGAGCATCACCACCACGCAGAACACCGGCAGCGCCAGCAGCTTGGTGATCGCGCCCGAGCTGCCGTGCACCAGCGCCGCGCCGATGGTCACGAAGTTGCCCGTCACGTGCGCGGTGAACAGGCCGTGCAGCGCCAGGAAGCCCGCGGTGTCGACGAAGCCGCCGTTGAGGCTCATGAGCTGGGGCAGGGTGGGTTTCATGGAAAGACCTTCACGTGGGGGCGACGAGGAAGCAGGGGCACACGGTACGAATGGTGCGCCCTGTCGCCGGTGCGGTCTTGTCGTGTTGGCGTGTGCTTTGCACATTCGCCTGTCCGTGGCGCGCGGGCACGGTGTTCAACCCGCACGACTCTTCTTCAAGACGCTCCGGCCGCGCCGCGGTACACATTGCCATGGGCATCCGCCCCGAGCCACCGACCAAAGCCAATCCCATGCCCCCCGAAAGCAGCAGGCCGCCCACCCTGACCACCGCAGGCGGCGCGCCCGTGGCGAACAGCCAGCACTCGATCACCGCGGGTCCGCACGGGCCGATCCTGCTGCAGGACTACCAGATGGCCGAGAAGCTCGCCTACCTGGCGCGCGAGCGCATTCCCGAGCGGGTGCTGCACGCCAAGGGCGCCGCCGCGTTCGGCACGCTGCGCATCACCGGAGACATTGCGCGCCACACCCGCGCGCACGTGTTGCAGCCGGGGCAAAGCACGCCGGTGCTGGTGCGCTTCTCGGGCCTGACCGGTGAGCGCGGCAGCGCCGATGCCGAGCGCGACATGCGCGGCTTCGCGCTCAAGGCCTACACGCAGGAAGGCAACTGGGACCTGGTCGGCAGCCACCTGCCAGTGGCCTGCATCCGCGACCCGCAGAAGTTTCCCGACCTGGTGCGCGCGCTGAAGCGCCACCCCGTCAGCCACCTGCGCTCGCCCACCGCCATCTGGGACTTCTGGTCGCTCTCGCCGGAAAGCATGCACCAGATCGTGATGCTGTTCTCCGACCGCGGCCTGCCGCTCGGCTACCGCCACATGCACGGCTACGGCGCGCACGCCTTCGGGCTCATCAACGCGGCCAACGAGCGCACCTGGGTCAAGTTCCACCTGAAGACGCAGCAGGGCATTCGCCACCTGACCAACGCGCAGGCGCGCGAAGCCATTGCCGACGACCGCGAAAGCGCGCAGCGCGACCTGTTCGAGGCCATCGAGCGCGGCGAGCACCCGCGCTGGGCATTGCATGTGCAGCTGATGAGCGAGGCGCAGGCACAGGCGCAGAGCCTGCCCTTCAACCCCTTCGACCCCACCAAGGTGTGGCCGCAGGACGCGTTTCCGCTGGTCGAGCTCGGCGTGCTCACGCTGGACGCCAACCCCGACAACTACTTCGCGCAGGTGGAGCAGGCCACCTTCGACCCGGCGCACCTGGTGCCGGGCATCTGCATCTCGCCCGACAAGCTGCTGCAGGGGCGGCTGCTGGCCTATGCCGACGCGCAGCGCTACCGCGTGGGCACGCACCACGCGGCGCTGCCGGTGAACCGGCCAAGGTCCGAAGTGCACACCTACCACGCCGACGGCGCCATGCGCTTGGACGTGCCGGCGCGCACCGACGCCTACTACGAGCCCAACTCCTTCGGCGGCCCGCGCCCCGACCGGCGGCTGGCGGAGCCCGCGCTGCCGCTCGGCGGCGATGCCGCGCGCTTCGACGACCGCCAGGGGCTGGGCGACTACGCGCAGGCCGCCGCGCTGTACCGGCGCATGGACGACGGCGAGCGGCAGCGGCTGGCCGCGAACATCGCGGCGTCGATGCACGGCGTGCCCGAGACCATCCAGCGCCGGCAGATCGCGCACTTCGGGCTGGTGGATGCTGCGTTGGGCGATGGCGTGGCGGCGCACCTGCTGCGCTGAACGGTCGAGCGCCAGACCTCAGACGGCCGACACGGCGGCGGCCACCGAGCCCGCGCTGCTGTAGATCGGCGGTGTCCTGACGATCGACGTCAGCGCAGGTTCGGCCACGCGAAGCGCCGACAGGTCGGGCCTGGGGCGGCGCAACTGCGCATGCCCCGAAAAGGCCTGTTCCATGGCCCGCGCCGCGCCCAGCACCTGGTGGTCGGCCCTGAAGCCGCCCACCACCTGCAGCCCGAACGGCATGCCCGCGTGGTCCAGCCCGCAGGGCAGCGAAATGGCGGGGTGCGTGGTCAGCGTGACCACATAGGTCAGCGCCAGCCAGCGGTAGTAGTTGGCCTGCGGCTCGCCGTTGATGTGGCTGGCGTACGGCTGCGTCCAGGGAAAGGGCGTGACCGGTGTGGTGGGCGACAGCACCAGGTCGTAGTCGGCGAAGGTGGCCTGGAAGCGCTTGAGCAGGCGCGTCTGCTCAGCCTGCGCCCAGGCGCTGTCGAGCAGGCTCATGCGCGCGCCCATCTCGTAGTTGGCGCGCGGGTTCGCGCCCAGGCTCTCGGGGTCGCGCTCGTAGGCCGCGTGCATGCCGGCCACGAAGGCCTCGGCGCGCAGCACGTCGAAGCAGCGGTGCGCCTCGCCCAGGTCGAACTCGACCTTGTCGCAGCGCCGGAACAGGTGCCGCATGGCCTCGATCTTCTGGCGGAAGGCGCCTCGGATGCCGTCGTCCACGGCGCAGGTGCCGAAGTCTTCGGTCCACGCCACGCGCAACGTGGACAGGTCGACATGCGCGGGCGCCAGGAAGGACAGCGGGTCCAGCGGATAGGTGAGCGGGTCGCCGGCGTGCATGCCGGCGGAGGCCGCCAGCTGCAGGCAGGCGTCGTCCACGGTGCGGCCCATGGGGCCGACCACCGAGATGGGCGTCCAGCCCAGCGGCTTGCGCACGCTGGGCACCACGCCGGGCGAAGGCCGGAAGCCCACCACGCCGCACTTGGCCGCCGGAATGCGCAGCGACCCGCCGGTGTCCGAGCCGGTGCACACGGGCAGCATGTCGCAGGCCAGCGCGGCCGCGGAGCCGCCGGACGAGCCCCCGGCGTTGAGGTTCGGATCGAACGGGTTGCCGGTGGCGCCCCACACCTCGTTGCGCGAGTTGGCGCCCGCGCCCATCTCGGGCACGTTGGTCTTGCCTGCCACGACGGCGCCCGCGCGGCGCAGGCGTGCCACGAGCTCGATGTCTTCCGTCGGCACATGGTCGCGGTAGATGGCGGAGCCCCAGGTCGTGAGCAGGCCCTCGGTGGGCTCCAGGTCCTTCACGCCCAGCGGCAGGCCGTGCAGCAGGCCGAGCGTGTCGCCGCGCATCACGGCGCGTTCCGCCGCGGCGGCTTCGGTGCGCGCGCGCTCGAAGCAGGTCGCGGTCACGGCGTTGACGAAGGGGTTCACCCGCTCGATGCGCGCAATGCAGGCCTCCAGCAGCTCCACGGGCGAGACCTGCTTGGTGCCGATCAGGCGGCGCAATTCGACGGCGGATTGTTCGACGAGTTCGGTGCCCGCTGCGCCTGGGTCGTGCGGTGTGTGCGTCGGGTTCATCAGTCGGCCGTGATGTTCGCGCGCGCCGCCACGGCGCGCATCACCGGCAGTTCGCGGTTGATGAGCTCGCTCGTCGCGGCGGCGTTGCTGTAGGCCGGCTCCAGGCCCTGGGCCAGCAGCTTGGCGCGGGTGTCGGGGTCGGCAATGGTCACGGCCAGCGCCTTCTCGAGCCTCGCCTTCACGTCGGCGGGCAGGCCCTTGGGGGCCACCAGCGCGAGCCAGGTGTCCATGTCGATGCCGGGGTAGCCGCTCTCGGCCATGGTGGGCACGTCGGGCAGCAGCGCGGAGCGCTTGGCGGTGGTGAGGGCGATGGCCTTGATCTTGCCGCTCTTGAGCTGCGGAATCGCCGCGCTCACGGTGTCGATGCTGAACGGAATCTGCCCGCCCATGAGGTCGGTCATGGCCGGGGCGCTGCCCTTGTAGGGCACGTGCGTCATCTTCAGGCCGGCGGCATGCAGCACGCTTTCGCCGGCGAACTGCGCGGTGGTGCCGGTGCCGAAGGAGCCGTACGAGTACTTGCCGGGCGAGGCCTTCACGTAGTCGACGAACTGCTTCACGGTCTTCACCGGCACGTCGCTGTTGGCCAGCAGGATGAGGCCGGTGCGCCCGGCGATGCCGATCGGCTCGAACCCCTTTACCGGGTCGTACGGCAGGTTGGGGCGAATAGCGGGGTTCACGGTGAAGGTGGTGCCCGAGCTGACCAGCAGCGTGTAGCCGTCGGGCGCCGCCTTCGACACGTAGCTGGCGCCGATCACGGTGCCCGCGCCCGCGCGGTTCTCGATGACCACCGGCTGGCCCAGCTCCTTGCCGAGCCGCTGCGCGATGACGCGGCCGTTGACGTCGGTCGCGCCCCCGGGCGGAAACGGAATGACCAGCGTGATCGGGCGCGTCGGGTAGGCCGTCTCGGCGGCCGCGGCGGTGAGCGGCACGGCGCCGAGTTCAAGGCCGCACAGCAGTGCCATGCCGGCCATGAGAGGGAGACGGTTCATCGGGCAACTCCTGGAAATCGAGGGAACCTGGGGGAAGGGCAAGCTCATCCTAGGAGCCGCAGGCAGCTGCCACAAGCGCAATGTTTAGAATCCTGCGTTGCCGAATCGGCAATCGACACGGGTCGCTCCAGGCCTTGCCTACAGGGAACTTCATGCCGCTTCGCGCCTTGCAGGAAACCGCCGTGCGCTACTTTCTCGAGGTCGTGAAAACCGGCTCCGTGAAGGAGGCCGCGCTCAGGCTCAACGTCGCGCCCTCGGCCGTGAGCCGGCAGGTGGCACGGCTGGAGCGCGAGCTCGACACGCTGCTGTTCGACCGCCACGCGCGCGGCATGGTGCCCAATGCCGCCGGCGAGCTGCTGGCCGCGCATGCCAAGCGGGCGCAGCACGACATCGAGCGGGTCGCCAACGACATCGCCGGCCTGCGCGGCCTGCGCAGCGGGCATGTGCGCGTGGCGAGCACCGAGGGCTTCGCGTTCGACTTCATTCCCACGCTGATCGCGCGCTTCCGGCGCAAGCACGAGGGCATCCGCTTCCACCTGGAGGTGTGTTCGCCCGGCGACATTTCCAGGCGGGTGCGCGACGGCGAGTCCGACGTGGGCATCACCCTGAGCGCGGCGCCCGAGCCCGGCATCGAGATCGAGCTGCGGCACCCCAGCCCCATCCTTGCCGTGATGGCCAAGGACCATCCGCTGGCCGTGCAGCGCCAGCTGGCGCTGCGCCAAGTGGTGGCGTATCCGCTGGGGCTGCCGCAGGAAGACAGCTCGATACGGCGCCTGCTGGACGCCAGCTGCGCCCGGCAGGGGCTGCGCTATGCGCAGGCCATGTCCAGCAACCATGCGAATGCGCTGCTGAGCTTCGCGGCGGCCGGCGGCGGCAGCATCGCCTTCTATGGCGCGCTGTCGATGCGCACGCTGCTGCAGAGCAAGGCGCTGGTGGCCCTTCCCCTGAAAGACCGCGAGATGAACGAGCGCCACCTGGCGATCGAGACCATGGCCGGCCGGCCGCTGCCCGATGCGGGCAAGGCCTTCGTTCGCTTCCTGGTGGAGGCCGTGAAGGCCACGGGTTGACGCGTTACCTCAACGCGCGGTCGACGGCGTCGCGCAGCTGCTGCAGCCCGAAGGACACATCCGTGAAGGTCCCGTTCACATAGAAGGTGGGCGTGGCGCGCACGTTCAGCCGGCGCCCGATGTCCATCTGCTCCTGCACGCGCTGGCGGTACACGCTGTCTTTCAGCTCGTTGTCGAAGCGCGGCATGTCCAGGCCGAGCTGCTTTGCATAGGTGTCCAGGTGGCCGGCGTCCAGATGGCTCTGGTGGTTGAACAGCAGCTCGGCGTACGGCCAGAACTTGCCTTGCGCACCGGCCGCCTCTGCGGCTTCGGCGGCCAGCTCCGCATGCGGGTGCACCTCGCGCAGCGGAAAGTGCCTGAACACGAAGCGCACCTGGTGCGCGAAGTGCGACAGCAGCAGCTGCACGGCCGGGTGCGCCTGCCGGCACGAGGGGCATTCGAAGTCGCCGAACTCGATGACGGTGACCGGGGCCGAGTCGGGTCCGAGGATGTGCTCGGTGGCCTTGTCGGGCATGAGGAGGGGGTTCGCGTGGGGCAGTGCGCTCATGAAGGCCTCGCAGGGTGAGTGGGTGGGAAAGGAAGGCCGCTTATCGCTCGACCCGCATCTTTCGCCGCCAGGTCCCGGGCGGCGTGCCCGTGTACTGCGAAAAGACGCGCGTGAAGTGGCTCTGGTCCGCGAAGCCGCAGGCCGCGGCCACGTCCGCGAGCGGGCGCTCGAAGTCCATCAGCAGCGTCTGCGCGCGCTCCAGGCGCTGCGCGATCAGCCACTGGTGCGGCGTCTGGCCGGTGGTCTCGCGGAAGGCGTGGATGAAGTAGCTGCGCGACAGGTTGCAGGCGTCCGCGATCTCGGCCACGGAAATGGCGCCGTCGATCTTGTCGCGCAGCATTTCCTTGGCGCGCGCCTCGTGCGAGCGCGAAAGCAAGCGCTGGGTGCGGGGCTCGGCGGACGGTGCCGTGTGGCCGTGCGCATCGGCCAGGTAGCTGGTCATGGCGAGGCAGACCTGGTCGACGAACAGCAGGCTGGCCTGCGACGGGTTCTCGAGCGCGGGTACCAGCGCGAGCGCCAGGTGGGCCAGCACCTCGTCCCGCACGGCCGTTGCCGCCACGAGGCCGCTGGTGCGCGGGCCCGGCTTGTCGTCGATGGCGCGCTCCAGCGCGGCGTGCGAGATTTCGAGCAGCACGAAGTCGAAGCCGCTGTGCATGTCCGCGCGGTAGCGGTCGCAGAAGTCGCGGATGTAGATGGCGCCCTTGCCGAAGTCGTGGCACACGGCGTGGTGCTCGTGCAGCACGCGCCGGCGGTGGCCCTCGCGCAGCGAAATGCCCACGAGCACGCCGCGTCCGCTCGGGGGCGTCTCCACATGCTGGCGCTCCTGGGTGTCGACCGTCTTGCGGTAGATGCGCACGCCGTTGGCCGACAGGTCGCGGTCGTTGCTCAGGTGGCCGGCCGAGCAGCCGAGCCCGTCCTTGGGCGCGGGTTCGCTCGCGGGGTGCAGGGCCGGTTGAAGGGCCGGGCCTGTTGCCGAGGAGAGGCTGCTGTCGGCGCGCATGGAGTGGCAGGCGTGATGAAAATGGGTGGAACACCCGATTGACGGTGCTGCGGCGAATTATGGATAGAAGCTTTGTCTGCTTTATTGAAAATACGGCGCCGGCGCGATGGAATCTGTAAGGTTTGGTGTATGGCACCGGCGCAGCCTGCGCTTATGCTGTGCGCGACCGCAACGCAGCAGCCCCTTCCCAAGTTACCCACCATGACCGATTTCCGTCCCGCCTACGACACGCGCTTCGACCGCATTCCTGCCGACCGCCTGCCCGAGTTGCTGTGCGCCATGCCCAAGGCCGAGCTGCACATGCACATCGAAGGCTCGCTCGAACCCGAGCTCATCTTCGCGCTCGCGCAGCGCAACGGCGTGAGCATTCCGTACGCCAGCGTCGAAGAACTGCGCCGCGCCTACGCCTTCACCAACCTGCAGACCTTCCTGGACATCTACTACGCCGGCGCCAGCGTGCTGCTGAAGGAGCAAGATTTCCATGACATGGCCTGGGCCTACCTGGAGCGCGCCGCGGCCGACCACGTGGTGCATACCGAGATGTTCTTCGACCCGCAAACGCACACGGCGCGCGGCGTGCCTATGGAAACGGTCATCCACGGCCTGCACCGCGCCTGCGTCGATGCGCAACCGAAGCTGGGCGTGAGCGCCTCGCTCATCCTGTGCTTCCTGCGCCACCTGAGCGAGGAAGAAGCCTTCGAGACGCTGGAGCAGGCGCTGCCGTTTCGCGAAAAGTTCATCGGCGTGGGGCTCGACTCCAGCGAAGTGGGCCACCCGCCCGAGAAGTTCGCGCGCGTGTTCGCGCGCTGCCGCGAGCTGGGCCTGCACCTTGTCGCGCATGCGGGCGAAGAGGGTCCGCCGGCCTACGTGTGGAGCGCGCTCGATGTGCTGAAGGTCGAGCGCGTCGACCACGGCGTGCAGAGCGCGAAAGACCCGGCGCTGATGGCGCGGCTCGCGCAAGACCGCATTCCGCTGACCGTGTGCCCGCTGTCCAACCTCAAGCTCTGCGTGTTCCCCGACCTGTCGCAGCACAACCTGGGAACGCTGCTCGACGCAGGGCTGGTCGCCACCGTGAACTCCGACGACCCGGCCTATTTCGGCGGCTACATGAACCAGAATTTTCTGGAAACCTTCGCCGCCACCGGCCTGAGCGTGCGGCACGCCTGGCAGCTTGCGGCCAACAGCTTCGAGGGCAGCTTCATCGACGAGGCCGCCAAGCGGTCTTACGTCGACCGGCTGAACGCGGTCTTCGCGAGCTTCTGATCTGAAGAGGCGTCCGCGGCGACGGGCCGCGGCACCAGCAGCGGCATCGCCACCAGCGCGCAGGCGCTGGCCGCGAGCCACACCAGCGGCCAGCCCTGCAGGGCCAGCAGGTGCGGAATGGAAAAGGGCGTGACGAAGCACACCAGGAACACGCTGGTGTTGGCCATGCCCAGCGCGGTGCCGGCACGTGCCGCGCCGGCCAGCGTGGCGAGCTCGGTGTAGGCCACGCCGTGCCAGGCCGACACGCACACCCCGCTCACCCCCAGCAGCACGACCAGCGCGATGCGCAGCGCCTGCGAATCGGCCGCATGCGTGCCTGCGGCCAGCACCAGCGCCGCGAGCCCTGCGAACAGCAGCACGCTGAGCACGCTGCAGGCGCGCAGGTAGGCGGGTCGGTTGCGCCGGCGGTCCGTCCAGCGGCCGCTCCACACGCGCATCACCATCGCACCCACCTGCGTGAAGACCATGGTGGCCGTGATCGTCGCCAGCCCTGCATGGCCGAAGTCGTGCAGGAACACGGTGCCGAAGGACAACACCGCGAACTGCGGCGCGCAGAGGATGCCGATGCCCGCCACGATGCGCCACACGCGCGCGTCGCGCAGCGGGCCGCTCTTCGGAGCCACGGCTTCCAAGGTCTTGCCGGCGCGGGGTGCAACCGGCGGCTCGTGCACCCAGGCCCAGGCCATCGCCGCGCTCAGCGCGCACAGCAGCGCCAGCAGCCCGTACAGCGCGGCAAAGCCGAAGTGCAGCGCCACGAAGGGCAGCACCAGCGCGCCGATGCCGCCGCCCAGCGGCACGGCGGTCTGGCGGATGCTCATTGCCAGGCCGCGCTCGCTGGCGTCGAACCACGTCATCACTGCGCGGCCGCTCGCGCCGTTCACGCTGCCGCCCAGCAGGCCCACCAGCAGCAGCCCCGCGGCAAGCCAGCCCAGGCCGGGAATGCGCCCTGCGTCGGGTGCCGCCCACAGCGCCATCGCGATCAACGCGAGCGCCGTGCTGCCCAAGCCCATCAGCAGCACCGGCCGGTCGCCCCAGCGGTCGGTCAGCAGGCCCCAGGGCAACTCGCTCACGGCGATGCCCAGGCCCATGAGGCCCAGCACCAGCCCGAGCGTGGCGTTGTCGAGCCGGTAGCCGGTGCGCATGAGCACGGCGGTCATGGGGATGCCGCTGAAGGCGACCGAGAACGCCGCGTTGGCGGCCACGCCCGCGGCCAGCACCTTCCAGCGGTGGCGCGGCGATGGCGGTAGGGAGGAGGGCGAATGTGTCATGTTGCGGCGCAGTGTCTGCCGGCGCAAAGGTTTTGAAAATCAGAAAATAATGAGACCATCGTCCTGAAAAACAGGATGATCGAAAAGAACCCCCCACAAGGACCCGTCATGAGCCAGGTGATGTTCGATCTCGACGTGCTGCGCACTTTTTCCACCGGCATCGCGCTCGGCAGCTATGCGCGCGCGGCCGACCGGCTGGGCCGCTCGACCTCGGCCGTGAGCGCGCAGCTGAAGAAGCTGGAGTCGCAGGCCGGCACCGTGCTGTTCCGCAAGGAGGGGCGCGGCCTGGCGCTCACCGATGCCGGCGAAACGCTGCTGGCCTATGCGCACCGCATGCTCGAGCTCAACGACGAGGCGGGCGCCGCCATGCGGGGCGCCGACCTGCAGGGCTGGGTGCGGCTGGGCCTGCAGGAAGACTTCGGCGAGACGCTGCTGCCCGCCGTGCTCGGGCGCTTCGCGCGCGCCCACCCCAAGGTGCGCATCGAGGCCTGCGTGGCGCGCAGCGGCGAGCTGCGCGAGCGGCTCGAGCTCGGCCAGCTCGACCTGGCGCTGGCGTGGGACGCGGGCGACCAGCCGCTGTCACCGTACGCCGAGCGCGTGGCGCGGCTGCCGCTGTTGTGGATCGGCCCGACGGCGCCCGAGCGGGTCGATGCCCCCTGGTGGACGGAGCGCGAGCACCGCGGCCCCGGCGCGCGCCAGCCCAAGAGCAAGGAGCCCTTGCCGCTCGTGATGCTCGACGCCCCATGCCCGCTGCGCGAGATCGTCATCGCCGCGCTCGACCGCGCCGGCCTGCCCTGGCGCCGCGCGTTCGGCAGCGCCAGCCTGGCAGCCTTGTGGGCCGCCACCTCGGCCGGACTGGGCCTGACCGTGCGCACGCCGTTCGGGTTGCCTTCGCATGTGCGCACGCTCGACCGCTCGGTGCTGTCGCTGCCGGCGCTGCCGCAGATCTCGCTGGTGCTGTACCGCGCGCAGGCGCACGCCGAGGCGCCGGCCAGCCGGCTGGCGACGTTGCTGCTGGAGGCGGTGCGCCAGCACGTGCAGCCGGTGCAGCACGTGGCGGGGCCGATGCATGAGAATCCACCGCTGGAGACAAAGGCAAAAGCAAAAGCAAAGGCAGAAGCGAGACCGCATGGCAACGCACAACTTCCTGCATCTGTGGGATGACCGGTTCCTGTACATCACGCCGGCGATCCAGTCGGGCCTGACGGCCCGTTCGTCGGCCACGCTGCTGGCCTCGGTCAGCGGCCACCCCTTCACCCTGGAGGCGGTCGACGGCACGCGCGTGCGCTGCACCGCCGCGCTGGTGGCGCCGCACGTGTCGCGCCGTCTCGACGTCGACGGCTGCGGCCTGCTCTCGCTCAACCTCGACCCGGCCTCCGTCGCCTACCGCATGCTCGCCAGGCGCATGGGCGGCCACGGCATCCAGCCGCTGGACGCGCGGCGCTTCGGCCGTCTGCGCGACGACTTCGCGCCGGCGCAGTGCGGCGCCCTGGCCGACGACCGCTTGCAGATGCTCAGCGCGAAGATGGTCGAGGCCATCACCGAAGGGCCCGAGCTCGAGGCGCCCATCGACCCGCGCATCGAACGCGTGCTGCAGGCGATTCGCGCGCACGCGGGCCAGATCGCCCTGCGCGAGCTGGCGGCGGTGGCCTGCCTGTCGCCCGACGGGCTGACGCACCTGTTCGCCCGGCAGGTGGGTGTGTCGGTCAAGCGCTATGCGTTGTGGACCAAGGTGCGCCGCACGGTGCAGCAGTTCACCGGGCAGCGCGCGCTGACCGACGTGGCGCTGGTCAGCGGCTTCACCGACGCGGCGCACATGAGCCGGACTTTTCAGCGCTACTTCGGTTTGCCGCCGTCCTTCCTGGCAAGCCAGGTGTGCGTGACGGCGGATGCGCAGGCTTCTCATGCATGGGGTCAGCGGTCGGTGCACTGAGGCTTTGTTTGCTGCCTTGTGTTTTGCTGAACAAAAGCGCAACCAGAACGTCAACCAGCATGCGCGCCAAATTTCCTCGCGGCCTTCGGCCGCTTTTTCTTGTGTCCGTTGCCATGGCCCTTGCGGCTTGCGCCGGCATCGACGATCGACCGGCGCCCGCGCCCCAAGGCGCCTACAAGGCCGAAATTCGCCGCACCGCCATGGGCGTGCCGCACATCAAGGCCGACGACTGGGCCGGTGCGGGCTATGGCTATGGCTTCGCACAGGCACAAGACAACCTTTGCACCCTGGCCGATGCCTTCCTTACCTACAGCGGGGAACGCTCGCAGTTCTTCGGCGCCGAAGCCCTGGTGTCGGCCAAGAGCACCATCGGCCGGCCGAAGAACATCGATGCCGATTTTTTCCACAGGCACGTGCTCGACGCCGCGCATGTCGATGCCATGGCCCGCGCGCAGCCCGCGAACATCCAGCGCCTGGTCGAAGGCTTTGCCGCCGGCTACAACCGCTATCTGCGCGACCTGAAAACCGACGCCCACGGCGCTGCCCATGCGCACGCCCACGCCGCCTGCCGCAACGAAGCCTGGGTGCGGCCCGTGACCCCCCACGACATCTACCGCCGCATGTACGCCACCAACCTGGCGGCGGGCTACAGCAACTTCGTCGCCAACATCGCGACCGCAGTGCCGCCCGGTGCCAAGGTGTCGTCGCACGACACGCGCGACTCGGCACAGCAACAGCAGCAGTTTGCGATGGAAGTCGGCGGCACCGCCGGCGTGGGCAGCAACATGATCGGCTTCGGCACCGCGGCCACCGGCGACGCGAGCCCGCTGCTGTTCGGCAACCCGCACTGGTACTGGCGCGGACCCGACCGCTTCTACCAGGCGCAGATCACCATTCCGGGGCAGATCGACGTGAGCGGCACCTCGTTCCTGGGTGTGCCGGTGATCCTCATCGGCTTCAACGAGCACGTGGCGTGGAGCCACACGGTGTCGGCGGCGCGGCGCTTCGGGCTGTACCAGTTGCAGCTCGCGCCCGGCGACGCCACCAGCTACCTGCGCGACGGCCGGCCGGTGAAGATGCAGGCCCGCGTCGTCACCGTGCAGGTGAGGCAGCCTTCGGGCGCGGTCGAGCCCGTGACGCGCACGCTCTACACCTCGGCCTACGGCCCGCTGGTGAACCTGGGCAGCCTCAGCCCGGCGCTGGCCTGGAGCTCCACCTCGGCCTTCGCCATCCGCGACATCAATGCCGACAACTACCGCACCTTCCGCACCTGGCTGCGCTGGGGGCAGGCGAAGTCGCTCGACGAGCTGATTTCGGTGCAGCGCGAAGAAGCCGCCATTCCCTGGGTCAACACCGTGGCGGTAGGCCGTGGCAGCGCCAAGGCCTGGTACGCCGACATCGGCGCCGTGCCCAACGTGTCGCCCGCGCAGGTCAAGGACTGCACCCCGCCCGCGGGGCAGGCCATCGGCGCCGCGATGCCGCGCGTGCCGGTGTTCGACGGCTCGCGCAGCGCCTGCGACTGGCAAAGCGATGCCGACTCGGTGCAGCAGGGCGCCATCGGCCCTTCGCGCATGCCCAGCCTGCTGCGCGACGACTACGTCGCCAACATGAACGACAGCCACTGGCTCGCCAACCCGAAGGCGCCGATCAAGGGCTACCCGGTCATCTTCGGGCCGGCCGGCAGCGACGCGCAGACTTTCCGCACGCGGCTGGGCCACCTGATCGCGCAGGGGCTGGCGGGCACCGGCGCCACGGTCGACGGCATGAAGCGTGTGGCGCTGAACAGCCGCGCCTACACCGCCGAGCTGTTCAAGGCCCGCGCGCTGGCCCTGGTGTGCAGCGTGCGCCGTATCGCGGTCAAGGCCGACCCGCAGACCGGCGAGGCGTTCTCGCCGCCGCGCAGCGTCGACACCGGCCCTGCCTGTGCGGTGCTGAAAGCGTGGAACGACACCGGCACGGCGTCGGCGCGCGGCGCCCATGTGTGGGACGAGTTCTGGGCGCGCGCCGAGCTACTTCCCGCGGCCCGGCTCTACGCCATGCCCTTCGGCGCGAGCGATCCGCTCGCCACGCCGCGCGGCCTGCAGGCCTCGGCCGCCGACGACCTGCGCCAGGCCTTCGGGGCGGCGGTACTGCGCGTGCAGGCCAGCGGCTACGCGCTGGACGCCTCGCGCGGCGAAACCCTGTTCGTGACGCGCAACGGCCGCAGGATTCCGCTGTCGGGCGGCTGCGACGGCCAGGGTTACTTCACCGTCGTGTGTTCAGAAAGCCGCCTCGACCGGGGCGGCTACGGCATGGACGGCGACCCGAACGGCAACAGCTACATGCAGATCGTGCGGTTCCCGCAAGGCGGGGTGGAAGCCCACACCTTCCTGAGCTTCTCGCTGTCGGACGACCCGGCCTCGGCGCACCACGCCGACTACACGCGCGCCTACAGCGCGGGGCAGTGGCTGCGCGTGCCGTTCTCGCAGGCCGAGATCGAGGCCGACGCGGCCTACCGCAGCGTGACGATCGGCGAATAAGGGCCCACAACGCGTCAGGGCTGGCGCCGTTTGGCGAGCCAGTTCCACCCGGCGCCCGCGGCCATCAGCAAGCAGGTGCCGAGGAACACGGCGCGCATGCCGATGTGCCCGCCCACGAAGCCGCCCAGCAGCGGCCCCGCGACCTGGCCGGTGTACTGCGCCGAGGTCGAGTAGCCCAGCATGTTGCCGGCCACGCGCTCGGGCACGTTGTGGCGGATCACGCTGGCAATGCACGGCAGCAGCCCGCCGAGCGACAACCCCATCAAAAAGCGCAGCACCACCAGCTGCCAGCCCGCGGTGACGAAGGCCTGCGGCACCAGCAGCAGGGCAGACACCGCCAGGCAGCCGACGATCACGTTCCAGTGCCCCACGCGGTCGGCCAGCTTGCCCAGCCGCGAGGCCGAGAGAATGCTGCCGAGCGCGGCGGCCGACATCACCACGCCCGCCATCATCGTCACGCGGTTCGGGTCGTCGACCAGCGTGGCCACGTACACGGTGATGATCGGCTCGATCGACATGTTCGCGAGCATCAGCAGCATGCCGGTGAACAGCATGGCGACGAGCGGGCGCTTGTCCGCAATGGCGGCCCAGCCGCCGTCGGTGGCGTTGCGCTGCTTCTTGTCGGCGGGCGTGTTCCTGTCTTCGCGAATGAGGAAGGCCGTCGCCAGGAAGGCCACGAAGATCATCGCGCCCGCCGCGAAGAAGGTTGCGCGAATGCCGATGAGCGGCGGCAGCACGCCGCCCACCAGCGGCCCCACCAGGTTGCCCGCCATGATGGCCGACGACATCGTGCCCAGCGCCCAGCCGGTGCGGTCCTTCGGCGTCTGCGTGGCCACCAGCACCATCGAGCCCGAGGCATAGCCGCCCAGCAGCCCCGCCAGCAGCCGCAGCCCGACGAGCTGCCACACATTGCCCGCCAGGCCGATCAGCGCCATGGCCACCGACATGCCCAGGCTCGCGCGAATGAGCATGGGCTTGCGCCCGTAGCGGTCGGCCAGCCGGCCCCACAGCGGCGCCACCAGCGCGGCGCTCAGAAAGGTCGCGCCATAGGCCGCGCCCGACCACTGCACGATGGCCGCATGGTCCGTCACGCCCAACTGCTCGACGTACAGCGGCAGAAAGGGCAGCAGCAGCGTCATCGCGATGATGGTGGTGAAGGAGCCGAACATGCACACGGCGAGGTTGCGCTGCCAGTGGATGTGGGTGTGGGCGGCCGCCGCGGCTTCAGGTGCGGGCGCGTTCGTTGTCGTCGGGTGCGTCATGGGAGCGGCCATTGTGTGACGCGACAACCGGGATGGCGCCTGCCGGATGGCGGCGGCACCCATCGTGAGGGGCGGGGGCGGCAGGGCACGCTGCCGATCCTGCTGGCTCAGTCTTGAACTGCCGTCGATGCTTCCGGGTAGAGGTTGGGCAGAAGGATGCTCAACGAAGCGAGCGGAAAGCCGATGCTCAGATCGGACCGGTGTCCTTCGCTTTTCAGAAGCCCGTCCTTGAGGAATCGCGAGATCACCTTGCGTGCCGTGCGCGCTTCCAGTCCCATCATTTGAACGAAGTCGCCGCGTGACACGCCGCCGCCGCAAGCGACGGCCTGGAGCGCAAGGACGGCCTCTTCGCGGTATTCGGCAATGCCGTCGACGATGCCTCTCACCGTCACATAGGCGCGAATCCGGTCCTTGAGCCTTGCAAGATCGAGCATCGATGCCATGAACTTCACCTGGTCTTCGCAGAGTTCGATGAAGTACTCGCACCACGCCCAGAGCATTTTTTCGCTGAGGTTCCCGCGACCGTCGAGATCCCCCTGCCGTACCCCGTCTGCCCCGTCCAGCATCTCGTAGTACCGCTCGCGATGGCGTGCCAGGCCGCGGTTGACGGACCAGAGCCCGCCATTGAGCGCAAGCAGGGCGCAGTGGGTTTGCAAGCGCACCGCGCGACCGTTCCCATCTTCGAACGGATGCGTCCACGCCATTCGGTGATGGGCTGCGGCAACGGTGTAAAGCATGGCATCCACGCCTTTCAGGCGCCCATAGACCTCGTCCATGCGGCCCAGGAACCGAGGGACCGAGGCCCATGTCGGCGGCTGGTGCCGTCCTACGGCGACGTCATGGCGCCGAAGCTCACCCGGAACGATGAGGCGGCCGTCTTCGGTCATGCGGTCCTGCGGGGGCAGCCTGCCGTAGAGGCTTTCGTGGGCCTTGCGAAGAAAGCCGCTGTTCAACGCCGCCGCCTCGGTCGTGACGAGCGCCTCCAGTTCTCGCTCGGCTTCGATGTGCGCCAGCGCGACCCGCTGGCCCTTGGCGACGTCCGGCTTGTCGGAAAAATCGCTTTTCAGCGCGCGTTCGATGTTGGCCGGATGCGTGCCTTGACCCTCGATACGGTTCGAGTAGTACGAGTTCATTGACCGAACAATTTCGCGCAGTGCCGTGCGCGCCTCCGGGCTTGCCGAGGCCTTCAGCTCCGATGACTTCTCGAATATCCGGCGTGTAGCCTCGCTCAGCTCGTCGAGCTTGCGGCTTGGAAGCAGCGGCTCGAACTGATGCGGCTGATCGTAGACTGAAATGGGAATAGATGGGGCTGACATGTTTCCGGTTACGTTGCCACCAATATTAGATTAAAAAACCTTATAAATCAAATACTTGCATTTTTCTGTCGTGTAGAAAGTTGCCGGTTCAGTTGCCGGTAAAAATTCCGGGCAGATCCCCTGATTTTTTACCGGCATCGATGCCTATTCCGCCGCTGCCACCGGCCGGCAGGTCACCGCATCCCCCACCCGCAAGCCCCCACCCCGCAGCACCCGCGCCGTCAGCCCGCCATGCCCGCGCACCGCGTTGTAGCCGCCGGGCCCGAGCGCCTCTTCCATGCGCGAGCAAGGTTCGCACGGCCCGCTGATTTCCAGCAGCACCTCGGCGCCGATGCACAGCACCAGCGGCTGGTCGCGAAACAGCGAGCGCGCGGCGATCAGGTTCAGGCCCGACACCACGAGGTTGCGGCGCAGCACGTCCGCCCCGACCTCGGCCCGCGCGCACAGCGCGGCGATCACCGGCAGGTGCTCCGCCTGCATCAGCGTGACCTGCCGGCGCCCGCCAGGCTGCGCCGCACCGCTGCTGCGGTCGCCCTGCAGGCCCCGGCCTTCGAGCACGACCGCGCCATCCACCGACTGCACGGGCGCACGTCGTGCAGGCCGCAGCAGGATGGCGTCGAGCCGGCCGCGGCGGGGAAACTGGCGGGTCAATTCGCGGAGATCGGGCATGCGGCGATTGTGCGCAAGCCCGCTTGGCATGGCCCTGCCGCCGGCCCGGTCTGGCGGCAAGGCTTACCCTCTCGTCCCGAATGACAGACAACCCTCTTTTCAGGACACGGCCATGAAACGCATCGGCGTGCTCGTCTTCCCCGGTTTCCAGATCCTCGACCTTGCGGCCATCGCGGCCTTCGAGCTGGCCAACATGCATGCGGGCAAGCCCGTCTACAAGGTCGCGTTGCTGTCGGAAGCGGGCGGCCTGGTCGCCAGCTCGTCGGGCGTGGCGACCGACAGCAAGCGCTTCGCCTCGGCCAGGTTCGACACGCTGCTGATGACCGGCGCGCTCACCATCGAACCCACCTCCGAGAAGATGTGCCGCTTCTTGCGCGCGGGCCTGCGCCACGCGCGCCGCGTGGCCAGCATCTGCACGGGCGCGTTCGGGCTGGCCGACGCGGGGCTGCTCGACGGCCGCCGTGCCACCACGCACTGGGCCTTTGCGCAAGAGCTGCAAAAGCGCCACCCCGCCATCGAGGTGCAGCCCGACCGCATTTTCATCAACGACGGGCCGGTGTGGACTTCGGCCGGCATGACGGCGGGCATCGACCTGGTGCTGGCGCTGGTGGAAGAAGACCTGGGCGTGGAGGCGGCGCGGTTCATCGCGAAGAAGCTGGTCGTGTACCACCGCCGCGCGGGCGGGCAGTCGCAGTACTCGGCGCTGCTGGAACTGGAACCCCGCTCCGACCGCATCCAGCAGACGCTGGTGCATGCGCGCGCCAACCTGCGCGACGCGCTGTCGGTGGAAGAACTGGCCGAGGTGGCGCACCTGAGCCCGCGCCAGTTCAGCCGCGCCTTCAAGGCCGAGACGGGGCAGTCGCCCGCGCACGCCGTGGAAAACCTGCGCGTGGAAGCTGCGCGCGCGCTGATCGACGAAGGCAGCCTTGCGCTGGGCGTGGTGGCGCGCGAAACCGGCTTCGGCGACCCCGAGCGCATGCGCCGCGCCTTCCTGCGCACGCTGGGCCAGCCGCCGCAGAGCGTGCGCCGCGTGGCGCGCCGGCAGGTGGCCACAGCCTGAGACGCCGGATGTCCTGAAAGGTGGCTTATATGACATTTACGCCATAGCCTCGAAGGAAGAGACTTCCCCCACGGCCACACCCCGTGTGGCGACAAAAGGAAGTTCTCATGACTGCAACGACAAAGGGCACCGCCCTCATCACCGGCGCATCGTCGGGCATCGGCGCCGTGTACGCCGACCGCCTGGCACGCCGCGGCTACGACCTGGTCTTGGTGGCGCGCAACCGCGCTCGCCTGGCCGCGCTGGCGGACCGGCTCGCGGGCGAGACCGGACGCAAGGTCGAAGTGCTGCCGGCGGACCTCACGGACAAGAGCGACATCGCGCGCGTCGAGGCCGTGCTGCGCACGCGCAGCGACATCACGCTGCTGGTGAACAACGCCGGCGTGGGCGCCACGGCGCCGCTGCTCGCGTCGGACATCGACAAGATGGAGGAGATGATCGCGCTCAACGTGAACGTGCTCACGCGGCTCACCTATGCGGCGGTGCCGGGCTTCGTGGCGCGGGGCGCGGGCACGCTGGTGAACATTGCCTCGATCGTGGCGATCTCTCCGGAAACGCTCAACGGCGTGTACGGCGGCAGCAAGGCCTTCGTGCTGGCGCTGAGCCAGTCGCTGCAGCACGAGCTGGCCGGCAAGGGCGTGCGCGTGCAGGCCGTGCTGCCGGGCGCCACCGCCACCGAGTTCTGGGGCATCGCCGGCCTGCCGGTGCAGCACCTGCCCAGCGAGATCGTGATGACGGCCGAGAACATGGTCGACGCCTCGCTCGCGGGGCTCGACCTGGGCGAACAGGTCACGATTCCCGCCCTGCCGAACCAGGACGAGTGGAACGCCTTCGAGGCGGCGCGCCGCGCGATGTCGGGCCGGCTGTCACGCACGGCGCCTGCAGCGCGCTACGGCGTGCATGCGAGCGAAGGCGTGGCCGTCTCAGGGTAAGCCTGTCCCCATCGCGGCGGACAGACGCCGCGCCGCCGGCTGCTTACGCTCCCGTCAGACATTTGCCCGGCAACGGGTCACTTCTGACTTGGGAGCGCGCGTTTGAGAGCAGCAACTGGCATCGGCAGCCTGGAGGACATCCAGCGGATCGAATCGAAGCCCTATGCGGACTTCATGCCGCACGCGGACGTGCTCGATGCACTGGAGGACGCGGCGCGACAACACCCCGAGCGCCCCGCCATCACCTGCATTCGCAGCGCCGACCCCTCGGTGCCGCCCGCGCGCTGGACGCATGCGCAGATGGTGGCGCAGGTGCGCCGCGCGGCCCGTGCGTTCACCGCGCTGTGCGGCGGCGCCGAGCCCCGGGTGGCCTTTTTGCTGCCCGCCATTCCCGAGGCCTACTTCACCCTGTGGGGCGCCGAGGCGGCCGGCGTGGCCTGCCCCATCAACTACCTGTTGGGCGAGGAACACATCGCCGAGCTGATCGACGCCGCGCAGGTCAACGTGCTGGTGGCGCTGGGGCCGCACCCCGAGCTGGACATCTGGCGCCGCGTGCCCGGCCTGCGCAGCCGCTGCAGGTCGCTGGCGCATGTGATCGCGGTCGGCGGCGCGGCAGATCCGGAAGAAGCGCTCGACTTCGACGTGCTGCTGGCCTCCCACTCGGACGCGCCGTTGCAGCGCACCCGCGAGCCCGACGCCCACCGCATTGCCGCGCTGTTCCACACCGGCGGCACCACAGGCCGGCCGAAGCTCGCGCAGCACACGCACGGCAACCAGTTGCATGCGGCGTGGGGCGCGGCGCGCATGTACGGCACCACCGAGAACGACGTGGTGCTCAACGGCTTTCCGCTGTTCCATGTGGCGGGCTCCTTCGTGTACGGCCTGTCGACGCTGCTTTCGGGCGGCGAGGTGGTGCTGCCCACGCTGCTGGGCCTGCGCAACACGGCCTTCATGCAGGCCTACTGGCAGTTCGTGGCGCTGCACCGCGTCACGCTGCTGGCGGCGGTGCCGACCGTCATGTCCACGCTGCTGGGCGTGCCGCGCAACGGCGAAGACCTGTCGCGCGTGCGCTGCCTGCTCACGGGCGGATCGCCGCTGCCGTCGGACCTGGCCGAGGCCTTCGAGCAGCGGCTGGGCATCGCGGTGCGCAACATCCTGGGCATGACCGAGTGCGGCGGCGTGATCGCCATCGAGCCGGCGGGCGCGCCGCGCGTGGCGGGCTCGGTCGGCTGGCCGCTGCCGTTCACCCGCGTGCGCGCGGCCGATGAAACCGGCGCGCCGCTGGCGCCGGGCAAGGAGAACGAGGAAGGCATCCTGCAGATACAAGGCCCGAACGTGGGGCCGGGCTACACCGATGCCGACAACAACGCCGGCGTGCTGGTCGAGGGCGGCTGGCTGGTGACCGGCGACGTCGGCCGCATCGATGCGCAGGGGCGGGTGTTCGTGACCGGGCGCTCGAAGGACCTGATCATTCGCAGCAGCCACAACATCGACCCCGTGGTGATCGAGGACGCGCTCATGGCCCACCCCGACGTGCTGCTGGCCGCGGCCGTCGGCGCGCCCGACGAATACGCGGGCGAGGTGCCGGTGGCCTATGTGTCGCTGCGCCCGGGCCGCACGGTCGACAGCGAGCAGCTGGCCGCTTTCGCGCAGGCGCGCATTCCCGAGCGGCCGGCGTTCCCCAAAGCCATCTTCATCCTCGACGCCTTGCCCGTCACCGCGATCGGCAAGCTCTACAAGCCCACGCTGCGCGCCATGGCGATCCGCTGGGTGGTGCAAGACCGCCTGGCGCGCAGCGCGCTGGCGTCGAAGGTGCAGGTCGACGTGCGCGCCGAGGGCAAGGGCCTGGTGGTGCATTGCACGCTCGCCGGCGATGGCCCCGACAGCCCCGGCACGGCAGCGCAGGTGCGCAAGCTGCTGGGCGCGTTCGCGCTGAACTGCCGCGTCGCCACCGCCGAAGGAGCCGACGCATGAGCGCCGCGCCGCGCAGCGCGGAGGTCGTCGAATGAACGACGACATCCGCTACGAAAAAAACGGCCACGTCGCCACCATCACGCTCGACCGGCCGCAGGCGCGCAACGCACTCACGCCGCGCATGCTGTGCCTGCTGGCCGACGCCTTCGTCGACTTTCGCGCCGACGCGGCCCTGCGCGTGGCCATCCTCACCGGCGCGGGCGAGCAGGCCTTCTGCGCGGGCGGCGACCTGGCGACCACGCTGCCGCTGATGACCGGCGACCGCGCGCCGGCGGATGCCTTCGAGCACCGCATGCTCGCCGACCCGCTGGTGCTGGCGGCCTCGTCGCTGCGCGACTTCGCCCTGCACAAGCCGGTGGTCGCCGCCATCAACGGCGCCTGCATGGCCGCGGGTTTCGAGACCATGCTGGGCACCGACATCCGCATTGCCGCCGCGCATGCGAGCTTCGGGCTGCCCGAAGTGCAGCGCGCGCTGATTCCCTTCGCGGGCTCGATGGTGCGGCTGCCGCGGCAGATCGGGCATGCGCGGGCGATGGAATTCATGCTCACGGGCCGGCCCATGAACGCCGAGGCCGCCTTGCAGTGCGGGCTGGTCAACCACGTGGTTCCGGCGGACCAGCTCATGGCCAGGGCGAACGAGATCGCGCGGCAGATCGCCGCCAACGGCCCGCTTGCCGTGCAGGCCGTGAAGCAGACGGTGATGGAAGCCAACGGCGTGCCGCTCGATGTCGGCTACCGGCTCGAAGACCGCGCGAAGAAGGCGGTGTTCGCCAGCGCCGACGCCCGCGAAGGGCCGCGTGCCTTCATGGAAAAGCGCAGCCCCGACTACAAGGGCCGCTGAGCCGCGCCCTTCGAACGCATTCGATTCAAGAACCAACGGAGACAAACCGATGAACCCCACGCAGATGTCCAGAAGAGCGTGCCTCACCGCGGGCGCGGCAGCGTCCCTGGCGCTGGCGTGCCCGCAGCTCGCCTTCGCGCAGACCCCGCAGGCCTACCCGTCGCGCTCGGTGCGCCTGGCCGTGGGCTTCGCGCCCGGCACCGGCCCCGACGTGCTCACGCGCGTGCTCGGCCAGCGGCTGGGCGAGACCATCGGCCAGCCGGTGGTCATCGAGAACCGGGCCGGCGCGGGCGGGCAGATTGCCGCGCAGTTCGTCGCCAAGAGCACGCCCGACGGCTATACGCTGCTGATCGCCGACGTGAGCGCCATCAGCATCGCGCCGGCCGCGTTCTCCAAGCTGCCCTACGACCCGGCGCGCGAGCTGGTGCCGGTGTCGGAGGTGGTGCGCACCGACTTCATCCTGGTGGTGCCCAATTCGTCGCCCGCCAAGACCGTGGCCGATTTCGTGAAGATGGCCAAGGCCGAGAAGGACAAGGTCAACTTCGGCACCTTCGGCGCGGGCACGCCCGGCCACTTCGGCGCCGAGATGTTCGCGGAGCAGGGCGGCTTCAAGGTGGAGCCGGTGCACTTTCGCGCGACCGGCGATGCGGTGACGGCCATCATCGCGGGCGACGTGCAGGCGGCTTTCGTGTCCACCGCGCTGGCCATGGCGCAGGTCAAGGGCGAGAAGATGCGCGCGCTGGCCACCACCGCGCCGCAGCGCTCGCCGCTGTTGCCGGCGGTGCCGACGTTCACCGAATCGGGGTTTCCCAAGGCCGACTTCTCGGCGTGGTTCGCCCTGTTCGTGCCCGTGGGCACGCCCCAGGCCGTGATCGACAAGCTCAACGCGCAGGTGGTGGCGGCGGTGCAGTCGCCCGAGGTGCGCCGCCGGCTGGAGGAGGCCGGTTTCAGCATCGCGGGCACCAGCGCGGCCGACACGCGCCGCATGATCGCCACCGAGACGGTGCGCTGGCAGAAGGTGGTGGCGGCCACAGGCTTCAAGGGAGACTGAGCATGCGCACGCACTTTCTTGCGGCCGGGGTGCTGCTGTTGGCGGGTTGCTCGGGCATCGACACGGGCACGGGCACGGGCACAGGCGCTTCCGCCGGCGCCTCGAACGCGCCGCTGGCCTGCGCACGGCTGGCCTCCGCCGTGCCGGCCGGCACGCGCCTCACGCTCAGCGAAACGGTGCCCGCGGGCACCATCCAGCTCACCGGCGTGCAGCCCGGCGCACCCGGTTCCACTGCGCCGGTGCCCGCGCACTGCCATGTGCAGGGCAAGATCGACGAGCGCACGGGCATCGACGGCAAGCCTTACGCCATCGGCTTCGACCTGCGCATGCCCTCGGCCTGGAACGGCCGCTTCTTCTTCCAGGGTGGCGGCGGCACCGACGGCACGCTGCGCGACGCGGTCGGCCAGCTCACCGGCGGCGGCAACACCAGCAACGCCTTGCTGCAGGGCTATGCGGTGGTCTTCACCGACACCGGCCACCTCGACGAACCCGGGCCCGACGGGCCCTACCGCTTCGGCCTCGACCCGCAGGCGCGGCTGGACAACGGCTACAACTCGATGGCGCAGACCGGCCGCGTGGCCAAGGCGCTGATTGCCGCGCACTACGCGAAGGCGCCCGAGCGCTCGTACTTCGTGGGCTGCTCCAACGGCGGGCGGCAGGCTTTGATGATGGCGCAGCGCGACCCCGACATGTTCGACGGCGTGATCGCTTCCGCGCCGGCCTACCGCGTGCCGCTGGCCTCGGTGCAGGCGGTGTACGACACGCAGCTCTACGCCAGGGCCGCCGCCGAAAATGCGCCCCCGGTGAACGGCCGCCCGGTGCTTTCGGCCGCGTTCTCGCCGGCCGACATGAAGCTGCTGACCACCGAGGTGCTGAACCAGTGCGACGCGCTCGACGGCCTGAAGGACGGCATCGTCGACAACTGGCCCGCCTGCCAGTTCAAGCCCGAGGCGCTGCGCTGCACCGGCGGCAAGACCGCGCAATGCCTGACGGGCAAGCAGGTCGATGCGCTCGCGAAGTCGTTCGCCGGCCCGAAGGACGCGAACGGCCGCGCGATCTACAGCGACTGGACCTTCGACGCCGGCCTGCATTCGCAGGAGTGGACGCGCTGGAAGTTCGGCGACGCGCCCGGCGCCGTGCCCAACGCGCGCAACATCACGCTCATGACCGGCGCGCTGGCCATGGTGTTCAGCACGCCGCCCACGGTCACGGCCGATTTCTACGGCCATGCGCTGGGCTACGACGTGGCACGCGACAGCGCCAAGGTCTACGCGTCGAACGCCACCTTCACGCAGTCGGCCATTCAGTGGGAGGTGCCCGATTCGCCGAACGTCGACGCCTTTGCGCGGCACGGCGGAAAGATGCTCTTCTTCCACGGCGTGAGCGACCCCGTGTTCTCGGTGAAGGACACGGTGCGCTACCTGGGCCAGCTGCGCGAGCGCTACGGCGACAAGACCGACGCCATGGCGCGCCTGTTCACCGTGCCGAACATGGCGCACTGCGCGGGCGGCCCGGCCACCGACCAGTACGACGGCCTGGGCGCGCTGGTGAACTGGGTCGAAAAGGGCCAGCCGCCCGAGCGCATCGTGGCGCGCGCCCGGCCCGAGAACCGCGACGTGACCACGCCGGGCCGCACGCGTCCGCTGTGCGCATGGCCGAAGCAGTCGCGCTACAAGGGCAGCGGCAGCATCGAGGACGCGGCCAGCTTCAGTTGCAATTGAGGCCCACCGGAGCGGGCCGGAACAGGGTCAATCCCGATGGAAGAACGCGCGGCACGCGCTAGCTTGGCCCCATGGACCTGATACCCCTGAAGCAACGGCCCGCGCCCGCCAGCCTGGCGGCCGCGTCGGAGCGCGCGAGCCTGGCGCTGGCCGGCGTCATCGGCTGCACCGGCCAGCCCGATTTCAGCGCCAAGGCGCTGATCGAGCTCAACCGCATGCTGCCGATGTGCTGGATGTCGATCTACAAGCTGTTTCCCGATGCGCCGCCCCAGAGCTACGGCGGCGGCGCCTTCGGCATTGCCGACGGCACGCGCGATTCGTGGCGCGTGTACCGCCAGGGCCTCTACAGCCGCGACCGCACCTTTCTCGCGGCCCGCGAGGTCACCGAGGGCGGCGACGCCGTGGTCACGCGCTGGCATGCGGGAGAGATTCCGCTGGAGCACCGCAAGGCCATCTACATTCGTCACGGCCTGCGCGAGCGGGTGTCGCTGGTGGCGGGCGATGCGTCCGGAGGCGGTGGTGGGGCAGGGGTGTTGGCGGTGAACCTCTACCGCGGCATGGAACAGCCGTCGTTCCGCGACGACGAGGTCGACCTGCTGTGCAGCCTGGCGCCGCCGCTGCTGGCCACGGTGCAGCTGCACCTGCGGCTCGCGGCGCCGCAGCACATGGGCGACCTGCAGGCAGGCGACGCCGTCACGCTCGACCCCGAACCCGCCGCACTGGCCGAGCTGCCGCGCCGCGAGCGCGAGGTGTGCCAGCGGCTGCTGCGCGGTTGGACCTACGACGGCATCGCCGCCGACCTCGGCATTTCCGCGGGCACGGTGAAGACCTACCGCAACCGCGCGTTCGAACGCATGGGGCTGCATCACCGCAACGAGCTGTTCGCCAAGGCGCTGGCCGAGGTGGCAGCCTCGCCGACCGCCATGTAGGACTGCGGCGCGGGTTGCGAACGCAGCGCCGCGCGGCGGCGGCTCGCACGACCCGGCAGCTTCTTAGATCCTGTTGGTGCGCCGCGCGTAGAACAGCGCCAGCGCGATGCCCGTCACGGCTGCACCACCCCACGCGGCGGCTGGGCTTCGGAGTGCGCGCATCAGGCGGGCGCGCTTGCCCAGCGCGCCGTCGTCGGCATTGGCTGCGCTCTGCGCCGCCTGTTCCTTCAGGCTGAGCGGCCGCGCGACGTTCGGGTTTTCCTCGCCCTCCAGCACGGCCTGCGAAATGTCGAGCGGGGTCAGCGATTCATCGGCGATCGATGCGGGCATGGCGGTGGAAGCGGCGGTCATGGTGGCTGGCCTTTCTTTTTCTCTGAGGAAACGATGTGACCTGCAAGGTTCGCGCGCCCCGGCGCTTGCCGGGTACGGCGAAGCGCCGACATTGAAGTAGGTCGATGCCCCGGCCGTGCCGCCCGCCCACCGCAATGCAATCAAAAGCCTGACTTTGTAAGCAATTTTGCAAATTCATGAAACAATTCGGACCGCTTCACCCAGCGGGTGCGGCGTATCTCGCTCCTCTCGAAGGCACTCAAATCAGGCAGGCGTTGACGAATCAGATGGTTTCCGACACAGAGTTTCTTGCGCAGGCGTTGATGGCGCACGGCGCCTCCGCCGTGTGCGGCTACGACGCTTCGGAGCGGGTCACCTTCTGGAACGAGCGCTACCTCACCTTCTTTCCCGAGGTCGTGCCTTTTCTGCGGGTCGGCACGGCGTACCTGGAGACGCTGGAGCCCTTTCTTGCGGCGCAGCACCCCCAGGCGACGCCCCAGGAGCGCGCCGACGCGGTGCGCAATGCGCTGCACCGGCACGCCCATGAAGAGGGCCCGATCCAGTACCAGCGCGCCGACGGCCGCTGGCTGGAACTGCGCATGTTTCACCGGCCGGGGGGCGGGCGGTTCAAGATCTGGAACGACGTGTCCGCGCAAAAGACGCCGGGCACCGAAGGCAACCTGCTGCAGGGTCTGATGGCGGTCGCCAACGTGGGCCTGATCGTCCACGACGCGGCGGGCAACCTGCGCTACGTCAATTCGCGGTTCTTCTCGGAGCACTTTCTCAGCCTGATCGAGCAGGTGCCGTGCATCGAGCGGCGCGAGGCCGGGCAGGGCGCCTACTGGCAGAAGTTCCAGGACATCTTCGGCGGCGACGACGCCTTCGCCCAGCTGTGCCGCAGCACCGACGCCGGCCCCGTTCAGGCCCCCCTCACGATGCGCGCGCGCACCGGGCGCTTCTACCGCGTGCAGGAGCAAGCCTGGGACATGGGCGGCACCGCCTGCGTATGGACCGACGTGACCGAGCTGGTCCAGCGCGAGGACGCCCTGCTCGCCGCGCACCGCGAGCTCTCGCTGCTCAACCGGCGCCTGGTCGACCTGTCCGAGACGGATGCCCTGACCGGCCTGCCCAATCGCCGCCGTTTCAACGACGTGCTGCAGGCGGCGCAGGCCGCCGTGCAGGGCGGCTCGCAAGGCGTCGTGGCCATCGTCGACCTGGACTATTTCAAGTCGGTCAACGACCGCTTCGGCCACGACGCGGGCGACGTCGCGCTGGTGGAAGTGGCAAGGCGGCTGAGCGCGCTGGTGCCCGGCGGGGCCTCCGTCTCGCGGTTGGGCGGAGAAGAGTTCGGCCTGGTCTTCGAGGGCCAGTCGCTGCCGCAGGCGCATGCCTGCGCCGAAGCCATTCGCGCGGCCTTTTCCGACCATCCGTTCTCCATCGATTCCGAGGTGATTCCGCTCACGTTGTCGATCGGCATCGCACCGTTGACCGCCGCGCGCGACGCCAGCACCTCGCTCAAGGAGGCGGACATGGCGCTGCTGCGGGCCAAGGCGAGGGGGCGCGACTGCGTGGTGCTCGCGGGCCGCAACGCCGCCATTCCGCTGGACACCGCGCCCGCCGAAACGGCGGCGCCGAGCGAAACCCTTCTGTCGCTGGACGCCTTCGCCGGCGACATCGAACTGAGCGCCAACGACCTCGGCGACAAGTACGGCACCGCGAACGAGCACCCCGCCTTTGCCCGCGCCAGCTGGAAAAAGGCCGTGGACGACGGTGCGACCTTCGACCACTACTGGGGCTGGGTCGAGTACCAGATTTCCGCCAGCCTGCAGTCGCCGGAAACCGAGTAGGCCCCCCAACGAAGGCCTGAGCGGCGCGTTTAAACTGCTTCCCCCGCAGCAGGGCGTCCCGGCCGGCTGCGGGTTTTTGCTTTTCCGGGGCCATGTAGAGGACCACCATGTACAAAAACCTCGCGGGCCGCGCCGTTCTGGCGTGGGTTGCCGCTTGCTGTTCATTTCCCGCTTTTTCACAGACGCCGCAGCCGCCCAAGGTGCCGCTGGTTGCGCCGCTCAAGATCGGCTTCGTCTACGTCGCGCCCGTCACCGATGCGGGCTGGGTGCGCCAGCATGAAGAGGGCCGCCAGGCCGTCGCAACGGCGCTGGGCGACAGGGTGAAGACCACCTATGTCGAGAACGTGGCCGAGGGCGCCGATGCCGAGCGCGTGATTCGCGACCTCGCGCAGCAGGGCAACACCCTCATCTTCACGCCGAGCTTCGGCTACATGGAGCCGACGCTGAAAGTGGCGAAGGATTTCCCCGGCGTGAAGTTCGAATCCGTCACCGGCTACAAGACCGCGCCCAATGTGGCGACCGCGAACGCGCGCTACTACGAAGGCCGCTACCTGGCGGGCATCGCGGCCGGCCGCATGACGAAGAGCAACGTGGCCGGCTACGTGGCGGGCTTTCCGATTCCCGAGGTGCTGCAGGGCATCAACGCGTTCACGCTCGGCATGCGCTCGGTGAACCCGGATGCGAAGGTGGTCGTGGTGTGGCTCAACGAATGGTTCGATCCGCCGAAGGAGCGCGACGCGGCGATGGCGCTGTTCAACCAGAACGCCGACGTCGTGGCCTTCCACACCGGCTCCACGGCCGTGATGGCGGCGGCGCAGGAGCGCGGCAAGATGGCCATCGCCTACCACTCCGACATGCGAAAGATCGCCCCCGACGCGCAGCTCGTCGCCGTCACCCACCGATGGGGCGGCTACTACACGCAGCGCGCGAAAGCCGTGCTCGACGGCAGCTGGCAGAGTGGCAACGTCTGGGGCGGCGTGAAGGAAGGAATGATCCGCGTCGGCGACTTCGGCACCCGGGTGCCCAAGGCGGTGCAGGACGAAGTGCTCGCGCGGCAGCAGGACATCGCCGCCGGCAAGCTGCAGCCGTTCCGCGCGGTGGACAGCGATGTGCGCGACAACGAAGGCCGCGTCGCGATCGCCAAGGGCACGCAGCTGGGCGACGCGCAGATCCTGAAGATGAACTGGCTCGCGCAGGGCGTGCAGGGGCGCGTGTCCGGCCCCAGGGACCCCGCCCCGGTCAGGTAGCCAGCGCTTCGTCGAGTGCCCGCCGCGCCGGATGCGCGGGCCGCTGCAGGCCCAGGTGCTCGCGCAGCGTGCGGCCCTCGTACTCGGTGCGGAACAGGCCGCGCCGGCGCAGCTCGGGCAGCACCAGCTCGATGAAGTCGTCCAGGCCGCCCGGGAACCAGGGCGACATGATGTTGAAGCCGTCCGCGCCGCCTTCCTCGAACCACTGCTGCAGCTGGTCCGCGATGCTCGACGGCGTGCCCACCACCTGCTGGTGGCCGCGTGCGCCGGCAATGCGCAGGTACAGGTCGCGAATGCTCAGGTTCTCTCGCCGCGCCAGGTCCAGCAGCAGCCGCTGGCGGCTCTTCGGGCCGTTGGTTTCCGGCAGGTCGGGCACCGGTCCGTCGACCGGCAGGTGCGAGAAGTCGAAGCCGCCGATCACGCCCGACAGCAGCGACACGCCGACCACCGGGTGCACCAGGTCCTGCAGTTGCGCGAACTTGTCTTCGGCCTCCGCCTGCGTGCGCCCGACCACCGGAAAGATGCCCGGCATGATCTTCACCGCGTCCGGGTCGCGGCCGTAGGCAACCGCGCGACCCTTGATGTCGCCGTAGAAACCTTGCGCCTCGTCGAAGGTCTGGTGCGCCACGAAGATCACCTCGGCCGTGCGCGCCGCCAGGTCGCGCCCGGCCTCCGATGCGCCGGCCTGCACCACCACCGGGCGCCCCTGCGGCGAGCGCGACACGTTGAGCGGCCCGCGCACCGAGAAGTGCTTGCCCTTGTGGTGGAGCACGTGCAGCTTGTCTTCGTCGAAGTACTGGCCGCTTTCCTTGTCGCGCACGAAGCTGTCGTCCTCCCAGCTGTCCCACAGGCCCGTCACCACGTCGTGGAACTCCGACGCGCGCTCGTAGCGCAGCGCGTGCTCGAAGTGTTCCTCGCGGTTGAAGTTCTGCGCCTCGCCGGTGCCGCTCGACGTCACCAGGTTCCAGCCCGAACGCCCGCCGCTGATCTGGTCGAGCGACGCGAACTTGCGCGCCACGTTGAAGGGCTCGTTGAAGCTGGTCGACACCGTGGCGATGAGACCGATGCGCTCGGTCAGCGCGGCAATGGCCGACAGCAGCGTGAGCGGCTCGAAATGGTCGCTGCGCGCGGTGCGCGACAGCGAGGGCAGGTTGCTGCTGCGCACGCCCACCGAGTCGGCCAGGAAGACCGCATCGAACTTCGCGGCCTCTGCCTTCTGTGCCAGCTGCACGTAGTGGCGAAAGTTGCTGCCCGCGTCGGCCTGCGCGCCGGGGTGGCGCCAGGCGGCGATGTGGTGGCCCGTCTGCATGAGGAAGGCGCCGAGCTTGAATTGGCGGGTCGATGAGGCCATGGCGGAACGGTGCGAGTGGAGGGGATGGGGGCGCAGGTTAGGTGCGATGCACCTTTCGCGGAAAGAAGGCTTTCGCGTTTGCTTAGACGCTGCGTGCGCCGCAGTCCGTTCGTTCGTTCGTTCGGTGCGCCCCTCACATCGTGATGGCCTTGTGCTGGATGTATTCGCCCAGCCCTTCGGTTCCGAACTCGCGCCCCGTGCCGCTCTGCTTGCAGCCACCGAAGGGCGCGCGGAAATCGGGCGCGGCCGCGTTCACCTCGAAGGTGCCCGTGCGAATGCGCCGGGCCACGGCGAGCCCGCGCGCCGGGTCCGCGGTCCAGACCTGGCCGCTCAACCCGTAGTCGGAGTCGTTGGCGATGCGAATCGCTTCTTCCACGCCGTCGTAGGGAATGACGCAGAGCACCGGCCCGAAGATCTCCTCGCGTGCGATGCGCATCGTGTTGTTCACGTGGCCGAAGATGGTCGGGCGCACGTAGTTGCCGGCGGCAAGCCCTTCGGGCATGCCCGGGCCGCCCATCGCCAGGGTCGCGCCCTCCGCCATGCCCAGTGCGATGTAGCCTGCAACGCGGCCCTGCTGCGCCTTGGAGACCAGCGGGCCGATGCGGGTCGAAGGGTCCGACGGGTCGCCCACCTTCCACTGCGAAGCTGCGGCGACAAGAACGCTCACGATCGCGTCGTGGCGTTCGCGCGGCACCAGCAGCCGCGTCTTCGCGACGCACGATTCGCCGTTGTTGGCGAAGGCCGCGCCGACCATGTTCATGGCCAAGGCCGGCACGTCGGCGTCGTCCAGCACGATGCCCGCGGACTTGCCCCCCAGCTCCAGGCTGACGCGCTTGAGCTGCCCGCCGGCAATGGCGGCGATGCGACGGCCCGCGGCGGTGGAGCCGGTGAACGCCACCTTGTCGACGCCGGGGTGGCTGACCAGGTGTTCGCTGACGGCCTTGTCCGCGGCCACGATGCTCAGCACACCGGGTGGCAGGCCGGCCTGCTCGAACAGCTCGCCCAGGAACTGGCCGCCGAGCGCGGTTTCTTCCGCGAGCTTCAGGATCACCGTGCAGCCGGCCAGCAGCGCCGGAAACAACTTGGCCAGCGCCGACTGGTGCGGCGCATTCCATGGAATGACGGCGGCCACCACGCCCACGGGTTCGCGGCGCCACACGGTGCGCCCGGCGCCGGTGCCGGGCATCGTCGTTTCCCAGGGGTAGCTTTCGGCGGCCTGCAGGTAAGCCTTGCCCTGCGCCTCGATGCCGCCGTGCAGCAGCCGCGTGAACCACAGCGGCGAGCCGTTCTCGCGCGAAGTGAGTTGCGCGAATTCTTCGGCGCGTGCCGCGTGCAGCTCGGCGAAGCGTGCGAGCACCGCGCGGCGCTCGGCGGGGGGCAGTGCCGGCCACGGGCCGGTGTCGAAGGCTTGGCGCGCGGCGGCCACGGCGGCATCGATGTCCAGGGTGCTGGCCGCTCGCGTGCGCCCGACCACGCTGGCGTCGTGCGGCGAGCGCAGCTCGAGCATCGGGCCGCCCAGGGAGTCGATGCGGCGACCGCCGATGAAGAGTTGTTCGAAGACGTTCATTTGTCAGTTCCTTTGCCCGTGAAACAGGCGGTTCGTTGCGATGAACCGGACTCTAGGTTTCAGGCATTGATTCGACTAGCCCCATAATTCCGCACGGCTTGATAAGCCATGCCAAACAATGGAGCCACGCATGAAACGCAACGGTCTGTCCGAACTCGACGGTGTGGTGGCCGTGGCCTCGCACCGCAGCTTTCGCAAGGCGGCGGCAGAACTGGGCATTTCGCCGTCGGCGTTGAGCCAGTCGGTGTCGGGGCTCGAAGCGCAGATGGGCGTGCGGCTGTTCCACCGCACCACGCGCAGCGTGGCGCTGACCCAGGCCGGCGAAGATTTTCTGGACAAGGTGCGACCCGCGCTGCGGCAGCTGGCCGCGGCCATGGATGCCACCAACGCCTTTCGCGAGACACCCGCAGGCACCTTGCGCATCAACACCTCGGAGGGCGCGGCGCGACTCGTGCTGGTGCCGGTGGTGGGGGAGTTCCTGCGGCGCTACCCCGACATGGCGGTGGAGCTCGTGACCGAGGGGCGCCTGGTCGACATCGTGAAGGCGGGCTTCGATGCCGGCATCCGCTTCACCGAGAACGTGCCGCAGGACATGATCGCCGTGGCCTGCAGCCCGGCGTTGCGGCACGCGGTGGTGGCCTCGCCCGCGTACTTCAAGGGCCGGTCGCGGCCCACCCATCCGGACCAGCTGGCGACGCACAACTGCATTCGTGCGCGGCTCGCCGCCGGTGCCATCTACCACTGGGAGTTCGCAAGAAACGGGGAAGCCTTCGAGGTGGACGTGCCCGGCACGCTCACGCTCGACAACCAGACGCTCATCGTGCGCGCGGCCGTCAACGGCATGGGTGTGGGCTACGTGGCGGACTGGGCGGTGACCGGGCACCTGGCCTCCAAGCGCCTGGTTCGCGTGCTGGAAGACTGGACGCCGCCGTCCCCCGGCCTGAGCCTGTACTACTCCGGTCATCGGCACGTACCGGCCGGGCTGCGTGCGTTCGTCGACCTGGTGCGGGAGCTGACGCCCCCGCTGCCCTGAAGCCGGCCGCGGCGCGGCGCTGTGCCTCAGTGCGCGCGGGCAGCCGCCGGATGCGCGGGCCTCTTCAACCCCAGGTGCTCGCGCAGCGTGGTGCCCTTGTACTCGTCGCGGAACAGCCCGCGCCGGCGCAGTTCGGGCAGCACCAGCGCGATGAAGTCGGTGAGCCCGCCGGGCAGCGTCGGCGCCATGATGTTGTAGCCGTCGGCGCCGTGGTGCACGAAGCGTTCCTCGAGCTGGTCGGCGATCTGCTCGGCCGTGCCCACCAGCTGCCAATGGCCGCGCGCGCCGGCCACGCGCTGGTAGAGCTGGCGGATCGTGAGGTTCTCGCGCCGCGCGAGGTCGATCATCAGCTGCTGCCGGCTCTTGCTCGCATTGGTCTCGGGCAACGGCGGAATGGGCCCGTCGAGCGGGTATGCCGACAGGTCGAAGCCGCCGGTCAGCCCCGACACCAGCGCCAGGCCCACGACCGGGTCGATCAACGACTGCAGCTCCTCGAACTTTTCCTTCGCCTCGCTCTCGCTGCGGCCCACCACCGGGAACACGCCCGGCAGGATCTTGAGGTCCTCCGGCGCGCGGCCGTATCTGGCGAGCCGGCCCTTGATGTCGGCATGGAACGCCACGGCATCTTCCAGCGTCTGCTGCGCGGTGAACACCGCTTCGGCCGTGCGCGCCGCAAGCTCCCTGCCCGCTTCCGACGAACCTGCCTGCACCACCACCGGATGCCCCTGCGGCGGGCGCGACACGTTCAGCGGCCCCTGCACCGAGAAGTGCTTGCCCTTGTGGTGCAGCACGTGGCGCTTGGCCGGGTCGTAGAAGCGGCCCGAGGCCTTGTCACGCTGGAAGGCGTCGTCTTCCCAGCTGTTCCACAAACCGCTGACCACGTCGGCGAATTCGCCGGCACGCTCGTAGCGGTCGGCATGCGCAAAGTGCGCGTCGCGGTTGAAGTTGCGCGCCTCGTGCTCGCTCGACGAAGTCACCAGGTTCCAGCCCGCGCGCCCGGCCGAGATGTGGTCCAGCGACGCGAACTTGCGTGCCACGTGATAAGGCTCGTTGAAGCTGGTCGACGCGGTGGCCACCAGGCCGATGCGCTGCGTGACCGCGGCCAGCGCCGACAGCAGCGTGATCGGCTCGAACTGCGCCTGGTAGCTGTGCGCCGTGCGGCTCAAGAATTCGACGTCGGTGCCGCGCGTGCCCACGCCGTCGGCCAGAAAGACCAGGTCGAACTTCGCGGCCTCGGCGGCGCGCGCGAGTTCCACGTAGTGATGGAAGTCGATGCCCGCGTCGGCCTTCGCGTCAGGGTGGCGCCAGGCGGCGATGTGGTGGCCGCTGGGGTACAGGAAGGCGCCCAGGCTGAAAGGGCCCTTGCGTTGCGTCATGAAGGTCGGTCCTCGAGATGAATAACAGGGTTGGCGCTCACCAGGCCAGCTGCAGGCCGGCCGGCAAGCCAGGCACCGGCACCGGCAACCCGCCCTGGGGCTTGTGCGGCGGCTGAGGCGGATGCGTGGGGGCCCGTGCCTCGGCACCGCTGTCGATGAAGTCGCTCAGCACGTCGTCGCGCAGCCGGATGAACGCCGGGTCGCTGCGGTTGCGCGGATGCGGCAGGTCCACGTCCACCGTGCGGCGAATGCGCCCCGGCGAAGGCTGCATCACCACCACGCGGTCGCCCAGGAACACGGCCTCTTCAACGTCGTGCGTCACCAGCAGCATGGTGATGCGCTCCTGCTGCCAGATGCGCTGCAGCTCGTTCTGCAGCCGCGATCGCGTGAGCGCGTCGAGCGCACCGAAGGGTTCGTCCAGCAGCAGCACGCGCGGCCGGTTCACCAGCCCGCGCGCTATGGCCACGCGCTGCGCCATGCCGCCGGAAATCTGGTGCGGCCACGAGCGCTCGAAGCCTTCCAGGCCCACCAGCGCCACATGCTCGGCCACCCGATCGGCCTTCTGCCGCGCGGTGTACGGCGCATTGCGCAGGCCAACCGCGATGTTCTGCGCCACCGTGAGCCACGGAAACAGCCGGTGGTCCTGGAACACGATGCCGCGCTCGCGCCCCGTGCCCGAAATGGGCTGGCCGCCCAGCAATATCTGCCCTTCGTACTGCGTGTCGAGACCGAGGATGAGCCGCAGCAGCGTCGACTTGCCGCAACCGCTCGCGCCCACGATGCTCACGAAGCGGCCCTCGGGCACATGCAGGTCGATGCCTTCGAGCACCTGCAGCTCGCCGCTTTTCGCCTGGTCGTGGGTGTAGCGCTTGCCGAGGCCTCGAATGTCGAGCTCGTTGGAGGTCTGTGGTTTCAGCAGAGTGGTCATGGGTTGTGGATTCGTCAGGTGGCGCGGCCGGTCCAGCGCGCCAGCCGGCGCTCCAGCGCGCGGGCCGCGGCGTTCATCAGCCAGCCGACCGTGCCGATCACCAACATGCCGAAGATCACCAGGTCCATCTGGAAATGCTCGCTGCCTTCGATCAGCGTGTTGCCGATGCCCTTGCCGGACACCAGCAGGTATTCGGCGCCGATGGTCGCGAGCCAGGAATAGATGAGCGCGAGGTACACGCCAGTGAAGATCGACGGCAGCGCCGCCGGAAGCACCACCTGCGTGACGGTCTGCCAGCGCGTGAAGCCGTACACCCGCGCCACCTCCAGCAGCCCGGGCGGCACGGTGCGGATGCCGTCGCAGGTGTTTTTCACCACCACCGGCACCAGCGCGGCCAGCGACAGGAACACCACCTTGGCCACGTCGCCCAGCCCGAACCACACCGAGATGAGCGGAATCCACGCGAACAGCGAGATCTGCTTGAAGGTGTTGAAGCTGGGGCCGACGATGCGGTTGAAAAGCGGCGACAACCCCAGCAGCGCGCCCAGCAGCAGGCCCGACACGGTGCCGATCAAGAAGCCCGTGGCCTCGCGCGCCAGGCTGGCGCTCAGAGCCCGCCACAGCCGCCCGGTCACGACCTGCTCGACAGCGGTGTCGAACACCTTGGCCGGCGACACCAGCAGGGCCGAGTTGGCGATGTCCAGCGACGACAGCAGCCACCACAGCGCCACCGCCGCCACCGGCAGCACGAAGCCGCGCCAGCGGCTGCGGTCGGCCGGGCGCAGCGGTTGCACGGCGGCCAGCTCGGCCGCGTCCCGCGAAATACCGCTCATCGCGCGCCTCCGGGCCGATGCCGGTTGGCCGTGGCCTCCAGGCGGTCGAGCAGCCGGTCGATGGCATAGCCGATGGCACCCACCACGATCACCGCGGCCATCACCAGGTCGAGCTGGAACAGCTGCCGGCCGTACACGATGAGGTAGCCCAGCCCTTCGCTCGACGCCACCAGCTCCACCACCACCAGCGACAGCCAGGCCTTGGTGAAGCCCAGCCGCACGCCCGTGAAGAGCGTGGGCACCGCGTGCGGCAGCACGATCTCCAGCACCTGCTGGCGCCGGCTGTAGCCGTACACCCGGCCCACTTCGCGCAGCCCCACCGGCGTCTGGCGAAAGCCCTGCAGCGTGTTGAGCGCCACCGGCACCATCGCGGCCTTGGCAATGAGGATGTACTTCAGCGGCTCGCCGATGCCCACGATCAGCAGCACGAAGGGCAGCCAGGCCAGCACCGGTATCTGCACCAGCGCATTGAAGCTCGGCAGCACATAGGCCTCGAAACGCTGCGACAGCCCCATGGCCGCGCCCAGCAGCAGCCCCAGCGAAGTGCCGATGGCGAAGCCCACGCCCACGCGCATGAAACTGGTGCTCACGTGCAGCCACAGGTCGCCGTTGAGCGCGAGGTCGCGCAGCGTTTCCCAAACGAACTGCGGCGGGGGCAGCACTTGCGGGGAGATCCAGCCTTGCTCGGCGCCCGCGAACCACAGGGCGACGAGGCCCAGGGGCAGGAGCCAGGGGAGGGCGGCGTCGCCGACTCGGGCGCCGATGCGGCGCCAGGACAGCGGTGCGCGTGCGGGCGGGGCGTCGTCGCGTTCGAGAACGGCCGACAGTTCGGCTTCGGCGCTCATATGTCTTGCCCCCTCTCCCGCTTGCGGGAGAGGGGACAACACAACAACGCCCTCATTTCGCCGCGACCGATGGGTCTGCCTTCTTGGCCTGCCCCTTGGCATCGAAGGCCGTCCAGTAGTTTTCCAGCCCCTGCTTCTTCAACGCCGCCTTCAGGTAACGCGTGTCGAACCAGTCGTCCACCGACACCTCGCGGCGGATCAGCTTGAGCTTGAGCGCATCGGCCACCACGGCCTTGTAGCGCGCCACGATGAACTCATCCACCAGCGGCGAGTTGCGCACGGCCAGCGGCTGCTGGTCGAACTCGGCCGCCCACGAGGCTACCGGCGTGCCGCTGCGCGCCCAGATGTTGAACAGCTCGTCGCGGTTCTTCTCGTCCGACGACCAGCGTGCCGCGCGCACGAACACATCGACCACGCGCTGCACCTCGGCCGGGTTGGCCTGCTCGAATTCGCTGCGCACCAGCAGCGAGGCCTGCCGCGTGAGGGCCGGGTCCTTGCCCTGCGTGGAATACACCACCTTGGCCAGCCCCGCGTCGCGCACCTTGAACCATTCGTAGCCGCCGAAGGCCGCGTCCACGCCGTTGGACACCAGCGCGGCCTGCGCACTGCCCGCGTCCAGGTTCACGCCCTTGACGTCGCGCTCCGCCAGCCCGCTCGCGGCCAGCACGTTGATGGCCACCAGGTGCCCGTTGGTGCCGCGAAAGATCGACACGTTGCGCCCCTTCAGGTCCTTGACCGACTGGATGTCGGACTTGGGCGGCGTCACCAGGTACAGGTTGTTGCGCGCGCCGCTCACCATCAGCAGCTTGGTCTTCAGCCCGTTGGAGCGCCCCACGATCTGCGGCAGGTCGCCCTGGTAGGCAAAGTCGATCTGCCTGTTCGACAGCGCCTCGTTCACCGCCGGGCCCGCGCCCTTGAAGAACAGCCACTCGACCTGGATGCCCGACGCCTTGAACTCGTCTTCCAGCCAGTTGTTGCTGCGCGCCACGCCGCCGGGCGAGCCGCCGAAGGTGACCGGGTCGCCGCCGCCGGCCGATGCCACGCCGATGCGGATGGTGTCGGGCGCGGCATGGGCCGAAGCGGCAAAGGCCAGCGCGAGCGTCGCCGTCCAGCGCAGCAGATGTGTGAGGGGCTTCATGCCGTTCATTTCGTGTCCTTCAGCGCGAGCTTGCGGCCCACTTCGGTGCCTTCGAAGAAGCGCGGGTTGGCCTCGGTGTAGAAGCGGTGCGGGTTGCCGAAGACGAAGGCCTTGAAGTCTTCCGGCGAGATCACGCCCTGCTGCACCAGGTCCCAGGTTTCCGCGAGCGGCTCGGTGAACTCGGGCACGTCCCAGTGGCCCACGTCGGACGACCAGATCGCGTTGATCCTGGTGCCCAGCGGGTTCACCTTGGTGTTGAAGGCCGCGGCCACCGTGCGGTCGTCGGCCTCGGAGCCGAAGTAGAAGTTGTTCACCCAGCGGTCGCGAATGTCTTCCACCTTCTCGATGCCGGCCAGTGCGAAGTCGTCGATTTCCGATTCGTTCGGCTCGCGGCTGTGGGGCAGCGCGGAGAGGCCCAGGCTGTCGCGCAGCAGCGTCGACTTGTCCAGCGTGCGGCCCTTGAGCAGGTCGCCGCCGTAGCGCTCGAACAGCGAGGCCAGCAGCTCGATGTCGGCCTCGGCCGGGTCGTAGTTGCGCACCGCGTTCCTGTTGCGCTTTTCCCAGCGGTCCACCAGGTGCGTGTACACGTGCGAACCCCAGTCGGCGCCGCCTTCGAGCAGGCCCACGCGCAGGCCCGGAAAACGCCGCGTCACGCCGCCGAAGAACAGCGCCTTGGCGAACGCCTGCGAGCCGTCCGCGAAGTGCCCGACGTGGTTGTTCATGTAGTTGCTGATCGACTGCCGGCCGGTCCAGCCCTGGCTGCCGTAGTGCGTGGTCACCGGCACGCCGAGCTCGACCACCTTGGCCCAGAAGGGGTCGTAGTCGTGCTCGCTGTCGATGCCGTAGAAGTCGATGTAGCCGACCTGCCTGGCGATGTCGGGGTGCTCGGCGGCGGGGTACTTCTCGGCAATGGCGCGAATCGGCCGGCGCACGCCGCCTGCGATGTTGATCACCTTCAGGCCCAGCGTCTTCACCGCGAACTCCAGCTCCTCGATGCCTTCCTGCGGCGTGTGCAGCGGAATGCCCGCCACCGGCGTCAGGCGGTCTGCGTAAGGGCGGTACTGGTCGGCGTGGAAGTGGTTGATGGCGCGGTGCAGCGGCTGGCGGAATTCGCTGCCGGCCGCGGCGGGCGAGAGCACGTCGTTGGGAAAAAGGATGGAATAGTCCGAGCCCTGCTCTCCCAGGCGCTCGTGCAGCAGCGCGGGCAGCGTGTAGGTGGCCAGGTCGTAGGTGTTGCGCGTCACGCGGGCCCACCAGGGCGCGCGCAGCGTGCGGTGGAACTGGCGCTCTTCTGCGCTTTGCTGGTACCAGTCCTTGCCGCCGCCGTTGCGCGTGACGAAGCGCCCGCCCAGCGCCTTGCGCAGCGCATCGACCAGCTTGACGCCGCCGTACTGGGCCACGTAGTCCTCCAGCACGGGGGCGAAGTCGTTGACGTGCACGTCCGTGTCGATCACGGGATGGTCGAGGCCGGCCTTGACGGCGGCGGAGCGCGAGGCGTGCACGCGGTTCAAACGATCGTTCATCTGGGGGTTCCCTGGGTGTCGACGCGGTGGAAGAAGCAACGCCGCAGGCTACGCGCGCCCTGCGCGCTTGCCAAAGAAGGGTTTGGCTGTTGCTTAGGCAAAGCGCGCATTAGGAAAGAACGGCGCGCTCGGGAAACCTCGGAATGGCTGCGGCCAGCGCCGCGGTGTAGGCATGGCGCGGCCGGTCGAACAGCTCGCGCGCGGCGCCCTGGTCGACGATGCGGCCTTCGCGCATCACCAGCACGCGCTCGCACAGCAGGCGCACCACGCCCAGGTCGTGCGAGACGAACACGATGGCCAGGCCCAGCTCGCGCCGCAGCCGGTCGAGCAGCGCCAGCACGCCGGCCTGCACCGACACATCGAGTGCGGCCGTGGGCTCGTCCAGGATCAGCAGCTCCGGGCCCGGCGCCAGCGCACGCGCGATGCCCACGCGCGCAGCCTGCCCGCCCGACAGCTCGTGCGGGCGGCGCTGCAGCAAGTCGGTGCCCAGCTGCACGCGCTGCGCCACGTCGAGCACGCGCTGGCGCAAGCCGTCACCTTTCAAGCCCGGCAAGCGGCCCATGCTGCGCAGCGGATCGGCGATGGCGTCGAAGGCCGTCTTGCGCGGATCGAGGCTGTCGTGCGGGTCCTGGAACACCATCTGCACGCGGTGCCGCCACGGCGCCTGCGCGGCGCGCGACGCGGGGTGCCCTGCCAGCTCGATGCCGTCGAACACGATGCGCCCCGACACGGGGTCGCTCAGCCGCGCCAGCAGCGACACCAGCGTCGATTTGCCGCAGCCCGATTCGCCCACCAGCCCCAAGGCCTCGCCGCGCGCGAGCGAGAAGCTCACGCCGTCCACCGCCTGCAGCCAGCGCCGCCGCGTGACGAGGCCGCCGAGCGACGGCGTGCCGGGCAGCGGATAGCGCGCCACGAGGTCGCGCACGTCGAGCAGCGGCAGGTCGGCCATGGGTCGCTTTCAGCGCAGGCCGATGCGCTGCGCTTGCAGCGCCTCGACCAGCCGGTGGCGCCCGCGCAGTTGTTCGGGACCGCGCAGGCGCGCGAGCGAATGCTCGCTCCAGCGCGCGACGGGCATGCCCTGCGCGGCGTAGAACGACTGCATGGTGCTGTCGTAGCGCTTCACGTGCTGCTGCGCTTCGGGCTGTGCGTAGCGCTCGCGCGAGAGCACGGCGCTTTGCGGCAGGCGCGGCTTCACCGCGGCGGGCCGTGAGGCGTCGGGCCGGCCGATGCACAGGCCCACCACCGCGAACACGCCGGGCGGCAGCCCGAGTTCTTCCGCCACGCGCTCGGGCTGGTTGCGAATGGCGCCAAGGTACACCGTGCCCAGTCCGAGCGACTGCGCGGCAACCACGGCGTTCTGCGCCGCCAGCACCGCGTCGATCACGCCCATGAGCGACGAATCGAGGTAGTCCGCGCCGTCGATGGGCACCTGCGCCTGCGCGGCCAGGCCGCGCAGGCGCGCCAGGTCGGCGAGCCACACCAGCACCAGCGGCGCCTCGCGCACCTGGCGCTGGTCGCCCGCGAACGCGGCCAGGCGCGCCTTGCGCCCGGCGTCTTCCACCGCGATCACGCTCCAGGTCTGCAGGTTCGACGAACTGGGCGCCGACTGCGCCGCGGCAATCAGCCATTCGAGCGTGCCTTCGTCCAGCGGCGCAGGATCGAAGGCGCGCACTGAGCGGTGTGCCAGCAGGGCTTGCAGCACCGGGTTGGGCGCGGCCGGTGCCGCAGGCGCGATGCCTTCGCCGTAGCGGGCGTGCCACAGGCCGGCAAAGCCGTGGTCGGTGGTCGGGGGAACGAGGGGTGTGGTCATGCGGCGATGGGAAGCGGTGGATGGAAGACTTGAACCACTTGAACCACTTGAACCGGGTGCCAGCACGCCAGCGCGTGCTGCGCACCGAAGCGCGTGCCCAGGCGCGTGGAAGGGGCGGCCAGCGTGCGGCAGCGCGCGTCGGCCCTGTCGCAGCGTTCGGCGAAGCGGCAGGCGGGCAGGTCGTTGCGGGCCAGGTCGGGCAGCGCGCCGTCCACGCTGCGCAGGTCGGCCAGCGTGGGTGCCGATTGCGGCGTGGCGCGCAGCAGCTGCCGCGTGTACGGATGCGCCGCGCCGTCGCGCAGCCCGGCGGACGGCAGCGTCTCGACCAGCTGGCCCGCGTGCATCACGGCGATGCGCGCGCAGCGCTGCGCGGCCAGCGCCAGGTCGTGCGTGATCAGCAAGGTCGCCAGGTGCCGCTTGCGCGCGAGCCCGGCGATCAGGTCGAGCACGCGGGCCTGGGTGCTCACGTCCAGGCCCGTGGTCGGTTCGTCCGCAATCAGCAGCTCGGGCTCGCCGGCCAGCGCCAGGGCGATCATCACGCGCTGGCACTGGCCGCCCGAGAGTTCGTGCGCATGGGCCTTGAAGCGGCGCGCCGGGTCGCTCAGGCCCACGCGCTCGATCCATGCGAGCGCCTCCTGCCGCGCCGGGGCGGCTTTCAGGCCGCGGTGCACCTGCAGCACCTGCTGCAACTGATCGCCGATGGTGCGCAGCGGGTGCAGCGCGCGGCGCGGGCTCTGGAACACGAAGCCGATGCGGCGCCCGCGCAGGCCATGCCATGCGGCAATGTCGGGCTCGCCCCGGCTGTCCAGCAGGTCGCGCCCCTGAAAGCGCAGCCTGCGCGCCTGCATCTGCGCGCGTGCATCGAGCAGGCCGGCCAGCGCCAGCGCAGTCACCGACTTGCCCGATCCGCTCTCGCCGACCAGCCCCAGCGTTTCGCCGGCCTGCAGCGTGAAGCCGACGTTGTCGAGCACGTTCACCAAGCCCGAGGGCGTGCGAAAGCGCAGCGTGAGGGCTTCGACCTCGAGCATCGGCGCGCTCATGGCCCGGCCGCCTCGGCCGCGCCACGCGGATCGAGCAGGTCGCGCAGCGCATCGCCCAGCAGCGTGAAGCAGCCCACGGCCGCGAACAGCGCCAGCCCGGGAAAGAAGGCCAGCCACCACTGCCCCGTGATGATGTAGGGCGCGCCTTCGCTCACCAGCACGCCCCATTCGGCCGTCGGCGGGCGCACGCCCAGCCCGATGAAGGACAGCCCGGCGCCGTTCAGCAGCGCCCAGCCGAGGTTGATGGAGCCCTGCACCGCCAGCATCGGCAGCACGTGCGGCAGCAGCACGCCGAACAGCAGGCGTGGCGCGGTGGCCCCGCCCAGCCGCGCCGCCAGCACGTAGCCCGCGTTGCGCCGCACGCCCACTTCGCTGCGCGCCAGCCGGATGTAGAAGGGCAGGTTGATGAGTGCCGTCGCGTACACGATGTTGGCCACGCTGTTGCCCCATGCCGCGACCAGCGCCATGGCCACGACGAAGAGCGGAAAAGCCATCAGCACGTCGACCAGCCGGCCCACCCAGCGGTCCAGCCGCCCGCCGACAAAGCCGCACCACGCGCCCAATGCGCTGCCCGCGAGCAGCGACAGCACCACCGCGCCGGCGGCCATGCCCAGGTCGAGCCGCGTCGCGACCAGCACGCGCGAGAACAGGTCGCGGCCCAGCGCGTCGGTGCCGAACCAGTGCGCGGCGCCGGGCGGCTGCAGCCGCGCCAGCATGTCGGTGGCCAGCGGATCGAAGGGCGCCAGCGCAGGGCCCAGCAGCGCGGCCAGCAGGAACAGCGCGAGCAGCAGCAGGCCCAGCGCGGCGTTCGCGCCTGGAAGCCGGGCCTTCATGCGTCGGCCCCCGCGCGCGGATCGATGCGGCCGTGCAGCAGGTCGACCCCGAGGTTCACCGCCACGAACAGCAGCGCCACCAGCAGCACGAAGCCCTGCAGCGGCGCATGGTCGGCGGCCAGCAGCGCATCGAGCGCATAGCTGCCGATGCCGGGCCAGGCGAACACCTTCTCGATCACCACGTTGGCACTCAGCATGTAGGAGAAAACCATGCCCGCCCCGGTGACGACCGGCAGCAGCGCCAGGTGCAGCGCGCTCGCCAGCACCGCGCGGCGCGGCAGGCCGAGGGCGCGCGCGGTGCGCACCGGGTCGCTGCGCAGCACGCCGAGCAGCGACGCCCGCATGAGCCGCGCCACCGGCGCGAGCGAGAACAGCGCCATGGCCACCGCCGGCAGCAGCAGCCGGCCGGCGGCCGAGGCGAGCGCGTCCCAGCGGCCCGAGAGCGTGGCGTCGATCAGCAGAAAGCCGGTGACTGTGAGCGGCGGCGTCAGCATGGCGTCGATGCGCCCGGTGGGCTCCGGTGCCCAGCCGAGCAGAAAGTAGAAGACATACACCAGCAGCAGCGCGATGACGAAGGTCGGCATGCAGCTGCCGCCGACCGTGAGCAGCGTGCAGGCCCGGTCCCACATCGAGCGCGGACGCAGCGCGGCGGCCGCGCCCAGCGGCAGCGCAATGGCCAGCGTCAGCGCGAAGGCGATGAAAGTGAGCTCCAGCGTGGCGGGCAGGCGCTGGCGCAGGTCGGTCCACACCGGCTGTCCGGTGGTGTGCGACTGGCCCCAGTCGCCCTGCGCCAGCGCCACCAGGTAGTGCCACAGCTGCGTCGGCAGCGGCTGGTCGAGGCCCATGCGGGCACGGATCTGCGCAATTTCCTCAGGCCCCGCGCTCGGCCCCGACGCCAGAAAGGCAGCCGGATCGCCGGGCAGCACGTGCGTGAGCAGGAAGGTGAAGACGACCGCGCCCAGCAGCACCGGCACGGTGGCCAGCACCCGGGCGCCGACGCGCCCCGCGAAGTTGCCGCCCGTGCTCACGAGCGGGTCAGCGGCCTGAAGTCCACCTGGCCGTGGATGTAGTAGGTGAAGCCCTGCAGGTCGGGCTGCAGCGCGGCCTCGAACGAGGGCAGCCACAGCGGCACGAGCGGCACCTGGTCGAAGGCGATCTCGATGGCGCGCTGGACGGTGCGGTCGTACTTCACGCGGTCGGTCTCCCAGCGTGCCTGCTCGACAAGTTTGGCCAGCTCGTCGTTCTTGAACGAGCCGAAGTTCCAGCGCCAGTCGCCCTGGAAAAAGATGCGCAGGAAGTAGTCGGGGTCGTTGAACCACGCGGACGAACTGTCGATGAAGAAGGGCAGCTTCTTCTCGGTCTGCAGCGTGCCCCACTGCGCGCCGGGCACCTTCTCGATGGACAGCTCGATGCCGATCTTGCCCAGCGCCTCCTGGATCAGCAGCGCGGCCGGCTCGGCCAGCGTGGCGTCGCCCACGTTGTAGCTGAAGCTGGTCTTGAAGCCCTTGGCCAGCCCGGCCTGCGCGAGCAGCTCGCGCGCGCGCAGCAACTGCGTTTCGTAAGGGTAGGGTTGCGGAAAGCGGCTGCTGGCGGGCTTGGTCGACTTGGCGCCGAACAGCGGCTCGCCGCGGCCCAGGTTGGCGCCGCGCAGCAGCGAGGTGTAGGGCAGGGCGTAGGCAATGGCCTGGCGCACGCGCACGTCGTCGAAGGGCTTGGCCTGCGTGTTGAAGGCCACGAAGCGGAAGCTGGTGGTGACGGGCACGGAGACGACCTTGGCGCGCGTGGTGTCTGTGAGTGCGTCGAGGTCCTTGGGAGGCAGCTGCAGCGCGACGTCGGCGTCGCCCTTCAACAGCGCGGCCACGCGGTTCGACGCGGAGGGCACGACCTGGAAGACGGCACGACGCACTTGCGGGAGCGCACCGCTCTTCCAGCCGTCGAAGCGCGCATAGATGACCTGCTGGCCCGGCGTGAAGTTCTCGACGCGGTAGGCGCCGCCGCCGGCCGCATTGGCCTTGACCCAGTCGGCAGCCCAGGGGTCTGCCGCCGTGGCATGCGAGCGGGCGAGTTCCGAGTTGAGCACCGATGCGAAGAACAGCGCCAGGTTGGGCAGCGTGTAGCGGTCGGCGCGGGGCAGGGTGATGCGGAACGTGTGAGGGTCCACCACGCTGAATTGCGCGGGATTTTCCAGCGAGCCGGTGGCCAGTTGGCGCTTGCTGGCCGGCAGCGAGACCGCGCGGTCGAGCGACCATTTCACGTCGGCGGCGGTGACGGGCTTGCCGTCGTGGAAGGTGGCGTCGCGGTGCAGCTTGAAGCTCAGCGTGCGGCCGTCGGCCGACTGCTCGAAGCTTTCGGCAAGCTCGCCGCGAAAGCGTGTGTAGTCGTACTTGAACACTCCCGGCGACACCTGCACCCGGTCGAAGTTGATCAGCCGGTCGTACACGTTGGTGAAGAGTCCGAGCGACTCACGGCTCACGCCTTCGCCATGCGGGTCTTGCGAGTTGGGCGCGCCTTCGGCGAGCACGCGCACGGTCTCTTTGCGGGACTGTGCGAACGCTGAAAGCGGCAGGCCAAGGCCTGCGGTGGCGATGGCCCCGGTGGTGCCCACCGAGACGAATGCGGTGCCTTGTTGGATGAAGCTGCGACGGTCCATAGGGAACTCTCTTTTTTCAAAACCAGGAAGTGGTGGGTGGTTAGCCCGGGCGCTTCTTCACAGCGAAGCGTGCCGTTGCGGCGTCGCACCGTTGAGCCAGTGGTTGCCGATGGCGTGCGGCTTCCAGCGCACCGGGTCGTGCACGGTGTGCGTGCGTGCATTGCGCCAGTGCCGGTCGAGGTTGTGCTCGGCGAGCGTGGCCTGCGTGCCGCCGAGCTCGATGAGCGTGGTGGCCGCGCGCAACGCGAACTCGGTCGTCAAGACCTTGGCCTCGGCGACGGCGATGGAGGCTTCGGTGACGAGTTCGGGTGTGCTGTGCTCACGGGCCTCGTCGAGGTAACGGCCGCTGCGCGCCAGCAAGGCCTCGGCGGCGTGCTGCTGGATGACCAGCTCGCCGAGCCTGGCCAGTGTCAGCGGGTCGTCTGCCGCGCGTGCCACGCCGCTGTCGGGCCAGGGGCGTGCGCGGTCTCTCACCCACGTGCGCAGGTCCGCCATGGCGGCACGGCCGATGCCCAGGTCGATGGCCGCGTGCAGGATCTGCGCGAACGGGCCGTGGATGGTGGGCGGTTCGAACAGTTGCGCGCGCGGCAGCACCTGCAGCGGCTCGACAGCGACGTTCTCGGCGGTCACCGTGCCGCTGGCGGTGGTGCGCTGGCCGAAGCCGCTCCAGTCGTCGAGCACCTCCAGGCCGGGCGCGTCGCGCCGCACGTACACCAGCACCTGGCGGTCTTGTTCGTCCTTGGCGGCCACCGGCACCCAGTGCGCGAACAGCGCGCCGGTGCAATAGAACTTGCGGCCGTCCAAGCGCAGGCCGTGGGGACCCTGGCTCAGGCGCGCGGTGACCACCTTGGCGTTGGGCGTGCCGCTCTCCGACACCGCATTGCCGAAGCGCTTGCCTTCCAGTGCCTCGCGAAAAAAGAAATCCTGCTGCGCGGGGCTGCCGATGAGCCGCACCGCATCGACCAGGCAATGGTGGTTCTGCGGAATCTGGCCCAGCGCCGGGTCGGCCTCGGAGATCAGCGCGACGACTTCCGCCAGCGTCGCATGCGACACCGCCGCGCCACCGAAGGCGCGCGGCACCGCGATGCCCCACAGGCCGCTGGCCGAAAAACGCTCGACCTCCGCATGCGGCAGCCGGCGCTCCCGGTCGCGCTCGGAGGCGCCGGGCGCGAACTCGGCCGCCAGGGCGCGGGCCACTTCCAGGGCTTCGGCGTCGGTCTTGATCAGGTGGGCGGTCATGGCTGAAGGGGGTGCTGTCTGGCCGACTGAACGGCGGGCGGGCGCACGCTCGCGCGCCCGAAGATCTTTTCGCGCCAGCTGCCTTCGGCGTAGGCGCGCTTGTGCAGGCCGCGCCGTTGCAGCTCGGGCACGACCAGGTCGACGAACTGCTCCAGGCCTTCGGGGCTCACGGTGCGCACCAGGTTGAACCCGTCCACGCCCGCCTCGCCGACCCAGGCCTCGATTTCGTCGGCGATCTGCGCGGGCGTGCCGACCACCGGCGCGTGACGGCCGCCCAGCGGCATCTGCGCGAGCAACTGGCGCACGGTGGGCGCCGCGCTGTGCCGCTGCAGCGACGCGACCGAGCTCTGGATCGCATCGGCGCTGCCGCCGGTCACGGGGTCGTCCAGGCCGTGGCGCGACAGGTCGGCGCCGATGGCGCTGGAGAACTGCACCAGGCCGGCCTCGGGCCGTGCGTAGCGGCGGTAGTCTTCGTAGCGTTCGCGGGCTTCGCTTTCGGTGCGGCCCGGCACCACCTGCAAGGTGGTGACGAAGCGTGCGTTCGACGGGTCGCGCTCGGCCTCGGCCATCGCGGCGCGCAGCGTGCGCACCACGGCCGCGGTGGCCTGCAAGCCCTGGTTGGGCACGAACACCACCTCGGCATGGCGGGCCGCGAAGGCGGTGCCGCGCGCGGAGGCGCCGGCCTGGAACAGCAGCGGCGTGCGCTGCGGCGAGGGTTCGCAGGGGTGCACCGCGTCCAGCCTGTAGAACTCGCCTGCGTGGTGGATGGCGCGCACTTTGGCGGGGTCGGTGTAGATGCCGCGCACGCGGTCGGCCACCACCGCGTCGTCGTCCCAGCTCGACTCCCACAGCTTGTAGACCAGTTCCATGAACTCGTCGGCGCGGTCGTAGCGCTGGTCGTGGCCGGCTGTGGCCGCGTCGCCGCGCGCACGCGCCGAACTCTCGAGAAAGCCGGTGACGATGTTCCAGCCGATGCGGCCTTCGCTCAGATGGTCGAGCGTGGACATGCGCCGCGCGAAGGCATGCGGTTGCTCGGCCGAGATGGTCGCGGTGATGCCGAAGCCCAGGTGCCGCGTGACGCTGGCCATGGCGCCGACCAGCACCGCGGGGTCGTTGATCGGCAGCTGGATGGCGTCGCGCAGCGCAGCGTCGGCATTGCCGCCCCACACGTCGTACACGCCCGTGACGTCTGCCAGGAACAGGCCGTCGAACAGCCCGCGCTCCAGCGTGCGGGCCAGGTCCAGCCAGTAGGGCAGGCGCTTGTAGTCGGTGGAGCGGTCGCGCGGGTGGCGCCACAGGCCGTGCGAGATGTGGCCGACCGTGTTCATGTCGAACGCGTTCAGCAGGATGGGGCGGCGGGAGGCCATGAAGGTGCTGCGCGCGGGCTGTTGCGAGCCGGCGCCCTGGGGCGCTCGGTCGCTGGGTCGCGGCTGCGTCGTTCAGTAGGGGCGGCTGCCCGACAGGCTGATGCGCTTCAGCAGGCGGCGCTCGCCGTTGTCGAAGGCACTGCGCGCATGCAGCGTCGCCTGGTTGTCCCAGTAGACGATGTCGCCTACCGTCCAGCGGTGCGTGTAGGCAAAGCGCGGCTGGAGCAGGTGAGCGCGCAGGCGTGCCACCAGCGCGGCGCCGTACTGCGGCTCGACACCGACGATCTCGACCTCGGTGCGCGCACCCAGGTGAAGAATGCGCCGGCCGCTGTCGGGGTGGGTGCGCACCAGCGGGTGCACCTCGAAGGGCGCGAGCGGCTCGATGTCGGGCGTGCGGTACAGCGGAAACCCCGCGCTCAGCGGCTTGAGCTTGCGCAGGAAGGGGTTGTAGGTGATGAGTTTCAGGCCTTCGATCTCGCGGCGCGTGCCCGCGTCGAGTTCGTCCCATGCGGCCGCGAGGTTGTACCAGGTGGTGTCGCCGCCTTCGGTCGGCACCTCGATGCCGTAGAGCAGCGAGCCGGACGACGGCACCGGCGTCCAGTGGTGGTCGGCGTGCGCCGCCAGTTCGTCGTGCCCGAGCACGCCGCCGGCCTGGTTGGACACGTGCACGATGTCCGGCGTGTTGCCGCCGTAAGGGTCGGAGCCGAGCACCGGCACGTTGGCCGGCGGGCGGAACACGCTGCCGAAGTAGCTGGCCAGCCGCTCGAACTGCGCATCGTCGAGCTGCTGGCGTTTCAGAACGAGCACATGCCGCTCCAGCAGGGCGTGCTTCAGCGCCAGCACCTGCGTGGCCGGCAGCGGCCGTGTGGCGTCGAGGCCGGTGACCTCCGCGCCCAGCGATGCGTCGATCGGCGCGATGCGGAAGTGCTCGCGATCAAGCGCGAGCGAGGCGGCGGAGGTGATGGCGGCCGGTCGGGCCAGGGTGTCGGTCGGCGAGGAGATGGACATGGTTTTTCAGCGCGGTGCAGTGCATGGGGATGCTAGGAAAGTTCGCGTGCGCTGCATGCGCCCATTGCGCATTTGGATATGCGCAAACCGGCACTGGGCCCTTGCAGGATGTTCAAGGGTCGTTCGCGGCCGCGGCCTGCTCGATCACCGCGCGCACCAGCGGCGGCGCGAACGACTCGATGAACGCATACACATAGCTGCGCCGGTAGCTGCCGCGGCGAACCGCCAGCTTGGTCTGGTTCTCGCCGAAGAGATGGCCCGCGTCGAGCGCGCGCAGCGGCGTGTCGCGCCCCGCGTCGTAGGCCAGGTCGGCCACGATGCCCACGCCCATGCCCAGCGCGACATAGGTCTTGATGACGTCCGCGTCCATCGCGGCCAGCACGATGTCGGTGGCGATGCCTTCGCGGGCAAAGGCCTCGTCGATGCGCGAGCGGCCGGTCAGCCCGTTGTCGTAGGTGATGAGCGGCCATGCCGCGAGCTGCCCGAGCGTGAGGGGCCCCGCGCCCAGCAGCAGCGGATGCCCCAGGGGCGCAATGACCACGTGGTTCCAGCACCGACAGGGCAGCACCAGCAGTTGCGGGTAGTCGCTGAGCGCTTCGGTGGCGATGCCCACGTCGGCCTCGCCATCGAGCAGCATCTGCGCAACCTGCTTGGGCGAGCCTTGGTGCAGCTGCAGCGTGACCCCTGGAAACCTGCTGCGAAACACCTGCACCGCGGCGGGCAGCGCATAGCGCGCCTGCGAATGCGTGGTGGCCAGCGACAGCACGCCTTGCTGTTGCGCCAGGAAGCTCTGTCCCGCCTCGCGCAGGTTGCGGCTTTCGGCCAGCACGCGCTCGATGATGGGCAGCAGGTGGTCGCCGGGCGGCGTGAGCCCCGTGAGCCGCTTGCCCGAACGCACGAAGAGCTCGATGCCGAGTTCCTGCTCCAGGTCACGAATCTGTCGGCTCACGCCGGACTGGGAGGCCCGCAGCGTCTGCGCGGCCTCGGTCAGGTTGAAGCCGCTTCGAACGGTCTCCCGCACGGAGCGCAGTTGCTGGAAGTTCATGAATGGATGGTTTCGAAGTCTGCGTTGTCTCTGTGTGGTGTCGCCGGGCTGACCTGCATCGGCCTGCGAGTGTGGGTTGCGCACGTGCTCGCGGCCAAAGAAGAAATGCGGCTATGGATATGCGTTCGTGGGGTCGGGGATTCAGGGCGGCGCACACCGGCAGCGTGTCCTGTTCACTCGCCCTGAACAACGACGCAAGCAACAGCACCACCCACTCAAGAGTGGCAGACCAGCCCGTCCTTCAGCAGCGTGATCTCGAACTGCAGGTTGCCCGCACGCGCGCTGCGTGCCTTGGCAAGGGTGCCGTCGGCACGCCATCGGCGCAGGGCCGTCGCCAGGTAGTCGCGCGACAGCGTGTCGCCCTGCGCCAACCGCACCGATGCGTCGCTGCGCGATTGCAGGCCCTGCGCCAGTGGCTTGTAGAAGCGCCACTCCTCGTTGCGCATCAGCCGTTCCAGCACCTCGCTGTCTTCGGCCAGTGCCGCGCATTCGCCCGCCATGAAGGCCGATGCCGCATGCACCGACGACGGGTAGCTGCGCGGCTGCGCGCCGTAGCGTTGCGCCACTTCGCCCGCATAGCCCGAGCCTTCGCCCACGCACACCGACGCACCGCGCAGCGCGGCCTCGTCCTGCAGCCGGCCGCGCCGCAATGCAACCACCAGCCCGCGGCCCGTGTCGTAGCTGCCCGGTGCCGCGTCAATGCCTTGCTGGCGCACCGCTTCGGCCGCCACGCCGGCAATCAACAAGTCGATGCGCCCGTCGCGCAAGGCGCCCTCGCGCTCGTCGGGTGCCAGGCCGACCAGCCTGAGCTTCACGCCCAGCGCATCGGCAAGCTGGCGCGCCAGCGCGGCGTCGAAGGCGTCGGGCTCGGGCGGGGTCGGCGCCTCCGGCGGAGCGGGGCGCGGATAGCGGCGCACGCCGACGACCAGTTCGCCGCGCGCCACCGCGCGGTTCAGCACCGGGCCTTTGGGCAGGTTCGCCAGCGGCGGCGTGGTGTCCAGCAAGCGCAGCCAGGCGAGCGATGCAGGCAGGCGCGGGTCGGTGTGGTCCGCGAAAGCCCACGAGCCGCCGATGCTGCCCAGGGCCGCCAGGGCGAGCGCTACACCCAGCACCGTGCCGGTCGCGGCGCGCGTTCGGCTGTGCAGGCCGGTGTGCTTGCGCTCATTCATCGAGGCTCAACCCCACGCGCCAGCGCAGCAGGCGGCGTTCCAGCAGCGCCAGCAGGTAGTTCAGCAGCAGGCCCAGCACCGCCAGCATGAGGATGCCCGCGTACATGGTCGGGATCTGGAAGGTCTCCTGCGAGTTCAGCGTGAGAAAGCCCAGGCCCGAATGCGCGCCGATCATCTCGGCCGCCACCAGCGCGGTGATGCTGTAGGCGCCGGCCAGCCGCACGCCAGTGAAGATCGACGGCAGCGAGGCCGGCAGCACCACCTTGAAGAAGATGAAGCGGCGCGACGCCCCCATCGACAGGGCCGAGTTCACCAGCAGCCGGTCGACCTGCTTCACGCCGCTCACCGTGCTCAGCAGCACCGGCCAGAACGACGCCCAGAAAATGATCGCCACCTTCGACAGCTCGCCAATGCCCAGGAACAGGATGAACACCGGGAACAGCGCAAAGGCCGAGGTCTGGCGAAACAGCTGCAGCACCGGATCGACGATGGCCGCCAGCCGCCTGAAGCCGCCGACCAGCAGGCCCAGCACCACGCCCGCGCTGCTGGCCAGCACCAGTCCCCACAACGAGCGCTGCAGGCTGGCGGCCACGTGTTTCCACAGCTGGTGGTTGTCGACCAGTTGGGCGATGGCGGCCAGCACGGCCGAAGGCGGGCTCAGGTAGGCGTCGCTCACGATGCCCAGGCGCGGCAGCGCTTCCCACAGCAGCAGGAACAGCACGATGCCGATGCCGCGTTCGGCGATGCGGAGCGCGCCGCGGGCGAACTTGAAGAGGCGGCTGGGCCGTCGTACCTTGGGGGCTTCGAGCACGGCACTCATTGGGCGGCCTCTGTTGTCGGAGAGTCGGCCGATGTGCCGCTCGCGGTGTGGTTTTGGCTCCCTCTCCCCTTGGGGAGAGGGCCGGGGTGAGGGTATCGGCCTTCGCACGAGCCCGGCCTGTGCCATTGCCGCTGGCCCTCACCCCAACCCTCTCCCCAAGGGGAGAGGGAGCAAGACGCGGAGCTCATGACAACGCCCCCGCAGGTTGCTGCGACCGTTGCCCGAGCAACCCAAGCTGCACCTCGTCCTTCAACACCTCCCAAGCCCGCTGCCGCAGCGCCGCGAACTCCGCCGTGTGGCGCAGCTCGGCCGAGCGCGGCCGCGCCAACGGAATGTCGATGATGTCCTTGATGCGCCCGGGCCGCTGCGTCATCACCGCTACCCGGTCCGACAGGTACACCGCCTCTTCCAGGCTGTGCGTGATGAACACGATGGTCTTGCGGTGCTGCTCCCAGATGCGCAGCAGCTCGCCCTGCAGCACCTCGCGCGTCTGCGCGTCGAGCGCGGCGAAGGGCTCGTCCATCAGCAGCACGTCGGGCTCGTAGGCGAGCGAACGCGCAATGGCCACGCGCTGCTTCATGCCGCCCGAAATCTCGTGCGGGTAGCGTTCGCCGAAGCCGTGCAGGCCCACCAGCTCCAGGTATTCCTGCGCGGTGCGCCGCCGCGCCGCCTTGCCCTGCCCGCGAATCTCCAGCCCCACGGCGATGTTGTCGAGCACCGACAGCCACGGAAAGAGCGCGTAGCCCTGGAACACCACGCCCTGGTTGCGGTTGATGCCGGCAATGGGCTTGCCGTCGATGGCGATGTGGCCGCCGGTGCGTTCGGTCAGCCCGGCCAGGATGCCCAGGAAGGTCGACTTGCCGCAGCCCGAGGGGCCGAGCACCGACAGGAACTCGCCCTCGCGCACCTCGAGGTCGAAGCCCTCGAGCACGCGCACGCGTTCGCTGGCGCCGCGCGCCGCGTAGTCCATCCGCACACCGCGGGCAATGATCTTGATGCGCATCGGGTCAGGTCTTCGCGGGCTGCGGCTGCTGCCCTTGCGCATGGGGGTTGAACTCGTTCGTGTAGACCTCCTTCACGGAGACCTTGCCGGCCGCGATCTTTCCTTCGGACTGCAGGATGTCGACGTAGTACTGGATCGGCGGCTCGGTCACCACCAGGTCCTCGACGTAGGCGTAGCGGTCCACGTTCTTCAGGTCCATGTTGATGCGCTTGGCCACCAGCTTGCGCGCCTCTTCGGGGTTGGCATTGACCCAGTTGCCGGCCTTCGCCAGCGCGGTGACCACGTCGCGCACCGACTCGGGGTGCTCGCGGATGAACTTGCCGTGCGCGCTGTACGGCGCCATGCCGCCCAGGCCGCCGTCCAGGTCGAAGTCGCTCCACAGCCGCAGCAGCTGGTCGGCGTTTTCGGCGCGGCCGGAGAAGGGCGCGTGGATGATCGCCAGGTCGGTGTTGCGCGTGACGAGCGTCTGCTCGGCCTGCTCGTCGGGAATGACCACGAAGTTGATCTTGTTCACGTCCACGTTGTGCTGGCGCAGGTACTTCTTGGTGACGAACTCGGCGCAGGCGCCGAAGCTGTTGAAGCCGACGGTCTTGCCTTCGAGGTCTTTCGGTGTGCGGATGCCCGAGTCCTTGCGCACGAAGTACTTCATGTGCGGCGCCTCCTGCAGCGTCTTGCCGCCGGCGGCCACCACCTTCAGGTCGGCGCCCGAGGCGATGGCCGAGATGACGAGCGGCACCATGCGGCTGCCGAAGTCGATCTCGCCCGTGCCCACCAGCGGAATGATCTGCGGCGCCGCGATCTTGCCGACGTACTGCGGGCGCGTGTTGGTGCCCTCGAAGTAGCCCAGCTGGTCGGCCAGGTAGATCAGGTCGAACGAGGGGTTGTCGGGGTACTTGAAGGCGACCTTCTCGCCGGCGCTCTTCACCACCGCCGGGCCGCCGGAAGCCGCGCTCTTGTTGTCGTCGCCGCGCGAGCAGCCGGCCAGCCCGAGGCTGCCCAGGCCGCCGATAGCCGTCAGCGACGCGAGCGTCTTGAGCGCCAGGCGCCTGGAGGGAACGGCGCGGGCGGGAAGGGCAAGGGGCGACTCGATGGGCATGGCGGCGCGCTCCGGCACGGGAGCGTTCGATGGGTTGGGAAGCAGGCATCGTAGAAAGCGCCGCGCATGCCATCAACGAAGAAAACCGCGCATGAATATGCGGTGGGGTGCGGTGGGGTGCGGTAGGGCGCGTTGCCAGCTTGTGGCAGCGAGGCCAAGGAATGAAAGCGAATCAACGTATGCGATTTACGTGCTTCGGCTTGCGCGCCGGCTCGCCAAAAATGGCGGCTCTTGCCTTCGAGGGTGAGTGTCTCCTGGTCGCCGGAAAGCGGCGACGGTTCGCGGGCCCTTCGGGGCCCGCACTTTTCTTGCAGCCCCCTTCCAGCCGATCAGGCCAGCCCATGACATCTGCGTCGCCTTCGAACCCAGACCATTTCGCGCACGAAGCGCTGCGCCTGCTCGGCCCCGCGCCCGCCAACTGGGTGCCCGCGCACGAAGGCGTGGACCACAACGTGCTCATCGTCGGCAGCGGCCAGAGCGGGAGCGCCTTCGCTTTCGCGCTTCAGCGCGCGGGCATCGGCGGCGTGAGCGTGATCGACGCGGCCGGCGGCGCGGGCCAGGCGGGCGTGTGGCTCACGCGCGCACGCATGCACAAGCTGCGCACGCTCAAGAGCCTCGTCGGGCCCGAAGGCCCGGTGTCGGCGCTGGGCTTCCAGGCCTGGTACGAATCGCGGCACGGGCAGGAGGCCTATGCGGGCATCGACCGCATCGGCCGCACCGATTGGGCTGCCTACCTCGACTGGTTTCGCGGCGTGACCGGCACCACGGTGCGCTACGGCACGCGGCTCGTGCGCTTCGAGCCCGTCCAGGGCGGCGCGGTGCCGCATTTCAGGCTGCACCTCGAAGTGGACGGCGTCGAGCGCGTGGAGACCGCGCGCAAGCTCATCTTCGCCAACGGCGTGGCCGGCAGCGGCGCGCCCTTCATTCCCGATCTGCTGTCGAACGCGGTGAGCCAGGGCCTTGCGGCCCACACCGGCCATGCGATCGACTTCACGGCGCTCGCGGGCAAGACCGTGGCGGTGATCGGCGGCGCCGCATCGGCTTTCGACGCGGCCGCGGTGGCGCTGGAGAACGGTGCCGCCGCCGTGCACCTGTTCGCGCGGCGTGACCGCATCGCAGCCACGCCGGTGGCCCGTGTGCGCGGCTACCCCGGCTTCTACGACAACTACCTGTCGCTGCCCGACGCCACGCGCTGGCACCACGCGTCGCGCTACCGTCGGCTGGGCACCACGCCACCGCCCGACTCGGTGCAGCGCGTGCTGGCATTCCCCAACTTCCACCTGCACCTGAACGCGCCATGGCAAGGCGCCCAGGTGCAGGGCGCGCAGGTGGTGGCCTCGGTGCACGACGAGCGTTTTCACTTCGACTTCGTGATCGCGGGCACCGGCTACACGCACGAACTCTCGCAACGGCCCGAGCTGGCCGGCATCGCCGACCTGGTGCTGCGCTGGCGCGACCGCTTCCAGCCTGGCGCCGACGAGCGCGACGACGAACTGGGCGCGGCGCCTTACCTGGGTGCCGGGCTCGAATACACCGAGAAGACGCCGGGCACCGCGCCCTGGCTGCGCGACATCCACACCTACAACCCCGGCGGCTTCGCCAGCACCGGCCTGCCGCTGGGCGACGTGCCGAGCATCCGTGGCTATGTGCCTGCGGTGGTGCGCCGCATCAGCGAAGACCTGCTGCACACCGACCTGGCCTTGCACGAGGCCCGCACGCGGGCCGATGTGCCGGCGGACTTCGGCGAGGAGCTCTATGCAGGCGCTCTCTGGCAGAGCGGGGCGCAACGGCTCGCGGCCTGAGCGTCGAAAGAGCCCCGTTCCTGCGCCGCTTCGGCGCGCAGGATGTCAGCGCAACGTGATGCCCGCCGTCTGGATGGTCCTGGCGTAGCGCACGCGCTCGCCCGCGAGCGTGCGCGCCATGTCCGAGGGCGTGCCGCCAGCCACCTTGAAGCCCATGTCCTCGAGCTTCGCGCGGGTCTCGGGCGCGGAAATCACGGACTCGATGTCGCGGTTGATCTTCGCCACCACCGCGGCCGGCGTGCCCGCGGGCGCGAAGTAGCCCTGCCAGCTTTCCACCGAGAAGCCGGGCAGGCCGGCCTCCGCCATGGTCGGCACATCGGGCAGGGCGGCGGAGCGGTACGGGGTGGTGACGGCCAGCGCGCGCAGCTTGCCGGCGCGTACATGGTCGGTCACGGCCGCCAGCGTGATCAGCGTGGCGTCTACATGGCCGGCCAGCACGTCGAGCGTGGCCGGCCCGCCGCCGGAATAGGGGATGTAGTTGACCTGCGCGCCGGTGTCCTGCGCGATCATTTCGTGCGCCACGTGGGCGATGCCGCCGTTGCCGGGCAGGCCCAGGCTGATCGACAGCGGCTGCGCCTTGGCGCGCGCCAGGTAGGCGCGGAAGTCGGTGATGCCGGTCTTGGGGTTGACCACCAATATCTGCGGATTGACCACCGCCTTGATGACCGGCGTGAAGGCTTTCTGGCCGTCGTAGGGCAGGCGGTCGAAAAGAATGGCGTTGAGCGTCAGGCCTTCGCCCTGCTGCAGCAGCGTGTAGCCGTCGGCGGGCGCCTTGGCCACGCGCGCCGCGCCGATGGTGCCGCTGGCGCCGGCCAGGTTCTCGACCACCACCGACTGGCCCCAGCGTTCGGTCAGGCCCTGCGCTATGAGCCGCGTGAGCTTGTCGGCGCTGCCGCCGGCGGCCACGGGCACCACGATGTGCACCGGCTTCGACGGAAAGCCAGCGGCGTCGTCGGCGGCATGCGCCAGGGTGGCGAAGGCACCGAAACCGCTGAAAGCCCATGCCGATGTGACCAGTGCGCCCAGCATGGCGCGGCGCGGGGCAAGGAAGGGGGAGTGTGTGTTCATGTGGCGGCCAATCTAGGCGCCGCACCGGCCGGTTCCAACGAAGCAAACCGGATATGCGTAGACGAAAAAGTTCGTTGGGCGCGCGCGGCAGCCGGCTTAGCCTGAGGGTCGAATTGCCTTTGCCGCCCCCAGAAAGCCCCCCATGAGCCTCACCGAACTTCCCGTGGAAACCGCGGGCAACGACATTGCCAGCGCCCGTGCGCGCGCCATCGACGCCTTTCTGGCCCAGGCGCGCGGCCTGCTTGCCCGCACCGCGGACAGGCCCGCGCTGCAGGCCGTGGCCGATGCGCTGATTGCGCTCGGCCAGCAGAAGTCGCTGTTCCCGGCCGCCCACTTTCCGCTCGACGCGGCCCGCCCCGCGCAGGTCTACCGCCTGGCCGAAGACGCCGACGGCGGCTTCGCGCTGTACCTGTCGGCCGGCCTGGCGGGCAAGGCCCAGCCGCCGCACGACCACACGACCTGGGCGGTGATAGCCGGCGTGGAGGGCAACGAGCGCAACGTGCTCTACCGCCGCGAGAAAACCGCCGACGCGTCGCGCGACACGCTGGTGCAAACCGGCACCGTCGACGTGGCCTCCGGCAGCGCCGTGGTGCTGCTGCCGGACGACGTGCACACCATCGAGCTCATCGGCGGCCAGGACGGCCGCCACCTGCACTTCTACGGCCGTGCGCTGCAGCTGCTCGACCGGCGCGTGGTGTTCGAAGGCACCGAGGGCGGGAGCTTTCGCCACTTCGCGCCGCCGAAGAACATCCGCCATCCGGCCATTACGCCCCAGGCGCTGAAGGCCGCGCTGCAGGACGGCGAAGAGATTGCGCTGCTCGACGTGCGCGAGACCGGCGTCTTCGTGCGCAGCCACATCCTGCTGGCCGCCTCGGCGCCGCTGTGGCGGCTCGAAGTGCAGATCGACCGCCTGGTGCCGCGCCGCGGCACGCGCATCGTGCTGGCCGACGCCGACGAATCGCTCGCCCATGAAGCCGCCGCCAAGCTGGTGCGCCTGGGCTGGCGCAACGTGTCGGTGCTGGCGGGCGGCACCGAAGGCTGGGCTGGCGCGGGCTACGAACTCTTCAGCGGCAGCAACGTGCCGAGCAAGGCCTTCGGCGAGGTCATCGAGCACCAGAAGCACACGCCCTGGATCTCGGTCGACGACCTGCACGCGCGCGTGGAGCGCGGCGACGACATTGTGGTGGTCGACAGCCGCACGCCCGAAGAGTTCGCGGACTTCAGCCTGCCCTTTGCGCACAGCCTGCCGGGCGCCGAGCTGGTCTATCGCATCCAGGAACTCGCGCCCCGGCCCGAGACGCTGGTGGTGGTGAACTGCGCCGGGCGCACGCGCAGCATCGTGGGCGCGCAGACGCTCATCGACGCGGGCATTCCCAACAAGGTGGTGTCGTTGAAGGACGGCACCATGGCCTGGCTGCTGGCCGGGCGCCAGCTGTCGCACGGCCGCGCCGCGCCGCTGCCCGAGCCGGGCGAGGCCACGCGCCAAAGCGCGCGCGCCCGTGCCGAAGACGTGGCCGCGCGCGCCGGCGTGCGCCGCATCGACGCGGCCACGCTCGCGCGCTTCGAGGCCGACGCCGCGTCCGACGAGCGCTCGCTCTACCGCTTCGACGTGCGCACCCGCCAGGAATACGAAGCCGGCCACCTGGAAGGTTGGCGCTGGGCGCCCGGCGGCCAGCTGGTGCAGGCCACCGACGAATACGTGGGCACGCGGCATGCGCGCATCGTGCTGGCCGACTGGGACGGCGTGCGCGCGCTCACCACCGGCGCATGGCTCGCGCAACTGGGCGGGCACGAGGTGTTCGTGCTGTCGCCGCCCGCACTGCCGGTGCGGGTGCTCGGGCCCGAACCGGTGCGCGTGCTGGCGCTGCGTGCCTTCACCCCCGACATCGCGCCGCGCGAGGCTGCCGCGGCACTGGAAGCCGGCACCGCGGTGGCTTTCGACGTGGAGCGCCGCTCGGCCTTCGAGCGCCGTCATGTGGCGGGTGCGCGCTTCGCGGTGCCCGACCGGCTGCAGGAGTTCACCGCCGACCTGCCTGCGTCGCAGGTCATCGTGCTCACTTCGTCCGACGGCGTGCTCGCGCGCACCGTGGCGGCCGAACTGGCCGAGCGCACCGGGCGCACGGTGCGGGCCATTGCGGGCGGCACCCTGGCCTGGGCGGCCGCCCGCCTGCCCACGGCCACTGGCCCCGAAGGCGTGCTGACCGGCGACGACGACCACTGGTACAGCCCCTACGCGCATGCCGACCTGGCCAAGCGGGATGCCGGTTTCCAGCAATACCTCGACTGGGAAATCGGCCTCGTGGCGCAACTGGAGCGCGAAGGCGACGTGGGCATCCGCCTGGTCGCGCCGGGCAAGGCGACCGCGTCATGAACCTGCGCAGCGCGAGCCGCACGCTGGTGCGCACGGCATGGCAGGCCGTGCCGACCGTCATCGGCGTGATCCTTCTCAACTTCCTGCTGATGCAGTGGATTCCGGGCGACGCCGCCGACGTGGTGGCGGCCGAGTCGGGCTCGGCCACCGCGGAGAGCATGGCGCAGCTGCGCACGCACTTCGGGCTCGACCTGCCCGTGCTGCACCAGCTGGGCGCCTACCTGAACAACCTGGCGCATTTCAGCCTCGGCGTTTCGCCGCGCTACAACATGCCGGTGACGGCGCTCATCGGTGCGCGGCTGGGCAACACGCTGCTGCTGATGACGACGGCGCTCGCCTTTGCGCTGGCCATCGGCATCGCCGCGGGCACGGTCATGGCCACGCGCGTGGGCCGCTGGCAGGACCGCACGCTCTCGGTGCTGGCGCTGCTGCTGTATTCCACCCCCGGCTTCTGGCTGGGCCTGATGGCCATCGTGCTGTTCTCGGTGCACCTGGGCTGGCTGCCGACCGGGGGCAGCGAGAGCATCGGCGCGGGCTACACGGGCTGGACGCATGGGGTCGACGTGGCGCGGCACCTGGTGCTGCCGGCGCTGGCCATGGCGGGCTTCTACATCGCGATCTTCTCGCGCCTGACGCGCGCCGCGATGCTCGAGGTGGCGCGCCAGGACTTCGTGCGCACCGCCGAGGCCAAGGGCCTGCACCCGTGGACGGTCAACCTGCGCCACATCCTGCGCAACGCGCTGATTCCGGTCACCACCGTGGCCGGCATGCACTTCGGCACGCTGCTGGGCGGCGCGGTGGTGGTCGAGACCGTGTTCAGCTGGCCCGGCCTCGGCCGGCTGGCCTTCGACTCGGTCGCGGGGCGGGACTACACCGTGCTGCTGGGCGTGCTGCTGATGTCGTCGCTGCTGGTCATCGTGGCCAACATGCTGGTCGACCTGCTGCACGCGTGGCTGGACCCGCGCATCCAGGTGCGCTGAGCGCGCGCCGTCGACTTCCCTTTTTTTGAAATTCCGGGCTTTCAAAGCTTTCGATGTCCACACCTTTCACACTCGATTCCGCGCTCGCCAATCCGCCGGCTCACCCGCCGGCGCCACCTGCCGCCCGCCGCCCTGAACCACCTGCCGGACCTCTCGCGCCGGTCGTCCCTGTCGCCAGGGCCGCGGTGGACGCCAAGCCCGTCTCCAACCGCCACGCCGCGTTGCGCGCCTTCCTGCGCAACCCCGCCGCCGTGGCGGGCGTGGTGCTGCTGTTGTTCATGCTCATCCTGGCGCTGCTCGCGCCGCTGCTCTACCCGGGCGATCCGCTCGACATGGTCGCGCAGCCGCTGCTGTGGCCGGGGCAGGACGCGGCCTATCCGCTGGGCAGCGACTCGCTGGGCCGCGACGTCATCGCCGGCATTGCGCACGGCGCGCGCGTGTCGCTCGCGGTGGGCGTGGTGGCGGCCGTGCTGAGCGTGGTGATCGGCGTGCTCGTGGGTGCCACGGCCGGTTATTTCGGTGGCCGCATCGACGACGTGCTGGTGCGCATCACCGAGCTGTTCCAGACCATGCCGTCGTTCCTGTTCGTGATTGTGGTGGTGGCCATCGGCCAGCCCTCGGTGCCGGTGATCGTGTTCGCCATCGGCCTGGGGTCGTGGCCGGTGATCGCGCGGCTGGTGCGGGCGGAATTCCGTGCGCTGCGCGAAACCGAGTTCGTGCTGGCCGCCCGCAGCCAGGGCTTCAGCCATGCACGCATCATCTTCCAGGAGATGCTGCCCAACGCGTTGCCGCCGGTGATCGTGACCACCTCGGTGCTGGTGGCGAGCGCCATCCTCATCGAGTCGGCGCTGTCCTTCCTGGGCATGGGCGACCCGAACGCGGTGTCGTGGGGCAGCATGATCGGGCAGGGCCGCGAGCTGCTGCGCACGGCGTGGTACCTCACGGCGCTGCCGGGTGCGGCGATCGTGCTGACGGTGCTGGCGCTCAACCTGGTGGGCGACGGGCTCAACGATGCGTTCAACCCCCGGTTGAGGGGGCGCTGAGATGACGCTCGAACAAATCAACCCCACGCCGCCGCTGCTCGACGTGCGCGGGCTGGACGTTTTCTTCCACGGATCGAACGGCCCCATCCAGGCCGTTCGCGGGCTCGACCTGACATTGCAGCGCGGCGAAACGCTGGCGCTGGTCGGCGAGTCGGGCTGCGGCAAGTCGACCACGGCGCTCGCGCTGCTGCGCCTGCTTGCGCCCGGCGCCGTGCTGCGCGGCAACATCCACTTCGACGGGCGCGACATCCTGGCGCTGTCGCCGGCCGAGTTGCGCGAAGTGCGCGGCCGCGAAATCGCGATGATCTTCCAGGAGCCGATGACCTCGCTGAACCCGGTGCACACCATCGGCGCGCAGATCGAGGAGACGCTGCGCCGGCACGAAAAGCTCTCGGCGCTCGCGGCCCGCAAGCGCGCCATCGAACTGCTCGACCTTGTGCGCATTCCCGAGCCGCACCAGCGCATCGACGACCATCCGCACAACCTGTCGGGCGGCCAGCGCCAGCGCGTGATGATCGCGATGGCCGTGGCCTGCAAGCCGCGCCTGCTGGTGGCCGACGAGCCCACCACCGCGCTGGACGTGACCATCCAGGCGCAGATTCTCGAGCTGCTCGACGGCCTGCGCCGCGAGCTCGACATGGCGTTGCTGCTCATCACGCACGACCTCGGGCTGGTTGCGCAATGGGCCGATCGCGTGGCGGTGATGTACGGCGGCGAGAAGGTCGAAGAGGCGCCCACGTCCAAGCTCTTCGCCGCGCCGTCGCATGCCTACACCCGGGGTCTGCTCGGCGCGTCGCTGCATGCCGGCAGCGCGCTGCACTACGCCGACGCGCGGCTGCCTGAGATTCAGACGCGCCTCGACCCTGTGACGGGCGTGCGCGACTTTGCGTTGCACGTGCCGGTGCCGAGCTCGACCGTGCGGGCCTTGCCGGTGCGTGCGGCGGCCGGTGAACCCTTGCTGTCGGTGCAGGAACTGCGCACGGACTACCCCAGGCGTGGAGGCGGCGTGCTGCATGCGGTCGATGGCGTGTCCTTCGACATTCGCGCGGGCGAGACCGTGGGGCTGGTGGGCGAGTCGGGCTGCGGCAAGTCGACGCTGTCGCGCACGCTGCTGCGGCTGGTGAACCCGGCGTCGGGCCGCATCGTGTTCGACGGCACGGACATCGCGTCGTTGTCCGAGAAGGCGCTGAAGCCTTGGCGTCGTCGCGTGCAGATGGTGTTCCAGGACCCGTATGCGTCGCTGAATCCGCGGCGCAGCGTGTTCGACATCATCGAGTCGGTGCTGAAGGTGCACGGCGTGTCGGACCGGGCCGAGCGGCGCAACCGCATCGCTGCGATCCTGGAGCGGGTGGGGCTGCCGGCGGATGCAGGGCGGCGCTTTCCCAACGAGTTCTCTGGGGGGCAGCGGCAGCGCATCGGCATTGCACGTGCACTGGTGCTGCGGCCTTCGCTGGTGGTGCTCGATGAGCCGGTGTCGGCGCTCGATGTGTCGGTGCAGGCGCAGATCCTGAATCTGCTTGTCGAGTTGAAGGAAGACTTCGGGCTGTCGTATCTCTTCATCTCTCACGATCTTTCTGTGGTTCGCTATATCGCGGATCGGGTGATGGTGATGAACAAGGGGCAGATCGTGGAGACGGGCAGCCATCGGGATATATGGGATCGGCCGCAGCATGCGTATACGCGCAGCTTGATTGCTGCTGTGCCGGGGGGGGAGCGGCGGAAGGCTGCTTGATGCTTTTGGTTTTTTTGGTTTTTTGAAGGCTGTCGGCCGGGACTCGCCCCGGCGGGCGACCTGCTTTTCTTTGCTTCGCCAAAGAAAAGTAGGCAAAAGAAAGGCGACCCCACTGTCTGCGACCCCTTCGCTGCGCTACGGGGCAACCTGCGGTGCTCGCGTTTCGCGGGGTCTCGCAGAACTCGCTTCGCTCAAACAGCTGCGAGACCTGATCCGCGAAACGCTGCGCTCCTCGGCGCAGCCAGAGGGGGGGAGACCAATCGGGCCATCGCGTTGCTCGGCCACCAAGTTGCCGCAGGCGCTTCGCGCCTGCAGCGGTTGGTATGGAATCGTCAGTCTTGGTTGCTGGCTGCTGGCTGCTGGTTGTTCTGTGGCCGAGCGCAGCGAAGGCCCGTCGGTATCCAAACCCCTTCTGGATGCGCCGAGGAGCGGAGCGTTTCGCGGATGAGGGCTCGCCCTTGTTTGAGCGAAGCGAGTTTGGGCGAGACCCCGCGAAACGTGAGCACCGCAGGTTGCCCGGAGCGAAGCGCAGGGACGCAGCCAGCAGGGGTCGCCTTTCTTTGCTTACTTTCTTTGGCGAAGCAAAGAAAGCGAGTCGCCCGCCGGGGCGAGACCCGGCCGACAGCCTCAAGAAGAGCCGCAGCCAGCGCCCAACAGCAAGCGCCAACAGCAAACGCCTTACTTCTTCAACTCGTCCACCCACACATCCGCCAGATTCGACTCCACCCCATCCGCCGTCAAAGAATGGTCATGCACCCGCTGGTTGGCGATGGTGATGAACACCGGCTGATAAAGGTTCAGGTCAGGCACATCGCGCGCCACGGTGTCCTGGAAGTCCTTGAACAGCTTCAGCCGCCTGGCCGCGTCGTTTTCCACGGCCGCGTCTTCCAGCAGCTTGTCCACCACCGGGTTCTGGTAATGCGTGCCGTTCGAAAACGGCACGCCCTTGATGAAGTTCTTCGACCAGTACAGCCGCTGCACGCCCACCGTCGGGTCGAACAGGTTGCTCGCGCCGTTGTGGGTGAAGGCGAAGTCGCGGTCGGTGTAGATGCGCTTGATGAAGGCGCTCGGGTCCTGCGCGCGCACCGTCACCGCGATGCCCACGCGCGCCAGCGCCGAGCGCAGGTAGTCGGCCAGGCGCGGGCCGTCGGCGCCGATGGGGTTGAAGTCCAGCGGCACGCTGAAGCGCACGCCGCCGGCCTTCTTCGCAAAGCCCGCTTCGTCGAGCAGCGCGTTGGCCTTCTTCACGTCGAAGGCGTAAGGCGAGGGCGCCGGGTCGTGGAAGGCCTTCAGGCCGGGTGCGATGGGCGAGTAGCTCGCCTGGCCGTAGCCGTAGTTCACCACCTTCACGATCACGTTGCGGTCGATGGCATGGGCCACGGCCTGGCGCACCTTCTCGTTCCTGAAGTACTCGTTGTCGAGGTTGAACTCCAGCCGCGTCACGTTCGACGAGTAGCTGTTGCCCTTGGTCTCGAAGCGCAGCGCGGGCACTTTCTTCAGGCGCTCCAGGTCGGCCAGCGGCACGGGCGTGCGGTAGCCCAGGTCGACGGTGCCGGTCTCGAAGGCCACGGCCGCTGCGGCCGGGTCGGTCACGAAGCGCACGATGAGCTGGTCGACGAAGGGCTTGGGCTTGTCCCAGTAGTCGGTGTTGCGCTCGTACACGATGTGGCTGCCGCGCACCCACTCCTTGAACTTGAACGGACCGGTGCCGATGGGCGCGTTGTTGTTCGGGTTGCTGGCCGGGTCGGTGCCTTCGTAGATGTGCTTGGGCACGATGGGCGTCTCGGTCGCGACCAGCGCGCGGATCAGGTATGGCGCGGGCTTGGACAGCCGCAGCACGGCGGTGTATTTGTCGGGCGTGTCGATGCCGGTGAGGTTGGCAAAGGTGTTGCGCCCCCGCGGGTGGATCTTCTTCAGCAGCTCGATGGAATAGGCCACGTCGGCGGAGGTGAAGTCCTTGCCGTCGTGCCACTTCACGCCCTGGCGCAGCGTGAAGGTGTAGGTCAGGCCGTCGGGGCTGATCGTCCACTTGGTGGCCAGCTGCGGCTGCGGGTTGACGTCGTAGTCGTACTTCAGCAGGCCTTCGGTGACCTTGGCGCTCACGCTCAGGATGGGCGTGGCCACGTTGCCGATGGTGACGAGCGCGGTCGGCTCGCTGGTCGACAGCAGCGTGAGCGTGCCGCTGTGGTTGGGCGGTGCGGCGTGGGCGGCGAGGCCCACGGCGAGCAGCGCGGCGAGGAGGGCGCTGCGAAGCGGAAAGGAGGGGGTCGAGAACAACATGATTTGAAAAACAGGGTCGGTGGAAAGAAAAGAAAAAGTCAGGCGACGACAGGCTCGGCGCCGGCATGCACGGCGCCGGCCGAGGAAGCCTCCGGCGACACCAGCCCTTCGCGCAGGTCGCGCGCCACCAGCGCCGGGTCGCGCTTCGAAGGCTCGCCCAGGCCGCCGCCGCCGGGCGTCTCGACGATCAGGCGGTCGCCCGCCGGCACGATCTGCCGGCCCTTGGCGCGCAGCGTGGTGCCCGAGGACAGCCGCAGCGCACCCGGCGCGCCGTTGCCGCCGCCGAGCGCACCGCGCGCGGGGTTGACCACCCGGTCGAAGGCCGCCGCGATCAGGAAGGCGGCGTCGGGCTGCGCATGGCGCACCTCGATCACCTGGCCCAGGCCGCCGCGCACGGCGCCGATGCCGCCGGAGTCGACGCGAAATTCCTTGCGCTCGAACACGATGGGCGCCTGCGTCTCCAAGATTTCGAGCGACACGTTGCGCACGCCGCTCGGGTAGGCGGTGACCGAAAGCCCGTCCTTGCCGGGCCGCGCGCCGGTGCCGCCGGTGGAAAAGCTGATGACGTTGAAGCGCGCGCCGCGGCGCACGGCCTCGGCGTCGGCCTGGCCGGTGCCCGCGAGCACTTCGCCGCCGACCAGCTGCAGGTTCCACAGCGACGAGGCACCCTCGGCCGGCACGCGGTCGGCCCGGGCCTGGCGCAGCGCGCCGAACACCGCATCGGGCAGCAACTGGCCGACGACATGGCGCGCCGTCACGGCGGCGGGGTGCAGCGCATTCAGGATGCAGCCCGCGGGCGCTTCCACGCGAATGAGCGCGAGCGAGCCCGCGTTGTTCGGCACGTCCGAGCCCACGAGGCAGCGGATGCCGAAGGAGGTGTAGGCGTCGGTGTACGCCTTGACCACGTTGATGCCGCGCGCCACCGTGCCCGAGGTGCCCGCGTAGTCGACCACGATGCCGTCGTCGGCAATGGTCACCGACACCTGCAGCGTGATGGGCGCGTCGTAGCCGTCGGCCACCAGCGTGTGGTGCCAGGTGCCGCGCGGCCAGTCGCGCAGCGCGTCGCGCATGGCCTGGGCCGAGCGGGCAATGACGAAGTCGCCCAGCGCCTCGAGGTCGTCGAACTTGAACTCGCGCAGCAGCGTGCGCAGCCGCCGGCCGCCCACCTCGTTGCAGGCCACCAGCGCGTACAGGTCGCCCTCGACCTGCTCGGGGTCGCGCACGTTGGCGCGGATGATCGCGCGAACGGCCGCATCCACCGTGCCCTGGCGCACGAAACGCAGGATGGGCAGGAACAGGCCTTCGTGATAAATCTCGAGTCCGTCGGGGCTGGAGCCGATGCCGCCGATGTCCACCACGTGCAGCGTGGAGGCGAACAACGCCACGGGCTTCTTCGCTTCGCCTTCGCCATGGAAGACGGGCGTGACCATCGTCATGTCGAACAGGTGGCCGGTGCCCTTCCACGGGTCGTTGGTGAGGAACACGTCGCCGTCTTCCATCGTGTCGATGGGAAAGCGTTGCAGAAAGTGCTTGACCGATTCGGCCATCGAGTTGACGTGCCCCGGCGTGCCGGTCACGGCCTGCGCGATCATGCGGCCGTCGGGCAGGAACACGCCCGCCGACAGGTCGCCGGCCTCGCGCGTCGATGTGCCGAAGGCGGTGTGGATCAGCACCTGCGCCTGTTCCTCGACCACGGAGAGCAGCCGGTTCCATGCGAGCTGGTTGCGGATGAGCTGGCTGCTGGCCAGCGCCTTGGGGGTGGGGGTGGTGCTCATGCAGCGGTTCCTGCGAAATCGTTGGTGGGGGTGGTGGCGGCCTGTGTGACCAGCCCCGCCTTCAGGTCGCGCGCCACCCGTGCGGGGTCGCGCTCTGCCGGGTTGCCCAGACCCGCGCCGCCGGGCGTCTCGACCACGAGCACTTCGCCGGCCGGAATGACCTGGCGGCCCTTGCCGCGCAGCACGGTGCCCGAATGCTTGAGCCGCGCGGCGCCCGGTGCGCCGTCGCCGCCACCGAGCGCGCCGCGCGCGGGAAAGCGGATGCGGTCCCAGGTGGCCGACAGCACCATCGGGTCGCCGTCGGCGTTCTCGATCTCGATGACCTGCCCGAGGCCGCCGCGCGATGCGCCTGCACCACCCGAGTCGGGCCGGTACTCCTTGCGGCGGAACAGCAGCGGGGCCTGCGTCTCGAGGATTTCCAGCGACACGTTGCGCACGCCGCTCGGGTAGGCCGTGGCCGAAAGCCCGTCCTTGCCCGGCCGCGCACCGGTGCCGCCGGTGGAAAAGCTCACGATGTTGAAGCGCCGCGCGCGCCGCAGCGCGTCGTTGGGCCCGCCCTCGATCGGCTGTCCGCCGAACAGGCGGATGTTCCACAGCGAAGACGCGCCTTCGGCCGGCACGCGGTCGGGCCGCGCCTGGCGCAGCGCGCCGAACACCAGGTCGGGCAGCATCTGCCCGATGGCCGCGCGCGCCGCCACCGCGGCCGGCGGCAGCGCATTGACGATGGAGCCCTCGGGCGCGACCACGCGAATGGGGGCGAGCGAGCCCGAGTTGTTGGGCACGTCCGCGCCCACCAGGCAGCGGATGCCGAAGGAGGTGTAGGCGTCGGTGTAGGCCTTGGGCACGTTGATGCCCCGCGCAATGCTGGCCGACGTGCCTGCAAAGTCGACCAGGATGCCGTCGTCGGTGATGGTGACGGCCGCATGCAGCTCCAGCGGCGTGTCGTAGCCGTCCACCGTCATGTGGTTGCGCCAGGTGCCCTTGGGCCATTCGCGCAGCGCCTCGCGCATGGCCAGCCGCGAGCGCTCGACAATGTAGTCGCCCTGCGCCTGCAGGTCGGCCAGCCTGAACTCGCGCAGCAGGCGCTGCAAGCGCACCGCGCCCACGGCGTTGCAGGCCACCAGCGCATGGAAGTCGCCCTCGACCTGTCCGGGCTCGCGCACGTTGGCGCGCACGATGTCGAGCACGGCCGCTTCGATCACGCCCTGGCTCACGAAGCGCAGCGGCGGCAGGAACAGGCCTTCATGAAAGATCTCCAGCGCATCGGGCCCGGCGTTGACGCCGCCGATGTCGACCACGTGCACGGTCGACGCGAAGAGCGCCACGGGCTTGGCTTCGTGGAACACCGGCGTGACCATGACCACGTCGAACAGGTGGCCCGTGCCTTTCCAGGGGTCGTTGGTGACGAACACGTCGCCGTCGCGCATGGTGTCGATGGGAAAGGCGCGCAAAAAGTGCAGCACCGAATCGGCCATCGAATTGACGTGGCCCGGCGTGCCGGTGACGGCTTGCGCCACCATGCGCCCGTCGGGCAGGAAAACGCCGGCCGACAGGTCGCCGGCCTCGCGCGTCGGTGTGCCGAAGGCGGTGCGGATGAGTGCCTGCGCCTGTTCCTCGACCACGGCGAGCAGGCGGCTCCAGACCAGTTGCTGGCGCAGTTGTTGGCGTGCGGGCGCGGTGCTCATCGGTATGCCTCCCTCCCCTTCCGGGGGAGGGCCGGGGTGGGGGTGCGCGGCGCTTGTTCTTGCGCTGCGCCAGTCGGGGAAAGCCCCCATCCCAGCCTTCCCCCAGCGGGGGAAGGAGCTAGACCGTACTTGCTCATGCGGCGGCCTCTTCGGTGATTTCCGCTTCGGCGTGGCGCACGGAGGCCGTGTCGTCCAGCACCAGCGCGCCCAGCCGCGTCGCGCGCGCCTCGAAGCCCGCGATCACGTGCGTGGTCGTCTCGTCTTCGACGATCAGCGCCGGGCCTTCGATCCACTTGCCCGCGCCCAGCGCGCTGCGTTCGTAGACGGGCACCTCGGCCCACCGGCCCGCTTCGGCGTCGTACACGCGGCGCGTGCCCGAGGGCGCCGCGCGGCCGGTGTCGGCCACCACCTCGTCGGGCTCGGGCGCCGCACGGCCGCCGGCTTCCACCGCGACCGACCAGCTCACCGCCTCGGCCGCGATGTGCGGCAGGCTGCGGCCGTACAGCGCGGCATAGCGTTCCTCGAATCGTTCATGCAAAGCCGTGCTCGCAGCCGCGTCGAACGGGCCTTCGGGCAGCTCGACCGGAATCTCGTGCCCCTGGCCGGCATAACGCATGAACGCCTGGCGATGCCGCACCAGCGCCGCACCGGGCGCGGCGCGCAGCACCACGTCGTCGGCAGTCGCCGTCAGCTCGCCGAGCAGCCTGTCGACCGCCGCATGGTCGATGCGGTCGAGCCGCTGCGCCAGGCTGCGCACCGTCTGATAGGCCACAGGCGCCCACAGAAAGCCGAGCGCCGAGCCCACGCCGGCCGAATTCGGAATCACCAGCCGCGCCACGCCGAGCTTGCGCGCGAGCAAGGCCGCATGCAGCGGCGCCGCACCGCCGAAGGCGATGAGCGTGCTTTCTTCCGCCACCTTGCCGAGTTCGGACGCATGCACGCGCGCGGCGTTGGCCATGTTCTCGGTGACGATCTCGATCACGGCCTGCGCGGCCGATTCCACGTCCAGGCCGGTCTGCGCGGCAAGGCCCTGCAGCAGCGCGTCGCGCGCACGCTGCGGGTCGAGCCGCACCTTGCCGACCGCGAAGCGCGCCGGGTCGATGGTGCCGAGCGCGGCGTGCGCGTCGGTCACCGTGGGCAGCTCGCCGCCCAGGCCGTACGCGGCCGGGCCGGGAGAGGAGCCTGCGCTGTCGGGACCCACCTGCACCACGCCCAGGTGGTTCACCCGCGCGATGGAGCCGCCGCCCGCGCCGATCTCCACCATCTCGATCACCGGAATGCGGATCGGCAGGCCCGAGCCTTTCAGGTGCCGGTGCACCCGGCCGAACTCGAAGCTGCGGCTGATCTGCGGCTGGTAGTCGTCGATGAAGCAGATCTTGGCCGTGGTGCCGCCCATGTCGAACGAAAGCGCGCGCGTGGCGCCGATCTGCTCGGCCACCTGGCGCGCCAGCACCGCGCCGCCGGCGGGGCCCGATTCGACCAGCCGCACCGGCTCGTCGATGCCGGCCTGCAGCGTGGTGATGGCACCGCCCGAAGTCATGAGGAAGGGTTCCGCGCGCAGGCCGCGCGCCGTGGCGCCTTCCTGCAGGCGGCGCAGGTAGCCCGCCACCTGCGGCTGCACGTAGGCGTTGGCGCTGATGGTCGACAGGCGCTCGTACTCGCGGATCTCGGGGCACACGTCGGAAGCCAGCGACACCCACAGGCCGGGCGCGTGTTCGCGCAGCAGCTCGCGCACGCGGCGCTCGTGCGCGGGGTTGGCATAGCCGTGCAGAAAGCACACCGCCACGCTCTCGATGCCGTCGGCCAGCAGCTGCCTGGCCAGCACGGCCACCTGCGCTTCGTCCAGCGGCGTGATCACGCGGCCGGCCGCGTCCACGCGCTCGACCACGCCGTGGCGCCAGTGGCGCGGCACCAGCGGCGCGGGTTTTTCGAGGAACACGTCGTACTGGGCAAAGCGGTCTTCGAGGCCGATTTCCACCAGGTCGCGAAAACCGTGCGTGGTGAGCAGCGCCGTGGGCGCGCCCTTGCGCTCGATCAGCGCGTTGGTGGCCAGCGTGGTGCCCAGGATCAGCAGGTCGACGTCGGGCCAGCCGGCGCCGGCCTGCTGCAGCACTTCTTCGACCCCGCCGAGCACGGCCTGCTCGGGCGCGGTCGGGGTGGTGAGCACCTTGAGCGTGTGTTTCTCGGCGCCGCGCAGCAGCACCACGTCGGTGAAGGTGCCGCCGACGTCGACGGCGACGCGCACGCGCGCATCGAGTGCTGCGGGAGATGGGTTGGAGTTCGAGGACATGAGGGAAAGGTGTTCTTGTTGAATGGAATCAGCGCTGCGCCGTGGCGGCCGCAAAGGCCTGCGACAGGTCGGCCATCAGGTCCGCCGGGTCTTCGAGCCCGATGTGCAGACGCACCACCGGCGCGTCGCCGGTCCATTGGCGGTGCTCGCGCAGCCGCTCGGGCTGGGCGACCAGTGCCAGGCTTTCGTAGCCGCCCCACGAAGCGCCGATGCCGAAGAGCGCGAGCGCATCGACGAAGGCGTTGGCCGCGGCTGGCGTGGCATGGCGGAACTCGAAGGACACGAGGCCGCTGGCGCCGCTGAAGTCGCGCTTCCACAGCGCATGGCCGGGGTCGGAGGGCAGCGCGGGATAGAACACGCGCGCCACCTGAGGCTGCTGCTGCACAAACCCGGCCACCTCGGTGGCATGGCGCTGGTGCTGCGCGAGCCGCACGGGCAGCGTGCGCAGGCCGCGCAGCGCGAGGTAGGCGTCGTCCGCGCCGATGGTGAGGCCGAGCGCCTCGTAGGCGGTCGAGAGCTTGGCGGCCAGCGCCGGGGTGTCGACCACCACGATGCCCTGCATCAGGTCGGAGTGGCCCGAGATGTACTTGGTGGCCGCCTGAATCGAGATGTTCGCGCCCAGCGAAAGCGGTTGGTGGAACCAGCCGCCGCTCCAGGTGTTGTCGGTGGCGACCGTCACGCCGCGGTCGCGCGCGATGGCGGTCAGCGCCGGCAGGTCGAGCACTTCGAACAGCAGCGAGCTCGGCGATTCGAGGTACAGCAGGCGCGTGTTCGGCCGGATCAGGCTCGCCAGGTCGTCGTGCGCGGGCGAGAAGTACTCGACCTCCACGCCCAGGCGCTGCAGCAGCGTGCTGTCGACGCGCCGCAGCGGCGCGTACACGCCGTCGGCCACCAGCGCATGGTCGCCGGGCGACAGCAGCGCGAGCAGCACCAGCGTGATGGCCGAGAGGCCCGAGGGCGTGAGGAAGGCGCGATGCCCGCCTTCGAGGGCCGTCACCGCGTCTTCGAGTGCGCGGTGCGTGTCCAGGCCATGGCGTCCGTAGGAGGCCACGCGTTCGCCGGCGCTGCGGCGGTGGTGGTAGTCCGCGTGCGCGGCGGTGTTCTCGAAGCGCACGGTGCTGGTCCGCACCACGGGCACGTTCACCGGGCCGCTGCCGTCGCGCAGCGCAGGCGCGCCGGCGTGCAGCAGCCTGGTGCGCGCGCGCAGCGTGTCGCCCTCGCTCATGCCGCCACCTTGCTCGGCTTGAGCTGCGTGGCGTTGTAGTTGACGACCGCACCGGTCTCCAGGTTCACGCCGATGCGCTGCGACAGCGTTTCCAGCGGCCGGCCGTACAGGTGGAAGTGCAGCGTGGGCTGCTCGCCGATCACGTGGATGCTGTGCAGGTCGTCGGCCAGGAAGCCGATGGACGTACCGGGCTGCACCGTGACTTCGCGGTCGAGTTCGAGCGTGGCCACGGCGGGGTCGCTGCCGTCGTCGGTGCGGCGGTAGACGCGGTTTTCTTCCTGGCCCTCGACCGCCACGATGGTGGCCCAGGTCGTGTGGTTGTGGGGAATGGAGGTCTTGCCGGGGTTGATGGAGTTCAGGTAGAGCGCCACGCCGTCTTCACCGTCCGCGGGGTTGAGCCGGTAGCGCGTGGACGCGCCCACGCCCTCGGTGATGGCGGGCGGCGGAAAGTCGGCGCGCGTGAACAGCGCGGTGTGCGACGCCAGTTGTTCGAGCCGCGCCGTGATGCGCGCGAGCACTGCGCGGTCGAAGGGCTGCGTGGACGCGATGGAGGCGATGGATGCGATGGCGCGCACGTCGTTCAGGGCCTGGTCGACGGCCGCGCGGCGTTGCGTGGCGATGTCCGCAGAAGTGGAGGAGGTGGCGAGGGTGGAGGTTGCTGTTGTCATGGTTCTCGGGAGAGCAAGGTGGGTTCAGAGTGCGAAGCGCAGCCGCTCGAAGGGCAGCACCTCGGGGAAGGGGGCCGGCAGGGCGGCGGGCGCCAGCGAGGCGCGGGGGCCTTCGCCCAGCGCGCGGTGCAGGAAGGCGCGGGTGCGCTCGCTCTCGGGCGCGCCGAAGATGCGCGCGGCCGGCCCGTGCTCGACGATCACGCCGGCCTCGGTGAAATACACCTGGTCGCTGATCTCCTCGGCAAAGCGCATCTCGTGCGTCACCAGCACGCAGGTCAGGCCGTCGCGCACCAGGTCGCGAATGACGGTGAGCACTTCGCCCACGGTCTCGGGGTCGAGCGCGGAAGTCACCTCGTCGAACAGCATCAGCTCGGGCCGCATGGCCAGCGCGCGCGCAATGGCCACGCGCTGCTGCTGCCCGCCCGACAGCTCGCCGGGGTAGGCCGCCTCCTTGTGCGACAGGCGCACCTTGTCGAGCAGGGCGCGCGCATCGCGCTCGGCGGTGGCGCGGTCGCGCCCGGCCACGCGGGTGGGCGCGATCACCAGGTTCTGCAGCACCGTGAGGTGCGGGAACAGGTTGTACTGCTGGAACACGAAGCCCACGCGCTTGCGCAGGGCAATCAGCTCGGCCTCGGTGCGCAGCGTGTCCACGCGCGTGTCGGCCACGCGAATCTCGCCGTGCTGCGGGCGCAGCAGCCCGGTGATGCAGCGCAGGATGGTCGACTTGCCCGAGCCCGAAGGCCCGATGATCGACACCGCCTGGCCGCGCTGCACGTCGAGGTCGATGCCGCGCAGCACCGCGTTGTCGCCGAAGGCAAGCTGCACGCCGCGCAGGGCGACGAGGGGAGACGATCGGGCGTTGGTGTCAATGGCGGGCATGGCGGCGCTCCAGCGCGCGCGTGGCGCGGGCAATCGGGTAGCAGTAGGCGAAGAACACGCCGAGCAGCGTGAAATAGACGAGCACCGTGAAGTCGGTGCGCGCCACGGTGTTGCTGGCGATCTGCGCGGTGTCCACCACGTCGTGGGCGCCCACCAGCGAGGCGAGCGCCGTGCTCATGGTGATGCTGGCGTACAGGTTCATCCACGGCGGCAGCATGCGGCGCAGGCACTGCGGCAGCACGATCAGCCGGAAGATCTCGGTGCGGCGAAAAGCCAGCGACTGCGCGGCCTCCCACTGCGCGCTGGGAATCGACTGGATGGCGCCGCGAAAAATCTCCGCCACCACCGCGCTGGTGGGCAGCGCCAGGCCCAGCACCACCTTGATCCAGTCGGGAAAAGGCACCGTCCACCTGACGATGTGCAGCTCGAACGGAAACACGTAGGTGGTGAAGTAGATGAGCACCAGCACCGGCGCATTGCGAAAGAACTGCACGTACCAGCGCGTGAGCAAGCGCAGCGCGCGCACCGGCGAGAGCGACAGCGCCCCCACCACCAGGCCGGCCAGCGTGCCCAGCGCCATGGCCAGCACGCTGATCTCGATGTTGGTGAGCAGGCCCCACAGCAGCGCGGGCGTCCATTGCCACAGAAAGACGAGCGCCACCGGCGTGGTGCCCGTGGCGACCCAGGTGGCGATCACCGCGAGCACGGCCGCGAGCGCAATGCGCCACGGATGCCGGCGCAAACCGAAGCACGTGCCGAAGCGCCGTGCGGACACGGCGCGCACCGCCAGCGCGCTCACCGCGGCTTCATTGGCCATAGCCGGGCATCCTCAGTCGGCCTTCGAGCCAGCTGCCGGCCCGGCTGACCAGCCAGGTCAGCGCGCCGAAGTACAGCAATATCAACAGCAGCAGTTCGAGCACGTTGTCGCGCTGCGTCCAGATCATGATCGACTCGTAGGTCACGTCGCCCACCGCGATGGCCGAGGCCACCGCCGTCATCTTCACCAGGTCGACCAGGTTGTTGACCAGCGAGGGCAGCGCGAAGCGCACGGCCAGCGGCAGCTCCACCCGCCACAGCAGCTGGCGCTGCGAAAAGCCCAGCGAGCGTGCCGCCTCGAGCGTGACCTGCGGCACCGCCTCGATGCCCGCGCGCAGCGCCTCGGCATGGAAGGCGCCCTTGTGGATCGCCACCACGATCACCACCCAGACGAAGGGCGTGAGCGGGTTGCCGCCCACGCCTTCGAGCTGTCGCGTGATGAGCATGTTCAGCACCAGGAACGCGCAGTACAGCTGCACCAGCGTCGGCGTGTTGCGCGTGACCTCCACGAAGGCGCGCGCGGGCAGCGCGAGCCAGCCTCGGCCCGAGGTCAGCGCCGCGGCCATCGCCACGCCCGCCGCAAGGCTGCACGGAACGGTCAGCAGGCAGAGTTCGAGCGTGACGACCAGCCCGCGCAAAAAGGCCTGCCGCTCGCCCAGGTCGAGCAGGAATGCGTAGTTCAGGCCCAGCGGCTTGATGGCCGCCACCGCCTGTGCGAGCAGGCCGGGGTCGCTCATGCAGCGGCCTTCAGCGCGGCGACCGCGCGCGCGATGCGCTGCACGGCGTCGGCCAGCACGGCATCGCCGGCCGCGATCGACAGGCGGATGTAGGGCGACAAGCCGTAGGAAGGCCCGTCGACCACCGCCACGCCCTCGGCTTCGAGCAGCCAGTCGACGAAGTCGGTGTCGCTGGCAATCGCGCGGCCGTCGGGCCGCAGGCGGCCGATGAGCGCGGCGCAGTTCGCGTACACGAAGAACGCGCCCTGCGGCGGCAGCACGGCCAGGCCCGGCACCGTGGCCAGTGCTTCGGTCACGAGCGCGGCGCGGCGTGCATAGGCCGCGCGCGCCTCGCCCACGAAGCGCTGGTCGTTCGACTGCAGCGCGGCCGCGGCGGCCGCCTGCCCGATGGCGTTGGCGCCCGAGGTGGCCTGCGACTGGACGACCGTCATCGCGCGCGCCAGCGGCTCGGGCCCGGCGCCCCAGCCGATGCGCCAGCCCGTCATGGCGTAGGTCTTCGACACGCCGTTGACCAGCAGCGTGCGCTCGCGCAGGTCGGGCGCGGCGTGCAGCAGGTGCGGCGGCGGTGCGTCGCCGAACCAGATGTGCTCGTACACCTCGTCCCACAGCACCGCCACGCGCGGGTGCCGGCGCAGCACGGCGGCCAGCGCCTCGAGTTCGGGCCGGCTGTAGATGGCACCGGTCGGGTTGCCCGGCGAATTCAGCACGAGCCAGCGCGTGCGCGGCGTAAGGGCCAGTTCGAGCGCTTGCGCGGTCAGCTTGAAGCCGCTGGCCTCGTCGCACGGCACGATGACAGGCGTGCCGTCGTTCACGCGCACGATGTCCGGAAACGAAGGCCAGTAGGGCGCGGGCACGATCACCTCGTCGCCGGCGTCCAGCGTGGCGGCGAAGGCCTGGAACACGATCTGCTTCGCGCCGTTGGCCACCACGATCTGCGCGGGCGTGTAGGCCAGGTCGTTCTCGCGCCTGTACTTGGCCGCGATGGCCTGGCGCAAGGCGGCGGTGCCGGGCGTGGCCGTGTATTTGGTCTGGCCGCGCGCGAGTGCGTCGGTGGCGGCCTGCTTGATGTGTTCGGGCGTGTCGAAGTCGGGCTCGCCCGAGGTCAGCGTGAGCACGTCGCGCCCTTGGGCCACCAGTGCGGCGGCGCGCGCGCTGGCCGCGGCGTTGGCCGAGAGCTTCACGCGCGATGCGCGTTGGGAGAGCGCCAGGGCGGGGTTCGCGGGCGTGTTCAAAGCGGCGCCTTCGCGAACCTGGCCTTCAGCTCATGCAGCAGCGGCGTGGGCGTCATGCCGTTCTTTTTCTCGACCTCGATGAGCCAGCCGGTGCGGTGCCAGTTCTGCACGATGCGGTCGATGGCGCTTTGCGTGTCGGCCTCGCCCTTGCGCACCCAGATGACGGAGGGCGAGGGAATCAGGTCCGACGGCGAGACGATGGCGTAGTCCTTCCAGTCGGCGTTGCCGGCGGCAAGTTCGCGCAGCGTGGGGCTCACGTGCACGGCAGCCACGCAGTTGCCGCCCTTGAGCGCCAGCAGCGATTCGGGCTGTCCGCGAAATGCCTTGATCTGCGCGCCGTACTGATCGGCCAGCGGCTTGGTGAAGTTGCTGCCCTGCGACACGCACACGGGCTTGCCGCGCAGGTCTTCCCATTTCGAAAGGCCGCTGTCCTTGCGCGCGATGGCCGCGCCGCCCACTTCCTCGAACGGCGTGGGCACGAACGAGAGAATTTCGCTGCGCTCCTGCGTCCACTGCATGTTGGCGATGAGGATGTCGACCTTGCCCTGCTGCAGGAACTGCACGCGGTTCGACGGCTGCACCTGCACGGTTTCCAGCCCGACGCCCAGGCCCTTGGTGACGCCCTCGGCCAGCTCCACGTTGTAGCCCACGGGCTTCTGCGTCGCGGGGTCGATGGTGCCGAAGGGCGGCCCCGACAGGATGACGCCGACGGTCAGCTTGCCGCGTTGCTTGATCTTGTCGAGCGTGGCGTCGGCGTGGGCCGCGCTTGCGGTTGCTGCCAACAGGAAAGCAGACAGCAGTGTGGGTAGAAAACGGTGCGTCATGGCGTTGTGTCGAGAAGAGGGGAGGTCTGTGGGGCGCTCACGCCGACGGGGTGCCTTGCTCCGCGAATGTCCTCCGGGGCTGCGCCCCTCCTCCTTTGTTTCGCTGCGCAAGGCACCCCATCGACGTGAGCGTCTTCAGGGCGGTCGTCGATCAGCGAAGAACCCGGCGTTCTTCGCACGCGCCCCGAACAAAAAAATCAGGGCGCGGCGCGCAGCTTCGCCTGCAGCTCAGGCAACAGCGGCTGCGGCGGCTCGATGTGGTTGCGCTTCTCGGTCTCGATCAACCAGCCCGTGCGGTGCCACTGCTTCACCACCTTGTCGACCGCCGCGATGGTGTCGGCCTCGCCCTTGCGGGTCCAGACGACGGAAGGTGCGGGCAGGATCTCTTCGGTGATCGGCGCTGCATAACCGGCCCATTCGGCGTTGCTGCGCAACAGCGGCTGGATCAGCGTGGAATCGTGCACGGCCGCCACGCAGTTGCCGCCGCGCAGCGCCAACAGCGATTCGGACGACGTCTTGAAGCCGCGCACCTGCGCACCGTACTGCTCCTGCAGCGGCTTCACGAAACTGCTGCCCTGCGACGCGCAGACGATCTTGCCGCGCAGGTCTTCCCACTTGGCGATGCCGCTGGTCTTCAGCACGGCGGCCGTGCCGCCCACGCGGTAGAACGGCGTGGGCACGTAGCCCAGGATCTCGCCGCGGTCGGCGTTGTATTCCATCGAGGCGATCAGCAGGTCGACCTTGCCCGATTGCAGGAACTGCACGCGGTTCGACGGCTGCACCTGCACCAGCTCGACCTCGGTGCCCAGTTGCTTGGCCAGGTCGCGCGCCAGGTCGGGGTTCCAGCCGATCAGTTGCTGCGTGGCGGGGTCGATCGAGCCGAAAGGCCCGCCGTTCACCATCACGCCGATGGAGACCTTGCCGCGCTGCTTGATGCGGTCCAGGGTTGCGTCGGCATGGGCCGCGCCCGCGCCGATGCACAGCAGCGTGGCCAGGGCGATGGCGATGCGGGAAGAAGGAAAGAAGGGGCGCGGGCGGAAAGTCATCGAATGGGAAGCCTGAAAAAAGGCGTAGCGAGGCAAGCGGCAATCTTCCAGGGCCGCGCCCGCGCCCACAACGAACGCCTTCGACTATCGATATGCGGTTTTCAGTGCGAACTTGGGTGCGCACCCTCGGGCACGCGGAACGCGGCCAGTTCCTCGGGCGCGCACTGGGCAATGAGGCCCAGTTCCCAGTCGAGGTAGCGGCGCGCGGCCTCCAGGTTGCCGTCGTGGCGGTCGTGCACGAAGAGCAGGTAGTCGATGGCCTCGGCATCGGGCGGCGACGCGGGCGTGGCCTGTTGTGCCCAGCCCGCGGACTCGACCGCTTCGGCGCGCGCCCACCAGAGCTGCTGCCACCCGGCCTCTCGCAGGTCTTGCGCGGCCAGGCGTGCGGCGGTTTCGTCGGGCGCGATCAGCAGCACCGGGTGCTGCAGGTCGCCGCCCGTCGCGGCCTGCGCATCGGCCACCACGCGCGGGCGAATCGACCAGGCCGCGCCGCGTGCATGTCGCGCGCGGTAGGCGGGCGAGGGCCGCAGGTCGAGCACCGCGGGCGGCGCGTCGGTGTCGTCGCGCCAGGCGGAGAGCGCTTCGGCGTCCGCGCCTGCCACCACCGGCGGCAGCCGCACGGGCGCACGCACGGGCACGCGCAGGTCGGCGGCCAAACCGTCTTCGACCAGCGCTGCATCGAAGCCGAGCCGGCGCAGCCACAGGGCCACCACCGGCGCGCGCACGCCGTCGTCGTCCAGCACCAGCACGCGGGCGTGGCGCACGCCGACCTGCAGGTCGGTGGCCTGCAGCAGCTGGCCGCCGGCCGCATGGCGCGCGCCCTGCAGGCCGCCCGCCGCGAATTCTTCCGCCGTGCGCACGTCGAACACGAAGGTGGTGCGGGTGCCGTCGTCGAGCCAGGCCTGCGCCTCGGTGGCGGTGAGCACCGGCACGTTGGCGCGCCGGGCCGCCGCCGCGGCGTCTTCGCGCGCGGCCTGGCGCTGCGCCGCATCGGGCGGCGGTGGCAACGCCCGGGCGCTGCCGCGTTCGAGTTCGAGGCCCGCGAGTGCCCACCCCTGCGTGCCGTTCTCCAGCGCGAGCACCGGGTTCGGCACGCCCAGGTCGCGCAGGATCTGCGCGCCGACGATGCTGCGCGTGCGGCCCGCGCAGTGCACCACGATGGTCGTGGTCGCGTCCGGCACCAGCGTGCGCCAGCGCAGGGCCAGCTCGCCGTTGGGCACGGGAATGGCGCCGGGCAGCGTCATCTTGCGGTGCTCTTCGAGCGTGCGGCCGTCCAGCAGCACCAGCGGCTCGCCCGTGCGCTGTCGCTCGGCCAGTTCGCGCGCGCCGATGTGCGGCACCTCGAAGGCGTGTTCGGCGATTTCGCCGAAGGTCTTCGAGGGCAGGTTCACGCCCTTGAACAGCGTGTGGCCCGCGCCTGCCCAGGCCGGTGCGCCGCCGGCCAGCACCGACACATCGTCGTAGCCCAAGGCCGCGAGCCGGCCGGCCGCGCGCTGCGCCAGCGCCGGGCCTGCATCGCCGTCGTCGAACAGCACCGTGCGGGTGGCGCGGCGCGGCACCAGGCGCGCCACCTCGGTTTCGAGGCGGCTGTAGCCGGCATGCACCGCGAAGAAGGGATGGCCTTCGCCGTACTGGCCGTGCTCGCGGATGTCGAGCAGCGCGAGTTCGCGGCCGTCCTGCAGCCATTGGTGCAGCGTGGCGGCGGAGATCGCCGTCGCCGGGGTGGACGTGGCCGCCGCGGCGGGCTGAATGATTTCTGCGGTGAGGGACATGGGTGCGCTTGAAGAGAGATCGGCGGCACCATAGCCCCGCGGTCACGGGCGTGGCTACGAAGACTTCCGCATAAGCAAGCACGAAAGCGGTCTGCCGCCCCGATGCGCCGCCGGCCAGCTCAAGCTGGCATTCGCGGGGCCCGGATATCGCCGAGGATGCGGGCCGAATCCTGTGCAGGCGGAAGCCCGAACGCGCGCGCATATTCGCGGCTGAACTGGTTGGGGCTTTCGTAGCCCACCTCGAAGGCGGCCGCGGTCACGTTGCGGCCGCCGGCCACGAGCAGCGTGCGGGCCTGCAGCAGCCGAACGCGCTTCTGGTACTGCAGCGGGCTGAGCGCGGTCACGGCCTTGAAATGCCGGTGAAAGGCCGACACGCTCATCGCCGCCTTCTGTGCCAGGGTCTCCACCCGCAAAGGCCGCGCGAAGTTGCGCCGGATCCACTGGATCGCCAGGCTCACCCGCGCCATCGCGGTGTCGGGCGTGGCGATGTCGCGCAGCATGCCGCCGTGCGGTCCCTGCAGCACGCGGTAAAGAATCTCCCGCTCGTAGGCGGGGGCCAGTGCCGCGATGTCGGCCGGGCTGTTCATCAGGCGCAGCATGCGCACCCACGCGTCCATCAGCTCCGGCGTGACGGCGGCGACCGAGAAGCCTTCCCGGTCGTAGGCTTCGGCAGCTTTGGGCAGGTCGGTCAGCAGGGCCGACACGATGGCCGGGTCCAGCGTCAGGCTGACGGCGAGGTAGGGCTGCCCGGTACTGCTCGCGCGCACCTGGCCGATGGCGGGCAGGTCGATCGACATCACGAAGTAGGTGGCCGGGTCGTAGTGCAGCGTGCGGTCGCCCACGGTCATCGACTTGCTCCCCTGAAGAATCAGGTTGACCATCGGTTCGTAGACCGCCGCGAGCTGGTGCTCGGGGATCGCGCCCTGCACCATCGCCACGCGCGGGATGCCGGTTTCCGTGCGCCGGTTTTGCGCTCCAGCGGCCAGCGCCCTGAGCTCCTTCAGTTGTTCCTTCATGGCGTGCATCAGACCGCAAGGAGACGCTCGGCGCAAGAAAAAGCAGGAACAGGCAGCCTTGAGGCAGGAACCGGTGGGCTCGAAAGTGCTGTGCGGCCTATCGTCCAGGCTTACCTCATCGGACCTGGAGCAACACATGAAAGTCATCCTCATCACTGGCGCAAGCCGCGGCATCGGCGCCAGCACCGCCCTCGAATGTGCCCGCCGCGGCATGGGCGTCATCCTTACCTGGAACAGCAACCCGGCTGCAGCCCGCGCGGTGGTCGAGCAGATCGAAGGCGTCGGCGGCAAGGCCGTGGCGCTCGCGCTGGACGTGGGCGACGCCGCGAGCTTTGCCGCCTTTCGCGACAGCGTGCAGCACGCACTGGCATCGACGTGGGCGCGCACGACATTGGACGGCTTGGTCAACAACGCCGGCTACGGCCTCTTCAACCCGATCGAGACGGTGACCGAAGCGCAGTTCGACGGCCTCATGAACGTCCATCTGAAAGGCCCCTTCTTCCTGACCCAGGCGTTGCTGCCGCTGATGGCGCAGGGCGCGAGCATCGTGAACCTCACCAGCGCGACCACGCGCGTGGCCACCGCGGGCGTGGCGCCGTACGCCGCCTTCAAGGGCGGCCTGGAGGTGCTGACGCGCTACATGGCCAAGGAGTTCGGCGAGCGCCGCATCCGGGCCAACGCGGTGTCGCCGGGCGCGATTCGCACCGAGCTCGGCGGTGGTCTCACCGACGCGTTCGAAGCGGTGCTCGCAGCGCAGACCGCGCTCGGCCGCGTGGGCGAGGCGCAAGATGTGGCCCGCGTCATCGCCCACCTCCTGTCCGAGGACAGCGGCTGGATCAACGGGCAGTCGATCGAAGTCGCCGGCGGCTACAACATCTAGAACAGCGAGGCTTTCACATGCTCGACCATGTCTTTCTTTCCGTGGGCGACCTCGGCCGCTCCATCGCCTTCTACACGGCCGCACTCGCCCCCCTGGGCATCACCGACCGGCTCGACTACGACGGCAGCGACGGCCCGCCCGGGCACCCGGACCTCAAGGGCTTCGGCGCCAGGGGGCGCGTGTTCTTCTGGCTGCGCCAGGGTGTGGCGCAAGGGCAGGCGGTTCACGTCGGGTTCGTGGCGGCGGGCACGCGCGAGGTCGATGCGGCCTACGCCGCGTCGATAGCGGCCGGCGCCACCGACAACGGCGCGCCGGGCGCGCGCCTGCACTACGACCCGCGCTACTACGCCGCCAATGTGCTGGACCCGGACGGCTACAGCCTCGAGTTCGTCTACAAGAGTTGGCAGAACGCCTGATTCGTCGCGGCTGCGCCCGGCACGCCGATCACCGGCGCAGCGTCTCGGCCAGGAAGGCCTCCACCGTGCGCGGTGCGCGACCGAGCACATCGACGACCGTGCCTGTCACGGGCGCGGCTTCGCCCGCGGCGATGAGTTCGGCGAACTGCGCGTGCACGCGCGCGATGTAGGGCGACGGTGCGTTCGCGGCCTGGCGCTGCTGCAGTGCTTGCGCGGACAGCGGCGTGGCGACGATGGTGCGGCCCGTGAGCGCGGAAGCGATGCGCGCAATGTCGTCGTAGCCCACGGCCGTGGCGCCCGTGAGCACCCACGGCGCGGGTGAGGCCCCGGGTGCGCTGTTCTGTTCGAACAGCGCCTCCACCGCCACGTCCGCAATGTCCCGCGCATCGATGAAGGCCACGCGTGGATCGCCCGGCGGCGCATGCAGCACGTCGCCGGCCGCCAGCTCCGCGGCCACGCGCGCCAGCATCACCTGCAGCCAGGCGTTCGGGCGCAGCACGCGGTGCGCGATGCCCGTGCGCGCCAGCGCCGCCTCGATCTGGCCGTGCGCGTCGCCCGACAACGATCGCCCCGGCGGCGCGATGGTCCAGTGCGAGCCCGACAGCTTGACGATGCGCTGCACGCCGGCTGCCGCGGCGGCTTCGATCACCGCGATCTGTTGCGCCGCCAGCGTGGGCGTGATCGGCGACAGCAGGAAGAGATGCGACACCTCTCGCAGCGCATGGCGCAACGCAGCAGCGTCGTCGAAGTCGGCGACGGCCGCCTCGGTGCCTTGCGCGCGCAGCGCGCCGGCCCGTGCCGCATCGCGCGTCAGCGCGCGCACCGTGGCGCCGCGCGCCAGCAGGCGGGGCACGAGCAGCTGGCCCAGGCGCCCGGTCGCGCCCGTTACGAGGATGCGGGGCGTTGCACTCATGCGGCGGTCGCCCATGCAGCGGGTTCGGAGGTTTCGGCAGTCTCAGTGACGGCCTTGTGCGCTGCCTGCGCCAGCAGCGTGCGCAGCGGTGCGTGGTCGACCCAGGCATCGAGGTCGAAGTCGGCGGGCAGGAAGCCCCATTCGAGCAAGAAGTCCTTGAAGTGCCCGATGGCCGCGACCAGCGGTGCGTCCAGGCCGATGCCCAGGTGCCTGTGCACCTCGGGCCCGTTCGATGCCAGCACCGCCTCTTCGCTGGTGGAGATCTCTTTGGCCACGAAGCGCAGGGTCTCGTCCGGGTGCGCCTCGGCCCAGCGTCCCGCGCGCGCCACCACGTCGAGCAGGCGCACCACCAGGTCGGGGCGCTGCTGCGAGAGCGCGTCGTCCACCGTCAGCACGCGCGGCGTGCCGTTGTTGATGCGCACCTTCGGGTCGGGGTGGTTGCCGAACTCGGCCACCACCTGCGCGCCGATCAGGTTCGCCACCACCACGCCTTCGGCGCCCTTGAGGAAGATGGCGTCCACCTCGCCGCCGACCAGCGCCTCGACCTCGCGAAAGTACGGATGGCGGCGGCGCAGCCCGAACAGGCTGGGCTCTCCCTGCGCAAGGATCACCGACTCCTCGATGGGCAGCTCCACCAGCGTCAGGTCCTTCGTCGTCAGGCCGGCCAGCGACAGTCCGGAGACCACGCCTTTCAGCGCGGTCGCGCGGTGAAAGTCGATCAGGTCGTTCACGCGGCGCGGCACCGCGAAGCGCCGGCCGGCGAGCTGCTCGATGGACGCGATGCCGCGCCCCGGCAGCGTGACGATGGCCTGGAACTCGTCGGTCCAGGTGATGGCCACCAGCCGCGTGGCGCGCCCCTTGGCGCGCGCCCAGATCGGCGGAATGTTGCCGCCCTGGCGAAAGGACCACGCCAGGTGATGGTCGAAGTGGCTCTCGCGCACGCTGCGGTCCTTCGAGTCGATGATCGATTCGATGGCGATGCCTTCCTCGGCGAAGGTCTGGGCCAGCCAGCCCTGGCGCGCGGCGATGCCCAGTGGGGAAGGCACGGGGCAGCGGGTGTACCAGAGGACGTCGGGGCTTGTGGGGGGAGTGGATGAAGTCATGGAATGTTCTCCTGTCTGGTTGACCGGTGCGTGTCGAATTTGCTCCTTCCCCCTCTGGGGGAAGGCTGGGATGGGGGCAGGCAGAGCGCCCGGTGGATACGCCGCTTGCCCCCACCCCAGCCCTCCCCCGGAAGGGGAGGGAGCAAGACGGGTGCGTTCACGCGGCTGTCCACGCACTGGCCAGGTTCCCCGCAATCCCGTCCGCACTCACCGTGTGCCCGCGCACGCGGCGGTCCGCGATGGTGTAGTTGTCCAGCGCCAGCAGCGTGATGTCGGGCAGGTCGCGCACGATGTGACGCTGGAATTCCGTGAAGGCCGCGCGGCGGCGCCCCTCGTCCACCTCGACGGCGGCGGCCTCCAGCAGCCGGTCGACCTCGGGGTTGTTGTAGCCCGAGCCGTTGGAGAACGGCAGCCCCTTCTTGAAGTTCTTCGACCAGTACAGCCGCTGGATGCCCACCGTCGGGTCGAAGGTGTTGCTCATCACGCTCACGTGCAGGTCGAAGGCGCGCTCGGTGTACACGCGCCGCACGTAGGTGGCGAAGTCCTGCGAGTTGATGGTCACCTCGATGCCGATGCGCCCCAGGCTCTGCTTCAGGTACTCGGCGGTGCGCAGGCCGCCTTCGATGGGGATGGGCGTCACGGCCAGCTTCAGCCGCAGGTTGGGCCCGGCCTTGCCCCGCGTGAGGCCTGCGGCGTCGAGCAGGGCCTCGGCCTGCTTCACGTCGTGCGGCAGCACCGGCAGGTCGGGCACATAGAACTTCTTCAGCGCCGGGTGCACCGGGCCGGGAATCAGCCGGCCCTGGCCGTACCACACGGTCTTCTGAATCACCTGCCGGTTGATGGCGTGCGCAATGGCCTGGCGCACGCGCAGGTCCTGCAACGCGGGGTTCTCCAGGTTGAACTCGATGCGCGACACGTTGTTGATGTACTGGTAGCCGTTGGGTTCGAACACCAGGTTCGGCTTGGCGCGCAGCCGCTCCACGTCACCCAGCGGCACGGGCGTGCCGGGGCTCAGGTGCACCTCGCCCTTCTCGATGGCCGCGGCGCGCGCGGCGGCGTCCGGAATGAAGCGCACGATGAGCCGGTCGACATAGGGTTTGGGACTGTCCCAGTAGTCGGGATTGCGCTCGTAAGTCACATGGCTGCCGCGCACCCACTCCTTGAAGACGAAGGGGCCCGTGCCGACGGGCGCGTTGTTGGCCGGGTTGGCGTCGGCCTTGCCAGTGTCGTACAGGTGCTTGGGCACGATGGGCGACTCGGAGGCCGACAGCGCCGTGAGCAGGTAAGGCACGGGTTTGGACAGCACCAGCACCGCGGTGTAGGCGTCGGGCGTGCGCACCTCGGCCACGCTCGAGAAGGTGGCGCGCCCGCGCGGGTGGTACTGCTTGAGCAGGCCGATCGAATGCGCCACGTCGGCCGAGGTGAAGGGCTTGCCGTCGTGCCACTTCACGCCCTTGCGCAGCGTGAAGGTGTATTGCAGTCCGTCGCTGCTCACGGCCCACGCGGTGGCCAGCTGCGGCTGCGGCGTCAGGTCGAAGTCGTAGGTCAGCAGGCCTTCGGCGGTCTTGGCCGAGATCAGCACCGACGCGCCCGCCGAATGCGCGATGGTGGTGAGCGTGGGCGGCTCGGGCTCGATCAGCACGGTGAGCGTGCCGCCGCGCACGGGCGCGATGCCGGTCGTTGCCGCGGGGGCTTGGGCCCATGCGGATGGGAAGCCGGCGAGGCCGGCAAGGCCGAGGCTGGCGCCGCCCTGAAGCAGCAGTCGGCGGGGAAGGTCGGGGTGGTTCATGCGCTGGCTTTGATGTGGATGTCGGCGAAGTTGCCCGAGAGCCCTTCGGCGCCGACCGTGTGGCCGCCGATGCGCCGGTTGGCGACCGTGACCTGCGCGACGGCCACCAGGCCGATGGTTGGCAGCTCGGTGGCGATCACGCGCTGGAACTCGCTGAAGAGCGCGCGCCGTTTCGAGGCGTCGTTCTCCACGGCCGCGGCTTCGAGCAGCCGGTCGACCTCGGGGTTGTCGTAGTGCGCGCCGTTCGAAAACGGCACGCCGGGGCGGAAGTTCTTCGACCAGTAGAAGCGCTGGATGCCCACCGTGGGGTCGAACATCTGGCTCATGCCCTGGTTGTTGAAGTCGAAGTCGCGCTCGGTGTACACGCGCTTGATGTAGCTGCCGAACTCCTGCGTGCGCACGGAAACGTCGATGCCCACGCGCGCCAGCGCCTGCCGGATGTACTGGCCCACGCGGTTGCCGCCGCCGTCGAACACGTCGTGGCTCACGCGAAAGCGCACCCCGTCGGTGCCGCGCGGAAAACCGGCCTCGTCCAGCAGCGCCTCGGCGCGCTTGCGGTCGAAGCGCGGCACCGCCACCTTCGGGTCGTAGAAGCCCTTGAGCACCGGCGAAATGGGCCCGGGCGCGGCCACGCCGTAGCCGTACCACACCGTCTTCAGGATCACGTCGCGGTCGATCGCATGCGCCACGGCCTGGCGCACCTTGGCGTGCCTGAAGTAGCGGTTGTCCAGGTTGAACTCGATGCGGGTGGTCGAGTTGTTGAAGTATTCGTTGCCGCGCGTGTCCAGGCTGAGGTGCGGCACGTCCTTCAGGCGGTCGAGGTCGGGAATGGGCACGGGCGTGGCGCCCGCCAGGTCGACCGTGCCGCTCTCCAGCGCGGCGGCGGCCGCGGCGGGGTCGGGAATGAAGCGCACCACCAGCCGGTCGATGTACGGCTTGCCCGCGTCCCAGTAGTTCGGGTTGCGCTCGTACAGCACATGGCTGCCGCGCACCCACTCCTTGAAGACGAAGGGGCCCGTGCCGATGGGCGCGTTGTTGGCCGGGTGGCTGGCCAGGTCCTTGCCCTCGTAGAGATGCTTGGCCACGATGGGCGACTCCGCCGCCGCGAGCGCGGTGAGCAGGAACGGCGCGGGCTTGCTCAGCACCAGCACGGCGGTGTGCGCGTCGGGCGTGCGCACCTCGGCCACGCTCGCGAAGGTGGCCCGCCCGCGCGGGTGCGAGGCCTTCAGCGCGAGGATCGAGAAGGCGACGTCGGCCGAGGTGAAGTCCTGGCCGTCATGCCACTTCACGCCGCGACGCAGCCTGAAGGTGTACTGCAGGCCGTCGGGCTGCACCTCCCACGCCACGGCGAGTTGCGCGCGCGGGCGCAGGTCGAAGTCGTAGCTCAGCAGGCCTTCCACCGCCTTGGGCGACACCAGGAAGGTGCCCGCGGCGGAGTTGACGAGACCGACCAGCGTGGGCGGCTCCAGCGCGGTGAGCAGGGTGACGACGCTGCCCGGCGTGTGCCGCGGAGGGGCGGCCGGCGCCGGCGTCGCGGCGCGAGAGAGCGCGGGTGCCGCGAGCGGCAGGCCCAGCCCGCCGAGCAGGCGCCGATGAAAGCGCCTGCGGTCGATCGGCGGCGTGGGGCTCATGCCGCCGTGTCCACGTCGTAGCCGGGTGGCGCGACGAAACCGCCGTACACCTGTTCGAGCAGGTGCGCGAAGGCGATGGTCGTGCGGTCTTCCAGGTACGGGCCCACGGCCTGCGCGCTCACCGGCAGGCCCTGCGCGTCGAGCCCGATGGGGAAGCTGGTGGCCGGCAGGCCCGGCAGCACGGGCAGGCCGGCCCAGTGGAACAGGTCGAGAAAGCGCACCTCGCGCGTGCCGTCCTCGAACTCGACCGGGTAGGTGCGCGCGTCCTTGGGCTCGCTGTGGTTGTGGGTAAAGGCCGGCAGCGGCGCGACCGGGGTCACGACCACGTCGAAGGTTTCGAACAGGCGCTCCCACTGGTGGCGCAGCGCATGGCGGGTTTCGTTGTCGCGCAGCCATGCGCCATGGCGCAGCGTGGGCGCGCGCAGCCAGGCGGCGTCGGCGCTGTCGTCGTCGGCGGAAAGCGCTTCGAGCCGCTTCTGCGCCGCGTCGCTCAGTGCCGGCGGCGACGCCAGCGACGAGCCCAGCAGGCTGCGGTACACGCGGTGCTGCAGCGCCAGGTCGGGCAGCAGGCCGGCCGGCACTTCGGCCGTGCGGCTCACCTGCACGCCCTGCGTGCGCAGGCGGTCCACCACGCGCTCGACCACCTGCTGCTCGTGCAGGCTGCGTTCGGTGCCCGGCCACTGGTCGATGACCAGCACCCGAAAGTCCTGCAGCCGCGTGTGGCGCGCGGGCGGCAGCGTGGCCGTCCAGGCCTTGGCGGCCAGCGGCTCGCGGTTGAGCAGCAGGTCCAGTGCCAGTTCCAGGTCGGCGGCGGTGCGCGCCAGCGGTCCGGCCACGGTCAGGTCGCGGTCGGCCACGCGGCCCGAAGGCACGCCCGTGCCGCCCAGCGCGACCAGCCCCGCGGTCGGCTTGTGGCCGTACACGCCGTTGAAGTGCGCGGGAATGCGGATCGAGCCGCCGATGTCGGTGCCCAGCTCCAGCGCCACGTAGCCCGCCGCCAGCGCGGCGGCCGAACCGCCCGACGAGCCGCCCGGCGTGCGCGCGAGGTCCCACGGGTTGTTGCTCACGCCGTAGATGGCGTTGTAGCTCTGCAGGTCGGCCAGCGCGAGCGGCACGTTGCTCTTGCCGATGATCACGGCGCCGGCTTCGCGCAAGGCGGCCACGGCCTGTGCATCGGCCTTGGCGACGTTGTCGGCATAGGCCGGGTTGCCGCTGCTCGTGACGAAGCCGGCCACGTCGAACGATTCCTTCACGGTGATCGGCACGCCCAGCAGCGGCCGGCGCTCGCCGCGTGCCAGGGCGGCATCGGCTTCGCGCGCCGCGGCGCGGGCGCCTTCGTCGTTGCGCACCACCACCGCGTTGATGTCTTGGTCGAAACGCTCGATGCGCGCGAGCACGTGCTCGAGCAGGTCGACGGCCGACACGCGGCCGTCCGCCAGCGCCTGTGCTTGCGCGCGGGCGCTCGCATAGGTCAGTGAATGCAGATGGGGGGGCTTGAGGTCCTGGGTGGTCATGGCGGTTCCTTGGGCGTTCGTTGTCTTGTGCGCGCCGTCTTACTTGCGCGGCTCGATCCAGGTGTCGGCCAGGTCGCCGGCCATCAGGTCGATGCTGTTGTTGAGGTTGTGCACGCGTGCGCTGTACACCTGGATCAGGGGCACGCTCACCAGCGGCAGCACGGGCAGCTCGCGCCCGACGATCTGCTGGACCTGCTTGAACTGCGCCGCGCGCTTGCCGGCGTCGAGTTCCACGGCGGCCTGTCGGAACAGCTCGTCGACCTGCGGGTTGTCGTAGTGCGCGCCGTTGATCCAGATCAGCGGGTTGCGCACCCCGTCGCCCCAGTAGAAGCGCTGCACGCCCACCGTCGGGTCGAACAGGCGGCCCAGGCCGTTGATGTTGATGTCGAAGTCGCGCGTGCTGTACACGCGCTTCAAGAAGGTGGGCAGGTCGCCGTCCACCACCTCGACCTTGATGCCCACGCGCGCCAGCGCCGAGCGCAGGTAGTCGGTGGTGCGCTTGAACTCCGCGCCGGGGATGTAGCTCAGGCGCAGCGAAAAGCGCTGGCCGTTGGCCTGCCTGGGCTGGCCCGCTTCGTCGAGCAGGCGGTTGGCGGCTGCCACGTCGAAGGGGTAGCGGAAGGTGCTGTCGTCGTAGTAGTCGCTCAGCACGCGCGGCACGGGGGAGTTCACCACCTCCACGCGCTTGTAGTAGATGGTGTTGCGAATGAAGTTGCGGTCGATGGCCTGTGCGATGGCGTGGCGCACCTTCACGTTGGCCAGCACCGGATTCTCGAGGTTGAACTCCAGGAACGAGGCGTTGTTCAGGAAGCCGTCGTAGGTGTCGTCCACCTTGAGCTTCGGGTTCGCGGACAGCCGCTCCAGGTCGGCCAGGCCCACGCCTTGCGCCACGTCGACTTCGCCGGTTTCCACCGCGGTGGAAATGGCGGCCGGGTCGCGCACGAACTTCACGATCACGCGGTCCAGGTGCGGGTAGCCCTGGCGCCAGTAGGTCGGGTTCTTGCGCAGCACCAGGTGGCTGCCGCGCACCCACTGCTCGAACACGAACGGGCCGGTGCCCACGGGCGCCGTGGTGTTGGGGTTGCCCAGCGGCTCGCCGTCGGCGTAGCGGTGCGCCGGCACGATGGGCAGCTCCGCCGACGACAGCGACTTCAGCAGGAAGGGCGCCGGCTTGGACAGCACGATCACCGCGGTGAGCGGGTCGGGCGTGTCCACGCGCTCGACGTTGGCCAGCGTGATGCGCCCGCGCGGGCCTTGCTTCTTTTGCGTGAGCACGGAGTAGCGCACGTCTTCGGCGGTGAAGTCGCGCCCGTCGTGGAACTTCACGCCGGGGCGCAGCTTGAAGCTGTACTTCAGGCCGTCCGCGCTCACCTGCCACGCGGTGGCCAGCAGCGGCTGCGGGGTGAACCTGGCGTCGTAGCGCAGCAGGCCTTCGGTGACCTTGGCGCTCACGTTGCGGTTGTCCGTCTTGGTGTCGAGGAAGGACACGAGCGACGTGGGTTCCTGCGACACGGCATAGGTCAGCGTGCCGCCTTGCACGGGCGCCTGCGCAGCCGCCGTGAAAGGCAGGGCCGCCAGCGCCAGGTGAACCAGCCGGCGGTCGAAACGGAGTTTCTTGAGCAATGAAGGAAGCAGCAGAGAGAGCATGAAATGGAGCGCCGTACCGGCAGATGGAAGTGGTTGAAAGTCCAACCGATGGTCTTGGAAATTCACGCTCGCACTTAGCATTTTTTCGATCTTCGAAATGCGATGCGCCGTGAAAGCGAGATGCGAGATCGAAACGACAAATCCGAGTTTGGTTATGCGAAAAGCAACGCCCGCGCGAGCCTATATTCGCCACCCTCGACCCCTTCAGGAATTGCAATGAACGCCGTCCTCCACGCTGCGCCCGACCCGGCGCAGGCACCGGAACTACAGGCCCTGCTGCAGCGCCTGCCCGCGCTGGCCGCATCCATCGCCGAAGGCGCGGCGCAGCGCGAGCGCGACCGCACGCTGCCCTTCGAGGCCTTCGCGCTGTTCCGTGCCTCCGGACTCGGCGCGCTGCGCGTGCCGCCGGAGCGCGGCGGCCCGGGCGGCACCATCGAAGACCTTGTGCAGGTGGTGGCCACGCTCGCGGCGGCCGACTCCAACGTGGCGCATGCGCTGCGCACCCACTACAACGCCATCGAGCTCTGGACCAGCGCGCTGCCCGACGCCAACAGCGAGCGCCAGCTGGCGCGCGTGCTCGACGGCGCACTGTTCGGCGGCGCCTTCACGGAACTGGGCACGCCGCGTTCGGGCACCGTGACCACCGCGCTGGAGCGGCAGGGCGACAGGCTGGTGCTCAACGGCAGCAAGTACTACGCCACCGGGACCGCCTTCTCCGATTTCGCCAGCATCGCGGTGCGCGACGAAGAGGGCCGCGACGCGAGCGTGATCGTGCCCACCGGGCGCGAAGGCCTGCACGTGAAGGACGACTGGGACGGCATGGGCCAGCGCCTCACGGCCAGCGGCAGCCTGGAATTCAACGGCCTGGAGGTCCACCCCGACGAGGTGGTGCACGCGGCGCAACGCAGCCTGCAGCGGCGGCATGCGTCGTCGCTGCGGCAGCTCTACCTGGTGGCGGTGGCCGGCGGCATCGTGCGCAACGTGTTCAGCGATGCATTGCACTACGTGCGCCAGCACGCCCGGCCGGCAGCGCACAGTCCGGCGGCCTCCGCCCGCGAAGACCATTTCACGCAGTGGGTGGTCGGCGACCTCGCCACCCACACCCACGCGGTGGACGCGCTGATCGCGGACAACGCGCGGCGCCTCGACCGTTCGGCGAACGCGCTGCGGCGCGGCGACGACGAAAGCGCCGTGCAGCTGGTGCTCGACGGCGCGCTGGCCACCGCCAAGACCCAGCTCGCGGTCAGCCGCATCGCGCTGCAGGCGGCGGAGCGGCTGTTCGACGCGGGCGGCGCATCGGCCACCTCGCGGCAGCACAACTTCGACCGGCACTGGCGCAACCTGCGCACCATCTTCAATCACAACCCGCTGCAGCAGAAGGCGCGCGTGATTGGTGACTACCACCTCAACGGCACGACCACGCACCTGGAAGAAGGCAGGGTTTTCTGAGCGCCGCGCGCATTGCACTTTCGTGAATGTCGATATGCGAATTCCGGGCGTGCCAACGGCGCGTCGGCTCGCCAGAATCGATGAACCCCTGAGGTAATTTCCGTATGTCCATATCCAACCGGCCCGGCGCCATTGCCGGGTGGGAGCGCTTCGTCGCGCCTACCGAATTCAGCGAGAGCCCGATTTCGCAGGCCTTTCGCCAGCCCGTGCTGCTGGGCCTGTTCCTGCCGATCCAGGCGGGTGGCTGGAGCGCGTCGACCCTGCCGCGCACCACCGACTGGCGCTTCGACTACAACAAGAACCTGGTGCTCAAGGCCGAGTCGCTCGGCTTCGACCTGGTGTTCGCGCTGTCGCAGTGGCTGCCCAAGGGCGGCTACGGCGGCGTGTTCGACGGCAACGCGCTCGACTCGTTCATGACCACGGCGGCGCTCACCGCGGTGACCCGCCGCATCATGCTGATCTCGACCATCCATGTGCTCTACGGCCCGCTGCATCCGCTGCACCTGGCCAAGTACGCGGCCACGCTCGACCACATTTCGGGCGGGCGCTGGGGCATCAACGTGGTGACGGGCCATCGCGCGGTGGAGCACGAGATGTTCGGCTCGCACCGCATCGAGCACGACCGGCGCTACGCGCTGGCGGCCGAGTTTCTCGAAGCGGTGCAGCGCCTGTGGGCCGACACCGAGAACTGGTCGTTCCAGGGCGAGTCGCCGTGGAAGCTCGATGGCGCCTTCGTTTCGCCCAAGCCGAACTTCGGCCGCCCGGTGCTGGTGAACGCCACGGGCTCCGACGCGGGCATTGCCTTTGCGGCGCGCTACTCGGACATCGTTTTCATCACCAGCCCGAGCGGCTCCGCCTTCGCGAGCGCCATCGAGGCGCTGCCCGCGCACACCGCGCGCGTGAAACAGGCCGCACGCGACGTGGGGCGCGAGGTGCGAACGCTGCTCAACCCGATGGTGGTGAGCCGCGAGACCGAGCGCGAGACCTGGGACTACCACGACGCCATCGTCGCGCACCTGGACGCCGACCCCAAGACCAGCTTCAACCGCTTCGACAGCGACGCGCACGCCTGGCGCGGCCGCGTGGGCAACGACGCGCCCAAGCGCCGCGCCATCGGCGGAAACATCGAGGTCATCGGCACGCCGGAGCAGGTGGTCGAGCAGTTCGTGCAGCTGAAGCGCGCGGGCGTCGACGGCCTGCAGCTGAGCTTTTTCGACTTCAAGCCCGACCTCGAATTTTTCGGCGACCGCATCCTGCCGCTGATGAAGCAGGCGGGGCTGCGCTTTTGAACGCCATTTCCTTCAACCGACGCCACACCGCGAAAGCCTTTACTTCATGAGCACCATCGACTACCGACCCCTCGGGGGCAGCGGCATCCTCGTGTCGCCGCTGACCCTGGGCACCATGATGTTCGGCGGCCAGACCGACCGCGCCACGGCGCAGCGCATCACCGACCGCGCGCTGGAGCAGGGCGTGAACTTCATCGACACCGCCAACGCCTACAACAAGGGCGAATCGGAAACGGTGGTGGGCCAGCTGGTGGCCGCCCATCGCAACCGCTGGGTGGTGGCGACCAAGTTCGCCAACGCCGACCCCGACATCGCCGGCCCCAACAACAGGAGCACCGGGCGCCACGGCATCGTGCAGTCGGTCGAGGCCAGCCTGAAGCGACTGGGCACCGACCACATCGACCTGCTGTACCTGCACCGCGAAGACCGCGCCACGCCGGTGGCCGAGACGGTGCGCGCGTTGGGCGACCTGATTCGCGCGGGCAAGCTGCGCAGCTACGGCCTGTCCAACCACCCCGCCTGGAAGATCGCGGAGTTCGCGCGCACGGCCGACGCGCTGAACGTCGACCGTCCGGCGGCGAGCCAGCCGCTCTACAACCTGGCGAACCGGCAGATCGAGGCCGAGCACCTGCCCGCGGCCGAGTACTACGGCCTGGGCGTGGTGTCCTACAGCCCGCTGGCGCGGGGCGTGCTCACGGCCAAGTACGAGCCGGGCAAGGCACCGCCTCCGGGCACGCGCGCCGGACGCGACGACAAGCGCATCCTGCAGACCGAATGGCGGCCCGAATCGCTCGAAATCGCCCAGCGCGTGAAGCAGCACGTGGAAGGCCGGGGCATCACGCCGGGGCAGTTCGCGCTGGCCTGGGTGCTGAACAACCGCCTCGTCACCTCGGCCATTGCCGGCCCGCGCACGCTGGAACAGTGGGAAGACTACGTGCCCGCGCTGCAGTACCGCTTCACCGAGGAAGACGAGGCGCTGGTCGACGCGCTGGTGACCACCGGGCACGCGTCGCTGCCGGGCTTCAACGACCCGAGCCATCCGTTTTACGGGCGGCTGCCGCGGCATCGCACGACGGCATGAACGCCGTGCTTGCCTCGGTGAGCCAGCGGCCGGCGGACCACCGCACCGCGCGCGCCGTGCAGGCGGCGCAGGTGCTGGGCTCCGACGCCGACGTGCTGCAGGCGGCCCGCCGCGTTGCGCAGTCGATCGCCGAAGGCGCGGCCCTGCGGGACCGCGAGCGCATCCTGCCCGCGCGGGAGCTCGACGTGGTGTCGGGCGCCGGCCTGTGGGCCATGAACGTGCCGCGCGGCCACGGCGGCGCGGGCGTGTCGTATGCGACCGTGGCGCAGGTGTTCGCCATCCTGTCGGCGGCGGACGCATCGATCGGCCAGGTCCAGCAGAACCACAACAGCGCGGTGTTCTGGCTCTCGACCGTCGGCAGCGCGGCGCAGAAAGACTTCTTCCTCGGCGAGATCCTTCGCGGCTGCCGCTTCGGCAATGCCAACGTCGATGCGGCGCCCGTGCAGCCCACCGTCATCGCGCGCACCGCGCGCGGCCATGTGCTCAGCGGCGAGAAGGTCTATGCGACGGGCGCGCTCTTCGCCCACTACGTCACGGTCATCGGCCAGAACGAGGCGGGCGAAAAAACGGTCGCCATCATCCCGGCGGGCACGCCGGGCCTCACCATCGAGGACGACTGGCAGAGCTTCGGCCAGCGCACCACCGCCAGCGGGCGCGTGCGGCTCGACCGCGTCGAGCTGCCCGAGTTGTGCGTGCTGCCCATTCACCGCGCCTACAGCGAGCAGCCGATGGGCGCCGTGTCGCAGCTCAGCCATGTGGGGATCGACCTGGGCATCGCGCAGGCGGCGCTGGACGACACCGTGCGCTTCCTGCGCGGGCCGTCGTCGATCAGCCAGCCGGCGGGCTCGCCGCGCGCGGTGACCGACGCGCTGGTGATTGCGCAGGTCGGCGAGATCCAGACCCGCATCCATGCCGCCGAGGCGATGACGCTGCGCGCGGGCCTGGCGGTGGACGCCGCCATCGCCGAGCCCGACAAGCCGCGCAAGGCGGCCGCGTCGCTGGCGGTGGCCGAGGCCAAGTGGCTCACGTCCGAGGTGGCGCTGCACGCGTCGAGCAAGCTCTTCGAGCTGTGCGGCACGCGCGCGGCGCAGCACCCGCACGCCTTCGACCGCCACTGGCGCAACGCGCGGGTGCACACGCTGCACGACCCGGTGCGCCACAAGCTCACCGTGGTGGGTGACCACCTGCTCAACGGCATCGGCCCCGAAAGCGCCGGCGCGCTCTGACGCCACACACCCTTCGCACCATGATCTTCCGACGGCATGTCGCCCTTGCGGCCGGCGCCGCGCCCGTCGGCCTCTGCCCGCGCCTGGAGCGCCAGCGGCTTCAAGGGGTCTCCCTTGACGCTGGCCTACGACCCTGAGCTCAGGCCTCCAGCGCCAGCACCGCGAAGCTCGCGAGCCAGTGCTCGCCCATGTAGTCGCCCGCGATGTGGGGCAGCCCCGCGGCGAGGTGGTCGTCGGCCGCCTGCAGTGCCACCGCACGGCGCGCATCGCCATCGGGCAGCGCCGACGCGATGCCGCGCCAGCACCAGGCGCGGCTGAGGTTCAGGCCGTCGAGGTGCGCGAGCTTGCCGTCGGTGCGATCGGAAACGCTCGCCGGGCGAAAGAGGGTGGCCGGCTCGTGCAACGCGATGCGCGGCAGGAAGCGGTCCAGCCAGGGAACGAATTCGTCGGCCGGCAGAAGGCGCCGCATGCATTCGGCCTCGATGAGCGCGGAAGACTGAAAGTCGTCACCGCTGGGTTCGCCCCAGGCCGGGCAATCGGTGTCGTCGCCGTACCAGCGCCTGCCGGTGCCCAGCAGCAGGTCGGCCAGCGCGGTGTCGGACGTTGCCTGCGCATAGTCGGCGGCCATGCGAAGGCCGAAGGCCGTATTGAAATGGGTGCCGACGCGCACCGGGTAGGTGGACAGGGGCAGGAAGTCGCGGTAGCGCTGCGCGAACACCTCGGCCAGCGGTGCCAGCGCAGTGGCCCACCGCACCGTGGGGTGCTGCGCAAGTTCCGAGGCCAGCTTGAGCAGCCAGCCCCAGCCGTAGGGCCGCTTGAAGCCGCGGGCCGTGGGTTGCGCCAGGTAGGCGCATTCGACCGCGACCTTGTCGTGAACCAACTGCTGGTCGAACAGGCGCTCGATTCTTTCTGCCGGCGCCATGCCTGGAAAGCGCCGCAGCAGATACGCCAGCATCCAGTAGCCGTGCACGCAGGAGTGCCAGTCGTAGCTGCCGTAGAACACCGGGTGCATGTCGCTCGGGGTGCGCGCGTCCAGCGGACCTGCCAGCGTGTGGTCGGGCTTGTTGGGGTACTCGCGGGTGACATGGCCGAGTGCGATGTCGGCGAAGCGTGCGGCCATGTCCGCGGTGAGGGTCTGTGGCATCGGTTGCTTGCGTGGTGTCGTTGCCGCACATCCTCGCAGAAGCGGGCAGCCCCTTGCATGCGGCCTTGCTCCCAAAACACATAAGCAACCGCCAATTCATCGCTTGGGCGACGCACGCCGCGCCACTAACCTGCGCGGCGTTACACCAACTTTCTTCGAGGGAACCCAACGATGCCGATTCCATTTCAACGCGCGCTGTCCGTGATGGTGCTTTCTGTCGCCGGCCTGGGCGCCTCCGTGCATGCGCAGGACGTGCTGCGCGTGGCCGCCTCGCCGGTGCCGCACGCCGAGATCCTCGAATTCATTCGCCCGCAGCTCAAGGCGCAGGGCGTGGACCTGGAGGTCAAGGTCTTCAACGACTACGTGCAGCCCAACCTCGCAGTGAGCGACAAGCAGTTGGACGCCAATTTCTTCCAGAACCGGCCGTACCTCGATTCCTTCAACAAGGACCGCAAGACCGACATCGTCGAGGTGCCGAACAGCGACGTGCACATCGAGCCCTTCGGTGCGTACTCGCAGAAGATCAAGAAGACTTCCGAGCTGCGCGACGGCGCGGTCATCGCGATACCGAGCGACCCGTCGAACTCGGGCCGCGCGCTGTCGCTGCTGGCCAGGCAGGGGCTCATCAAGCTGAAGGACGCGTCGAACATCAAGTCGACCGCGCGCGACATCGTCGCCAACCCGAAGAAGCTGGTGATTCGCGAGCTCGAGTCGGCCCAGTTGCCGCGTGCGCTGCCCGACGTCGACCTGGCGCTGATCAACACCAACTACGCGCTCGAAGCCAAGCTCGATCCGGCCAAGGACGCGCTCTTCATCGAGAGCGGCCAGAACTCGCCCTACGCCAACTTCATTGCGGCGCGCAAGGACAACGCGGCCTCGCCGGCGGTGAAGAAGCTGGTCGCGGCCCTGCACACGCCGGAGGTGCGCAAGTTCATCCAGGACAAATACAAGGGCGCGGTCATTCCCGCGTTCTGAGCGCCGCGTGCGCGTCCCGGCGTGAGGGCGCCGCGGCTTTTCGACTCTCGACTCCACACAACAGCGACAGGTTCACATGAAGCAATGGAAAGGGGCACGCTCGGTCGTGCGCCACGCGGCGGTTGCCGTGCTCGCGGTTTTCACCGCATGGACGGCAGCGGCGCAGCCGCGCGCGGGCGGCACACTGACCTGGCTGGTCAACCCGGTGCCCGCATCGATCGTGCCGCTGACCACCACGGCCGGCGGCAACGCCGAGATCGGTCCGAAGATCGTCGAGGGGCTGCTCACCTACGACTACGACTTGAAGCCCAAGCCACTGCTGGCCACCGCCTGGTCGCAAAGCAAGGACGGCCTGCAATACACCTTCACGCTGCGCAAGGGCGTGAAGTGGCATGACGGACAAGACTTCACCTCGGCCGACGTCGCGTTCTCGATCCTCACGCTCAAGCAGGTGCACCCGCGCGGGCGCGGCACCTTCGCCAACGTGGTGGACGTGAAGACGCCCGATGCGTACACCGCCGTCATCGTGCTGAGCAAGCCGTCGCCGTTCTTGCTGACCGCGCTGGCGGCCACCGAATCGCCGATCGTGCCCAGGCACCTGTACGAGGGCACCGACATCGCGTCGAACAAGTACAACAGCGCGCCGGTGGGCACCGGGCCCTTCGTCTTCAAGGAGTGGGTGCAGGGCAGCCACATCATCCTGGAGCGCAACCCGAACTACTGGGACAAGCCCAAGCCCTACCTCGACCGGGTGGTGGTGCGCTTCGTGCTCGACTCGGCGGCGCGCGCGGCCGCGCTGGAGTCGGGTGCGGCCGACCTGGCCAACGGCACGGGCGGCATTCCGCTGTCGGACGTGGAGCGCTTCGGCAAGCTGCCGGGCGTGCAGATCGACACGCGCATCTCGCCGTACCTGGGCAGCCACCAGCAGATCTACTTCAACCTGGACACGCCGGCGCTGCAGAAGATCGAGGTGCGCCGCGCCATTGCGCAGGCCATCGACGTGAACGCCTTCGCGAAGACGGTGTGGTACGGCTACGGCACCTTGTCCGCATCGCCCATCGGCAAGGGCATCGGCCGGTATCACGATGCGAGCATCCAGCCTTACCCCTTCAACCCGAAGGAGGCCGAGGCGCTGCTGGACGCGGCGGGCTTCAAGAGAGGTGCAGGTGGCGCAGGCGGCACGCGGCTGAAGCTGCGCGTGCTCTACAACCCCTTCCAGGAACGGCGCGCGGCCGACTTCGTGCGGCAGTCGCTCGGGCGCATCGGCATCGACGCGGCGGTGGAGAGCTACGACTTCGCCACCTACGTGACCAAGGCCTACACCGAGCGCGCCTTCGACATCACGCTGGAGAGCCTGACGAACCTGTTCGACCCCACGGTGGGCGTGCAGCGCGTGTTCTGGTCGAAGAACTTCAAGATCGGGCTGCCGTTTTCCAACGCGGCGCACTACGTGAACCCCGAGGTCGACAGGCTGCTGGAAGCCGCCGCCGTCGAGGTGGACGAGGCCCGGCGCCGGCAGCTCTTCATCGACTTCCAGCAGGCCGTGCACCGGGACATTCCGTCGATCGAGCTGGGGGCCAACCCGGCCATCACCGTGGCGGCGAAGAAGGTGCGCGACTATGCGCCCACGGGCGAGCACATTCGCGGCAGTTTTGCCGACCTGTACTTCCAGCCTTAGCGGGCGCAACCCCGCCGCTCAGCGGCAGGCCCGAATGAGGCTGTGCAGCTCCGCGTCGCGGTCGTGCTCGTGGGCGCTCGCGTAGCGCGGCTCGGGGTACACCGCCAGGTTCACCACCACCAGCTGTTCCTGGCGGTGCACGTAGATGCGCTGGCCCGAATGGCCCATGGCCATCATCGCGCCGTCGTCGCTCAGCCACCAGCCCAAGCCGTAGCCGGTGAGGCCCAGCGAAAGGCGCGACGGATGAAAGCTCTGCGGAACCTCGAAGGCCCGGCGCGCCGCGCTGTCCACCCAGCCGGGCGCGAAGAGTTCCGTGCCGTCGACGAAGCCGTCGGCCGCCACGAGCGACGCGAAGCGGGCCATGTCGCGCAACGACATGCCGGCCCGGCTGCCTGCGATTTCCTGGCCGTTGTCCGACTCGAGCGTGTAGTAGCCCTCGTCTTCCATGCCGCAGGGCTGCCAGATCTTCTCGGACATGCAGTCGGCCAGCGTGCGGCCGGTGGCGGCGCTGATCACGCAGCCCAGCAGGTAGGTGTCGCCGGTGTTGTAGTGCCACACGGTGCCGGGCGCGTGCACCGAGGGCAACTGCTGCAGCATGCGCAGCACGCCGCCCGGCACCTTGTCGGCCAGCGACTTGCTGTAGCGGTTCACGTCGGACTGCTTGTCGGCATACACCTCGGACCACGCGACGCCCGAGGACATGGTCAGCAGGTGCCGCACCGTCACCCCCGCATAGCCCGAGCCGGCGAGCTGCGGCAGGTAGTGCACGACGGGGTCGTCGATGGACGCGATCGCGCCCTCGCGCAGCGCCGCGCCCACCAGCATCGCCGTCATCGATTTCACCGTGGACATGGTGCTCCAGCGCTCGCCCGGCGCGAACCCGAGCCCGTAGCGCTCCAGCACGACCCGCCCGGCGCGCATCACCAGCAGGCCGGCCACGCTGTTGCGGTCCATGAAGTCTTCCACCGTGCGTGCGTCGCCCGCGTGCGTGTAGTGCAGTTGCAGTTCGGGGCCGCGCGGCAAGGCGCGCACGGCATCGGCGCGGCGGATGGCGCGGGTGGCGAAGAGCTGGTCGACGATGCGGTAGCCGTACGACTGCAGGCACGGCGGCCACAGCAAGAAGTCTTCGCTGCGCGGCAGGTGCGTTCTCGGCTGCGACAGGGCCGCGGCGGTGTCTTGCCGCTCAGTCATTGCTGATGCCCAGGCGCGTGATGACCGGGCCCCACACGGCCGCCTCCTTGCGCATGGTCTGCGTCACCGCGTCGGGGCCGAGCGCGGTGGGCGGGTCCATGTAGAGGGTGTCCATGCGTTGCCGCAAGGAGGGGTCGGCCCAGAACTTTCGCGTTTCTTCGGTGAGCAGCGCAATCGCCGCGCCCGGGGTGCCCCTGGGCACCATCAGGCCGTACCAGCCGCCCGCGGGAAAGTCCTTCAGGCCGGCCTCGTAGACCGTGGGAACGTGGGGCATGGCCGGCGAGCGCTGGCTGCCGAAGACCACCAGCGGCACGACCCTGCCGCCTTTCATTTGCGGCACCACGCTGACCACGGCGTCGGACACGAGCTGGGTCTCGCCGCCGATCAGGCCGACCATGGCGGGCGCCGCGCCCTTGTAGGGCACATGCGTCATCTGCAGGCCGAAATGCTGCGCCAGGAATTCGACATTCAGGTGCGTCGAGTTGCCCTTGCCGGCCGACCCGTAGTTGAGCTCGCCGGGCCTGGCCTTGGCGCGCGTGACGAGCTCGTCGAGCGACCGGATGCCCGATGCGGTGTTGGTCACCAGCACCTGCGAGGTGCCCGCGAGCATCGACACCGGGTCGAAGTCTTTCAGCGGGTCGTACGACAGCGACTTGTACGAGAAGGGGTTGAGCGACATGTTCGACGTGCTGCCGAACAGCACCGTGTAGCCGTTGGGCGGCTGCTTGGCCACGTAGGCCGCCGCCACGCCGCCGTTGGCGCCCGGCTTGTTGTCGACCACCACGGGCTGGCCCAGCGACTTGCCCGCATGGTCGGCCCAGGCGCGCGCCAGTGCGTCGGCGGCACCGCCCGCGGCCACCGGCACCACCAGCGTGATGGCCCTGGACGGGTAGGCCTGCTGTGCGTGCGCAGGCGCGCAGGCCAGCATGAGCAGGCCGAGCATCGGGCCGGTGGGCCAACGGAATGAAGTCATTGAAGCGCCTTCTGGGCATGGGATGAACGCGATGCTAAGAAGCCGAAGACAGAACGTCCAATGCATAATTATTTGCAAATGCATTACTTGCACTCATAAAAAGAAGGCCGGTCCCACCATGAATCTCCAGCAGTTCGAGCACCTTCTCGCGGTGGTGGACACGGGCTCTTTCAGCCGTGCGGCCGACAAGCTCTTTCTGACGCAACCGGCATTGAGCCGCAGCATCCAGGCGATGGAAGACGAACTGGGCGGCCCGCTCATCGAGCGGGGCGGCCGTCACAAGACGCTCACGCCGCTGGGCGTGCTCGTGGCCGGGCGGGCCCGGCGCATCGGGCTGGAGCTGTCGGAGCTCAAGCGCAGCGCCACGCTGCTGGCCGACCTGGCGGTGGGCTCGGTGAAGCTGGGGCTGGGCCCCGCACCCGCCTCGGTGCTGGCCGTGCCGCTGCTGCAGCACATGGCAGCGCAGTACCCGCACATCAAGGTGGTGCTGTCGGGCGGGCCCGCGGAGCTGCAGCTGCAGGGCTTGCGCAGCCGCTCGCTCGACGCGCTGGTGGCCCACCGCCGCTCGCTGCCGCCGCACGACGACCTCGACATCACGCTGTTTCCTGAGATGCGCATCGGCTTCGTGTGCCGGCGCGGGCACCCCCTGTTGCGGGCCGGCCCGCTGTCGTTCGCGAAGCTGCGGGCCTATCCGCTGGCCGCCAACGGCAACGGCCTGAGCGACGAGATCGTGCTGAGCCTGAATGCCTACTTCGGCGATGCGGTGCATTTCAAGGACGCGCTGCAGTTCCAGTCGGACGACACCGCTTGCCTGCTGGAGCTGGTGCGCAGCAGCGACACGGTGTTTCTGGGGGTGGTCGAGGTGGCGCGCGCGCTGATGGACCAGGGCACGCTGGTCGAGATCAAGCTGCCGCGCCGCCCCCGGTTGACCTCGCAGTTCGCGTTCATCACGCTCGAAGGCGTGGCCGAGGCGCCCGCCTTGAAGATGGTGCGTGCCTTCTGCGCCGAGCGCATGCACGACCGGGTCTAGCTGTCGGCGAAGTCCTCGCTGCCGATCATGGCCTGCACCCGGGCCGCGAGCTGGGTGCGGTTTTCGACATGCAGCTTGCGAAACGCATTGCCCAGGTGGAAGCGCACGGTGGGCAGCCCCACGGCCATGCGCTTGGCGATGAGCTTGTCGGGGCACCCCGAGACCACCAGCGCCGCCGCCTCGGCCTCGCGCTGGCTCAATGCCGACTTGCGCCGCAGCAGCTCGCCCACGCCCTCGTGCGCCCTGGTCGAGGCGCTTGGGCCCGCCTCCCATTTGAAGCGCGCCAGCGCGCCCGCGAAGGCGGGTTCGACCAGACGCAGCGCCTCGATCTCGTTCGCGTCGAAGTTGCCGCGCTCGCGGTGGCGCCAGATGCGCATGTCGCCGGTGCATTCGCCGTCGGCGAAGACATAGACGTTCACGCCCCAGTGCATGCGGTCGCGTTTCAGGAAGTCGTTGAAGAACTCGGTGCGCGACAAGTCTTGCTGGCAAAGGATCTGCGTGGCCAGCGTGGGGTGGCGCCGCTCCATCATCGGAAAGGTCAGCGGGTCGACGAAGCGGTAGTACTCGTCCCAGCTGCGCAGGTTCTCCACCGACATGTTCAGCGCCTTCACGCGCGCGAAGCACTGCGCGGCGGCGTCCCAGGTGAAGGACACGTAGGTGTCGGCGTGCAGCAGGTCGAGCATGGGCAGCGCCAGGTCGGCGCGCAGGGCGTCGGGGTCGGTCGCTTCGGCCAGCAGCCGCATGACGTCGCCCAGGGCGCGCGTCTGTGTCGTGGAGAGGTGCATGGCGGGGGTCAAGCAAAGACCGTGCGAACTTCAGTGGTGGCGATGCTAGCCCCGGCAATCTGCCCGGGTATCGGGGCCGACCCGTAGGCCCCCTATCTATCGTGCTAGGTGTGAGCGGGCCCCGCGATTCCTAGCATCCACCGGATCGATACGGGAACTCACATGAACCTCACACAACTGGGCGTCGCGCAACTGCGGCGCGAACTGCGGTCGGGCGCGGTGCGCAGCATCGACGTGGCCGACGCGCTCATTGCGCGCACCGAGGCGCACGCCGCGCTGAACGGTTACGTCGCCTTCGATGCCGAGGGCCTGCGCGCCCAGGCCAGGGACGCCGATGCGCGCATCGCGGCGGGCGAAGACCTGCCGCTGCTGGGCGTGCCGGTGGCGTTGAAGGACAACATCGATGCGGTCGGGCTGCCCAGTTCGGCGGGCACACGGGCGCTGCTCGGCCTGCATCCCCCGCAGGACGCCGAAGTGGTGCAGCGGCTGCGCAAGGCCGGTGCGCTGATTGCCGGCAAGGCGAACATGCACGAGCTGGCGATGGGCATCACCACCAACAACGGCGTGACCGGCGCCGCCCGCAACCCGTGGGATGCGTCGCGCATTCCGGGCGGCAGCAGCGGTGGCTCGGGCGTGGTGGTGGCGGCCGGCCTGGTGCCCGCGGCCATCGGCACGGACACCGGCGGTTCGGTGCGCGTGCCCGCCGCGCTGTGCGGCGTGGTCGGCCTGCGCCCGACGACCGGGCGGGTGCCGGGGCGGGGCATCGCGCCCATTTCGCTGACCCGCGACGCCGCCGGGACCATTGCGCGCAGCGTGGAAGACTGCGCCCTGCTCGACGGCGTGCTCAGCGGCAGCGCACAGCCGCTGGCGCCTGCGTCGCTGCAAGGCGTGCGGCTGGGCCTGCCGGGGCCGGGCTTCTGGGAAGGGCTGGAGCCTGGCGTGCACAACGTGGCGCAAGAGGCCATCGAGCGCCTGCGCACGGCGGGCGCGCAGTTGGTCGAGGTGCCGCTGCCGGCGTTGGCGGGCTTCAACGAAGCGGCGGGTTTTCCGATTGCGCTGTATGAATTCGTCAGGGACATGGGCGACTACCTGCAGTACGCGCAGCGCGGCGTGAGCCTGCGGCAACTGGTGGACGCCATCGGCAGCCCCGACGTGGCCGCCATCGTGCAGCCGCTGCTGGGCGAAGGCGCGGTGCCCGAGGCCGTGTATGCGCAGGCACTGCAGGCGCGGCGCGGGCTGCAGGCCGTCTATGCCGAAGCCTTCGCCGCGCATGGCGTGCGTGCGCTGCTGTTCCCCACCACGCCGCTGACCGCCGCGCCGGTGGGCCGCGACGTGACCGTGCTGCTGAATGGAGAAGCGCTGCCCATCTTTGCCGCCTTCATCCGCAACACCGACCCGGGCAGCAACGCCGGCATTCCCGGCGTGACCCTGCCCGCCGGCCTGGCAGGCGGGTTGCCGGTGGGGCTGGGCCTGGACGGTCCGGCCGGCAGCGACCGCGGGCTGCTGGCGCTGGCCGCTGCCGTCGAGGCGGTGCTGCCGCCTTTGACATCCGCGCCCTGGATGCGCTGAGCGCGCCCGGCCCGATTCCGTCTTTTTTTATTGCAACCAGGAGTTCCCATGGACCGTCGTACCTTTCTCCACGGCATTGCAGCCGCAGCGGCCGCAAGTTCCGCCGGCGTGCGGGCGGCCTCGCCGCTCAACGTGGCCGTGATGCTGCCGATGAGCGGGCCGGCCGGGCTCTTCGGTCCCTCGGCCAAGGCCTGCGCCGAGCTGGCCGTGCAGACGATCAACGCACGCGGCGGCGTGCTGGGCCGCACCCTCAAACCGCTGTTCGGCGATGCCGGGTTGCCGCCCGCCGAGGCCTCGCAGACCGTGCTGAAGCTCTGGAAGGGGCAGGGGGCGCAGGCGGTCGTCGGCATGCACGACAGCGCGGTGCGCGGCGCGCTGGTGGGGCTCTTCAAGGGGCAGGTGCCGTACTTCTACACGCCGGTGTACGAAGGCGGCGAATGCGCGCGCGGCACCTACGTGAACGGCGAGACGCCGGCGCAGCAGCTGGCCCCGGTCATTCCCTGGCTGGCGGCGGAGCGCAAGCCGAAGAAGTGGTACCTGATCGGCAACGACTACATCTGGGGCCGCAACACCAACGCCGCGGCCAAGGGCTACATCGCGCAGACCGGCGCGCAGGTGGTGGGCGACGAGTACCTGCCTTTCACGGCCGACAACTTCGACTCCAGCCTGGCGCGCATCCGCGACAGCGGGGCCGACGCGGTGCTGGTGTCGCTGGTGGGCGGTGCGTCCGTCACGTTCAACAAGGCCTTCGCGAGCTTCGGCCTGGCCGACAAGGCGATTCGGCTGGGCTCGCTGCTCGAGGAGAACACGCTCGCCGGCATCGGCCTGGCCAATGCGCGCAACCTGTATTCGAGCGCGGGCTACTTCGCCAACATCGAGACGCCCGCGGCCAAGGCCTTTTCGGACGCGTACTTCAAGCGCTTCGGCGCGCAGGCGCCCGCGCTCAACGGCCTGGCCGAGTCGGTATACGAGGGCTTCCTGATGCTGGAGGCCATTGCCGCGCGCGCCAAGTCGCTCGACGTGGCGAAGATGGAGCCCGCCAGCGAAGGCGCGACCTACAGCGGCCCGCGCGGCACCGTGACCATGCACGCGCGCCACGTCGACCAGGACATCTACCTCGCCGACGTGGGCGACAAAGGCTTTCGCGTGGTGAAGACCTTCCCGCACATCGCGTCCGGCCAGACCTGCAAGGTGTGAGCGCGGCCATGGACACCAGCTGGTTGCTGCACGCGCTGAACCTGGCCTACGCGCTGGCGACGCTGGGCCTCACCACGCTCGGGCTGGCGGTGGTGTTCGGCCTGCTCGGCGTGATGAACATGGCGCATGGCGAGTTCGTGATGCTGGGCGCCTATGCGGTCGTCACCGTGCAGTCGTGGGGCTGGCCCATTGCCACGGCCATGCCGCTGGCCATGGGGGTGTGCGGCGTGCTGGGCTACGCGGTGGAACGCTGGCTGATCCGCCCGCTGTATGCGCGGCCCTTCGACACGCTGCTGGCCACCTGGGGCCTGGCGATGGTCATGCGCAAGACGGTCGAGGCGGTGTACGGGCGCGGCTACCGCAACATCGAAAGCACGCTGGGCGCGCCGGTGTCGCTGGGCGGCGTGCAGTACCCGGGCTACCGGCTGGCGCTGATCGCGCTGTCGGTGGTGCTGATGATCGGGCTGGCGCTCTGGTACCGGCGCAGCACCATGGGGCTGCGCGTGCGCGCGATGACGGGAAACCCCGTGCTCGCGCAGGCGCTGGGCATCGACACGCGCCGGCTCGCGTCGCAGACCTTCGTCATCGGCGTGGTGCTGGCCGGCGCGGCGGGCGTGCTGCTGGCGCCGCTGGTGCGCATCGAGCCCGGCATCGGCGTCGACTACCTGCTCGATTCCTTCTTCGTGCTGGTGGTCGGCGGGCTGGGCACGCTCGGCGGCTTCGGCGGCGGCGTGGGCGTGATCGGCGGCACGCAGTCCGTCGTCAGCAGCCTCTCGGGCCAGGCCAGCGGCTACGCGGTGGTGCTGGTGTTGTCGATTCTCTTTCTCTGGTTGAAACCGAATGGACTCTTTGGACGCCGTTGATTCTTCGCTGGTGGCCCGGACGGCACTTGCGCCTGTCTCGCCTGCCACGCCCGCGCGGCGCTGGCGCCTGCCCGTGCCCGGACCGTGGCTGCTGGGCGCGGGGCTGGTGGCGCTGCCGTTCGCGTCGAACGACTTCATCGCCTACCAGATCGCGCTGTTCCTCATCTACGGCATCGCGACGCAGGGCGTGGCACTGTGCTGGGGACGGTTGGGCTTCCTGCCGCTGGGGCATGCATTGTTCTTCGGGCTGGGTGCGTACCTGGCCGGCGGCCTGCTCAAGGCGGCGCAGCAGCAGCCGGCGTGGTTCGCGGCCTTGCCGCTCGCGTTGCTGCTGCCCGCGGCGCTGGCCTACCTGACGGCGCGGCTGGTGTTCGCGCGCAGCCACCGCAGCGGGCCGTTCTTCTCGCTGATCACGCTGGCGATGACGATGCTCGGTTTCCTGGCGGCACAGCAGTGGAGCGCGGTCACGGGCGGATTCAACGGCATGGCCGACATTCCGGAGTTGCCCGGCACCGAGCGCTACAGCACCTTCTACTGGGTGGTGGCCGTGTGCGCGCTGTGCACCACGCTGCTGCTGGCCGGCGTGCTGCGCCGGCCGCTGGGCCTGTTGTGGAGCGCGCTGGCGCAGAACGAAGAGCGCCTGCAGCTCTTCGGCTACGCCACCGACCGCATCAAGGCCGTGGCGTTTGCGTTCTCCGCGATGCTCGCCGCGCTGGCCGGTGCGCTGTTCGCGATGCACCAGGGCATCGTCACGCCGCTGACCATGGGCTTCGTGCTGTCGACGGAGTTCGTCATCTGGGCGGCGGTCGGGGGCAAGGCGAGCCCGCTGGGCGCGCTGTTGGGGGCGGTGTTCGTGGGCTATGCGTCGTCTGAATTGCGCGACCACTTCGCCTACTGGGAAGTGGCGGTCGGCGCGATCTTCATCGGGGTCGTGCGTTTCCTGCCCGACGGACTGGCGGGGCTTGCCGCGATGGGGCGCCGGTTTTCCGGGCGGACCGACGATGCGCCCGCGCCGCCCAGAATGCCGGCACCGCCGGTGCAAGCGCAGGCCGGCAACGTGAGCCTCGCGTTCGAGCAGGTCGCTTGCGCGCAGGGGGGCGTGCGCATCCTCGACGGCCTTGCGTTCGACCTGCAGGGCCCCGGCCTGCGCTGCGTGATCGGTCCCAACGGCGCGGGCAAGACGTCGGCCTTCAACGTGATGACCGGCCGCCTGCCGCTGCGCGCCGGGCGCATCCTGCTCGACGGCGTGGACATTTCGGGCGCCACCGCCTGGCGCGTGGCGCGGCAGGGCGTCGGGCGCAAGCTGCAGATTCCGTCGGTGTTCCCCGGCCTGAGCGTGAGCCAGAACCTGGACGTCGCGTTGTGGGCCGGACGCCTGCGGCCGGCCGCAACGCTGCAGCGCGGCGCGCTCGCCTGGGACAGCGCCCTGCGCGGCGAACTGCTCGACCTGTTCCCCGCGCTGGCCAGGCAACTGCATGCGCCGGCGGGCAGCCTGTCGCAGGGCGAGCGCCAGGCGCTGGAGTTCGTGATGACCATGCTGCCGCAGCCGCGCCTGGTGCTGCTCGACGAGCCGTGCGCGGGTCTCTCGCCCGGCGAGACGCACCACATGATCAAGGCCATCAAGACGGCGACCGGGCGCCTGGGCGCGGCCGCGCTGGTCATCGAGCACGACATCAGCGCGGTGGCCTCCATCGGCGGCGAGGTGTACGTGCTGCACCAGGGCAAGCTGCTGGCGCGCGGACCGCTGGCGCAGATCCAGTCCGACCCGGCCGTGCGCGCGGTCTATGCGGGAGCACGCAAATGAGCGCGGCCTTGCTCGACTTCTCCGGCGTGGTCTGCGGCTACGGCGACACCATGGTGCTGCGTGGCCTGAGCGGCGCCGTCGGCCCTGGCCGCGTGCTGGGCGTGCTCGGGCGCAATGGCGTCGGCAAGACCACGCTGATGCGCGCGCTCACCGGCTTCCTGCCGCTGAAGCAGGGCCGCGTCGCGCTTGCCGGACGCGACCTGGCGCGCGTGCCGCCGCCGCAGCGCCTGGCCGCGGGCATGGCCTACGCGCCGCAGGAGGACGTGGTCTTCGGCGACCTCAGCGTGAGCGAAAACCTGTGGCTGCACCTGCGCGGGCGAGACCCTGCACGCTATGCCGACGGCCTTGCCGAATTTCCGCGGCTGGCCGAGCGCATGGGCCAGCGCGCCGGCTCGCTCAGCGGGGGCGAGCGCAAGCTGCTGTCGTTCACGCGCACCCTCGGGCTGCGCGCACCGCTCTGCGTGCTCGACGAGCCGACCGAGGGCGTGCAGCCCGAGAACATCGAGCGCATGGCCACGCTGGTGCGCGCGCGCAAGGCAGAGGGCGCCGCATTCGTCATCGTCGAGCAGAACCTCGAGTTCCTGTTGCAGGTGGCCGACGACATCTTGGCCATCGACCACGGCGAATGCTCGCTCGCGGGCGCCGCCGCCGACCTGCCGCGCGAGACGCTGGAGCGGCACCTCGTGGTTTGACCTTGCGCCGGTGCTTGCGAAGCGCTGAGCGTTCGGCGGCCTAGAAAGCAGGCATCGCGCCCAGCGCCTTGGCGGAACGCGCGAGCCCTTCAAGAATCCTGCCCGATACCGCCGTCGGAAAGTGCGGCGGCAAGCGCGCGCCGATCCGGTCGATCACGCCCGGCGTTGCCGCGAGCACGCGCTGGATGAGGTTTTCGGCATCTGGCCCGTAGTGGCACTTCTGCGCCATCGCATTGAAATGGCGCCGCTGGACGGTCTTGAAGGGGTAGTGCTTGCTCTTGCCTATCAAGGCCATGGCCAGCTTGGCCTCGTGCTTGGAAAACTGGTTCGGCCCGCTGCCCTCCACAGGCCAGATGGACATCACGTCGTAGATGGGTGTCAGCCGGTAGCGGCCCCTCGGCAGCCAGGCGATGCTGAAGTTCTTCGCGTGGCCGTCGGGTGCGCCGAGCATCCAGAAAAGCAACTGCGCGGTGAGCAGCGTGGCCAGGTCTTGCCGGGCGTCGAGCGAGCTCCTGAGCACGTCCGCCAGGTCGATCAGTCCGGGTCCGCCGTCGGCCTCGTACTTCAGGTGCGACGGCTTGCCCAGGGCCTGGCAGAAGTCTTCCTGCGGCAGGCGCAGCCACCAGTTGCCCGATGAGTGCAGCCTGCGGTCGAAGCGCTCGACAGCCAGCACTTTCTGCGACCCGAAGCGCAGCATGGCCGTCAGCGGCACGGGAACTCCGTACTCCTGCAGGATGTTCAGGCAGAGCCACTCGTTTTCCACCGAGGTGGTGAAGTCGGCCTTGCGATGACCGACCAGGCCCAGTGGCAACTTCAGGATGTGCGTGGTGGGCGTGGAACCGTGCGGGCGCACCCATTGGCCTTCGTGCCAAAGCAGCGCCGTCTTCTCCTGGGCGCCGGCCAGGGAAATGCGCAGTTCGTCTTCGGGTGCGGTTTGCGCTGCGAACCTGCCCGGATCGACAGTTTGCTGCAGCAGCCTTTCGACATCGGCCTCGGTCATCGGCTCGCCCTCGATGTGCTCTGCATGCGCTGGACCATCGTCCTCGCCCAGCAACTGGATGGCGCCCACGCAATCGCGGCCGATGGCTTGCAAAAGATCGAACGGCTGCGTCGTGCGCGTCCTGAAGCGGCTCGCGATGCGCTCGCGAATGGGCTGGCTGTCGGGCAGCAGGTTGTCGAAGTAGTTCTGCACGACCGGGCCCTTGTGGGTCAAGCCGCCGACCAGCGGCAACGACAGCGAAAGCGGGCGCGCTGCCTGCGAAGCAATCCAGGCGTCGTCGTAGAGCAACTCGTCGGCCCCGCGCTCTGGAATGCGCCAGATGCCGACACGTTCGCCGTTGGCCCAGATGGAGAGCGCCGGTATGTTCGGTGTGCGCGCCACGCTCACCACTCCGAAGCAGGTGGAGGCTCGTTGACGACATGCCGTGGGCCTAAACGGTCTGCGTCGGTCGAGTAAGCTGAAAACATCGCCGGGTTCTTCGAGTCGACCAGCATCTCGAGGTCCAGTACGCCGAAAAGGGCCAGCAGTTGTTCCAGGCTCACCGAGCCGGGGTTCAGCTCCATGTGGGACATGCGGCTCTGGCTGATGCCGAGCCGCTCGGCCAGCTTCACCTGGGAGATGCCCGCTTTCTTGCGGGCGGCCTTGAGAATGAAGCCTAGCTGCGAAGGGACCGAGAGGACTTGCTGCATGAGGTTACCGATGTGGTTGGTAACCTTTATGTTATCGATGTGATGGGTATTTGTCAAAGTACCTATCAAATAGGTAATTTGAAGAATACCCATTTAATGGGTATGCAACCTGGGCGGTTGTGACGCACATCGTCGTCGTGCAGGAAGCCCTGCAGAACTCACGCCGCGATGCGCATCGACACTTCCACGTCCCCGCCGAACGGCGTGGACATGTAGCCGCCCTTCGGCGAGCGCACGCGCGCAAGGTACTCGGGGCTGTGGTCGGCGTTGTCGGCGACGACCAGCGCGCCCGGGCGCAGGCGGCTTTCCACCAGCGCCAGGATGTCGGGGTAGAGCGCCTTGGCGCCGTCCAGCAGCAACAGGTCGATGGTGTCGGGCAGGTCGGCGGCGAGCGTCTTCAGCGCATCGCCCACGCGAATTTCCACCAGGTCGTCGAGGCCGCCGGCCTTCAGGTGGGCGCGGGCGCGCGCTACCTTGGAGGGCTCGAACTCGGTGGTGACGAGGCGGCCCCCGCCGTTGTCGCGCAGGGCAGCGGCAAGGTGCAGCGTGGAGATGCCGAACGACGTACCGAACTCGACGATGCTGCGCGCGCCGCCGCTGCGCGCCAGCATGTAGAGCAGCGTGCCGGTCTCGCGCGACACCGGCAGCGGCAGGTCTTTCAGGCGGGCGTAGAAGTCGAGGTACTCGGTCTTGCTGTGCATGAGGCGGGTGCGCTCGGCGGACGAGAGCGCGGAAAGCGCGGCGCTCGTCGCGGGCGATGCCTCGGCGGTTTCCCGGAACAGGCGCTCCAGCAGGGGCGCGAGCGGTGCGGTCGTCAGTGTGGTCATGGTGAATTTCCTTCTGTAGATGAATACGGAAATAATATGAAGGAACCTTCACATTTCCTATTCGCGTTGAAAGCCGTACCCCATGACCGACCGCCGAAGCGCACCGATCTCCTCGAGAAGAAAGCCCAAGCAGGCCCGCTCGACCGACCTGGTGGCGGCGATTCTCGAAGCAGCCCTTCAGGTTTTGGCGAAGGAGGGCGCGCACCGCTTCACCACCACGCGCGTGGCCGAGCGCGCCGGCGTGAGCGTGGGCTCGGTCTACCAGTACTTTCCGAACAAGGCCTCGATCCTGTTCCGGTTGCAGAGCGACGAATGGCGCCAGACGGGCGACATGCTCGGCGGCATCCTCGAGGATGCGGGCAGCCCGCCGCTCGCGCGCCTGCGCACGCTGGTGCACGCCTTCGTCCGCTCGGAGTGCGACGAGGCCTCGATGCGGCTTGCGCTCAGCGACGCGGCACCGCTGTACCGCGACGCGCCCGAGGCGCTGGAGGTTCGGGCGTCCGGTGAGCGCACGGTGCAGGCTTTCATGCGCGAGGCGCTGCCGCAGGCCTCGCAGGCAATGCGGGCGATGGCCGGCGAACTGGTCACGGCCACGCTCGGCGCGGTGGGCAAACAGTTCTCGGAGAACCCGCGCACGCCCGCGCAGATCGATGCCTATGCCGACGCCATGGCCGACATGTTCTGCGCCTACCTGCAAAGCCTTGCGCCGCCCGGGCGCCGGCGACGCGCCCGGGGCTAGCGCCCGGCCTTCAGCCGCGCGGCCGCCGAGTGGTGGTCCGCGCCCACGGTCTGCACCGTGCCCGCACGGGCGAGCCCGAACGGCGGCATGTTGACGTAGATGTTCTCGTAGTTGCCGGGCGATATCGCATAGGTCTCGTGCCAGATGCCCACCGAGCCGTCGGTGCCGACGGCCTTGTTGAACGCCTTCCAGGCGGGCAGGTGCTCTGCCTGCTTGTCTTTGGCGTACGCCAGCAGTTGTTCCATGGAGCGCCAGTACTGCAACATCAAGGTCGTGCGGCCGACCCACATTTCGCCGTGCAGAAATCCGCGCTCGGGCTGGCGGTCGAGTTCCTTGAGCATGCGCGGCATGGCGGCGATCACGGGCAGCCATTTGTGTGCCTTCAAGGGCTGGTTGATGCGCATGCCGATGAGGAAGACGACGAAGTCTCCTTCGAGCGTGGCGGTAATGCGTTCGCGGCGGATCATGGTGGGCGAGCTCCTGAGGCTGCATCGAAAGGGTTGACTGCGTGATCCTGCCACGCGAAGTGCCAGGCCGATGCGACGCGGCGTACGCGGGCGGCGCGAAATGCCTGTGTCGAACAAGCATCGCGTCGAGGCACGTCAAGGCGCCGCGTCGAACACCCCCTTGCGCAACTGCAGCGCGACGTCGAAGAACGAGGCCAGCACGCGGCTCTCGCGCCGGATCTGCAGGCAGTAGAGGTACGTTTGCGTGACCGCGGGGTCGCCCTCGATGCGCACGGTGCGCAGGCGCTCGTCGGGAATGAACTCGGCTTCCGACACGGCGCCGATGCCGATGCCGCGCGCGGCCGCTTCGCGGATGGCTTCGCGGCTGCCGATCTCCATGGCCACCTTCGGCCGCACGCCGGCGCGTGCCAGCGCCTCGTCGAGCGCGCGCCGCGTACTGGAGCCGCTTTCACGCTGGAGCAGAGGTTGGCCATGCAGTTCCTCCAACCGGATCTCGCCGCGGTTGGCAAAGGGGTGGTCGCGGTGCACGAACAGAATGAGCGCATGCCGCGCATAGGGCGTGGCGCTGAAGCCCGGCGCCTCGTGAAAGCGCGCCAGCACGCCGATGTCGACCGCGTACGTTTCCAGGTCCTTGAACACCGCGGACGAATTGCCCATGCGAATGGACACGTCGAGCCGCGGGTAGCGCTTGCGGTAGGCGTCGACCATCTCGATGACATGAAAGGGGCCGACGGCGCCGAGCCGCAGTTCGCCGGACTGCAGGTCGCCGCTGTCGTGCAGCAGGTTGTACGAATCGAGTTCCAGCGCCGCGATCTGCCTTGCGATGGGCAGCAGCCGCTCGCCCACGCTGGTGAGTTCGATGCGGTGGCCCTGCCGATGGAACAGCACCACGTTGTGTTGCCGCTCCAGCGCCTGGACCTGGGTGGTGAGCGTGGGCTGGCTCAAGCCCACGGCGCGCGCTGCGGCGCTGAAGCTGTTGTGCTGCGCAACGGCAAGGAAGGCGCGGAGTCTGGCTGCTGACATCCATAGATTGTGTGAATTGACATGTGACAAATCCGTGATCGTTTTGATATGCGGCTGTCACATGGCGTTCTTAGCCTTGCGGTAGTTCTTCAAGCCCCCCTCACACCTCCACCCGACGGACAACGCCATGACTTCTCCTTTTTGCCTGCGCCGAAGCCTGATTGCCCTGACCCTTGCCGCGGTCGGGGCCGCCGCCATGCCCGCGCTGGCCGCGCCACCCCTCACCATCGGCCTGATCCCCGCCGAGGACTCGCAGGCCATGATCGAAAGCAGCCGCCTGGTGCTCGACAGCCTGCAGCAGCAGCTGGGCATGCCGGTCAAGCCCTTCGTCGCCACGGACTACAACGGCGTCATCGAGGCCCTGCGCTCCAAAAAGCTCGACGTGGCCTACCTCGGCCCGTTCTCCTATGTGCTGGCCAACCAGGTCGCGGGCGTGGAGGCCTTCGCGGTCGCCGTCACCAAGAAGACCGGCCAGAGCGCGTACAAGAGCGTGATCATCGCGCGCAAGGACAGCGGCCTGGCCAAGACCGCCGACCTGAAGGGCCGCACCTTCGCCTTCGTCGACCCGACCTCGGCCTCGGGCCACCTGTTCCCCAAGGCGGGCCTGCTGCAGGCCGGCTACGACCCCGAGACCTTCTTCAGCCGCGTGATCTTCTCGGGCTCGCACGATGCCAGCATCCTGGCCGTGGCCAACAAGAAGGTCGATGCCGCGGCCGTGGCCGACCGCATTCTTGCAAGCGCCATCGCCAAGGGCCAGGTGAAGGCCGACGAGCTGGAAATCGTGTGGTCGTCGAACCCGATTCCCGAGTCGCCGATGGTCTGGCGCAAGGACCTCGACCCCGCGCTGAAGGCGAAGATCGCCAAGGCCCTGGCCAACGTCAAGGACCTGCCGTGGGGCGACCAGGGCGTGCTGAACGGCTTTGCGCCCACCAACGACGCGGCCTACGACGTGGTCCGCGACACCGCCAAGGCGCTCAAGCTCGACCTGCGGAGCATGAAGTGATCCGCATCCGGCAACTCACCAAGCGGTATGGCGACAACGCCGTGCTGCGCGGCGTGGACATGGAGGCGGCGCCGGGCGAATTCGTGGTGGTGCTCGGCGAATCGGGTGCCGGCAAGTCGACCCTGCTGCGCTGTGTGAACCGCCTGGCCGTGGCCGACGGCGGAGAGCTGAACGTGGCCGGCATGGACGCGGTGGGGTGCTCCGACACGCGCGCGCTGCGCCAGCACGTGGCCATGATCTTCCAGCACCACAACGTGGTGCCGCGCCTGAGCGCGTTGAAGAACGTGCTGACCGGCCGCCTGGGCGCGGTGTCGACGCTGGCGTCGGTCTTGCACTTCTTCAGCCGCGAAGACATCGCGCTGGCGCACGAATGCCTGGCCCGCGTGGGCCTGTCGCACAAGGCGCACGAGCGCACCGATTCGCTGTCGGGCGGCCAGATGCAGCGCGTGGGCATTGCGCGCGCGCTGGCGCAGCGGCCACGGGTGATCCTTGCGGACGAGCCGGTGGCGAGCCTCGATCCGCAGACCTCGCGCAAGGTGCTGCAGTACCTGCACGATGCCTCGCGCGAGCTGGGGATCACCGTGCTGTGCAACCTGCACCAGGTCGACTACGCGCGCGAGTTCGCCGACCGCATCGTCGGGCTGGCGCAAGGCCGCGTGGTGTTCGACGGCGCGCCGCAGGCCATGGGCACCGACGACATCGACCGCATCTACATGCCGCAGCCCGCGCTCGACAGGAAAGACGCGGCCGCCCCGGCTGCACTGCCGATGCCCCTGGTGGCAGGCACCCAAGGTTGACCATGAAGAATCCCTCCAATCCCTCTGCCTCCTACGCCTGGACCGGCCCGCTGCCCGAAGGCCGCCGAAGCTGGTTCAACCTGCTGGTCTGGCTGTGCGTCGTGGCCTGGGCGCTGCAATGGAGCGCCGAAGGCGCGCAGCTGAGCTGGTCGGAGCTCGCGGGCGGCCTGCCGCAGATCCTCGACTTTCTGGGCCGCACGCTGCCGCCCGACACGCACATCCTGGGCCGGCTGGTGGCGCCCGCGCTCGAGACGGTGCAGATCGCCATGTGGGGCACGCTGCTGGCGGTGCTGCCGGCCATTCCGCTGTCGTTTCTGGCGGCGCGCAACCTTCAGAGCAACCGCTGGGTGTACCAGAGCACGCGGCAGGCATTGAACGTGGTGCGCAGCATCAACGAGCTGATCCTGGCGCTGGTGTTCGTGTCGGCCGTCGGCCTGGGGCCGTTCCCCGGCGTGCTGGCGCTGGCATTGCACGGCGCGGGCATGCTGGGCAAGTTCTTCGCCGATGCCATCGAGGAAATCGACCAGGGCCCGCTCGAAGCCCTGCGCGCGACCGGTGCACGGCCGCTGCAGGTCATCGTTTTCGGCGTGCTCCCGCAGGTGGTGACGGCGTGGATCGCGGTGGTGCTCTACCGCTTCGAGGTGAACCTGCGCTCCGCGACCGTGCTGGGCATGGTGGGCGCGGGCGGGCTCGGCTTCGAGCTGGTGAGCAGCCTGAAGCTGTTCCGCTATCCCGAGACGGCCACCTGCATCATCGTCATCACCGTGATGGTGATCGTGGCGGACACGCTGTCGAGCCAGCTGCGCCATCGCATCCAGCGCAACGGGCGGCATTGAGCGAACCATGTGGACTTACTTCAACCCCGTCGACGTGCATGCCGGCTGCGGCTCGCTGGAGGCACTGCCCCGGCTGCTGGGCCGGCGCCGCGCGATCCTCGTCGCGTTTCCCGAGGCGATCGCGCTCGGGCTGGTCGATCGCATCCGCGGCTTGCTGGGCGAGCGGCTCGCCGCCGTCGAGACCGACGTGCTCCCCAACCCCGACGTCGCATGGCTGGGCCCGATGTACGAGCGCCTGTGGCGCGACCACGCGGACGTCGACTGCGTCGTAGCGCTCGGCGGCGGCAGCGTGATCGACTGTGCGAAGGTCATGCTCACGCGCACGGCCGCCGGCCGGTTCGACGAACTGCTGGCCCTCATGGAGGGCGCCCAGCCCGCACCGGGTGGGCGCCATCGCCAACTGCTGGCCGTTCCGACCACGGCCGGCACCGGCAGCGAGGTGACGCCGTGGGCCACCGTGTGGGACCAGGCGCGCGCACGCAAGCTGTCGCTCCACCTGCCGTGGACGTGGCCGCAGGCGGCCATCGTCGATGCCGACCTGATGCTGAGCCTGCCGCGAGCGGCCACCCTGGCCAGCGGGCTCGATGCGCTGTCGCACGCGCTCGAATCGCTGTGGAACGTGCACCGCAATCCGGTGTCGGCCAGCCTGGCGGTCAGCGCGGCGCGCAGCATCGTGGCGACGTTGCCGCAATTGCTGGCGCAACCTGGCCGGGCCGAACTGCGCGAGCGCATGGCCACCGCGGCACTGCAGGCCGGGCTGGCCTTCTCGAACACACGCACTGCGCTCGCACATTCGCTGTCCTACGACATCACGCTGCAGCACGGCACGCCGCACGGCATTGCCTGCTCGTTCAGCCTGCCTCGCATCATGAAGCTGGCGGCGGGGCGCGACCCGGTGCTTGACGCGCTGCTGCTGTCGGTGTTCGATGTCGGCCACATCGACGCCGCCGTCGCTTCTCTTTCCGCGTTTCTCGAAGGCCTGGGCGTGAGCGTCGATCCCGCGAGCTACGGCATTGCCGAAGCGGACTGGAGCGACCGCATCGCGCAGGCCCTGGCCGGGGCACGCGGGCGCAACTTCATTGCCGCGGCCTGAACTCTCAACCTCCACACCTCCTGCACTGACACCATGAACACATCTTCGACCCACACCCCCCTGCCATCGCACCGGCTCCAGGCCGTCATCTTCGACTGGGCCGGCACCCTGGTGGACTTCGGTTCGCTGGCCCCCACGCAGATCTTCGTGGAATCGTTCGCGAGCTTCGGCATCGAGATCAGCCTGGCCCAGGCGCGCGGGCCCATGGGGCTGTCCAAGCGGGACCACATCCGCACCTTGCTGGAAGAGCCCGCCATCAGCGCCCAGTGGCAGGCACGCTTCGGCGCGCTGCCCGGCGCGGGCGACATCGATGCGCTGTACGAGCGCTTCATGCCCATGCAGATCGAAAAGGTGGGCGCCTATTCGAAGCCCATTCCCGGCGCCGTCGACACGCTGGCGTGGCTGCGCGCGCAGGGCCTGAAGATCGGCTCGTGCTCGGGCTACCCGCGCCAGGTGCTCGACGTGCTGCTGCCGCTGGCCGCCCAGGCCGGCATCGTGCCCGACCATGTGGTGGCGGGCGACGAGCTTGCCGCCGGCGGCCGCCCCGGGCCCTACATGGCGCTGGCCAATGTGCTGGCGCTGCAGGTGAGCGACGTGCGGGCCTGCGTCAAGGTCGACGACACCACGCCCGGCATCGAGGAAGGCCGCAATGCGGGCATGTGGTGCGTGGGGCTGACGCTGTCGGGCAACGAGGTCGGCCTGACCGAGGAAGCGCTCGGCCGGCTCGCGCCCGAGGAAGTGGCAGAACGCCGCCAGGTGGCGGAGCGCCGGCTGCGCGCTGCCGGAGCACATTTCGTCATCGACAGCGTGGCCGACCTGCCGCGCGTGATGCACGAGATTGCGCAGCTGCACGGCGGCTGAGGCGCGCGGAGGCGGTGGGGGTCGGCTTGCGGCCCGCTCGCTCGCCGCCGCCGCGAGTGCCTTGGGCATATAGCACTCATATGCGCATGGAAATTGCGGTGCGTCGGGGCTGCATTACCCTGCGCATCCAAGATGAAAAAAGCCTACCGCGCCTCCCTCCTGCGATTCGACGCCGCCGGCCAGCCCGTTTTCGATGAAGACGGCCTGCTGGTGGTCGCCCCCGACAGCACCGGCCGCCATCGCGTGCTCGATGCCGGCAGCCACGCCGCTGTCGCGCCGCGCCACACCGACGCCGAAACGACCCACCTGCCCGGGCGCATCCTCGCACCGGGCTTCGTGGACATGCACATCCACTTTCCGCAGACCGACATCATCGGCTCGCCCTCGCCGGGGCTGCTGCCCTGGCTCGAAAACTACACCTTTCCCGCTGAAGCCAGGTTCGCCGACCCCGCGCATTCGAACGAAGTGGCCGACGTGTTCTTCGACGAGCTGCTGCGCAACGGCGTGACCACCTCGCTGACCTTTGCGACCTCGCACGTGGCCTCGGTCGACGCCTTCTTCGAGGGCGCGCAGCGCCGCGGCCTGCGCATGATCACCGGCAAGGTGCTGCAGGACCGCAACTCGCCCGACGGCGTGCGCGACCAGACCGAGCAGAGCCTGCTCGACACCGAGGCGCTGATCCGCAAATGGCACAACGTCGACCGGCTGGGCTATGCCATCACGCCGCGCTTCGCGCCCGCGAGCACGGACGCGCAGATGCGCGGCGCGGGCGAGCTGGCCGCCAGGTACGCCGACACCTGGATCCAGTCGCACGTGGCGGAAAACCGCGACGAGGTGGCGTGGGTGCGCGAGCTGTATCCGCAGTCGCGCTCCTACCTGGACGTGTACGCCGGCTTCGGCCTGATGCGCGAGCGCGCGGTGTACGCCCATTGCATCTACCTGGACGACACCGACCGCGCCCTGCTGCGCGACACCCGGACGGCGGCAGCCGTCAGCCCGACCAGCAACCTGTTCCTGGGCAGCGGCTTCTTCGACTTCGGCGCGGCCGACCGTGTGGGCTACCCGTACGGTCTGGCCAGCGACGTGGGCGGCGGCACCAGCTTCAGCCCGTTCCACACCATGATGGCCGCCTACTACGTCGGCCGCGAAGGGCAGACCAAGACCGGCCTGAGCATCGCGCCCTCGGAACTCTGGTGGCGCCACACCGGCGGCGCGGCGCGCGCGCTGGGGCTCGACGGCGTGGTCGGCAACCTGCAGCCGGGCTGCGAGGCCGACTTCCTGGTGCTGAATCCGGGCGCCACGCCGCTGCTGGCGCGCAAGACGAAGCTGGCGAACACGCTGGAAGAAATGCTCTTCGCCATGATCGTGCTGGGCGACGACCGGCTGGTGGAACGCACGGTGATCTCGCAGGCGGGTTGAAGGGCGCCGGGGGAAGGCGCGCAGGGCGCCCATGCCACAATTCGGCCCCGATTCCCCCGCAGCAGCAGCGAGCGCATATGAGCATCAAGAGCGACAAATGGATCCGGCGCATGGCCGAGCAGACCGGCATGATCGAGCCCTTCGAGCCCGGCCAGGTGCGCGAGGCCGCCGGCCACAAGATCATCAGCTACGGCACCTCGAGCTACGGCTACGACATCCGGTGCGCGCCTGAATTCAAGGTGTTCACCAACATCCACAGCACGGTGGTCGACCCGAAGAACTTCGACGAGAAGAGCTTCGTCGACATGCACGGCGACTACTGCATCATTCCGCCGAACAGCTTCGCGCTGGCGCGCACCGTGGAGTACTTCCGCATTCCGCGCAACGTGCTGACCATCTGCCTGGGCAAGAGCACCTATGCGCGCTGCGGCATCATCGTCAACGTGACGCCCTTCGAGCCCGAATGGGAAGGCTACGTGACGCTGGAGTTCAGCAACACCACGCCGCTGCCCGCCAAGATCTACGCCGGCGAGGGGTGCGCGCAGGTGCTGTTCTTCGAGAGCGACGAGGTCTGCGAGACCAGCTACAAGGACCGCGGCGGCAAGTACCAGGGCCAGCGCGGCGTCACATTGCCGAAAGCCTGACGCAACCCCGGGCCGGCCGCTGACGCCCGGTTACCCCGCGGGGCGCGGCGCCAAGTACCATCCTGCGAACGCCGGCAAACACGCCAGAACCCCCCCGAAATAAGCCGGCAAGGAGAGCGCGATGAGATGGGAAGGCAATGATCAATCGGACAACGTCGAAGACCGTCGCGGCGAGGGCGGCGGCGGTGGCGGTGGCGGCAGCTTCTTCGGCGGGCGCAGCATCGGCATCGGCACCATCGCGGTCGCGCTGATCGCGGGCTGGGTGTTCGGCATCAACCCGCTCACCGTGCTGAGCATGTTGAGCGGCGGCGGTGGCCCCGCCCAGGTGCAGCAGCAGCCTCAGCAGGGCCCGGCGCCCAAGCCGCCCTCCGGCGACCGCGAGGCGGCCTTCGTCTCCACGGTGCTCAAGAACACCGAAGTGGTGTGGACGGACATCTTCAAGAACAACGGCGGCACGTACCACGCGCCGCGCCTCGTGCTGTTCCGCAACGCCACGCCCACCGCCTGCGGCACCGGGCAATCGGCCATGGGGCCGTTCTACTGCCCGGGCGACCAGAAGGTCTACATCGACCTGGCTTTCTACGACACGCTGAAGAACCAGCTTGGCGCGCCGGGCGAGTTCGCGCAGGCCTACGTCATTGCGCACGAGGTCGGCCACCATGTGCAGGACGAACTCGGCGTCACCGCCAAGGTCGACGGCATGCGCAGCCGCCTGAGCCAGACGCAGAACAATGCGATGAGCGTGCGCGTCGAGCTGCAGGCCGACTGTTTCGCGGGCGTGTGGGCCCACCATTCGCAGGAATCGAAGAAGTGGCTCGACCCGGGCGACATCGAGGCCGCGATGAACGCCGCGCAGAAGATCGGCGACGACGCATTGCAGCGTTCCGCGGGCCGCGCGGTGGTGCCCGACAGCTTCACCCACGGCACCAGCGCGCAGCGCCAACGGTGGTTCGGCGCGGGCTACCAAGGTGGCGACATCAAGGCGTGCGACACGTTCAATGCACGCAGCCTTTGAGTTGCATGCGCTTGAAACGGGCATGAATGCTCACTTTGTTGCTATTGAATAAGTAGCAATTTCGCCGGCACGGGCGTTGTCATGCCGCCGTCACTGCCGTTTTTTGCGGCAGTGCGACAATAGAAGGCTTAATGACAAGCTCCTTCTCCAATCTGATGCTGGCGGAACCGCTGGCACGCGCCGTAGCCGAAATGGGCTACGAGACCATGACACCCATCCAGGAGCAGGCCATTCCGGTCGTGCTTTCGGGCCAGGATGTGATGGGCGCCGCCCAGACCGGTACCGGCAAGACGGCCGCGTTCTCGCTCCCGTTGCTCCAGCGCATGCTCAAGCACGAAAACGCCTCGACCTCGCCCGCGCGGCATCCGGTCCGGGCCCTCGTGCTGTTGCCCACGCGTGAACTCGCCGACCAGGTCGCGCAGCAGGTCAAGCTGTACGCCAAGTACACCAACCTGCGCAGCACGGTCGTGTTCGGCGGCATCGACATGAAACCGCAGACGCTGGAACTCAAGAAGGGCGTCGAAGTGCTGGTCGCCACGCCGGGTCGGCTGCTCGATCACATCGAAGCCAAGAACGCGGTGCTCAACCAGGTCGAGTACGTGGTGCTCGACGAAGCCGACCGCATGCTGGACATCGGCTTCCTGCCCGACCTTCAGCGCATCCTGAGCTACCTGCCCAAGCAGCGCACCACGTTGCTGTTCTCGGCCACGTTCTCGCCCGAAATCAAGCGCCTGGCCGGCAGCTACCTGCAGAACCCCGTGACGATCGAAGTGGCGCGGCCGAACGAAACGGCCTCCACCGTCGAGCAGCGTTTCTTCAGCGTGAGCGACGACGACAAGCGCCGCGCGCTCACGCAGATCGTGAAGCAACGCGGCATCACGCAGGCCTTCGTGTTCGTCAACAGCAAGCTCGGTTGCGCGCGCCTGGCACGTTCGCTCGAACGCGACGGCCACCGCACCACCGCGCTGCACGGCGACAAGAGCCAGGACGAACGCCTGAAGGCGCTCGCCTCGTTCAAGGCCGGTGAAGTCGACCTGCTGGTGTGCACCGACGTCGCGGCCCGCGGCCTCGACATCAAGGACGTGCCCGCCGTCTTCAACTTCGACATTCCGTTCAACGCCGAAGACTACGTGCACCGCATCGGCCGCACGGGCCGTGCCGGCGCGTCGGGCTTGGCCGTGAGCTTTGCCAGCGGCGGCAACGACGCGCGCCTGGTGGCGGACATCGAGAAGCTGATCAAGAAGAAGATCGAGCTCGAACCCGTCGAGTTCGAGGAAGACCGCCCGCGCGGCCGCATCAACGACGGACGCCGCCACTGGCGCGAAGAAGGCGAAGCCGGCGATGCGCGCGACGTGCTCGACCAGCCGCGCGAACGCAGTCCGGCCCCGAGCGGCGTCGGCGGCGACGCCCGACGCGGCGGCGGACGCCCGCACCGCGCGCCGTCCGCGTCGCGCGATCCGTTCTTCGACAAGCCTTACGAACCCGGCGCGCCCGACGCCACCCCGGCGTGGGAAGCCTCCGCAAAGGCCGGTCCTGCACGCGGCGTGTCCAGCAACATCAAGAGCAAGCGCAAGGTGGCGGCGCTGTTCAAGAGCGCCGAGCCGAGCTGATGCGTATGAACTGCGGCGTCATGCGCCACAGTTCGATCGATCACCTCCACCCGCGGTGCCAGCCGTATTGCGGGTGGTGCCAGCCCCAGCCATAGCGCGGGTGGTAGGCCCACGCGAACCCGATGCCGGGCGATACATAAGTAGGCGCAACGTAGGCAACGCCCGGAGGTGCGGCGTAGACGGGTTGAGCCGGTGCCACCACGCAGCCGGTCAGGGCGGCTGCCAGCGCGGCGGCAGACAGGGCAAGAACAGGGAATCTCATGGCGAAGGTCCTGGGAGTTGTTGTCGGTATGCACAACCAACGTCCCGCCGCTTCGCCGGATGACGGCCCCGTCCCCCTTTACCCGGGCGCAACAGTGTCACCGTCCTGTTGTCATCCTTTCAAGCCGCTTTCGCTCGCGTTGCCTGTGCGTCAGACGACGTTGAAATGATGCGTGCCGTCGCGCCCGAGTTGTGCGACCAGGCCGTACTCCCAGTCCAGGTAAGCCTGCATCGCTTCGGCGGGCGCATCCGTGCCTTCGTAGGGCCGGCGGTAGCGGTCGGTGCGCGGCGTGGCAAGACGCGTCTCGCCGGTCTCTGCCTCGAGGCCTGCGGCGAACCATGCCGTGTTGCCGCCGGTGAGCACCAGCACCTGCGCATCGGTCTTGCCGCGCGCATCGAGCAACGCACGCAGGTCCGCGGCGGCATAGCGTGCGAGCAGGCTGCTGCCGCAGGTCAGCACATAGCGCGGTGAAGGCGGGATGAGCGCATCGATCGCGCCCGCAAGCTGCGCGCGAATCGCATACCAGGCGCCCGGAATGTGCCGCTTCACGTAGTTGGCGCTGGTGGTCACGTCGATCAGCGCCGTGCCCCGTTGCTTCAGCAGCGCGGCAAGTTCCACGGGCGTGATGTTGTCGAACACCGCAGCGACCGGCGGATGCGCCGCGGCAGGCGCCGCGGTCTCGGTGAAATCAGCCGCAGTCGGAACCGCGTCCGGGACATACACCTCCCAGCCCATCTGCGCGAGCCACGACGCGCTCATCGACGCGCGCACGCCGTCGTCGTCGGCCAGCACGATGCGTGCGCCGCGCACCGGCACCTGGTGGTCGGTCTCCTGCACCAGCTGCCCGCCGGGCGCGCTGGCAAAGCCGGGCAGGTGGCCCGCCGCGTATTCCTCTGGGGTGCGCACGTCGAAGCGGTACACGGTGCGCCCGGGGGCTTCGAGCGTCTGCAGCGCATCGAGCGCGATGCGCCGCACGCCGGCCAGGTCGGCCACGCGGCGCGCATCGGCCTGCGCCTGCGCGCGGTGTGCGTCGGACACCGCGGCGGGTGCCTGGCGTGCGGCCCCGTGGTCCAGCACCTGCCCCGCCAGCTTCCAGCCGATGGTGCCGTTGCGCAGCGCGGCCACCGGGTTCGGAATGCCCGCGTTCACCAGCGACTGCGTGCCGATGATGCTGCGCGTGCGGCCCGCGCAATTGACGATCACCTGCGTGGCCGGATCGGGCGCCAGCTCGCGCACCCGCAGCACCAGTTCGGCGCCGGGCACGCTGGTGGCCGACGGAATGCTCATCGTCTGGTATTCGTCGAAGCGGCGCGCATCGAGCACCACCACATCGGCCTTGCCGTCGACCAGCGCCTTCACCTCGGGCGCGGAGAGCGAAGGCGTGTGCCGCTCGTGCTCGACCAGTTCGCCGAACGACTTGCTCGGCACGTTCACGTCGCGGAACAGCTCGCCTCCCGCCTGACGCCAGCCTTCAAGGCCGCCCTCGAGCAGGTGCACGCGGGTGTAGCCCAGCGCGGCGAGCGTCTTCGCCGCCAGCGGCGCGAGATCGGCGCCGCCGTGCTCACCATAGAGAACGATCAGCGTGTCGCGCCGCGGAATGCGCCGCCAAGCCTCGATCTCGATGCGCGACAGCGGCAGGTTCGCGGCCCACAGCGGGTGCTCCTGCGCGAACGGGTCTTCCTCGCGCACGTCGAGCAGGGCGGTTTCGTCGCGTGCGACGAGGCGCGCGCGAACCGCGGCGAACGAGAGAACGGGAAAGGCGGCAGTCGTCATGCGGATGTGGAAGCTCTGAGTTCGGCGCTACGGTCCCACAGGTTGGGCAGCAGCGCGTTGGAGTAGCCGGAGACGAAGGGCTTGCGGCCGCCCTCCGTCGGGTAAGTATGCCGCCGCACGGCGCCGATGTTCGCGCCGTACACGTGGATGCTGATCGACACGCGCTCGTCATGCGCGTTGTGCACGCGGTGCAGGTCGCCGACGGTGGGCGACACAGCTTGCACGTCGCCCGCGTCGAGCCGCACCGCCGCGCCGTGCGGTTGCGCATGCCCGTTGCCGTCGAGCGCAAAACCCTGGCTGTATTCCGCGCCGCGCAGCATGCCGATCAGCCCCCACACCGTGTGGTCGTGCACCGGCGTGGCCTGACCGGGGCCCCAGACGAAGCTCACGACCGAAAAGCGCTCGGTGCTGTCCGCGTGCAGCAAGAACTGCTGGTAGCGCGCGGGGTCGGGTTGCGCGAAGGCCTCGGGCAGCCAGTCGTCACGGGACACGAGCGTGCGCAGCAGCGCGCCGCCTTCGGCCAGGATGCGAGGCTCGTCAGGCGCGCGGTCGAGCAGCCGCCCGAAGGCCCCGACGAATTCGCGCAGCGGCGCGACCGACAGCGGCCCGCTCACGCCGCGCCCTGTTTCAGCGAGGTGCGGCCAGACGCTCGGGAGAACAGCAGACCGGTCATGCGGCGGCTCCCGAAGACAGCAGCGCACGCTTGCCCGCCGCCACCAGGATCGCGTCGTTCTGCGGCGTGTGGATGCGGCTGCACAGCACGTCGCGGTAGTGCCGCTCCAGTGGGTTCTGGCGCGTCAGGCCGTGGTTGCCGCTGAGCTGCAGCGCCAGCTCGACCACGCGCACGGCATTGCCGGTGACGGTGTACTTGAGCAGCCCGCTGTCGGCGGAAGCCTGTGCGCGGCCGCTGTCGACCGCAGCGGTCGCATCGTCGATCAGCACGCGGTTGGTGCGCAGCAGCGCCTCGATCTCGCCCACATGCTCCTGCACGCGCGGCAGGCTCGCCAGCGGCGCGCCCAGGCTGCCCGGCGCGCGCTGGTTCAGGAAGCCCACCAGCCAGTCGCGCGCGGACGCGGCCACGGCGTCGTAGAGGCTGCACAGCAGCACCGTCATCCACGCCTGCTGCGTGGCGTGGGCGTCGATGTCGGTCTGGCTGCCCGCGTCGGGCGCCCAGTCGGCCGGCGCGCGCAGGTCGACCGCATGCTCGAGGCCGATGGCGACGTTTTCGAACACCACCTCGTGGCTGCCCGAGGCGCGCAGGCCCAGGTGGTCCCAACTGGCGATCACGCGCACGCCGGGGGCGTCGCGCGGCACCAGGAACACGCCGGTGCGCGGCACCGCCTCATCCGTGCGGGCCCATACCGACAGCCAGCTCAGGCCCTCGATGCCGGTGGTGTAGAGCTTGTGGCCGTCGATCTTCCAGCCCTCGCCGTCGCGGTGTGCCACGGTGGCCGGCAGGCCGCCGCGCGCGGGCGAGCCCAGCGCGGGCTCCACGCGCAGCGCGTTGATCAGTGCGCCGCGCTCCACGGCGTCGCGCGTCACGCGCTCGCGCAAATGTGCCGGCCAGCGGCTGTCGGTGCGCGTCAGTGCGTGGTGCTGCAGGTAGGTCATCGTGAGAATCAGCGCGGTGGCAGGCTCGCCGCGCGCCACCGCCGCGATCACGCGCCGCGCCGTGGCCAGCGTGGCGCCGCCGCCGCCGTGCTCGGCGGGCGCCACCAGGCCGATGAGCCCGTGCGCCTGCAGCGCCGCGAAGTTTTCGCGGGGAAAGGCGCCGCTGCGGTCGTGGTCGGCCGCAGTGGCGGTGAACTGGGCCGTGAGGCGGGCCAGCGCGGTGTCGTCCACCTTGGCGGAAGAGGGGGCTTCGGTAGTGGCCGGCGCGCGGCGCAAGGGGAGTGCACTCATGGTTCCCGCACGGTAGCGGCCCGCTCGGGGCCGGAAAACGACGCATCCTGCATATGCAAACTCGTTTTTCTGAGTTCGCTTCCGGGCCCTGGCTCGGTACGGTTCGCCCCATGAACCCAGATGTCTCCCTGGACCGCCGCCGCCTGCTGCAAGCGGCCGCCGCACTCGCAGCCACCGGGGCCGCCGGTTGGTCACGGGCCGCCACGCCTGCCCGCGACCTGTCGGGTGTCACGCTGCGCGTGGGCACCTACAAAGGGCTCTGGCGGCCGCTGCTCACGGCCTCGGGGCAGGCGAACACGCCCTACAAGATCGACTGGCGCGAACTCAACAACGGCGTGCTGCACATCGAGGCCATCAACGGCGACGCGCTCGACCTGGGCTCGGGCAGCGAGATTCCGCCGGTGTTCGCGGCGCGGCAGAAGTCCAGCGTGCGGCTGGTGGCCGTGACGCACGAAGACCTGAACAACCAGGCCACGCTCGCGCGCAAGGACGCGCCCATCCGCACCATCGCCGACTTCAAGGGCAAGCGCGTGGGCTACGTGCGCGCCACCACCTCGCACTACTACCTGGCCAAGCAGCTGGCCGAGGCGGGCCTGTCGTTCAGCGACATCCAGGCCGTGAGCCTGACACCGTCCGACGGCCTCTCGGCCTTCGCGCGCGGCGACCTCGATGCCTGGGCCATCTACGGCTACAACGGCCAGCTGGCACGCACGCAGTACGGCGCGCGCACCATCAAGACCGGCGTGGGGTACCTGTCGGGCAACTTCCCCATCTACGCCAACCCGCGCGCGCTCGACGACGCATTGCGCCGCGCGGCGCTGGGCGACCTGCTGCAGCGCCTGCAGCGCGCCTTCGCATGGATCAACGGCAACTTCCTGGCCTATGCGCGCGCGCAGTCGGCCGAAACGCGCGTGCCCATCGGCGACATCGTGGAGCTGTTCAACGGCCGCAGCGGCGACTACAGCCTGGGCCCCGTCAGCGACGCGGTGGTGCGCAGCCACCAGGACGTGGCCGACACCTTTCTGAAGATCGGCGTGCTCGACGGGCCCGCCGATGTGAAGCCCCTGTGGGACCGCAGCTTCGAGAGCCTCCTGCGTTTGCCCGCCGCCTGATCCCGCCTTCCACTCGAAAAAGGAAAACACCATGAGCCAGCCACAGCAAGACGGCGTCGAATTCATCGGCATGATCCAGGGCCAGAAGGTCTCGGAAATCCACGCGGCCAAGGGCCCGTCGCTCGACCGCGACTATGTGCGCGCCTTCGCGCAGGCCCACGAGCAGGCCGGCTTCGACCGCGTGCTGGTGCCCCACCATTCGACCAGCCCCGACGCCACGCTCACGGTGGCCTATGCCGCCTCGGTGACCGAGCGCATCCACTTCATGCTGGCGCACCGCCCCGGCTTCGTGGCGCCCACGCTCGCGGCGCGCCAGTTCGCCTCGCTCGACCAGTTCAGCGGCGGCCGGCTCGGCGTGCACTACATCTCGGGCGGTTCCGACGAAGAGCAGCGCCGCGACGGCGACTGGCTCGACCACGACCAGCGCTATGCCCGCACCGACGAATACCTCGAGGTGCTGCACAAGGTGTGGACGGCCGAGAAGCCGTTCGACCATGAAGGCGCGCACTACCGCTTCGAGAATGCGTTCTCCGAGGTGAAGCCGCTGCAGACGCGCAACGGCAAGCCGCATGTGCCGGTGTATTTCGGCGGTGCGTCGGAAGCCGCGATCCCGGTCGCGGGCAAGTACGCCGACGTGTACGCGCTGTGGGGCGAGTCGCTCGACCAGGCGCGCGAGCTGACCACGCGCGTGCGGGCCGAGGCTGCGAAGCATGGCCGCAGCGTGCGCTTCTCGGTGTCGTTCCGCCCGATCGTGGCTGACACCGAAGAGGCCGCATGGGCGCGCGCCGAAAACATCCTGGCCGAGACCAAGCGCCTGCGCGTGGTGCAGGGCTACAACCGCGGCGGGCCGCAGCAGAGCGAAGGCGCCAGGCGCCTGCTGGCCGCGGCCGACAAGGGCCCGCGCTTGGACAAGCGGCTGTGGACGGCGGTCGCGCAAGAGATCGGCGGGCGCTCGAACAGCACCGCGCTGGTGGGCACGCCCGAGCAGGTGGCGGATGCGCTGCTCGACTACTACGACCTGGGCGTGACGACCTTCCTGATTCGTGGGTTCGATCCGCTGGAGGACGCGCTGGACTATGGGCGCGAGCTGATTCCGCGCACGCGCGAGTTCGTGGCGCAGCGCGCTGCTTCCATTCGCAAGGCCGCCTGACCGGTCTTTGTCTTTCTCCCTCCCCTTGCGGGGGAGGGCAGGGGTGGGGGCTCGCAGCCTTTGGCACTGTCACAGCGTTTGAAGCCGTCGTGCCCCCATCCCAGCCTTCCCCCGGAAGGGGAAGGAGCAAAACCGAAACCGAAATCGAAGACCCGATACGAGGAATCCCCATGAGTGCCGTCCTTTCCATCGACCGCCACGCGTCGCTGAAACTCAACCCGAACCCGCAGCAGAAATACTGGTTCGACCCCGTCCCCCCGCGCCCCACCGTGCAGGCCGAGCGCCGCCACCGGCAGGAGCGCCTCGCGGGCGCCTTCCGCCTGTTCGCCCGCTTCGGCTTCGCGCAAGGCCTGGCCGGCCACATCACCGCGCGCGACCCCGAGCTGACCGACCACTTCTGGGTCAACCCGCTGGGCATTCATTTTTCGCGCATCAAGGTCTCCGACCTGCTGCTCGTCAACGCGAAAGGCGAGACCGTCATCGGCGACCGCCCGCTCAACAAGGCCGCCTTCGCCATCCACGCGGCCATCCACGAGCACAACCCCAAGATCATTGCCGCGGCCCACACCCACTCGACCTACGGCAAGGCCTGGTCCACGCTGGGCCGCAAGCTCGACACCCTCACGCAGGACGCCTGCGTGTTCCACGACGACGTGGCGCTGTTCGACGACTTCACCGGCATGGTGGTCGACACCAGCGAGGGCGAGCGCATCGCGCAGGCGCTGGGCGACAAGAAAGGCGCCATCCTGAAGAACCACGGCATCCTGACGGCCGGCCCCACGGTGGAGGCCGCCGCGTGGTGGTACATCGCGCTGGACAACGCCTGCCACACGCAGCTGCTGGCCGAAGCCGCCGGCAAGCCGCAGCCCATCGACGAAGACACCGCGCGCCACACGCACGCGCAGATCGGCGGGCCCGAGGGCGCCATCCATTCCTTCGACAGCCTGTACGAAGGCCTGGTCGAAGCCGAACCCGAGCTGCTGCTGTGAGCGCGCGCCTTTCACGACGCAGCGTGCTGCGCGCAGGCGGTGCCGCCGCCGTGGTCGCCTCGGGCGGGCTGATCGCCTCGCAGGCCTTCTCGCAGCAGGCGCGCAAGCTCACCTTCGCCTGGAACGCCGCCGCGTTCTGCCTGTCGCCCGTGGTGGTGGCGCAGGAGCGCGGCTACTTCGAGCGCAACGGCCTGCAGGTCGACCTCATCAACTACACCGGCTCCACCGACCAGTTGCTGGAGTCGCTGGCCACCGCCAAGGCCGACGCGGCCGTGGGCATGATCCACCGCTGGCTCAAGCCGCTGGAGTCGGGCTTCGACGTGAAGATCGTCGGCAGCTCGCACGGCGGCTGCGTGCGGCTCGTGGGCGCGAAGAGCGCGGGCGTGACCGACATCGCCAGCCTGAAGGGCAAGAGCATCGGCGTGTCGGACATCACCAGCCCGGGCAAGAACTTCTTCTCGATCCTGCTCACGAAGAACGGCATCGATGCGGACAAGGACGTCACCTGGCGCCAGTACCCGGCCGACCTGTTCGACATCGCGGTGAAGAAGGGCGAGATCCAGGCCATTGCCGACGGCGACCCCAACATCTACCTGATCGAGAAGCGCAACAAGGGCGCCTACGTCGAGGTGGCGAGCAACCTCACGGGCGAATACAAGGACAAGGTCTGCTGCATCGTCGGCGCGCGCGGCGAGCTCGTGCGCAAGGACAAGGCGAGCGTCGCCTCGCTGGTGCGCGCCATTGCGCAGGCCTCCGACTACGTGGCCGAGAACCCGAACGAGTCGGCCAGGCTCTTCGCCAAGTACTCGCCCAACGTGCCGGTGGAAGACCTGCGCGCCCTGCTCGGGACGCTCACGCACAACCACCACCCGCTGGGCCGCAACCTGCGCGACGAGGTGGAGTTCTACGCACGCGACTTTCGCGGCGTGGGCGTGCTCAAGAAGAGCACCGACCCGGCGCGCTTCGCGGAGCACGTGTCTTTCGATCCATTGGCATGAAAAGCAGCAATTCCATGACCCACAGTTCACGCCGCCGTTTTCTCGTCCAGGGCGCCTCGGCCGCTGCCGCGGTGTCACTGCCCGGCGCGGCCTTCGCGCAGGGCCGCCCGGTGCTCAAGGCCGGCGACCAGAAAGGCGGGCTGCGCGCGTTGCTCGAAGCGGCGGGCGGCCTCGACGGGCTGGGCTACGACATCCAGTGGTCGGAGTTTCCGGCTGCCGCGCCGCTGGCCGAGGCACTGAACGCCGCCGCGGTCGATTCGGGCCCCATCGGCGACGCCCCGCTGATCTTCGCGCTGGCCGCCGGCACGCGCGTGAAGGCCATCGGCGCCAACCGCTCCGACTCGTACGGCACGGCAGTGCTGGTGCGGCCCGATTCGCCGCTGAAGACCGCCGCCGACCTGCGTGGCAAGAGCATCGCGACCAACCGCGGCTCCATCGGCCACTACGTCACGCTGAAGGCCATCACCTCGGCCGGCCTCAAGCCCGAGGACGTCAACATCCGCTTCCTGGCGCCGGCCGACGCCAAGCTCGCGCTCACGCAGGGGTCGGTCGATGCCTGGGCCACCTGGGAGCCCTACACCGCACTGGCCGAGGTCAGCCACCATGCGCGCGTGCTGGTCAGCGGGCGCGGGCTGCTGCCGGGCCTGAGCTACCTCGCGGCGACCGACAGCGCCATCGCGGCCAAGCGGCCGGTGCTGCAAGACTTCTTGCAGCGCGTGGTGAAGGCGCAGATCTGGTCGTACCGCAACGCCGATGCCTACTCGGCCGCGCTGGCCCGCATCATCGGCATTCCGCCGGAGGCCGCGAAGCTGCAGTTCGAGCGCCGGCAGCAGAAATGGGTGGCCATCGATGCGCAGGTCATCGCCGACCAGCAGGGCACGGCAGACTTCTATCGGCAGGTGGGGCTCATCAAGCAGCCGCTGGATGTCAAAGGGACTTTCGATACCGGGTTTGGCGTGGCCGGGTGACTTTGCGTGTCGGGTCGCCGTCGGGTGGCGCGCCCTTGCCGCCGGCCCTTCCCTCGTCCGGCAACAGTGCCAGCAGCGCCTTGACCAACGGCGACTCGTCCGATTTTCGCCAGACCACCAGCGTATCGACGTAGGTCTTCTCACCCCTCAACGACCGGTAGACCACGCCTTCGCGGTGCAGCGCCTTCACGCAGGCCGGCACCAGCGCAATGCCGACGCCGCCCGACACCAGGCTCACGATGGTGTTCATCTGCCGCGCCGGAAACATCAGCGGGCTGAAGCCGCGCCGCATGCAGGTCGAGACGATGGCATCGAACATCTGCGGACCGATGTGGCGCTCGAAGCCCAGAAAGCGTTCGTTCGAGAACTTCTCCAGCGCCACGGGCCCCGCGCCCGCGAGCGGGTGCGCCTCGGGCAGGGCGAGGATCAACGTGTCCTTCTGCACCAGCCGCGAGCCGAGCGTGGCCGGCATGTCGGTCGGCTGCAGCACCATGCCCACGTCGAGATGGCCGGCCTCCACGTCGGCCACGATCTGTTCGGTGATGCCTTCGCGCAGCGCCACGCTGGCCCGCGGGTGCGCCTCGTTGAAGCGCCGCAGCGTCGGCGGCAGGAACGAATAGGCGGGCAGGCTGATGAAGCCGACCGCGATGGAGCCCATGACGCCGGCTGCGCCGTCGTGCGCACGGCGACGCATGGTTTCCAGGCCCGCGAGCACGGCGCGCGCATCGTGCAGTGCGTCTTCTCCCGCGCGCGTGATGGCGATGCGGCGCGAGGTGCGCTCGAACAGCGCCACGCCCAGTTCGTCTTCCAGCTCCTTGATCGCCAGGCTCACGGGCGGCTGCGACAGGTGCAGGCGTTGCGCCGCACGGCCGAAGTGAAGCTCTTCGGCGACCGCGACGAGGCAGCGGAGGTGACGCAGCTCCATTGATCTGAATCCTGTATTGATCGATCTGAATTGTAGATTTGTTGCTATGAATTTCCAATCCTAGACTTTGCCCGAAGGCGCCGGCGATACCCCTGCCGCGCACCCAGGAGACAAAGACATGATCGAGAAAACGACGGCCCTGCCACGAGCACGGACCGTGGTTCACCCCGGCCCCTACGGGCCTGTGCGGATCGCCCACATGCACGCCGACAAGGGCCGGCACTTTCGCCTTTCGCTGCCGGCGGGGCGCACGCTGTACGACAGCCTCGTGCAGGCGCTGGCTGCCGAGGGCGTGGCCAGCGCATCGATGACGCTCATCGACGGCGAACTCGAGCACCTGAGCTTCTGCATGGCGCTGCCCGACCCCAGCGGCCGCGTGCTCGCCACCTACGGCGCGCCCGAGGCGCTGCGCGGCGCACGGTTGATCTTCGGCAACGCCACGCTGGGCCGCTCGGCCGACGGCACCCCCGTCGTGCATTGCCACGGCGCGTTCTGCGAAGCCGACGGGCGGGTGCGCGGCGGGCACATCCTGAGCGAGCGCACGGTGGTCGGTTGCATCCCCGTCACCGTGGTGGTGACCGCGCTCGACAGCTTCGAGCTGCGCGTGTCCTACGACGAGGAAACACGCATGCCGCTGATGCGCCCCGAAGCACGGGCGGTCGCCCATGTCTGAGGTGCGCCTGCTGGAGCGCGGCCGCATGGGCCGCGTGGCCTACGCCCGCATCGGCCCCAACGAAGACCTGGTGCAGAGCGTCGAAAAGCTCTGCGTGGCGCAGGGCATGCGCAACGCCTTCGTGCGCGGCGCGCTCGGCAGCCTGATCGACGCCTGCCTGGAGCGGCCCGACGGCACGTGCCAGGTGATCCGCGGCCCCGCCGTGGAAATCGTGAGCCTGGCCGGCGAGGTGCGCCTGCAGAGCGACGGCACGCTGCGCGCGGCCCTGACGGGCGTGGTCGCCGACACCAGCGGCCATGTGTATGGCGGTCCGTTCGTGGCCGGCGCCAACGCTGTTTGCGTCACCTTCGAGATCACGCTCGAAGAGTGGCTTCCTTCCGACGATTCCTGATTTCGAGAACCCCAAGACAACCATGACAGACAAACCCTCTTCCCCCCGCGTCGCCGTCGTCACCGGAGGCGCGCGCGGCATCGGCCTGGCCATCGGACAGTGGTTCCTGGCGCACGGCTACCAGGTCGCGCTGCTCGACAACGACCACGCCACGCTCGACGACGCCGTCGCCGAACTCGCCCTGCCCGAACGGGTGCTGGGCGCGCACTGCGACGTGTCCGACCCGGCGCAGGTGGCCGCCGCGGCCAAGGCCGTGGTCGGTCGCTTCGGCCGCGTCGATGCGCTGGTCAACAACGCCGGCGTGGCGGTGTTCAAGCGCATCGCGGAAACCACCTTCGCCGACTGGCGCGCGGTGCTGGGCACCAACCTGGACGGTGCCTTTCTCTGCACGCAGGCCTTCGGTCCGTCGATGGTCCAAGCCGGCAAGGGCGCGGTGGTGAACGTGGCGTCGATCTCGGGCCTGCGCGCCAGCACGCTGCGCGTGGCCTACGGCACCAGCAAGGCGGCGCTCATCCACCTGACCAAGCAGTACGCGGTGGAGCTCGGCAATGCGGGCGTGCGCGTGAACGTGATCGCGCCCGGCCCGGTCGAGACCGAAATGGCCAAGCTGGTGCACAGCGTGGCCATCCGCTCCGACTACGTCGACGCCATTCCCCTGGGGCGCTACGGCAGCGTCGAGGAAATGGCCAGCGCGGTCGGCTTCCTGTGCAGCGACGCGGCGAGCTTCATCAACGGCCAGGTGATTGCGGTGGACGGCGGCTTCGACGCCGCCGGCGTCGGCCTGCCGACGCTGCGCCGGGGAGTTCCCGCAGCCGAAGCCAACATCGCCTGAGGAACAAGCACCATGAGCAACGACAGCTGCATCATCGGCTGGGGCCACACGCCCTTCGGCAAGCTCGACGCGGCCGACAGCGAGCAACTGATCCGCGACGCGGTCGCGCCCGCGCTGCAGACCGCCGGGCTCGAGGCCGCGGACATCGACGGCATCTTCGTCGGCCACTTCAACAGCGGCTTCCTGCCGCAGGACTTCAGCGCGTCCCTGGTCGCGATGGCCGTGCCCGGCCTGCGCCACGTGCCCGCCGTGCGGCTGGAGAACGCCTGCGCGACGGGCTCGGCAGCCATCTGGGCCGCGCTGGACGCCGTGCAGAGCGGCCGCGTGCGCCACGCGCTGGTGGTGGGCTTCGAGATCATGAACGCGGTGCCCGGCCCGGTCATCGCGCAGACGCTGCTGCGCTGCTCCTACGTGAAGGAGGAAGGCGCGACGCCCGCGGGCTTCGCGGGCGTGTTCGGCCAGATCGCGGGCGGCTACTTCGAACGCTTCGGCGACCAGAGCGATGCGCTCGCGGCCATCGCGGCCAAGAACCACGCCAACGGTGCGCACAACCCGTATGCGCACATGCGGCGCGACCTGGGCTTCGACTTCTGCCGCACCCCGTCGGACAAGAACCCCTTCGTCGCCGGACCGCTCAAGCGCTCGGACTGTTCGCTGGTGTCCGACGGCGCGGCGGCGCTGGTCATCTCGGCCGCCCCCGTGGCCTCGGCCACGGTGCCTGCGGTGCGATGGCGCTCGCACACGCAGGTCAACGACTACCTGCCGCTGTCGCGGCGCGACCCGACGCGCTTCGAAGGCGCCGCGCTGGCCTGGCGCCGTGGCCTGCAAGCCGCGCAGCTCACGCTCGACGATCTCGGCTTCGTCGAGACGCACGACTGCTTCACCATCGCCGAGCTGCTGGAGTACGAGGCCATGGGCCTGGCGCCGCACGGGCAGGGCGCGCGCGTGATCCTCGACGGCATCACGCGCAAGGACGGCCGGCTGCCCGTGAACCCCTCGGGCGGCCTGAAGTCGCGCGGCCACCCCATCGGCGCGACGGGCGTTTCGCAGCATGTGATGGCCGCGATGCAGCTCACCGGCACGGCCGGCGGCATGCAGGTGGGCACGGGCAAGCCGGGCGCCGTGTTCAACATGGGCGGCGCCGCCGTCGCCAACTACCTCAGCGTGCTGGAGGCGGCGTGAGCCACGCGCAGGCGGCGAACCTGTCGGTGTTGCTGTCGCAGACGGCGGCGCTGTTTCCCGGACGCGCCGGCCTGATCCTCGAAGACCGCAGCTGGACCTGGCAAGAGATCGACACGCGCGTCGATGCGCTCGTGCAGGGCCTGCGCGCGCTGGGCTTGCAGCCTGGACACAAGTTGCTCGTGCAGTCGCGCAACAACCTTGCGCTGTTCGAAAGCTGCTGGGCCGCGTTTCGCATGGGCGCAGTGTGGGTGCCGGTCAACTTCCGGCTCACGCCGCCCGAAGTGGCGTACCTGGGCAGTTCGAGCGAAGCCGCGGTGATGCTCGCCGAAGACGGCTTTGGCGCGCATGTCGATGCAGTGCGCGCTGCCAGCGCGCATTTGCGGCACGTCGTCACCATCGGCGCGCCGCGCCCGGGTGAACACGGCTACGAGGCGCTGATCGCCGCCCATGCCGGCGCGGCAAAGTCCGTTGCCGATATCGAGGCCGACACGCCGCTCTGGTACTTCTACACCTCGGGCACGACCGGCAAGCCGAAAGCGGCCGTGTTGACGCACGGCCAACTCGCCTTCGTCGTCGCCAACCATCTCGCCGACCTGATTCCCGGCACGACCGAGCGCGACTGCTCCATCGCCGTGGCGCCGCTGTCCCACGGCGCGGGCATTCATGCGCTGCTGAACGTCGCGCGCGGCGCGGCCACGGTGCTGCCGTCGTCGGACAGGCTGGAGCCGCGCACCTTCTGGTCGCTGGTCGAGCGCCACAAGGTCAGCAACGTGTTCACGGTGCCGACCATCGTCAAGATACTGGTCGAAGACCCGTCGGTCGACGAGTTCGACCACCGCTCGCTGCGCTACCTGATCTACGCCGGTTCCCCCATGTACCGCGCCGACCAGAAGCGGGCGTTGCAGAAGCTGGGGCCTGTGCTGGTGCAGTACTTCGGCCTTGGCGAGGTGACGGGTTGCATCACGGTGCTGCCGCCGTCGATGCACTCGGCCGACGACGCCGATGCCAATGCGCACATCGGCTCCTGCGGCCGGCCGCGCACCGGCATGGAGGTCGCGATTCTCGACGGGCAGATGCAACGGCTGCCGGCCGGCGCTGTGGGGGAAATCTGCTGCCGCGGACCGGCCGTGTTCGCGGGCTATTTCAACAACCCCGAGGCCACGGCCAAGGCGCTGCGCGGCGGCTGGTTCCACACCGGCGACCTGGGGCGCATGGACGCGCAGGGGCTGCTCTACATCACGGGCCGCGAGTCCGACATGTACATCTCGGGCGGCTCCAACGTCTACCCGCGCGAGGTCGAGGAGATATTGCTGACGCACCCCGCCGTGCGCGAGGCCGCCGTGCTGGGCCTGCCCGACGCCAAGTGGGGCGAAGTGGGCGTGGCCGTGCTCGTGTGCGACCGCGAAGGCGTGACGCCCGAGGACATCCTGGGCCACCTCGACGGCCGCTGCGCCAGGTACCGCTGGCCGCGGCACGTTTTTTTCTGGGAGTCGCTGCCCAAGTCAGGCTACGGCAAGGTCACCAAGAACGAAATACGACGGCTCCTTTCGGAGCGCGGAGAGATCGGGGAGGCTGCCACGCACTGAACCTGCCCTTTCTCCCCGGACGATCGAATTCAGAACAAACCAAAACCAAGACAGCGAGACAAAGAATGAACATCAACCGCCGCACCGTGCTGCGCACCGCCGCCGCAGCTTCCAGCCTCGCACTGCCCCTGCGCCACGCCTTCGCGCAGAAGAACGTCTTCAACTACAAGTACGCCAACAACCTGCCCGTCTCGCACCCGATGAACATCCGGGCCAAGGAAATGGCCGACGCCATTCGCGCGGAGACCAACGGGCAGGTCGACATCCAGATCTTCCCGAACAACCAGCTGGGCTCCGACACCGACGTGCTGAGCCAGTTGCGCGCGGGCGGCGTCGAGTTCTTCACGCTGTCGGGGCTCATTCTGTCGACGCTGGTGCCTTCGGCCTCCATCAGCGGCGTGGGCTTTGCGTTCGCCGACTACGCCAGCGTGTGGAAGGCGATGGACGGCGACCTGGGCAGCCACATTCGCACGCAGATCGCCAAGTCCAACATCGTGGCCATGGACAAGATCTGGGACAACGGCTTTCGACAGATCACGTCGTCGAACAAGGCGATTGCGACGCCGGCCGACCTGAAGGGCTTCAAGATCCGCGTGCCCGTGTCGCCGCTGTGGACCTCGATGTTCAAGGCGCTGGACGCCGCGCCCACGTCGATCAATTTTGCCGAGGTGTATTCGGCGCTGCAGACGAAGATCGTCGACGGGCAGGAGAACCCGCTCGCCATCATCTCCACCGCCAAGCTCTATGAAGTGCAGAAGTTCTGCTCGATGAGCAACCACATGTGGGACGGCTTCTGGTTCCTGGCCAACAAGCGCGCATGGGACAAGCTGCCGCCCGAACTGCAGGCCATCGTCGCGAAGCACATCAACGCCGCGGCCCTGAAGGAGCGCACCGACGTGGCCGAGCTCAACGGCAACCTGCAGAAGGAGCTCGCGGCCAAGGGCATGCAGGTCAACCAGCCCGACCCCGGCGCCTTTCGCGACCAGTTGCGCAAGGCCGGCTTCTACGCCGAGTGGAAGGCCAAGTACGGCGACGAAGCATGGGCGTTGCTGGAGCGCAGCGCGGGCAAGCTCGCATGAGCGCGCCGCGCCCGGCGGCGCGGCCGCCCGCGCGGCGCGCAGGCACCCCGACGGCGCAAGACGCGGCCGGCGCGCACGGCCACGGCGATGCGGCCAACGAGGCCAACCCGGCCTCGTTCACCTCGCGCACCGAGCGGCTGCTCGGCACGCTGGTGGACGGCGCGGCCGGCGCGCTGGTGCTGGCCGACGTGGGGGTGCTGCTGGCGGGCGTGGTTGCGCGCTTCGTGCTGCACAAGCCGCTGATCTGGTCGGACGAACTCGCGTCGATGCTCTTCATCTGGCTCGCCATGCTGGGCGCGGTGGTGGCGCTGCGGCGCGGCGAGCACATGCGCATGACCGCGGTGGTGTCGAAGCTGTCGCCGCCGCGGCGCCGCTTTGCCGAGGCGGTGTCGCTCTACGCGGCCCTGGCCTTCCTGGCGATGGTGGCGTGGCCTGCGTGGGAATACGCGTCGGAAGAGCGCTTCATCACCACACCGGCGCTGGACATCTCCAACGCGTGGCGCGCCGCCGCGCTGCCGGTGGGCGTGGTGTTGATGGCCGTGTTCGCGGCGCTGCGGCTGTTGCGCGACTTCGACTGGAAGACTTCGGTGCAGGCCCTGGCGATCGTCGTCGTGCTCATCGCGGCCTTCACGCTCGGCCGCGCGGCGTTCGAAGACCTGGGGCGGCTCAACCTGCTGGTGTTCTTCGTCGGCGTGGTGCTGGCCTGCGTGCTGTGCGGCATTCCGATCGCGTTCGCGTTCGGCCTGGGCACCTTCGGCTACCTGGCGCTGACCACCGACACCGCGCTGCCCGTGATCGTCGGGCGCATGGACGAAGGCATGTCGCACCTCATTTTGCTGGCGGTGCCGCTGTTCGTGTTCCTGGGCCTGCTCATCGAGATGACGGGCATGGCGAAGGCGATGGTCGCTTTCCTCGCGAGCCTGCTGGGGCATGTGCGGGGCGGGCTGTCCTACGTGCTGGTGGGCGCGATGTACCTGGTGTCGGGCATCTCGGGCTCGAAGGCGGCGGACATGGCCGCCATCGCGCCCGCGCTGTTCCCCGAAATGAAGAAGCGCGGTGCCGCCGAGGGCGAACTGGTGGCGCTGCTCGCGGCCACCGGCGCGCAGACCGAGACCGTGCCGCCCAGCCTGGTGCTCATCACCATCGGCTCGGTCACGGGCGTGTCGATCGCGGCGCTGTTCACGGGCGGGCTGCTGCCGGCCGTCGTGCTGGGCCTGATGCTGTGCGTGGTGGTGTACCTGCGCAACCGGCACGAAGACCTGAGCCAGGTCGCACGGCCCGCGATGCGGCAGGTGCTGAGGCTGGCGCTGGTGGCGCTGCCCGCGATGGCCTTGCCTTTCGTGATTCGCGCGGCCGTCGTCGAAGGCGTGGCCACGGCGACCGAGGTGTCGACCATCGGCATCGTCTACGCCGTCGTGGCCGGGCTCGTGGTGTACCGCCAGTTCGACTGGCGGCGGCTCGGCCCGATGCTGGTGGCCACCGCCTCGCTGTCGGGCGCGATCCTGCTGATCATCGGCACGGCCACCGCCATGGCGTGGGGGCTGACGCAGTCGGGCTTCTCGCGCTGGCTGGCCGAGGTCATGGGCAGCCTGCCGGGCGGTGCGCCGATGTTCCTGGCCGTGTCGCTGGTCACCTTCGTGGTGCTGGGCTCGGTGCTCGAGGGCATACCGGCCATCGTGCTGTTCGGGCCGCTGCTGTTTCCAATTGCTCGGCAGCTGGGCATCCACGAAGTGCACTACGCCATGGTCGTCGTGCTGTCGATGGGGCTGGGCCTGTTCGCGCCGCCGCTGGGCGTGGGTTACTACGCGGCATGCGCCATCGGCCGCGTGCGGCCCGACGAAGGCATCGGGCCCATCGCCGGCTACATGCTGGCCTTGCTGGTCGGCACCATCGCCGTGGCGGCCATTCCGTGGCTGTCCATCGGGTTCCTCTGACATTCACAGCGTTCAGCACCCCAAGGAGAAAAAGCATGGAGACAAAGACAAGCATCGCCCGCAAGACCGTGGCCGTGGACGGCGACGTCAGGCTGAGCTACCTGGAGGCCGGCACCGGGCCGACCCTGGTGCTGATACCGGGCTGGTCGCAAACGGCCGAGCAGTACAGGCACCAGCTCGAAGGCCTGGCGGGCCGGCACCGCGTGATCGCCTTCGACCTTCGCGGCCATGGTGACTCCGACAAGCCCGGGCGCGGCTACCGCATTGCGCGCCTTGCCACCGACCTGCAGAACGCGCTCGTCGCGCTCGACCTGACGGACGTCACCATCGTCGGCCACTCCATGGGATGTTCGGTGCTGTGGTGCCACTTCGACCTGTTCGGCGCGGGGCGCATCGCCCGCTACGTGTTCTGCGACCAGGCGACATGCCTCACGCGCAATCCCGAGTGGACCGAACAGCAGGCCGCCGACTACGGCCCCATCTTCACGGCCGACAGCGTGACCGAGACCGCCAATGCACTGCGCGGCCCGGGCGGGGTGGAGGCCACGGTCGGCTTCCTGCGCTCCATGGTCACGGCCGACATGCCCGCCGAGGACTTCCAGTGGATCGTCGACATGAACATGAAGATGCCGCGCGCCGCGGCGGCCGACCTGCTCTACAACCACTGCCACCAGGACTGGCGCGAAGTGCTGCCGCGCATCGACCGGCCGACGCTTTTCGTCGGCGGCAAGGGCAGCCTGGTGCCGCACAGCTGCATGCGGTGGGAGGCGACCCAGGTGCCCGGCGCCAGGGTCGAGATCTTCGATGACGGGGAGGCAGGCTCGCACTTCATGTTCATCGAGAACGCGCGGAAGTTCAATGCGTTGCTGGCAGGGTTCGCGGGTTGAGGCCGAAGGCCGCAGGCGTGCGGCGTGCGGTGGGTACTTGTTCAGAGCGATGGAACGAAGCGCGAAATCAAAATCGTAGCCAAGTCCAAGTCTCGCGTAGATGCGTCCCCTGCAAGCGGCACAGCCATGGCTAGAGTCGTTGCATGACTTCAGCCACCGACACCCTCTACGCCATTGCACCCGCCCCGGTCCACTCGCTGCCCATCCAGGGCGAGCGCGCGCGCTTCCCGGTCAACCGCATCTTCTGCGTGGGCCGCAACTACTCCGAACACGCCCGCGAAATGGGCCACAACCCCGATCGCGAGCCGCCGTTCTTCTTCATGAAGCCGGCCAGCGCCATCGTGGCCGACGGCGGCGAGTTCGCCTACCCCACGCTGTCGAACGACGTGCACCATGAAATCGAACTCGTGGTGGCGCTGAAGACCGGCGGTTCGAACATCGCCGCATCGGCCGCGCTCGACCATGTCTACGGCTACGCCGTGGGCCTGGACATGACCCGGCGCGACCTGCAGGGCGAGGCCAAGAAAATGGGCCGCCCCTGGGACACCGGCAAGGCCTTCGACGGTTCCGCGCCTTGCGGCGAACTGGTGCCCGTGGCCAAGGCCGGCCATCCGGCAAAGGGCGAAATCCGCCTCGAAGTGAACGGCGCCCAGCGCCAGGTCGGCGACCTGGCCGGCATGATCTGGAACGTGCCCGACACCATCGCCTACCTGTCGACCCTGTTCACGCTGCAGCCCGGCGACCTGATCTTCACGGGCACCCCCGCGGGCGTGGCGGCCATTCAGCGCGGCGACCGCATGCGCGGCACGGTGGCGGGCGTCGGCGCGCTGGAGGTCGTGGTCGTCTGACCTCTCTCCGTGAGGTTCGTGCATCGGACCTGTAGGGCCGCAAGTTGGCGTACCCTCGCGGGCTGCAGCCTGCCGGACCCAGTGACACGCCAGCCCCGATGCGCCCCTCTTCCTCCACGTCCGTTCGCACCTACGGCATGCACGAGCGTGCCGACCACCTCGACTTCGACATCCGCTTCCAGGGTGCGCGCAACGAGCTCACGCTGCCGCACCGGCATGCGTACTTCCAGATCCAGGTCGGCATCGAGGGCCGCTCGCAGCAGGCCATCGGCGGCGAGGTGCGCCCCTTCGGGCCGCGCCACCTGAGCTTCGTGCTGCCGTACCGGGTGCACGTGATTCCGCACCCGCCCGAGGCGCTGTACTGCATCGTCAACTTCGACCAGCGCTTTCTGTGGCCCGAGCTCGAGGTCGATGCGCTCGACCTCGACGACGTGTCGCTCGCGCGGCATCCCGACCTCGCACCCTTCCTGTTCCAGGAGTACGTCGACTTCGCCTTCGACGAGGCCGACTTCGCGCGCATTCGCGGCTGGCTCGACGAGCTGCATGCGCTGAACACCGGCCGCAACTTCGGCGCCAAGATCGCGATGCGCGGCATCGTGCAGCAGATCATCGGCCTGGCCTGCATGCGCCAGGAGCAGGCGCTGATGCGGCTCGCCCTGCAGCACAACGGCAAGACCTCGCAGCGCGACGCGTTGCAGCGCGTGGTGCGCTATGTGCGCGACAACCTCGACAAGCCGCTGTCGCTGACCGACGCGGCCGCGGCCGCGTTCCTGTCGCCCAACTACCTGGCCAACCTGCTGCGCAAGGAAACCGACCGCACCTTCACCGACCTGGTGACCGAGCGGCGCATCGAGCGCGCGAAGGAGCTGCTGTCGTCCACCTCGCTGCTGGTGCGCGAGATTGCGCACCAGTGCGGGTTCACGGACGAGGCCTACTTCAACCGGCGGTTCCGGCAATGGGTGGGCAGCACGCCGCGCAGTTTCCGGCGCGACCATGTGGCGAGCGCGCGCGGTTAGCGTTTGGTGGTCGACGGTCAGCTGCGCCCGGCTGCGCGCGCCAGCTGCGACAGGCGCTTGACCAGCGGCTCGAACAGCTCCGCCGACGTGTTGCCATAGCCCAGCACCAGCCCGTTGTCGGTGGCCAGCGGCTGCATCGCGAACCCTGACAGCGCAGAGGGCGCGATGCGATGGCGCAGCGCTTCGGCAGCGATCTTTCGGTCGTCGAACTGCGCGGGCAGCCGCACGGTCAGGTGCAGCCCGCAGTAGCCGCCCTCTATCTCGTGCGGCACCTCCAGGTGCGTTTGCAGCGCCAGCCGCAGCGCCTGCTGCCGGTCGCGGTACAGGCGGCGCATGCGGCCCAGGTGGCGGCTGAACTGCCCGCTCTCGATGAAGTCGGCCATGGCGAGCTGCTCGTGGCGGTGGCCGCCGCGCAGCATCTCTTCGAGCGGCACGCGCACGCTGGGCACCAGCCGTTCGGGCAGCACCAGGAAGCCCAGCCGCAGCGACGGGAACATCGTCTTGCTGAAGGTGCCGACGTAGAGCACGGGCGCATCGGCCACCAGCCCCTGCATCGCGCCGATGGGCTCGCCGGTGTGGCGGAACTCGCTGTCGTAGTCGTCCTCGATGATCCACGCGCCGTGCGCGCGTGCCTGCGCGATCAGGTCGAGCCGGCGCGCGATGCTCAACACCGAACCGGCCGGGTACTGGTGCGACGGCGTGGTGTACACGAGCCGGGGCGCCTGTTTGCGCCAGTCTTGCGCGCTCGCGCACAGGCCTTCGGCGTCGACCCGCACCGGCACCACGCGCATGTCGCCCGCATGCATGGCGGCCTTCACGCCGCGGTAGCCCGGGTCTTCGACCCAGCCGGTGTCGCCGGGGTTCGACAGCAGCCGCACGCACAGCGTGATGGCCTCCTGCGCGCCTTCGGCAATGACGACCTGGTGCGGCTCGCAGCGCACGCCGCGTGCCACCGACAGGTGCCGCGCGATGGCCGCGCGCAGCGCCGGCTCGCCCAGCGGATCGCCGTAGCCCAGCGCGGTCGCGCCGGCGTTGCGCAGGGCGCGGTCGAGCGCGCGGCGCCAGGCGGCCAAGGGAAAGTGCGACAGCGCGGGCACGCCGGGGCGCAGCGCCGCTTCCATGTCGGCACGCGATGCGCTCGGCTGGAGCTTTGCGAGGCGCAGCGCCGTGGCGGGAACGCCGGCCGGCATGCCGGCGCGTCTGGGGAGCGGGGACGAGAGCGCGGTCACGCGCGTGCCCTGGCGGTCGGGTTGCACATAGCCTTCGGCGGCCAGGTGCTCGTAGGTCGCGGTGACGGTGTTGCGCGAGATGGCGAGCGCTTCGGCCAGCGCGCGCGAGCCGGGCAGGCGGCTGCCGGGTGCCAGGCTGCCGTCGAGGATGGCGCGCTTGAGTCGCTCGTGCAGCTGGCGCTGCATCGAGCCGGCGTCGCGGTCTTTCAGCAAGGAGGATTCGAGCAGCGCTGTGGCGGAAAGACGAGGGGAGGGGGCAGGGCGTGGCACCATGAAATCGATCATTCGTGGCGCTTTCGTTGGAGCCACGTTGTGGGTACTTTACGTGCTCCGGCCCTGCCGTTTCCATTTTTTCCTGAAAGACACCCGCATGCCAGCCCGCCACAACGAATTCGGCCAGTCCATCGGTCCCGACGTGCCCGATTGGACGCCGCGCGCCCTGCCGCCGCGCCAGAGCGTCGAGGGCCGCTTCTGCACGCTGGAGCCGCTCGATGCGGCCAGGCACGCCGACGACCTGCATGCCGCCTATGCGCAGGCGCCCGACGGCCGCGACTGGACCTACCTGGGCGTCGAGCGGCCCGCCGACCTGGAGAGCACCCGGGCCTACGCGCGGCGCGCCGCGCAGAGCGCCGACCCGATGCATTTCGCCGTCGTCGACAAGCAGAGCGGCCGTGCGGTCGGCACGCTGGCGCTGATGCGCATCGACGCGACCCATGGGGTGATCGAAGTGGGCAGCGTCAATTTCTCGCCTCTGCTGAAGCAGACGCCCGTGTCCACCGAGGCGCAATACCTGCTGATGAAGCTGTCGTTCGACACACTGGGCTACCGCCGCTACGAATGGAAGTGCGACAACTTCAACGAGCCCTCCAAGCGCGCTGCACTTCGATTGGGCTTCCAGTACGAGGGACGGTTCCGGCAGGCGGTGGTCTACAAGGGGCGCACGCGCGACACGGCCTGGTTCTCGATCGTCGCGGGCGAGTGGCCCGCCTTGCGCACCGCCTTCGAGCGCTGGCTCGCGCCCGAGAACTTCGATGCGCAAGGCCGCCAGCGCATGTCGCTGGACAAGTTCCGCCTGCCGTCCTGAGCCGGCTGCATTGCAAAAAAGGCAAGGGTGGCGCTGGAAATCGGCAATTGTTCAAAAGCGCGGGCTTGCCTAGACTGCCGCTGAACCGTCACAAACTGGACCGCCCCATGTCTTCACAGCCCCGAACCTCGCGCGGCCCGCTCGCGCTGCTCCCCCTGGCCCTGCTGGCGGCTGCCTGCATGGCCGGCACGGCCGGCGCGGGCGAACTCTCCGCGGCCGATGCCGAGCGCCACGCGCAGGCCACCTACCGCGAGTACTTCGAACTGCTGTCGCTGCCCAACGACGCCATATCGCCGGAGGACATCCGCAAGAACGTCGAGTGGCTGGAGCAGGCCTTCCGCAAGCGCGGCTTCACCACGCAGCAACTGCCCAACGACGGCAAGCCGATGCTCTACGCCGAGTACCCGGGCAGCGACCCCGCGCGCAAGACGGTGCTGTTCTACATGCACCTGGACGGCCAGCCGGTCATTCCCGCGCAGTGGGCGCAGAAGAGCCCGTGGACGCCGGTGCTCAAGCGCAAGGCGGCGAACGGCGACTGGGAGGAGATCGATTCGGCCCCGCTCTTCAGCGGCCCGCTCGACCCCGAATGGCGCGTGTTCGGCCGTGCGTCCGCCGACGACAAGGCGCCGATCATGATGATGCTCGCCGCCATCGACGCCTTGAAGGCCGGCGGCGCTCAGCCGGCGGTCAACGTCAAGGTGATCCTCGACAGCGAGGAAGAGAAGGGCTCGCCTTCCATCGGCAAGGTGATGCAGGCGCACCGCGACCTGCTGCGCTGCGACGCCATCGTGATCCACGACGGCCCCATGCACGCCACCAACCGGCCCACGCTGGTGTTCGGCAACCGCGGCGCGGCCAAGGCCCAGCTCACGGTGTACGGCGCCAAGGTGCCGCTGCACAGCGGGCACTACGGCAACTACGCGCCCAACCCGGCGCAGCGCCTGGCCAACCTGCTGGCCTCGATGAAGAACGACGACGGCCGCGTGACGGTGGCCGGCTACTACGACCACGTGAAGATCGCCGAGGCCGACCGCAGGATCATGGCCGCGGTGCCCGACGACGAGGCCGCGCTCAAGCGCCGGCTGGGCATTGCCCGCACCGACAAGGTCGGCGCCAACTACCAGGAAGCGATGCAGTACCCCTCGCTGAACGTGCGCGGCATGGCCGCTGCGGCGGTGGGCGACAAGGTGGCCAACATCGTGCCCGACAAGGCCGTGGCCGAGATGGACCTGCGCACCACGCCCGACTCCGACCCGGCCTACCTCGGCCAGCTGATCCGCAAGCACATCGAGCGCCAGGGCTACCACCTGGTCAAGGGCGAGCCGACGGACGAGGAGCGCGCCCGCCACGACAAGCTCGCGAGCTTCTCCTACCAGAGCGAGGGCGGCGACGCGGCGGGCTCGCAGATCAACTCGCCCGTCGGGCAATGGGCCTACAGGGCGCTGAGCGAGACCTTCGGCGCCAAGCCCGAGCCGGTGCGCATCCGGATGATGGGCGGCACGGTGCCCACCGCCGAGATCGTGCGCGTGCTGCCGGTGCCCTTCGCGATCATTCCGCTGGTGAACGCCGACAACAACCAGCACGCGGCCAACGAGAACCTGCGCATGGGCAACTACGTGAGCGGCGTGCGCACCGTGTACGGGCTGGTGACGCAGGCGTTCTGATGCCGTCTGGCGGAGTGCCTTGGCCGAAGTCCTTCGGGCGAGTGCTTCAACCGGCCTTGCCGGGCTTCTGCGCCTGCTCGCACTCGACCTGGATCAGCTCGCGCTCTTCCAGCGTCGCGCCGATGCGCACCGCGCTCAGGCAGCCGCCCCACACGCAGCCTGTGTCGGTCGAGAGCAGGTCGGGCCGCGAGAGCCAGCCCAGCGTCGACCAGTGGCCGAAGGCAACCGTGGCCTTGAGCGTCTTGCGCCCCGGCACGTCGAACCAGGGCATAAAGCCTTCGGGCGCGGTGGCGGCGCTGTCCTTGGCCTCGAACTCCATCAGGCCGTCGGCCGTGCAGAAGCGCAGCCGCGTCAGCGCATTGACGATGGCCCGCAGCCGGGCGCTGCCCGTGAGGCTGTCCTGCCACTGCGCGGGCTCGTTGCCGTACATCGTCATCAAAAATTCGCCCAGCGCCGGGCCGCGCAGCACCGATTCGACCTCCGACGCCAGCACCAGCGTGTCGCTCACGGTCCACTGCGGCAGCACGCCCGCATGCACCATCAGCAGGTCGCCGGTGCCGATGCGCATGTGCAGCGCCATGTGCTGCTGGCGCACCCAGTCGAGCAGCGCCTCGCTGTCGGGCGCGGCCAGCAGTTCGGCCAGCGTGTCCTTGCGCCCGGCCTTGCGCGCGCCGTGCGCCACGCCCAGCAGGTGCAGGTCGTGGTTGCCCAGCAGGCTCAGCGCGGCGGCGCCGTAGCCCTGCACGCGGCGCAGCACCGCGAGCGAATCGGGGCCCCGGTTCACCAGGTCGCCCAGCAGCACGAAGGTGTCGCGGCTGGGGGAGAAATCGATCTTTTGCAGCAGCCGCCCGAGGGGGGCGTCGCAGCCCTGCAGGTCGCCAATCAAGTAAAGTGACATTCCTTCATTCTCTCCCTCAGTTCATGGATGTTCTCCTCCTGGCCTTGTTGACCACGCTCAACGCGTTGTTCGCAATGTCCGAAATGGCCCTTTCCACCAGCCGGCGCGCACGTCTCGCAGCCTTGGCCGAAATGGGAGACACCGGCGCGGTGGCCGCGCTGAAACTGATGGAGTCGCCCACGCAATTCCTCTCGACGGTGCAGATCGGCATCACCTCCATCGGCATGCTGAGCGGCATCGTCGGCGAGGCCGCCTTCGCCGCGCCGCTGGCCGTGTGGATGGAAAGCGTGGGCATGGGCGCCGGCACCGCCAGCGTGGCGTCCACCGCCTGCGTGGTCACCTGCATCACCTTCTTCACCATCATCTTCGGCGAGCTGGTGCCCAAGCGCATTGGCCAGCTCTACCCCGAGCCGGTGGCGCGCTGGGTGTCGCGCCCCATGCGCGGGCTGGCCAAGGCCGCCAAGCCCTTCGTGTGGCTGCTCGCGGGCGCCACGGCCACCATGCTGAAGCTGCTGCGCATCGACGCCAACGCGGCGCGCCACGTCACGGAAGAAGAAATCTCGGCCAGCCTGGAAGAAGGCGTGGACGCCGGCGTCATCGAACACCACGAGCACCAGATGGTGCGCAACGTGTTCCACCTGGACGACAGGCGCCTGTCGTCGCTGATGATCCCGCGCGCCGACATCGAATGGCTGGACGCCTCGTTCACCGTGTCGCAGGCGCTGCAGAAGGTGGCCGACGCGGCCGCGCTCAACCTCGTGCATTCCTGGTACCCGGTGTGCCGCAACTCGCTCGACGACGTGGTCGGCGTCATCAGCGTGGCGCACCTGCTGCGCCTGGGTTCCGCGCGCCCCGGCGCGCTGGGCCCGGAAGCCTTGCCCGCGGTGTTCGTGCCCGAAACCCTGACCGGCATGGAACTGCTGGAGCAGTTTCGCGAGCGCGCCGGCCGGCTGGTGTTCGTGGTCGACGAATACGGCGTGGTGCAAGGCCTGATGACCCCGCGCGACCTGCTCGAAGCCATCACCGGCGAGCTGCAGCCCGGCATGCAGACCGACGCCTGGGCTCGCGAGCGGCCCGACGGCGTGTGGGAGCTCGACGGCCTCATGCCCGTGTCGGAGCTGCGCGCGCGCCTGGGCATTCGCGAGCTGCCCGAGGAAGAGCGCGGGCGCTACAACACCGTGGCCGGCCTGCTGATGTCGGTGTCGGGCCATCTGCCGGAAGTGGGCGAGCTGATCGACTGCGCCGGCTGGTGCTTCGAGATCGTCGAGCTCGAAGGCCGCCGCATCGACCGTGTGCGGGCATCGCCCGACCCGGCGGCGCCCAGGGACGCGTAGGGCGCGGCCGGATGCTGTCGCTGCTCGCACTCAGCTGCCCCCAATGTTCCGCGCCGCTGCCGCGTGCGGCACGTTGGCGCACGGTCGACTGCAGCTACTGCGGCGCCACCATCGTGCGCGGCACGGAAACCGTCGAGCGCGAGAGCTTTCGCGCCGCGCTGCGCCGCGCCAACGCCGACGTGCCGGGCGGACGCATCCTGACCTGGCGCGGCGCGCGCTACCGTGTGCTCGCGCCGCTGGCCACCGGCGAACACAGCGAGGTGCTGCTGGCCGAACGGCTGGGCGCACTGCCCGAGCGCGTCACGCTCAAACTCGCGCGGGATTCGGCCGCCGGAAAGGTGCTGCTGCGAGAGGCCACCGTGCTGCGGGCCCTGCAAGACCTGTCGGTGCCCGGCGCGGCCTACTTCACACGCCGCTTGCCGCAGCCGCTGGGCACGGGCCTCGCCGAAGGCCTGGGTGATGGCGCCCGCCAGGCGCTGGTGCTGCGTCACCCGACCGGTTTCTGGGGCAGCCTGCAGGACGTGCAGCAAGCCCAAGCCCAAGGTGCCCAAGGCATCGACCCGCGCCACGCGGTGTGGCTCTGGCGCCGCGTGCTCGAGGTACTGGCCTTCGTGCATGGCGCCGGCTGGACGCACCGCGACCTGTCGCCCGCGCATGCGCTGGTGCATCCGCGCGACCACGGCGTGCTGCTCATCGGCTGGTCGCGCGCGCAGCACGCCACCGGCCCGGCCCATACCGCCGCCGTCGCGCGCGACCTGATGCAGGCGGCCTGGACCGTGCGCGCCGTGCTGCATGGCGTGCTAGACGCAGGCTTGGGCGAGCCCGGCGTCGGCATCCACACCCCCGCGCCGCTCGCGGCCTTGCTGCGCCAGTGCAGCGAAGACGCGGCCACCTGCGAACGCCTGGGCGCGCAAGGCATCGAGCAAGCGCTTTCCGCCGCGTCGCGCGAAGCCTTCGGCCCATCGCGGTTCGTGCCTTTCGATCCCGCGCCGCGCGCCGGCAACTGAACAACAGCTACCAAGGAGGTCATTCATGGGCTACGGAAACTACTCGCACGCCGCACACACGGCGCTGATTGCCGACCGCGCCGCCAAGCCAGGCGCTGAGGTCTTCACGCAACGCGCCACGCACGCGCTGATGAATCCGCACGGGCTCAAGGTGCGCGAGTCGCGCGACAACGCCGACCACCCCAACTCGCTGGGCATCGTGTTCGCGCTCGACGTCACCGGCTCCATGGGAGACATTCCGCAGACCCTGGCGCGCCGCGAGCTGCCCAATTTCATGAAGCTGCTGACCGACTGCGGCGTGCCCGACCCGCAGCTCATGTTCATGGCCATCGGCGACGCCACCTCCGACGGCGCGCCGCTGCAGGTCGGCCAGTTCGAGTCGACAGCCAACCTCATGGACCAGTGGCTCACATGGAGCTACCTCGAGGGCGGCGGTGGCGGCAGCGGCGAAGAAAGCTACGAGCTGGCCTTTTATGTCATGGCGCAGCACACCGACATGGACTGCTGGGTCAAGCGCAAGAAGCGCGGCTACCTGTTCGTGACCGGCGACGAGCTGCCGTACCCCGCCGTCTCGCGCCACCAGATCGAGGGCCTCATCGGCGAGAAGCTCGACGAGGACATTCCGATCGAAGAGGTCATCGCTGCCGCGGCCGAGACCACGAATTTGTTCTTCCTGATTCCCGACGCCCAGCGCCGCCGCCGCTGTGAGCCGCGCTGGCGCGAGCTGCTGGGCGATCACGTCATCTGCATGGACTCGCCCGACGACGCCTGCGCCGTGGCGGCCGGCATCGTCGCCCTCACCGAGAAGGCCGTGCCCAGCCTCGAGGCGCTGGCCGGCGTGATGAGCGGCACCGGCATGGCCAAGGAACGCGTGGGTGGCGTGCTGCACGCGCTGGACGCCTACGCCGCGCTGCTCGACCCCAGCGCTTCGCGCCGCGCACCGCCGGCCGTGGCCGCGGCGGCCGCCGGCCCGCGCTCGTCGTGGTGGAAGCGCCTGTTCGGCTGATGGCCGGGTGACCGCCACCACCGCAGGGGCCACGCGCTACGTCTCGTTGCTGGGCCTGGGCTTTGGCGACTGCGGCAAGGGGCTCTTCGCCGACCACCTGTGCGGCGCGTTGCAAGCCCACACCGTGGTGCGCTTCAACGGCGGCGCGCAGGCCGGGCACAACGTGGTGCTGGCCGACGGGCGGCACCACACCTTCTCGCAGTTCGGCGCCGGCAGCTTTCATGCGGGCGTGGGCACGGTGCTGGCGAGCCCGGTGGTGGTGCACCCCACTGCGCTGCGGGTCGAAGAGGCTGCATTGCGCGCAGTGGGCGTGCAAGACGCCTTCTCGCGCCTGCTGATCGACGCGCGCTGCCGCGTGACCACGCCGTTCCACCAGGCCGCGGGCCGGCTGCGTGAATGGTCCCGGGGGGAGGGCGCGCACGGCAGCTGCGGCGTGGGCGTCGGCGAGACCGTGCGGCACGCGATCGGCTCGCCAGACGACGCGCTGCACTACGGCGACTTGCTTCGCCCCGCTCGCGCGCTAGAAAAACTGCAGGCCTTGCGCACGGCTCTGCTGCGTGAGCTTGCCACTGCAGTCCCTTTGCATGCCGATGCCGCGCAAGAGCTCGCCATGCTGCACGACAACTCGCTCGCTCAGCGCTGGCTCGACGCCGTGGCGCCCTGCCTGGCGCAGGCGCCGCCCGCCGCTGCGGACCGCATCGCCGAGCGCCTCGCGCGTCCGGGCGCCGTGGTGTTCGAAGGCGCGCAAGGTGTGCTGCTCGACGAGTGGCGCGGTTTTCATCCGCACACGACGTGGAGCACGGTGTCGACCGGCGCGGTCGAGGCGGTGCTGCGCGATGTGGGCATCGGCGCGCGCGTGCAGCACCTGGGCGTGCTGCGCAGCTACCTCACGCGGCATGGCGCCGGACCGCTGCCCACGCACGATCCTGCGCTGGACGCACGGCTGGCCGAGCCGCACAACGCCAACGAAGGCTGGCAGGGCGCGTTCCGGCGGGGGCATCCCGATGCGGTGCTGCTGCGCTATGCGCTGGAGGCAGTGGGGGCGGTCGATGGGCTGGTGGTGAGCCATCTCGATGCGGTAGAGGGCACGGGCTTGCGCTGGTGCTCAGGGTATCGTAGTGCGGATGGCCTGCGCGTGGACACATTGCGTTGCAGCGATGTGCCCGATCTCGCTCACCAGCAAGGGCTGACGCAACAGCTGCGCACGGCGCAACCCCTGTACGAGCCCGGCGCCATCGCCACGCCGCAGGCATGGATCGAACGTGTCGAAGCCCTCAGCGGCCTTGCAGTGCGTTACGGGGGCTTCGGGCCGACGCGCGATACGGTGCGCGTGCTGCGGACATTCGCGCGTTTTTGAAAGTTTTTTGTGTCCTACAACATTCCCTTGATCGCCGGGGCCGTGCTCAGTGCCATTGCGGCGCTGCTGCACCTCTGCATCATCGTTGGCGGGCCTGCCTGGTACAGGTTCTTCGGGGCTGGGGAACGCATGGCCGCAGGCGCGGCTGCGGGGCACTTGTATCCGCCGGTCGTCACGCTGCTGATCGCGTGCGTGCTGGGCGTCTGGTCGGCGTATGCGCTTTCGGGGGCCGGGGTGCTGCAGCCGCTGCCATTGCTGGTGTTCGTGCTGCCTGCGATCACGGCGGTGTACCTGCTGCGGGGGCTCGTGGCGCTGGGGCTGTTCGTCTTCGACCGGCGACGGCTCAATGCTTTCTGGGTCTGGAGTTCGGTGGTTTGCCTGGTGTTCGGAGTCGTCCACCTGGTGGGGCTGATTCAGGTGTGGGACGGACTTTGAGCGCTTGTGCCTGAGGCATTCAAACAGCCAGCAGCGGTGACGAAAAACAGAGTAGAGGAGCACGACATGAAGAAATTCGCGGTTTCGGACGTGGAGGTGGGAAAGCCCTACGAGACGCTGGACGCGCAGACCGGGATTCGGAACCTGCTGTCCAAGCCCATGGAGGCCATGCACTGCGCGACCGCTCGACTGGTCTCGTGCGATACGCAGCATGCTTTCGTGAAGGCGGCGCACGACGCCTTCTACGATCACCATCCATTACTCATCCGGCCGGACGACATCTGGTTCTGCATTGCCCAGGGCTTTGCAATCCACGTGGGGCAGAACGCCGAGGCCCTCAGATCCCGCTTCGTTTCGCACCAAGGCAAGCAAACACTCGTCGTCGAAAGAGCAGATTTCGTTCTCGGCCAACCGAATCCGTGGCCTGAAGTTTTCGATGCCTTCTCGGTGCAGATCGGCGATCAGGTGGGCGAGATGAAGGACATCGTCAGTGCGCGGTTCTCGACCACCACGCTCGCCGAAGCAGCGGCTTTCGACGTTTGCCTGATGGACTCCTTCAAGGGCTACTTCGACTACGAGCTGCGGTTCGGGTGCGGCATTCCGGAGATCCGATTGCTTGGAACGCCGCAAGACTGGGCCTCGATGATCCCGCGCCTGAAGCGCCTTGCCGCTTACGGGCTGGAAACCTGGGGCGAGACACTTTGCGCGGTCATCGAAAAGATGGAGCGCGCGGCCGCGGGAGAGGTCGATGCCGATTTCTGGCGCTCGTTCTTTCGGGACGAAAGCGGCTCCGGTCCGGCGGAATTGACCGGCTGGATCGTCACGCTGTTTCCTTATCTGATCGTCAATTGGCAAACCGGAGAACTCGGCCCCAACGAGTACCTGGGCAGCTGGAAGGCGCGTTTCGACGCGGCGAACGCGCGAACCAGCGGACTGCGCATGGACGTTGCCGCGCAAGGCCCTGGCATCGGCGCGGTGCCGCAGGCGCTGGCCAGCGCGCCCGTGAGATGCGTCGACATGCGAACCGGCCTGGAGCAAGAGTTGCGGCTCGTGGCGGGCATGTTCGGGGTTGCCCAAGACAGCGCCACCGGTGCACTGTCTCCCGCGTTCGGGTGGGCCGTGGTGTACGACATGCCGCTATTGAATGCCGTGCCCGTGCGGGTCGTCGACGAAGTCACAGGGACGCCTGTCGAACCGCAGTAGCGCGGCCGGTCCATGTACCGGGCGGCAACGCGTCGCTATCGGTCAGGTCCCCAAGCTCGCCTTCACACGCTTGCGACATGGCGTTACATTTGTGTCCCAGGAGGCACGACATGACCGGGTTTTGGCGCAGAAGCGAGGCTAAGTCGCAGACGGAACAACCTGCAAAGGCGCAACCGCTTGCAGATGGAGGCGCACAACTCGCACCGCAGGCGCATTGGTCGGCCCAGGTGTTCGACGACATCGAATGGCGCCGCTTCGAGGCGCTCTGCGAAGCGCTGTTTGCACAGGCTGGCGTTCGCACGGAAAGCCAGTCGCACGGTGCCGATGGCGGCATCGACATCTGGCTTTACTCAGCCAACAGCCCCAAGCCGATGATTGTTCAGTGCAAGCACTGGAAGCGCAGCCCCGTCAGGGTGCAGCACGTGCGCGAGTTCTTCGGCGTGCTCAAGTCGCATGACCTGCAGTACGGCACTTTCGCTACGAGTTGCACATTCACTGCCGACGCACTGGAATTCGCGAAGACCAACGGCATCAACGCCCAAGACCGCCACGGATTGCTGCAGTTGATTTCCAGGCGTACGTCCGAGCAGCAGAAGGCGCTCCTGGCAGTCGCCTACGAAGGCGACTACTGGCGCCCGACGTGCGTCAAGTGCGGCGTGAAGATGGTGGAGCGGCAGCCGAAGGAGGGCGGCACGCCGTTCTGGGGCTGCACCAACTTTGCGAAGCTGCGTTGCATGAACAAGATGAAGATGGCGGCCGCTTAGCCGCTCGCCATCGGTCCAAACATTGTTCTATGCGTCGTTCATGAACGTCACCACGCATACCCGTTGACTGGCATGTCAGCCGGCGTCCATTTGCTGGTCGATCTGGAGAATGTCCAACCGTCTCCGCAAGAGGTGGAGGCCTGGCTTGGCGAAACTGGCAAGGCATGGGTTTTCTACGGCCCGCACCAGCACAAGAAGAAGGCGGGCTTCGAGGCCGGCAGCCCACGCTCCACGCTCGTTCCGATCTCGCGCACAGGCGCGAACTCGTTGGACTTTCATCTGATCTTTTATCTGGGCTACCTGGCGGCCAGGTATCCCAAGTACCGCTTTGTCGTTCTCGCCAAGGACACCGGCTACGACCCTCCAATCGCACACGCACGAACATTGGCGTTTTCCGTCAAGCGACTGCAGTCGTTGTCCCCTGCAGTGCAACCGTCGGGCGCACCGAAAAAATCTGCTGCGTCGCAGACCGAAAAGAAGGGACCGGCTGCACCCCCGAAGAAAAAAGCGGTCGCGTCTTCCAAGGTATCAGGCGCGCAAAAGACCAAGGGCGGCGCAATGCCCAAGGTGCAGGTCGCGCAACAAGTCGCTGCCAAGAAGGCGCGTGCCCCGAAGTTGCCGATTGCGGTCTACCGCGACCTCTTGACGGATCTGCGGGGGCCGCACCGGCCCGGCAGTCTTGCGGCACTGCAACGCCACATCCAGACAAAGTTCGGGCCGACTGCCATGCCGGAAAAAGTGCAGATGCTTGTGGAGCGGCTGCTGACGACCGATGTGATCCATGTCGCAGGCAGCAAACTGGTCTATGGGCCCCCACACGTGTGGAAGCCAAGTGGAAGCGGCTGTCAGTGACAGAGGCACGCCGCCAGCCTCAACCCTTGCGAAACATCACTTGACCCTGCGCCGCCCGCGCCCGCAACTGCCCGCACCCGCCCTCCACATCCTGCCCCGCCGAATTGCGCAGCTTCGTCAGGATGCCCCGCTCATGCAGCGTGCGGGCCATCTGCTCGCAGCGCTCCCACGACGGGCGGTTGAACGCCACGCCGTCCACCGCGTTGAAGGGAATCAGGTTCAGCACGCCGTATTTGCCCGACAGCAGCCGCACGATGCCGTCGAGCTCTTCAGGCCCGTCGTTCACGCCTGCCAGCAGCGTCCACTGGTATTGAATCGGGTAGCCGGTGGCGCGCGCATAGCGCTCGCCGGCTGCCACCAGTTCCTCGGGCGTCATGTTCGGCGCGCGGGGCAGGAGTTCCTTGCGCAGATCGGCATTCGTCGTGTGCAGCGAAAGTGCCAGCGCGGGCCGCACGCGCGCCTGCAGCAGCCTGTCGAACACCCGCGGGTCGCCCACGGTGGAGAACACCAGGTTCTTGTGGCCGACGTTGCCCACCGTGCCGAGCAGGTCGATCGCCTCGATCACGTTGTCCAGGTTGTGGGCCGGCTCGCCCATGCCCATGAACACGACCTTGCGCACGGGACGTCGCATGCGCGCGAGGGCGACCTGGGCGATGATTTCGGCGCTGCCCACCTGGCGCAGCAGGCCGTCCCGGCCCGTCATGCAGAACTGGCATCCGACCGCGCAGCCCACCTGCGACGACACGCACAGGCCGTCCCGGGGCAGCAGCACGCTTTCCACGGTCTGGCCGTCCGCCAAGGCGACGAGCAGCCGCTCGGAACCGTCGGCGCCGGGGTGCACGGCATGAATGCGCGCCAGCCCGGCAAGCTCGGCTTCGATGGCCGGCAGTGCCTCCATCAGCGACGACGGGAAAAAGCTCGCCGGCAGGCGACGGCCGCTGTCGCGGGGCAGCGCGTGCGACCACAGCCGCAAGATCCGCTGCTCGTGGCTGGGGCCTGCGCCGGCGTCGCGCAGGCGTCGTTTCAGTTCGTGGATTCGCATGGGGTGAGGCTCGGGAAGCCGCCGATTGTGCCCGTCTGCCACGGTGCGCGCCGCGCCGAAGCCGCCGCAGTGCCCCATTCATGGGAGGTCAGAAGCACTCGTTGATGCAAGACTCGCTCCCCCGGTTTCAAGGTAGCGCGCATGCCCAGTCTCTCCCTTTACATCACTCGGCGGTTTCCCATCAAGTTGCAGGCGGACATGGTGCGCCACGAGGTCAGTTTCCTTCCCGATGGGTCGAAGCGCGCCATGACTCCGGACCTGACCCTCGACGAATGCCGCCAGATCGTCGACGAGAACGTGCTGACGCCAGCCGCGGGCAATCACCGCCACGTTCGGTTCGTCGGTTTCGAGCAGGCACGGGTCGACGAGCTCGGTGCCTGCTTCGACACCGCGCTGGCGATGCTCACCGAAGCCCGGCGGCATGTGGGCCTTCATACCTGGCGGGGCAAGACGCCCTACGAATCCGTCTTCGGCGCGCATGCATGGCACGGCAGCAGTGCCACGCGCAAGGCCGGACTTGCGCTGGGCAACGCGAATGCCGAATCGGGGTTCGCCTCGCGCGCGAGCTACGTGCGCAGCAAGATCGACCAGATGGCGACTGACATGAGCGATGCGCGCTGGCTGGTCTGCAAAAGCAACGATGCCGACGACGTCGCGGCGTTGAAGGGTGGCGTGGGCGGCTACCTGATGGAGATCGGCGCGGGGTTTCCGCTCGGGCCGGCCGGCCACTACCACGCCGGCGCGCTGATTCACGAGGTGGGTCACAACCAGGGGCTCGCCGACGTCTGCGACCAATGCCAGCATCACAGACAGTTGCTCGAGAGCGCCCACTTCATGCCGCACGCGGATGCCAACATTCCGCAATGCACGGGCAACAAGCCCCATGGGCACATGGCGGAGTTGGGCAGGGGGCACTTCATCGGTGCGAAACAAGTCAAGCGCCTTGCGGAGAATCACAAGAACGCCACTGTCTACAACACGGACTCGTACCGCTGGTACTGCTACGCCTTCTGCAAGAGCGAGGTGGACGCCGGCATCGCTGAGCACAAGCGCCTGTTGCCGCCCAAATGAGGCCGCGCCGGCCGCCGCTCACCACGCCGCGCCGTTCCCCTGCAGCGCCCGCTTCGCCAGCAGGAAGGTCGCCGCGTTCCAGCTCTGCCCCGCCATGCCCATCGGCGCCAGCGTGCGCCCATGGAACCACTCCGTGAAGCGCCAGCCGTCCAGTGCGTTCGCCCGCGCCAGCCGCTCGAGCTCGGTCCATCCCTGTTCGTGCAGCCCCAGCCGCGCCAGCGCCATCACCCAGAACCCACCCACGAACGGCCAGATTCCGCCGTTGTGGTACTGATGCACGATGTTCTGCTGATGCCGCCCCATGTACGCGCGCCACAGTTCATGCTGCTGAGACAGCGGGTGCAGCACCACGCGCACCGGGTAGGGGTCGCACGCACGCGCCGCGTTCACGGTCTGCACGATGCGGTGTGCCATCTCGGTATCGGCCAGGCCGCTTTGTATGGCCAGCACGTTGCCGAACACGTCCCCTTCGTCGCCGACGACCGCGAGGTTGACGAAGCTCAGGTACAGCCCGGGGTCGCGCCGGCCGCGCCGCGCATAGTGCCGCAGCAGCCGCGCCCGGTGGTACTCGGGCAGGTCGCGCTGGAACGGGTTGAACAGGTGGTTGAAATGGTGCTGCGTGGCCTCGGCCTGGTCGAGCGCGAAGCGGCGCTTGACGTCGTACCAGAGCGCGTTGGTGTACAGCACGTAGCCCGAGCGCGGCATGATGTCGGCCCAGTCGCTGGCCTCGTTCTGCTGCAGCAGCCGAAAGTGCTGGTGCTCCTGCGCATGCAGCCATTGAATGGCGCGCGCCACCTCTTCATGCCAGTGCGACGCGCCCACGCTGCCGTGCCGGCGCACATGGTCCACGGCAATGAGCCACCACAAGGTGGCGTCGATGCAGCCCAGGTACCAGAAGTCGGCGTCCTGTCCTTCGGGGTCGACGTACTTCGGAATCTGCCCGTTGGCAGCCTGCTGCGCCGCGAGCGCGTCGAGGCTGGCCACCGCGCCTTGCTCCAGCGCGCGAACGCCGCTGCCGCACATGGCCATCACGCAGATGGCGGCGTCGCGCCCGAAGATGCGCGTGTAGCGCCTTGCCACGGCGGCCTCGGTGCGGCTGGCGGCCAGGATGCCGTGCGGTGTCAGGTTGCTTTCCAGCAGGTCGAGCGAGGCCTGGGTGCAGGTGTCGATGAGTGCGAGCGTGGAGGGGGCGGAGTTGGTCATGGGTCGTCTGTCGTCGCGCACCGGTGTGCCGGCTCGGAAAATTCCCTGCGGTGCATCGGGTGTCCGATTGTCGGACCCCGCGACGCGCACGGCATGCACCCGGTGCTGTCCGAACGCATCCCGAACGTACCCCGAGCGCAACGATTGACGCGACGGCCTGGCGCCGTCAGGCTCGCGTCATGCGCGCGGCCCGATCATCCCTTCGCTGGCGCGCGCGCCCACCGAGACGGGAGCAGGAAAAAATGACGACAGCTTGCTGGGCCGATGCATCGCGGCGCGATCGGCAGGGCGCTTTTCGTGCCCACGCGTCGGGCCGCCCGCTGCTCGCGGCGTTGATGCTGGTTCTTTCGTTGTTGATGACTGCGTGCGCCAGCCTGCCGCCGCAGGTGCCGACGCAGCCCGTCGGCGCCATCACCGATTTCCAGACCACGCCTTTGGGCACCCTCACGCAGAGGGTGCTTCCGCCGGACAGCCGCTCGGGCTTTCGCCTGCTGCCTTACGGCCCCACTTCTTTCGCCACCCGCATGGAACTGGCCCGGCTCGCCACGCGCAGCCTCGATGTGCAGTACTACCTGCTGGCCGGCGACAACACCGGCCGCGCCCTGATGGGCGCGCTGCGCGACGCGGCGCAGCGCGGCGTGCGCGTTCGCCTGCTGGTCGACGACCTCTACACCACTGGCGAGGACGACCTGCTGCTCGCGCTCGCCAGCTACCCGAACGTGCAGGTGCGCCTGTTCAATCCGTTCCCGGCCGGGCGAGGCAGCGACGTCACGCGCTTCGTCAGCTCGGGCTTCGACTTCGCCCGCGTCAACCGGCGCATGCACAACAAGCTCTTCGTGGCCGACAACGCCGCCGCCGTGGCGGGCGGGCGCAACATGGCCGACGAGTACGTGATGAATGCGGCGGGCAGCAATTTCGTCGACATGGACGTGTTCGCGGCCGGACCGGTGGTGCGCGACCTGTCGAGCGAGTTCGACCACTACTGGAACAGCGAGGTCGTCTACCCCGTGGGGCGCATCGCCGGCACCTCGCTCACGCAGGCGCAGTTGCGGCAGAAGTTCGACACGCGGGTCGCCGACGCCAGACCGCCGCAGGCGCCGCGCATTCCGGCGAACGGCAAGATCCACGACCCGCAGCCCGGCGAACCCGTCGAGCTGCCGCTGGACCTCGTGCCCATGATGAACCTGCCCTTCGAGCTGGCCGACCGCGCGCTCGGGCCGCTGCTGTGGGCCGACGCACGGGTGCTGTTCGATCCGCTCAGCAAGACGCTGGGCCTGAACGAGCGCGAGAACTCGCTCAAGGGCACCGTCACGGAAGGCGTGATCCGCTGGTTTCGCACGGCGCGCAGCAGCATCAAGATGGTGTCGCCGTACTTCGTGCCGTCGGACGCCTCGGTGGCCAGCCTGGCCGGCGCGCAGGCCGAGGGCGTGAGCGTCGAGCTGATCACCAATTCCCTGGCATCCACCGACGAACCTTGGGTGTACGTGGGCTACTGGCCGCACATCCACGAGCTGCTCAAGGCCGGCGTGGGCATCTACGAACTGAGCCCCACCTTGAGCGTGAAGCGCGGCAAGCTCGGCATCTTCGGCCACCGCACGGGCGCGCTGCACATGAAGACCGGCATCGTCGACCGCAAGCAGGTGTTTCTCGGCTCGATGAATCTCGACCCCCGCTCGGCGCGGCTGAACACCGAGCTGGGCCTGATCATCGACAGTGCCGAGATGGCCCGGCAGCTGGACAGCTTCTCGGACGCGGGCAGCTCCTACCGCCTGCGGCTGGACGCCAGCGGCAAGAACGTCGAATGGGTCGAGCAGGACAACGACGGCACGGAAACGGCCTACGACGTGCCGCCCGAGACCACGGCGTGGCAGCGCTTCAAGCTGCGGCTGGTGGCGCCGTTCATTCCAGTGGACGAGCTGTAGCGCCCACGGACCGCGTTCACACGTTGCTGGTCGCGCGCACTTCCTCGATGCTGGTGTGCCCGGCCAGCACTTTCTCGATGCCGTCCTGGCGCAAGGTGCGCATGCCCTCCTGCAGCGCGGCCACCTGCAGCTCTTCCGCGCGGGCACCTGTCTGCACCATGCGGCGCAGGGTCTTGGACATCACCATCAGCTCATGGATGCCCACGCGCCCCTTGAAGCCCGTGTTGCCGCAGTGCTTGCAGCCGGCGCTGGTGTGGCTGTGCAGCTTGCCGTCGTGGCCCAGGCGCTGCAACCAGTCGTCGTGCACGGCCTTGCGCCGCGCGGGCGCGTCGTCCTGCGAGCCGAAGGCGTGCATGTAGTCGTCCAGCAAGACCTCGACCGCTTCGGCGCTGGCGGGCTTGCTGGTCGTGCATCGCGTGCACAGGCGGCGCACCAGGCGCTGGGCCAGCACCGCGAGCAGCGAATCGGCGAAGTTGAACGGGTCCATGCCCATGTCCAGCAGCCGCGTGACGGTTTCCGGCGCGCTGTTGGTGTGCAGGGTCGACAGCACCAGGTGGCCGGTGAGCGACGCCTCGATGGCGGTGCGGGCGGTTTCGCCGTCGCGGATTTCCCCGACCATGATCACGTCGGGGTCCGCGCGCACGAACGCACGCAGCGCCTTGGCAAAGGTCCAGTCGATGCGCGGGTTGATCTGCACCTGCCGCAGGCCGGTCTGGGTGATTTCGACCGGGTCTTCCGCCGTCCAGATCTTTCGCTCGGGCGTGTTGATCTGCATCAGCGCCGAGTGCAGCGTGGTGGTCTTGCCCGAGCCCGTGGGGCCCACGCACAGCACCATGCCGTAGGGGCGCTCGACCGCCTTCGTGAGCTGCGCAAGGTTGTTCGGTGACAGGCCCAGCTGGGCCATGGGAATGGGCTTGGCCGAGGCCAGGATGCGCATCACCACGTCTTCAAGGCCGTTGTTGGTGGGAATGGTCGCCACGCGCAGCTCGATGCGGTGCTGCGGCGAGTACTTCGCAAAGTTGATCTTGCCGTCCTGCGGCATGCGCTTTTCGCTGATGTCCAGGTCGCACATGATCTTGATGCGCGCGACGACGGCCGCGCGGTAGCTCGGTGGCAGCTCCAGGTAGGTGTAGAGCAGGCCGTCGCGGCGAAACCGGATGCGGGTCTTTTCCTGTCCGGGGTAGCTTTCGATGTGGATGTCGGAGGCGCCCTCGCGGTGCGCCTCCAGGATCATGCTGTTGATCATGCGCACCAGCGAGTTGTCCGACTGCTCGATGGGCGCGTCGGTGGTGGGCGCCGCAGGGCCTTCCCGCTCCAGCGTCTGCAGCAGCTCGGTGGTGCCGGCCATGTCGAACTCCAGCGGCCGCATGGGGTCGAGGTTGGACGCAAAGGCGCCGGCACCGCCGAGTGCGGTGTCGCCGATCTTCTCATAGGCCACGTGGAGCACGGCGTCGAGGTCCAGGCACTGGCCGATGACGGGAATCACCTTCGCCTGCGCGATGAACTCCACCTCTTCGAGCGCCGAGTGCCGGCTGATCGGGTCGTCGATGGCCACGATGAGACGGCCTTCGTGCAGCATCAGCGGCATGACCTGCAGGCGCCGCGCCACACCGTGGCCCACCTTGCGCAGCGCCTCGGCAGCGGCCGGAAACAGCTGCAGGTTCACCAGCGGGTAGCCCATCTTGCGCACCAGCGCGGTCTGCAACTGGCCCTGGGTGACGATGCCCATGCGCACCAGCGTCTCGCCCAGCGGTATTTGCGGCGCGCGTTGCTGCTGCGCAAGGCCTTCGCGCAGCTGGTCCTGGCTGACCATGCCCAGGGATGTCAGCGCTTCGCCGATCCGGGCAATCGGCATGCGGCTCTGGGCCGCGATGGCGCTCAAAAGCTGTTCGGGCAGGACGACTTCGATGGGGGACATGGGCTCTTCTCCTGTCTTGATGGCGTGGGCGTGGCGCACCGAACTGCGGCGCGCCGATGGTGCATCGTAGGGCGAGGCGGGAGAACCCGCCATCCGTGCAGCGCTTGAGTACCCAAGTTCTCAGCGACCGACAGGTGGCGCGCGCCAGGGCCTTTGGCGCAGCGCGTCGACGCTCCCACGCGTACAGCCCGCCGCGCGTGGGCAGCCCAAGGGTGATGCAGTTGTGCGCCGGCAGGCGAGTGCCTTGCAAGGGAGCGGGCCGGTTTGACATCGACGCCGAAAGATTCATGAATCTGCCTCACCAGTGCATGCGCATTCGGATGGCTAGTCGGGGGAGTGCCGCGTCGCCAGAATGACGTGAACACACAAGGAACACACCATGGACTATCGAAGACTGGGCCGCAGCGGCCTGAAGGTGTCGCCGCTGTGCCTCGGCGCCATGATGTTCGGCGGCGAGACCGACGAGGCCACGTCTGCGCGCATCGTCGCCAAGGCGTTCGACCAGGGCATCAACTTCATCGACACCGCCGACGTGTACCACGCGGGGCGCTCCGAAGAAATCGTCGGCCGAGGGTCCGAACGAGCAGGGCCAGTCGCGCCGGTGGATCGTGCAGTCGGTCGAGGCGAGCCTGCGGCGCCTGAAGACCGACTACATCGACATCCTGTACTTCCACCGCGCGCTGGCCGATGTGCCGCTCGAAGAGGGCCTGCGCGCCATCGGCGACCTGATCCGCCAGGGCAAGCTGCGCTACTACGGCGTGTCCAACTTCCGCGGCTGGCGCATTGCCGAGATCGCGCGCATTGCCGACCAGCTCGGCATGGACCGCCCGGTGGTCAGCGAGCCGCTCTACAACATCGTCGACCGCACGGCCGAGGTGGAGCAGCTGCCGGCGGCGGCGCACTACGGCCTGGGCGTGGTGCCGTACAGCCCGCTTGCGCGCGGCGTGCTCAGCGGCAAATACGCGGTGGACGCACCGCCGCCGCCCGACAGCCGTGCCGGCCGTGGGGACAAGCGCATGCAGCAGACCGAGTGGCGCCCGGAATCGCTGAAGATCGCGCAGGCCGTTGCCGCGCATGCCAAGGCGCGGGGCACCACCTCGATCGCGTTCGCGCTGGCATGGGTGCTGCACAACCGGCTGGTCAGCGCCACCATCGCGGGGCCACGCACCGAAGCGCAATGGGACAGCTATGCCGATGCGCTTCGCCTGGAACTGGGCCCGGACGACGAGAAGTTCGTCGACGGCCTGGTGCCGCCGGGCCATGCCTCCACGCCCGGCTACTCCGACCCCGGCTATCCCGTCGAAGGGCGGGTGGCCGGCTGAGGCCCGCGCGCTTTTCTCCACCTTTCATTCCCCTTTTCGAAAGCACCACCCCATGACGCTTGCCCATGCCTACGCGGCCCGGTCCGCCACCACGCCGCTGGCGCCCTTCACCTTCGAACGCCGCACGCCCGCCGCACGCGACGTGGCCATCGACATCCTCTATTGCGGCGTGTGCCACTCCGACCTGCACACCGTGCGCAGCGAATGGGGGCCGGCCGCCTACCCCTGCGTGCCGGGGCACGAGATCGTCGGGCGCGTGCGCGCGGTCGGCAGCGACGTGTCGAAGTTCAAGGTCGGCGACCTCGTCGGCGTCGGCTGCATGGTCGACAGCTGCCAGCACTGCCAGCCCTGCAACGACGGCCTGGAGCAGTACTGCGACAACGGCATGACCGGCACCTACGACAGCCAGGAGCAGGTGTCGCGCGCCAACACGCTGGGCGGCTACTCGGACCACATCGTGGTGTTCGAGAAGTTCGTGCTGAAGATCTCGCACGACGAGAAGTCGCTGGCCGCCGTGGCGCCTTTGCTGTGCGCGGGCATCACCACCTATTCGCCGCTGCGGCAATGGAAGGTGGGCCCGGGCTCCAAGGTGGGCGTGGTGGGCCTGGGCGGGCTGGGCCACATGGGCGTGAAGATCGCGGCGGCCATGGGCGCGCACGTGGTGCTGTTCACCACCTCGCCCGGCAAGACCGAGGACGCGAAGCGCCTGGGCGCCGCGCAAGTCGTGGTCTCGAAGAACGAGAACGAAATGGCCGCGCACCGCAACAGCTTCGACCTGATCGTCAACACCGTGGCGGTGTCGCACGACCTCGACCCCTTCGTGCAGCTGCTCAAGCTCGACGGCACGCTGGTGCTGGTGGGCGCGCCGAGCACGCCACATCCGTCGCCCGGCGTGTTCGGCCTGATCACCAAGCGCCGCCGCATCGCGGGCTCGATGATCGGCGGCATTGCCGAGACACAGGAAATGCTCGACTTCTGCGCGGCGCACGGCATCGTCTCGGACATCGAGACCATCGCCATGCCGAAGATCAACGAGGCTTACGAGCGCATGCTCAAGAGCGACGTGAAGTACCGCTTTGTGATCGACATGGCCACGGTGGCGCAGTAGTTCAGCTTGCCGAAGGCGCTGCGGGCCGCAGCCGGCGAGGGGCCGGGTGGCGGGGGCTGCGTGTGCATCGTTGCGTCCTTGGCGGTTGTCAAAGCATAGCCTTTGACATCTGCGGTTGCAGTTCGCGGCCCGAATCTCCTTGCGTCCTACGCCGATCGCGCCGCCCATGGCAAAGCATCGAAGCAATGCATAAATTGATACTTGTGACAACACTGGGGTTGAGTGCGTCTTGCGCACTCGTGCAGGCCGAGCCGATCAAGGTGCCGGTCGACAGCGACGACAAGGGCACCGTGTACGTGGCGCCCAACGTCAACCCGACCGAGCAGGCTGCCACCGTCAACGGTGCGACCGTCGGCGTGCAGCGGGCCGACGGCAGCGGCACCTACATCGGCACCGACACCTCCACGCCGCGGCCGACCTATTCGCTGGGCGCCAGCACGGGCGGCAACGTGTCGCTCAACGGCGGCGTGTCGTCCGACGGCAAGGCCAACAACGGCGTGAAGGCCGGGGTGACCATCAAGTACTGAGCGTTGCTCAGACCGAGGTGCCGTACACGATGAAGCCGTCGTGGGTGGCCACCTTGTCGTAGAGCAGGCGACCCGCAGCGTTGGTCACATGCGTCTGCCAGTACACGCGGTGTCCGCCCGCGCGCTTGACCCGGTCGTACACGCCCTGTATCAGCTGCCGCCCCACGCCCCGTCCGCGCTCCGAGGGCAGCGTGAACAGGTCCTGCAGGTAGCAGGTCGGCTCGATGCGCGTGGTGCTGCGGTGGAACAGGTAGTGCGTCAGGCCGACCAGCTGCCCATCGCGCTCGGCGACCAGCGCATGCACCGGCTCGTACGCATCGAAAAAGCGCTGCCAGGTGATCTGCGTGATTTCTTCGGCCAACGCGGTCGGGCCCTCGCGGCCATAGAAGGCGTTGTAGCCGTCCCAGAGCGGCTTCCATGCCGTGTAGTCGTCCGGCGCCGGAGGGCGAATCGAAAGGGAAGAGGTCGTCATGCGTGTGCTGCCTGCGCGTTGAAAAAGCGAAGGCCAGATTGCAACACGAATCGGCTTCTCGCTCGGGGATGCGGGCTCGCCGCACGCACGCGAGCAGCTACCATCGCCCCAGCGCGAACCGTGCCGCAAACCTCCAGATGACCGTTTCAAACACCCCGATCGATGACCCCGTCATCCAGTCCGAAGCATCCATCTCTCGCATGGGTGAAAAGTGTCCTTGAGACCTGACGAGACAGTCGCCGCCGGCCGCAAGGAAGCCTATCGCGAGCAGACGCTCAGGCGCCTGCAGCTCACCGCCGTCGAGATGGGCGTGACGGCGGTGCTGGGTTCGGCGGTCGCTCTGCTGGCGCGGCTGCTGATACCCACGCCAGAGTACGTCTGGCTGCGGGTACTGCTGCTGCCGCTGACGGCGTTGTTCGCCTGGATCATCGTCAAGGCGCCTTCGGTAAGGGCTTACGGTGTCGCCTGCATGGCGACCATTGCCACCGTCAGCCTCAACAGCTACCTGGGCGCGCTGGGCACCGACCGGCCGCTGATGTACTTCCTGCCGGCGGCCACCATCATCGTGCTGGCCACCAGTTTCTTCTGGATCACGTGGGGCCAGTGGATCGGCGGGGCGCTGGCTTGCTATGCGCCGTTCGTGCCCTTCGTGGTCGACCACACCGCAAACCGCACCGACACCGTGTTCAGCCTGCTGTTCGCGGCGATGGCGCTGGTCACGGGTTTCGTCAGCCACCTGCGAATGCAGGACTACCAACGCCGCGCGTTCGATCAGGAATGCCGGCTGGCCGAGCTCTCCGTCACCGACACGCTCACGGGTGCCCGCAGCCGGGCCGAGTTTCTCCAGCAGGCTGAAAACGCCGCGGCCAGCGCCCGTGTGTCTGGCGCGCCGCTCACGCTGCTGTACCTGGACATCGACCATTTCAAGCGCCTCAACGACGCGCACGGCCATGCGGCGGGCGATGCGGTGCTGCGCGGCATGTCTGACGTGCTGCAGCAGGCCTTGCGCGACAGCGACGTGTTCGGCCGACTGGGCGGAGAAGAATTCTGCGTGCTGCTTCCCGGCCAGGGCGAAGACAAGGCCCGGGCGCTGGCGGATCGCTTGCGCATCCTGCTGGCGGCGGTGCCGCGGCCCGACGGGCAGCTCACCGTCTCGGCCGGCATTGCCGGCATGCGCGGCGGCGAATCCGTTCTGCAGACCCTGCACCGGGCGGACCTCGCGATGCTCCAGGCCAAGCAATCCGGCCGCGATACGGTGTGCGTCGCAAGCTAAGCACGGTAACGGCCGTTGTGATTTTTGCGTAGCGGCCCAAGCGGCCAGCCAGGATTTCTGGCATGTGTTTGTTCCTGCGCCGCAACGCGCCTTGACACGGGAAGAGCCTTCAGGGCGCGAAGAATTCCCTCAGCGCGCGTTCAGGCAAGCGCCCCCGCAGTCCGATGGCGACCACACCGGCGCGCGCGTCGCCTGCAGGCGGCAATGCCTTGCGCAGTGAGCCGTGGCGGCCGGCAAATTGCACCTCCGACCATTCGGCTTCGCCGGTTCGCAGCAAGCCCTTAAGCCGCAGCACGCCCGGCGGCATCCGGCGCAGCCAGGCGCGCAGCGTGGCCGCGGCAATCACGGCGTCGGGTTGCACGCTCCAGGTCTGGAACATGGCGCCGTGGTCGGGAGCGCCATGGTCGTGGTGCGCGTGACAGTCGTGGCCGCAGGCATGCGCCACTTCGGGCGGCACTGCTTCCGCGTGCAGCGACCCGGACAGCAGCGCCAGCGGCACCGCCGATTCGGTGGTCTGGATGCACGGCGTGTCGGGCACCGTCGCCTCGACCCAAGCCATCGCCGCAGCCAGCGCCCCGGCGGACGCCAGGTCGGCCTTGTTCACCACCACGAGGTCGGCCGATTTCAGCTGCCGCACCAGCGTGTCGGCCAGCATCGGGTCCTGGGCCTGCTGCGCCGCCGCGCTCGCATCCACCAGCACGATCACGCCTTCCAGGCTCAGTTCCGGCGCAGCCATGCCGATCTGCGCGATGCGCCAGGGGTCCGACACGCCGCTCGCCTCGATCACCACCGCGTCGAACGGCGGGCTCGCCTCGATCACGCTCACCAGCGCGCGCCCCAGGTCGTCGCCGATCTGGCAGCACACGCAGCCGTTGGTCAGCGCGGTGGTGTCGCCGTGCGTGGCGGCGATCAGGTCGGCGTCGATGTTGAGCGCGCCGAAGTCGTTCACCAGCACCGCCATGCGCAGCCCGTCGGCCTCGCGCAGCCAGCGGTTGAGCAGCGTGGTCTTGCCCGCGCCCAGGAAGCCGCCGATGACGGTGAGGGGCAGGCGCTTCTTGTGTGAGGTCGTCACGCGGTCTTCAACCCCTCAGCCTCTTTGTGCCTCGAACACGCGGCCCGACAGCACGGTGCCCCAGACGCGCGCGTCCTTCAGGGCCATCGGGTCCATCTCGAGCGGGTCGTCTTCCAGCACGCAGAAGTCGGCGCGCTTGCCGCATTCGATGCTGCCGATTTCGCCGTCGAGCTTCAGCGTCCACGCCGCGCCGAGCGTGACGGCGCGCAGCGCCTGCGCCACGGTGATGCGCTCGGCCTCGCCCAGCAGCCTGCCCTTGGGCGTGACGCGGTTCACGGCGCACCACGCGGTGAACAGCGGCCCCAGCGGCGTGACCGGCGCGTCGGAATGAATGGCCAGCGGCACGCCCGCGGCCAGCGCGCTGCCGCAGGCGTCGAGCCGGTTGGCGCGGTCGGGGCCCATGGTCATTTCGTAGTGCTGGTCGCCCCAGTACCAGATGTGATTGGCGAACAGGTTGGCGCACAGGCCCAGTTGCGCCATGCGGCGGAACAGCGGCGCATCGATCATCTGGCCGTGCTGCAGCGTGTGGCGGTGGTCGGGGCGCGGTGCGCGCGTGAGCACGCGCTCGATGGCGTCGATGGCCACCTCGCTGGCCTCGTCGCCGTTGGTGTGCGTGTGGATCGTGAGGCCGGCGCGGTGGTAGGTTTCGAAGTCGGCCTCGTACTGCGCGGGCGCGGTCACCCAGATGCCGTTGGGCGCGCCGTTGAAATGCCCGGGCCAGCGCAGCCGCGCGGAAAAGCCCTGGATCGAACCGTCGAGCATCATCTTCACCAAGCCGTAGCGCAGGCGGTCGGTGTTGCGCGGCAGCAGCGCTTTCACATGCTCGGCGCCCTGCGGTGCACCGTGCGTGCCATGGAAGGCCTGGAACGCAGGCAGTATGCGCACGCCGAAGCCGTCGTCCTGCGTCACCTTTTCCAGCACGCCGCAGTCTTCGGGCGTGAGCTTGTTGACGAGGTCGGTCGCGGTGGTCACGCCCTGCAGGCAAGCCAGCCTGGCGAACGAGCGCACGCCGGCCTCGGTCATCGGCGCGAGCAGGCCGGCATTGCCGATCTTGCGCAGCACCAGGAACATGGCGGCCGGCTCCTGCAGCTCGCCGGTGGGCTCGCCTTCGAGGCCTTCGCCGGCGCCTTCGCCGAACTTGACCACGCCTTCGACCTCGTTGTCGCTTGTGATCTGCGCAATGCCCAACATCGCGCTGTTCACGTTCATCAGGTGTCCGTTGGCATGGCCGATGACGACGGGCCGCGTGGCGCTCGCACGGTCGACGTGCTGCACCGTCATGCGTTCGCCGCCGAAATAGATGGGGTCGAAGCCCCAGGCGACGAGCGGCTCGGTGTCGGGCACGCCGTCGGCGTTCATTTGCGCGGCCACTTCGGTGAGGCGCGACACCACCTCGTCCATGGAGCGCAGGCCGCTCCACACCTTGCCCGCCGGGTCGCGGCGGTCGAACCAGCCGAGGTACGTCCAGTCCCACATGCTGCCTTCCTTCAGGTGGCAGTGGCCTTCGACGAGGCCGGGCATCAGCACCTTGCCTGCAAAGCGTTCGTCGAGCGTGAACGATCCCCAGGCCTGCATGTCCGCCAGCGTGCCGACGGCCAGCACGCGGCCGTCGCGCACCGCCACGTGCGTGGCGTGCGGCTGCATCGGGTTCATGGTGAGGATCTTGCGGGCCGTGTAGACGGTGGTGGTTGCGTTGTTGGGGCTCATGGCGATTCTGGAAGCGAAAGGGGCGGGCGCGCCAGGCCGTCGACCACGTCGACGCGCCGGCAGCGCACCCAATGATCGGGCGCGACTTCGCGCAGCGGGGGCAGCTCGGCCGTGCAGGCCGGCTCCGCCACCGGGCAACGGCCGGCAAAGCGGCAGCCCTTGGGCGGGTCGATGGGGCTCGGTGGATCGCCGCTCAGCTTGATGCGGTGCGCCGCGCGCCGGCGCCCGCCACTCACGGTCGGCACCGCCGACATCAGCGCCACGCTGTACGGGTGCAGCGGGCGCGCGAAGAAGCTGCGCCGCGGCGCGCGCTCGACGATCTGCCCCAGGTACATCACGGCGATGTCGTCGCAGATGTGCTCCACCACGGCCATGTCGTGCGAGATGAACAGGTAGGTCAGCCCCAGCTCGCGCTGCAGCCGTGCGAGCAGGTTCAGTATCTGCGCGCGAATGGCGATGTCCAGCGCCGACACCGGCTCGTCGCACACCACCAGCTCGGGGTTGGTGGCCAGCGCCCGCGCGATGTTGATGCGCTGGCGCTGCCCGCCCGAGAACTGGTGCGGAAACAGGTGCTGCTGCTCGGGCCGCAGGCCCACCGCCTCGAACAGCTCGGCCACGCGGCGCGTGCGCTCGTCGGGCGTGCCCACGCGCATCAGGTCCAGCGGCGCGCGCACGGCGGCGCCCGCGCGCTCGCGCGGGTTCAGCGAGGAAAAGGGGTCCTGGAAGATGATCTGCATGCGCGTGCGCGCCTGGCGCAGCGCCTCGCCCTGCAGCGCGCCCAGGTCGGTGTCGCCCAGCCGCATGCGGCCCGATGTGAAGGGCGCAAGCCGCATCACCGCCAGCGCGGTCGTGGTCTTGCCCGAGCCCGATTCGCCGACCACCGCCAGCGTGCTGCCGCGGCGCACCTCGAACGAGACCCCGTCCACCGCCTTCACCACCTCGGGCGTGCGGCCCCAGCCGGTCTTGCCGCGCGGAAAGTGCACCTTCAGGTCATCGACCGAGAGCAGGGTGTCGGTCTTGCCGATGAATGTCATGCGGCCACCTTGTCGCGTTGTTCGAGGGATTGCGATGGCGCTTCGGCATGCAGCCAGCAGGCCGCGCCGTGCGGCAAGCCTGACGCCACCTCGCCATGCACCGCGAACATCGGCGGCACCTCGAGCGCGCAGCGTGCCATCGCACGCGGGCAGCGCTCGCGAAAGGCGCAGCCCGTGCCCAGCTCCCAGATGGACGGCACCACGCCCGCGATCTCGGCGAGATCTTCGCGCGCACCGTCTCCATAGGCGGCGCTGCTGCCCAACTCCGGCAGGCAGTCGATCAGCCCGCGCGTGTAGGGATGGCCGGGCTCGGACAGCACCTGCTCGGTGGTGCCCTGCTCGATCACGCGGCCCGCGTACATCACCATCACGCGGTCGGCCATTTCGGCGACCGCGCCCATGTCGTGCGTGATGAGCACAATGGCCGTGCCCTTCTCGCGCTGCAGCTCGCGCAGCAGGTCGAAAATTTGCGCCTGCACCGTCACGTCGAGCGCGGTGGTGGGCTCGTCGGCAATCAGGATGTCGGGGCGGCAGGCCAGCGCCATGGCGATCATCACGCGCTGGCGCATGCCGCCGGAGAGCTGGTGCGGGTACTCGTCCACGCGCCGCTCGGGCGCCGGAATGCCCACCTGCCGCAGCATCTCGATGGCGCGCTGGTGCGCCTCGCGGGCGTTCATCCCCGCATGCAGCTGCAGCGACTCGCCGATCTGGTCGCCCACGGTGAACACCGGGTTCAGCGATGTCATGGGCTCCTGGAAAATCATCGAGATGCGGTTGCCGCGCACCTCGCGCATGCGCGCTTCGCTGGCCTGCATCAGGTCTTCGCCCTGGAACAGCACGCGGCCCTGGCGAATGCGCCCCGGCGGCGACGGAATGAGCCGCAGCAGCGCCAGCGCCGTCATGCTCTTGCCGCAGCCCGACTCGCCGACCACGCACAGCGTTTCGCCGGCGCGCACCTCGAAGTCGACCCCGTTGAGCACCAGCGCCTGGCCGCGGCGGGTCTTGAACTCGACATGCAGGTCCTGCACGCGAAGCAATGCTTCGTTGTGGGTTGCCATCAGCGCTCCCTCAGCTTGGGGTTCAGGGCGTCGTTCAGGCCGTCGCCGATCAGGCTGACCGCCAGCACGGTGACGAAGATCGCCGCACCCGGGAAGGCCACCGCCCACCAGCAAGACAGCACGTACTGCCGGCTGGAGCCGATCATCAGCCCCCAGCTCATCTGGTTCGGGTCGCCCAGCCCCAGGAACGACAGCCCCGCCTCGAACAGAACGGCCGCGCCGATGGCCAGCGTGGCCGACACCACCAGCGGCGGCAGTGCGTTGGGAAGAATCACCTTCCAGATGATGCGCGCGTCGCGCGCGCCGATGGCCCGCTCGGCCCGCACGAACTCCAGCCCGCGGAACTTCATGAACTCCGCGCGCGTGAGGCGGGCGGTGCCCGTCCAGCTCACGATGCCGATGGCCAGCGTCACGGTCACCAGCGTGGGCGAGAACAGCGTGACCACCACCATCGCGAACAGCAGCGCGGGCAGCACCTGGAAGAACTCGGTCAGCTTCATCAGCGCCGCGTCGACCTTGCCGCCGTAGTAGCCGGCAAACGCGCCCAGCGTGATGCCGATGGCCACCGACAGCAGCGCGGCCACCGCGCCCACCAGCAGCGTGGCGCGCCCGCCGTAGATCAACGCGGTGAGCACGTCGCGGCCCAGGTAGTCGCTGCCCAGCCAGGCGTCTTCGCTGAAGGGCGGCGTGAGCGGCGCGGTCTTGATCTCGAACGGGTCGGCCGGGTAGAACCAGGGCCCGGCGATGGCCACCACCAGCACCGCCAGCAGCATCGCCATGCCGACGATGGCGGCGGGGTTGCGCAGGAACATGCGCAGCGCCTCCACGCCCGGGTGTTCCACGCGCACGGCGGGTGCGGCAACGGAAGGCATCGCAGTCACCTTGTTCATGAGGCCTTGATCCGTGGGTCGATGAAGCGATAGCACAGGTCGGTGAGCTGGTTCATCACCACCACCACGACCGAGGAGAACAGCAGCACGCCGAGGATGGTCGGGTAGTCGCGCCGCAGCACCGACTCGAAGGCCAGGCGGCCCAGGCCCGGCCAGTTGAACACCGTCTCCACCAGGATGGCGCCGGCCAGCACGTTGCCGAACTGCAGCCCCAGCACCGTGACCACCGGCAGCAGCGCGTTGCGCAGCGCATGCTTGTAGAGAACCACGCGCTCGGCCAGGCCCTTGGCGCGTGCGGTGCGAATGAAGTCCGAGCCCAGCACGTCGAGCATCGACGAGCGCGCCAGCCGGCTGTATTGCGCCAGGTACACCAGGCTGAGCGTGAGCGTGGGCAGCACCAGGTGGTAGGCCACGTCGATCATGTCCGCGAGCCCGCCGGTGCCGCTCGAGTCGATGGCGCGCATGCCCGACACCGGCAATATCGGAAACACTGAGGCCAGCAAGATCACCAGCATGATCCCCAGCCAGAACACCGGCGCCGCGAAGCCCACCAGCGACAGCACGGTGATGAACTGCGACAGCCAGCCGTTCGGCTTGCGCGACGACAGCACGCCCAGCGCCGTGCCCGCGAAGAAGGCGAGCAGCACCGAGCTCAGCACCAGCAGCAACGTGGCCGGCACGCGCTCGGCGATCAGGTGCGTCACCGGCAGGTTGAAGAAGTACGAATAGCCCAGGTCGCCTCGCGCCACCTTGCCCAGGTACACGCCCAGCTGCACGGGCAGGGATTTGTCGAGCCCGTACTGCGCGCGCAACTGCGCCATCAGCTCGGGCGACATGCCGCCGCTGGCCCCGGCAATGGTTTCCACCGGGTCGCCCGGCGCGGCGTGCACCAGCACGAAGTTGAGAACCACCACCGCCGTCACCAGGCCCAGCGCCTGCAGCAGTCGCGATGCGATGTAGCGCAGCATGCCCATGACCCGCGCCTTACTTGAAGTACACCTCGTCCATGGGCGACATCGGCCCCCAGATGGTGGTCGGCACGTTGCCGAGCTTCTTGCTGGTGATGGTGTGGTACGGCACCTGGTTGATGAACGCGATGGGCAACTCGTCGGTCACGATCTTCTGGAAGGTGGCGTAGTAGGCCTTGCGCTGCGTGGGGTCCATCAGGCTGCCGGCGGTATTGAGCAACTCGTCCACCTTCGGGTTGGCGTACGACTGGGTGTTGGTCCAGACGATGGGCTTGATGTTGGTCGACAGGTAGGTGCGGTGCACGCCGATGATCGGGTCGCCCCAGTTGAACACCGTGTCCATCGACAGGTCGAAGTCGTGCGAGGCCAGCCGCTTGGCCCAGGCCGGAAAGTCGGCCGAGGCGCGCACCTCCACCGTGATGCCCACCTTCTTGAGCTGCCCGCGAACGTATTCGGCCACGTTCTTCTGCTGGTCGTCGGCGCCGGGCAGGTAGTCGATGGTGAGCTTGAAGCGCTCGCCGCCGGCCCCGGCCTTGTAGCCCGCGGCGTCGAGCATGTCGGCCGCCTTCTTCAGGTCGAGCGGGTAGCGCACCAGGTCAGGCACCGCGAACGGGCTGCTGCCCACCAGCGGGCCGTCGGACACGGTGGCGAAGCCGCCCATCAGCGCCTTGGTGATGAAGTTCTTGTCCAGCGCGGTGGCAATGGCCTTGCGCACCTGCACGTCGGACAGCGGCTTCTTCGCCGTGTTGAAGGCCAGCCAGTTGAGCGCGCCGATGCCGTCGTAGCCCTTGGGCGTGAGCGACACCTTGGGGTCGTTGGCCAGGCGCTTCAGGTCGGTGGGCAGCGTGGCGAAGGGCACCATCTGGATGTCGCCGCGCTCCAGCCCGAGGATCAGGCTGGCCGAGTCGGGCGTGATGTTGACGATGATCTTGTCGAGGTAGGGCCTGTTCGGCAGAAAGAACTTGTCGAAGCGCTCCAGCACCACGCGCTGCGCGGGCTTGAAGTCGGTCACGCGGAAGGGGCCCGAGCCGATCACGTCGGTGCTGTTGCGCGGATGGTTCTTCAGGTCCTGCCCGTCGCCGTAGATGTGCTTGGGAAGAATGGGGCACAGCGCGGGCGACATCGCGAGAACGATGGCCGGGTGCGGCACGCTCATGCGCACGATGGCGGTGTAGGCGTCGGGCGTTTCCACCTTCTCCACCGGGCCCATCATGGTGGTGAACGGGTGGTTGGCCTTGATGGCCATGATCGAGAAGGCCACGTCGGCCGAGGTGACGGGCTTGCCGTCGTGGAACACCGCGTCCTTGCGCAGCTTGAGCGTGAGCGACTTGCCGTCGTCGGCCAGCTTCCACGACTCGGCGAGGTAGGGCTGCGGGTTCCACTTGTCGTCGAAGCGCAGCGGGCTCGCGAAGATCTGCGTCGAGGGCAGGGCGGTGGCAATGCCCGACTGCACCGCGCCGTTCAGGTGCCGGGGCGTCTGCGTGCTGCCGATGACCAGCGTGCCGCCGCGCTTGGGCTCGTCGGCCGCGAACGCGGACAGCGGCAGCAGCCCGCTCGCGGCCATGAGCGTGGCGGAAAGCAGCGTGGTGCGGCGCGTGAAGACCGCATCGGCCGCGAGCGAAGGAATCGAGGGCAGCGAGGGAAGCGTGGGGATCGGCATGACAGGACCTCAGGGAGTTCGACACAGGCAATCGGTTTCGGTCCGCGGCGTTGCATGACCTCGGTGTCGAAGATAGGCGCTTGGTGCGCGCCGGCGAAGAGCCAACGCCGCGCGAGTCACAGGGCCAGAAGGCACGGGTTTGCCCCGTTGTGCGACGGGGCCGTGCGCCACATCGGGGAATGCGCGTGCGCGGTGCGTTTCCCGATGAGGCGAGGCGCCGCGCTGCCTACTTCTCGTCGCGCAGCCAGTACCACTTGTAGAGCATGCGTTGCCCCATGCGCCGGAACGGCGCGAACGCGCGCGACTCCACCATGCCCAGCACGTTGGGAAAGGGCAGCGGCGAGCCGTAGATGGGCAGTTCGAACACGTCCTTGCCCGTGTCCTTGCCCGCCACCCGCTCGGCCAGCCGCTTGCCGGCCCAGGTCGAGAAGGACACGCCGTTGCCGCCGTAGCCCACCGCGTACCAGACCTTGCTGTGCGCCTCGGGCTGCGTGATGCGCGGCATCATGTCGTGGCTCATGTCGACCCAGCCCCACCACGAGTAGTCGATGCGGATGCCCGCCAGCGGCGGAAACTTGCGCGCGATGGCGTCGGTCAGCAGCTTCAGGTGCACCGGGTCTTCGGCGTCGGCGCCGGTCACCGCGCTGCGGCTGCCGATCTGCAGCCGGTTGCCCTCGAGCAGACGGTAATAGAAGCGCAGCGTGCGTGTGTCGGTCAGGAAGGTCTTCGAGCGGAAGCGGGTGGCCTGCAGCTCCGCATCGGTGAGCGGCCGCGTGACCACCGAGTTCGACAGGATCGGCATGAGCCGGTTCTTCAGCAGCGGGCTCAGCGCCTGCCCCGTGTAGCCGCCGGTGCACACCGCTACGCGGCGCGCGCGCACCACGCCGGCCGGCGTCTGCAGGTGGTGCACGCCGTCGACGGTGTGCCAGCCCTGCACCGGACTGGAGGTGTGCACCTTCACGCCCAGCGCGCGGGCGCGCTGCATCAGGCCGAAGGTGAACTTCAGCGGGTGGATGCCGATGCCTTCGGCCTCGAACATCGCGCCCACGGTTTCGCGCTCGTCGCAGTAGTTCTCGCGCACCTCTTCGGCGCTCATCATGCGGGTGGCGTAGCCGAACTTCTCGCGCATGAGCCGCGCCTCGGCGTCAAGCACCGGCAGCTTCTCGGGCCGGTGCGCCAGGTAGAGGTGGCCGCCGTCGTACGCGTCGCAGTCGATCTGCGTGGTCAGGTGGCGAAAGTTCTCGAAGCCGCTGCGAATCTCGGCGTCGAGCCGCCTGGCGGTGTCCATGCCCCAGCGCTGGATCCATTGCGAGCGCTTCAGGCGTCCGCTCGCGTTCTGCCCCTGGCCGCCGCTGCGGCTGGAGCAGCCCCAGGCGGCCTGGTTGGCTTCGAGCACGGTGGCGCGAATGCCGTGCTCCTGCGCCAGGTAGAGCGCGGTCGACATGCCGGTGGCGCCCGAGCCGATGATGGCCACGTCGACATCGATGTCGGTCACCAGCGGGCCGTCGTCTTCCGGTGGCGTGCCGGCGCTGGCCACCCACCAGGTCGGTGCATAGGCGCGGCCCGCGCCGGGGTCGGGTGCGTGCAGCGGGTCGTACTGCGGGTCGTAGGGGCGCATGGGCACCTGCAGCGGCTGCGGCTCGAACGATGCGGCGTCGATGGCTGCGCTGGCGGTGGCGAACTGCACGGTGCCTGTCATGGTCATGAAGGGCTCCAGGAAGGAAAAAGAAAGGGTTCGGCTCAGTTCGCGGCGGGCAGGTTGGGCCGGGCCTTGCGGAACACGTTCTTCAGGTGGATCTTTGCGCCCCGGAAGGTGAACACGTCGATGCCGTCGGTCTCGATGCGGCTGCCGTCGGCGGCGGTGCCGGTGAAGGTCCATTGCGAGGTGCCGAAGTCGCCATGCACAAAGTGTTGGCCGTTCACCCACTGCGCGTCGGGCACCGCGGCCCACGCGGCGGCGAAGGCCTTGCGCACCGCCTCGGTGCCCACATTGCGCGTGCCGCAGGCGTCGGGGCCGGCGGCGGTCTGGAAGATGCAGTCGTCGGTCATGAAGCCCATGAGCGCGTCGATGTCGTGGCGGTTCCAGGCGTCGCTGAAGGCGGCGAGGGTGTCGGTGGTCACGGTAGAGGCAGAAGATTCGGTCACGCGGGAGCTCCGGAAATTGATGGGCAAGCGTAGGCAGCCCGCTGCCCGCGCGATAGGGCCAGTTGGGGGGATTCGACCGAGCCAGAGCGCCGGCCAAAGGGCACGAACGGCATCGGCTGCCCTAAACTGCGGCGCACCATGCCCCCGAACCCGCGAGCCACTCAATGGGCGCAGCTCTTCGCGCTGCCCGACCAGCCGGCACTGCCGTTGCAAGCCCGCTTGCGCACCGCCGTGGTTCAGGCCATCCTCGAAGAACACCTGAGCCCCGGCGCGCCCTTGCCTTCGTCGCGCGAGCTCGCGGCGCTGCTCGGGCTGAGCCGCAACACGGTCACCTCCGCGTACCTGCAACTCATCGACGAAGGCTTCCTGGAAGCGCGCCCGCGCAGCGGCGTGTTCGTGGCGCGCAACGCGCGGCCGGTGTCCGCCGCACATGCGGAGCCGCTCGTGAGCCGCAGCGGGCAGGCCAGCCAGCCGCCGGACTGGTCGGGGCGCGTGCTGCGCTCGCTGATGGACAAGCCCACGCTCTCCAAGCCCGACCGGTGGCGCGACTACCCGTACCCCTTCGTCTACGGCAACTACGACCCGCAGCTGTTTCCCACCGAAGACTTTCGCGAGTGCTGCGCGCGCAGCCTGGCGCGCTCGCAGCTGCCGCACTGGACGCCCGACTTCGAAACCGACGACGTGCCCGACCTGATCGAGCAGATCCGCACGCGCCTGCTGCCCAAGCGCGGCGTGTTCGCGCTGAAGGAAGAAATTCTCGTGACCATGGGCGCGCAGCACGCCTACTACCTGCTGGCCGAGGCGCTGTTCGACGAGCAGACGCGCGTGGGGCTCGAAGAGCCGGGCCATCCGCATGCGCGCAACAGCTTCTCGTTGCGCCAGCCGAAATGGGTCGAGGTCGATGTCGATGAAGACGGGCTGGTGGTCGATGCGCTGCCCGCCGCCGACTACCTGTTCGTGACCCCGTCGCACCAGAGCCCCACGACGGCCACGCTGAGCCTGGAGCGCCGGCAGTGGCTGCTGCGCAAGGCGGAGCTGCAGGACTTCGTGATCATCGAGGACGACTACGAGGCCGAGAACCTGTACGAAGGCAAGCCGATGCCCGCGCTCAAGAGCCTGGACAAGACGGGGCGGGTGATCTACGTGGGGTCGGTGTCCAAGAGCCTGTCGCCTGCGCTGCGGCTGGGGTTCATCGTGGCGCCGCGCGCGTTGATCAAGGAACTGCGCGTGATTCGCCATGCGATGGTGCGGCACCCCAGCGCCTTCCTGCAGCACGCGTACGCGCTGTTCCTGTCGCTGGGGCATCACGAGTCGCATGCGCGGCGGGTGAACCACGCCATGCAGGAGCGGCTGGCGCTGGCGGCCCAGGCGCTGCGCGACCATTTGCCCGATTTCGAATTCCGGCTGCCGTCGGGCGGCGCGTCGATCTGGGTGCAGGCGCCGACGTGGGTGGACGCGACCGAGCTGTCGCTGATGGCGCGCAACCATGGCGTGCTGATCGAGGCGGGGGACGTGTTCTTTGCCAAGCCGCCGTACCCGTGCCCGTTCTTCCGGCTGCGGTTGTCGTCCATTGCGGCAGCGCAGATTCCTGCGGGCATCCGGGCGTTGGGGCTGGCAGTCGAAGAGCTGGCGTTGGCGCGGGGCGAAACGCGGCCGGCGGGTGGCCGCACGCACTGAGCCTTGCGGCCCCGGCTGAAGGCCGAAGCGCACCGCTGGCGTGCGGCGCGCACCAGAACGAGGGTAAGTCCCGAGCCACTGGCTCTACGCACGCACAAGCGCTGGCACTTCCTGGCTGGCGGTGTTGGGTGCAAAGTCCGCTGCGAGATTCACCCTCCAGGAGAAAACAGATGACCTTGTCCCGACGTCTTTCCCTCCAGTGCGCAGCCCTCGCGGCGGCAATGACCCTCGGTGGCGCAGCCTTCGCGCAGACCAAGGAGGTCACCTTCGCTCACCAGGACATGCTGGTGCCGCTGCGCCTGGTCATGGAGTCCGGCGAGGTCGAGAAGGCCACGGGCTACAAGATCAACTGGCGCATGTTTTCGGGCGGTGGCGACGTGATTCGCGCCATGGCGTCGGGCGACGTGCAGATGGGCGAAACCGGCTCCAGCCCGCTGACGGCCGCGGCCAGCCAGGGGCAGGACATCAAGCTGTTCTGGATCTCCGCCGACATCGCCGACGCCGAGGCGCTGGTGGCGCGCAACGGCTCCAACATCAACAGCATGAAGGACCTGGCCGGCAAGAAGGTGGCCACGCCGTTCGTGTCGACCGCGCACTACCAGTTGATGGCCGGCATGAAGATGGACGGCGTCGACCCCAAGAGCGTGAACGTGATGAACCTTCGCCCGCCCGAGATCGCGGCGGCGTGGGAGCGCGGCGACATCGACGCCACGTTCATCTGGGACCCGGTGCTCTCCAGGATCAAGGCCAACGGCAAGACCATCGCCACTTCGGGCAGCATCGGCAAACGCGGCGCGCCCACGTTCGAAGGCATCGTGGTCAACGCCAAGTGGGCTGCCGCCAACGAGCCGTTCATGGTCGCGTTCGTGAAGGCGCTGAACCGCGCCAACGACGAATACAAGGCCACCGGAAAGAGCTGGACGCCCGACTCGCCGCAGACCAAGGCCATGGCCAAGTGGACCAAGGCCGACCCGAAGGACGTGGGGCCTGCAATGGCGCTCTACACCTTCCCGACGATGGCCGAGCAGCTCTCGCCTGCGTGGCTCGGTGGTGGTGCTGCGAAGGCGATGGCGAACACGGCGGCCTTCCTGAAGGAACAGGGGCGCGTGCAGGAGGTGAAGCCCGACTACAACGCTTTCGTGACCACTGCTTATGTCGAGAAGGCGATGGGCAAGTAGGGGGTGCTGTCGGTTGGACACGCCGCTGTTCAGGGCGTAGCTCACGCCGACGGGGTGCCTGTCGATCAGAGCGGTCGTTGACCGGGGCAAACCAGCAGCGTGCCCACGTGCGAAGAGCATCGGGTGCTCCCCGCAGCGAAATAAAGGAGGAGGCCGAAGGCCGGGGGACATTCGCGGAGGGGAGTACCCGGTGTTCTTCGCACTCGCCCTGAACGTGCAGCCTCGAACACTCAACGGAGAAACGAACATGCCCACGCTAGACATCCGGGACCTCACGGTCAACTACGCAGTCAAGGGCGGCACGCTGCAGGCGCTGGCCCCGGTCAACCTCACCATGCACGACGGCGATTTCGTCGTTGCGTTGGGTGCGTCAGGATGCGGCAAGACCACGCTGCTCAACAGCATCGCCGGCTTCCTGCCGCCCTCGACGGGGGAGATATTGCTGGACGGCAAACCGGTGGTCGGCCCCGGGGCCGACCGTGGCGTGGTGTTTCAGAAGCATGCGCTCATGCCCTGGCTCGACGTGCGCGACAACGTGGCACTCGGCCTGCGGCTGGCTGGTGTGGGAAAGGCCGAGCGTGACCGCATCGCCGAAGAAAAGCTTGCCCTTGTCGGCCTGGAAAAGTACGCCGGCCGTGCCGTGTACGAACTCTCCGGTGGCATGCAGCAGCGCGTGGGCATTGCGCGCGCACTGGCCAGCGACCCCGCCGTGCTGCTGATGGACGAACCCATGGGCGCGCTCGATGCGTTCACGCGCGAACAGGTGCAAGAGATTCTTCTGCACGCCTGGTCCAAGTCCAACAAGATGGTGTTCTTCATCACGCACTCGGTGGAAGAGGCGCTGTTCCTGGCCACCCGGCTGATCGTGATGAGCCCCAGCCCCGGGCGCATTTCGCATGTGTACGACGACGTGCCCTTCTCGCGCCAGTTCCTGTCGCACGGCGATTCACGCAAGGTGAAGTCCGAGCCCGAGTTCATCCGCATGCGCGAAGAAGTGCTGTCCATCATTCACCACCGCGAGGCCGTCCATGCCTGAGGTCACCATCGCATCGCCCCGTGTGGTCAACGCTGCCATGACGCCACCGTCCAAGCCCGCCGCCACGCCGCCGCCCGCAGCCGGCACCAAGCTCAAGACCAGCGCCTTCAAGGTGCCGGGCGAAGGCTCCAGCGTGGTCATCAGCGTGGTGACCGTGACATCGCTGATCGCGCTGTGGTTCCTGGTCACCAACATGGGTTGGGTCAAGCCGCTGTTCCTGCCGACGCCGCAGGCCGTGTTCCAGCAGTTCTACGAATACCTGACCGGCCAGGCCAACGACAAGCCGCTGTGGCAGCACTTTCTGGCGAGCATGTTCCGCGTGTTCTCGGCCTTTTTCCTGGCCTGCGCCACCGCCATTCCGGTGGGCATTGCCATGGGCATGAGCCGCTTCTGGCGCGGCATTTTCGATCCGCCGCTGGAGTTCTACCGGCCGCTGCCGCCGCTGGCGTACCTGCCGCTCATCATCATCTGGTTCGGCATCGACGAGCTGCCCAAGGTGCTGCTGATCTTCTTGAGCTGCTTCGCGCCGCTGGCACTGGCCGCGCGCTCGGGCATGCGCAGTGCGTCGCAAGAGCAGATCAACGCGGCGTACTCCATGGGCGCGAGCTACATGCAGGTGATTCGCCATGTCATCCTGCCCTCGGCCCTGCCCGACATCCTGGTGGGCATGCGCATCGCCATCGGCTTCGGCTGGACCACGCTGGTGGCCGCCGAGATGGTGGCGGCCAGCGTGGGGCTGGGTCAGATGGTGCTGAACGCGTCGAACTTCCTGCGCACCGACATCGTCATCATGGGCATCATCGTCATTGGCGTGGTGGCTTATCTGTTCGACCTGCTGATGCGGTGGCTCGAGCGACGGCTGGTGCCCTGGAAAGGGCGCATGTAGGCGCAGCAGAGATCGGCGACAGCGGCGACACCTGCAATGCGGGCGGCAAGGTCGGCATCGCCTGGCCGGCCGGCGCCATCGACTGCTCCAGAAAGTCGAGCATCGCGCGCATCGCGGCGCTGTTGTGGCGGCGCTGCGAGTAGGCCGCATACAGCCAGTGGTCGCGCGGCATGTGCTCGCGCAGCACCGGCACCAGCGCGCCGCGCTCCAGGTGCGACTGCGCCAGCGGCTCGGGCACGTAGGCCACGCCCACGCCGCGCAGCGCCAGCTCGATCAGCGCCACGGCGTCGTTGGCTTCCATGCGGCTGTGCACTGTCACGTCGTGCGGCTTGCCGTCGGTCTCGAAGGGCAGGTGCGTGGTGGGCATCGACGAATAGCTCAGCATCTCGTGGCGGCCCAGGTCCGCGGGCACCTGCGGCATGCCGCGCTGGGCCCAGTAGGCCGGCGTGGCGCACACCACCATGTCGTACTGCACCAGCCGGCGCACGATCAGGTTCATGTCGTCGATGCGCCCGCCGGTCAGGTGGATGTCGATGCCTTCCTCGATCAGGTCGATGTCGCGGTTGGTGAACACCAGGCTCACGTACACGTCGGGGTAGAGGCGAATGAACCCGGCAATCACGTCGGACAGCCAGCCCGCGATCAGGCCGTTGGGCGCGCTCATGCGCAGCCGCCCGCGCGGGTGCGAGCCGTGGGCCTGCAGGTCGTTCAGGGTGTTTTCGGCCATGGCCACCAGCTCGGTGCTGCGGTCGAGCAGCACCTGGCCGGCGTCGGTCAGGCTCAGGGAGCGGGTGGAGCGGTTGAGCAGGCGCACGCCGCTGCGCTCTTCGAGCTCGGCCACGTAGCGGCTGACCGTGGCCTTGGACATGCCCAGCGAAATCGCCGCGCGGGAGAAGCTGCGCCGGAACGCGACTTCGCGGAATGTTTTGATGAGATCGAGGCCGTCCATAGATGGGCGGATTGTTCCAGCTTCCGGGGCTGGGGTCTTTCCGCGGGGCATCGCAGGTTTCCCCCTCGAAGCGGCGATGACTGCGTGGCTATACTGCCGCCGTCACGCCAAAAAAAGAGCGTGATCGGGATTGGTCTCCTGAAGCATCTCTGCGACGAAAGCCGCAGTCACCCGCAAGGTCTGCGGCTTTGTCGTTCGTGCCTCCAGTTTTGGCGGCTCGACGGGCGGGCGCAAGCCCGGCCGGTTCTCGCAAGAGGTGCCCGGTAGACCAACTCGTCGAGCTGCCGCCTCCGATTGGTCTCGGGAGCGGTGGTTTCAGTAAACCGCACCTCTTGGAGGCCATTCATGGCTCATGTTCCCCCGTTCCCCGAATCTTCTTCGGCAACCGCCCGCGCCGAAGCGCTCGCGCTGCAGGCATGCGACGGCGTCGACAGCCTTCGCGTCGTGCAGCGTGCGTATGCGTGCATCGAAAAGCTCATCGATCCGCAGCGCGTGCAAGACACGGAAGAGGTCTGTCCGAACCGGTCCGAACTCAGTGCGCTGGTGCAAGTGGTCAATGAAGAACTGCATCGACGGATCGAGACGGCCGATGCCGCGGTGCGGTCGCTGCGCGTTGCTGTGAGCGAAGGCGGGGCGACATGAAGACCTTCGATGCCGATTTGACGTATCGGCTCTCGTCCGAGGAGTGAGGGGTTTTGAGGTCACAAACTGTGACCTCAAAACGCAGGCCAGAGCATTGCGCTCTATGCGTTCAACGAACAGGGCGTAGCGACGTTGTCATCGGTGCTGCGCTTGGCAGGCGCAGTCAGGCAAGCACTTTCAAGCCGTGTTTTTCAACGACGGAAAGCAACTTGAGCGCCATGCCGCTGGGCCGCTTGGTGCCGGCCTCCCACTTTTGAACAGTCGATTCGCTGGTGTTCAGATAGCGCGCGAAAACCGGCTGACTGACATGCGCAGCTTCGCGAATCAGCTTGATCTGCTTGGGCGCGAAGGCTGGCGGAGCGACGAGGCAGGTTTCGTCGAACTCGCGCATGGTGGCCTTGTCGATGGCGCCAACTTTTCGCAAGGCGCTCGCAGAAGCGTGAATGGCCTCGAAAGCATCGCTCTTGAACTTAGGCTTTGTCGTCATGGCATATCTCCACAAAATGTTTGTCGCTCACCAATTGAGCGATCTGTAAATCCGTCAGCCCGGCGTAGCTCTTTGCCAGCAAACGAAACGCAGCCAGTTCGTCGTCTTCGATGTTGTCGCGATCCTTCTTGGCGAACAGGTACTCGTAAATCCAATACCGTCCGCCTTTGGCGAGCACGATGGAGCGATGCATGTTGTCGTTCAACCGCTTCTTGAAGACACCGCCGCCCAGGTCGTCTGCTTGCCCAGCCATCACTTGGTCGATGGCCTCGCACAAATCCTCATCGCTGATTCGAGCCTTCTTCGCATCCTTCCCGAACCTGGTCGTCTTGAAGACGCGCGTTTTCTTTTTCTGCTGCATGTTTTAGTGTATCACCGGGTGCTACTTTTCCAGGGCAGGCACCTCGCAGCAGGTCAATTCACGGGAGAGGATTTTCGACTCAAGGCCAGCTTGGCACGCGGCGAGAGGGTTGCATGAATCCTTGTTCAGAGCGCGCTACTTCGGCCGGCGTAATCGCACCGGCCCACCCTTGGACGTCGCATCCACCTCGTCAGCCCCCCGCGTGACCCGCAGCGTTCCCTGGGCCGCCAATTTCGCGGCCACCTGGCGCACGGCAGGCATGAGAGCGCGCCAACCAGGATCGTCGCTCGCCAGCGCGCGCGCAACCTCCGACGGGCAGATCGAAGCGGACGCATCGCGCCGGTCGAGCAGCGCAAAGATGGTCTGCTCGACCTTCGGGTCGGTCGCAGCAACGGACGCATCGCTCGTCATCGCGGTGCGCCCTACAGCGACTCCGGCCGCGCGCGCATGCCATCCGCAGTGCTTCGAATCGCGGCCCGCTCCTCATCGCTGAAGCGCTGCAGGTTGCGGGTCATCATGACCGTGCGCGGGTTCTTCTCCAGCAGCGGCTCGTGCCGCGCCACGAAGTCCCAGTACATCACCGTCATCGGGCATGCGCCTTCGCCGCTGCGCTTGGCCGGCTTGTAGCGGCAGCCGTCGCAGTAGTTGCTCATGCGCTTGATGTAGGCGCCGCCCGCCGCGTAGGGCTTGGTCACGAAGCGCGCGCCGTCTGCGAAGAGCGACATGCCCACGGTGTTGGGCAGCTCGACCCATTCCACCGCGTCGACATACACCGACAGGTACCACGCATGCACCTGCACCGGCGCCACGCCGAAGGTGAGCGCGAAGTTGCCGGTGACCATCAGCCGCTGGATGTGGTGCGCGTAGCCTGTGCGCAGGGTCTGGCCGATGGCCTGCTTCATGCAGTTCATGCCGACCTTGCCGGTCCAGTACCAGTCGGGCAGCTTGGTGTGGTGCCCGAGCGCATTGGCCTCGGCCAGTTGTGGCATTCGCCACCAGTACACCCCGCGCATGAATTCGCGCCAGCCGAGTATTTGCCGCACGAAGCCTTCCACCGACTCGATGGACACGGCGCCCGCGCGCCACCGCGCGACCGCCGCATCGATGACCTCGCGCGGGTCGAGCAGCTTCAGGTTCAAGGACGACGACAGCAGCCCGTGGTACAGAAAAGGCTCGTCGGTCCACATGGCGTCCTGGAAGCGGCCGAAGTCCTGCAGCCGCACGGCCATGAAGTCGTTCATTGCCACGAGGGCCTGCTCGCGCGTGACAGGCCAGTCGAACTGCGCCGCGCTGCCGTAGTGGTCGCCGAAGTGCGCCTCGACGTCGGCCAGCACCTCGCGCGTGAGGGCATCGGGCGCGAACGAGGGCGGCGGCGGCAGCATGCCCGGGCCGTTGCGGCCGAAGGCGCCGCGGTTGTCGTGGTCGAAGTTCCATTGGCCGCCTTCAGGTTGGCCGCTGTCGTCCAGCAGCACCTGGTGCTTGGTGCGCATGCGCCGGTAGAAGGCCTCCATCACCAGGCGTTGCTTGCCCTGCGCGTGCTCCGCGAACTCGGCGCGCGACGCCATGAAGTGCAGGTCGTCCCGAACCACCAGCCGCACGTTCGCCGCCTGGCAGACCCTGGCGATCGCCTGTTCGAGGCGCCATTCCCCGGCATCGACCGTCACGACCGCGCCGGGGCGGTGGCGCGACAAGGTGTCGGTCAATGCGTCCTCCAGCGAGGCGAAGGGGTGGGTGCCCAGCTTCAGGTAGTCGAGGGGCATGCCGCGCGCGGTGAGCGCCTCGGCGAAGTGGCGCATGGCAGACAGGAAGAGGGCGGTGCGCATCTTGGTGCTGGGCACATGCTGCGACTCTTGCGGCACCTCGGCCATCCACACACGGTCTTGCGCGGGGTCGAAGCCTTCGAAGGCGACGCTGGTAAGGCTCAGTTGGTCTCCGAGGACCACGATCAGGTTGCGCATGAGGGGTACCGATGTACGGGCCGAAAGATGTCGGCATCGGTTGTATCGTAGCCAAGGTCGCCCCTGCGCGCCGGGGTTGCTGCGTCAGGGTTGTCGCGTCAGGGTCGTTCGCCCGCCGGCACCCGCCGTTCGTTGTCAGCCCGTTCGTTCAGCCAGCCGATCAGGGCGGTCTTGTCCATGGGCGGGGCGATGAAGTAGCCCTGGCCTTCGTCGCAGTCCATGGCCAGCAGCGCGCGCAGGGCGGCCGCGTCCTCGATGCCTTCGGCCAGCACGTGCAGGCCGAGCTTGCGGCCCAGCTGCGCGATCATCTCGGCAATGCGCGCGCCTTGCGCTTCGCCCAGACGGCGCACGAAGGTGCCGTCGATCTTGATGCGGTCCAGCGGCAGCCGCTCGAGGTAGCTGAGCGACGAATAGCCGGTGCCGAAGTCGTCGATGGCGATGGAAATTCCCTTGGCCCGCAAGGCCGCCAGGGTGGACTCCAGCAGCTGCGTGGGCAGCGCGGCGACGGACTCGGTGATTTCCAGTTCCAGGTGATGGCCCTGCAGCCGGCTGTGCGCGAGCGCCGCGCACACGGTGTCGTAGAACGCCGGGTCTTGCAGCTGCACGCTCGACACGTTGACCGCCATGCGCAGCGGCGCGCGGTCCGCGTCCAGCAGTTCGCGCATGGCCATGCAGGCGGTGGACAGCACCCATTGCCCCAGCGCCACGATCAGGCCCGAATGCTCGGCCACCGGAATGAAGCGGTCCGGCGGTATGAGGCTGCCGTCTTCGGCACGCCAGCGCACCAGGGCCTCCAGGCCCACCAGCGCCTGGGTGTTCAGGTTGACCTGCGGCTGGTAGACCAGAAAAAGCTGCGCGTTGTCGATGGCCGCGCGCAGGCTGGACAGCAGCAGGGCGCGGTCGCGCGCCTCGGCGCCCATGTGGGCCGAGTACTGCAGGTGCTGGCCCCGGTGGTCGCGCTTGGCGCGCTTCAGGGCGATGGTGGCGTCCTTGACCAGGTCGGCGCCGGCCTGCGCGTCTTCGGGCAGCAGCACGTAGCCACAGGTCAGCGACACCTTGTGCGGCACGCCGTCCACCGCCAGCGGCTGGCGCACGCAGTCCAGCAATTGATGGGGCGACACCTGCTGCAAGGGCCCGAGCACGCCGAAGGTGTCGGCGCCCAGGCGGGCGAGCAGCACGCCGGCCGGCAAGGCGTCGGCCAGGCGTTGCGCCACTTTCTGCAGCACGCGGTCGCCGAAGCGGTGGCCCATGACGTCGTTGGCGGCACTGAAGTCGTCGATGTCGACCAGCGCCAGGATGTGCTCCCGCATGCCTTGTCGTGCGCAGTCGTCCACCTTCTCGACGAAACGGGTGCGGTTGGGCAGGCACACGAGCGGATCGAAGTAGGCGTATTCATGCAGCCGCTCCATCAGGCCGCGCTGGTGCAGCAAGGTGCCCAGGTGCAGGCAGAGCATGTCCAGCAGTTGCCGGTCGGGCGCGTGGTGCGTACCGGTGGTGTCGATGAAGACGGCCATGGGCTGCTCGCCCTTGCGGCCGATGTGCAAGGCCAACCCGCCGCCTTCGGCGCCCTCGCCGCAGGTGGTGCAGCCGGACGCCAGAGCGCGGCGCAGCAACTGCGCCGCCGGCTGCTCGGTCACCGCGTCCAGCGGCAGGTCGAGCAGGGGAGCGAAGCGCCCGGTCGCCGCCAGCACCCGGTAGCCGTTCGATGGCGTCGGCTGCGGCGCTTCCGGTGCGCAGACCAGGCCGTCGCCGCGAGCGCCCCACAGGGCGGTGAGCTGCGCGATGACGCCGCGGGCAAACGCGCGCAGGTCGGTCTCTTCCAGCAGCGAGGCGCTGGCGCGCACGACGAGTTCGAGCACGCGCCGATCGGACGCCCCGCCCGGCGCGCAGAGCGGCCAGAGCGCATCAGGCTCGCGCTTCATGCCAACTGCGCGTGCGCCTGGCCGGATGCAAGCGCCACCTGGTTGCGCCCGCCGCGCTTGGCGACGTACAAGGCTTCGTCGGCCAGGCCGTAGGCCTCGTCGAAGCTGCTGCCGTGCGGCAGCCAGCTCACGCCGAAGCTGGCGGTGACGCCGCTGCCGTCGGGCAGGTCGAACGCAAAGCCCTCGATGGCGCGCCGCAGTGCCTGCGCAACCTGCCCGTCGGCGTCGCTGCCCGGCCCGGGCAGCACCACGGTGAACTCTTCGCCGCCCACGCGGCCGATCTGCGCCGCGGCCGGCGCCGCGTTCTTCAGGCAGGTGACCACGCCCTGGATGACGCGGTCCCCCGTGGGGTGGCCGAAGCTGTCGTTGATGCGCTTGAAGTGGTCGATGTCCAGCACGATGAGCGCGAGGTCATGGCGCTCGAAATGGCGGTTCACCAGCTCGATGACGGCCGCCCGGTTGAGCACGCCGGTCAGCGGATCGTGCGTGGCGCGGTACTCGAGCTCGGCGGCCAGCACCTGCAGGCGCAGGTTGAGCTGGTTCATCTCGAGCTCGGCGCGGTCGCTGCGCCGCACCAGCCGGCGCGTTTCCCGCAGGAGCCGCTCGTAGACGGTGAGCAGCTCGCCCAGGGCCTGGCGGCAGGGCGAGGGCTGCCCGTTCGAAAGGGGGGCGCAGTCGTCGTAGGCGGCGCGGGCGGCTTGCAGCGCCTGGTGCTCGGCATCGAACAGGTCCGGGGGCGTGCCGGTGGCAGGGGAGGTGTCCATTCAGGTGGGCCTCACGGGATGGCTGGCGAAGTCGATCGCGGGAAAGTCTTCGCTGAGCTCCTGGCCGAATTCGAGAATGGTGTCGTCTTCTTCGTCGTGGTACCAGTTCAGGGCCACGCGGTTGCCCGCTTTCACGGCGTCGTTGAGCGCCGCAATCAGGTTGAACAGCATCTTGGTGCTGGAGCTGTTGAAGTAGGCCAGCGCGATGTTGACCTCGATGCGGCTGCCGCTCTGGCCGGCCAGGTAGTCCTTCAGGCGCGCGATGATTTCGCCGTAGAAAGCCGCGGCGTTCTCGGGATAGGACTCGCCGCGCAGGCTGAGCGTGCGGGTGTCGAACCTGAAGTCCACCTGGGGGGAGCTGGGCGTCGGGGCAATGTAGAGGTTTTCCATCTGTGATCTCGATTCGTTGCCGGGCGTGGCGCGCATCAGATTGCGGCCTTCAGGTAGAACACCGGGGGGCCGCCGGCGGTGTCGGCCGCGTCGAAGTCGAACTCCAGCGGCTCCCGTGCATCGCGCGCGACCGTCAGAAGCCCCATGCCCGCGCCTTTGCTGCCTTCGGGCGTTTCCTCGCGCAGCGTCTGGCGGTAGGCCTGCTTGATCTCGTCCATCGTCATGCTGCGCAGCATTTCGAGTTTCACGCGCAGCGCATGGGCGATGTCGGGCTCGACCGGGTTGGCGCACAGCAGCAAAAAGCCGCCGTCGCTCTCGCGGCGGATGCACACCGAGCCGTGGCGCAGTTCGCCGCTTTGCAGGCTCGCGGGGGTCAGCGTGTCGGCCGAGTAATGAATGATGTTCTGCGCCATTTCCACGAACGACGAGAACAGCCTGCGCCGCGTGGGCCCGGCCACGCCGGCCACCTCGAGCTGCAGCTTCACGGCGTCGGACATGGCGGCCACGATGTGCTGCGAAAAATAGCCCACGTAATAGAAGATGACCTGGTGCTGCCGCGCCAGGTTGAAGAAGGAGCCGTACTTGTCGGCGATCGGGGGGAAAGGCATGGGTGAACTCCCCGTGTCAGGTGCGGAAGCAGAAAAACGTCAGGTCGTCTCGGCGGTGGTGCTCGCCCTGCCACAGCCGCAGCGCCTCGCGCACGGCCTCGTTGATCTGCGCGGCCGTGCGCTCGCGCTGCGCGAGCAGCAGTTCGCGCACGCGCCGCTTGCCCAGCGCAATGGCGCGCGGCCCGCCGACCTGGTCGACCAGCCCGTCGGTGCTCACGAACACCACGCTGCCGGCGGGCAGCGTCAGTTCCTGGTTGCTCCAGGCAAAGTCGAACTCGCTGTCCATGTAGCCCACGCCCTTGCGCTGGCCTTCGACCACCTCCACCGCATCGGCGTCGGGGCGCAGCACGAACAGCGACAGCCGCGCGCCGGCGAACACCAGCCTGCCGTGCGCGGGCTCGAACCAGAAGCATGCGGCGTCCATGCCGTCGTCGGAGCCCGGCGTGGCGTCGTGCTCGCCCATCTGGCCCAGCATCTGCTTGATGCTGCGGTTGACGCTGCCCAGCAGCAGCGCAGGGTCGCGCGCGCCGTGCTGCTCGATGGCCTGGGTCAGGCTGCTGGAGGCGATCAGCGTCATGAAGGCGCCGGGCACGCCGTGCCCCGTGCAGTCGGCCACGGTGGCGAACCAGCCGTCGGCCGCGGTGCTGAACTGGTAGAAGTCGCCCCCGACCACGTCGCGCGGCTCCCACACCAGGTGGGCCTCGGGACAGGCGCGCGCCAGGGCGTCGAGCGAGCTGCGCAGGGTCGACTGCTGGATCACGCTCGCGTATTCGATGCTGTGCATGATCTGGCGGTTGCGCGACACCTGCAGGTCGGCCACCACGCGCATGAGCTGCAGGCCGTTGCCCACGCCGGCGAACTGGCCGTCGCGGGTGATGATGAAGCCGTCGGTCAGGGCCTTCTCGCCGTATTCCACGGTCTTGAAGGTCAGCGACTCCAGGTCGAGCGCCGCATCGACGATCAGCGGGTCCTTGTCCATGAAGGCGATGCAGCTCTTGCGGCCGTACAGCTCCACGCGGAACGGCTGGCTCATCTGCGACAGGAAGATGTTGCGGTTGATCAGGCCGATCGGCTGCTGCCCCTCCACCACCGGCAGGCTGACCAGGTCGCGGTGCCGGCTGAAGACGTCCATCACCTTCTCGTTCGTCTCCTCGGTCGTCATGCACGGCACCGTGGTGCAGAGGTCGCCCGCGCAGGGCTGGCGAAACCGGGGCCGGAAATCGCTCAAGTACTCGGAGGTTTCGGGCATGGGAAACGGTGTTCACGAAATAAATGTGAACTTATGTTATGTTTTTAACATTTCGTATCCATGACAACCGGTGGCTGTCGCCGCGCCAAGAATGCAACCGCCTCATCCAAAACCGACACCGCCGCGTACAGGTGCCTATGGCACGCGCATCGACGTGCCCCCATTCGAGGAACAGAGTCATGCCGCAGGACATCGCATTCGCCATTCGCTGGGTCGAAAAGGGCCTGGTGCCCGACACCGTGGTCCGCCGCGGCATTCGCCGCCTGCTGAAGGAACGGCTCACTGAGTTGCATGCGGGCAACGCCCTGGCCGTGGCCGACCTGACGCAAGACTTCGTCGCCGGCATGGGCAAGGCCCACCTGGCGCCGCTGCCCGAAAAGGCCAACGAACAGCATTACGAAGTGCCCGCCGCCTTCTTCGGCGAGGTGCTGGGAAACCACCGCAAATACAGCAGCTGCTACTGGCCGGAAGGCACCCAGACGCTGGAGCAGGCCGAGTCCGCCGCCCTGGCCGCGACCTGCGAGCGTGCCGGCCTGGTCGACGGGCAGGACGTGATGGAGCTGGGCTGCGGCTGGGGCTCGCTCACGCTGTGGATGGCCTCGCACTACCCGAACAGCCGGATCACCGCGCTGTCCAATTCCAATTCGCAGCGCGAGTACATCGAGACGCAGGCGGCCCAGCGCGGCCTGCGCAACGTGCGCGTGCTGACCCGCGACATCAACGTGTTCGACACCGACCAGCGCTTCGACCGCGTGGTCTCGGTCGAGATGTTCGAGCACCTGCGCAACTGGCCGCAGGCCTTTGCCAACGTGGCGCGCTGGCTCAAGCCCGGCGGCCAGTTCTTCATGCACGTGTTCGCCCACCGCGAGGCGCCGTACCCGTTCGAGGTGCGCGACCCCAGCGACTGGATGAGCAAGTACTTCTTCTCCGGCGGCATGATGCCCAGCGACGACCTGGCCCTGCACTGCCAGGACGACCTGCGCCTGCTGCGCCGCTGGCGCTGGGAAGGCAGCCACTACCAGCGCACGGCCGAGGCCTGGCTGCGCAACATGGACGAGCGCCGCGACACGCTGCGCCCGCTGTTTCAGGCCACCTACGGCGCCGACGCCAACATCTGGTGGACGCGCTGGCGGCTGTTCTTCATGTCGGTGGCGGAGCTGTTCGGTTTCGACCAGGGCCAGCGCTGGTGGGTGAGCCACTACCTGTTCGAGCGCCGCGCATGAACAGTTCCATGGACGTGGCCCTGGCGGGCCTGGCACTGACCGCATCGCTCGCATTCCTGACCTGGGTGGCCAGCCTGGTGCGTCGCGACGTGAGCCTGATCGACCGCATGTGGCCCTTGTGCATCGTGGGCGCGGGCATCGTGTATTTCGCGTTGCTGCCGGTGCAGACGCTGCGCGGCCTGTGCATGGCGGTGATCGGCGCGGCGTGGGCGGTGCGGCTGTGCCTCTACATCACTTGGCGCAACTGGGGGCACGGAGAAGACCGGCGCTACCAGGCGATCCGCGCGCGCAACCAGCCGAACTTCGGCTTCAAGAGCCTTTACCTGGTGTTCGCGCTGCAGGCGGTGCTGGCCTGGGTCGTGTCCGCGCCGTTCCTGCCGGGCATGACGGCGCCGCGTGCGCTGGGCGTACTTGACGCGCTGGGCATCGTGCTGGCGCTGTTCGGCACCTTCTTCGAGGCGGTCGGCGACGCGCAGATGGCGCGCTTCAAGGCCGACCCGAAGAGCAAGGGCCAGGTGATGGACCGCGGCCTGTGGCGCTACACCCGCCACCCCAACTACTTCGGCGAAACCTGCGTCTGGTGGGGCCTGTGGCTCATGGCCATGGGCGGGGCGGGCTGGGGCGGCGCGTGGAGCGTGGTGTCGCCGCTGCTCATGACCTGGCTGCTGCTGAAGGTGTCGGGCGTGCGCATGCTCGAAGTCGACATCGGCGAGCGCCGCCCCGCATACCGCGACTACATCGCGCGCACCAATGCCTTCGTGCCGGGGCCGGTGCGCAACAACCGCAAGGCGTCATGAGAAAAAACAAGCACTGGGTACTCGCGCTGGCCGCACTGGCCGGACTCTGCAACGAGGCGGCCACCGCCGCGGCCGCCGGGCCCGCCGGCGGCGAATGGGACTTTCGCGTGCTGCTGGACGACTCGCCCATCGGCGAGCACCGTTTCGCGCTGGCCACCGCGGGCGACGAGCGCAAGCTCACGAGCGAAGCGCGCTTCGCGGTCAAGCTGCTGGGCGTGACGGTGTACCGCTACCAGCACAACGCCACCGAAATGTGGCGCGGCGACTGCCTCAAGCGCCTGAGTTCGAAGACCGACGACGACGGCAACCCCGAGCGGGTGAACGCCGAGGCGGCGGGCGACAACGCGCTGGCCGTGACCACGCCCAAGGGCACGCAGTCGCTCGAAGGCTGCGTGATGAGCTTCGCCTACTGGAACCCCGCCATTCGCACGCAGGACAAGCTGCTGAACGCACAGAGCGGCAAGTTCGAGGCGGTGAAGGTCAGCCGCGCCGGCAGTGGCACGGTCGAGGTGCGCGGCCAGCAGGTGGCGGCCATGCGCTGGCGCATTGCGACCGACGCCCAACCCATCGACGTCTGGTATTCGCAGCAAGGCGAATGGCTGGGGCTCGATTCCACGGTCAGCGGGAACCGAAAGCTCAGTTATCGGCTCAAGTAGGCATGCATCAGTACCTGCAAACCCTCTGCAATGCCGAAAGGGAAGCGATGAACGTCTCTAAATTCCAGTTGCTCGACAGCTACTTCGACGCAAGGCTCCTGGAGCCGCGCCAGGACACTGATGTGGCCGACCGGGCCCGGCGCGCGCGGCGCATGGCGCAACGGCTCAACGAGCTGGCCTACCCGGTCTTTTGCGAGTTCGCCGACTACTTCGATACCAAGCTGGGCGATGCGGCCGAGTGCTACGTCGACCGGGAAGAAGGGCTGAACCGCGACATGCCGCCCCACGTCGGCTTTCGCTGGGGGCCGCAGGGCGGGCGGCTCAACGAGGTGGTGTTCACCGGCAACGTCGAGACCGGCGAAGTGCACGCCACATGGCGCTGCTGGCGCAACGGCATTCCCGCGCTGGGCGACAAGACCCTCGACCCGTTCTGGTCGCCCGAGCTGGTCCATTCGATGCTGCAGGAGCTGATCTTCCAGTTCCCGCCCGTTTGATCGGGCATTGACCGTGCGCATCGCCCTGGGCGCCGCGGCCGTTCTGGCGCTGGCCGTGCTCGTGGGCGTGGTCTATGAGCAGGCCGGCCGCTTCCGCGCCGCGCGCGATTTTCCGCCGCCGGGCCGGATGGTCGACGTCGGCGGGCGGCGCATCCAGCTGGACTGCCGGGGCTCGGGCTCGCCCACCGTGGTGTTCGAGGCGGGTCAAAGCGTGGACGGCGCGCTGAGCTGGTCGGCCGTGCAGCCGAAGGTGGCCGCGCACACGCGCGCCTGCGCCTACAGCCGCGCAGGGCTGATGTGGAGCGACCCTTCGGATGGGCCGTCCAGCGCGAAGCAGGTCGCGCAGGACCTGCATGCCGCATTGACCCGCGCGGGCGAGCACGGCCCCTTCGTGATGGTGGGCCAGTCCATCGGCGGACCTTATGTCGTTACTTTCACGCGGTACTTCGGCGCCGAGGTGGCGGGGCTGGTGCTGGTCGACCCCTCGCATCCGGACCAGGCGGCGCGCGTTGCCGGCTACATGACGGAGTCGCGCTCGCTGCTGTCGCGCGTCGTGCTGAACCTGGGGTGGTCGGGCCTTTTGCGCGTGGCGGCCCCGGTGCTGCTGCCGCAGGCGCCGAACCAGACGGCCCGCGACGCGCAGGCGGTTCGCGCCTTCGCGCCGCGGTCGTTCGGCACGCAGCTCGCCGAGGGCGACGCGACCGACCGCACGCTGGCCGAGGCGGGCGCCTTCCGCGACCTGGGCAACCGCCCGCTGGTGGTGCTCACCGCCATGGCGCCCTACACCGAGGGCGAGTTGCGCGGCATGAAGATCACGCCCGGGCAGGGGGCTCAGGTGCAGGCGCTGTGGAAGCAGATGCACGACGACATCGCAAGCTGGTCCACGCGCGGCACGCACCGGCTGTTGCCCGGTGCGGGGCACGACATCCAGTTCGACGACCCCGATGCGGTGGTCGATGCGGTGCTGTCGGTCGTGCAGCAGGTGCGCGCGGCCGCCCCCGCCACGGCCTCACCGTGACGCCACGGCCACGGGCGCATCGGCTGGTGAAGGCGCTCGCCCGATCATCCACGCGCACACGGCGGACACAGCGCCCGCGAACAGCACATACATGCAGATCTGCCACGGCTGGCCGCCGCCCGACTTGAGCAGCGCGGTCGCGATGATGGGCGTGATGCCCGAGGCGAAGATGCCCGAGAACTGGTAGACGAAGCTGATGCCCGTGTAGCGCACCTTCGCGTCGAACAGGTCGCAGAACAGCGCCGCCTCCGGCCCGTACACCGACGCATACAGGATGCCGAAGGGCACGACGATCGCGAGCCAGATCAGCAGCACGTTGCCCCCGCTGTGCGTCATGAGCCAGAAGCCGGGGAAGGCCGACACCGCCGTGATGATCGATCCCCACATGTACACCTTGGGGCGGCCCAGCCGGTCGGACATGCGCCCGAAGAAGGGAATGAAGAAGATCATCACCACCGCCGCGGCCATCACGCCCAGCAGCGCGTCGGTGCGACTGATCTTGAGCGTGCCGGTGAGGTAGTTGATGGAGAACACGCCGAAGATGTTGAAGAACACGCCGTCGATGTAGCGCGCCCCCATGCCCTTCAGCACATTGCCCGGGTAGCGCCGGATCATGTCCATGAACGGAATGCGCAGCTCGGCGTTGCGCGCCTTCACGGCCGCGAACTCGGGCGTTTCCTGCACGTGCAGGCGGATGTACATGCCCACCATCACCATCAGCCCCGAGATGAGGAAGGCGATGCGCCAGCCCCAGGCCAGGAACTGCTCGTCGGTGAGCAGCGACGACAGCAGCGCCACCACGCCCGAGGCCAGGCACAGGCCGATGGCCAGCCCGATCTGCGGCAGCGAGGCATAGAAGCCGCGCTTTTCCTTCGGCGCGTACTCGTACGCCATCAGCACCGCGCCGCCCCATTCGCCGCCCAGGCCGATGCCCTGTGCAATGCGAAGCAGCAACAGCAGGATGGGCGCCGCGATGCCGATCTGCGCATAGGTGGGCACCAGCCCGATCAGGAAGGTGGCCACGCCCATGATCATCAGCGTGATGACCAGCATGCTCTTGCGCCCGATCTTGTCGCCGAAGTGGCCGAAGATCACGCCGCCCAGCGGCCGCGTGACGAAGCCCACCGCAAAGGTGGTGTACGCCAGCATGACCGACACCACCGGGTCGCTGCCCGGGAAGTACAGCTTGCTGAACACGATGCCGGCCACCACGCCGTACAAGAAGAAGTCGTACCACTCGATGGTGGCGCCCACCAGGGCCGAGATGACCACCCTGCGAATCGCTTTCTCGTCGGTTGCGCTCATGTGTTTGTCTCCAATGCGTTGTTGTCGTGGCGGCCTCTGCGGGCCTTTTTTCAGGAAGCCCTGGCGTCCTCTCTGATCAGGTCGACGGCCTTCTCGGCCATCATCACGGCGGGTGCGTTGGTGTTGCCCGACACCAGCGTGGGCATGGCCGAACAGTCGATCACGCGCAGGCCCGCGATGCCGTGCACGCGCAGGCGCGCGTCGACCACGGCGAGCGCGTCGCTGCCCATGCGGCAGGTGCCGGTGGGGTGGAAGATGGTCGCGCCGTTGTTGCGGCAGAACTCGAGCAGGTCGTCGTCGCTGGCCGCGGCGGGGCCCGGCTTCACCTCGCGCTTCACGTAGGGGCGCATCGCGGGCGATTCGGCGATGGCGCGCGCCGCCTTCACGCCGGCCACGGTGGTCGCGCGGTCGAGTTCGGTGGCCAGGTAGTTGGGCTGCATCTCGGGCGGCTCGGCCGCGTCGAGCGAGCGTATGCGGATGTGCCCGCGCGACGCCGGCCGCAACTGGCACACCGACATGGTGAAGCCCGAGTACGGATGCACCTTGCCGCCCGCCATGTCTGCCGACAGCGTGGCCACGTGGAACTGGATGTCGGGCGTGGCCGCCACGGGCTTGCCGCTCGGGTCCTTCAGCGCACGCATGAAGCAACCGCCCTGGTTGATGCCGACCGCCAGCGGGCCGGTGCGGTGCAGCAGCCATTCCATGCCCATGCCCACCTGACCGAACCAGGAGTTGAGCTGGTCGTTGGTGGTGATGGGCTTGGTGCACTCGTAGCCCAGGCGAATCTGCAGGTGGTCCTGCAGGTTCTCGCCCACGCCCGGCAGGTCGTGCACCAGCGGAACACCCACGCGCTCCAGCAGCGCGCGCGGCCCGATGCCCGAGAGCTGCAGCAACTGCGGCGACTGGATGGAGCCGGCCGCGAGCAGCACCTCGGCGCGGCAGCGCGCGGTCTTCACCGCGCCGCCTTGCCGGTAGCTGATGCCGACTGCGCGCCGGCCCTCGAACACCAGCTTGCCGGCCAGCGCTCCGGTCTCGATGCGCAGGTTGGGCCGTCGCTTCACGGCAGGCGTCAGGTAGGCCGTGGCCGTGCTGCAGCGCCAGCCCTTGTGCGTGGTCAGCTGGTAGTAGCCCGCGCCTTCCTGCGCGGCGCCGTTGAAGTCGCGGGTGCGCGCCACGCCGACCTGTTCGGCGCCGCTGATGAAGGCCTCGATCAGCTCGTGCTTAGCGGCGATCTCCGACACCTTCAGCGGCCCGTCGCCGCCGTGGAAGGCGTCGCCGCCTCGCTGATTGCCCTCGGACTTGATGAAGTAGGGCAGCACGTCGTCGTAGCCCCAGCCGGCGTTGCCGAGTGCGGCCCAGTGGTCGTAGTCCTCGCGCTGGCCGCGGATGTAGATCAGCCCGTTGATGGCGCTGGAGCCGCCCAGCGTCTTGCCGCGCGGCCAGTAGATGCGCCGGCCGTTCATGTTCGGGTCGGGGTCGGTCTCGAAGCGCCAGTTGTAGGTGGGGCTCCACATCGTCTTGCCGTAGCCGATGGGCAGGTGGATCCACAGCGAGCGGTCGGCCGGGCCCGCTTCGAGCAGCAGCACGCGGGTGGCCGGGTCTTCGCTGAGCCGGGCGGCCAGCACGCAGCCGGCGGAGCCGGCGCCGACGACGATGTAGTCGAACTCTTGTTCAGGCATTCGGCAAGGTCCGGGAGGATCCTGTGGTGAGGGAGTGGAACAATCGCAGGGCTCGGCCGCATCCTAGGCCAATGATTTTCGGAACGCAATGTTCCACTTTTAAGGTTTACCCGCATGCCCCGTCCCGCGAGAGCCGCTGCCGCCTTGATGTCCGCCGAGGAGCCCGAGCCCGGTTCCGGTTCCGGCTCTTCCGCCGAGCGCAGCCTGCGCCTGCTGGCGCTGCTGGCCGACGAAGGCCGCGCCCTCACCCTGGCCGAACTGGCCGCGCAACTCGGCCTGCCCAAGGGCACCGCGCACCGCATCTGCACGCAACTGCTGGCCACCGGCTTCCTGGCGCGCGACGTGGACGAGCGCTCCTTCAGCGTGGGCCCCGCGTTGCGCAAGCTGGCTTTCGACACGCTCAACCACGGCGTGGTGCGCGGCTTGCGGCACGAGGTGCTGTCGGAACTGGTGCGCCAGGTGGGCGAAACCTGCAACCTCACCACGCTCGACGGCGCAGGGGTGCTCTACCTCGACCGCGTCGAGGCGCAATGGCCGCTGCGCCTTTCGCTCGACGTGGGCTCGCACGTGCCGTTGCACTGCACGGCCAGCGGCAAGCTGTTTTTGGCGCTGATGCCGAACAAAGAGCGCGATGCGCTCGTCGACCGCCTGCCGCTGGAGCGCATGACGGCCAACACGCTGACGACAACCGATGCGTTGCGCGCCGAGTGCGAGGCCATTGCGAAGCGCGGCTACGCGTGCGACCGCGAGGAGTTCATCGCCGGCCTGGTGGCGGTGGCTGTCCCGGTGCGCGATGCAGCGGGCGCGGTGCGCGCCGCGCTGGCCGTGCATGCGCCGACGGCGCGCATGTCGATGGACGATGCATTGAAGCGCATCGATGCGCTGAAGACCGCTGCGGGCAAGATGACCGCACTGCTCTGAGCCGCACGGTCCGCGCGCCCGCAGAGACGGCTGCTTCACCGGGCGGCGAAAAATTTCTTGTGACCGACGTCGTGGGTCGAGAATCCGGCCTGTCCGAAATGGGGAACGCCATGCTTAACGTCGTCGACGCCATCCGCAACTTCAACACAGGCCGCGACCCCGAGCGCCTGGCGATGAAATACGCCAACCTGCGCAGCAACGCCTTCGTCTTCCTGCGGGGCACCTGCCATCTCTTCTACGACCGCTTGCCGAAGGATGCGCTCTTCGCCAAGGCGCCGGCGGGCTGGCTCTGCGGCGATGCGCACCTGGAGAACTTCGGCAGCTACAAGGGCGACAACCGGCTTGTGTACTTCGACCTCAACGATTTCGACGAGGCGGCGCTGGCGCCCGTCACCTGGGAGCTGGTGCGCTTCCTGTCGAGCATTCTGGTGGCGGGCGACAGCCTGTGCGCGACCGGCGATGCCGATGCCCTGTGCAAGGCGTTCCTCGACGCCTATGCCGACGCGCTGGTGCTCGGCAAGGCCCGCTGGGTGGAGCGCGACACCGCGGACGGGCTGATCCAGCAACTGCTGGACACCCTCAAGGCGCGCACGCGGCCGGCCTTTCTAGACCGGCGCACCGACAGGAAGGGGCGCGGCCGTGTCATTCGCTGCGACGGCAAGCACGCGCTGAACGTGAACGACGACGCGCGTGCGAAGGTGACGAAGCTCATCGACACCTTCGCGGCCTCGCAGGACAAGCCCGGCTTCTTCAAGGTGCTCGACGTGGCGCGGCGCATCGCGGGCACCGGCAGCCTGGGGGTCGAGCGCTACATCGTGCTGGTGGAAGGCAAGGGCTCGCCCGACGGCAACTACCTGCTCGACCTGAAGCAGGCGCTGCCTTCTTCGCTCGCGCCGCACCTCACGCTGCAGCAGCCCGCGTGGCCGTCGCAGGCACACCGCGTGGTGGGGCTGCAGCGGCGCATGCAGGCGGTGTCGATGGCGTTCCTGCACCCGATCGTGGGGGCCACGGCCACGTCTGCCTCCTACGTGCTGCGCGGCCTGCAGCCGAGCGAAGACCGGGTGAGCCTCGATGCCCGCCGCAACAGCCTCGCGCAGATCAGCGGGGTCATCCGCGAGATGGGGCAGCTCGTGGCGTGGGCGCAGCTGCGCAGCGCGGGGCGGCAGGGCTCGGCCGTTGCCGACGTGCTGGTCGATTACGGGGGCTCGGCCAAGTCGTGGCGCAACGACCTGCTCGAAGCCGCCCACGAATGCGCCGCGCAGGTCGAGAAAGACTGGAAGGCCTACAGCGCAGCTTTCGATGCGGGAACGATGGCCTCGTGAGCGGACCGGCGGGGGGCTCAGGGTCGGCGCAGGGGTCAAGTCCACCCGCTGGCCACCGCCCGCACCACGCTGACCGTCGCGAGCGCAATCAGCAGGTTCAGCACATGCCGCCTGAACTGCGCCGGCGACACGCCCTTGAACGAGCGCTGCCCGTACCAGATGCCCGCGAGCATCGCCGGCGCGAGCCACAGCGCCCACTTGAGCGTGTCCGGCCCCAGCAGGTTGCCCGAGGCGTGCGCCGAAGAGGGCATCAACGCCGCGCAGATCAGCGACACCACGTCGCTGAACAGCAGCAGCGCAATGAGCGTGGCGCGCAACGCGGCCGGCGCCATCTTCGCGGTGCTCAGCAGCACCGCGACGGCAATGCCGCCGATGGCCGCCACGCCGTTGATGAACCCCGACGCCAGGCCCGCGGCCAGCCGCACGCCGCGCGTGGGCACCAGCGTGAGGTGCGCGCCCCCGCGCAGCAGCAGCGCTGCCGCCATCAGCAGCACACCGATCAGCAGGCGCAGCTGCGTCTCGGGCAGCCACGCGAGCAGCGCCACGCCCAGCGGAATGCAGACCAGGTTGCCCAGCATCAGCCAGCTCAACCACGGCATGTCGATGTCGCGCGCAATGCCGCGCAGCTGGCTCAGGCTCGCAAGAATCTCCAGCATGAAGATCGCGGGCACCACCAGCGCGGGTGACACCACCAGCGACATGCCGGCCACCGTGATGGCCGAGAAGCCGAAGCCCGCGAAGCCGCGCACGATGCCGGCCGCGAACACCACGCACAGGCTGTAGGCCAGCGTCGCCGGGCCCAGCGGCGGCACCAGCAGTTCGGCCGCCGTCATGCCTCGAACAGCGGCAACAGCTTCAGGCGCTGCACCTTTCCGGAAGGGCCGCGCGGCAGGTCGCGCACGAAGCGGTAGTGGCCGGGCGTCTTGTAGCGGCCGAGCGCGGCGGTGCTGAACTCGCGCAGTTCTTCCTCGGTGCAGGCGCAGCCTTCGCGCAGCACGATGCACACGCCGACTTCCTGGCCGTAGTGGCGGTCGGGCACACCCACGGCGGCGGCTTCGCGCACGGCGGGGTGGCGCAGCAGCGCCTCGTCGATCTCGCGCGGCGCGATGTTCTCGCCGCCCTTGATGATCAGTTCCTTGATGCGCCCGGTGACGAAGAAAAAGCCGTCCGCGTCGCGGTGCCCCAGGTCGCCGGTGCGCAGCCAGCCGTCGGGCGTGAAAGCGGCGCGGGTGGCTTCCTCGTTCTTGTAGTAGCCCAGCATCACCTGGGGCCCGCGGATCACGAGCTCGCCGGTCACGCCGTCGGGCACGGCCGCCAGCTTCGCATCGACCACGCCGGCCATGCAGCCCGAGGCGCGGCCCACCGAGCCGAGCTTGCGCGCGGCCGGGTCCATCGGGTTCGAGAACGAGGGCGCGGCCGTCTCCGTGAGCCCCATGGTCTCGACGATGCCGATGCCGAACGTCCGCTCGAAGGCGCGGTGATGCTCAGGCGGCAGCGCGGCCGAGGCCGAGCGGCAGAAACGAATGGCCAGCGTCTGCGCCAGCGGCGGCTTCGCACCTTCGAGCAGGTACGAGATCATGGTGGGCACCACGTTGATCCAGCTGCACTGCGTGTGCGTGGCCTGCGCCCAGAAGCGGCCGGCCGAAAACTTCGGTGGCATCGCCAGGCTGCCGCCGTGCGCCAGCGGCGCAAGCATGGTCACTGCAAAGGCGTTGATGTGATACAGCGGCAGCACCGCGAGCACGCGGTCCGACGGCTGCAGCGCATGCTCGGCGCTGATGGCGTGCGCATTGGCCGCCAGGTTGCGCTGCGTGAGCATCACGCCCTTGGGGCTGCCGGTGGTGCCCGAGGTGTACATCAGCAAGGCGACGGCGTCGGGCGAGGGCGCCGAGGCAGCCGCCGCCATCTCTTCTTCACCAGGCAACGCATCGCCTTCAGGGTCGGCCACGATCACCTTCACCGGCCGGTCGAAGCCGTGCACGATCTCGCGCACGCGCGCTTCCCATTCGGGCGCGACGCAGACCACGCGGCAGTCGGAATGCGCGAGCACGTAGCGCATCTGCTCGGGCTGCGACAGCAGGTTGACGGGGTTCACGCAGAAGCCCCCGTGCATCGCGCCCAGCAGCACCCGAAGGGTCTGCAGGCCGTTGGGCATGACGACCGAGACCGTGTCACCCGCCTGCATGCCATGGCCCTCCAGCACCGCGGCAACACGGCGGCACGCGCGCGCGAGCTCTCCGAAGGTGAGGTGCCGCTCGGACTCGGTGGCGCGCGCATACACCGCGTTCGGCTGGCGAAGCGCCTGCTGCTCGATCAGCGCATGAACCGTGAGGGCTGCCGCCATGCTCAGTTCGCTCCGTGCGCGCTGAAGAACGCGCCGAAGATTTCGTCCTCGGTCGGCACCACCTCCGGAATCGGCCGCGACACGCGCGTGATGTTGAGGTAGTGGCGGTAGTTCATGTTGTCCGAGAAGTTGTTCTTGCCCCAGGTGCCGCAGCCCATCGACAGCGAGAATGGCAGGCCGTTGTCGAAGCTGCCGCCGGCGGCGATGCAGTGCGCCTGGTCGACGATCACGCGAGCCACCGGCAGCGTGAGACCGAGCGTGAGCGCGCGTTCGGGCACCGCGCTGTGCAGGCCCACCGAGTGGCCCGCGCCTTCGTAGGCGTAGATGCGCGCGACGGTGGCCATGGCGTGCGCGAAGTCGCTCGCGGCGTACACGGCGAGCACCGGGCTGAGCTTCTCGCCGGAGAACGGGTGCTCGTGGCCCACGCCGTCTTCGGCCACCATGAGGATGCGCGGGTCGGCTTCTGCAATCGCTTGCCACGCCGCGCGGTTGGCGCCGTCCAGCGCCGCCGCGCGTTCGGCGATGGCGCGCGCCGACTGGCCGATGACGGCGGGCGAGAGTTTTCCGTCGGGCCACATCAGCGCCTGCAGCGCGGCTTTCTGCGGGGCAGCAAGCATGACCGCGCCCCGGTCCTTCAGCGCGGCGAGCATCTGCGCGCGCACTGCATCGACGATGACCAGGCTGTTCTCCGACGAGCAGCTGGTGGCGTTGTCGAAGGTCTTGGAGCGCACGATGCGGTCCGCGGCGGCCACGACGTCGGCCGTCTCGTCGACGATGCCGGCCACGTTGCCCGCGCCCACGCCGAAGGCCGGCGTGCCGCTCGCATAGGCCGCGCGCACGTTGGCCTGCGAGCCGGTGGCCACCACCAGGTCGCACAGGCGCATCAGCTCGGCGGTCGATTGCTTGTTGACGGGCGAGGGCAGCAACTGCACCAGGTCGCGCGGCGCGCCGATGCGGTCGAACTGCGCGTGGATGAATTCGATGAGCCGCGCCGCCGTCGACCAGCCCTTGGGTGAGGGCGCCACGATGACCGCGTTGCGCCCCTTGAGCGCATTGATGATCTTGTTGGCCGGCGTGGCGCCCGGGTTGGTCGAGGGCGTGACGGCGCACACCACGCCCACGGGCCGTGCGATCTCGACGATGCCGCGTGCCGGGTCTTGCGCGATCACGCCGACCGAGCGCGCCCCGTGCAGGTCGCGCAGCAGGCCGAAGGTCTTGCGGTGGTTCTTGCGCACCTTGTCCTCGACGTTGCCCACGCCGGTGTCGGCCACGGCCAGCTCTGCCAGCTCGCGGTTGCGCGCCGGCTCGACGATGGCCCAGCCGGCCGCGACCACGGCGGTGTCGACCTGCGCCTGCGACCAGGTTTCGTAGATGCGCTGCGCGGCGCGCGCGCGCGCCACCAGTTCAGCGATGGGGGAAGAGGGGGAGGGGTTCGCATGTTCCATGGCGTCTGTCCGTGTCGGTCAATCGACCTTGATGCTGGCCTCTTTGGCCAGCTTTTGCCAGCGCACGAGTTCGGTGGTGACGACCTTGCCCAACTGTTCGGGCGTGCCGCCGACGCCTTCGCTGCCTTGGGCCAGCAGCTTGTCGCGGATGTCGGGTTCCTTCACCACGGTGTTGATCACGCGGTTGAGCTTGTCGATGGCGGGCTGCGGCGTCTTCGCGGGCACGAACACGGCGTACCAGGAGTCGACGTCGAAGTCGGCAATGCCGGCCTCCTGCATGGTGGGCACGTCGGGGAAGGCCGCGCTGCGCCGGGTGGTCGACACCGCGAGCGCCTTCAGCTTGCCGGCCTTCACGAACTGCGCCGCGGCGGGAATGGACACCCACAGCAGCGGCACCTGCCCGCCCATCACGTCGGTCACGGCCGGTCCGCCGCCGCGGTAGGGAATGTGCGTCATCTGCGTGCCGGTGCGCAGCTTCAGCAGCTCGCCGGCCAGGTGCCCTGGCGAGCCGTTGCCGACCGAGGCGAAGGAGATGCTGTCGGGCTTCGCCTTGGCCATGGCCACCAGCTCGGCCACCGTGCCGGCCGGGAACTGCATGTTGGCCACCAAAATCTGCGGCAGCGAGGCGACCATGGCGACCGGCGCGAAGTCTTTCGCGGTGTCGAAGCCCAGCTTGTTGTAGATGGCCGGGTTGATGGTGTGCGACGACAGCGTGAACAGCACCGTGTAGCCGTCGGGCGTCGACTTGGCGACCAGTTCGGTGCCGATGGAGCCGGCCGCGCCGCCGCGGTTGTCGATGAGCACCGGCTGGCCCAGCAGCGTCTGGAAGCGCTCCTGCACGATGCGCGCGATGACGTCGGTGCCGCCGCCGGGCGGGTAGGGCACGACCAGGCGGATCGGCTTGGTGGGGTAGTCGGCGACGGTGTCGGCGTGTGAAGCCAGGGGCGCCAGCATCGCGGACATCGTCACGGTGGCCAGCAGGCCGGCGCGCAGCCAGGGAGCGGGGAGCAGCGTCATTCGAGTCTCTTTTTCTTCGGGGTGTTCGCCACGGGGCCTGCCGCTGCGCTCGCGCGGTATCCCAGCGTGATGCTGGCGTCGCGCGCGCAGGCCGTGATGCGCCCTGCCAGCACGCGGGCCTGCGTGCGCGCGAAGCGAATCGACGGCACGCTCATGCCCACGGCCGCGACCGCTTCGCCGCGCGCATTGAACACCGGCACGCCGAGGCCGCACACGCCCAGGCGCCATTCCTCGCGGTTCTCGGCATGGCCGCGTGCGCGCGTGCGCGCCAGTTCCAGAAGAAGCAAGTCGATGTCGGTGATGCTGTTCTTGGTGTGTGCCACCAGCAGGCCCAAGCGCTGCCGCAGCGCGTCGGCATCGAGCGACGCGGCCGCCAGCAGCGCCTTGCCCGAGGCCACGCAGTACGCCGCCGCCCGTCCGCCGACGCGCGAGTACGCGGCCACGGGCAGGGGGCTGTCGAACTTGTCGAGGTAGACGATGTCGGCGCCGTCGAGCACCGCCAGGTGGATGGTCTCGCCCGTGGCCTGCGCCAGCGCGGCCAGGTGCGGCCGCAGCAGCGCGCCCACATCGGCCGCTTCACCGACCAGTGCGCCGATTTCGAAGAGTTTCAGGCTCGGCCGGTAGGCACTGGTGCCGGGGTCTTGCACGGCCCAGCCGCACTCCACCAGCGTTTGCAATGTGCGGTGCGCGTTGCTGCGCGCCATGCCGAAGGCCTGGGCCAGGTCGGTGACGCGGCAGTCGCGCTGCTGGCGCGCCATCCATTCGAGGGCGGCAAGGCCCTTGGCAAGCGTGGAGTCCATGGGGTCGTCTCTGGTGTTCCAAATGTTGGAACAACGTTCTTGGATTTGAAACGCACTGTAGGAAGGTCAGTGGCGCTTTGTCAACCAGGGACTTGGATGCAGTGCCAAACGCTTCAGCGCCGATAACGCCCAGCCATCAGTTCGATCACTTCGCGAAAGATCGTGTTGCCGCTGGAGGCCGCGAGGTCGAGCACATGGCTGCGGCTGTAGTACGGACTCAGGTCCAGGCCCACGCCGATGCCCGCGATGGCGATGTCGCCACGCTGCTCCTGGCGCGCCACCACGTCGCGCAGGTGGTGGTCCAGGTAGTGCGCGTCGTTGGCCAGGTGGGTGGCGCTGTCCATCGGGGAGCCGTCTGAAATGACCAGCAGCAGCTTGCGCGCCTCGCTGCGCGCGCGCAACCGCGAGCAGGCCCAGTCGAGCGCCTCGCCGTCGATGCCTTCGCGGAACAGGTCGGGCTTGAGCAAGGCGGCCATGGCCGGGCGTGCGCGCCGCCAGGGTGTGGCCGCAGCCTTGAAGACGATGTGGCTGCGTTCGTTCAGGCGCCCGGGGTGGGCCGGGCGGCCCGCGCGCACCCACTCGCGCTGCGGGCGTCCGCCGTTCCAGGCACCAGTGGTGAAGCCCAGCACCTCGCTCGCCACGCCGGCCTGTTCGAGCGCGCGCGCGAACACGTCGACCATCATCGCCACCGACTCGGCGTGCTCCTTCATCGAGCCCGAGCAGTCGATGAGAAAGCTGACCATGCAATCTGCCACCGGTTCCATGCGCTCCGTGCGGAACAGGCGGCGCTCGGTGGGCGCGGCGACGAGCTGCGCGAGCCTGCGGCCGTCGATCAGGCCTTCTTCCTGCCCGCCGCTCCAGCCGTCGCGCTCGGGCTCGGCCAGCAGGGCGCGCAGCTCGCGCGCCAGGCGGGCGATGTTCACGCCCTGCGCGGCGATGCGGCGGTCCAGCTTGTCGCGGTGCTCTGCCAACACCTCCTTGCGCGCCAGCGTGGCGGCGTCGTGCTCGCGGTCGCAGGCGGTGCTGAACACGCGATAGGCGCCGCCCGCACCGTCGAGCACCGCGCTGCGGCCCGACTCCGCCGTGGTGAAGCGCTCGATCACCTCGCGGTCCATGTCCGTGACCAGGCTGAACACGCTGCGCTTGTCGTCCACGTGCGGGTCGCGCGAGTCGCTGCTGTCTTCGCCGGCCTCGTGCAGCATCGCGGCGACGGTGCGCGCGATGGCCAGCGCATGCACCGCGTAGGCGGCCTGGTCGGTGCGGTCGCGGCGCAGGCCCGCCAAGGCGTGGCCGATCAGCGGCGCGAGTGCGAAGCGCGTGGCTTCGAGCATGTCTTCGGTTTCTTCCACCACCTGCTGGCCGCTGACGCGGGCGCGGCAGATCTGCGCCACGGCGTACAGCAACAGGCCGCGTGCGGTGTCGGTCAGGCCCGAGTGATGGAAGGCCAGCGACCACTGTTCATGACGGTGCCGCAGGTTGCGGTGCATGCCGGCCATGACCTCGGGCGCCATCGCCTCGACGCGGAACTGCTCGAGCATCTCGAACAGCATGCGTTCGACGGGTTCTTGGGGGCGCAAACTGTCGTGCAGCGCCGCCTTCGATTCGGTGAGCCGCAGCGCCAGGCCGTCGGCCACGCCGCGGAACGAGGCGAAGTCGTCCGTGTCCGGCGACGGATGCAGGTGCGGCGCGAACCACGGGAGCACCACACGTCCGCGATGCAGCCGCCGTCCGCGAAAGTGCAGGTCTCGCTCGCCGCTGAAGGCCCGCACCACGCCTGCGCACAGCTCGGCCACCAGCTCTTCCTGGCGCACCTTGCGCTGCATCGCGCTGGCTGGTGCAGGCGCCTCGCTCATTCGGGCGAGCCTGCCGACAGCTGGTGCGACTCCTGCAGTTCACGGTCGAAGCAGCGCTGGAAATACTCGGCGACCAGGGGCCGCTCGGCGTCGTCGCACTTGTTGACGAAAGACAGGCGAAACGCCAGCGCCGGGTCCTTGAAGATCTCGACGTTCTCGGCCCAGGTGATGACGGTGCGCGGCGACATCAGCGTCGACAGGTCGCCCGCGGCGAAGCCCTTGCGGGTGAGGTCGGCCACCGCGACCATCGAGGCGACCAGCCGGGTGCCGGCCTCGTCGGCCAGCGACGGCACGCGCGCCTGCACGATCGCGATCTCTTCGGCGGCCGGCAGGTAGTTGAGCGAGGCGACGATGTTCCAGCGGTCGATCTGCGCATGGTTCAGGCGCTGCGCGCCGTGGTACAGCCCGTTGAGGTTGCCCAGGCCCACCGTGTTGGCCGTGGCGAACAAACGAAAGAGCGGGTGCGGGCGCAGCACCTTGTTCTGGTCCATCAGCGTGAACTTGCCGTCGCGCTCCAGGATGCGCTGGATGACGAACATCACGTCGGGCCTGCCCGCGTCGTACTCGTCGAACACCAGCGCCACGGGCCGCTGCAGCGCCCAGGGCACGATGCCCTCCTGGAACTCGGTGACCTGCTGGCCTTCGCGCAGCACCACCGCATCCTTGCCCACCAGGTCGAGCCGGCTGATGTGGCCGTCCAGGTTCAGGCGCACGCAGGGCCAGTTCAGCCGCGCCGCCACCTGTTCGATGTGCGTCGACTTGCCGGTGCCGTGCAGCCCCTGCACCATCACGCGCCGGTCGCGCGTGAAGCCCGCGAGGATGGCGAGCGTCACGTCGGGGTTGAAGCGGTACACCGCGTCGACCTCGGGCACGTGGTCTTCGAGGCCATCGAGTCCGTCGCGATGGCTGAAGGCGGGCACCTGCAGGTCGGTGTCGATGCCGAACACCTCGCGCACGCTGAGCATTCGGTCCGGCCGGAGGTCTGCGGTATCGGTCACGGTGGGCTTTCTGTGAATTCTGTGAATTCTGTGGAAGAAGTCAGGCCTGCGCGCGGTCGGCGGCCGCGTCGGTGCCGATGCGGCTGAGCGCGAGCGCCGCGCGTTGCAGCGCGGGCAGCAGCGCCTTCGCCTTGGCTGCGTCGAGCCGCATCACCGGCGCCTGCACGGCAATGCACAGGTTGGAGGGCGCATCGTCGCCGGACGGCACCCGCGTGGCGATGCACAGCAGGCCGGGCAGGAACTCTTCATGGTCGATGGCGTAGCCGTCCTTGCGCACGCGCTGCACTTCTTTCTCGAGCGCGTCGGGGTCGGTCAGCGTGCGGGGCGTGTACACCTCGAGCGATGCGTTCGACAGCAGCCGGCGGCGCTGCGCCGGGCTCATCTGCGAGAGAAAGACCTTGCCGCTGGCCGAGCAGTGCACCGGCACGCGCGAACCCGGGTGCAGGTAGAAGCGCAGCGGCGCGGCGGTTTCCACGCGGTCGAGGTACACCACCTCGCTGCCCGACAGCGCCGTGAGGTTGCAGCTTTCGCCGATTTCTTCCACCAGTTGACGCAGCACCGTATGGCGCGCACCGTGCAGGCTGTCGTTGAAGAGCAGGTTTTCCGAAAGCCGCCGCAGCCGCGTGCCGATGCCGTAGTGGCGCCCGTCGCCTTCGCGCTGCAGCAGGCCCGCGCCTTCGAGCTGCTGCAGCATGCGGTGCAGCGTGGGCTTGGGCAGGCCGGTCTGCTCGACCAGGCCTTGCAGCGAATGGCGCTGGTCCTTGGCGGCCATGACTTCGAGCAGCGCGAACAGGCGCATGGTGGGCGAGTCGCCGTCCAGGCCCGCGGGTTCGGCGGTGTCGGTGGCTTCGGATGCTGCCGAAGGGAGCGCTTTGACGATCTTCATGGCGCGGATCATATGCGCTTTACAAAAAAAGAGACGTGGCGTATCGAATTTTGTAAATTGTTTGACGGGAGGCCAGCGGCGTCCTATATTCCGCCGAAACGAATTTCTGGAATTTTGGAACAAGGTGTTCCGACTTTCAACTTTCAACCAACCGCCCCATCCCATCAGGAGACGACTTCCATGAGCCAGAAGCAACCCGCCGCCCCCGTTCGAGCCTCGCGCGAAGCCGTCACCGGCGTGCAGAAGATGACCCCCTCCGAGGCCTTCGTCGAGACCATGGTCGCCAACGGCGTGACCGACATCTTCGGCATCATGGGCTCGGCCTTCATGGACGCGATGGACATCTTCGCGCCCGCCGGCATCCGCCTGGTGCCGGTGGTGCACGAGCAGGGTGGCGCGCACATGGCCGACGGCTATGCGCGCGTGTCGGGACGCCACGGCGTGGTGATCGGACAGAACGGCCCTGGCATCAGCAACTGCGTGACGGCCATTGCCGCGGCCTACTGGGCGCACAGCCCGGTGGTGATGATCACGCCCGAGACCGGCACCATGGGCATGGGCCTGGGCGGCTTCCAGGAGGCCAACCAGCTGCCGATGTTCCAGGAGTTCACCAAGTACCAGGGCCATGTGAACAACCCCAAGCGCATGGCCGAGTACACGGCGCGCTGCTTCGACCGCGCCATCTCCGAGATGGGCCCGACGCAGCTCAACATTCCGCGCGACTACTTCTACGGCGAGCTCACCACCGAGATCCCCAAGCCGATGCGTGTGGAGCGCGGCGCGGGCGGGGAGAACAGCCTGAACGCGGCCGTCGAACTGCTGGCCTCGGCCAGGTTCCCGGTGATTCTTTCGGGCGGGGGTGTCGTGATGGGCGACGCCGTGGAAGAGTGCAAGGCCCTGGCCGAGCGCCTCGGCGCGCCGGTGGCCAACGGCTACCTGCGCAACGACTCGTTCCCCGCGAGCCATCCCCTGTCGGCCGGCCCGCTGGGCTACCAGGGCTCCAAGGCCGCGATGAAGCTCATCGCGCAGGCCGACGTGGTGCTGGCGCTCGGCTCGCGCATGGGCCCCTTCGGCACGCTGCCGCAGCACGGCATGGACTACTGGCCGAAGGACGCCAAGATCATCCAGGTCGAGGCCGACCACACCAACCTCGGGCTGGTGAAGAAGATCACCGTGGGCATCCACGGCGACGCCAAGGCCACGGCCAAGGAACTGCTCAAGCGCCTGCAGGGCAAGACGCTGGCCTGCGATGCCACCAAGGCCGAGCGCGCCGACAAGATCAAGGCCGAGAAAGCCGCGTGGGAGAAAGAGCTCGACGAGTGGGCCCACGAGCGTGACCCCTACAGCCTGGACGCCATCGAGGAAGCCAAGGGCGAGAAGACGCCCACCGGCGGCACCTACCTGCACCCGCGCCAGGTGCTGCGCGAGCTCGAAAAAGCCATGCCGCCGCGCGTGATGGTGTCCACCGACATCGGCAACATCAACGCCATTGCCAACAGCTACCTGCGCTTCGAGGAGCCGCGCAGCTTCTTCGCGCCGATGAGCTTCGGCAACTGCGGCTACTCGCTGCCGACCATGATCGGCGCCAAGTGCGCCGCGCCCGACCGCCCGGCCGTGGCCTATGCCGGCGACGGCGCCTGGGGCATGAGCATGTCCGAAATCATGACCGCGGTGCGCCACGACATTCCGGTGACGGCCGTGGTCTTCCACAACCGCCAGTGGGGCGCGGAGAAGAAGAACCAGGTCGACTTCTACAACCGCCGCTTCGTGGCCGGCGAGCTCGAAAGCGAAAGCTTCGCGGGCATCGCCAAGGCCATGGGCGCAGAAGGCATCGTGGTCGACAGGCTCGAAGACGTGGGCCCGGCGCTGAAGAAGGCCATCGACATGCAGATGAACGAAGGCAAGACCTGCGTGATCGAGATCATGTGCACGCGCGAGCTGGGCGACCCGTTCCGCCGCGACGCGCTGTCCAAGCCGGTACGATTCCTCGACAAGTACAAGGACTACGTCTGAACGCATGACCGATTCGCTGCTGACGCTGAACGCGGGCTCCTCGTCCATCAAGGTCGCACTGTTCGGTGCGGCGCAACCGGGCGGCGACGGCGCGTTGCCGTCGGCACGCTGGTCGGGCCAGGCCGACGGCCTGGGCGCGGGCCTGAAGGCGCGGCTGCGCGTGCACGACGCGCAGGGGCAGCCGCTGCTCGACGAGGCGCTGGACGGCGCGCAGGCCTCGCACCAGGGCGCGCTCGCCGCCCTGCTCGAGTGGCATGCGCACGAGGCCGGCAGCGGGCGCATCGCGGCGGTGGGGCATCGCATCGTGCACGGCGGCACGGACTTCGTGGCGCCGGTGCGTATCGATGCCGCATTGCTCGACGAACTCGCCAGGTTGGAACCCCTCGCGCCGCTGCACCAGCCGCACAACCTCGCGGGCGTGCGCGCGGCGATGAAGGCGTTCGAGGGCGTGCCCCAGGTGGCGTGCTTCGACACCGCCTTTCATGCGGTGCAGCCCGAGGTCAACCGGCGCTTCGCGTTGCCGCGTGCCCTGCATGAGGCGGGCGTGCGGCGCTACGGTTTCCACGGGCTGTCGTACGAATCGATCGTTGCGCAGTTCACCGCCCTCGCGCCTGCGCTGGCGCAAAAGCGCGTGATCGTCGCGCACCTGGGCAACGGCGCATCGATGTGCGGCATGGTGCGGGGCCGCTCTGTCGCGACAACCATGACTTTTTCGCCGCTCGACGGGCTGACCATGGGCACGCGCTGCGGCCACATCGACGCGGCCGTGGTGCTGTACCTGCAGCGCTCGCGCGGCATGTCGGCCGACGAGGTCGAGACGCTGCTGTTCCGCGACTCGGGGCTGCTCGGCCTGTCGGGCGTGTCCAGCGACATGCGTGCGCTGCATGCCTCCGCGGAGCCTGCGGCGGCCGCGGCCATCGAGCATTTCGCAGAGCAGGTCGTGCAGCACATGGGCAGCCTTGCGGCCGCACTGCGTGGTGTCGATGCCATCGTGTTCACCGGGGGCATCGGAGAGAACGACGCGCCGCTGCGGGGGCGCATTCTTGAAGGCTGCGATTGGCTGGGCGTGAAGGTCGACGCGGCTGCCAGGGACGGCGCCGCTGCCCTTCTCACTACAGCAGGAAGCCCCGTCAGCGCATGGGTGCTGCGCACCGATGAAGAAGCGGTGATCGCCCGGCACACCGCGCGCGTGCTGCACGCGGGCTGATCACTCAACGCGCCGTGGCCGCGCGCGGCACGCTGGCGCCGCAGTGGCGAAGAAAGTCGGCCGTCGCCCTGCCCAGCAGCTTGTCGCGGTGCATCACCGTAGCGAGCTTGCGCACACCCGCGGGCAAGCGCGTGCGCAGCTCGACCAGGTGCCCGTCTTCCAGCGCCTGCGCCACCGTGTAGCGCGACAGGCAGGCCAGGGCCGTGCCCGAGGCCACCACCCGCTTGATGGCCTCGGTGCTGCCGAGCTCGAAGCCGACGATCACCTGTTCGAGGTTCTGGATCAGCCATGCGTCGGTCACCTGCCGGGTGCCCGAGCCGTGTTCTCGCAGCACCCACGTGGCTTGCGACAGCTGCCTGTGCGTGGCCACGCGGCCCGCCAGCGCATGGCCCGGCGCGGCCACGATCACCAGTTCGTCGCTGCGCCAGGCGCGCACCACCAGGTCGGGGTGCGTCTGCGGTCCCTCGATGAATCCGACGTCGACGTCGAAGCCCGCCACCGCCTCGATCACGTCGCGCGTGTTGGCGATGTGCAGGTGCACCTGGCTCTGCGGATGCAGCGCCGTCCACTGCGTCATGCGCTCGGGCAGCAGGTATTCGCCGATGGTGAAGCTCGCCGCCACGCGCAGCGGTGCCGCATGCTCGCCGCTGAACAGGGCCTGCACTTCGCCGGCCTGGTCGAGCAGCGCCTGGGCCTTGGGCAGCAGGGCGCGGCCGTTCTCGTTGAGCACCAGCCGCCGGCCGATGCGGTCGAACAGCAGCACGCCGACAGAGCCCTCCAGGTCGGCCAGCGCGCTGCTGGCGGCCGACTGGGAGCGCGCGATGCGGTCGGCCGCAGCGCGCGTGCTGCCGCCGCGCGCGGTGGCCACGAACACCTCGAGCTGGCGCAGGTTCAGGCGCAGTCTCTGCGCTGGAGATTGATCTGTTTTTCCGGTCATGGTGAAAGATATTCTGCGCTTTTCCGATTGATGACGGACCCCTAACATCGGCTTTGTCACGAATGAAAACAAAGGACCGTCCGTGTTCAAGTTCCTGTCTCGCGAGCCGGTGCACGATCCGCTGTCGGCACCCACGCCCACGGCCGAGACCACGGTCAAGACCACCACCTGCTACATGTGCGCGTGCCGCTGCGGCATCCGCGTTCACCTGCGCGACGGCGAGAAGGGGCCCGAGGTTCGCTACATCGACGGCAACCCGGATCATCCGCTGAACCAGGGCGTGATCTGCGCCAAGGGCTCGTCGGGCATCATGAAACAGGTGTCTCCCGCGCGCATCACGCAGCCGCTGCTGCGCAAGGCGGGCAGCGAGCGCGGGGCAGGCGAGTTCGAGCCGATCAGCTGGGAGCGCGCCTTCGACATGCTGACCGAGCGGCTCGGCAAGATCCGCGCGACCGATCCGAAGAAGTTCGCGCTGTTTACCGGCCGCGACCAGATGCAGGCGCTCACGGGCCTGTTCGCGCGGCAGTTCGGCACGCCCAACTACGCGGCGCACGGCGGCTTTTGCTCGGTGAACATGGCCGCGGGAATGATCTACACCATCGGCGGCAGCTTCTGGGAGTTCGGCGGACCCGACCTGGAGCGCGCCAAGCTGTTCGTGATGATCGGCACGGCCGAAGACCACCACAGCAATCCGATGAAGATCGCCTTAGCCAAGTTCAAGCGGGCGGGCGGACGCTTCATCTCCATCAACCCGATTCGCACCGGCTACTCGGCGATCGCGGACGAGTGGATTCCGATCAAGCCCGGCACCGACGGGGCGCTGTTCATGGCGCTGCTGCATGAGCTCATCGGCAACGAGCTGGTGGACCATGCGTTTCTCAAGCGTTTCACCAATGCGCCGCAGCTCGTGGTGCTCGACGATTGCGACCGGCAAGGCCTGTTCGCGTTCGACCCTGACCCTGAGCGCGGGCCACCGGGCGACGGCCGCAACCCGCACAACAAGCTGGTGTGGGACGCGGCAAGCGGCAGCGTGAAGAACGCCTACCCCGAAGGCATTGCCGACGGCTGCGACCCTGCGCTCGAAGGCCACTACACGCTGGCCGACGGCACGCGCGTGGCGCCGTCGTTCCAGTTGCTGCGCGAGCGCGTGGCCAGCTGCACGCCCGAGTGGGCGCAGGCCATCACCGGCATCGACGCGGCGCGCATCCGCCAGCTGGCGCGCGAGATGGGCGAGACGGCGCTCAAGCAGGCCTTCGAGCTGCCCATTCCATGGACCGACGCATGGGGCAAGAAGCACCCGAGCACGCAGGCACGCCCCGTGGCCTTCCACGCGATGCGGGGCCTGGCGGCGCACTCCAACGGCTTTCAGACGGTGCGCGCGCTCGCCGTGCTGATGAGCGTGCTCGGCACCATCGACGCGCCGGGCGGCTTCCGGCACAAGGCGCCGTATCCGCGCCACATCGTGCCGAACTACCGGGCCTTCAACGACCCCGGCATGATCCAGCCGAACACGCCGCTCAACGCCGCGCCGCTGGGTTTTCCGGCCAGCCCCGATGAGCTGGCCATCAACCCCGACGGCTCGCCCATCCGCATCGACCATGCGTTTTCGTGGGAGCACCCGCTGTCGGCGCACGGGCTCATGCACAACGTGATCACCAATGCGGTGAAGGGCGACCCCTACCGCATCGACACGCTGATGATCTTCATGGCCAACATGGCGTGGAACTCCAGCATGAACACCATGGGCGTGCGCGAGATGCTCAACCGCAAGGACGAGAAGGGCGAGCACATGATTCCCTTCCTGGTGGTGTGCGATGCCTTCCAGAGCGAGACCGTGGCCTTCGCCGACCTGGTGCTGCCCGACACCACGTACCTGGAGCGGCACGACGTGATGGGCATGCTCGACCGGCCGATCTCGGAGTTCGACGGGCCGGTCGATTCGGTGCGCGTGCCGGTGGTGCCGCCCACGGGGGAGTGCAAGCCCTTTCAGGAGGTGTTGATCGAGCTGGCCTCGCGGCTGAAGTTTCCGGCCTTCACCACGCCGGACGGCGGGCGCAAGTACACGGGCTATCCGGACTTCGTCGTCAACTTCGAGCCGCAGCCGGGCATCGGTTTTTTGATGGGCTGGCGCGGCAAGGACGGCACCGAGCACCTGCGCGGCGCGCCGAACCCCAGGCAGTGGGAGGCCTATGCGCAGAACAACTGCGTGTTCCAGTACCACATGCCCGAGACCATGCACTACATGCGCAACTGGAACCGGGAGTACCTGGACTTTGCAAAAGACAAAGGCTGGCGCCAGCGCAACGACCCGGTGCAGCTGGCGCTGTACTCGGACACGCTGCAGAGCTTCAGGCTCGCGGCGCAGGGCAAGAGCGCGGGGCGCCAGCCGCCCGATGCGTTGCGCGAGCGCATCGACACGTACTTCGATCCGCTGCCGTTCTGGTATCCGCCGCTGGAAGAAGCCGCGACCGATCTCGATGCCTTTCCGCTCAATGCGCTCACGCAAAGGCCGATGGCGATGTACCACTCGTGGGACTCGCAGAACGCGTGGCTGCGGCAGATTCACAGCCACAACTACCTGCATGTGAATCCGCTCACGGCCGAGGCTGCCGGCATTGCGGACGGCGGGTGGTGCTGGGTCGAGAGCCAGTGGGGCAAGGTGCGCTGCATGCTGCGCTACAGCGAGGCGGTGGAGCCCGGCACGGTGTGGACGTGGAACGCGATCGGCAAGGCCGACGGGGCCTGGCAACTGGCGCCGGGGTCGGACGAGGCGCGCAAGGGGTTTTTGTTGAACCATCTGATCAGCGAAGAGCTGCCGTGCGAAGGCACGGCGAGCGGACGCATCAGCAACTCGGACCCGATCACCGGGCAGGCGGGGTGGTACGACGTGCGGGTGCGCATACGGCCTGCCGAAGCGGGCGAGCCCGAGGAGACGTTTCCGCAGATGGCGAGCATGCCGAGTGTGCCGGGGGTGTTGGGGAAGGCGGCGAGCGTGTTGACGTACTTTGCGGGGAGGGGGAAGAAATGATGCAGTGGCTCAAGGACTTGATGGCCCCGGTATTGCTCCCTCCCCTTCCGGGGGAGGGTTGGGGTGGGGGCACGACGGCCTTCATCGAGCCGCGGCTTCCAGTTCCAACGCCGCTGCCCCCACCCCAGCCCTCCCCCGGAAGGGGAGGGAGCAATACCAACACCCAACGCGCCGAGCCCGGCGAAACCCTCGCCAAGCAACTTGCCCTCGTCATCGACCTCAACGTCTGCGTCGGTTGCCACGCCTGCGTCACCTCCTGCAAGCAATGGAACACCTCCGGCAGCGCCGGTCCGCTGGCCGACGAGCGGCCCTACGCCGCCGACCCCACCGGCACCTTCTTCAACCGCGTGCAGACCTACGAGGCCGGCGCCTTCCCCGCCACCGAGACCATCCACTTTCCCAAGAGCTGCCTGCACTGCGAAGACCCGCCGTGCGTGCCCGTGTGCCCCACGGGCGCGAGCTACAAGCGCAAGGAAGACGGCATCGTGATGGTCGACTACGACAAGTGCATCGGTTGCAAGTACTGCGCATGGGCGTGCCCCTACGGCGCGCGCGAGCTCGACGAAGAACGCCAGGTCATGACCAAGTGCACCCTGTGCGTGGACCGCATCTACGACGAGCAGTTGCCCAAGGAAGACCGCAAGCCCGCCTGCGTGAAGGCCTGCCCTACGGGCGCGCGCATCTTCGGCGACGTGAAGGACCCGGACTCCGATGTCTCCAAGGCCATCCGCGAGCGCGGCGGCTACCAGCTGATGCCGGAGTGGGAAACGAACCCGGCCAACCAGTACCTGCCGCGGCGCATCACGCGGCCGACGCGGGCACCGGAGTAGCCGCATGCATCCCGCGTTTTCGATCCTTTTCTTCACCACGCTGGCAGGTGCCGCGCAGGGGCTGGTGTTCACGCTCGCGCTGGCTGCGCTCTTCGGACTGGAACTGGCGCCAGGCTTCCTGGGCGTGGCACTGGGCGTTGCCGAGGCGTTGCTGGTGGCCGGCCTGGCCGCGTCGTTCATGCACCTGGGCCGCAAGGCACGCGCATGGCGTGCGGTGCTGATGTGGCGCACCTCGTGGATGTCGCGCGAGGTCATCGTGCTGCCGGCGTTCATCGCGCTGGTGGCGCTGTGGTGGCTGTCGCTGCACTTCGGTAGGGCTGCGCCGTGGTCGTGGCTGTTGCCGCTGGGGGTGCTGTGCGGCGCGGTGCTGCTCTGGTACTGCACCGCGATGATCTATGCGTGCCTGCGCTTCATCGAGGAATGGGCGCATCCGCTGACCGTCGTCAACTTCACGCTCATCGGCCTGTCGTCAGGGCTGGTGCTGGCCTGTGCGATGGCGGCGCTGGCCGGCGAAGCGCGCTTCGTGCAGGTGTTCGGGCCGTGGGCGCTTGCCGCCACGCTGGCCGCATGGGCCGCGCGCGGCAGCGCATTGAAACGCAACGCCGGTCTGCGCCACAAGTCCACGCTGCAGTCGGCCACCGGCATCCGCACGCACAAGCTGGTGCAGAAGTCGATGGGCATGTCGGCCGGGTCGTTCAACACGCGCGAGTTCTTTCATGGCGCGTCGCTGGCCGCGCTGCGGAACATGAAACTGGGGTTCCTGCTGCTGGCCTTCGCGCTGCCCGCGCTGTTGTCGGTGTGGGGCATTGCCAGCGCAGGCATGCTGCCGTGGCTGCTCGCCGTGGCGGTGCAGGCGCCGGGCCTGCTGGCCGAGCGCTGGTTCTTCTTCGCGCAGGCGAAGCACCCGCAGAACCTGTACTACCAGGTGGTGTCGTAGGCCTTGCGGCCTGGCCCGTTCGTCAGTTCTTCACCAGCCCGCCGTCGACGATCAGGTTCTGGCCGGCCAGTTTGCTACCCGCCGGCTGCGCCGTGAGGTTCGTCGTGCGCTTTTCTTGCACCAAGTCCTACGCCCGCCCCTGCTCACGAACAGTCAGATGGAGGCACCATGCAAGAAAGCCTTCTGGACCACACGCTCCTTCTTCTTCAGCAGCATGCTTATGCAAGGGTGCTGTGCGAGTTTCATCGCATCGAGGAGGCACGGTGTCGGGCCGTCGATGTGGCGGCCCATGGCAGGGTCCGGGCGCAGGTTCGACTGGCAGTCTGCGAGCGTCGTCTGGCGGCGTGCCGGGCCCAACTGACCGATCCCGACAAGGCGGCGGCTGTTCGGGTGGCGCGGGCGCTGTACCTGCGGTTTCTGCTGAGCAGCGCGGGTTCCCGGTTGCAGCCTTGGTGCGACGGCGAAGACTTGTCGCACATGCCGCGTTCGCACATGTTCGAATGGATTGCGCACGACTACGAGCAATTCGAACTCGCTGCGCTGGAAGACGCAATGACACCCGCTGAAACGGGCTTGTACGCACGTTCCCTCGAGGGCGTGGACGACTGAAGTCCGGGTGGTTCCTGGGCGGCGCTACCAGCGCTTCCACCAAGGGTTGCGCGCCTGGCGCAGTTCCAGGTGGCGGGTGTCCAGTTCGTGCCTCGGCGGCGGTGGCGCACCCGCCAGGCGCCTCACCTCGACCTCCAGCGCATGTGCGATGCCACGTGCGTTGTGATCGCCTCGCAAGGCGCGCTTGCGCCACTCCGCGGCGAGGGCCGCAAGGCCGTTCTGGTCCAGGTTTTGTGCTTCCACCATGGGCGAAGAGTCTTCCATGCGTACCGGCGCGTGCTTGTAGGCGCAACGGTCGAGCGGGCGTGCGAAGAAATTACATGGGGCTACATCTTGGCCAGCGGGCGAGTTCGCTACAATTGAGAACCATTCGTATTAATCCAGGGCGCAGTTCATTCCACTGCGCGGAGAACCCATGCCGGCCGCCGAGTTCGTGTTGCAGCGCGAGGTGCAATCGCTTTACAGCAATCACCACGGGTGGCTGCACGCCTGGCTGCGCAAGAAACTGGGCTGCTCGCACCACGCGGCCGACCTGGCGCACGACACCTTCGTGCGGGTGCTGAGCAAGACCGGGCCCGTGGCCGCGGCCGAACCGCGCGCCTACCTTGCGACCATCGCGCACGGGCTGGTGGTCGACTTCCACCGGCGCCGCGCGCTTGAACGCGCCTATCTCGAGACCTTGGCCGCGCTGCCGGAGCCGCAGACGCCGTCGCCCGAGGAGCGCGCCCTGGTGCTGGAGGCGCTCACCGCCATCGACGCGATGCTCGACGGCATGAAGCCGCCGGTCCGCCAGGCCTTCATCCTGTCGCAGCTCGACGGGCTGACCTACAAGGAGATCGCCGCGCAGCTCCACGTGACGGTGCGCACGGTCAACAACTACATGCTCAAGGCGCTGGAGCACTGCTACCTGCTGGCACCGTGAAGCCCGTGTTCGAACGCACCCCGGGCAGCGGCGGCATTGCGCTGCAGCCACCCGGCGAAGCCGATGTCCGCAGGCACGCAATCGCCTGGTACGCGCGCCTGTGCTCGGGCGAGGCGACACAGGCCGACCGCGAGGCGTGGCAACGCTGGTACCAGGCGCATCCCGACCATCAGCGCGCCTGGCAGCGGCTCGCCTCGATGCAGACGACGCTGCGGCGCGTGCCCGGGCACATCGCCGCGCCCACCTTGCGCACGGCCCAGCCCGAGCGGCGCCGCGTGCTGCGCGGCCTGGCGGTGCTGGCCTCCGGCGGCTCGCTCGCGTACCTCTCGTGGCAGGTGGCGGACACGGGCGATGGGCAAGGCGGCTGGCGCGCGTGGCTGGCGGACTACCGCACGGGCACCGGCGAACAACGTGCCGTGCGGCTCGCCGACGGATCGCGGCTGATGCTGAACACCCGCACCTCGGCGGACGTCGCCATGGACGCATCGCATCGGCTCGTGACGCTGCGCGACGGCGAGATCCTTGTCGAGACGGCCAAGCCGCAAGCGCCCGCCGCCAGGGACGCGCGGCCGTTCATGGTGGCAACGCCGCAGGGCCGCATCCTTGCGCTGGGCACGCGCTTCACCGTGCGCACCCAGGGCGAGCGCACGGCCGTCACGGTGCTGGAAGACGCGGTGGAGATTCGCGCCGCGCAACGGCCCGGGCAGGTGGTGACGCTGCGCGCGGGCCAGCAGCTGAGCTTCGGCACCGACGGCATCGGCGAGCCGGGCCCGGCCGATGCCGGCGCGGCCGACTGGGCGCAGGGCAGCCTGGTCGTGAACGACTGGCGGCTCGACGAGGTGGTGGCCGAACTCTCGCGCTACCGGCGCGGGCGGCTGGTGTGCGACGCGGCGGTGGCGGGCATTCGCGTGTCGGGCGCGTTTCCGCTGGACGACACCGACAAGGCGCTGGCCGTGCTTGCGCGGGCGTTTCCGGTGCGGGTGAGCGGCATGACGCGCTACTGGGTGTCGCTGGTGCCGGCCTGAGCGCGGGGCTGCTTTTGCCGCGTCTCACAAATATCTTCGCCGTTTCTTTCATCTTTTTCGGTTTCGTTCGGCCTACCAATAAGAACCATGGCGAGTGCCATGGACAGCCCTCCATGCCGAAGGAAGCCCGAATGCCCGTGCACCCGTACCCGTACCTGTATCCCAACCCCGTTCGCAAGGCGCTGTGCCTGCTGGCAGCCGCCCTTGCGCTGCCGCTGGCGGCCGCTGCCGCCGAGCCCGCTGCCGGTGCCCCTGCCCAAAGCGCCGCAGCCAAGGCCTACCGCATCGATGCCGGACCGCTGGCGTCGGTGCTGGGGCGCTTCGCCGCGGCCTCGGGCGTGGCGCTGTCGTTCGACCCCGGGAGCACGAGGGACCTGAAGTCCGGCGGCCTGCAAGGCAGCTACACGGTGCGCGCGGGTTTCGCAGCGCTGCTGTCGGGCACGGGCCTGGAGGTCGTGGAGGGTGGCGCGGGCGAGTTCACGCTGCGCAAGGCCGCACCGCCCGCGGCTGCCGCGGCGGACGCCGAAGACGCCGACGGCACGCTGCCCGCGGTGCGCGTGGTGGCCCGCGCGGCGCCCGCGCCGTCGGACGCCGACGACCGCTACCAGCCCACGCCCGACGCATCGACCCTGCGCACGACCGCGCCGGTGCTGGAAATTCCGCAGGTGGTGAACGTGGTGCCCGCGCAGGTCATTCGCGACCAGCGCCCGCGCAACATCGACGATGCCCTGGCCAACGTCAGCGGCATCAACCAGGGCAACACCCTGGCCGGCACACAAGACACGATCATGAAGCGCGGCTTCGGCGGCAACCGCGACGGCTCGATCATGCACAACGGCATGCCGCTGGTGCAGGGACGCGGCATGAACGCGGCGGCCGAGAGCGTCGAGGTGCTCAAGGGCCCGTCGTCGCTGCTGTACGGCCTGATGGACCCGGGCGGCGTGGTCAACGTGGTCAGCAAGAAGCCGCAGTTGCGCCAGCACACGTCGCTGTCGCTGCTGGGCTCGGGCTACGCGGGCGGGCGCAACGGCAGCGGTGCCACGCTGGACACCACCGGCCCCATCGGCGAAAGCGGCCTGGCCTACCGGCTGGTTGCCGACCATGTCGACGAGGACTACTGGCGCAACTTCGGCAAGCACCGCGAGACGCTGGTGGCGCCGTCGCTCGCCTGGTACGGCGACGACACGCAGGCCGTGTTCTGGTACGAGTACCGCAAGTACGTGACGCCCTTCGACCGCGGCACCGCGCTCGACCCGCGCACCCAGCGCCCGCTCGCGCTGCCCAAGACGCAGCGGCTGGACGAGCCCTCCAACGAAATGACCGGCCAGACGCACCTGGCGCAGCTGTCGGTCGACCACCAGTTCGGCGGCGGCTGGGCCGGGCATGTGAACCTCAGCTACAACCGCGAGACCTACGACGCCAACCAGCTGCGCGTGAACGGCATCAACACCACGCGCGGCACGCTCACGCGCAGCAACGACGCCACGCACGGCGCGCTGAGCACCGACAGCTACGCCACGGCGTACGTCGACGGCACGCTCGAGGCGGCCGGCATGCGCCACGACCTGCAGTTCGGCTGGGACGCGGAGTACCGCAAGATCTACCGCGCCGACCTGCTGCGCCAGGCGACCACGCGCACCTTCAGCTACATCTTCCCGGTGTACGGGCTGGAGGTTCCGTCCAGCACGGTGTCCGCGAGCGACAGCGACCAGACCGACCGCCTGCACAACCAGTCGCTGTTTCTGCAGGACTCGATTCATCTGAGCGACCGCTGGATCGCCGTGGCCGCGCTACGCTACCAGGCCTGGAGCCAGCTGGCAGGGCGCGGGCGTCCGTTCAAGGTGAACACCGACACCGACGGCTCCAAGGTGCTGCCGCGCGTAGGGCTGATCTACAAGTGGAGCGACGCGGTGTCGCTGTACGGCAGCTACACCCAGTCGCTGAAGCCGGCCTCGACCATTGCGCCGCTGTCCAGCGGCTATGTGCTCGATGCATCGGTGAAGCCTGAAGAGGCCAAGTCGTGGGAGGTGGGCGCCAAGCTCGACCTGCCGGGCGGCATGACGGGCACGGTGGCGCTGTTCGACATCCACAAGAAGAACGTGCTGGTCTCGCAGTTCAACGACGTGACCAAGCTGACCGACTGGCGCACCTCGGGCGCTGCCCGTTCGCGCGGCCTGGAGGTGGACGTGGCCGGCCAGCTGAGCAAGAACTGGAGCGCGATTGCAAGCTACGCCTACATCGATGCCAAGACCACGGAAGACCCGTTGTATGCCGGCAACCGGCTGTGGAACGTGGCGCGGCAGACGGCGTCGGTGTCGGTGGTGTACGACTTCGGCCAGGTGTTCGGCGGCGAAGGCCGGCTGCGCCTGGGGGGCGGTGCGCACCATGTGGGCAAGCGCGCGGGCGATTCGGCCAACAGCTTCGAGTTGCCGGGGTACACCACTGTCGATGCCTTCGCCACCTACGACACGCGCCTGTACGGCAAGAAGGTGAAGTTCCAGTTGAACGTGAAGAACCTGTTCGACAAGACCTACTACCCGTCGGCTGCGAACACCTATTTCATCTCCATGGGCGATGCGCGGCAGGTTTCGGTTCTGACCACGTTCGAGTTCTGAGGATGAAGGCCGTGTTTCATCCCGAAAAAATCAACCGGCGCCTCGCCGTCTTCCTGCTGGCGTGCGGCCTTGGCGCCGGCGTCCATGCCGCGCAGCCGGCGGGCCAGGAACGCAAGTTCGTCGTGATGCTGGTGCAGCGCGACGGACCGAACCTGCCGATCGACGAGAAGGTCAGGCAACACCTCGAGAGCCGCGGTTTTGCCGTGGCATTGCAAGACCAGTCGGCCGCGCCTACCGTGGCGGCCGGCGCGGACCTGGTCGTCATCTCGTCCAGCGTCGCGGCCAAGGACGTGAACCCTGCCTGGCGCCAACTGCCCGTGCCGCTGCTCACCTGGGAAAACGACCTGCTCGACGACCTCGCCATGACCGGCAAGCGCCACGACACCGACTTCGGCGAGGCCGCGAAAGAACGCTACGTGTGGCTCGTCAATGCGCCGCATCCGATGGCGGCGGGTTTGCCGGCCGGTGTGACCAACGTCTACGTCAAGCAGGCCGGCATGAGCTGGGGCAAGCCCGGGCTGGGCGCCACCACCATCGCCACGCTCTACGGCCAGCCCGACAAGGCGGCGATCTTCGGTTACGAGAAAGGCGCCACCATGGACTACGAGTCGCTCGCGCCGGCGCGCCGGGTGATGTTCTTCCTCGGCAACGACACCTTCACCAACCTCTCGCCCGCGGGCCGGCTGCTGTTCGACGCGGCGCTCGACTGGGCCGCCGGCATCCGCTGAAACATCAGATGAAATTTCCCTCGCTGCGCCAGCTCTGGTTCCAGCTGCACTGGTTCGTCGGCATCACCGCCGGCACCGTGCTCGTCGTCATCGGCCTGAGCGGCGCGGTGCTGTCGTTTCGCGAGGAAATCATCGATGCCCTCAACCCGCACGGGCGCCATGTGCCGGCGCAGGCCGTGCAGCCGCTCGCGCCGCCGCAACTGCTGGCGGCCGTGCGGCAGGCGTGGCCCGAGCGCCAGGTCGGCACGCTCGCGCTGTTCGCCAAGCCTGGTGCTGCGGCACGGGTGATCTTCGCGCCGCCGAAGGGCGAGCGGCGCGGCAACACCGTTTACCTCGACCCCTACACGGCCACCGCGCTGCCGACCCTGGCTGGCGCGGAGTTCTTCGAATGGGTCGAGGCGCTGCACCGCTGGCTGCTGTTGCCGCGAGAACCCGGGCGCGTGGCCACGGGCGTGCTGGCCGCCGGGCTGCTGCTGCTGTCGCTGTCCGGCCTGTACCTGCGCTGGCCGCGCCGCGTGCGCGACTGGCGTGCGTGGCTCACTTTCGACCCCGCGCTCAAGGGGCGCTCGTTCCTGTGGGGCCTGCATTCGGTGATGGGCACCTGCGCGCTGCTGATGTACCTGGTGTTCACCACCAGCGGGCTGTACTGGGCCTTCGACGGCCTGCGCGATCGCGTCGATGCATGGGCGGGATACCCGCGCGTGGCCGCGCAGCAGGCGCGCACGTCGGCGCCGCGCGTGCGCAACATGGCGCGCGACGATGCCGCCGCGGTGGACATCGCACCGGCATGGGCCACCTTCGAGCGACACGCCAAGGAGACCGGCGGCTGGAGCGAAGTCATCCTGCGCCTGCCTGCTGGCGCCGCGCCGTCGGTGCTGTTCACCTGGCTCGACATGGCGCCTGCGCACGAACGCGCGCGCAACCGCATGACGGTGAAGCTGCCCGGCGGCGACGTCGCGCAGGACGAACGGCATGCCGCCAAGTCGGCCGGCGGACGCTTCCTGGCGGCCATCTATCCGCTGCACATGGGCACCTATTTCGGCCTGCCGGGACGCATCGCGATGATGCTGGCGGCCTTGATGCTGCCGGTGTTCTCGGTGACCGGATGGCTGCTGTACCTGGACCGGCGGCGCAAGAAGCGCGTGGTGCGCGCCGCAAGGGCTGCGCTGTCTGCAACGGTGCGACCCGCCGATGCTGCCGCGTCCGCACCGGAGCGCGTGCTCGTCGCCTTCGCGAGCCAGTCGGGCACGGCCGAAGGCATTGCGATGCGCAGCGCCGCCGCCCTGGAAGCGGCCGGTCTGCCCGTGACCGTGGCATCGATGGCGCAACTCGACCCCGCGCAGCTGCGCGATCACCAGCGCCTGCTGATCGTCGCCAGCAGCTTCGGCGAGGGCGGCCCGCCCGACGCCGCACGGCGCTTTGCACACCGGCTTGCGCAGGTCGGCGGCGAGGCGCTGTCGCACCTGCGCTATGGCCTGCTCGCGCTGGGCGACCGGCACTACGATCGCTTCTGCGGCTTCGGCCACACGCTCGACCACGCGCTGGTCTCGGCCGGCGCGCAGTCGCTGTTCCCTATGGTCGAGGTGGACAACGGCGATGCCGGGGCGCTGGCCCTGTGGCGGCGGCAGCTGGGCGCGTTGCAGGGTGTGTCGACGGGCGCCGGCCGGCCGCTGGACGACGCGGTCGATGCCGTCGAGCCCTTCGCGGTGTGGACGCTGGCCGCGCGCCGCCTGCTCAACCCGGGCAGCCTGGGCCACCCGCTCTACGAGATCGAACTCGCTGCCGGGCAGGGCGGCTTGCCGAACTGGCAACCCGGCGCGCTGGTCGAACTGCGGTCGAGCCCCGCGGTCGCACCACGGCGCTACTCGGTGGCGTCGGTGCAGACCGAGGGGCACCTGCGGCTGCTGGTCCGCCAGGTGCGCCGTGCGTCGGGGTTGGGCCTTGTCTCGGGCTGGCTCACCGCGCAGGCGGCGCCGGGTGCGCAGGTGGAACTCCGGCTCGTGGCCAATCCCGGTTTCGAACTGGTGGCGGACGAGCGCCCGTGCATCTTCATCGGCAACGGCTCGGGCTATGCGGGCCTGCGGGGGCATCTGCGTGCGCGCGTGGAGCAAGGGCATCGCCGCAACTGGCTGCTGTTCGGCGAGCGGCAGCGCGCGCACGACGCCTTCTTCGCGCAGGAGGTGGCGCAATGGCAGGCGCAAGGCCGCATCGAGCGCGTGGACCTCGCGTTCTCGCGCGACCAGCCCGAGCGCATCTACGTGCAGGACCTGCTGCACCGCGCCTCTGCCGAATTGCGCCGCTGGATCGACGAAGGCGCGGTGGTCTTCGTGTGCGGCAGCCTGAACGGCATGGCCGGCGGGGTCGATGCCGTGCTCGAGGACATGCTGGGGCGCGCCGCCCTCGACGACCTCGTCGCGCAGGGCCGCTACCGCCGGGACGTCTACTAGGTACTGGACCGGCCCACTCGGACGGGCCAGGTTGGTTAGCATCGGCAGCCCATTCCGCCGCAGCCGCCAGGCGCCTCTTCGATGACCCCACCGCGGCCCTTTCTCGACATTCGCAACCTGAGCACGCGGGGCCGGCCGCCGGTCGACCTGCAGGCGCAGCGGGGCGAGTGCATCTGCATCATGGGCCAGTCCGGTTCGGGCAAGAGCGTGCTGTTGCGGCTGGTGGCCGACCTCGATCCCGGCGAAGGCACCGTGCTGCTCGACGGGGTGGACCGCAACGCCGGCTCCGGCCCCGCATGGCGCCGGCGGGTGGTCTACCAGGCGGCGGAACCCGCGTGGTGGGGTGCGACGGTCGCCGAACATTTTCCCGACGGCATGCGCGAATCGCTTGCCGGCTGGCTCGGCGAGGTCGGGCTGCCGGGCGACATCCTCGCTGCCGACATCACGCGCCTGTCCACCGGCGAACGCCAGCGGCTGGCGCTGCTGCGGTCGCTCGCCCGCGAGCCCCTGGTGCTGCTGCTGGACGAACCCACAGCCTCACTCGACCCCGCCACGACGCTGGCGGTCGAGGCCTTGCTGTCGCGCCGGCTCGCGCAGGGCCTGGCGATCCTGATGGTCACGCATTCGGTAGAGCAGGCACAGCGCATCGGGCACCACCGTTTCGACATGGCCGACGGCCGGTTGCGTGGCGCATGAACACGATCCATCTCCACGCCACCGACCTGATGCTCGCCACCTTGCTGGTGCTGCTGAATGCGGGCGCGTCGCTGCTGCTTCACCTGCGGCTGCATCGGCAGGTGCTGTGGGCCGCCGCGCGCATGGTGGTGCAACTGCTGCTGGTGGGCCTGGTGCTGCGCTTCGTGTTTGCCGCGGCCTCTCCGGCCGCGACGCTCACGCTCGTGGTGCTGATGATCCTGGCGGCCGCACGCGAGGTGGCGGTGCGGCCGGCGCAGCGGCTGCAGGGCGGTCGCAACTTCGCCATCGGCGCGGCGGCGGTGGGCGTGTCCAGCGTGGCGACCGTGGTGCTGGCGCTGATGACGGCGATACAGCCGCACCCTTGGTACGACCCGCGCTACGCCGTTCCGCTGATGGGCATCGTGCTGGGCAGCGTGCTCAATTCCGCCAGCCTCGGGCTCGACAGCTTCTTCGAAGGCGTGACCACGGGGCGTGCGCGCATCGAGGCGCAACTGGCGCTGGGCGCGACCATTCACGAGGCGCTGGCGGAGCTGATTCGCGCGTCGATCCGTCGCGGAATGATCCCGATCGTCAACCAGATGTCGGCCGCCGGCATCATCACGTTGCCCGGAATCATGACGGGCCAGCTGCTGGCCGGCATGGACCCGATCGAGGCCGCCAAGTACCAGATCCTGTTGCTGTTCCTGTTGACCGGCGCTGGCGGTCTGGCCGCCGCGGGCGCTGTCTACATGGCCGCGCGGTCGATGACCGACGAGCGCCAGCGGCTGCGCTCGGACCGGCTGCACTGAGCGCGAGCCAGAGGCCGCACGAGGCCGCAAGATGCGCGATGGCCGCCCCGGAACGCCTCGTTGGAGGGCGAAGATTTGGCTAATTTAGCCATTTTTGCCATAATGGCGTCAAAGGAGCATCCCATGGCCGCCGTCCTGCCCAGCCTCAACGAACTGCCGCGTCAAAACGCCTCCCACGTCAAGAACCGCTGGGGCGACGTGGTGCGCCAGGTGCAGGAGTCCGGCAGCGTGGCCGTCACCAACCATTCGACGGTCGAAATGGTGCTGCTGACCGCGGCCACCTACAACCAGCTGGTGGAAGACGCCCAGGCGCTCAAGGCGCGCGAGCAGTCGGTGCTCGACGAACTCGGCCGACGCTTCGACGCACGGCTCGGCGTGCTGCAGCAGCCGGGCGCGGCGCAGCAGGTGGGCAGCTTGTTCGCGGCCAAGGGCAAGCTGGGGCGCCGCCCCAAGGCGGGTGACACCTTCTGATGGCGGCGGCCGAGCGCCCTTTCATCCTGGTGCTGGCCGGTGTCAATGGCGCTGGCAAGAGTTCGGTGGGCGGGGCCTTGCTCGCCGAGCACGGGCTGAGCTGGTTCAACCCCGACACCTGTGCCCGCGAGCTCATGGCGCAGCTCGGCTTGACGCCCGAAGACGCGAACGCCCGCGCATGGAACCTCGGCCGTGAGCGGCTGGAAGCAGCGATCGCGCAGGGCACCAGCCATGCGTTCGAGACCACCTTGGGCGCGAACACGATTCCCGCATTGCTCGCCGGTGCGGCGGCAACCCATGACGTGGTCATGATCTTCTGCGGGCTTTCCTCGCCGGAGCAGCACATCGCCCGCGTGCGCGCGAGGGTGGCGCATGGGGGCCACGACATTCCGGAGCCCAAGATCCGCGAACGCTGGGTGGCGTCGCGCGCCAACCTGATTCTGTTGATACCGACGCTGGCACGGCTGCAGGTGTTCGACAACAGTGCCGAAGCGCCGCCCGGCGGCGAGATCGACGACCCGGTATTGGTGCTAGAGATGAGCGGGGGGAACATCGACTTTCCGCAGCCCGATGACGCTGCGGCGCTGGCGGCGACACCGGGATGGGCACGCCCCATCGTTCAGGCCGCCATCGAGTTGCAGCGCTGAAGGGCCCGCAATTCAGATGCGCTGCGTTCGAAGCCTTGGCGCGCCGCCGTTGGCCATCTGGCGCAGCCACTCCAACTGGCTTTTCTCTTGCGCGTCGCGCAGGCTCTTCGCGGCGCGGGCCGCGGCATAGCTGGCAAACAGGGCCTCGATCGCCCGGTGCCAAGCCTGCATGGCCGGCCCGGGTTCCGAGGGCTGCGCCGGTGTCAGCGACGGCTCGGCAGGCGCATCCGGCACCGCGAAGCCGTTCTTGCGCAGGATGATGGCTTTCTGGATGGATGTAAGCATGAAGAAGGCATTGCGATCTTCGTGCCAGCTTTGCCCAGCGCCGGCATTCAACGGCATCAGCTGCAGGAAAGCTTCATGGCCTCGATGCGGCCGCCGAAGCCCAGCTTGCGCACCAAGCCGCCTTCGCGGCTGTTCGGCGCGAAGCTCACCGTGCGGTCCTTGAACATGGCGTGCTCGTATACCTCGAGGGTGGCGCGCGGGCCGACGCTCACGCTGTCGATGTCGCGCTTGAGCTGGCGTGCGGTGCCCTTGTCCATGCTCTGCACCTGCGCGGGGCCGACCAGCGTGACGAAGTCGCCCTGGAAATCGCGTTCCGAGTAGAACTGCGCCCAGCAGCCCGAGGCCAGGGCCGGGTCCTGGATGCGCACGGGCACCAGCAGGATGGTCGGATCGGGCTGGTTGTCGATCCCCGACGCGGTGCTCGCCGTGGGTGCATTGCTGGCGCATGCACCGAGTGCGAGTGCACCGGCGATCAGCAGGGTGCGGGAAACGAGGGAGCGGGAGGCAGAAAATTTCATGGGTCTGTGCCAGGGGCAAGCTTGCGGTTTCGAAGCCTGACACCCTACCGACCCACGGCGCGGCGAGCGTAGGAGGCAGCCCCAAAGGGCCGTGGCCGCGGCCCGCAACACGGTGTGCGCGGCACCGTCAGATCACATCCGCCGGGCCGACCACCACGCGGGCGTATTTGCCCATGGCTTCCGGGTCGATGCCCAGCCATCGGGCCACCTGCTCGAGCGGCGTGCCGCGGCGCAGCTGGCGCAGCGCAAAGGTGTGCCGCAACCGGAACGACCCGCCGTCGGCCGCTTCCACGCCCGCTTCTTCGAGCACGGCCTTGGCCGCCTTGTAGTGCGCCTCCTTGCTCCAGGGCTTGCCGCTGAGCGTCGAAGGGAGCAGGTTGTCGCCGAGGATGCGCGCCTCGGAGCGGACTTCGAGCCAGTGCTGCAGCAACTCGCCGGCCCATGGCGCGATGGGTGTCTCGCGCGGCGGCAGGTTGCCGTTGCCCGGCACAGCCACTTTCCAGGGTCGCCCGTGCACGCGCCCGCCGGCGGACACCGGCGCAGACAGCGTCAGTGCGCGCACGTCCCCCGGAGCGAGCCCGCCACCGAGTTGCAATGCCACCGCGGTGCGGTTGCGAAGCTGCTGCCAGCTGAAGGCGCGGTGGGCGTCACGCCGCGGTCCTGAAAGACCGGGCCGCGGGCGCGCTTCGGAAAGAAAGGTGATCAGCCGCCGCGCCTCGGGCACCGAGAGAAAGTCGGGCAAGGGGTCGGACTGCGCCGCTTCGGCGTAGCGGATGTCCGGATGCACCGCGAGCCAGTCGAACGCCGCGGTGTTGGGCGGCGCGCCGGTTTCAGCGGCGTGGTGGCGCAGCACCCGGTCGATGAGCCGCAGCAGGCGCAGCGCGTGTCGCGGCGAGAGCGACTGGTCGGCCGCCTTCATGCCGAAGCGCGCGGCCTGGAACGCCTCGAGATCGCGCATGTCCAGCGTGTCGAGGTCGACGACCGGCGACTGGCCCAGGCACCACGCGACAAAACTGCCCCACATGTCGCGATAGACCGCGATCGATCCCGACTGCCGCAGCGAACCCGCCGCGCGCTGGTCTGCCAGCCAGCGGTCGAAGGCCAGGCGATGGGTTTCGTCGGAGTGGGGGGCGAAGAGGGGAAGGGTGTCCATAAATACACTAACGGCCTGCGTTTTGGCTTTGGATAGCTGGGTTTCGTGCAACTCAGGATACAGAACGTTTCCCGTTAGTGTATTTAAGAAGCCCTGGCTCTGCCACGCCTTCAGCTGTCGTCGACGGTTCGGCCCGTTTCGAAAGACAGCGGCTTGGGCCCCTCGGCTCAGACCGGGCCCAACGGCAGCGCCACGCTGAAGCGGACGAACCCGTCGTGCCCCGCACTGTCCAGGTGCGCATGGCCCCCATGCATCCGCGCGATCCGATGCACCAGATACAACCCAAGTCCGGCGCCAGGCGCCTGCGCAGCCTGACGCCCGCGAAAGTACTTTTCGAACACGCGCGCCACTTCATCGGACGGAATCGCTTCGCCGGGGTTGTTCACGCCGATGCGCAACACGTCGAGCGGGGCCCGCACGATGTCCAGTTCGATCGCGCGACCGGCCGGCGTGTGCCGGTCCGCATTGGCCAGCAGGTTGCGCAGCGCCACGCGCAGCAGCCCCAGGTCGCACACCAGGTGGAGCGGGAGTTCGCGGGCCTGCAATGCGATGCGCCCGTCCGGCCAGTCGGCCGCCAGGTCCTCGAACAGTTCCATCAGTTCTTCCCGCTCGCAGGGGCGCGGCTGGAAGTGCGCATGGCCGGCTTCCATGCGGTCGGCGGTCAGGTACTCGTCCACGAGCGCGGCCATGCGTTGCACGGCCGCGCGCAGGTTCATGCAGCGTGCCAGGGTCTTCTCGCGCGCCGCATCGAGATTCCTGGCGATCTGCTGCGCCGTGGTGCTGATGATCGCCAGCGGCGTGCGGAACTCGTGCGAGACCATCGCCACGAAATCCAGTTGCGTCTGCTTCGCGCGGCGCTCGGTCTCCAGCGCGGCGCGCAGGTCAATCTCGAGCCGCTCGCGCTGCTCGATCTCCTTGCGAAGATCGGCCGTGCGCCGTCGCACCTCTTCTTCGAGCAGGTCGTTCTGCCTGCCGACGACCTGCACCACGCGCGCTTGCGCGGCCTCTTTGTCGCGGCGCAACTGGTCGTAGCGCCGGCTCAGCCGCATGCTCATCAGCAGCATGTGGAGCAGGGTGCCCAGGGCCGCGGCGTTCTGGGTCCAGGCATTGGCGGGCAGCCAGCCCATGTTGCGCACGAAGCTCACCAGCACACCCGTGTAGTAGATGCCGAAGATCAGCAGGAACGCGCGCGCCTGGCCCTCGTCACGCGGCAGCAGCCACAGCGCCGCGCCGATCAGGCACACGATGCTCAGCATCGCCGCCGACTGCATCGCGAACATGGCCGGCCCGTTGTACCCGGCCAGCACCAAGGCGGCGGCCACGGCGCACAGCAGGGTCACCGCATGCAGCACGGCGCGGGTCGGGTGCGGCCACCGCCCGTCCACGTTCAACTGCATGACGGCAAAACGGATGCCGATCGCCAGGGCGCTGCACATGGACAGGCTCAGCACCGTGTCGGACAGCCATACCGGCATCACGAGCAGTTGCTGCGCGAGTCCCGAGGTCAGCAGTTCGACCAGCAGCGCGTTGGACACGTACAGCAGGTACCACGCGCTCAGCCGTTCGCGGCTCATTTGCCAGAACAGCGAATGAAAGGCGATCAGCAGCAGGCCGAACCCGAAGCCGAGTCCATAGCAGAGGTACTCGCGCCGCGCCGCGCTGCCATAGGTCTCGGGCGTCGCGAAGCCGATGGTGGTCGACATCGCGTTCTTGGTCTGCAGGCGCAGCAGCAGCGGCGTCGGCGACGGGTTGTCGAGCAGCAACGGCAACTGCACGTTGCGCGCATCCACCGGCCAGTGCCCGCGTCCGGTGTCTTCGCCCGCGTGCTGCGCCTGCCGCCATTGCCCGGCTGCGTCCTGGCGGTACAGCCGCACATCGTCGAGCAGCGCATTGCCGAACTGGACCAGCCACCGGTCGGGCGCGTCGGCGGGCCGCTGCACATCGAGGCGGATCCACAGGGTGTCGGTGGTGTAGCCCGCGTTCACGGCGCCGGACAGCGCTTGCCAGCCCGTGGCGACCGCCGCTGCGTCGGCGCCGAGCCGGCCTGCGGCGTCGCGCAGCACCGACAGATGGCCATGGCTGTCGACGCTCGCGCGCGGGTCCAGCAGCAGCGGCGAGGCGTGGGCCGCGTTCGGCGAGACGATGCCCGACACGGCCATGAAGCCACACACGCACAGACACAAGACAAGCCATTTCATCGGCGCGGATTATCCCCGGCGTCCCCCTAGAATCCGCGGCTTTCCCCCGCTTCGCGGCGTGCACGCGCCAACCTTGTCCCGCGCTCAGAAATGCTCAGGTCCATCTTCCTCGCTGCCCCTAACCTGTTCGCATGCGTGATGTGATCCTGCTGGAAGACGAGGCCGTGCTTCGCGAAGAGTTGAGCGAGTTTCTCGTCGGCAACGGTTACCGCGTCGATGCGGAGGGCTCGCTCGAAGGCTTCAGGCGCCGCTACGACCCGCGGCGCCACGGCATCGCACTGGTGGACCTGGGCCTGCCCGACGGCGACGGCCTGGTGCTCATCCGCGAACTGCGCGAACGCGGCGAGCGCCTGGGCATCGTCGTGCTGACCGCGCGGGGCGGGTCCCGCGACCGCGTCGAGGGACTGGACATCGGCGCCGACTACTACCTGCCCAAGACCGCCGACCTCGACGAACTCGCGGCCACCCTGACGGCGCTGTCGCGCCGGCTGGGGGACGAAAGCGCCACGATGCCGGCCGACGACGCATGGGTGCTCGAACTGGGGGCGCGCCGACTGTCGGCGCCGGGCTTTGCACCCATCGCACTGTCGCAACAGGACCTCACGGTGCTGCACGAGCTGATGCGCGGTGCCGGCGACATCGCCAGCCGCCAACAGATCGTGACGGCGCTCGGCGAACACTTCCTGAGCTACGACCAGCGTCGCCTGGACACCCAGATCCGCCGGCTCCGGCGCAAGGTCAGCGAGGCCACCGGACTGACCCTGCCGCTGAACACCGCGCGCAATGCCGGCTACTGCTTCCACGCCAGGGCACTGATCCGGCCCTGATGCAGCGCGCGGGTGCCAGCGCGCAAGTGCCTCGGGTCAGCGCGCTCAGAAACGCTCAGTTTCGAGCGCGACGTTCGCCTTAACCTGTCGGCCAGGCGCGAGGCAGCACAACAGGTCGAACGCGCGGTCAGGAGCAATCGCCTTGAGGTCTGAAAAAGTGATGCATTCCAAGGGTGCTGGCGGCGGTGTCGCCGATACGCCGGGTCTCGTGGAGCGGGCCATGAGACAGCGGGACGTCGACCTGGAACTGGCCGTCGCGGCCCTGCGCGACGCCACCGACGATGCGTCCGCCGCCGTGCATTCGCTGATGCACCTGGTGCGCCGCAAGACGACGCTCAAGCCACGCCGGCGCAAGGAGCCCGAGACTCGCGCGGGCACGGGCACGCCCCACACGCTCACTGTGGCCCAACAGCTCCACCAGATCACCTGCCGGCTGCGCCTGCTCGAATCGTCCGTCCTTCGTCCGCCCCTGCGCTAGCCGCAAGCGCTGCCGTCAGCGCGTGCCCGGCGGCAATGCAAACTGAACCTGCGGCGGCCGCTGCGGATACACGGAAGTTCCGAAGGTGTTCCCCATCCGCGTGCTGGTCGCCGCGCGGTTGAACAGGCCCAGCTGGTTCGAAGGGCGCAGCACGATCGCTTCGGAGGCCAAGCCCGGCTGCGCATCGCCGGGTCCCTGCGGCGGCAACTGCGGCCTGGGTTGCAGCTTGTGCGTCAGGCACTCGAAGGAGGGTGCGCGCACGCCGTTCACCGTGACCTCCGCGCAACTCGCCTCGGCGTCCGCCTCGGCCGTCCCGGGCTGCGCTGCGGCCGCGCCGCCGCCAACGACCAAGGCACACACCCACGCGACGACCACCCTGCAGCGAACCCTCATGACGCATTCCTCCATGGGGGCGCATGCTAGCCGCGCACCAAGTCGGCAAGAAGACGGCGCGGCGACGGCCGCGGCACATGCGAACAAAACGTCACATGTCGGTCATCCCGCGCCGTTAGCCTTCGGCGCAAGCACCCGCAGGGCGAGTTTGCAGACGGCTGCGGACGCCGCATTCCATCAGCCAGCCTTCTTGCCATCGATCTCCGCCCCATGACACGCAGTTCCGCACCCGGCGGCGTCACGACCTTGCCCTGGTGCCTTCTGGTCCTCGCCCTCATGATGGGCGCGCGCCTTGCCGTGGCGCAGAACGTGGCGGCGTCGGACGACGTCAACGCCAAGGTGCTGCAGTTCGACCTGCAGGCGCAGCCGCTCGAGACGGCGCTGGCCCTGTTCGGCCGCATCACCGGCCATTCGGTGCTGGTGGCCAGCAGCCTCACCGCGAACCGGCAGGCCGCCGCCGTGCATGGCGAGTTCGCGCCACGTGAAGCCCTGCGGCGCATGCTCGACGGCACCGGGCTCGTGGCGCGCTACAGCGCGACCGACGCCTTCACGCTGATGCCGGAGCCTGCAACGCAGTCCGCCCCGCTCGAAGGCCGCGAGCGTGCGAGCGCCGCCGTCGCGGAAACCGCCCGCGCCCAGTCCAGCTATGCGCAGGTGCTGCAGCATTCGATCACCCGCGTGCTCTGCATCGCCCAGCCCGACGCCTTCGGCCGCTACCGCCTCGCGGTGCAGCTGTGGATCGACGCGACCGGGGCGGTGGAAGATGCGCGCCTGCTCGAAGGCAGCGGCAGCCGCGAGCGCGACCTCGCCGTGCTGTCCAGCCTGCGCTCGCTCGAGATGGACACCGCGCCGCCGGCCGCGCTGCCCCAGCCCGTCACGCTGCTGCTGACCCCGCGCCCGGACCCGGCGCGCGACTGCCGCCCCTTCGTGTCGCGCGCGCCGTTGCGCGCGCGCTGACCGCATCGAGGGCCACGGAATGCCGGACTCCATCAGGGCCTCGTTGCGCGCGCTGTTCCTGGCGCGCTATGCCCATTTCAGGAAGCACCTGCAGATCCGCCTCGGCTCGGAAGACCTGGCCAACGATGCGCTGCAGGAGGCCTACCTGCGCGTGGAGAACACCACCGTGCGCCACGCTGTGCGCTTTCCCTCGGCCTACCTGTTTCGCATTGCCCTCAACGTGGCGGAAGACCAGCGAAAGAGCAACGCCCGGCTGCTGAGCGTCGGCGAGGTCGAGGAGCTCTACGACATGGCCGACGAGCTGGCCGACCCGGCCCGCGGCGCCGAGGCCCGCAACGAACTCGAGGCCCTGGAGCGCGCGATGGCCGAACTGCCGCGCCGCCGCCGCGCCATCGTGTATGCGGCCCGTGTGGACGAAATGCCGCACAAGGACATCGCCACGCGCTACGGCGTGTCGGTGCGCACGGTCGAGAAGGAATTGCGCGCCGGCCTGGAGCATTGCTGCGAGCGCCTGGGAAGAAATTTTGTCCAGCGCTTCGGTCCCGGCGCCGGAAAACAGTCCAAGCGTGATGGCAGTTGAAAAAACCGAACCCTCCGCACAAGGCGAAGCGATGAAGACCCTGCAACGCGAAGCGCAAGCCTGGGTGGTGCGGCTCGGCTCGCACCAGGCCACGGAAGACGACGCGCGCGCCTTCAAGCGCTGGTGCGCGCAAAGCCGCACGCATGCGCAGGTGTTCACCCAGGCGCGAGAGGTGTGGCAGCAGATGGCGCCGGCCGCCCTGCACGTGCGCCAGGAAGAGGAACGCGCCGCGCGCCGGCGCATGCCCGTGGCGGGGCGCCGCGCGCTGCTGGGCGGCGCGGTGGCTGCGTCGGTCACTTACCTGGTGGTGTCCCCGCCGCTCGGCCTGTGGACTTCGGTGGCCGAGTGGAGCGCCGACTACCGCACCGCCACCGGGGAGCAGCGCGAGGTGGCCATCGGCGACGGCGTGGTGCTGCAGTTGAACACCCGCACGCGCGTCAACATGCCGCACGAGGGCCGCGAAGGCATCGAACTGGTGGCCGGCGAGGCCGAGGTGCTTGCCGATGCATCGAGCGTCACGCGCGTCCGCGTGGCCGCCGAAGGGGGCACGGTGTCGGCGGTGCGCGCGCGCTTCAACATCCGCAACATCGACGGCGAGGTGTGCGTCACCTGCCTGGCGGGCGAGGTCGACGTGGTGCGCGGCGCGCAGCGCGCCCGGCTCGACGCGGGCCGGCAGCTGCGCTACGACGCGGCCGGGCTGGGCCCGGTGGCGGCGGTCGACACCGGCGCGGTCAGCGCCTGGCGGCGCCGCCAGCTGGTGTTCAACCAGGTGCCGCTGGCCGACGTGGTGGCCGAGGTCAACCGCTACCGCCCCGGGCGGCTGGTGCTCACCAGCGAGGCGCTGGGCCGCAGCAAGGTGCAGGCGAGCTTCTCGATCGACCGGCTCGACGACGTGGCCTTTCTGGTGCGCGACGTCTACGGCGCGCAGCTGACGCAGCTGCCCGGCGGCATCGTGCTGCTGGGCCTGGCCAAGGCGTGAGCGCCCGGGGCGGCGCTCTGTGAAGATTTCGTGACATGGTGCAGTCGCGCCGCCGCTTCGCTGTCATAGCTCGGTAGACCACGGGCCGCCCGCCTTCCGGGCGCGGGCTTCGTGGCATCGATTCGAGCAATGAAACACGAACCCATGGAAGTCCGCATGCAACGCAGCAGCACGGTGTCCCGGCGCAACAAGAGCCCTTCTTTCTTCCATCCGCAGGCCCGCCTCACACCGCTGGTGCACGCCATTGCGCTGATGCTGGCCGCCGGCGCGTCGGTGCAGAACGCGCAGGCGCAGCAGGCTTTCAGCGCCGGCTGGATGGCGCAGAAGAACATGGCGCAAAGCACCGCCACCGCCACCGGCCGGCTGCCCAACGGCATGCCCGCCTCGATGCTCACCAGCCCGCAGGCGCAGCAGCAGCGCGCGGCCGAACAGCTGCAGCGTTCCATCGGCAACCTGAACATCGCCGCGCGCGGCATCGCGGCGCAACAAGCCGCCCAGGAGGCGGCACGGCGCGCAGCGCTCGAGGGCGGGCAGGGCGTGCCCGACGGGCTGGCCGAGGGCGGCCTGCAGGTCGACACCCGCAGCCTCACGGCAGGATGGGCCAACGCCAACGCACCGGTGCAGTCGCAGTCCGGCGGGCGCACGCAGGTCACGGTCGCGCAGACCGCAGACAAGGCGATATTGAACTGGGAGACCTTCAACGTCGGGCGCAACACCACGCTGAAGTTCGAGCAGCAGCCGGGCTGGGCGGTGCTCAACCGCGTCAACGACCCGAAGGCGCGCCCATCGCAGATCCAGGGCCAGGTCCAGGCCGACGGCACGGTGATGGTGGTCAACCGCAACGGCATCGTGTTCAGCGGCAGCAGCCAGGTCGACACGCGCAACCTGCTGGCCTCGGCCGTGGGCATGACCGACGCGCAGTTCAAGCGCGGCATCTACAGCCAGGCGCTGGGCACCGGCTTCGTGCCGACGCTGGCCAACGACCTGAACGTGAGTGCCACCGCTTCCACCAACGGCAACGCCACGGGCGACGTGGTCGTCGAGGCCGGCGCGCGCATCTCCACGCGCCAGCCGCAGACCGTGACCGAAGGCGGCGGCTATGTGCTGCTGGCCGGTCGCGAGACGCACAACCGCGGCACCATCGTCACCCCGAACGGGCAGACCACGCTCGCCGCGGGCGACAGCTTCGTGATCCGCAGGGGCCTGGGTACCGACAGCAACCAGCAGTCGAGCACGCGCGGCAACGAAGTCGTGCCGGCGCGCAACAAGGACAGCAGCGCCGGCCGCGTGAGCAATGCGGGCCTGATCCAGGCGCTGGCCGGCGACATCACGCTGACCGGCCACACGGTCGAGCAGTCGGGCGTGCTGCTGTCGAGCACCAGCGTCACCACGCGCGGCACGCTGCACCTGAACGCCGCGGGCGACGCCGATGCGCGCGTCACGCTGGCACCCGGCAGCGTCAGCGCCGTGCTGCTGGACGACAGCAACGCCACCGCGCTCGACGTGCAGCGCGACGCGCTCATCAAGGACTCGGCCAACCTCTCGGACGGCGCCTACAACCGGCGCGACCAGTCGCTGGTGCAGATCGCGTCCAGCGGCAATGTCGAATTCCTGTCCGACTCGATGACGCTGGCCACCGGCGGCCAGGTCAACGTGAACGCGGTGCGCCGCATCCAGCTGGCCGAGCGCGCGGCCATCGACGTGGCGGGCGCCGTGGGCGTGCGCGTGGCCATGGCGTCGAACAACGTCGAGGTCAACGTGCAGGGCAACGAGCAGCGCGACGCACCGGGCAACCGCGACAGCAAGAACCTCAACAACGCCACCCTCTGGGTCGACCGCCGCTACCTGGTGCGCGTGCCCGCGGGCACCAACGGCTACACCACCGACCGCTGGTACACCGGCGGCGGCCTGCTCGAAGTCAGCGGCTACCTGAACACCGGCGGCCACGGCATCGGCGAATGGGCCGCGTCCGGCGGCACCGTGGCCTTCGGCGGCGGCGAGCTCGTGACGCGCGCCGGCTCGGCCATCAACGTGTCGGGCGGTTCGCTCGACGTGCAGACCGGCATGCTCAAGCAGAGCTGGCTCATGGGCAAGGACGGCCGGCTCTACAACCTGTCGCGCGCACCGGGCGACATGCTCTATGAGGGCGTGTACCGCGGCTTCGAGAACCCGCACGCGCGCTGGGGCAAGAACACCACCGAGTTCTTCTACAACCCGTTGATCGGCGCGCGCGAGCTGCTGGAAAACGGCTACACCGTGGGCCGCGACGCGGGCCGCGTGATCGTGGGCACGAAGTCGGCCGTGCTGGAAGGCGACATCGAGGCCACCGTGTTCCAGGGCGACCGCCAGCGCAACGCGCCCGACGCGGCGCTCGACGGCTACCGGCAATTGCAGACGGCCGCGCCGCGCGCGGGCCAGCTCGTCATCGGCCAGTTGCGCCCGGTGTTCGACACCGACACCGGCATGCTGCGCGACAGCCCGCAGGCCGCGGCCGAACGCATCGACATCGGCGCCGTGCAACGCATGGCCGACAGCCTGCGGCTGGAAGACGCGCTGCCCGAAGAACTGAACGGCAAGCTGAAGATCGACGCCGGCTGGCTCAACGGCCTGGCGCTCGGCGGCGTCAAGGCCTATGCCAACGGCGGCATTTCGGTCGACGCCGACGTGGCAGTGGGCTACGGCGGCAGCATCGCGCTGCACGCGACGCAGGTCGACGTGAAGGCCAACCTCAGCGCGCGCGGCGGCAGCATCGCGCTGGGCAACATGGTCGCCCGGCTGCCGGTCGGCAGCACGACCGGCTGGCTCGACCAGCCCATTGCCACCCAGCCGCCCGAGGGCTACACGCCGGGCGTGGACGTGAGCGCGGGCGTGGTGCTCGACACGCGCGGCTTCTGGACCAACCTGCGCAGCAACCCCGCCGACATCGCAGGCCTGCCGTACCTGAACGGCGGCAGCGTTTCCATTGCCAGCACGGGCGACGTGCGGCTGCACGCGGGCACGGTGATCGACACCTCCTCGGGCGCCGCCATGATGGCCGACGCGTCGCTGCAGGGCGGGCGCGGCGGGGACATTTCGCTCAAGTCGAACCAGTACGACGACACCGGCCGCGGCGCGGGCGCGCTGCTGCTCGACGGCGAGCTGCGCGGCCACGGCATGAAGGGCGGCGGCACGCTGAGCATCGACACCGGCATCGGCGTGGCCATCGGCGGCGGCGTGCTCCTGAACCCCGGCCGGCTGTCGGCGGGCGAAGCGGTGCCGGTGCACCTGACGCTGGCGCAAGCCTTCACCATTCCCGCGGGCACCGTGCTGCCGCAGGACTTCAGCTACGTCACGAACACCGTCGCGCCGGGCGAGGCGATGAAGATCATGCCGGTGTTCTCGCCCACGCGCACCTACACCCTGCCCGCCGACTGGGTGGTGCCGGCCGCGACCGTGGCCTGGGAATACGTGTACGTCTTCAGCAAGGCCGGCAACATCTACGGCAGCGGCACCGCGGTGCCGGCGGGCACCGAGCTGGTCAACATCACCGGCAAGATGGCGCCGGGCTACGTGGTGCCCGCCGCCGCGTTCCCCAACGGCATGCCTGTGCCCGACTACACCGCCACGGTGGCCGCGGGCACGCCCTTCGCGCGCGACGTGGCGCTGGCCGAGGGCGCCCTGCTGCTGGCCGGCAACCGGCTGCCGGCCGACGTGGCGGTCAAGCCGCTGCTGGTGCTGGACAACAGCCTGTTCCAGAGCGGCTTCTCGCGCTACAGCGTGAGCGCCCAGCAGGGCGTGCAGGTGGCCGGCGGCGCGCGGATCGACGTGGCCATGCCCGTGCTGCGCGCCGACCCGGCCGCGGCCCGCGCCACGCCCACCGGGGCCGATCCGTCGGCGGTGCTGCAGCGCTGGCTGCCGCCGGTGTGGCAAGAAGACCCGCTCAAGGGCGTGCTCACGCAGCGCGCCGGCGCCGACCTGGCGCTGAGCGCGGGCTCGGTCTACAGCCAGGCGCCGCTGGTGGTGGGGCAGGGCTCCGCGATCTCGGTCGACCCGGGCCGCGCGCTCACGCTCACCGGCAACGGGCAGATCACCATCGACGGCACGCTCAACGCCTGGGGTGGCCGCATCGGCGTGCTGCCGGGCGCCCTGGGCACAGGGAACGACGTGAACCGGCCGCCCGGCGCGGCCAATGCCACCTCCATCTGGATCGGCGAGCACGCGGTGCTGGACGCCGCAGGCCGCGCCGACACGGCGGTCGATTCAAAGGGCCGCGTCTACGGCCGGGTGGGCAAGGGCGGGCGCATCGAGATCGGCGCGGCCTACAGCGCCGACGCGCGCATGGTCGACGCGGCCGACGCCTTCGTGGTGCTGCGCCCCGGCGCGCGGCTCGATGCGTCGGGCGCCTCGGCGACCCTCGACCTGCCCGGCCGCGGCAAGGTGGAGGTGGCCAGCGACGGCGGCCTGATTTCGCTGGCCTCCTACCGCGGCATGTTCCTGGACGGCAGCCTGCGCGCAGCCGCCGGCGGCGCGGGTGCGGCCGGCGGCACGCTGGCGCTGAGCCTGGAGACGCCCAACTACGGCGTGGTCGGCAGCCAGGACCTGAAGGGCATCAACGTCGACGACGCGGTGCGCGTGCCGCGCGAATTGGTGCTTGCGCAGTCGCAAGGCGACAGCGGTCTTTCGGCCGGCCTGAAGGCCGGCGAGCGTGAGGCCGCGCTGGCCTACGGCCACGCCCGCATCGGCGTGGACCGCATCGCCGCGGGCGGCTTCGACAACCTCTCGCTGATGGCCAACGGCCTGGTGAGCTTCGACGGCAGCATCGACCTGCGCCTGGGCCAGAGCCTGCGGCTCACGGCCAGCGCCATCGACCTGGCCGAAGGCGCCGCTCCGGGCGCGCAGGTCAACCTGGCCGCGCCCTACATCCGGCTGGCCGGCAGCACGCGCACGCAGGCCGACAACTACCTCATGCCGAACCCGGTGCGCGGCTCGAAGAACGGCGGCATCGGCAGCGGCGCGCTCGGCCTGCCGCTGGTGGCGCAGGGCTCGCGCCTGTCGCTCGATGCGCAGCTGATCGACATCGTGGGCCTGGTCAACACCGGCGCGCGCGGCACCATCGTCCAGAACGCGGCCGATCCGCTGAAGGTCGAGCGCAAGGCCTTCGACCAGATCGTGATGCGCAGCGGCGGCGACCTTCGCCTGTCGCAAGCGGCCACCTTCTACACACCCGGCAACCTCACGCTGGCGGCCTCGCAGATCTACCCCGCCATGAACGACAGCGGCGCCTTCTTCGTGGGCGAGCGCGGTGCCTTCGATCAGTACGGCACGCTGGTGCGCGACTTCGACCCGGCGCGCAGCCTGAACATCGAGCGCATCGACCCTTCGGCCCCGCTGCCCGCGCAGCCCTACTCGGTGTTCGGCAGCCTGCGCTTCGTCTCGGCCACGGTGAACCAGGGCGGCGTGGTGCGCGCACCGCTGGGCGAGATCACGCTGGGCGCCACTGCGGCGGCTTCGCTCACCGGCGAGGTCAACCTGCTGCCCGGCAGCGTCACCTCGGTCAGCGCCAACGGCCTCACGATGCCCTACGGCGGCACGCTCGACGGCCTGAGCTACCTGCACGACGGCAAGGACGTGGTGTGGAAGGGCGTGGGCAACGACCCCTCGGTCACGCTGGCCGCGCATGCGGTGAACGTGCGCGAAGGCGCGGTGCTCGACCTGAGCGGCGGCGGCGAGCTCAAGGGCGCGGCGTTCCTCGCAGGGCGCGGCGGCTCGACCGACGCGCGCATGAACCCGCTGGTGCAGACCACCGCGCGCGGCACCTTCACGCTGCCGGGGCTGGCCACCAACCCGGTGTACGCCATCGTGCCCGGCACGCAGGCCGGCTACGCGCCGCTGGTCGCCGAGCACGGCGCGGGCGACCCCGCGCTGGGCCGCCAGATCACCATCGGCGCGGGCGTGCCCGGCCTGCCCGCCGGCACCTACACGCTGCTGCCCTCGACCTTTGCGCTGCTGCCCGGCGCGTTCCGCGTCGAGCTCAACGGCCTGGCGCCGAACCTGCCGCCCTCGGGCGTGACAGTGCCCATGCGCAACGGCTCCTACGCCGCAGCGGCGCAACTCGGCACGGCCAACACCGCCATCCGCGACACGCTGCCCACGCAGGTCTTCCTGACGCCCGCCGGCACGCTGCGCAGCTACAGCCAATACAACGAAACCGGCTACGCCGACTTCGCGATCGCGCAGGCACAGCGCAACGGCGTGCCGCGCCCGCTGCTGGAGCGCGACGCCAAGATGCTGCGCCTGGACCTCGCCTTGCCCACCAGTGCCGGTGCGATCGGCGACGCGCCCGCGCTGCGCTTTGCCGGCCGGGCCGACTACACGCCGGGCGAGGGCGGCTTCGGCGGCAGCGCGCTGCTGGTGGGCGGCTACCGCACCAGCTACGAAGTGCTGGCCGACGGCGCCGCGCCCACGCCGGAGTTCAAGGGCGTGTCGGTCCACGTGGGCGCGCTCAACGCCATCGCCGCGCCGCGGCTGGGCATCGGCGGCCTGCCGAGCGTGAGCTACCTGGACTACCTGGGCACCTCGCAACGCGCCAACATCGCGAGCTTTCTCACCGGCGCCGCCGACATCGTGCTGCGCGAAGGCGCCGTGCTGCGCGCGGGCGAAGTCTTTCTGGTCACCAACACCAAGGCCGGCGGCATCGTGGTGGAGCAGGGCGCGGGCATCAACACGCTGGGCCGGGGCCGCGCGGCCTGGGACTCGCGCGACGGATTCGTCTACGCACCGGGCGCGTCCAGCGTGCTGGCGGTGTCCAACGGCTGGCTCGACCTGCTGGCGCCCGGCTTCAGCACCTCGCCCGACGCCGGCGCGGGCCGCATCGACATCGGCGCCTGCGCCACCGGCTCGCTGTGCCACGGCGTCACCCGTCTCTATTCCGAAGGCACCATCGCGGCCTCGACCGACCAGAGCTTCGAGCTGCGCGACGCCTCGCGCTACGGCACGCGCAACCTCGTGCTGTCGGTGGGCGGCATCAACGTCGGCAGCGAGGCCGCACTGGCCGCCGCCGCCGCGCGCAACGCCCTGCCGCCGGGCCTCACGCTGAACCAGGGCATCCTGGACCGGCTGCTGCGCGGCGACCCCGCGAGCGGCGCGCCCGCGCTGGAGAACCTGGTGCTGACCGCGCGCGACGCGGTCAACTTCCACGACTCGGTCGAGCTCTCGACCATCGACCCGGCCACCGGCCGCTCGTCGCTCGAGCGGCTGGTGCTGGGCACGCCGGCCATCTACGGCGCGGGCGGTGCGGATGCGCTGGCGCGCATTCACACCGCCATCCTGGTGTGGAACGGCGCCGCCACGTCGCCGGGCCTGGTGGCCGCGGGCGGGGCGGGCACCGGCAGCGGGCGCCTGCAGATCGACGCCAACCAGATCGAATTCGGCTACGGCCCCGGCAGCCGGCCCGACACCGTGCACGGCATGGACCGGCTGGTGCTGGGCTTCGGCGAGGTGGTGCTCAACGCCAGCGAGCGCGTCACGGCCAACCACACGGGCTCGCTGTCGGTCTACCAGTCGCAGGGCGCGTGGGACGACGCGCTGAAGGGCTACGCCTTCAGCGGCGGCAACCTGCGCATCCAGACGCCGCTGCTCACCGGCCAGGCCGGCTCGGTGCAGAAGATCAAGGCGGGCGGGGACATCGTGCTGGGCGCCCCGGCAGGCGCGGTCGCGCCCGCGCTTTCGGGCCAGGCGCTGGCCGATGCGCTCGGCGCCGAAATCGCCCTGGACGCCGGCGGCAGCCTGGTGCTGGCCAGCCGCATCGCGCTGCCCAGCGGCAAGCTCACGGCTTCGGCCGGACGCGACCTGCGGCTGGACGACGGCGCGCAGCTCGACCTGGCGGGCCGCCGCATCGACTTCTTCGACGTGCCCAAGTACAGCTGGGGCGGCGACGTGGTGCTGGAAAGCCGCGCGGGCGACGTGCGCCAGTCGACCGGCTCGCGCATCGACCTCTCGGCCGAGCAGAACCGCGCCGGCAAGCTCACGGTGCTGGCGCTGGGCGAAAGCGCAGGCACGGTCGCGCTGAACGGCGCCATTGCGGGCGCCAGCAGCGGCGGCTACGACGCGGGCGGCACGCGGGTGCCGTACGCGGCCGGCGGCGCCGACATCCGCGGCCAGCACATCGACGACTTCGCGGGCCTGAACCGCCGCCTCACCGAAGGCGGCGTCTTCGGCAGCCGCAGCTTCCAGCTGAAGCAGGGCGACCTGGTGCTGGGCAACGAACTCAAGGCACGCGAAGTCAGCGTGTCGGTCGACGCCGGCCGGCTGGCCGTCACCGGCACGGTCGACGCCAGCGGCGAGCAGGCCGGCAGCATCCGCCTGGCCGCGCGCGACGGCGTGACCGTCGGCGGCGCGGCCGTGCTCGACGCGCACAGCCGCGTGCTGCGCGTGGACAGCTACGGCCAGCCGATCGAGGCGCCCAACCGCGCCGTCATCGAGATCAACGCGGGCAGCGGGCGGCTGGTGCTGGAGAACGGCGCGCGCATGGACGTGCGCGCGGGCACCGACGGCGCGGCGCAATCGCTGGGCACGGTGGAACTCAGCGCGCAGCGCATCGGCGGTGCGCGCGGCAACGACATCGCCATCGACGCGGGCGGCCAAGTGCGCATCGACGGTGCGCGCAGCGTCACCGTGAACGGCTTCTGGAGCTACAAGGACGCCGACTACGGCACCGACGCCGCGGCCGACGGGCGCCCCTACCAGGTGGTGAACCAGGCCTACCTGGACGCCAAGCATGCCGACAGCACCGCCTTCATGGGCAACGTGCTGGCCAACGGCGACCTCATGAACAGCCGGCTCGCGGGCCTGCGTGCCTACGGCGACGCGTTCCACCTGCGCCCCGGCGTGGCCGTGGTCAGCGCCACGCCCGACGGCGACCTGCACGTGGACGGCGACATCGACCTGTCGGGCCACCGCTATGCGAGCGTCAACCCGCGCACGCAGCAGACCGGCACCTACGGCTCCGGCGAGTCCGGCGCCCTGGTGCTGCGCGCGGGCGGCAACCTGAACGTGTACGGCAGCATCACCGACGGCTTCGACACGTCCGTGCTGCAGCCCACGCCGAGCGACAACGGCTGGGTGCTCGTGAAGGGCCGCGTGCCCTGGGGCGGGGACGTGGTCGTGCCGCGCGGCGGCATGGCCGAGCTGGCCGACGGCACCTTCTTCCAGTCGGGCCGCGCGCTCAACTACGCCTTGCCGATGCAGGCCATGAGCCTGCGCGCAGGCACGGTGCTGGCGGCCGCCGCCACGCTGGCCGACGACTTCGTGCTGCCCGCGGGCACGGTGCTCGGCGGCGCGGTGCGCGACGCGGCGGGCAACGTGCTGCACGCGGCGGGCACGGTGCTGGCGCAGGCCGTCACGCTGCACAGCGGCATGAAGCTGGACGCGGGCAACCGCCTGCCGGGCGACGCCCGCGTCGCCGCCATGACCTGGCCGGCCGGCGTGCCGCTGCCGTTTCCGGCCGGCGCCGTCAACGACACCCCCAGCCCCGACTACAACGGCGACGGTGTGCCCGACAGCCTGCCCAACGGCGTGATCCTGGCCGGCTCGCTCAAGCTGGCCAAGGGCGCCGTGGTGCCCGCCGAGACGGTGGTCAAGCTGCCCGGCGACGTGGACTTCGTCAACCTGCGCCCGACCGACGCCAACGGCAACCAGGGCCGCAACCTGGCGCTGGCGCCGATGCTGGCCGAGGGCTCGCAGTCGTGGTCGATGCGGCTGGTGGCCGGCGCCGACACGCAGGCCGCCGACACGCGCGCGCTGCGTCCGCGCGGCGCAGGCGGCTTCCAGGGCCAGTTGCTGATGGCCGACACGCACTACGGCATGGGCAGCGGCCTGACGCTGCAGGCGCCGGTACCGGGCGTGGCGGGCCAGTACTACTGGATGGGCGACTCGCTGAACCAGATCGGCGCGGCGCCCGGCACGCTTGTCAACCTGGACGAGTGGGGCGGCGAAGAGGCCGTGTGGGCCATCAACGACTGGGGCCTGGGCAACCTGGTGACCTGGGCGCCCGAGGGCTCGCCGCCCAAGACCGTGCCGCTGCCTGCCACGCAGCAGCTCTTCAGCGTGCTGCGCACCGGCACCGGCGACCTCGACCTGCTCTCGGGCGGCGACTTCACGATGAGCTCGCCCTATGGCGTGTACACGGCGGGCACACAGGCCCGTGGCGTTGCCGCGGCCTACAACCTGCCGCGTTCCACGGTTGCCGGCACCGTGCTCGGCGCCGACGGCGCGGCCTACGAGCCCTTCGTCGACGGCGGGGCGCAAAGCCTGTACCGCGCCTGGTACCCCGAGCACGGCGGCAATGTGCTGGTGCGCGCGCAGGGCGACGTGCGCGGCGACCTGATCGGCCAGCGGGGCAGCCAGTTCCGCCCCGATGCCATCGGCAACATCCGTCCGATGCCCGCGAGCGCCGACGTGGGCAACTGGCTGTGGCGCCAGGGCACCGGCAGCGCGGTGGCCGGCCCCGACGGCGTGCCCACCGCGTGGTGGGTCAACTTCGGCAGCTACGTGAGCGGCCCCAGCACGTCTTACGACCTGTTCGGCAGCGCCCCGTTCATGACGGGTTTCACCGGCATCGGCACGCTCGGCGGCGGCAACCTGGTGCTGGAGGCCGGCGGCGACGCGGGCATGCTGACCCGGCGCATGGACCTGCTCGGCAACTTCGTGTCGCGCAGCTCGGGCCTCAACCTGGTGGTGGGCGGCACCGGGCGCGTGTCGGCCGACGGGCAGCGGCTCACGCTGACGGGCGGCGGCGACCTGGACGTGCGCATCGGCGGACGGCTCAATCCGGTGGCCGAGCTGCGCTCGTTCCCGAACACCACGGACACCACGCCTCAAAGCATCTACCAGGGCGCACGGTCCGACCTGAACAGCACCTTCGTCAACCTGCGCGGCGCGCTGCGCGTGGAGGCCGGCTCGGTCGGCGGCATCGAGCTGCGCTTCGACCGCGCCGACCCCGAGGAGTCGCGCGCCTACCAGGTCTACACGGCCACCTCGTCCATCGCGGGCGGCGGGCCGGTGCTGGTGCCCGGCGACGCGGCCGTGCGCATCGACGCGCGCGGCGACCTGGTGCTGGGCAGCGTGGGCGACCCGGGCCGGGTGACGCAGGTCAACAACGGCACGCCCTTCGTGGGCGAGGGCGTGCAGCGCCCGGGCGAGGGCTTCAGCTGGTTCTCGCTGTGGACCCCGGCCAGCGGCATCGACCTGTTCAGCGCCGGCGGCAACCTTGCACCGTCGACCGCCATCGTCGGCGACCGCCCGCGCAGCAACGGCCAGGCCACCGACGGGCGCTACGTGGTGCCGTCGATCTTCCGCGCGGTCGCGGCCAGCGGCAGCCTCTACTACGGCAACTCGAGCGCCGGCACCGTCGACGGCAGCAACAAGGCCGTGCAGTCCCCCGGCGGCGTGATGCTGGCGCCTTCGCCCGTGGGCCCGCAGTTCTCCCATGCGGGCGCGGGCCAGCTGGAGCTGATGGCGGGCGACTCGATCTATGCCGGCGGCTACGCTTTCACGCAGTCGGGCGCCGACCCTGCCGGCTTGCCGAGCCCGTTCAACCCGGGCTTCAGCGGCAGCCTGGAGCGCAGCTGGTTCGGCCCGCGCAAGCTCAGCAACGTGAGCCCCGACGCGCTGGCGCCCAGCGTCTTTCTGGACAGCTTCATGCCCGGGGACGGCTACCAGCAATATCCGCTGTTCAGCCTGGAGTCGCCCACCGCATCGGGCAGTTCGGTGCCTGGCCAGCAGCCCGCGCGCTTCTATGCGCTGGAGGGCGACGTGGTGGGCGTGCGCACCGGCTCCATCGTCTACCGCGGGGCGGGCAGCAGCGGCGGCATTCCGGGCGCGCTGCCCACCTGGTATGAAGGCGGCGGTCCGGTGGCGTTGCGCGCGGGGCGCGACATCGTCAACGCAGGCACCGGCCTGGGCGAGTACGAAGAGCTGCCCGTCGAGGCGCGGGGCTGGACCACGCAGATCAACCGCGCCGACGCCAGCGCGCCGCTCAAACCCATCGCGGTCGACGCCGGCAGCGCGCGCGGCAACCTGATCGTGCACAACAACCCCGACGACGTGTCGGTGGTGTCCGCCGGGCGCGACGTGCGCTACAGCACCTTCTACGTGGCGGGCCCCGGCCTGCTCGAAGTGACGGCGGGGCGCGACGTGTACATGGCCGACAAGGCCGAGCTCAAGAGCATCGGCGCAGTCGCGAACATCAGGCCGGGAGACCGCAGCAGCGGCGCGGGCATCGCGGTGGCCGCGGGCGTGGGGCGCAACGGACCCGACTTCGCGGCCTTCGCCGCGCGCTACCTGGACCCGGCCAACCTGGCCACCGCGGCCCAGGCACTGGCCGACCAGCCCGGCAAGGCCGTGGCGGTGTACAGCGACCGGCTCACGCTGGCGCGCTGGCTGCAGGCGCAGTTCGGCTACGGCGGCGACGAGGCCGGCGCGCCGGCGTTCCTTGCGGGCAAGCAGGCCGAGATCGACGGTGCCTACCGGCAGTCCGCCGGCGGCAGCAGCGGCGCGCCCAACCGCGACCTGCAGCGCGAGTACGGACTGACCAGCCAGCTGCACCTGGTCAACTGGCTCGAAGAACGCTTCGGCGACGGCAAGCGCAACGGCCTGGGCCTGCGCTTCGATGCCGCATCGACGGATGCGCGCGCCTTCTTCGCCGCGCTGCCGGCCGAGCAGCAGCGCGCCTTCCTGCGCCCGGTGTACTACGCCGAACTCAAGGCCGCGGGCCGCGAGTACAACGCCGCGGGCGGGCCGCGCGAGGGCAGCTACCTGCGCGGGCGCGAAGCCATCGCCACGCTGTTTCCCACGCACGACGCGCAGGGCAAGGCCATCGAGCGCCAGGGCGACCTGACCATGTTCAGCAGCGCGCTGTACTACGAGAACTACGTCGACCGCATCGCCACGACACGCGCGAAGCCCGGCGTGAAGTACCTCAGCAAGGAAGAGTGGATCGCCATCGGCAGCCCGGGCTACAGCGTGCCGCACTACGAGGTGAAGGACGCGGGCATCCACACCGACTTCGGCGGCGACATCCGCCTGATGGTGCCGGGCGGGCGCACGCTGGTGGGCGTGGACGGCGGCTTCGTGCCGGGCGAAGGCTCGGGCGTGCTCACGCAGGGAGCGGGCGAGATCGAGATCTTCTCGAACGGCAGCATCCTGCTGGGCCAGAGCCGCATCTTCACCACCTTCGGCGGCAACATCCTCGCGTGGTCGGCGCAGGGCGACATCAATGCCGGGCGCGGCTCCAAGTCGACCGTGGTCTACACGCCGCAGCGTCGCGCCTACGACGACGTGGGCCTGGTGAGCCTGTCGCCGACCACGCCCAACACCGGCGCGGGCATCGCCACGCTGAACCCGCTGCCCGAGGTGCCGCCGGGCGACATCGACCTGATCGCGCCGCTGGGCACCATCGACGCGGGCGAAGCCGGCATTCGGGTGTCGGGCAACGTGAACCTGGCGGCGCTGCGCGTGGTGAACGCGGAAAACATCCAGGTGAAGGGGCAGTCGGTGGGCATTCCGGTGATCGCGGCGGTGAACGTGGGTGCGCTCACCAACGCCAGCGCTGCGGCCTCGCAGGCGGCCACCGCCGCGCAGGACGCGGTGCAGCGCGAACGCGCGACACAACGCCAGGCGCTGCCCTCGGTGTTCACGGTGCGCGTGCTCGGCTTCGGCAACGAAGGCGAGGGCGGCGGCAGCAGCACCGCGCCGAAGGAGCGCGAGCAGCGCGCGGCCTACGACCCCAAGGGCGTGGTGCAGGTGCTGGGCGCCGGCACGCTCACGACCGCGCAGATGCAGTCGCTCACGCCGGGCGAGCGCGAAGGGCTCCAGCGCTGAGCCCGGCCACGCGCACGCAAGACGAAGGGCCGCCTGCAAGGGCGGCCCTTTTTTCTTGATGAAGTTTTAGTGACAAACGACAGTCGCCGCGCGCGCCGCGCGTCTAGATAACCGTACGCAGCAGCGACATGAAGGCTCTCCATCATGGGCTGCTGCACAGCGAATCATCTTTGAGAACGAGCTGCAGATGCATGACATGAAGAAGAGCGGTCCACCGATGTGCTGGAGAGCGGTGTGGCTGGCAGTGATGGCCTCGGGCGCGCCGTGCGCGGCCTTCGCGCAGGCGACGGCGCCGGCCGCGCAGGCCGCACCGATGGAGGCGCCCACCACGCCCACCACGCCCGCGACAGCCGCGCCGCCCGAAGCGCAGCGCAAGGTCGACATTGCCGAGTACATCGTGCGCGGCAACACCGTGCTCGACGCGCGCGCCATCGAGCGCGCCGTCACGCCGTTCCTGGGCCCCGAGCGCACGCTGAAGGACGTGGAGGCCGCGCGCGACGCGCTGCTCGCGGCCTACCAGGCGGCGGGCTACCAGTCGGTGTACGTCGACCTGCCCGAACAGCAGGTGGCGCAGGGCATCGTGTTCCTGCAGGTCAACGAGACCCGGGTGGGCCGCCTGCGCGTGGTGGGCGCCGAGTACAACTCGCCGCTGGACGTGCGCGACCAGGTGCCCGCGCTGAAGGAAGGTGGCGTGCCCAACTTCACGCAGGCGCAGACCGAGCTCGGCGCGCTCAACCGCGGGCCCAGGCGCCAGGTGATGCCGCTGGTGCGCCAGGGCAGCATGCCCGGCACCATGGACGTGGACCTGAAGGTCGACGACAGCAGCCCGTGGCGCGCCAGCGTGGGCCTGAACAACGACTACAGCGCCGACACGCGCAAGCTGCGCGCCAGCGCCTCGCTGGGCCACGACAACCTCTGGCAGCTGGGCCACAGCGCCTCCATCAGTTTCTTCGGCGCGCCGCAGGACCTGAGCCAGACCCAGGTGTTCTCGGCTTCGTACAACGCGCCGTTCGCCGGCACCAACTGGGCGCTGGAAGCCAGCGCCTACGTGTCCGACAGCAACGTGGCCACCGTGGGCGGCACCAGCGTGCTGGGCAAGGGCCACTCGGTCGGGCTGAAGGCGATCTACACCGTGCCCAACACCGGGAACTGGTGGCACGCGTTCAGCGCGGGCGTCGACTTCAAGAACAACAAGGAGGCGCTGCAGCTCAAGGGCTCGGGCGACACCGTGCCGCTGAAGTACGCGCCCATCACGCTGTCCTACACCGGCCTGCGCCAGACGGAGAAGAGCCAGTACGGCGTGGGCCTGTCGCTGGTGGCGGGCACGAGCAGCTCGTTCCAGTACGGCAGCGACGCGGCAGCGTTCGACTACAAGCGCTACAAGTCGTCGCCCAGCTTCATGGTGCTGAAGACCGACTTCAACGGCACCCACACCTTCGACGGCGGCCAGCAGGTGGCCTTTCGGGTGAACGCGCAAATGACCGACTCGCCGCTGGTGTCCAGCGAGCAGATCGCCGGGGGCGGCATGAATTCGGTGCGCGGCTACCTGTCGGCCGAAGCCACCGGCGACTACGGCGTGGTCGGCTCGCTCGAGCTGCGCAGCCAGCCGCTCACCTTCCTGGGCAGCACGGTGGAGAACTGGCGCGTGTACGGCTTCGTGGATGCCGCGCGGCTGCGCCTGAAGAGCCCGCTGCCCGAACAGACGGACAAGTTCCAGCTCGCCTCGGTGGGCCTGGGCACCACCTTCAAGGTGGGCAGCTACTTCTCGGGGCGCGTGGACATCGGCTACCCGCTGAAGGACGGTCCGCGCACCAAGCGGCACGACCCGAACGTGAATTTCAGCCTGACCGCGAGCTACTGACGGCGCGGCGCAACGTTTTCTTTTTTTCCATCTTTTCTCTCTACGAGTCTTCCGGAGACACCTGTCATGCGACGCATTCTTTTCGTTGTGCTCACTCTGCTGAGCACGCTCCTGCCGGGCCTGGCCCATGCCTGGTGGCAAGCCGAGTGGTCCTACCGCAAGCCCGTCACCATCGACGGCGGCCCGCAGGCCGGCGCCATCGGCAGCGATGCCGGGCGCGTGCCGGTGCTGGTGCGCCTGCACACCGGCAACTTCAAGTTCGAGGGCGTGAGCGAGACCGGCGCCGACCTGCGCTTTGTCGCGGCCGACGACAAGACCGTGCTGAACCACCAGATCGAACAGTTCGATCCGCTGCTGGGCATTGCGCTGGTGTGGGTCGACGTGCCCAACGTCTCGGCCGGCACGCCGCAGAAGCTGTGGATGTACTACGGCAACCCCAAGGCCCCGGCCTCGGGCAACGGCCAGCGCAGCTTCGACCCCGACTACACGCTGGTCTACCACTTCGCCGAAGGCGCGGTGCCGCCGCGCGACACCACCGCCTACGGCAACAACGGCCAGACCACGGCGGTGCCGGTCGAAGGCACGGTCATCGGCAAGGGGGCGCAGCTGGGCAACGGCGCGCTCATGCTGCCGGCCACGCCGTCGCTGGCGGTGCAGGCCGGCGGCACGCTCACCTTCTCCGCCTGGGTCAGGCCCGACCAGCTCGGCGCGCGCCAGGCCCTGTACGCCCGCCGCGACGGCGCGGGTGAACTGGTGGTCGGCATCGACCAGGGCGTGCCCTTCGTGCAGGTCAACGGCCAGCGCAGCACGCCGGGCCAGCCGGTGCAGGCCGGCCAGTGGTCGCACATCGCGGTGAAGGCCGAGGGCGACAGCGTGGCACTGTACGTCGGCGGGCGCCCCACCGTGTCGCTGGCGGCGAAGCTGCCGGCCATGAACACGGCCGCCGCCATCGGTGCCGATGCACCGGCTGCAGCGGTTGCGACGCAAGGCACAGCCGCCGCCGCCGCATCGTTCGCACCTTTCACCGGCGCCATCGACGAAGTGCGCCTGTCGAAGGTGGCGCGCGCCGACGCGCTGCTGCTCGCCGATGCCGTCTCGCAAGGCGCCGAGTCGCGCCTGACCGTGTTCGGCGCCGACGAGCAGCAGGCCGGCAAGAGCCACTTCGGCTTCATCCTGGCCGCCATGCCGCTGGACGCCTGGATCGTGGTGGGCCTGCTGGGGCTGATGATGGCCGTGTCGTGGGCCATCATGATCGCCAAGGGCCGCCACTACGGCGCCACCTCGCGCGCCAACGGCACTTTCATCGAACACTTCCGCGAGGCCGCCGGTGCGCCGCTGGACCGGCTGGCCACGAACAACACGGTGCCGCAGGAGGTGCGCGCCGACTCGTCGCTGTGGCGCCTGTACGAAGTGGCCATCGGCGAGATGCGCCGCCGCCATGACCGCGGCTACGACCTGAGCGCCGTGTCGAGCGCCACCATCGGTGCCATCCGCGCGGCCATGGACGGCGTGATGGTGCGCGAGATCGAGCGCATGTCCAAGCGCATGAACTGGCTGTCGACCACCATCGAAGGCGCGCCCTACGTGGGCCTGTTCGGCACGGTGATCGGCATCATGCTGGTGTTCGTGGTGGCGGCCATGGCCGGCGCGGTGGACATCAACTCGGTGGCCCCGGGCATGGCGGCCGCGCTGCTGTGCACCGCCGCCGGCCTGGGCGTGGCGATTCCCGCGCTGTTCGGCTACAACTGGCTCGCCTCGCGCTCGGACGCCATCACGGCCGACATGGCTGTGTTCGTCGACGAGTTCGTCACGCGCCTGGCCGAAGAGCAGGGCGAGGGCCGCACGCTGCCTTCGGCACCCGCCCTGGCACCGGCACGGGCCTGAGGAGCGCACGACCATGGCAACCCCGGCCAAGTTCGCGCCCCGCAGGCGCACCGGCGGCATCAACATCACGCCCTTCGTGGACGTGCTGCTGGTGGTGCTGGTGATCTTCATCCTCACCAGCAACGCCAGCATTCCCGGCATCAAGGTCGACCTGCCCAAGGCCAGCGCCTCGGTGGCGCTGGAGAAGCCCAAGACCAAGGCCATCACCATCGACAACGCGGGCAACGTGTTCCTCGATGCGTACCCGGTCACGCTGCCCGAGCTGGAGGAGCGCCTGCGCACCGAGAAGGCGCTGTCGCCCGATTTCCCGGTGATCGTGCGCGGCGATGCCAGCGTGCAATACGCCAAGGTGATCGACGTGCTCGACCTGCTGCGGCGCATCGAGCTGAACCAGATCGGCCTCGTGACCGGCAAGCAGAAGTGAGGAACGCAGCGTGAAACCTCGCGACCCGCGTTCTTCCACACCGGCAGGCCCCTCGGGTGCCCGGGCCGGGCTGTGGCGCCGCTGGGGTGGATGGGCCATCGGCCTGGCGATGGCCGCCGCGCTCGTGGCGCTGGTATGGCACCTGCTGTCGGACACCGCGAGCACCAAGCGCGTGGTGGCCGACGCACCCATGCTGATGCTGCCGCCCCCGCCGCCACCGCCGCCCGAGCCCGAGAAGCTGCCCGAGCCCGAGCCGGAAAAGGTCAAGCCCGAAGTGGTCGAGAAGGAGCCCAAGCCGGTCGAGCCGCTGGAACCCCCGAAGGACGACGCGCCGCCGAGCCCCTCCAAAGACCTGGGCGACCCCGTGACCATGGACAGCGCCGGCCAGGCCGGCAACGACGCCTTCGGCATCCAGGCCGGCAGCGGCGGCGGCATGAGCGGCACCGGCGGCGGTGGCGGCCTGGGCAGCGGCTCGTACGCGCGCTATGTGTCCAGCCTGCTGCAGCAGGCGCTGTCGCGCGACCCGCGCACGCGCCAGCTGGTGTTTGACGACATCCAGATCGACCTGTGGCTGGGCGCCGACGGCAAGACCAGCCGGGTGCAACTGGTGCGCGGCACCGGCACGCCGGACATCGACGAAGCGGTGCTCACGCTGTTGCGCGGCCTGGACCGCGTCGACGAGAAGCCGCCCGCGTCGCTGCGCTTTCCGATGCGCGTGTCCATGCGAGGGCGCCGGCCATGAACCGCAACGCCGACTGCACCGCCCAAGCCCCGTCCGATCCATTCAATCCTGTGAACGAAGCGATGAACCATCTCAAGAACCTTTCGAGCCGGCGCGCCATGCCGGCCCTGCGCCAGTGCGCGCTCGCGGCGGCCGCGGCCTGCGCGTTCGCCTTCACGGCCGGCCACGCCGCGGCTCAGGCGGCCCCTGCCGACACCGCCATGGTCCGGCTGATTCGCGGCCTGATCCAGAGCGGCACGCTCGCCAAGGACGTGGGCGAGGCCCTGCTGGCCCAGGCCCAGACCGAAGCCATGGCCGCGCAGCAGGCGCAGCGCATGCCGGCGTCCGCCACCGCGGCGTCGGCCGCCACCGCAGGCGGCATGCGGCTCGAAGCCGGCGACGTGCGCGTGCCCTACATCTCGCAGACCGTGCGCGACCAGATCCGCGACGAGGTCAAGGCACAGGTCATGGCGCAGGCCAAGGACGAAGGCTGGGCCGCGCCCAACGAAACGCCGGAGTGGAGCAAGCGCATCCGCGTGGAAGGCGACGTGCGCGTGCGCAACGAGTCGCGCGGCTACGCGGGCAACAACAGCAACATCGAGATCAACTGGTCCGAGCTCAACAAGGGCGCGGGCTACGACGTCAACCCCAACACCAACCTGTCGCTGCCGTCGATCCTCAATACGCAGCAGGACCGCCGCAACCTGTTCCGTGCCCGCGCGCGGCTGGGCGTGTATGCCGACCTCACCGAGAACACCAAGGCCGGCGTGCGCCTGGCCTCGGGCAGCGACGAGAGCCCGGTGTCGACCACCCAGACGCTGGGCGGCGGCCTGAGCAAGAAGAGCGTGTGGCTCGACCAGATGTGGATTTCGCACAAGCCCGTCGACTGGCTCACGGTGACGGCCGGGCGCTTCGGCAACCCGTTCATGTCCACCGACCTGGTGTACTCGAACGACCTGAACTTCGACGGCATTGCCGCGCAGTTCGAGAAGAAGCTCGCGTCGAACAAGGACCTCACGCTGTTCGGCACGCTGGGGCTGATTCCGCTCGAATACTCGTCCGACAACGCGCCCAGCCGCAGCCAGGAAAAGATGAAGAGCGAGAACAAGTGGCTGTTCGGCGCGCAGATGGGCGCCGACTGGAAGATCGACGAGGACAACCGCGTGCGCGGTGCGCTGGCGTACTACAACTTCCGCAACATCAGCGGCCAGGTCTCGCAGCCCTGCGCGCTGTATGCCGGCGCCGACGGCTGCAGCACCGACTGGTCGCGCCCGGCCTTCATGCAGAAGGGCAACACGCTCATGCTGCTGCGCGACATCTCGCTGGACCCGCTCAACCCGGCCGGCACGCCGCAGCCGCAGTACGTGGGGCTGGCCTCGAAGTTTCGCCTGATCGACCTGAACCTGCGCTGGGACACGGCGGTGGCGGGCAACAACCTGCGCCTGGACGCCAACTTCGTGAAGAACACGGCGTACGACGCCAAGGACATCTGGAACCGCGCAGGCAGCCGCGGCGCCATCGTCAACAACTTCGGTGCCACCGGCGGCACGGGCCAGGCCGACTTCAAGAGCGGCGGCAACGCCTACCAGGTGCAAGCCACCTACGGCAAGCCCGCGCCCACCGCGCGCGGCGACTGGAACGTGCTGGCGGGCTACAAGCGCATCGAGCCCGATGCGATGCCCGACGGCTACAACGACTCGACCTTCCACGGCGGCGGCACCAATGCGCGCGGCTACTTCCTGGGCGGCTCGTACGCGATCGACAAGAACATGTGGTTCACCGGCCGCTGGATCGCGACCAAGCAGGTCTACGGACCGCCGCTGGCCATCGACACCCTGCAGCTTGAATTCAATGCGCGCTTCTAGAAAGGAGCCAGCCGTGTCCAGAGCAAACACAATTCCGGCGCTGCTGCTTGCGCTGCTGGCGGCCACCGCCGGCACGACGCATGCGCAGGCGCCCGGCGGGCAGAGCATGGAAGAGCGGCTGCGCGCGCAACTGCGCGTGACCACCACCCAGCTGCAGCAGGCGCAAAACGAACTGGCCGCGCTGAAGGCCGGGCAGCCCGCGGGCGCGCCTGCCGTCGCGGCAACGCCCAAGCCGGAACTCGACGCGCTGAAGAAGGAGCTTGTGCAGAGCCAGTCGCAGCTTGCCGCCGAACGCCAGGCGCGCGAGGCGGCCAGCGCCGGCAGCCAGCAACTGCGCCAACAGGCACAGGCCACCAGCGAAAAAGCCACATCGCAGATCGCGCAGTACCGCAACGCCTACGACGATCTGCTGAAGATGGCACGCGCGTCGGAGGCCGAGCGCCAGCGCCTGTCGGGCGAGGCCGCGACGCAGCGCACCGCCCTCACGCAGTGCGAGGCGAAAAACGTGCAGCTGTATGCCGTGGGCCAGGAGATCCTGAAGGCCTACGAGACGATGGACGTGGGCAGCGTGCTGGCCTCGCGCCAGCCCTTCGCCGCGCAGAGCCGCGTGAAGTTCGAGCAGATTGCGCAGGAGTACGGCGACAAGCTCTACGCAAGCAAGTTCGACGTGCGGGCGGTGGGTGCGCCTGCGCCCACTGCACCGGCTGCATCCGCTGCGCCGGCCGCACCCACTGCACCGGCTGCACCCGCAGCGGGAGAGAAGCAATGACGCGCCTTCACCCGTCTTCTTCGGCCGCCGCGCTGGTGCTGCTGGCGTTGTCGGTTGGCGCCGCCAACGCACAGGCGCCCACGCCTTCGCCCGGCCAGGCCGTCGTGGCACGTGCCGGCGACCTCACGGTCACTCAGGACGAAGTCGCAAAGCTCCTGCTGGGGCTGCCCGAGGCCGAGCGTGCCGCCGTCAAGGCCGACCGCTCGACGCTGGACGGCTGGCTGCGCCAGCGCCTGCTGAGCGAAGCCGTGCTGCGCGACGCGCGTGCCAAGGGCTGGGCCGACAAGGCCGAAGTCAAGGCGAAGGTCGACGACGCCACGCGCGAAATCACCGCGCGCCTGGTGAGCAGCAGCTACCTCGATTCGGTGAGCCAGGTGCCGGCGGGCTTTCCGTCCGATGCGGACGTGAAGGCCGCCTACGAGCAGGGCAAGACCGGCTACAACCTGCCGGCCGCGTACCGCGTGGCGCAGATCTTCCTGGCCACGCCCGACCCGAGCCCTACCGCCGTCGCCAAGGTGCGCGAAGAAGCGAGCCGCCTCGCACGCCAGGCCCGCCGCGGCGATTTCGCGGCCGTGGCGCGCGCCAGCTCGCAGGACCAACGCAGCGCCGAGCGCGGCGGCGAGGTCGACACGCTGCCGCTGGCGCGCATGCTGCCCGCGCTGCGCGACACCGTGGCCGGGCTCAAGCCCGCGCAGGTCAGCGAACCGGTGCAGTCCGAGGCCGGCTTCCATGTCGTGAAGCTGCTCGACGTGGTGCCCGCGCGCACCGCCACGCTGGAAGAAATGAAGCCGCAGTTGCAGGCCGCCTTGCGCCAGCAACGCCAGCAGCAACTGGTGCAGGCCTACCTCGCGCAGATTGCGCCGGCCACCACGCTGAGCATCGATGCCGCCGCGCTCGACGCAGCGCTCAAGAAAACCAATTGAACCAACCGAACCACACACAGGGCCAACCATGAACAACTCCACCACGCCTGCCGAAGCCACCGACATCACGACGGCACCGCACCCCGACATGCTGGACGCCGTCACGCCCGAACAGGTGTCCGACGCCATCAAGGCGGCCGGCGGCGCCGTCACCACCATCGAGCAGGACGGCGTGCAGCGCCTGCACAGCGCCAGCCACGGCATCGGCTTCCAGGTGATGTGGGGCAACCCCGTCACCACCACGCAGTACACCGACTTCACGCTCAGCTGCCCGCTGCACGTGCAGGGCGGCACGCTGCCCGAGGCGGTGCTTGCCGCGTGGCACCGCACCAAGCGCTTCGCGCGCGTGGCGCAGCACGGCGACTTCGTGGTGCTGGAGATGGACGTGGTGGTGGCCGGCGGCGTGAGCCCGGCCTACCTGGCGTTCGCAGTGCGCCTGTGGATGCAGATGATGGGCGAGTTCTTTTTGCACCTGCGCAACTACGGCCCGGCCTCCGAGACGCGGCCGGAAGCCGCGAACGCGCAGGCCACGGCCCAGGGCGAAGCAGCGGCCGCCTGACGATGCGCGGCACGCCTCGCAGCGGCGGCATGGCGACGGGGGCGCGCTTTGTGCTGCCCGCCGACATCCACGATTCGCCGACCAGCCGCGCCATTGCCGCCACCGGCCGGCAGGCGCAGCGCGCACGCCGGGCAGAGACCGTGCGCTACAAGCAGCGCGCGGCCTTGATCGCGCTGCTGGCGCAAACCATGGCCGAGTTGAACATCTCGATGGCGGAGCTGGGCGCCGCGCGGCGAGCCCACGCCGGCAACGCGCCGTCGCACGACGGCGGCAGTTGAGCGGCAGCAGCGCCCTTCAGCGCGGCGTGCGCTGCGCCGGATCGTAGAAGAAGGTCTCGGCCACCAGCCGCTCGCCCTCCCAGCGCTGCCAGGCCACTTCTTCCATGTGGGTGGCGGTGCCGTCGGGCCATTCGAAATCGAACACCCAGCGGATCGCGACATGGTCACCCTGAACCAGCGCCGGCCGCACGCAGCGCGACGCCATCGAGCGGGCCCTGGCGTGGATCGCGTGCTCGCGCGCCATGGCCGTGTCGCGCCCGACGCGCGGCGCCGACTGGTTCTCGCTCACCGCAGCGTCGGGGGCATAGAACGCCTGGACGGCTTCGGCATGGGCGTTGGCTTCGACGAGCGCGATGAAGCGTTCGAGCGTCTCGGGTGTGGGCATGGCGGGTTCCTGGAAAAAGGGGAGGGGGATCACTCTGCCTCGTCGCACCGGGAACGTCGATTACCTGCGCGTCATGGCCGCCTTCAGGCGCGGGCCTATGCTGCGCCATGCACAACGACGCCATGAATCCGGCCTTCCAGTTGGGCCAGCGCCTGCGCGGCTGGCGGGAGCGGCGCGCCCTGAGCCAGATGGCACTGGCGCTGCAGGCCGAAGTGTCGACGCGGCACCTGAGCTTCGTGGAAACGGGTCGCGCCCAACCCGGGCGCGACCTGATCCTGCGGCTGGCCGAAGAGCTGGAGATTCCGCTGCGGGAGCGCAACCTGCTGCTGGCCGCCGCCGGGTTCGCGGCCGTGTTCGAGCAGCGGCCTTTCGACGATGCGTCGTTCGATTCGGTGCGCGCCATCATCGACGTCACGCTCGCGCGGCACCGGCCGTTTCCGGCCTACGTCATCGACCGGCACTGGAACGTGGTGCGCGGCAACGGCGGCGTGCCGGCGCTGTACGAAGGCATCGACGCCTCGCTGCTGGAAGCGCCGACGAACGTGGTCCGCCTGATGCTGCATCCGCTGGGCATGGCGCCGCGCGTGCAGCACCTGCCCGCCTGGCGCTCCCACTTCATCGTGCAGATGCGCCGCCAGTTCGACCTGACGGGCGACCCAGGGTTGGGATCGCTGCTGCGCGAGGCCCTGGCCTGGCCGGGCGGCATGGCGCCGGTCGACGAATCGACCGGCGGGCCCGCCATGACGCTGGACATCGACACGCGCATCGGCCGGCTGTCGTTCATCAGCGCCATCACGGTGTTCGGCAGCCCGGTGGACGTGACGCTGCAGGAGATTGCGCTGGAGGTGATGCATCCGGCGAATGCGTTCACGGATGCGGCGGTGCGCCAGGCCGAGGCGGCGCGTGCGCCGCGCCGCGAGGCACGCACGTAAGTCAATGCGACGGCCGTTCAGGGCGCTTTTTCATCGGCTATCCTGAAAGACACAATTTATCTTGAGCCTGGAAAGAACCGATGGAAGAAGTGAAGATCCTGCAAATCATGCCCGCCGACGGATGGGTCGCTGTCTACGACGGCGGCGACGACGGTGAAATGGAAGAAGCCCTGGCCTGCTTTGCGCTGGTGTCGGTCGACTACAAGAACGGCGACGGTCCTCAGACGGAAGTCCGCGGCATGGCGCCCGACGGCAAGACCATGGCGTTCGTGGAGGACACCGAAAATTTCCTTACGGTTCGCCGTGCCGAAGAAGCGGAAGAAGACGAGGACGAGGACGAGAGCGAAGACTGAGGGCCGAGGCCGCTCCTCGCCCTTTACAGCGCGGCCCACTCCACCTGCCCGCTGAGCCAGCAGCCGACCACGTCGCCGTGCGGCCCGAACCGCGCCTGCAGTTCGATGGCCGAGGGGTTGCCCATCGCTTCGCCCTGCCGGACGGTGGTGACCACCGGCGCGGCCGGTGTTCCAACGGGCACGGCATCGGTGGCGCTCAGGTAGCCCCACAACGCGGCCGCTGCAATGCCGGTGGCCGCATCTTCCGGATAGCCCGAGGAGCGCGGGAACTGCCGCGCCGCGACCACCGTCTTGCCATCGGCGGCGGCTTCCACGGCGTAGGGATAGAGCCCCGTCGAATCGATGGCCGCGCACGTGGCCTCGACCTGCGCCAGCAGGGGCGTCAATGCATCGAGCGCCGCGATGGTCGGCATGCGCACCAGCGTCTTGACGCGGCTGGTGGCGGCGTTCACGACCTGCGGGTTCCGCACCGTCGGCTGCCGCGGATTCAGCACCTGGCACACCCGTTCCCCGAAGTGCGCATCGAGGGTCGACAGCCGCACCTTCGGCTGCGAGATCCACACGCGCCCACGCGACGCGTCCCACCGGGCGTCGACCACGCCGCTCAGGGTGCGCACCCGCGCGAGGGGCGTGGTCCATTCGCCCCATTCACGCAAGGCCCACAGCGCGCCGACCGTGGCATGGCCGCACATCTCCATCTCGTGGTTGGGCACGAAGAAGCGGAAGGTCCAGTCGATGCCGGGCTCGTTCGGCGCGAACACGAAAGCCGACTCGTGGCCGTGGCGACGGGCCACGGCCTGCATGTCGGATGAGGCCATGCCGGCCGCGCTCCTCACCAGGGGAACCGGATTGCCACCGCAGGGGCCGTTGACGAAGACGCGCAGGCCCGCGACCTGTGCGGATGGTGGAGGGGTCATGTTCATGTGACGCGGTCTCCTTCGGTCAGTCGGCCGTCGCGCCAGCGGCCTGGGCGATGCCGCGCCAGAAGGGCGCGTCGCGCGCCACGGTGGCCTGCATGGCCGCCGACGTGCCGGGCGTCGCGTTCACGCCCTTGGAGGCCAGGTCCGCGGCAATCGCGCGGTCGCTCAGCACGGCGGTCAATGCGCGGTTGAACTTGTCCACGACCTGCGGCGGCGTGTTCTTCGGAAAGGCGAAGCCGTACCAGAGCGCCTGGTCGAACCCGGGCACGCCGGCCTGCGCGAAGGTCGGCACGCCCGCGAGCAGGGCGTTCGGCGCGGTGGTGGCGACGGCCACGAGCTTGTGGGCGTGGATGTAAGGCGCCAGGCCGACGGGGTTGTCGAACATGAACTGCACCTGCCCGCCGATCAGGTCGGTGTAGGCAGGGGCCGCGCCGCGGTAGGGCACGTGCACCAATGGCGCCTTTGCGACATCCTTGAACTTCTCGCCCAGCAGATGCGACACGGTGCCGGCGCCGACCGACGCAAAGCTCGCACCCTCGGGCCGGGCGCGCAGCGCGGCGATGAACGACTTCATGTCGGTCGCCTTCAGTTGCGGGTTGGCCACGAGCACATAGGGCGAGGTGCCGATGAAGCCGCCGTACGCAAAATCTTTGACGGGGTCGTAGGACAGTTTCTTGTAGACCCCCGTGCTCACGGCGTGCGTGCTCGTGGTCGCGATGCCGACCGTGTAGCCGTCGGGGTTGGCCCGCGCGACCATGCCGGAGCCGATGGTGCCGCCGGCGCCCGCGCGGTTGTCGATGACCAGTTGCTGGCCCAACTGCTTTTGCAGCGCCACCTGCACCGAGCGCACGACGAGGTCGGTGCCGCCGCCGGCGGGGAAGGGGACGATCACCGTGATCGGCTTGGTGGGCCACTCCTGCGCGAAGGCGCAAACGCCCGAAAGGGCCGGCACGGCGAGCGCCAGCGGTGCGAGATGTCGTGCCGCCGTGCGGGCGGCGCGCTGAAAGGTTGCGGGCATGGGTCGACTCCAAGGGTGTGTGGGCCGATGCTAGGAACACCCGTCGCAGGGCACGAACCCGGACGCGACGCAGGCCGATCCAGGGCGCGACAGGGCCGGCGCCGCGTGCTCAGTGCGGGATGGCGCGCAGCAGCCGGCCCAGGTGTCCGCTGCTCGCGAAGCCCAGCTGCACGCTGGTCTGTGCGAGCGTCTGCCCCTGCGCCATCAGCTCGCGCGCACGCCTTGCGAGCAGGCGGCGGCGGATGTCGATGGGCGACGCACCGAACTCCTGCCGGCAGGCGCGCTGCAGCTGCCGCTGCGAAACGCCCAGTTCGCAGGCGACCGCATCGACGAGCGGCACCTGCTGGTCCCACTCGAGCGCGAAGCCGAAACGGCGCACCATCTGCTGCCCGAGCGAGGGCCGGGCCGCGTCCGGCAGCAGCGGCAGGCTGCGCCCCACCGCGAGCTGCATGACGATGGCCTCGACCAGCGGCTCGGCGCTGCGCGGGTCCAGCGCGGCGGACACCAGCGCGTCGAGCATGGCGAGTGTGGCGCCGTCGAGCCGGAACGCACCGAAGCTGCCTCGGTCCTTGAGCACTTCGGGGGCGAGATAAAGCTCGCCGTGGCGTTGTTTCTGGGTGCTGGCCCGGGTGTTGTGCGCGGTGGCCGCGGGCAACAGGATGGCTGTCGAGCGAGACAGTTGCACGCAACCCGTGGCTGCATCCTGCATGCGCCCACCGTCGACCCACGCCGTCTTCAGGCCACCGGTCTGCGGCCACAGAAGCATCGCGCAGTCGTGCAGGTGCCAATCGCAGTGGTAGCGCGACTGGCCGCTGTAGCGCAACGCGAACCCGCGCGGTGCGGTCAGCGCGAGCTTGGGCGAAAGATAGGCATGTGGCGTCACGGGGGCAGCCTCCGGGGGGAAAAGGCAAGAAACCTCTGGCTTGCAATTATCGAACCGGGCTCCGTGAAGTCACTGACGGGCCGAGGCCGCGCCGCGCCCATCAGCGTGTGACGAATGACAAAAAGAACTCGTCCGTTCAACGAAGGTGTCTTGAATGCACGCCGTCGAGTGTGACTTCCTGCATATTTTTGGCCTTTCAATGCGTTGAATGCGACAAAGGTTACTTTTGAATGTGAATTCAAAGGCTCTGCAAAAGTCAATTAATTACAGTTCGCCTCCGCCCAGTAATAAAAACCTGCGGCAGGCAGCAAGGCATCGATTGATTTCAATGGTTGCCAATGCACATTCTCCCTTTTCGGGCAATTTAAGTGATTGATCGACGCGCCTTCACAGGGCACGTTCATATTGGAACGCCAATGATTAAAGAGTGGACGTCGCGCAATGTGGCGCTGGTGGACGGCGCGGAGGCACAGCGCGTTCAGTTGCGTCAAAGGCTTGAACGGGGCGGGTATGCGCCTGTGGTGTTTTCCGACGCCGCAGGACTGCTGGCTTCATTCGGCCTCGGAAATCGGTTCGACCTTGTCCTAGTGGTGGAAGACGATGCGTTGACGTGGTGCCAGCTGTCTGCCGTTTGCCGCGTGCTTCGCGTGCCCGCGTTTCTGCTGATCCAGGAATCGGACTGGAAGAAACGGATGGCAAGGGACCAGGATTTTCTGGCGTCGCCGCTCTTCGACTTCGCGCTCCTGAACACCGATGACTCCGAGCTCTACACCCGAATGTCCACGCTGCTGCTGCGCGCGGGCGATCGAGAAGACACCGTCGAGCGGCTCGAACCGGCGAAGCAGACGACGGTCGGCGGCTATCGGTTCGTCGAGGGACTGCAGCTCGTGGTGTACCAGGGGAAAGAAGTTCGCCTTGCATCGCGCCAGTTCGAGGTCGCGTTCGAGTTGTTCCGCAACCTGGGCGGCATGGTGGAGCGAAAGCGGCTGTGGACGTCGCTGTGGGGCGAGTACTCGCCGCGCAAAGGCACGCGGGCACTGGATGTCTGCGTGGCCAACGTGCGGAAAAAGCTCGACCTTTACCCCGAGAACGGATTCGTGCTGCGCGCTGTCTACAAGCGCGGCTACCAGCTGCAGGTCATTCAATCGCGCGCATTCGCTGCGCTGGAGGCCGAATGAACTGTTCATTCGGCCTCCAGCGCCGCCTGTCGCCCACGCGGAAGTGCCCGTGCACTCGGCGCTCCCCGATCAACGCATCGCGCCCCATGGGCTGCGTCTGGTGCTGTCGGGGGAGGGCGGCTGCAGGTTCGATCTGGCGCCGGGCCTGACGCTGACGCCCCCAGGCCCAGTCGATCTGCCAGCACCTGAAGCTCGACGTGGCACACGACGCCAGATGACGCCCCGCATTTCGTTGCTCGTCAGGGCCTCCGGCACCCAGGGCTTGGGACAGGCAGGGCTGGCGGGCTCGCTCAGGCGCCGCTTTCCGGTGGTAACGCCGACTCCAGCGCCTTGACTCGATTTGCCCGCCGAGCGGATCGGGCGTCCCGCTCCTGCCCGCTGCTCGCCATTCGGATGCGTGCGCATTACGCAATTCGTGCATGGACAGCAATCGAGAAAAAAGTAACTTTTAAAGAAATTTAAAAACGCCAGATTCCTTTCTAGTGTGAGCTTTTTCGCATTTTTCAAAATCACTAGATTCAAATGCGTCAAATTTCACTTTCAAAGAAATTCTCAGAGCGACGCGCGGACAAATGTTACTTAAGGTTCATATTTCGAGGTGGCCTTTCGCATGCCATATGGGCTTTGTGCCGACCCAAGCCAGCTTCGATTGATTCAAGCCCAACCCCTTTGGGAACTTTTTCACAAATCCAGCTTGAAAAGCCGGGCCAATTCTGGAAATCAAATGATCGGAAGATGGACTCCATGCCAAGTGGCACTGATCGACAGCATCGACAGCCAGCGCGTGCAGTTGCACGACAGGCTCGGAAAAGGCGGCTGCACGCCGGAGCTGTTCGCCGATGCATCCGGCCTTCTGACCGCGCTGAGTCGCGGAATGCGGTTCGAGCTGCTGGTGCTGGTTGAAGACGGCACCCACGCATGGAGGCAGCTCTCGGCGGTGTGCGGCGTGATCGGCATGCCCGCGCTTCTGCTGGTAAGAGAGCCTCGGAGCGATCAGTCGGCGCAGTGGCAACAGGACGTTCCCGATTCGCCGCTCTTCGATTTCGCGTCCATCGAGAGCGAGAACGGCGAGCTGTACAGCCGGGTCTACAGGCTGCTGCATCGCGCCAGTGAATTCCGCGAACCCTCCGCGGAGGCCAGCGACACGGTGTTCGGCGACTACGAATTTCACGAGAGCCAGCACGCCGTGATGCACGCAGGACGAAGGGTGCAGTTGCAGCGTCGCCAATTCGAACTCGCACAAGAGTTTTTTCGCAATCCGGGTCGCGTGCTGGAGCGTCAGCAGCTGTGGACTTTGCTATGGGGCACGGCGTTTCCGACCGAGGGCGGAAGGTCGCTCGATGTGTGCGTGGCCAGCGTGCGCAAGAAGCTCCAGCTTTGTGCGGAAAACGGCTTCGCGCTGAATGCCGTGTATGGGCGCGGCTACCAGCTTCGGGCAGTGCGGCCGCTGAGCGCATCAGCAACACCACCCTACGCCGCGGCGCCAACGCGCCTCGACTTCGTACCGCGTTCGTTTCCACCGCCCAAGCAGGCGGCTCCGGCTCCCTCGCCGCGCTGAATCGCCGACGTGGCGCGCCTGCGTGGCAGCTTCGGTACAGCCCAGAAGCTGAATCTCGGCGTGGGTGTGGGATGCGCGTAGTGAGCATCGCGAGCGAACAAAAACTCCAGGAAAAGAAAAAAGTGACAAGGACGAAGGCTTTCAGGATATCTGCCGCGTTGAGGGCAGCGCGCGGGGCCGCTTCACTGGCTGGGTGCGGGGGAGGCGAGAGCGGCGTTGCTGGTTTTCCGGTGATGGCGCAACAAGCAGCCGCAGCGCCGTCGGCGTCGATTCCTGAGCCGGAGCCAGTCCGCGAGCCGGAGCCAATCGCTGCCTCTGAGCCGGTCCCTGCGTCGGAGCCAGTCCCTGCGCCACCCGTGGCGATAACGCCAACAGTCACCCAAGTCATATTGACCGGCAAAGCCACTTACGACTCGGTGCCCAACCTGATCGGGCCGCTTGTCTACGCCGACACGGTCGTCAAGCCGGTGCGTGCCGCATCGGTGGAAGTCGTCGACGGCAAAGGTGCCGCAGTGGCCACCGCCACCACCGGCGAAGACGGCACCTACACGGTCACCGTGCCTGCCGGAACGATGCTCAAGGTTCGCGTTCAAGCGCGTCTTCTTCGCAGCGGCGGCGCGCCCTCCTGGGACGTGAGCGTGCGCGACAACACAAAGGAAAACGCCTTGTATTCGATGGACTCCGTGGCGTTCGCGTCCGGCACCGCCGCGCTCAGGCGCGACCTCCACGCAGCCTCCGGCTGGGATGGCGTCTCTGCCTACAAGAGCGTGCGCGTCGCTGCGCCCTTTGCCGTGATGGACACGGTCCACGCCGCGATGCAGAAGGTCCAGTCCGCGGCACCCGCGACGAAGTTCCCGGCGCTGAAGGTGTTCTGGAGTCCCAACAATCGACCGGCCAACGGCGTGAAAGCGGACGGGGAGATCGGGATCAGTCACTTTGTCCAAACCCTCGACGGCCCGGCGCTGTACATCCTCGGCAAGGAGGATGTCGATACCGATGAGTTCGACTCGTCCGTGATCGTCCACGAATGGGGCCACTACTACCAGGCTGTTTTCAGCCGTGACGACTCGCCGGGCGGCCTGCATGCGGGGAACGACCGCCTCGACCGGCGGATCGCGTTCTCCGAGGGATGGGGCAACGGCTGGTCGGGCATCGTGCTTGGGCGCAGCAACTACACGGATTCGTCCACGCCAGGTCAGGCGCAAGGCGGCAACATCGACCTCTCCCAAGGACCGACGGACAACCCGGGGTGGTATCGCGAGTTCACCGTCCAGTCGATCTTGTGGAACCTGAATGCGCAGGTCGGTTTCAAGCCGATCCACGACGCATTGACGAGCGAGCGATTCAAAACGCGCGCCGCGCTCACCTCCATTCACTCCTTCGTCGACGCATTCAATGCCGTGGCGCCTGCCAGCATGCCGGCCCTGGCAGCGTTGCTTCGTCCGCAGGGCATCAGCGATGCGCCCGACAACCCGTTCGGTTTGTTGGAAACCAATGCCGGCACGCCACCAGTGGCCAATGCCCTGCCGATGCACATCGAGGCGCAGGTGGGGGTTGCCAAGGCGACCTGTGTGTCGAATGAGGCAGGCACCAGGAACAAGTTGGGCAACGTCAGCTACTTCCATTTCACTGCGCCGCAGTCACGCGACTACCCCTTGGTATTGCTGCCGAGCACCGAGGGCACCAGCATGGATATCTCCGTTTTCCGCGGCGGCGCTCTTCCCCAGTTCACCATGGGTACGCCGGGTGCATCTTCTACCCCCAATGTGGCTTTGACCGCCGGCGCCGACTACATCGCAGCCGTTCGGGACCTCAATGGCACTGCGGCGTGCTTCAGCCTCACCATTCAGTAAGGAGAACAGCCATGATCAAAATTCGCACAAGCCCCGGTCTGGCGGCTGCCATCGCCGTGCTGTTCGCGACCGCTTCGCTGCCGTCCCACGCCACCACGCCGGCTCCCAGAAAGACCAACGACTCCGGGGTCACCATGACTTACAGCGTCGGCGCTGCGCCGCAGCTCGGGCGGGCGACGCCCGTCGTCCTGCAGTTCCACGGCGTGACCCATGCCGACGGCGCTGCCGTGCAACTGAGTGCCGAGTCCGGCCTCTCCATCCAGGGGCCGCCTGGCTTCGCGTTGCCTTCCGGCAAGCGCACCACAGTCACCGTGCCTGTGTTGAGCGAATCGGAAGGACGCTCGTATCTGAACGTCTTCATCACCCAGGGCGGCGGCAGGAGCGCCATCTCCATTCCGATCCAGACCGGCACGACGGCTGCACGCATGAAACCGTCTGGCGAGCTGCAGCGCAACTCACGCGGCGAGAAGATCATTTCGATGCCTGCGAAGTAGGGGATGCCGACTCGACACCCCCCGAGCACGCCTGAAGACCTGGCGTTGATCAGACAGAGTTTCGGCGTGACGACGGTCTTTTCGTCGTGGCCGAACGAGCTTCTGGAACGGTTGCTGCCTGCGTCAAGGCTGCGTCGGCACCTGCGGGGCGACCTGGTGCACAGCGAAACGCTGGACGCGCCGGAGATACTGACAGTGGTGTCGGGTCACATCATGGTGGCCCGGTTGAATTCGGGCGACTCGTACGCGCCCATCGCCATTCTCGGACCGGGCTTCGTCATCGGCATTCCGCGCGGACTGAACCCGGACGATGAAGCATTGCATGCCTACCATGCGCACGACGATGCGGTCGTGATCCACATTCCGGCAGAGGCGGTTTTTCATACGCTGGGTACCAAGGCGCAGCTCTGGAAAAGCATGGCACGGATGCTGTCGAGACAGCATCGCCAGATCGTCGCCACGGTGCTGGACCAGCTCACCGGAAGCACGCGCCAACGGCTCGCGGCCGCGATCGGCGGGCTCGCCCGGATCTACGGCATGGAAGACGGCTCGCTGCGCCTGCGCCTGAGGCTCTCGCAGGAAGACCTGGCCGCGATGCTGCAGGTGACACGCCGGTCCATCAACAGGGAGATGCGAGTGCTCGAAGAAATGGCGCTGCTGCGCTCGGAGTACAACGGCGTGACCATTCTCGATTTGTCGGCACTGCACAAGTTGGCAAACAGCACGACAGAGATCAGCGCCTGACCGTACCTCGATCTCCAGCGATGCCCGCGCCGACGATGACGAGATCGACCCGCACTCAATGCTCCTGGTGCGCCTGGACCGGAGGCGCGGCGCTGTGGCTCTCGACATTGCGGGCTGGCCGCTTCGCACCTGGAAACGCCGCGGCGAATGTCCCCGCCATGCCCGCACGGAACGAGAGAACGACGATGAAGAAGACGAAGCCCTGGACCACCGTGACCCAGTCCTGCAACCCAGCCATATAGGTCTCCATGCCGATCAGGGTCAACGCGCCCAGCACCGGCCCGATGATGGTGCCCAGCCCGCCAACCAGCGTCATCAGCACGAACTCGCCGGACATCTGCCAGGTCGCGTCGGTGAGGGTTGCGATCTGCACTGCGATGGCCTTGGTCGCGCCCGCGAGCCCCGTCACGCCGGCCGAGAAAACGAACACCGCCAGCTTGTAGCGATTGACGTTGTAGCCCAGCGACACGGCGCGCGGCTCGCTGTCGCGGATGGCCGCGATGATTCGCCCGACAGGCGAATGGACCAGTCTTGCGATCACCAAAATGGAAGCCGCACAGATCAGCAGCACGAAGAAGTAGGTCGAGATGTCGCTCTTCAGGTCCCACACACCGAAGGCCACGCCGCGCGGAATGTTCTGCATGCCGTCCTCGCCGTTGGTGAAGGGCGCCTGCACGCAGAAGAAGTAGACCATCTGCGCGAGCGCCAGCGTCGACATCGCGAAGTAGATGCCTTGCAGCCGGACGGCGATCACGCCCACGATGCCGCCCAGCACGACCGACGCAGCAGTTCCCGCAAGGATGGCCCACTGCGGCGCCATGCCAAGGACCGTCGCCACGTGCCCGGACACATAGGCCGAGAACCCGAAGAACATCGCATGGCCGAACGACAGCACGCCCATGTACCCGAGCAGCAGGTTGACGGCGCTGGCGGCGACGGCGAAGCACAACACCTTGATGAGAAACACCGGGTAGACGAAGAACGGCGCCGCCACCAAGGCCGCGACCGACACCGCGAGCACCAACCACGTCGAAGGCCCGCTGCGCTTCTTCGTCGAAGACGCCTGGCTGGTCATGGCACCGGAGAATTTCTGCGTGATCACGCCCTTGCCGAAGAGGCCTTCGGGCTTGACCAGCAACACCGCCGCCATGATGATGAAAACGACCGTGTCGGCCAGTGGCGCATAGAACACCTTCATCAGTCCTTCCGAGAGACCGAGCAGGTAGCCCGTGATGATCGCGCCCTTGATCGAGCCCATGCCGCCGATCACCACGACGGCGAAGATCACGACGATGAGGTTGGAGCCCATCGCCGGGCTGACGTTGTAGATCGGTGCAGCGAACACCCCCGCCAGTCCCGCGAGTCCCACGCCGAAACCGTAGACCAGCGTCACCATCAGCGGCACGTTGATGCCAAAGCCGCGCACGAGGTCAGGTCGTTCCATGGCGGCGCGCAGGTAGGCGCCGAGCTTGGTCTTCTCTATCACGAGCCAGGTGCCCAGGCACACGGCGAACGAAGCGAACAGTGCCCATAACCGGTAGTACGGCATGTAGCCCAGGTCGGTGCGAAAGCCGCCCGGCATCGGGTTCTCATACGGCAGGCCGGCAGCGCCGAAGCCTTTGCGGTAGAGCCCTTCGATGATCAGCGTGATGCCGAAGGTCAGCAGCAACCCGTAGGTGTGGTCCAGGTGGTAGAGCCGGCGTACGAAGAGCCGCTCCATCAGCATGCCACTCGCGCCGACCGCGAGCGGCGCAAGGACGATGGCGAACCAGTAGTTGATGCCGGCCCACTGCAGCAGCATCCAGGCTGCAAACGCACCCATCATGTACTGCGCGCCATGCGTGAAGTTCACGACGTTCAACAGGCCGAAGATGATCGCCAGTCCCAGGCTCATCATCGCGTAGAAGGAGCCATTGATCAGCCCAAGCAGGACCTGCCCGACGAGCGCTTGAGGCGAGATACCCAGAGTTTCAAACATGTTCAGATCCCTAGGTGCGCCTGGACACGCGAGAGGTTGTGGTTGATCTCGCTGCGCGAGAGCTCGTCGACGATGCGGCCGGTTTCCATCACGTAGTGCCGGTCGGCCAGCTCGCAGGCAAAGCGCAGGTTCTGCTCGACCAGCAGGACGGTGAAGCCGCGCTCCTTCAACTGCTGGATGGTCTTGCCGATGAGCTTCACGATCACGGGCGCGAGACCCTCGCTCGGTTCGTCCAGCAGCAGGAACTTCGCGCCGGTGCGCAGGATGCGGCCGATGGCCAGCATCTGCTGCTCGCCGCCCGACAGCTTGGTGCCCTGGCTGGCGCTTCGTTCGTGAAGGTTGGGGAAGAGCCGGTAGACCTCGTCCACGCTGAAGCCGCCTTCGCGAATCACCGGCGGCAGCGTGAGGTTCTCCAGAACTGACAACTGCGAGAAGATGCCGCGCTCCTCGGGGCAGTAGGCCATGCCCAGTCGCGCGATCTGCTCGGGCAGGCGGCGCGTGATGGCCGTGCCTTCGAATTCGATGGAGCCCGACTTCTCCTCGATGAAGCCCATCAGGCACTTCAACGTGGTCGACTTGCCCGCGCCGTTGCGGCCCAGCAGCGTGACGACTTCGCCGCGCTTCAGGTGGAAGCTGATGCCGTCCAGCACCTGGTTGCCCAGGTAGCCAGCGCGCAGGCCCTTCACATCGAGGACCAAGGAGTTCGTCTCAGTGACCAATGTAGGCCTCCAGCACACGCGCGTCTTCGGCAACGGTTTCATAGGAGCCTTCGGCGAGCACCTCGCCGCGGCACAGCACGGTGACGACATCGGACAGCTTCTGCACGACCTTGAGGTTGTGCTCGACCATCACGATGGTGTTCTTGCCGGACTGTTCGGCGATGAGGTCGGTCACGCGCGCCACGTCCTCGATGCCCAGTCCCGCCATCGGCTCGTCGAGCAGCGCAAGCTCCGGCTCCAGCGCGAAAGTGGTCGCGAGTTCGAGCGCGCGCTTGCGGCCATAGGGCAGCTCGCCGGCCGCCACATGCGCATACGCACTCAGGCCGAAGCGCTTGAGCAGGTCGGCCACGCGGTCTTCCATCTCGCTCAGGCATGCGGTGGACCGCCAGAAGACTCTTGTGAATCCCGCCATCCGCTGAAGCGGGATGCACAGGTTCTGCGATGCCGTGAGGTGCGGGAACACGGCCGAGATCTGGAACGAGCGCACCACGCCCTGGCGTGCGAGTTGCGCGGGCCGGGTGTGCGTGACGTCCAAGCCCTTGTAGGTGATGCTGCCTGCATCGGCTTCGAGAAAGCGGGTAAGCAGATTGAACAGGGTGCTCTTGCCCGCGCCATTCGGGCCGATCACCGAATGGATGGTGTTGCGGCGTACGTCGATGTCCACGTTCTTCACCGCGGTGAAGCCCGAGAAACTGCGGGTCAGGCCTCTTGCGACAAGAATCGGCTCGGCATCCATGTCGCTTGCAGTGGCTGCGTTCATTTCTTCTGGATGCTCGCCTTGTCCACGAGCGGGCATTCGCTTTCGCTGAGGGGCGAGAGCGCCTCGCTCGCCGGGATGATGGTGTCGACCTTGTAGTAGTCCCACGGATACTTGGAATCGGCCTTCGACTTGACCGTCACCAGCAGGAAGTCGTGGCTCAGCTTGCCGTCGGGGCGCAGCATCGCGTTCTTCACGTACATGTCGTTGACCGGCGTACTGCGCATTTTCTCGTCGACCACGTCGGTCGCATCGCTCTTGGTGGCGACCACGGCTTTCAGGTAGTGGCTCGCGGCCGAGTACATCGAAGCCTGCGTGGCCGTGGGCATCGCCTTGAAGCGCTCGAAGAAGCGGCGGCCGAAGGCACGCGCCTGGTCGTCCTTGTCCCAGTACCAGGCAGTGGTGGCCGACAGGCCTTCGATCACGTCGAGGCCGGCCGCATGCACGTCGGATATCTCGAGGATGGTGGCGACCGGCTTCTGCTTGCCGTTCTGCATGCCGAACTCCTTCCACTGCTTCATCGAGTTCACGAGCTGCGCACCGCCGTTGGCAAACATCACGGCCTTCGCGTTCGAGCTCTGCGCCTGCAGCAGGAAGGAGCTGTAGTCGGAGGTGGACATCGGGTGATAGGTCTCGCCGACGCTCTTGCCGCCATTGGCCGCGAGGATTTCCTTGGCGACCTGCACCGCGTTCTTGCCGAAGGCGAAGTCGGCCGCGACGAAGTACCAGGTGTTGCCGCCGCTCTTGAGGATGGAGCGAACGGGACCGGACACCAGCGCGTAGGAGTCGTGCAGCCATGAATAGCCGGTTTTCACGCACTGCTTGCCGGTGAGTTCCGTCGTGCCGATGGCGCCGTACATGCCGACCTTGTTCTTCTCCTTGATCACCGTCTGGATGCCGAGCGCCACGGCCGAATTGCTCACGTCCATGATCGCGTCCACGTGATCGACATCGAACCAGCGCTTGGCGATCGTGACGCCCAGGTCCGCCTTGTTCTGGTGATCGGCCACGAGCACCTCGACCTTGATGCCGCCGAGCTGGCTCTTCATGTCCTCCACCGCCATCGTCACCGCGAGCGCCGAGCCGGGGCCGCTCAAGGCAGAGTAGGGACCGGACTGATCGTTGATCACGCCGATTTTCACGACACCGTCGGAGATCTGGGCAAACGCCGGCGCGGCAGCGAGCAGGGCGGCTGCCAGCAATGCGGCTGCAGACAGGGATCTGCGGCTCGAGGAGGATGTCATGACGTTTCCTTTAAGGAAGGGGATCGAGGGATTTCATTGCCTGCGCGGCCTTGGCCGAGGCCTCGCGTCTCCTGATCAGCATGGGCTCAGCCATGGTGCGCACCTCTTCGACCAACGCGGCGGACGCGACGCGTGGGTGGCCGCTCTCGAAGGGCGGCTGGGGGTCGTATTCCATGAAGAGCTGGATCCTCTTTGCTTCGTGTTCGCCGCGCAGCACGGCCAGCACACTGAATGCAAAGTCCAAGCCAGATGTGACGCCGCCACCGGTGATCCGGTCACGGTCGATGACCACGCGCTCGTCGGTCGGCACCGCGCCGAACTGCGCGAGCTGGTCGAACGAGAGCCAGTGGGTGCTGGCCTTGTAGCCCTGCATCAGGCCTGCAGCGGCCAGAAGCAGCGAGCCGGTGCAGACGGAGGTGACGTACTTCGCGCCGACCGCCTGCTTCCGAAGGAAGGTCAGCACTTCGACATCGTCCATCAGCGCAATCTGCCCAGGGCCGCCCGGGATCATCAGCACGTCGAACTGAGGCGCGTCGGCAAAGCTTGCATCGGGAATCAGCTTGAGGCCGGTGTCGCCGGTCACGGTGTCAGTGGTCTTCCAGACCAGCTGGACCTTGGTGTTACTGGCGCGCGAGAGGATCTCGAACGGGGCCAACACGTCCAGCGAGGTGATCTGCGGAAAGACCAGCATGCCGATGCGCAACGGCGCGGATGGCTGTTGTGGTGCATTCATGACTTGAGCCTTTCAATGGCGGCCCGGGCGAGCGACACACCTTTTTCGTTGCGACCACGCACGATCGCTTCCCGCTCGGGCCCGGCCGCCGCGGGCGAGCCGCAGTCGAACGGAGGCTGGGGGTCGTACTCCACGCCCAGCTGGATCAGCCGCGCCGCTTCTTCGCCGGCCAGCTCCGCTGCGAGCGTGAGCCCGAAGTCGATGCCCGAGGTCACGCCGCCGCCGGAGATGCGGTTGCGGTCGCGCACCACGCGTTGTGCCACGGGCTTTGCGCCGAGCTCGGGCAGCAGGTGAAGCCACGACCAGTGGCATGCGGACTCGTAACCGTCGAGCAAGCCCGCAGCGCCGAGCACGATCGAGCCGGTGCAGACCGACGAGATGTAGCGCGCCTGCGCTGCCTGCTTTTGCAGAAACGCGATCGTGACCGGGTCGTTGATCAGCGGTACGACCCCCACGCCGCCGGGCACGCACAGCACGTCGAGCTGCGGGCAATCGGCAAAGTTCGTCGTCGGGTTGATGCTGAAGCCCGCATCGGTCATCACCGGTTCCATCGCCTTCCACACCAGGTGGATCTTCGCGCCCGGTACCCGGCTCAGGATCTGCACCGGGCCGGTCAGGTCGAGCTGCGTCACGTCGGGGAAGAGCAGAAAGCCTATATGCAGGGTGATGGTGGGTGTCGGGGTCACGCGTCGATGTCCTTGGTTGTTTCGGCAATTGCTTCGTCATTGACGTCTGTTCAAGGCTCGATTCTGTGGAGACGGTCTCTTGGCGTAAATGACAAAACAAAGCTAATATTCGCCAATGTCATCGCCCCGACACGTCGTGATCCTCGCCTTTGCGGGTGTGCAGATCCTGGACGTTTCAGGCGCGGCGTCGGTCTTCGCGGCAGCCAACGATGCGCATGGCGCGCCCTTCTACAAGGTGCACATCCTCTCGGCCGAAGGCGGTGTCCTGCAAAGCAGCAGCGCGGTCGAACTGGGAACGCGGCCGATCAGAAGCGTGCCTGCGTCGAACGTCGACACGTTGCTGATCGCAGGCGGCGACCACGTGGGACTGATGGCGATGGCGCACGACAAGGCGGTGCAGCGCTGGGCGGTCAAGGCATGCGGCAACGCCCGGCGCTATGGCTCGATCTGCACGGGCACCTTTGCGCTCGCGCAGTTCGGCCTGCTGCGCGGCAAGCGCGTGGCCACGCACTGGTCCACCTGCTCGCAACTATCGGAGGCGTATCCGGACACCGAAGTGGACGTGAACGCGCTGTACGTCAATGACGGCAACATCTGGACGTCGGCGGGCGTGACCACCGGGATCGACATGAGCCTGGAGATGGTGGCTGCCGACCTGGGCGGCGAGACGGCGAATGCGATCGCCAAGCGACTCGTTCTGTACGCGCGCCGGCCCGGCTACCAGTCGCAGTTCAGCCCGGTGCTCGATGCCCAGACGCATGCCGACGCGCCGTTCTCGGCGTTGATCCACTGGATGCGCGAGCACCTGTCGGAGACGCTGGATGTGCCAAGTCTCGCGGCACGCGTCGCGATGTCGGACCGTACCTTCCTGCGCAAGTTCACCCGCTCGACGGGCGAGACGCCGGCGCATTTCGTCGAAACGCTGCGGCTGGACCACACGCGCAACCTGCTGGCAGTGGGCGTATCGCTCAAGGAGATCGCGGCGAAGACCGGCTACTCGACAGCGGCCCAATTGTCCAAGGCCTTCGACCGGCGATTCGGCATGACGCCGCTCCTGTTTCGGGAACTGCATTGCCGGCGTGACGCAGCGTGATCAGGTGCAGTGCGTCAGCTCTTGACCGGATGCCTCTCGCAGTAGGCGCCGCCTGCGCAAGACGTCGGCACATAGAGTTCGCCCTGGATGCGCCAGCCCGCGTCCGAACGCAGCCATTGCGCCATGTAACTTCCGCTGACTCGCACGGGGCCATCCGGGTCGGTCCAGGTGGCGACCCAGTCACCGGACTCCAGCGCGACCTTCCATGCCGCCATGACATGCACCGTTGAAGGCGTACGTGCATAGGTCGTGTCCGGGCGCCTGGCAAACTGCGCTTCGTAGAAGCGCCGATTCGCTTCGATGCCCGAAAGCTGCAGCGACATCGAGCCGAGCACGTGAACCTCTTCTGTCCAGAAGCTGGCGATCGTGTCGACATGCTTGCGAACGATGGCCGCGTTGGAAGTCGCTCTTGCCGCGCGGATGAGTTCTTCGTCCGTCATGTCTCAGGCCTGCACGGTGTCGCGGCGTGTGATCACCTGTCCCTGGCGCGCACCGGTGTGCTTGCCGAACTGCCACGTGACGGCGCCATTGACGATCACCACCTCGATGCCTTCGGCAGGCGTGTCGGGCTTCTCGTAACTCGCCGTGTCTCGCACGCACGTCGCATCGAAGATCACGAGGTCCGCATGATGCCCAGCCTTCAGCGTGCCACGCTCATGCAGCCCGAAGTTGCGCGCGGTGAGTCCCGTCATCTTCCACACGGCCGTCTCCAGCGGAAACAGGCCCACATCGCGGCTGTAGTGGCCAAGCACGCGAGGGAAGGTGCCCCACAGGCGCGGGTGTGGCTTGGTGCCCAGCGGAATGCCGTCGGAGCCGATCATCGTTTCGTCGAACGCTAGCACGCGTTGTACGTCGTCCTCGTCCATGATGAAGTAGATCGCGCTGCCCGGCTGCAGGCGGCGCGCGGCCTCTTCCTTGCCTACGCCCCATTCGGCCGCGATGTCGTCCAGGTCCTGCCCGGCGCGTTCGGGATGCGGCTCGCTGCTGGCGATCAGCACCCGGCCACCCAGCATGCCGCGGTCGGTGCGCAGCGCGGTGGAGCCGGCGGTGTAGGGGTAGCAGTCGAGCGACACGCACTGGTGCTTCATTGCCTCGCGAATGACGGGCAAGGTCAGCTTCGTCTTGCCGAAGTTGGCCTTGTGCATGGCCTTGTGGTGCGACACGACCACCGGCACATCGAGCGCGCGGCCGATGGCGAACGTCTCTTCAAGTGCCTCCATGATCTGGTCGGACTCGTCGCGCATGTGAGTCACGTACAGCGCCTTGCGCGAACTCAGCGGCCTGCTCACCTCGATGATTTCCTGCGTCGTCGCCTTGGTCGCGGCCGGATAGAAGGTGCCGGTGGACAAGCCGATGGCGCCGGCCTGCATGGCTTCTTCGACATGCGCGCGCATGGCGGCGATTTCAGCGTCGTTCGCGGGGCGGTCGATGTCGTCCATCGTGAGAGCGCGCAACGTCGAGTGGCCAACCATCGCGGCCACGTTGACAGACGAGGGCGCGGCGCGCAGCGCGTCGAGGTAGGCGGCGAAGGAGGTGAAGCGGCCTTCGGCGGGCGAGTCGAGCAGGCTGAGTGGCATGGGCAAGTCCATGCCTTCGCGCAACGGCGCGGCGCTGATGCCGCAGTTGCCGGCGACCACCGTGGTCACGCCTTGCGAAACCTTGAAGGGCATCGTGGCGTGCGAGAGCACCGCCTGGTCGTCGTGGGTGTGGGAGTCGATGAAGCCCGGGGCGACGATGCGGTCGGTGGCGTCGATCTCATGTGCAGCGGTAGCGCCGCCGAGGTCGCCAATGATGGTGATACGACCGTCGGTGATCCCGACATCTGCTGAGAATCGGAGCGCTTTCGTGCCGTCGATCACGGTGCCGTTGCGGATGAGCAGGTCGAAGTGGTGGGGTGCGGTCATGACTCATTCTCGGCACTCGTTTTGCTGGCGTAAACGACAAATGAACTCCGAAATCCGCCAAGTGACCTTGCCCCTGGAATCCTTACCCCATAGCCAAGCTCATGAACTGCACCGGGCTGACGTAGGTCAGCCTTTGAAGCGCGCGGCAATGGGTTGACGAGCATCGACGCTTTTTCGTGGTGGGCGACTCATGCTATTTTTAACACAATGAGTGTTATGTTAATTAAATGCATTCCTGGCGATCCCCAGACATCGACCGCACCGTCGACGTAGACGCCGCCGTCGCCGTCGCCGTCGCCGTCGCCGTCGCCGTCGCCGCGGAATACCTGCCGGACGGCTTGCAGTTTTACGACTTCTGCTGAAGGAAAAATCCGCCGTCGATCTAGTGGTTTTCCTTGTGAAAAGAGGCGTACATAACGCCAAGTGAGGTAGATATTCGTCAATACACTCTACCTGCCGCACGGTTAGTAAATTAGCTTGGAGGCAGGGCGCAGGTCGATGCGGACGCCCGGAAGACATTTGGCCAACCTCCGCCGACCCAGGAGACAAGCATGCAAAAGCCACATTGATACGTTGCCCTGCCGGCAACGCATGGCGCCACTGGCCGACCAGGCTGCGCTCATGCGAGTCGGGCCATTTCTGGCGTCGACTTGCCCACGGCCTGTGTTCGTGGTCGTCGCGCCCGACAACCCATCACGTTCATCACTTAAAACGAAAATGAAACTTGCAATCGTCGGGATCGCAGCGCTTCAAGCTGCAAGCCTCGCCTCCGCGCAATCCTCCCTTACGCTCTTTGGCATCGCAGATGCAGGCATCAGCCGCTATGAGGCTACGGCGCGAAATCCCATGACCGGAGGAACAATCACACAGCGGCAATCGGGACTGTCGTCAGGCGGAAACTCGACGAGCCGACTGGGGTTTCGAGGTACCGAGGATCTAGGCGGTGGCCTGTCGGCCGGTTTTTGGCTCGAGAGTGCAATCGCGCTGGACACCGGCTCGATCGGCGGCCCGTCCACGGCTGGCGCGCCCTCTGCGACGGCCTTCTTCAATCGCAGGTCGACGCTGTCGCTCGCGGGAGGTTTCGGCGAACTGCGGCTGGGACGCGACTACAACCCGACCTTCTACAACGACGCAATTTTCGATCCTTTCGGCAACAGCGGCGTCGGGTCCAGCGTTTTGTTCACGCTGGGAAACTCGGCCGCCGTGGGCAACTCGAACTACGTCCGTGCCAACAATTCGGTCAGCTATTTCCTGCCCTCCGCGCTCGGTGGCGTCTATGGCTCCTTCATGTACGGGATGCCCGAGAACACCAAGACTTCGGGCGTCGGCGTTGCAGACGGGAACGACCGGTCGGGCGCCTACATCGGCGGCCGTATCGGCTACGCGGCGGGCTCCCTGGACCTGGCCATCGCCCATGGCGAGAGCAAGGCAAGCGACACCGAGGCGCTGCGGCGCGAGTTCCGCACGACCAACATCGGCGTCTCTTACGACTTCGGCCTGGTCAAGGCCTTCGGGGAGTTGTCCCGCACGCGAGACCAGCGCCGAACACCCTTGATTGCCTCGGAAATCCACTTCGATGGCTATCTCGTGGGCGCCAGCGTGCCTGTCGGCGTCGGCCTGATCCGCGTCTCCTATTCGGCAGTTCGCTACAAGTCGGACGAAGGCATCACGGGTGCCAGCGCGCCACGGGTCAACAAACTCGCGATCGGGTACACCCACAACTTGTCCAAACGCACGGCCGTCTATGTCACTGCCGCGCGCATCAACAACAAGAACGATGGCGCGTATGCCGGCAGCTTGCCGAACGCCGCCGTTGCCACCGGAGGGACGGCTTCCTTCTCCGGCGCGGCACAGGGCTACCTTGCGCAAAAGGCAACGGGCTACGACGTTGGCATCCGCCACGCTTTTTGAGTCCGCGTCGAGGGTCGGGTACGCGAGCGCGCTCTGACGTCTTTCGATCTTGAATCAAGAGGGCGCGCGGTTCACGATTTCCGACTGCGGGCTCCTTCGGAAAATCACAGATGTGATTGTCTGTCGCCAATGCGCCCATTCACTTGTCGGCCGGCAGGTTGATGGGCATGATGACAAACAAGCCAGCTCCCTGCCCGCGCCATCGCAGGAGAAGCCACCAAAAACACTTTAGGAGACATGCATGACACCTGCGGCCAACGCATCCAGCCTTCAATCCAAGGCAACGTCCGAAAGCACCAGACTCGATGTGATCATCGTCGGTGGCGGATTCGGCGGCATGTACGCCGTGCACAAGTTCAACAGTTTGGGGCTGAAGCTGCAGGCCTTCGAGGCTGGAAGCGACGTGGGCGGCGTCTGGTACTGGAATCGCTACCCTGGTGCGCGCGTGGATCTGCCCAGCATCGACTACAGCTATTCCTTCTCCCCCGAAATCGAACAGGAATGGACCTGGTCCGAGCAGTACGCCGCGCAGCCCGAACTGCTGCGCTACATCGATTTCGTTGCCACGCGGCTCGACCTGCGCCGCCATTTCCAGTTCAACACGCGCATCGACAGCGCCATCTGGGACGAGCACCGCCAGGTCTGGACCGTGACGACCGCACGCGGCGAGCGCTACGAGGCGCCCTACTGCATCATGGCCACCGGCCCGCTCTCGGTACCGAAGAAGCCGGAGATCGAAGGCCTGGATCGCTTCAAGGGCCAGCTGCTGCATGCCGCGCGCTGGCCGCACGAGCCGGTGGATTTCACGGGCAAGCGCGTCGGCGTGATCGGCACGGGCTCGACCGGCATTCAGATCGTGCAGGAAGTAGGTCGTCAGGCAGGTGAGCTCTTCGTGTTTCAGCGCACGCCCAGCTTCACGATGCCCATGCGCAACGTGCCGATCGAAGCGGAGTACATGGCCGAGGTCAGGCGCCATTACGCGGGCATTCGCGAAGTGGCGCGCAACAGCGTGATCGGTGGGGCGCGACCGTTGTCCACGCGCGGCTTCTTCACGGTCACGCCGGCGCAGCGCCAGGCATTGCTGGAAGACTCCTGGAAACAGGGCGGCCTGGCGATGCTGGGGACATTCGGTGACCTGATGGTCAACGAAGAGGCCAACGAGCACGTGGCCAACTTCGTGCGCGCAAAGATCTCCGAGGTCGTGACCGACCCGGCCACCGCCGAAAAGCTGAAGCCGCAGGGCTACCCCATCTTCGCGCGACGCCCCTGCCTGGACACCGGCTACTACGAAACCTACAACCTGCCGAACGTGCACCTCATGGACTGCATCGCAGACCCCATCGTGGAGGCGACCGAGAAAGGCATCCGAACGGCCGCGGGCGAGACAGAACTGGATGTCCTGATCCTCGCCACCGGCTACGACGGCCTGACGGGTGCATTGCTGGCCTTCGACGTACGGGGTCGCGATGGCCGAACGGTCCAGGACAAGTGGAAGAACGGACCGCGTTCGCATCTGGGCATCATGCTGGAAGGCTTCCCCAACCTGTTCATGACCACGGGGCCCAACGGCCCCGCCGCGCTGGCCAACATCATCCGCATGAGCGAGAACGACGTGGACTGGATCGCGGATGCCATCCTTTACCTGCGCAAGAATGGCCTGGGCAGCATCGAGCCTACCCGCAAGACAGAAGATAGCTGGATGGAACTGGTGCACACGCTGGCAAGGCCTTCGCTCATCAACAAGGCCAAGACCTGGTGGGTGGGCGCCAACGTCGAAGGCAAGCCGCAAGGCCTCACGCAGTTCATCGGCGGGTTCATGAAATACCGCGAGCATTGCGCCGCGGCGGCAGCCAACGGCTACGCCGGTCACCAGATCGAACCCGCGCGCAACGAGACGCAGGGCATTGCCGCCTGATCGCCTCCCGGTCCAGAGGACGCAGCCCCGTCGGCTTCCTCTCGGACCCTACCCGGGCAGCGTGCCACGCGGCTGCAGGGAAGCGACGGCATGGCGCAGCACCGCTGCGTACCGCTCGCGGCTTTCGCGCACGCGCTCCAGGCTTCCCCCCAAGCCGAGGACCACGGGTTGCCCATGGATGGCGACGGGCACCAGCGCGCACATCGTCGCGCCGTCGGCGAAGGGCACGCCTTCGACATGAATCTGCGATTGCCCCTTGATCGACAGGATGCGCTCGACCGTCTCGGCCACGTCCACGCGCTGAGCCGGCTCGGTGATCGCGATATTGGCACGCCGCACCAGGCGCTCGATCTGCTCCGGCGTGCGTGTGGACATCAGCAACCAACCCAATGAGGACTTCACCGCCAGTCGCATGGTGCCCTCTTGCGTGTAGAAGCGCATGGCATGCGTGGACTGGATGATGCGCACGTGCTGCACGTAGACATCGTTGAGCACCCCCAGCGAGACGGTTTCGCCCGTGGCGTTGTGAACGTCGCGCATGGCCTCGAGCAGCTGCTCGTTGCCCCCCAGCAGCGCGGGCTCGATCCACTCACCGAGTGCAGCCACTCTCAGCGTAGGAAAGTACAGGCGCTGCACACGGTCGTAGTTCAGATAGCCTTCGCTCGTCAGGCTCTTGAGCAGCGCGGTCGCACTGGATTGCGGATAGCCGAGTGCATCGACGATTGCCTTGAGCGAACGTGGCACGCGTTCGCTGCGAAAGTACTCCAGCAGTTCGAGCACGCGCGAGGCCGACTTGACGGTCATGGGAGTGACGGGCACGGCATGCGCTCACGGCTTCAGCGAAGCCAGCAGTGCATAGACAGGGTCGCTGTCGCACAGCGACCCCAAAGGCTGGCGCACCGGTCCGAAGTGCTCGGCCTCGCTGAGCCCGGGAGCACCCAACTGGCGCAGCCAGTCGTACACCACCGTGCGCGCAGCAATGCGCCACTCGTCGCCCCGCTTCTCGAAACGGTCCACGTAGCGCCCCGCGAGGAACACCTCGCGCGCGACCCCCTGGGCATCCCGGTCCCGCTGCAGCGCGAGAAAGTAGGTCTCGACGCCCGCCTGCGTCCCCGCGAGCGTGATCGACATGTTGGCAATGTTGTGAATCGAACGCTCGCTGTCCGATGCCAGCTTTTTCAGCGCCCAATCGATGAAGCCGGTCGCGCTCCCCTGATAAGGGCCATGCCGGTCGGTGGCGTCCGGCCAATAGGCGCTGCGCAAGGCGGCTTCGTCCTGGCGGTCTATCCCTCGGCAATAGCGATTCATGCATTCGCGGATCGCCTCGCGGTCCATCAGTTCAGCAACCTGGCGGCTCAGCTCCAGACTCGGCATAGGGTATCTCCTTAGCATTTTTTGACGTCTAATTTTACTTGCCGACCGGTAGAATTCAAAGCAGAAATGGAGACTGAATTCATGAAGACCCGTTTAGAAGGCAAGGTAGCCCTTGTCACCGGCGGCGCCCAGGGCATCGGGCGCGCCATCTGTGAACATTTCGCTGCCGAAGGCGCCGTCGTCGGCGTGCTCGACATCAAGGGCGAGAACGCTGAAAAAGCGGCTCAGGCGCTGCGCGACCAGGGCTCGCAAGCCCATGCCTATGCAGGCGACGTGGCCCAGCGGGCAACCTTCGAGGCCGCCGTGCACGACCTCGAGCGCCGATGCGGCCGCTTCGACATCCTGGTCAACAACGCCATCTGGGTGCGCTACGGCCCCATCGATGCCATCACCCCGGAAACCCTGGCTCGGATGACCGGCACCGGGTTCCACTCGGTCATCTGGGGCATTCAGGTCGGCGCAGCGGCGATGGCGCGTTCAGGTGGAGGGGCCATCGTCAACATCGCTTCGGCAGCGAGCTTTCTCGGCATTCCGTCAGGCATGGTCTATTGCGGCGTCAAGGCCGGGGTCCTCGGGCTGACGCGCTCGGCCGCAGTGGACCTGGGCCCGCAGAACATCCGCGTCAACGCCATCTGCCCGGGCTCCGTGGTGACGGAAGGCGTGCGCATCAACGTCCAGCCCGACATGGAGGCCAAGCGCATCGCACGCACGCCGCTGGGGCGGCTGGGCCACGTGAACGACATCGCGTCGGCCGCCTGCTTCCTCGCCTCCGACGAGAGCAGTTTCGTCACAGGCGAGTCGCTGCTCGTCGATGGCGGCGTGACGCACGCCCTGCTCTGAGAGCACGTTCATGCACTCTCTTCAGCCTTTGTTCTTTCCAGGCTCCGTGGCGCTGATCGGCGCCTCGTCCGACCCCGAGCGCATCGGCGGTCGCCCGCTGCGCTTCCTGCTGGAGGCAGGATTCAAAGGCAACCTGTATCCGGTCAACCGCAGCGGCGCGGCCGAGATCCAGGGCTTGCCGGCCTATACCAGCCTGCTGGAGGTGCCAGGCCCCGTGGACCACGCCATCATTGCCGTTCCCGTCCCCGGCGTCGAAGCCGCTCTCAGGGAATGCGCAGCCAAAGGCGTGAAGGTGGTCCAGGTTTTCACCGCAGGTTTCGCCGAGGTGGACGCCGCGGGCGGCGAACTGCAGGCGCGTCTGGTGGCCATCTGCCGTCAAGCCGGCATGCGCATGGTCGGGCCCAACGCGCTGGGCCTGCTCAATCCTTCGCAGAACTTCTACGCAACCTTCTCCACCGCGCTCAACGGCCTGCGGCCCAAGCACGGGGTCATCGGCTTGGCGACGCAGAGCGGCGCCTTCGGCTCGGCCACCTACGGCATGGCCACGCTGCGCGGCATCGGGTTGTCGCGCGTCATCGCGACCGGAAACGAGGCCGACGTCGACGTTGCGGAGTGCATCGACTATCTCGCCGAAGATCCCGACACGCGCGTGATCTGTGCCGCACTGGAAGCCTGCAAGGACGGCGCCCGCCTGCGCGCTGCACTGCGAAAGGCCGCCGCCGCCGGGAAACCGGTGGTCATCATGAAGATCGGCAGCACCGACGTGGGCGCGGCCGCGGCCGCGACCCACACCGGTTCGCTCGCCGGCAACGACAAGGTCTATGACGCCGTGTTCGCCGAATGCGGCGCGCACCGCGCCCATTCGGTGGAAGAGATGCTCGACATCGCGCACCTCTGCGCCGTCGCCGGCACCCTGCCCGTCGACGAGAGCATCGGCATCATGACCGGCTCGGGCGGTATTGGCATCCTGATGGCCGACAACGCAACCGAGCTGGGCATGAGCTTGCCGGCACTCACCGACGATGCGTCCGCCGCGCTGCGCGAGCTGCTGCCCTACGCGGTGCCGGCCAATCCCTTCGACACGACGGCCCAGGTCACGTCCGTTCCCGATGGTGTGGCCCGGACCGTCGAGATCATGCTGCGACCCGATGCAAGCTACGGCAGCCTCTTCGCCTACCTTGCACACGTGGGCCTGTCGCCCCAGCGCTTCCAGTCGACCGAGGACCGTCTGATCGCCATCCACAAGGCGCACCCCGATCGCGCGCTGGTGGTGGTGATGCTGTCCGACGAAGGCGTATCGCAAAGGCTCGAGGCAGCCGGGGTCGCGGTGTTCGCCGACCCGACACGCGCCGTGCGTGCCGTGGCAGGTGCCGCGCGCATGGCGCGCTTGCGTCGCGACATGCGCAGCGCCGACGTCGCCGTGCCGCCAGCCGCGCATCGGCTCCCCGCAGTCGCCACCGAAACGCAAGCCAAGGCGCTGCTCGGTGCCGCCGGCATCCCGGTGCTGCCAGAGAAGGCCTGCACCAGCGCCCACGAGGCCGTGGCCGCGGCGAATGCCATGGGTTACCCGGTCGTAGCCAAGATCGTCTCGGCCGACATCCCGCACAAGACCGAGGTCGGCGGCGTGATCGTGGGCCTGCACGACGCCGAGGCCGTCTCCGCCGCCTACGGCACCCTTCAGGCACGTGCGGCCGAACGCGCACCCCGGGCCCGCATCGACGGCGTGCTGATCGCGCCCATGGTGCGCGGCGGCGTGGAGACCATCATCGGCATCCACATGGACCCGGTGTTCGGCCCCATGGTGATGTTCGGCCTTGGCGGGACGGCGGTCGAGCTCTACAAGGACGTGGCCTTCGCCTCCGCCCCGCTCTCCCCGGAGCAAAGCCTGGCGCTGGTGAATTCGGTGCGTGCATCTGCCCTCCTCCAAGGTTGGCGCGGCGGCCCGGTGTACGACCTGCAGGCCCTGACCCGCACGCTGAGCAAGCTGTCGCAGTTCGCGGTGCAACACGCCAGCCAACTGGCCGGCATCGACATCAATCCGTTCGTGGTGCAGACCGAGGGCGGCGTCTGCCTCGATGCGCTGATCTCCACCCGCTGAACGACGAGGACGGCCACCATGGAGCTCCAGCACATCCAACAGCCCTTTCTCGAGAAATGCGCGCATGGCTTGCGTGGCCGCTGAAACCGCCTTCCTTCGCCCTTCGCCCTTCGTCTGTCGCATAGCACCCGCCCCATGTTCCCAAGCAAGCCGAGCGTCGCGAAAGCGGCCACCAATCCGCTCGACTCGCGCGAGAACCAGCTGCTCGCGATCGCGCGTCGGCTGTTCGCCGCGCATGGCTACGATCGCACCTCGCTGCGCGAGATCGCCGACGCGGCGCACATCACCAAGGCTGCGCTCTACTACTACTTCCCCACCAAGGATGCGCTGTACGAGCGCATCGTGCTCGAGTCCATCCAGCTCCTGCACGACGAGGTCGCACACGCGGTTGCAAAGGCCGCGGGACCGACGGCGCGCGTCAGAGCGTTCATGGAAGCCTCGGCGCACGTGCAAGACCATGGGCGCGACCGCTGGATCGCGGGTTCCAACGCGTTCTGGCAGAACGCCACGGATGGGCTGCGCATGGCGGCGCTGAAGCTGCGCGACAGCTACGAGGGCTTGCTGCGCCAGTGCATCGCCGATGGCATCGCGGCAGGCGAGATGCGCGCCGTCGACCCGGCGATGGCTGGAAGATTGCTGCTCTCGTCACTCAACCACATGCCGCGATGGCACCGGCCTGGTGGCTCGCTCAGTGCGGTCGAAGTGATGCGGCAGTTCCTCGACATGCTCCTGCACGGGCTCGCCATCGACAGGCAGGCCGCCTGCGCTTCATCGCCCGGGACATCCGCGCCGATCTAGCGGCTTCGGCTGCCCGCCGCATGAAACCACGACATGAGTTCCAGACCCAATTTTTTTCCCCCATCACTTACCTGTCGGCCAGTCACTCTGTTTCGAATCTTCCTTTCGCCATGACCTCCAGCATCCCCCACCCGCTGCCCGCAGCAGGCGCCGTCGACACACCGAGGGTGCTCGCAGTCGACGGGGGCCGCAGCGACCACTGATGAACGCCGCGGCACCACAACACCACACCCAAGGAGAACCCCCATGCAAGGCTTGATGCAACAACACCAGCTGCTGCTGTCGGGCGTGCTCGACCACGCGGCCGCATTCCACGGCGAACGCGAGATCGTCTCGCACCTGGTCGACGGAAGCATTCACCGCAGCAACTGGCGCGAGGTGCAACAACGCTCCAAGCGCCTGGCCAACGCACTGACAGCGCTCGGTGTGCAGGCAGGAGACCGCGTGGCGACGCTGGCCTGGAACACGCACCGCCACGTGGAGCTGTATTTCGGTGTGTCGGGCATGCAGGCGATTCTTCATACGGTGAACCCCCGCCTGTTTCCGGAACAGATCGCCTACATCCTGAACCATGCCGAAGACGGCTATGTGTTCTTCGACAACAGCTTTGCTGAACTTCTGGCCACCATGGCGCCGCAACTCGCGCACGCCAAGGGCTTCATCGCCATGTGCCGGCGCGACCAGATGCCCACGGTCGACCTGCCCAACCTGATGTGCTACGAGGACCTGCTGGACGCCGCGTCGCCTGACTACGCCTGGCCGCGCTTCGACGAGAACACGGCATCGTCGCTTTGCTACACCTCGGGCACCACCGGCAACCCCAAGGGCGTGCTCTACAGCCACCGCTCCACGGTGCTGCATTCCTTCACCGCCTGCGCAACCGACGGCCTCGGCCTTTCGGCACGCGACAGCGTGCTGCTGGTGGTGCCGCTGTTCCATGTCAATGCCTGGGGCATTCCCTATGCCGGGGCGATGTGCGGCGCCAAGCTGGTCCTGCCCGGACCCCATCTCTCGGGCGAGAACATCTATGGCCTGCTTCGCGACGAGCGCTGCAACTTCTCGCTGGGCGTGCCCACCGTCTGGCTGGGCCTGTTCGAGCACATCGAGCGCCATCGCGCATCGCTCGACCTGTCCGAGATCACGCTGCAGCGCGTGGTGGTCGGCGGCTCCGCCTGCCCACGCGCGATGATCGAAAAGTTCGAGACCTTGTTGGGCGCGTTCGTCATCCATGCCTGGGGCATGTCCGAGACCAGCCCGCTGGCCAGCATCGGCACCCTGCTCGACAAGCACCGCGACATCGACCTGCAGCAGCGCTTCGACCTGCAGGCCAAACAGGGCCGCGCGATCTACGGCGTGGACCTGGAGATCTTCGGCGAGGACGGCCAGCCCCTGCCCCACGACGGCAAGGCCTTCGGCGACCTGAAGGCGCGCGGCCCCTGGGTGGCCAGCGGCTACTACCGCGCCGAGGGTGGCAGCGTGCTGGATGCCGACGGCTGGTTCGCCACCGGCGACGTGGCCACGCTGGACACCGACGGTTTCGTGCAGATCACCGACCGCAGCAAGGACGTCATCAAGTCCGGCGGCGAATGGATCTCTTCGATCGACCTGGAAAACGCGGCGATGGGGCACCCCGCCGTCCAGGAAGCCGCGGTGATCGGCGTGGCGCACTCGCGCTGGCAGGAACGCCCGCTGCTGCTCATCGTTGCGAAAGCCGGCCAGCGTGCCACGAGCGCGGAAATTCTGGCCTTCATGGACGGCAAGGTCGCCAAGTGGTGGATGCCCGACGACGTGGTCTTCGTGGAATCCCTGCCGCACACCGCCACAGGCAAGCTCCAAAAACTCAAGTTGCGCGAGCAATTCCGCGCCCACACGCTTCCCACGGACCGGGCCTGAATCCGCAGCGCCCGGCCCCGGCCCACTTTCAGCTCCCATGACCACTCTCGACGAAACCCAGAGCATGCTGCGCGACAGCGTGCAGGAATTCAACCAACGCCAGCCGGCGCCCGCTCGCATTCGCCTGCTGCGCGACCAGCCAGTGCCGCTGGACCGCGCGGTCTGGCGCGCCATGGCCCAAGCCGGCTGGCACGGCGTGCTCGTTCCCGAAGCACTCGGCGGCCACGGCCTGGGCCTGGCCGAAGCCACGCTGATCGCCTGCGAGCTCGGCCGAGCCCTCGCGCCCGAACCCTTCGTGGCCAGCAGCTTGCTGGTGGTGCAGTGCCTGTTGCCGCTCGCGGCCGAATGCCATGCCGCCAAGAGGCTGCTCGCGGAGGTTGTCGCAGGCGACACGCTCGTGGCGCTGGCCTGGCAGGAAAGACCCGGCGTGCTGGACGTCGACAGCAGCCTGCTGCAGGCGCATCGGCAAGAGCAGGGTTGGCAGTTGAGCGGCGCGACAAAGCGCTTCGTGCCGCTCGCCGGCGCGGCCGACGGCTTTCTGGTCTACGCGCTGCAACAGGGCATCCCCGCTTTGTTCTGGATTGCCGCCAACGCCCAGGGGCCGAAAGTGCAGAGCACGCGCACCGTGGACGGCACGGACTTCGGTGAGCTGGACTTCGCCGGCCTCACGCTGCCTGCCGACGCCCTCATCGCACAGGGCCCGGCCGTGCAGGCGGCGGTGGCTCAGGCGATCGAACTCGCGCGACTGGCATCGGCCTTCGAACTGGTGGGCGTGGCCGAACGTGCGCTCGCGGACACGGTGGCGTACACCTCGCAGCGCATCCAGTTCGGCAAGCCCATCGCGTCGTTTCAGGTGCTGCAGCACCGCATGGTGGACATGTGGATGCAGTGCAAGCTCGCGCGCGCATCGGCAGAAAATGCACTGCTGGACTGGCGGGAAGCAAAGGACCCGGCGCAGCGCATCCAGTCGCTGCGCGCTGCGCGCGCACGCGCCGGCAGCGCAGCGCTGATGGTCGGCAAGGCGGCCATCCACCTGCATGGCGGCATGGGCATTGCCGATGAAACGGACATCGGTCTGTGCCTCAAGCGCGCACTCACGCTGTCGGCCTGGCTGGGCAATCCGCTGTGGCAACGCGGCCAGTTTCTGCAGGAGTTGCAGAAGACGGGCCGCGTGCACCAGGCCGGCACCAGCACCGCCGAGGAACTTGCCGACGGTGGAGCCGTCGACCAACTTCCCGATGCCGAATTTCGTCGTGTGCTGGCCGGCTGGATCGCCGCCAACTATCCGCCCGAGAAGCGCTTCATGAAAAAGCGCGCCTACTACGCTGACATCTCGGACTGGTACCAGTCGCTGTCCAAAAGAGGGTGGCTCGCGCCTTCCTGGCCCAAGTCGCACGGCGGCATGGGCCTGTCACCCACCAAGCAGGTGATCTACGCGGAAGAGATGGCGCGCCACGGATGCGCGCGCATCCCCGACCATGGCCTGGCCATCGGCAAGCTCCTGCTGATGCACGGTACGCCCGAGCAGATCGGCCATCACCTGCCGCGCGTGCTCAGTGGCGAGGTGATGTGGTGCCAGGGTTACTCCGAGCCCAATGCGGGCTCGGACCTTGCCAACCTGCGCACGCGGGCCGACCGCGAGGGCGACGACCTGATCGTGAACGGCCAGAAGATCTGGACCACGCTGGGCCCCGGCGCCGACTGGATGTTCGCGCTGGTGCGCACCAGCAAGGTCGAAGGCGCGAAGCAACGCGGCATCACCTTCCTGCTGATCGACCTCAAGACGCCCGGCGTGAAGGTGCGCCCCATCGTCAACCTCAAGGGCGAAGGCGAGTTCAGCGAAGTCTTCTTCGACGACGTGCGCGTGCCCGTCGCCAACGTGGTGGGCCGCATCGACGACGGCTGGAACGTTGCCAACTCGTTCCTGCGCGAGGAGCGCATCTTCTTCGGCACGCCCCGGCAGTGCGAAGGTGCGCTGGCACAGCTCGACCGCCTCGCACACGCCACGCAGGCGCTGGACCAGGCCGACTTCCGCGACCGCTATGCGCAGCTGGTGCTGGACGTGCGGGACCTGAAGGCCGCCTTCGAGCGCTTCATGGGCCTGCTGAGTGGCGGCGAGGAGCTCGGTCCCGACGTTTCCTATCTCAAGGTCTGGGGCACCGAGACCTACCAGCGCATTGCCGACGAACTCGTGCAGTTCGCGGGCGACCAGGGCGCGCAGAGGGACGACGTGGTGATCGACGGCATGGCGATCGACGTGATGGGCCAGTACCTGGACTCGCGCATGCCCGCGATCTTCGGCGGCTCCAACGAGATCCAGCGAAACATCCTGGCCAAGCAGATCCTGGCCCTGCCTTCGGGCAACCCCAGAGCCTGAGCGTCGGCAACACGCGGGCTCGGCGCCCTCTTCCTCAACTCAAAAGACATCGGAGACAGACATGAAGAGCAAGGCGACTTTCGCAACCGGCCTGCGCGCAGGCCTCGCAGCCATGGCGCTGGCCTTGGCCACCGGCGCAGCCCAGGCCCAGATCTCGGACGACGTGGTGCGCATCGGCATCATGAACGACATGAGCGGCCCCTACTCGGGCAACGGCGGACCGGGCTCGGTGCTGGCGGCACGCATGGCGATCGAGGACTTCGGCGGCAAGGTCAACGGCAAGGCCATCGAGCTGATCACGGCGGACGACCAGAACAAGCCCGACGTCGGCCTGAACGCCGCACGCAAATGGCTCGACACCGAGAAGATCGACACCATCGTGGGCGGTTCGGCCACGTCCATCGCCTTCGGCGTGCAGACCCTGATGAAGGAGAAGCAAAAGCCGTATCTGCTCGCGGGCACGATCTCGTCCGACTTCACGGGCAAGGCCTGCTCGCCGATGAGCGTGCAGTTTCTCAACGACAGCTACGCGCTGCCCAAGGCCGGCGTGCAGTTGCTGATCGACAAGGGCATCAAGGACTTCTACTTCATCACCGTCGATTACGCCTTCGGCGCCGCGCTGCAGGCCGAGGCCGCGCGTTTCATCCAGGCCGCGGGCGGCCGGGTGGTGGGATCGGTCAAGCACCCGCTGGGCGCGACCGACTATTCGTCCTACCTGTTGCAGGCGCAGGCCAGCGGCGCCAAGGCGATCGTGATCCTGAACGCAGGCCTGGACCTGTCGAACTCGCTCAAGCAGGCTGCTGAATTCCGCATCACGCGCGGGGGTCAGACGCTCAGCGTCTTCGGCATGACCATCAACAGCGTGACGGCCATGGGACTGGACGTGGCGCAAGGGCTGAACATCACCGTGCCCTTCTACTGGGACCAGAACGAGGCCACGCGCGCATGGAGCAAGCGCTTCATGGAGCGCAGCAACGGCGGCGCTGTGCCGACCTACATCCAGGCCAGCGTCTACAGCGCAGTCAATCACTACCTGAAGGCCGTGAAGGAAGCCGGCACCGACGACGGCCCCAGGGTCGTGGCCCGGATGAAAGCCACGCGCGTCAACGACTTCATGACGCAGAACGCTCCGATCCGCGAGGACGGCCAGGTCATGCGCGTGGTCTACCCCGTGCAGGTCAAGACGCCGGCCGAGTCCAAGGCCAGGTACGACTTCTACAAGCTCGGCCCGGCCATTCCCGCGGAGCAGATATTCCGACCGCTCGCCGAAGGCGGCTGCGAGTTCGTCAAGAAGTAATTCCATCAAAAAGAGCCAGGAGACAGACATGAAGCTACAGATCAATTCCAGGTGCCGCCCTTGCTTGCGGGTCGCGGCCGTGGCGCTCGCTCTCGCAGCGGGTGCAGCGCACGCACAGATCTCGGACGACGTGGTGCGCATCGGCGTCATGAACGACGCCAGCGGGCCCTACTCCGGCGCGGGTGGGTCGGGCTCGATCCTGGCCGCGCGCATGGCCATCGAGGACTTCGGCGGCAAGGTCAACGGCAAGGCCGTCGAGCTGGTGTCGGCAGACGACCAGAACAAGCCCGACGTGGGGCTGGCCGCCGCGCGCAAATGGATCGATTCGGACAAGGTCGACACCATCGTGGGTGGCTCCGCATCGTCGATCGCGCTGGGCGTGCAGACACTCATGAAGGAAAAGCAGAAGCCCTATCTGATCTCAGGCTCGATCTCCTCCGAGTTCACCGGCAAGTCCTGCTCGCCCATGAGCATCCAGTTCCTCAACGACAGCTACGCGCTGCCCAAGGCCGGCGTGCAACTGCTGATCGACAAGGGCATCAAGGACTTCTACTTCATCACGGTGGACTACGCCTTCGGCGCCGCCATGCAGAGCGAAGCCACGCGCTTCATCCAGGCCGCGGGCGGCCGCGTCGTCGGATCGGTGAAGCATCCGCTGGGCGCCACCGACTATTCGTCCTACCTGTTGCAGGCCCAATCGAGCGGTGCCAAGGGAATCGTGATCCTGAACGCGGGCCTGGACCTGTCCAACGCGCTCAAGCAGGCCGCTGAATTCCGCATCACACGCGGTGGGCAGACGCTCAGCGTCTTCGGCATGACCATCAACAGCGTGACGGCCATGGGCCTGGACGTGGCGCGAGGGCTGAACATCACCGTGCCGTTCTATTGGGACCAGAACGAGGCCACGCGCGCCTGGAGCAAGCGCTTCATGGCGCGCAGCAACGGCGGCGTTCCCCCCACGTACACCAATGCGGGCGTCTACAGCGCCGTGGCGCACTATCTCAAGGCGGTGAAGGAAACCGGCACCGACGCAGGGCCCGCGGTGATCGCCAGGATGAAGGCCACCCGCGTGAACGACTTCATGACGCTGAACGCGCCGATCCGCGAGGACGGCCAGGTCATGCGCGTGGTCTACCCCGTGGAGGTCAAGTCGCCCGCCGAGTCCAAGTACAAGTACGACTTCTACAAGGTCGGTGCGCCGATCCCGGCCGAACAGATCTTTCGCCCGCTGGCCGAAGGCGGCTGCGATTTCGTGACGAAGAAGTGAGCCGCGCCGCACCCGCCATGGCACAACTCTTCACTCCCTGCACGTTGCGCGGCATGCGTGCGCGCAACCGGGTGGTCATTCCGCCGATGCAGCAGTCCAGTGGCGTGGACGGCATGGCCACGGACTGGCACCTGGCCCATCTCGCACGTTTCGCGATGGGCGGCGCCGGCATCGTGTTCGTCGAGTCCACCGCCGTGGAAGCGCGTGGACGCAACAACCATGGGGACATCGGCCTGTGGAACGACGAACAGATCGGCCCCTTGGCGCGCATCGCCGACGTACTGCGCCAAGGCGGCGCGGTGCCCGCGATCCAGCTCGGCCACACCGGCCGCAAGGCCAGCACGCAGAAGTGGTGGAACGGGAACGGGCCTCTGACCGCGGCCGATGCCGCGCTCGGTGAGCCGCCCTGGCAAGCGATAGGCCCCAGCCCGTTGCGCGTTGGCCCTGCCTGGCCCACGCCGCAGGCCCCCGACACGGACGAGGTCGAAGCGCTGGTACGAAGCTGGGCCGACGCCGCGCGGCGCGCACGGGAGGCCGGCTTCGAAGCGCTGGAGGTACACGGCGCTCACGGTTACCTGATCCATCAATTTCTATCGCCCGTCGCCAACCAGCGCACGGACCGCTTCGGGCTGGACCGCCAGCGGTTCGCGCTCGAAGTCGCCGAGGCCGTTCGCCGCGAGTGGCCCGACGACCGTCCGCTTTTCTGGCGGGTGTCCCTGGCGGACGTGGTCGACGGCGGACTGGAATTCGAGGACATGGTCGACCTGCTGCGCGGCTTGAAGGATCGCGGCGTCGACGTGGTCGACTGCTCCTCCGGCGGCGGAATCTCGAGCTACCCCACCCAGGGCCGCTCGGTGTCCGACAGCCTGACGTTCCGCGCGGAACTGGCGGGCCGGCTTCGATCGGCCACGGGCCTTCAGGTCATGGGCGTCGGCCTGGTGATCGATCCCCGCACGGCGGAGGGCTATCTCCAGGCGCAACAGGCCGACCTGATCGCCGTGGGCCGTGAAGCCCTCTACAACCCCAACTGGGCGCTGCATGCCGAAGCGGCCCTGGGCCAGAACCAGGACTACGCCACGTGGCCCCAGCCCTACCGCGTGCACCTGTCGCGCCGCGCAGCGGCGGCCAATGCACTTCGCAATGCAGAAATGGCAAGGAGCACCACCTCATGAACGAGACATCTCCCCGCATCGAGATCCTGGGCGCCCATCGCGATCGCCTGGGGGAATGCCCTTTGTGGGATCCCCGCGAGCAGGCGCTGTACTGGATCGATTCGAAGGCACGCAAGGTGCACCGCCTGCGTGGCGACGCACGCGTCGAGTGGGCCGCGACCAGCGACATCGGCTCGATCGCGCTGACGAAGCGTGGACGCCTGGTGTTGTCGCTCGAAGACGGATTCCACCTCCTGGACCTGGGCAGCGGCGCGACGCGCCGCCTCGCCGAAGTGCAGCACAAGGGGCCTTCGATGCGGATGAACGACGGCCGCACCGACCGCCAGGGCCGCTTTGTGGCCGGCTCCATGGTCATGGGACGCCACGACCGCGACGGCGCCTATTACCGCCTCGAACGCGACGGCAGCGCGACAGTGCTTTTCGATGGCATCGCGCTTGCCAACGCCACCTGTTTCAGCCCCGACGGCCGCACGCTGTATCACGCCGACAGCTTCAGCGACGAAGTGAGCGCGGTGGACTACGACCCGGCGACCGGCGCCACAGGTCCGCGCCGGGCGCTGTTCAACACGCGGTCCCATGGATCGGCGCCCGACGGCACCACGGTCGACGCGGACGGCAACCTCTGGGTGGCCCTGGTTCAGGCGGGAAAGGTCGGCTGCTTCACGCCCGAAGGACAGCTGCTGCGCCTGGTCGACGTTCCCACGCCCTTTCCCACCTGCCCCTGCTTCGGTGGGCCTGCGCTGGATGTGCTGTATGTCACCAGCATCAGCAACAGCGGCAACCTCATGAGAAGCGAGCACCCCGATGCGGGCGCCGTCTTCGCCATCCACGGCCTGGGCGTGCATGGCCTGCCCGAAGTGCTGTTCGACGACGAAGGAATCACGTGACCACCACCACCGGCCCCGGCCCTGCAGTCGTCGACGTGATCCTGCGCACCGACGGACTGAGCAAGCAGTTCATGGGCTTCCACGCGGTGCGCAACGTCTCGCTGGCGATCAGGCGCCACAGCATTCATGCGCTGATCGGCCCCAACGGGGCCGGCAAGACCACCTGCTTCAACCTGCTGACCAGGTCCATTCCCGCGAGCGCGGGCCGCATCCACTACAACGGCCGCGACATCACATGCAGCGATCCGGCCGGCGTGGCGGCCAGCGGCATGGTCCGCTCGTTCCAGATCTCGGCCGTGTTCGGACACATGAGCGTGCTGGACAACGTCCGCGTGGCGCTGCAGCGCCGGGCCGGCGGCACCTTCGCCTTCTGGCGCAGCGACAAGGTCCTGGACCGCCACACGCCGCGCGCGAGGGACCTGCTCGCTTCGGTGAACCTGGAACGCTACGAGCGCGAGGCGGCGGCCGATCTGTCCTACGGCCGCAAGCGCGCGCTCGAGCTGGCGACCACGCTGGCCCTGGAGCCCGAAATGATTCTGCTCGACGAGCCGATGGCGGGCCTGGGCCACGAGGACATCGGCCCGGTCACGCGCCTCATTGCCGAAGTGGCGCGGCAGCGCACGGTCCTGATGGTCGAACACAACATGAAGGTCGTGGCCGAACTGTGCGACCGCATCACGGTTCTGCAAGCCGGCGAAGTTCTGGCCGAAGGCAGCTACGAGCAGGTGTCCGCGGACCCCCGCGTGCGGGAAGCCTATGTCGGGGGAGGCGCGCATGCCTGAGAACGACAACCGGCCCTGCCTGGAAATTCGCGGCCTCACCGGCCACTACGGCGAGACGCAGGCGCTGCACGGCATCGACTTCGTGGTGCATCCCGGCGAAGTGGTCTGCCTGCTCGGGCGCAACGGTGCCGGCAAGACCACGACGCTTCGCGCCGTCGTGGGGCTGCTCGCGAAGCGCCAGGGCCACATCGCGGTGAATGGCCGTTCCACGGCCGGCATGGCACCCGAAGACATCGCCCGCCTGGGCGTTGCCTACTGCCCCGAGGAGCGCGGCATCTTCGCAAGCCTGGATGTGGAAGAGAACCTGCTGCTGCCACCCGTGCTGATGCCCGGCGGCATGACGGTGGACGAGGTCTACGCGCTCTTCCCCAACCTGAAGCTGCGCCGCCGCAGCCCGGGCACGCGGCTGTCCGGCGGTGAGCAGCAAATGCTCGCGATCGGCCGCATCCTGCGCACCGGCGCCAAGCTGCTGCTGCTCGATGAATGCACCGAGGGCCTGGCGCCGGTGATCATCGACAAAATCGGCGAGGCCATTGCCGCGCTGCGCCAGCGCGGCTTCACGGTCCTCATGGTGGAGCAGAACTTTCGCTTCGCCTCGGGCGTCGGCGACAGGTTCTACGTGGTCGAGGAAGGCCGCGTGATCGAGCACTTCGACCGCCAGGCCATTGCAAACGACCGCGCGCGCATCGAGGCCCTGCTGGGCGTCTGAGCGCCGGCCATCGACGAAAAAGAACGAATTCCTGGAGACAACGACGATGCCCGACACCTTGTTCGGATACCCCATGGCCGCCATTTCAGGGCAGCTGCTGGTCGGCATGATCAACGGCTCGCTCTATGCGCTCATGAGCCTGGGCCTGGCCATCATCTTCGGCCTGCTGCGCGTGGTGAACTTCGCGCACGGCGCACAGTACATGCTCGGCGCATTCGTGGCGTGGGGGATGCTGGAGTACCTGGGCCTCAACTATTGGTGGGCGCTGGTGCTGGCGCCGCTGCTCGTGGGTCTTTCAGGCATCGCGCTGGAGCGCTTGCTGCTGCGCAGGCTCTACCACCTCGATCACGTCTACGCACTGCTGCTGACCTTCGGCTTCGCGATGATCCTCGAAGGGAGCTTCCGCTACAAGTTCGGCGCCACGGGCCAGCCCTACCCCAACCCCATCGCGGGCGGGCTGGACACCGAGATGGCCTTTTTCCCCTGGTACCGGATCTGGGTGATCGCGGCCTCGCTGGGCGTCTGCCTTGTCACCTGGTTCGTGATCGAACGCACCAAGCTCGGCTCGTACCTGCGTGCCGCCACGGAAAACCCGAACCTCGTGCGCACCTTCGGTGTCCGGGTTCCGCGCATGCTGATGCTGACCTACGGGTTGGGCGTGGCGCTGGCCGGGCTGAGCGGCGTGATGGCCGCGCCCATCTACCAGGTCAATCCGCTCATGGGCTCGCAACTCATCATCGTGGTGTTTGCCGTCGTGGTGATCGGTGGCATGGGCTCCATCGTGGGCGCCATCGTGGCGGGCTTCGCGCTCGGGGTGATCGAAGGCATCACCAAGGTGGTCTACCCGGACGGTGCCGGCATGGTCGTGTTCGTGATCATGCTGCTCACGCTGGCGGTGCGCCCCAACGGGCTCTTCGGCAGCACCAGATGACAAATTCTCAGGAGAATCTCCCATGACGGAAACCTCGTCCCGACTCGTGCGCCATCGGTGCCTGCTTCTGGCGGTCGGCGCCCTCATCCTGCTGGCGGCTCCTTGGGTGGCCTACCCGATTTTTCTCATGAAGCTGCTGTGCTTTGCGCTGCTGGCCGCTTCGCTGAACCTTCTCGTGGGCTATGTCGGACTGCTCTCGTTCGGCCACGCCATGTTCTTCGGCTCGGCGGCCTATGGCGCGGCGCATGCCGTGAAGGTCTGGGGCCTCGACCCGGCGTTGGGCGTCCTGTTCGGCGTGGCCGTGGCCGCGTCGATCGGTGCCATCACCGGCTTGCTGGCCATTCGCCGTGCGGGCATCGCCTTCTCGATGATCACGCTGGCCAGCGCACAGCTGGTGTATTTCATCGCGCTGCGCGCGCCTTTCACGGGCGGCGAGGACGGCATCCAGAGCGTGCCGCGCGGCCACCTGCTCGGGGTCGTCGACCTCTCGAACAACATGACGCTCTACTACGTCGTCATGCTGACGGTGGTCGCGGCCTTCTGGCTGGTCTGGCGCATCGTCCATTCGCCTTTCGGCCAGGTGCTCACGGCCATCCGGGACAACGAGCCGCGGGCCATCTCGCTGGGCTACCGCGTGAACCGCTACAAGCTGCTGGCATTCACGCTGTCCGCGGCGCTGGCCGGCCTGGCCGGCGGCATGAAGAGCATCGTGTTCCAGATCGCGACGCTCACCGACGTGAGCTGGGTCACCTCCGGCGAGGCCTTGCTGATGGGCATCGTGGGCGGGCTGCAGACCCTTCTGGGGCCCGTGGCCGGCGCCATCGTGGTGGTCACCATGGCCAACTCGCTGTCGTCCATCGCCGAGGCCGTGCTGATCGTGCAGGGCGTGGTCTTCGTGCTGGTGGTGATGCTGTTCCGCCGCGGCATCGTCGGCGAAATCAATGCGTTCCTGGCGCGGCGCACGGGCCGCAACACCGCACCTTGAGAACCGGAAACACCGCCATGAACATTCTTTCAAGCAACGAACGGCTCCTCGAAGGCCGCCTGGCACTGGTCACCGGCGCCGCCGCCGGCATCGGTCGGGCCATCGCACTGCACTACGCCCAGGCCGGCGCGCGCGTGGTGATGGTCGACCTGCGGGCCGACGACTGTGTCGCCACGGCGCGCAGCATCCATGACGCGGGCGGCCAGGCATGGTCCTTTGCGCTCGACATCACCGACGTGCCTGCGTGCGCGGCCCTGGCCGAACGCGTCGGCCGCGAGATCGGGCCGGTCGACACGCTGGTCAACAACGCCGGCATCCTGATCCGCTCAGGCATCGATTCGCCCGAGGTGCACAGCAAGCTGCGCAAGGTTTTCGACGTCAACGTGATGGGCGGCTTCAATGTGCTGCACGCGTTCCTGCCGGCATTGCGCCAGACGCGCGGCAACGTGATCAACATCGCCTCGGGTGCCGCCTTCATTGCGCAGGGCGGCTGCATCGGCTACTCGAGCTCCAAGGGCGCGGTGAAGATGCTCACGCAGAGCATGGCCGTGGACCTGGGGCCAGACGGAATCCGTGTCAACGCCATCGCCCCGGGCGTGATCGAAACGGCGATGACAGATGCGACCCGCGCAGACCCGCAAAGGCTAGAAGGCTTTCTGCACCGCACGCCGCAAGGCCGGATGGGGTTGCCCGACGAGATCGCCGCACCCGCGGTGTTCCTGGCCTCCTCGATGGCCAGCTACATCAACGGCGTGACACTGCCCGTGGACGGCGGCATGCTGGCCAACTAGGGCCGCAACCGGGGCCGCGGCAAGCGCGGCCCCGTGCCTTGTCCTCAGCGCCCCTGGAACACAGGCGGGCGCTTCTCGGCGAAGGCGCGCATCGCCTCGCGCGAATCCTCGGTCTGGCCCAGTTCGGCGGTCATGTTCTGCTCGAAGCGATAGCCGTCGCGCAGCGTCATGTTCTCGATGGTGGCGGCCGAATTCTTGGCCGTGCGGCTGGCGACCGGGCTCTTGGCGGCGATGCGCGTGGCCATCTCCATCGCGGTGGCCATCAGGTTCTCGAGCGGCACGCAGGCTTCGACGATGCCGCGGCGATAGAGCTCCGCGCCACTGATGCGGTCGCCCGTGAGCATCATGCGGCGTGTCAGCGAATGGCCGCAGACGCGCATGGCGTGCCGGCCACCGCCCATCAGGCCCACGTCGACCTCGGGCAGGCCCAGCGAAGCGTTTTCGGAACACATCAGGATGTCGCAGGACACTGCGATGCCCAGGCCGGCGCCCAGCGCCGGTCCGTTGATGGCCGCGATCACCGGCTTCTTGCACTCGATGATGGAATAGCTCAGTTCGCGCGCGCGGCGCGAATGGGCCCAGCGCTCGCCCGGCTCGAAGGTCTTGTTGGCGCGGCCCTTGATGTCGGCGCCGGCACAGAAGATCTTTCCGGCGCCGGTCAGCACCACCACGCGCACGTCGTCGCGGTCGCTCATCTGGTCGAAGGCCGCGATCATCTCGTCCATGAGGCCGGCGGACACCGCGTTCACGGGCGGCGCGTCGATGGTGATCACGGCGACGAAGTTCTCAACGTCAAGTTTCAGGTACTGCATGGGGTCTCCTTGGGTTTGTCGGGCAGTGGTCTATCGAATTTCAGGAAGGGGTGGCGTGCGGCCTGCGCGCCTCGCTCAGCCGCATGGATGCGAGGCCGTCGATGACGAGGCACTGGCCGGTGATGCCGTTGTTCGGCGCGGCCAGCATGCTGACGGCATGGGCCACGGCCTCGCGGTTGCGCGGCGTGTCCTGGCGCTCGGCCGTGAACTCGCTGGCCACCAGGTTCACGCACAGGCCCTCGGGCTGCAGCTCCAGGGCCATGGAGCGTGTCATGCCCACCAGGCCGGCACTTGCGGCCATCTGGTGGACACCGCCCCAGGCACCCTGGTGGCCGCGCGAGCCGACGTGCACGATCTGCGCGCCCTTGCGCAGGTGCGGCAACACGGCTTGCGCGGTGCGGACGACGACCAGCAACTGGGCGTCGAGCGCGGCCGCGAAGCTGGCGTCGTCGATGTCGTCGAACAGAAGGTTCGAGCGTGTGGCGGGTGTGAGCGTCACGAGCGCATCGAGCGACGGCGTGGCGGCCAGTGCGGCCAGTGCGGCCTGAAGCGCCGATTCATCGCCGCTGGCAACCGCCTGCACGTCGAAGCCGTCACGCTCGAGACGCCGCAGGATCGCCTCGGCAAGCGCCTCCTGGGCGCCGACGAGCAGCAGCCTGCTGCCTTGGGTATCGGTAGATGTAGACGACATGGAAGTGAGGAATTGGGACCTTGAAGCGGCGGCGATCACAGCGGCGGCATGCCCACGCTCTTGCCGCCGTCGACAAAGAGCACCTGGCCATTGCATTGCGCCGCATGCGCGGAGGCCAGGAACGACACCGCGTCCGCGATGGTGCGGGGACTGGCCGCGGCGCCCGCAGGCTCGCGCTGTTCGAGTGCACGGCGCATCTCGGGTGTGTAGCCCTCGAGCATGCGGGTGTCGACCATGCCGGGCGCGACGGCATTGACCGTGATGCCGCGCCAGCGCAGCTCGATGGCCATGGCGCGCACCATGCCCACCACGGCGGCCTTGCTGGCCACATAGTGCGCGGCGCCCGCGCCCCCCAGGTACCCACGGGAGGCGATCTGCACCACACGACCGCCCGACGGCATGCGGCGCACGGCCTCCTGCGCGACGATGAAGCTTCCCAGCAGGTTCACGCCCATCATGTGCCGAAGGCGCTCGGCGTCGAGCTCGCGAAACGGGATCATGGCCGAAGCCACGCCGGCGTTGTTCACCACGACTTCGACCGATGGCAGCCCGGCAAACAGCGCCTTGACGGCCGCGCGATCCTGCACGTCGAGTGGCGCCGCCTGCACGGCCAGGCCCTCGGCGCGCAGGCGCTCGGCCTGGGCCTGCACCACTTCGCCGTCGCGGTCTGTCGCCACCACCCGAAGGCCGTCGCGCGCAAGCTGTTCGGCGATCGCCAGGCCGATGCCTCGCGCGGCACCCGTGACCACTGCGCAGCGTGTTTCAGCAGAAGATGAGTTCGCGGCGTCCATGGTCATTCCAGCACGATGTTCGCCTTGCGCATAACCTCGCTCCACTTGCTGCGTTCCGCGGCCACACGGCGGCCCAGTTCCTCGGGCGTGCTGCCGACCGGAACGACGCCCACGGCGGCGATGCGGTCGTGCACCGAGGGCGTGGCCAGCGCTTCGTTGATCAGCTTGCTCAGACGCTCGACGATGAGCTTCGGCGTGCCGCTGCGCATGGCGATGTAGTTGATCGCGGTCATGTCGTAGCCCGCAAGGGTGGCGGCGATGGGTGGGATGTTCTCAGGGATTCCGGGCAAGCGAACAGCCGAAGACATGCCGATGGCACGCAGTCTTCCCGCCTTGACCTGGGGCAGCGCCGCCGCACTGCTGACGAAGGTGACATGCACCTGGCTGCCCATCACGCCCGACAGCGCCGGGCCTTCACCGGTGAAGGGAACCATGGTCATGTCGGTGCCGGCCAGCAGGTTGAAATACGCACCCATCAGCTGCCCCTGCCCGCCGATGCCTGCAGTGGCGTAGTTGATGGTCCCGGGCTTGGCCTTGGCCGCCGCCACGAGGTCCGCCACGGAGTGAATGTCCAGCTTCGGGTCGACGACCAGAAGATAGGTTGCCGCCACGGTCTGGCTCACAGGTGCGAAATCGGCGACCGGGTCGTACCGCACCGACTTGGGCGCGAGGTACTGCGCCGCGGGGGTGCACCACACGATGGTGTAGCCGTCCGCCGGCTGCTGCAGGGCGTAGCCCACGCCCACCGTGCCTGCGCCACCGGGCTTGTTGTCGACCACCACGGGCTGGCCCAGCTTCTCGGCGAGAGCGGCCGAGAGGATGCGGGCCACCGCGTCTGAGCCGCCGCCCGGAGGAAAAGGAACGATGAGGCGCACGGGACGGGTGGGCCACGAGGCTTCGGGGCCCGAGGCCCAGGCTGCGCCAGGCAGGGCGATGCAGGCCAGCGCAACGGCCAGCGCGTCGCGGCGGCGAAGCCTCTGGCACTGAGTGAAAGTAGGGGTCATCTTGTCTCGTTGTCTTGTGGTGATCGTTGCCCGCGCAAGGTGGCTGCGGCGCTTCTTTTCTACTGCAGCACGATGCCTGCGCGCTGGAGCGTTTCCTGAACGCGCTTGCGTTCTGCTGCGATACGGCGGCCAAGCACCTCCGGCGTGCTGCCCATGGGCGAGACGCCCAGGCCCAGCACCCGCTCGCGCACTGCGGGGGTCGCCAGCACGGCCTGGAGGGCCTGGCTCATCTTGTCGACGATGGCTTGCGGTGTCCCGGCGCGCGCAGCCATGTAGTTGATGGCCACCAGGTCGAAGCCGGGCACGCTGCTCGCGACCGCGGGGATGTCCGCCGGCACGCCCTCCATCGGCAAAGCGGCCGAGACACCCAGCGCGCGCATGCGACCGGATGTCACCTGGGGCAGCGCGCCGGCACCGCTGATGAAGGCCATCTGCACGTCGCCGCGCATCAGCGCCACCACGGCGGGGCCTTCGCCAGTGAAGGGAATCGGCGTCAACTCGCTGCCGGTGGCAAGGCCGAAAGATGCAGCCATGAAGTGGCCGAAGGTGCCCGTGCCAGCCGTGCCGTAGTTGACACTGCCCGGCTTGGCGCGCGCGGCGTCGACCAGTTCGCGCACGGTGTGCCAGGGTTGCTGGTTGCCGACGACGAGCAGGTAGGAGGCCGACACCAGCATGCTCACCGGCACCAGGTCCTTGACAGGGTCGTAGCGCACGCTGCCGGGGGGCATGATCTGCGCCGAGGGCGTACACCAGATGAAGGTGTAGCCGTCGGCGTGCGCTTGCAGCCCGACCGCCACGCCCATCGTGCCCGCAGCGCCCGCGCGGTTGTCCACGATCACCGGTTGGCCCAGCTTCTCGCTCAAGGCCTGGGCCACGATGCGCCCGACCGTGTCGGAGCCGCCGCCCGGCGCCGCGGGCACGATGAGGCGGATGGGCTTGCTGGGCCACGCATCCTGCGCCGCGCCGGCAAGCGACACGGACAACCAGCCCGCGCCAAGCACGCCTCCCAAGAGGGCTGCGCGAATGGCCTTGAGCAACGTGCGCCTCATGGTGCCGCCAACAACTTTTCCGCCAACGCCCGCGCGGCGCGGTAGTCGCCCTTCCCGCTGTCGGCGCGTGGCAAGTCCTCCACCACCAGGAAGTGCTTGGGCATCTTGTAGCCCGCCAGATGCGGCGCAAGGCCTGAACGCATGGCCTGTGCGTCGACGGATGCGCCACGTGCACGCAGCAAGGCGACGATCACATTGCCCCAGCGCTCGTCGGGCACGCCCACCACCAGCACGTCGTCCACACCCGGCAGGCGCTTCAGGGCCTCTTCGACCTCTTCCACGTAGATCTTCTCCCCACCGGAGTTGATGACCAGGCTGCCCCGGCCCAGCAATTGCATGGAGCCATCCGCGTGGCGGCGAACGCGGTCGCCCGGCAAGGCGTAGCGTGCGCCATTGATGGTGCGGAACACCTCGGCGGTCTTCTTCGGGTCGCCGAAGTAGCCCTCGGGCAGCGGTTCGCCGCGCCCAAGCCAACCCTCGCCCTCCTGGCCTGCGGGCACGATGCGGCCGTCGTCCCCCACCATCACCGTGTGCGGGCCCGGCTCGAAACGGCCCGTGGGCGTGGCTCGGTCCCTGGTGGTGATGGCATACCCCAGGCCTGCGGCTTCCGAGGCGCCGTAGATGTCGGCAAGCACCACCGAGGGCAGGTGACGCAACAAGCCGGCCTTGATCTCTTCGCTCCACATCAGGCCCGCCGAGCTGATGACCTTGAGCGAGGACAGGTCGTAGCGACCGGGCTGCTCGTCCAGCGCGGCCAGCATCGGGCGGGCGAACACGTCGCCCACGATCAGGGTCCGCGTGGCGCGCTCGCGCTGCGCCAACTGCCACAGCTCATGCGGATCGAAACTGCGATGCGCCAGCAGCAAGGCAGTGCCGCCATTGAGCAACTCGGCCAGCGTGCTGCTGATGCCCGCGCCGTGCATGAGCGGACAGGCGGGCAGCACGCGTCCCGGTGCGGCGTTGCCGGCCACCATATCGAGATGCTCGCGCAAGTCGGCGGGGCGTCGCTGCACCAGCGGCGATTCGAGTTGGCACGCACGGTAGTGGTTGCCGGGCCAGATCACGCCCTTGGGCCGGCCCGTGGTGCCGCCGGTGTACAGCAGGAGCGGATCACGCTCGTCGCGCGGCAGCGTCAGGGGGCTGGCATCACCCACCGCCGCCATGGCCTGGAAGCTGGCCGTGGCTTCGCCCTGCCCCTCGCCATCGAGGCAGATGCGCGAGCGCAGCGACGGCATCCGCGCCGCAAGAAGGGCGACCAGCGGCGCGAACTCTTGCTGGTACAGCAACGCCGTCGCGCCGGCGTCCTCGAGAACGCCGGCCACCTCGTCGACGGTGTACCGGTAGTTGAGGTTGACATGGATCAGGCGAGACTTGAGGCAGGCGACGAAGCCCTCGATGTAGCCCGGGTGGTTGCGCGAGAGAAAGCCCACGCGTTCGCCCGCTTCGTGGCCGGCCGCGAGCAAGGCGCGCGCAACGCGATTGCTGCGTGCGTCGAGTTCGCCCCAGCTCACCGTCTTGTCGCCCTGCACGATGGCCGCACGGTCGAAGGGCACACACGCTGCGACACCATCGAAGATGTCCGCCAGATTCCAGCCGGGCGCAGCGACGGCGCTCATGCGCTCAGCTCCGCGCGGACGGAAACTGCCGGCGTCTCGCGCGCGGCCGGGGCCGCCGCATCCGTCAAGGCGATGAAGCGGTCACGCTGGAAGTCGGCGTTGCCGTAGGCCGTGTCGATCATGGTCAATCGCTTGAGGTAGTGGCTCACCGCGAGTTCGTCGCTGGTTCCCACGCCGCCATGCAGTTGCACCGCCTGGTAGCCTACGTAGAGACCGCATTGCCCCACCCGTGCCTTGGCGGCAGCAATCGCTCGCTGGCGTTCGGCCGGGGGTGCTTCCAGCCCGTCCAACGCCAGTTGCAGCATGGAGCGCGACTCTTCGCAGGCAATGCTCATGTCGACCATGCGGTGCTGCAAGGCCTGGAAGCTGCCGATCGTGGTGCCGAACTGCTTGCGTACCTTGAGGTAGTCGAGCGTCATTTCGCTGACCGCGTCCATCGCACCGCAGGCTTCGGCCAGGCGCGCCGCGATCGCGTGGTCGACGGCGTATTCCAGCAGTGCGAGCCCTTCGTGCAGCGGCCCCAGCAGCGCAGACGCAGGCAGCTCCACGCCGTCGAGCTGAAGCTGGCCGATGTGCTGATGGTCGGGAGTGCGAAAGTCGGTTCGCCGCAGGCCCGACGCATTCGCAGGCACGAGGAACAGCGAGAGGCCCGAATTCGCACTGCCCTCGGCGTGCGCGGTTCGCGCAGGCACGATGAACCAATGCGCCGTGCTGGCGTCGGGAACCCATGACTTGGCGCCGCTCAGGCGAAAGCCGTTGCCCGCCGACACAGCGCGCGTCGTCACGCTGTCCAGACGGAAGCGGCCGCCGGCCTCGGCCAGCGCGGTGGCGATGCGCACGCTGCCGTCCGCGATGCCCTCGAACAGCTTGCACTGTTCGGCCGTCCCCGCGCGTGCCAACAGGCGCACTGCCAGCACGCAGGTGCTCACGAAGGGCTCGCGCAGCAGGCCGCGCCCCAGCCCCTCGGCCACGATCATGGTCTCGGCGGCTGAAGCGCCGAAGCCACCATGCGCCTCGGGAATGGCCAGCGCGAGCCAGCCCATGTCTGCCATGCGGCGCCAGTTCTCATCGTCGCAGGCGGTGCCCGCAGCGGTGAGCTTGCGCCATTGTTCGAAGCGTCCGTATTCGCGCACGAAGCGGTCCACGCCGTCGGCCAGCATCTGTTGCTCGGGGGTGTAGTGGGAGTGCATCTCTTAAAGACCCAGTGCGCGTCGCGCGATGATGTTTCGCTGTATCTCGTTCGAGCCGCCGTAGATGCTGGTCACCCGGCTGTGCAGGTAGGCCGTCATTGGCCCCGATCGGTCCAGGGGAACCGTGCCTGGCGCATCGCCCGCCGCGGCAAAGAGGGTGGCGTCATAGCCCAGGGTCTCGACCCACAGCTCTGTCGCGCGCTGCAGCAGCTCGGACCAGCGCAGCTTGAGCATGGAGCCACGCGGCCCCGTTTCCACACCTGCAACGTTGTCTGCGAGCATGCGCAGGCCCATCTGTTCGATGGCCTGCACTTCGATTTCCAGCTGCGCGAGCTTGGCGCGGAACACAGCGTTCGCGTACAGACAGCCATCCCCATCGGGCGTGCGGCGGGCCAGTTCCCGCACTTGGTCCAGCTGCCTGGCGAGCCGAACGCCCAGGGTCGCCGTCAAGGCGCGCTCGCGGTCCAGCAGCACCTTGCCATAGCTCCAGCCGCGACCCTCTTCGCCGAGCAACTGGCCGACCGGCACCCGCGCTTCGTCCAGGAAGACTTCCGACACATGCGCCTGCTCGTCGAGCGTATGGAAGGGCCGCACGGTGATGCCGGGCGTGTCCATGTCGATCAGCAACAGCGAGATGCCATCTTGCTTGCGCGACTCGTCGCTGGTGCGCACCAGGCAGAACATCCGGTTGGCGGTATGGGCATAGCTGGTCCAGAGCTTCTGGCCGGTGACCACGTAGTGATCCCCGTCGCGCACGGCGCGGGTGCGCAACCCGGCGAGGTCGGAGCCGGCTTGCGGCTCCGAGTACCCCTGGCACCACCAGTCTTCGCCCGACAGGATGCGCGGCAGGTAGCGCGCCTTCTGCTCTGCGGTGCCATAGGTGAAGATGATCGGGCCGATGAGTTCCAGGCCCTGATGGAACTGAGGCGGTGCGTCGGCGGCCGCGGTCTCCTGCTCGAAGATGTGAATCTGCACCGGCGACCAGCCCGTGCCACCATGTTCGCGCGGCCATGTCGGCGCCCCCCAGCCCTGCCGGAACAGGGCGTCCTGCCATTCGCGAAACCCTGCCGGCGTGGCGCGCATGCCCGAACGCACGCGCTTGCGCAGCGCATCGGGCACGCTCTGTTCACAGAAGCGACGGACCTCCTGCCGAAATGCGCGGTCGTCTTCGCTTTGATCCAGTCTCATCGTCATTTACCTGTCGATCGGTTAGCACATTGCATAGAATTCACGTTCTTCGCTTCGCGGCAAAATTAACTGCCGTCGACATGTTTTACCTGCCGACCGGTTAATAGTACCGCCAAAATCCAACGGCACACAAGCGTCATGCCTCGTGGATAACCCGGGCAAGCCGCTGACCAGCTACTGAGCCGAGTTACCCTCGCAGGCTCTGTCCTCACGAAAGCAATGTCATGGCACCCCGCGCAAGTCCAGCCAAAACACCATCGGAGTCCTTGCTGAACCACGGCAGCCGCGAAGATCAATTACTGAGCATCGCGCGCCATCTGTTCGCAAACAGAGGCTTCCACGCCACATCGCTTCGCGACATCGCCGAAGAAGCAAAGATCACAAAGGCCGCGCTGTACTACCACTTCCCGAACAAGGACGAGTTGTACGAGCGGGTGGTGATCCGGTCGCTGGATGCCCTGGTCCAGATGGTCGCTGCCGATGTCGCGCGAGCCAGCACGCCCACAGAGCGCGTCCGTGCATTCATGCGGTCTTCAGCGCACTTCCTCGACGAGCATCGGGAAGATTGGCTGGCAGGCGCCAATGCGTTCAGAGAGGCGGGGCAAATCGAGCGCAGGGGCGTGGCCCTCCATCTGCGGGATTCCTACGAGAAACTGCTGCGCCGCTGTGTCGCCGAAGGAATCGAGACGGGCGAGTTCCGCGAGATGGACCCGGCCATGACGACGCGCTTTCTGTTGTCCGGGCTGAACTACGTGACCCGTTGGCATTCGCCTCAGGGCAAGATGAGCGTGAAGGAAGTGATGAGTGAATTTGTCGACATGTCGCTGCTGGGCATGACATCGCGCGAACCCCTCACGCAGCGGCCCGCCGCAGGGCAGGCACCGCAAGCGGGAACGCCATCGGCTCCTCCCAAGCCTGCGGCCAAACGTGCTCGCAAGAAGGCGGTCCCAGCGCGCTGATCGTGGAGGTCGCGCGCTTTTTTTTGCACTCGAAAACTACCTGTCGACAAGTAATAAAAGAGGGATCCGATGCATCGAGCGCATGCGGGCATTGCCACCCCGAGGGCCGAATGGTTGGCGTTGCACCGCGAGGACATCATCGATCCGGAGCTCCCCATCGTGGATGCGCACCATCATCTGTGGGTGCTGCCGACGTCGACGTATCTCCATGCGGAACTGACGCAAGACCTTCGGAGTGGCCACAACATCCGCTCCACGGTCTTCGTCGACTGCCATTCGCACTACCGGACGGATGGCCTCGACGCATTGCGGCCTGTCGGCGAAACGGCTTTCGCGGCGGCGCAAGCCGACGCCAGCGCAAAGATCGACGGGAACACCCGATGCTGCGCCGCCATTGTGGGCTGGGTCGACTTGTCGCTCGGTGATCTGCTGAGTTCAGTTCTTCAGGCGCACGTCGAGGCCGGAAAGGGCCGGTTTCGTGGCGTGCGCGCGCGTCCGACCTGGCATGCAGACCCTGCGGTACACCCGGCCGGCGCCGGCCGAGAAGGAGTCCTTCGTGATGCCTTGGTGCAGCAAGGCGTACGCCGTCTGGGCGCCATGGGGTTGTCGCTCGATCTTTGGGTCTATCACACCCAGCTCGGCGATGTGGTCTCGCTCGCGGCGAATTGCCCCGACACGCTCATGGTGCTCAACCATTGTGGCGGTCCATTGGGCATCGGACCCCTGGCCAACCAGGGCGCGGAAGTGTTCGATGACTGGCTTGTGCAGCTCCGCGCGCTTGCACGGCTTCCCAATGTGCGAATCAAGCTTGGAGGACTGGCCATGCCGCGCATGGGCTTCGGTTTGGACCGACTCGCGCGCCCGGCGGACTCTGCAACGCTCGCAAGCCTGTGGAGGCCTTGCTTCGAGGCCTGCATCGAAGCGTTCGGGGCTGACCGCTGCATGTTCGAGAGCAACTTCCCTGTCGACAAGACCGGTTGCAGCTACGCCGTCCTCTGGAATGCCTTCAAGCGCGCCACAGTGACATGCAATGCCTCTGAGCGGAGTCGCCTTTTCAGCGGCACGGCTGCGCTGACGTATTCCATAGACCCTTGACTGCTCGCAACCCTCTGTGAATCGTTTCGCGCAGCGTAAGGATCCCACGCGGTCCTTAATTGATCCCAGGAGTCCGGGCGGGTAACTTCGATTCCCAGACACGGCGCCCTTTCTCCCCCTCTTGTGTTCCGGGCGCCGTCATCGGGAAAGCAAAGTCCATGACCACCTGGGACACCGCGCAACGCGCACGCAACGCACGGCTGCAAGCCGGCGCGCCTTTTGCCAAAGGCAAGCACGTCGCGGCCAGCGATGCCACTGCTTTGCTGGAGGCCGTGCTCCAGCCGGGCGACCGCGTCTGCCTGGAAGGCGACAACCAGAAACAGGCCGAGCTGCTGGCCGCCGCGCTGGCGGCCGTCGACAGCGCCAAGGTGCACGACCTGCACATGGTGCAGTCGGGCGTGGTGCTGCCCGAGCACCTGGACGTGTTCGAGCGCGGCATTGCCAAGCGGCTGGACTACGCCTACTCGGGCCCGCAGTCCCGGCGCATCGCCAAAATGCTGTTCGGCGGAAAGATCCAGCTCGGCGCGGTGCACACCTACCTGGAGCTGTTCGCGCGCTACTTCATCGACCTCACGCCGCAGGTGGCGCTGATCGCGGCCGTGAGCGCGGACCGCGAAGGCAACCTCTACACCGGGCCCAACACCGAAGACACGCCCACCGTGGTGGAAGCGACGGCGTTCAAGGACGGCGTGGTCATCGCGCAGGTCAACGAGATCGTCGACAAGCTGCCGCGCATCGACATTCCGGCCGACTGGGTGCACTTCGTGGTCGAGAGCGGCAAGCCTTTCTACGTGGAGCCGCTGTTCACCCGAGACCCCGCTGCCATCACCGAGACGCAGATCCTCACCGCCATGCTGGCGATCAAGGGCATCTACGCGCCCTACGGTGTCAAGCGCCTGAACCACGGCATCGGCTTCAACACGGCGGCCATCGAGCTTTTGCTGCCGACCTACGGCGAGCGCCTGGGCCTGAAGGGCAAGGTGGCCAGCCACTGGGCGCTCAACCCGCACCCGACCCTGATTCCGGCCATCGAATCGGGCTGGGTGGCGCAGATCCACAGCTTCGGCTCGGAGGTGGGCATGGACGACTACATCCGCGCGCGCCCCAACATCTACTTCACCGGGCCCGACGGGTCGCTGCGATCGAACCGCGCGTTCTGCCAGACGGCGGGGCTCTATGCCTGCGACATGTTCATCGGCTCCACGCTGCAGATCGACCTGCAGGGCAACTCCTCGACTGTCACCACCGACCGCGTGGCGGGCTTCGGCGGCGCACCCAACATGGGAAGCGACGCGCGCGGCCGGCGCCACCCCAGCGCCCCCTGGCTGCAGGCCGGCAAGGAGGCCGACCCCGACAGCCCGCCGGCGCTGCGCCGCGGCCGCAAGCTGGTGGTGCAGATCGGCGAGACCTTCGGCGACAAGAACGCGCCGCTCTTCGTGGAGCACCTCGACGCCCTGCGCCTGGCAGAGAAGCTGAGCCTGGACCTGGCACCGGTGATGGTCTACGGCGACGACGTGACCCACATCGTGACCGAGGAAGGCATTGCCAACCTGCTGCTGTGCCGCAGCCGCGACGAGCGCGAGCAGGCCATCCGCGGGGTTGCCGGCTACACCGAGATCGGCCGCCGACGCGACGCGAAGATGGTGCAGCGCCTGCGCGAGCGCGGGGTCATCCGCCGCCCCGAAGACCTCGGTATCGACCCGATGGACGCCGACCGCCGCATGCTCGCGGCGCGCTCCATCAAGGACCTGGTGAAGTGGTCCGGCGGCCTGTACGCGCCGCCCTCCAGGTTCAGAAACTGGTAAGGAAACACAGCGATGGAACAACTCAATTTTCGACATGCCGCGCGCCAGCGCGCCGCGGGGTCCCGGTCCCAGGCCATCGTGGGCGTGGTCGCCTCCGGCAACCTGGAAGTGCTGGTGGAGCGGCTGCTTCCCGACAGCGAATGCGAAGTCGACATCCGCACCGCGGCCGAGGGCTTCGGCGAGGTCTGGCAGGCCGTGGTCCAGGATTTCGTCGAACGCCGTTCGCCGGGCGGGCTGAGGCTGTCGGTGAACGACGGCGGTGCCCGCCCCGACACCGTCGCGCTTCGGCTGGCACAGGCGGTGCGCGCCGTGGAAGGAGACCCGTCATGAGCGCCCTGGTGCACAACGACGACCAGCGGGTTGCGGCCAGTTGGTACGAAGCGTCCGCGCGCCAACGCCTGGACGGCCTGCTCGACGCGGGCAGCTTCGAGGAATTCATCGGCCCCGAACTGCGCGAGACCAGCCCGCACCTGCCGCTGTTCGACCTGCCGCAACAGTTCGACGACGGCATGGTCGTCGGCCGCGGCCGACTCGACGGCGCGCCGGTGCTGGTGGCCGCGCAGGAAGGCCGCTTCATGGGCGGTGCCTTCGGCGAAGTGCACGGCGCCAAGCTCACCGGCCTGCTGCGCGCCGCGCGCGACATCGGCACGGTGCCGGTGCTGATCCTGTTCGACACCGGCGGTGTGCGCCTGCAAGAAGCCAACGCGGGCGAACTCGCGATCGCGGAAATCATCCGGGCCCTGCTGGATGCGCGCCTGGCCGGCGTGCCGGTGGTGGGCCTGGTCGGCGGGCGCGCCGGCTGCTATGGCGGCGGCGGCCTGATCGCGGGATGCTGCTCGGCGCTGGCCGTCTCCGAGCAGGGCCGCATCAGTGTGTCCGGCCCGGAAGTCATCGAGACCAACCGCGGTGTCGAAGAGTTCGATGCCAGGGACCGGGCGCTGGTGTGGCGCACCATGGGCGGCAAGCACAGGCGCCTGATCGGCGGCGCGGAACGCTTCGTGGACGACACCATGGCCAGCTTTCGCGAGGCGACAGGCGCGCTCGCCAGGGGCGCCACGGCGCTGAGTCTCGCCACGCTCGTGGCGGAACAAGCCCGCCTGGAGCGGCGCATCGAGCGATTCGGCGCGAGCGCCGACGCGCTGGACGTCTGGCAGGCGCTGGGCGCGCCCGAGCCCGCGGCCATTCCGGGCATGCCCTTCGAGGAATTCGTCGCACTGGCCCACCAACTGGAGGCACCCCACCATGACGCTCGCTGAAATCCTGGCCTCGCTCTTTCCAGAGGGCCACGACGTGGTGCTCGAGGGCGGCCTTCTGTCGGGCACGGGCCGGCGCGCCGACGGCACCGACATCGCGGTCGTCGGCGTCGACGGCCGGGCTGCCATCGGCATCGACGAGGCGGCATGGCTCGCGCGCAAGGTGCTCGACACCCTGGAAGCGGGCGGCACCACACCCATCCTGGTGCTGATCGACAGCGACAGCCAGCGCATGAGCAAGCGCGACGAGATGCTGGGGCTGAGCGAATACCTGGCGCACCTGGCCAAGTGCCTGAACCTTGCGGACGCGCGCGGCCATGCGACCGTCGGCCTGCTCTACGGTCACACCGCGGCGGGCGCTTTCATCGCCACCGCGCTGTCCACCCGCACGCTGGTGGCGCTGCCGGGCGCGGAGCCGATGGTGATGGACCTGCCGTCCATGGCGCGCGTGACCAAGCTGCCCCTGGAGGTGCTGCAGGAAAAAGCCAGGTCCACGCCGGTCTTCGCGCCGGGGCTGGACAACCTGATGCAGACCGGCGCCGTGGCTTCGATGCTGGACCCGCAACGTCCGCTCGCCGGCCAGCTCGACGAAGTGCTGCAAGGCCTGGCCGCGCAGGCGACCGACGCGTCTGACCTGCGCGATGCCCTCGGCCAGGAACGCAACGGCCGCCCCAAGGCGGCGGAGATCGCAAGGCGCGTGTATGAACTTGCCCGCCCTGCCCCCTGACGCGCGCTGGCCGCGGCACCAGCTGGTGCGGGTCGATCCGCACCCCTGGGCCGCGCTGCTGGGGTCGCGCGAAGATCTGGCGGGCGAGCCCTTGTTGGAAGGCTGGGCGCAGCGCGGCTGGCCGCTCATCGTGCGGCGCCGCATGCCCGGCGAAGCCGGCTGGCCGCCGTCATGGCTGGCGGTCGGGCTGCCCCTGCCCCCCAGTGCCGGCAAGCGGCGCATCGCATTGAAGCTGCAGATGGCGGACGTCGCATCGACCGCGCCCCTTCCCGGCCTGCGCGATGTCGTCTCGTCGGCGCCGCTGGCCTGGCAGCCGACCCTGCAAGCGCTCCTGGCCGCTGCCGGCCGCCACGAGGTGCACACCCGTGTCTTCGGCAGCCTGGCGTGGCAATGGCTGACCGGCCTTCCCTATCTCGGCCACGGCTCGGACATCGACCTCACGTGGACGCTGCCCCGCCGGGCGCGCATCGACGGCTTTCTGGCGGAGCTTGCCGCCATCGAATCGGCAGCACCGATGCGGCTTGACGGCGAACTGGTGCGCCCGGACGGCGCGGGGGTCAACTGGCGCGAGCTGCACGCCGGCGCCGACGAGCTGCTGCTCAAGACCACCGGCGATCCGGCCTTGTGTTCGCGCAACGCATTCGACGAGGCTTGCCCATGAAAGCCACAGTCGCCGGACACATCCCGTCGCCTGCGCAGAACATCGCGGCACTGGCCGCGCACAGCCTGCGCCTGGAGGTGCGGACCTGGCCCAAGCCGGGCCTCGTGAGCCATGTCGACACCGGCAGCCACACGGACATGGACGCCGGCACTTTCGAGCGCAGCGCGTCGGCCCTGCGGCCTTTCTTCGCCGAACTCTTCGAGGCCGGCGCGCGAAACCACGACATGCCGGCCCTGCGCAAGATCGGCCTGCGCGCCGAATGCGCCATGGTGGGCGCGACGGGCGGCGTGAACACCCATCGCGGGGCCATCTTCGGCATGGGCCTGCTGTGCGCGGCGGCCGGCCTGCGCGACAGCGGCGGTGTCGGTGCGCGCATGTCGCTGGGCGACACCGTGTCGCGGCGCTGGGGGACGGACATTCTGGGCGGCCCGCGGCCCAGCGACAGCCACGGCGAAGCCGCCAAGCGGCGCTACGGCGCGGGCGGCGCCAGGCAGGAAGCCGCACAGGGGTTTGCCAGCGTCTACGACATCGGCCTGCCGGCCTTGCGCCTGGGCGCACGCCTGGCGCCTGACGATGCGCAAGCGGCAAGGGTGCAGTGCTGCTTCGCGTTGATCGCCGTGCTGGAAGACACCAACCTGCTGCATCGCGGCGGGCCGGCCGGCCTGCGCTTCGCGCAACGCAGCGCGCAAGCCTTTCTGGCCGCGGGCGGTGTCGGGCAACCGGGCTGGCGCCAGGCTGCCGAGCAGGTTCATCGCGCCTTCGTGGCACGCCGGCTCAGCCCGGGTGGCGCGGCGGACCTGCTGGCCATGAGCGTCTTCGCGATGGCGCTGGAACCGGGGGCGGGCGCGTGATCTCGATCATCCTGCTCTGCGAACCTCGCCCTGCGCCATGACGCTCGCCATCCTGTGCCCCGGGCAAGGCGGCCAGCACGCCGACATGTTCGCGTTGACGGGCGAGGCCGCCGAGGCCGCCGGGCTCTTCACACATGCCACCGCCCTGCTCGGCCACGACCCGCGCTCCTGGGTGCGCGACGCCGGCCCCGAGGCGCTTCATGCGAACCGGCCGGCGCAACTGCTCTGCACGCTGCAGGCGCTGGGCGCGGCCGCCGCGCTGAAAGACGCCTTGCCGCCGCGCTGCAGCATCGCCGGCTACAGCGTGGGTGAAGTGGGCGCGTGGCACCTCGCGGGCCTGATCGACGGCCACGACACGCTGAACCTCGCCGCCGCGCGCGCCGACGCCATGGATGCCGCGCGCCAGGGGGAGCAAGGCCTGCTGTTCGTGCGGGGGCTGGACCGGGCCGGCATCGACCGGCTGTGCGCGCACCGAGAAGCCGCCGTGGCCATCGTCAACCCCGGCCACGCCTGGGTGCTGGGCGGCCTGCGTGACGCGCTCACAGCCATCGCGCCGGAGGCCCTGGCGCAGGGCGCGGCGCGGGCAGTGCCCGTCGACGTGAAGGTGGCTTCGCACACACGCTGGATGGCGCAGGCCACGGACGCGTTCAGGCGGGTGCTGGCCGGCGCCCGCATCGCATACGCGCCGCGTCCCGGCGCGCGTCTGTTCAGCGGCATCGACGGCGAGATGGTGCTGAACGCAGCGCAAGGCGCCGAAAAGCTCGCCCTGCAGATCTCGCACCCTGTCCAGTGGGCCGCCTGCCTGGAAGCCTGCATCGAAGCCGGCACCACCGCCTTCTTCGAACTCGGCCCGGGGCGCGCACTCAGCGAGATGGTCGCCGGCGCATACCCGGGCGTGGAAGCGCGCAGCCTCGACGATTTCAAGACCCTGCAGGGTGCGCGCGACTGGCTCCTGCGTGCCGGGTCACGCGAATAGAAGCCGGCCCGCAACGGCCGAACGCCCCGTCAGGGCAGCAGCTTCACCGGTTCGCCGGCCGCCTGCAGGCCCTCGTCGTTGCCGCGCGCGAAGTCCGCCCAGATGCGGCGCATCCGCTGGCCGAGGGGTTCGATGTCGTCCCAGCTCGCGCCGGCCAGCGCGGGCGCCGCGTGCCACGCATCGGCGCTGCCGAGCAAAAACGGCAGATCGATGCAATGGCAGGCGCCCAGGCCGGTGCCCGGTGACTGCCAGTCGAAACGGAAGAGTGAGGCACGCTTGCCCGGGGCGCTCATGTCGCGCGCCAGGCTTCGGGCGCCGCCTTCGAACAGCCCATTCATTTCGCGGGTGGCGTCCGCATGGCGTGTCTCGGTGCCCGGCGCCGGCGCGACGTGCGCCTGCAGCAGCACGAAAGGCAAGGCATCGTCCTTGCACCATCCCGCGGCGATGTCGACGGCCGATCCGATCGGTGCGTCCGGCGAAATCGGCGCCCACACGGCCAGCTGGTTCAGCGTGGCGGCCAGCCGGCCCTGGGCCGCGAGGATGGCGTCGACGCCCGCGCTTCGGGGGTTCTGCCCGAGTTCGGCGATGAACATCCGCGAGATCCTGTCGCCCTCGGCACGCGTGCGCGCCATGCCGTTGGCCCCGCTGTGCAGGATGGCGCGGTGAAACAGGCTCCCGCCGTGGCCCCATGCCAGCATCGCGACGATCGAGAAGCCGCCCGCGGACTGGCCGAAGACCGTCACGTTCTGCGGGTCGCCGCCGAAGTCCGCGATGTGCGCCTGGATCCATGTCAGCGCGGCCACCTGGTCGGCCATTGCGAGGCTGGGCCCGGTGTCCGAAGGAAACTGCAGGTAGCCGAAAACGCCGAGCCGGTAGCTCAGCGAGACCACGACCACGCCCTGCTCCGCGGCCAGCTTGTCGCCGTCGTGCCAGGGCAGCTCGCCGCCGCCGGTCACGAAACCGCCGCCGTGGATGAAGACCATCACCGGCCTCCTGCCTGCAGTGCCAGAGGTGCCTGCGGTGCCCGGCGTGAACACCGACAGCACATGGCAATGCTCGTCCTGCGCCATGGGCGCGAGCGGGCCCTGCACGATCTCGAGGCGCGATGGCGCCTGCGGACAGATCGGGCCGCGCGCCGCGTGGCGCACGCCGTCCCACGGTTGCACCTCGGGTTGTGCGAAACGGTCTGCCTTCGCATACCGGATGTTGCGGAAGATGTCGACGTGGGTCATGGGACGTGTCCTTGAAGTGTTGGGGGAAAACCGATCCAGAACACCCACTTTGCCGGCCCATTGCCACGCAATCAATCAAGCACTGCCGGGGAAAGTTAGCCTCGGCCTAACGGACCGGGATCGGGACCGGGATCGGGACCGGCGGCCCTCAGGCCATCTCGCCCTTGTGGGTGCGGCACACCGCCAGCAGGGCGAGCAGGTTGGGGTCGCGCTCGCGCGTTCGCAGGAAGGCGAGCCCCAGCGCCTGGCGCATCAGGTACTTGGGCTGCAGCGCAATCAGCTGCACCGTCTGCGAGAACACGTCGCGCACCACGCGCCCCGGCAGCAGCGTGCAGCCGATGCCGCCGCTCACCAGGTTCATCAGCGAGAAGATGTCGCCGGTCTGCATCACCACGTTGGGCGTGAAGCCGGCGATGCGAAACGCCTCCACGAAGCCGTTGTAGGTGGCGAAGCCTTCCTTCAGGCTCACGAACTTCTCGTCGGCGCAGGTGCTCAGGTCGATGCTCGCCTGGCCTGCGTAGCGCGAACCCGCGGGGGCTGCGAAGTGGATGTCGTCTTCGAACAGCGGCTCCGACACCACGTCGGCCTCGCCCTCGGGCTGCGCCATCAGGGCCGCGTCGATAGAGCCTTCGCGCAGCTTGTGCAGCAGCTCGGCGTTGGAGCCCAGCACCAGTTCGGTCTGCAACTCTGGCTTGCGCATCTTCATGCCGATCAGCGCCGCCGGCACCGCACGGATGGTCAGCGAATAGAGGGAGCCGATGCGGATGCGGTCCGCCGAATAACCGGCCAGCTCGCGGGTGGCGCGCACGCCTTCGGACATCGTGCGCAGCACCTCGCGCGCCACGTCGGCCAGCGCATGCGCAGCGTCGGTCGGATGCAGGTTGCGGCCTTCGTGGCGGAACAGCGCGCAGCGCACCCCGGACTCCAGCGAATGCAGGGCCCGGTGCACGCTGACGGTGCTCACGTCCAGGCGCTCGGCCGCGCGCGCGAGGTTGCCCGTTTCCATGAACGCGATCAGCGTCTCGAGCTTGCGGAAGGTGATCTCTTCATCGATGCGGATTGGCATGATCGGTCCAGGATGTCGTGCAGGCTCGTAGTGTGCGCGCCGGCACACCGCCATTCGGGTCGCGCTCCCGTGTGCGAAGAAAGGCCAGCACCAGGGTCCGGTGCATCCGGTAGCAAGGCTGAAGCGGAATCAGCCGCACGTTCTGAGGGAACACGCCGGCTTCCATCGACGCGAGCAGTGTCTCCAGCTTTCTGGAGGTGATTTCTTCATCGACACGGGTGTGCATGCGAGCCCCACGGATCAGGAAACGAAAGCTGGCACGGGACGCGCGCGGTGGTGCGTCGTCTCCCGCTGGAAGGCCGCCCCCAGGCGCAGCAGCAAGTGCTCGTTGAAGGGTGCGGCCACCAGCTGCACCGACACCGGCAGGCCTTCGGCGCTGAAACCACCGGGCAAGGCGATGGCGCACAGGCCGTAGTACCCCACGAAGCGGGTCATGCGGCTGGGCGCGGGGTCGTTTTCGTCGAGCGTGGCCAGTGCCGGGGCGCAGACCGGCACCGTCGGCAGCAGCAGAACGTCCAGCTGGCCGAAGATCTTCTGGAACTCGTGGCTGCGCCTCTGCCGCGCCAGAAGCGCATCGCGGTACTGCGCTGCCCCGATGTGCGCGCCCCGCCGAATCCGCGCGCGCGAAGCCGCGTCGCCGGGCGCGGCGCACCGGCTCAGCGCTTCGCCGTGGCGCGCATGGGCCTCCGCGGAAATGATGGCACCGGAGGCTTCCTGGTCCGCCGCCAGGTCGAACGCCGGCAGCGCACCGCCGGCCTCCACGCATCCGAGCGACCGGAGCACCTCGCAGGCGGCTTCGACGGCCTGCCGCACCGGGGCGGCCGTGCCTTCGCCCAGCGTCTGCGCGAGCAGGGCGAAGCGCACGCCGGCCACGCCACTGTCGAGGCCGCGAAGAAAGTCCTCCCGCACGGTGCCCAGCGTTGTCGCATCGCGCGGGTCCGGCCCGTGCATCGCATGCAGCAGGTGCGCCGCATCCTCTGCGGTCCACGCCATCGGGCCCACGGTGTCCAGGGTTTCGCTGAGCAGGTCCACGCCATGGCGGCTCACGCGGCCGGCCGTGGTCTTGAGCCCGGTCAGTCCGCAGAACGCCGACGGAATGCGCACCGAGCCGCCGGTGTCGGTGCCGATGGCGCCGGCCGCCAGCCCCGCCGCCACCGCCACGGCGGACCCGCTGCTGCTGCCGCCGGGCGCGCGGTGCACGGCGGCGTCCCAGGGGTTGCGCGGCGTGCCCATGCCCTGGTTCGTGCCCCAGCCGCCGTAGGCCAGTTCGACCATCTGGGTCTTGCCGAGCAGGATGGCGCCGGCTTCCTGCAGGCGCAAGGCGACGGTGGCCGAATGGTCCAGGGGCGGCCTGTGGTCGTGGATCGACGAGCCGGCGCGGGTCAACCGGCCGCGCACGTGCAACAGATCCTTGAGCGCAAGCGGAATGCCGTCGAGCGCACCCCACGGCTGGCCCGCGTGCAGGCGGCACTCACTGGCCCGGGCCTGCCGCAATGCGTCTTCGAACCAGACCTCCACATAGGCGTGCAGCGACGGGTCCAGCCTGGCGATCCGGGCCAGGTACGCCTCCATCGCTTCCACCGGCGACAGCACGCGCCGGCGAAAGGCGTCCGCCAGCTCGCACAGCGACATCTCGCAAAGGTCTGTGCCCGAGGCCTGTCGCATGCTCATTCGGACAGCTTGAGCCCGCGCGACTTGACCAGCGCCGCGGTCCTGGCGATCTCGTCGGCGATGAACTGGCGCGAGCCGTCCACGTCGAGCTTCATCGCATCGATGCCCAGGTCCTGGAAGCCCTTGACCACCGCCGGATCGGCCAGGGCATAGGCAACGGCCGACGCCATGCGCTCCACCGCGGGTTGCGGCGTCCTGGCCTCGAGCAGCAGCCCCTGCCACAGGAAGTACTCGAACCCCGGCAGGCCGGACTCGGCGATCGGCGGCACCTCCGGCGCCAGGCGGATGCGCTGCTTGCCGCTCACGCCCAGCAGCGTCAGCTTGTCGGGCCCGAAGCCGATCAGGTCGCTGTCGACCACCACCGTCTGCTTGAGGTAGTCGGCCATGGGGCACGAGATCAGCCGCGCGACCACGTCGGTCTGGCTGCCGGGGGTGAACGGCACGATGATGCGCACCGGCCGGCCGCCGCCGACCTGCGCGAATGCTGCGGGAACCGCCTGCAGGGCGAGTGCCGCTGCACCCAGTGTCAGCAGGAGTCGGCGTTGTAGTGGCGATGGCTTTTGCATGGGGAGCGCTCAGGGCAGTGCGTGGATGGAGAAAGGTGGGCCGAAGTGGGCGGGTGCCGCTTCAATCGAACAGGTCGGGATCGCTGCGGCAGACCGCGTCGTAGATCGGCTGGAAATGCAGCCACGCGGAGAACGGCGTGCCCAGGTGGGTGGACGAGTGCATCGCGGCTTCGGGGCTGATGAGCTTGAGCGGATGCCCGGTCGCCTCGGCCTTGAGCTGGATCTCGCAGGCACGCTCGGCGGCAATGAACCACCACACCGCTTCGTCCACGCTGTCGCGGCCCGCGGAAAAAAGCCCGTGGTTCTGGTGAATGACGATCTTGTTCTGGCCGAACACCGCGGCCACCTCCTGCCCGGCGTCGCGCTCCACCACCACGGCCCCGGCCTGCTCGGTGATCAGCGCATGGTCGCTGTAGAAGCTGGCCGCCGTCTGGGTGATCGGGTCGAGCCTGCGGCCCAGCGCGGCCCATGCCATGCCGTTGGTGGTGTGGGCGTGGCAGGACGCCAGCACATGCGGGTTGGCCTCGTGGATGGCGGCGTGCAGCACGAAGCCCGCGCGGTTCACCGCCCAGGCGCCCTCGCGCACCGTGCCCGTGTGATCGACCAGCAGCAGGTCCGAGACCTTCACGCGGCCGAAATCCATGGCGAAGGGGTTGGTCCAGTAGAGGTTGGTGTGCTCCGGGTCCCGCACCGTGATGTGGCCGGCAAAGCCGTACTCGTAGCGAAAGCGCGCGAAGACCCGGCAGGCCGCGGCCAGCCGCTGCTTGCGGTGCAGGCGCTCCTCGGCCAGCGTGGCGAAGGTGGGCGGCTGCGGAAAATGCAGGCCGGCTTGTTCGGGTTCGTAGACAGAGCGCTTCTTCATCGGCAGTTCCTTGACGTCGGGGACCTCCCCGCGGACGGCAAAGTGTCGTGTCCGGGTGCGCCTGCACGCCAATCAAAAAACAGCGGCCAGCCATAAGCCCGGCTGATGGCCGGTGTTCGAAAGCTGCGAAAAAATTGCCGGCGGGTGACCCGCCTCGAACGCTCAGCGCTGCGTGAAGGCGCTGCGCAGCTGCGCGAGGAAGTGCTCCAGCATGCGCGAGCGCGGTGCGGTCTTGTGCAGCAGGAGCAGCGTTTCCAGCTCGATGCGCGGCAGCAGCGGCCGTGCCACCAGCCCGGGCAGCGGCAGCGCGTCGAGCAGCTCCAGCTCCACCAGCGCGACGCCGGCGCCCTGGTAGGCCAGCGCCATGCCGGTGATCGACAGGCCGACCTGCACCGCGATGTTCGGCAGCACGCCCGCCTCATGGAACGCGCGGTCGATGTAGGGGCGCATCAGCGCCTGCGGCAGGTAGGTGATGAGCGGGTGGTCGGCCAGCTCGCGCACATGCACTTCGGCGCGCGACGCGAGCGGATGGTCGCTGCGCATGACGCAGCCGATCTCGTTGTGGCCCAGCACCTCGGCGCTGACCTCGGGGTGCATCACCGGCGCATAGGCGATGCCGATCTCCGCCTCGCGGTTGGCGACCCGGTCCAGCACCAGCGGGGACGCCAGCGCCTGCAGCGAGATCTGCGTGCCCGGTCGCTCGGCCAGCAGGTCGGCCACCAGGCGCGCGAGGCGGCCGTTGGCGATGGGCGACGACGCCGCGATCGACAGCGTGCCCAGGCGCCCGCCCGCCAGGTCCTGCGTGAGCCGCTCGATGGCCTCCAGCCTGCCGAAGATGCCGGCCACGTCGGGCATCAGCGCGTGGGCCTCGGGCGTGGGCTGCAGCCTGCCGCCCGTGCGGTCGAAGAGCTTCATCCGCAGGCGGCTCTCCAGGTGCTTGAGCACGCTGCTGATCGCGGGCTGCGTGACGTTGAGCATGCGCGCGGCGCCGGTGACCGAGCCGGTGCGCATGATGGCGTGGAAGACCTCGATGTGCTTGAGATTGATCAAGGTCGCTGCCGTGAAAAGGCAAGGGGCATAAGCTGGCTTTATGGCTTGCGATGATCTTCTGAATATGCCGCGGCGCCGGTGCTGCCTAGACTTTCCGCCATCACGACAAGTACACCGAAAAGGCTCTCATGGCGCACCTCATTGCAGCGAATTCAAGTCCGGGCGAGGCCGAGCGATCGGTACGCACGGTGGCCATGGCGAGCTTCATCGGCACGGCCATCGAATGGTACGACTTCTTTCTCTACGGCATTGCGTCGGCGGTGGTTTTCAGCAAGTTGTTCTTTCCGAACTACGACCCGATGGTCGGCACGCTGATCTCGTTCGCCACCTTCGCGGTGGGGTACCTCGCGCGGCCGTTCGGCGGCGCGTTCTTCGGTCACATCGGGGACCGCGTCGGGCGCAAGTCGGTGCTGGTGGCCACCCTGCTCATCATGGGCGTGGCAACCACGCTGGTGGGCCTCTTGCCGACCTACGCGCAGATCGGCATCTGGGCGCCCATCGCGCTGCTGGTGCTGCGGCTCGCGCAAGGCATCGCCGTCGGCGGCGAATGGGGCGGTGCGGTGCTGATGGCCGTGGAGCATGCGCCCGCCGGCAAGCGCGGGCTGTACGGCAGCGCCGCCCACATGGGCGCGCCGGCGGGCCTGATCCTGTCCACCGGCACCTTCGCGGCCTTTGCGCTGCTGCCGCATGACGCGTTCATGGACTGGGGCTGGCGCATTCCGTTCCTGCTCAGCGTGGTGCTGCTGTGCGTGGGCCTGTTCATCCGGCTGAAGATCACCGAGTCACCCGCGTTCGAGAAGATGAAGGCGCAAGGCGGCGCGGCGCGCCAGCCGGTGATGGAGGTGCTGCGCCGTCCGGGCAACATCATTCGCGTGGCGCTGCTGCGTTGCATCGACGGCGTGGGCTCCAGCACCTACTCGTTCTTCGGCGCAACCTATGCCGTGGGGCACCTGGGCTTTTCCACCAGCACCAGCGTGCTGGGCAACGTGATCGGCGGTGCCGTCGGGCTCATCTCCGTGCCGGTGGCGGCGCGGCTGTCCGACAGGTTCGGCCGAAAGCGCGTGTACATGGCGTACGTGGCCTTTGCCATCGTCATCGTGTTTCCGGCCATCTGGCTGATCAACACCGGCATTCCCGGCATGTTCTGGCTTGCGATGGCGCTGGGCCTCGGCATTGCCAACTACGGCCAGTACGGCTCGGTGTCCGCGTACTTCGCCGAACTGTTCGACACCAAGGTGCGCTATTCGGGCGCCTCCATCGGCTACCAGCTGGGCGGCGCCGTCTTCAACGGCACCGCGCCGCTGATTGCCACCGGCCTCATGGCGTGGGCGGATTCGCTGTGGCCCATCGGCGTGTTCATCGCGCTGGCCGGCATCGTGAGCCTGGTCACTGCAAGCCTGACGCCGGAGACCTACCGCAAGGACCTGACGGCGCAGGGCACCTCGCGGGACACCTTGCGCAACACCTCGCCCGACGCGGGTGGCATGCCACCGACTTCCTTTTCAACCTCCCCCGAAAGCAGGCCATGAAGCTCCTTCACCTCGATTCCAGCGTGCTGGGCCCCGCGTCCGTGAGCCGCCAGCTCTCGGCCGAAATCGTCGCGCGCCAGAAAGTCCTGCACCCGGGCATCGCGGTGACCTATCGCGACCTGGCGGCCGACCCGGTACTGCATCTTTCCGCCGCCCACATGGCCGTGTTGCAGGGCGGCGCACAGCCGGACGCCGCCATTGACGCCGACCTGCGCAAAGGCAGTGCCTACCTGGAAGAGCTGTTCGCCTCGGACATCCTGGTGGTCGGCACGCCCATGTACAACCTGACGATCCCCACCCCGCTCAAGGCATGGATCGACCGCATCGCGCTGGCCGGCAAGACCTTCCGCTACACCGCGAACGGCCCGCAAGGCCTGCTGCACCAGAAGAAGGCCTTCATCGCATCCTCGCGGGGTGGCGTCTATTCGGCGGGAAGCCCCGCGGCGGCGCTCGAGCACCAGGAAACCTACCTCGTCGGGCTGCTCGCATTCCTCGGAATCACCGACGTGACGGTCGTGCGGGCGGAAGGCATCGCCTTCGGTCCGGAGGCCCGCCAAGCCGCCGTCGGCCAGGCGCTCGCGCAGATCGCGGCCCTGACCGCCTGACGCGCGCGCTCGATGGGCAGGCCGGCGCGCTGCTCGACAAGGACGGCCCCTCGTGCTGCACAACATCGTCAAGCAGCCTTGAGAAGGCTCAGAACATCGTGTTGCCGTGAGGCATCTTTTCGGGAACCGGCTGCATCACGTCCCAGTGCTCGACGATCTTGCCGTTCTCCAGGCGAAAGATATCGACGATGGCTGTGGCAGGCGCACCCGGCTGCGGCTCCGAGCGCACGTGCAGAACGACCAGATCGCCTTCCACGACGACGCGCTGGACCACGGCCTTGAGCCCCGGGTTGGCCTTTTGCAAGTACCCGCCGATGAAGCCCTTCAGGCCCTCGACACCGTCCGGCGACCGCGGGTTGTGCTGGATGTAGCGGGGCCCGATGAACGCCAGCGCCGCGCCGATGTCCTTCTGGTTGATGGCCGCCTCGTAGAAGGCAAGCACCACCTGCTTGTTGGACGTCTCCTGCGGCGTCAGTGCATGCGCCGGTGCGGATGCGAGAGCGAACAGGCCGACGAGCACGGCAGAGAAAGTGGACCGGCGCCAGATCGTCGATCGATGGTCTGCGGATGGGGTCTCGAAGTCGGACACAGGCGGCACGGCCTGGTGTGGTGGAAGTCGCTGCATGTCCATGGGCGGGAAGAGAGAGAAGTGAAAAATCCATCTTCCGGCGCGAATGTGTCCACCGCGTACCCGAATCATGTCGAAGCGGACACACAAGCCCATCGACCACCGCCGCCTTCACTGCCGCGCGAAGACCACCTCGGCGCGCAGGCCGCCCTCCGGCCGGTTGCTCAGCACCACCTGCGCGCCCTGCCTGAGCGCCAGCTCGCGCGCGATGTGCAGGCCGAGGCCGGTGCCGCCCGTGTCGCGGTTGCGCGACGGCTCCACCCGGAAAAAGGGCTCGAACACCGTCTCCAGATGCGCCGGCGGAATGCCCGGCCCGCGGTCGTCCACCACGATGCGGATCTGGTGCGGTGCGGTGTGCACGGACAGCTCCGCCGCCCCCGCGTAGCGCACTGCATTGCCCACCAGGTTGCCGATCACCCGGCGCAGCGCCGCGGGCTCGGCACGCACCACCTCGGCAGTGCCGCCGTGCGATTCCCCCGCCACGCGCACCGCCTGCCCCTGCTCCGCCATGTCGTCGGCCAGCGACTGCACCAGGGCCGCCACGTCGGTGTCCTGCAAGGCCTCGGGCGTACCGAGCACATCGCCGCGGAACACACCGAGCACCGTGTCGATCAGCCGGTCCATCTCGCGGATGTCGTCGACGGCGCGCTCCCGCAGGGCCGGGTTCGACGCGCCGTCCATCGCGTCCAGCCGCATGCGCAGCCGGGTGAGCGGCGTACGAAGGTCGTGCGACATGGCCGCGACCATCAAGTCCCGGGTCCTGAACTGCTCATGCAGCCGGCGCGCCATCGCGTTGAACACCCGCGCGGCATCGCGGACCTCGCGCGTGCCGCCGCTGTCGTCGAGCACCGCGGGTCTTCGTCCGCCGGTCACCGAGTGGCCCAGCGACTGCGATGCGGCGACCAGGTCGCGCATGGGCTTCGACAACCACCGCGAACCGAGCCAGGCCGCCAGCGCGATGACGGCGATGCGAAGGCCGTAGTCGAGCAGCAGGCCCTGCAGCGGCAGGACGGCGCCCTCAAAGGGGGCGGCGTCTTGCGCGGCACGCGCGTCCGGAACGCCCGGCGTGGGCGGCAAGCTCGGCAAGGCGGAGGCCGCGCCGAACGACGAAGCGCGGTCCGACGGCACATAGATGGCGTGCACGCTCAGGTAGCCCGCCAGGTGGCTCACGACCAGCGCGACCCACATCAGGAGAAACAGCCGCTTGGCCAACGTGTCGCGCAGCATCGCCTTCATGGCCGCACCTGTGCGTCGAACAGATAGCCTTCGCCGCGCAGCGTGCGGATGAGGCTGGGGCCCTGCGCGGATTTCGCGGATTGCGCGAGCTTCTGGCGCAGGCGCGAGACGGCGAGATCGACGCTGCGGTCGTTCACCTCCACGCCCGGCGCCCGGGTGAGGTCGATGAGCTGGTCGCGCGTGAGCACGCGGCCCGGCCGATCGACGAAGGCCGACAGCAGGCGGAACTCGGCCTGCGACAGCGACACCAGCACGCCCTTGGGCGAGGTCAGTTCGCGCCGGACCCGGTCGAAGCGCCAGCCGTCGAAGGCGGCGCTGTGCGCGGCGGCCGGCCTCAACGGCTGCCCTGCCTTGCGCACACGGCGCAGAACGGCATGGATGCGCGCCACCAGCTCACGCGGCTCGAAAGGCTTGCCCAGGTAGTCGTCGGCGCCGGTTTCCAGGCCCAGCACGCGGCTGGCGGGGTCGCCGTGCGCGGTCAGCATGATCACCGGCACGTCGTGGCGCTGCTGGATCCAGCGGCACAGCGCCAGGCCGTTCTCGTCCGGCAGCATCAGGTCGAGCACCACCACGTCGAAGGCTGCCGCGGCCATGCGGGCGCGGGTTTCGCGGCCGTCTGCGGCCGCCGAGACCGTCATGCCGAAGCGCTGCAGCAGGGCCTGCAGCGCGTCGCGGATTTCAGGGTCGTCGTCGACGACCAGGCAATGAGTCATGGCACGCCCTCAGGGTGAGCTGGAGAGAACGGGAGCAGCGGGAGCGCCGGTCGGGCGAGCGCCCCGGCCCCAGGTAGCCCAAGTAGCCCAGGGCCGACAGCGTGAAGCACAGGATCGAGCACTTCGCATGCCTGTGCCATGGCGAGCAGGCGTGCATCGCTGCCACGCGGGCCCACCAGCTGGAACGCCACCGGCAAGCCGTCGATCGTTCCGCATGGCAACGTGATGGCCGGCAGCCCTGCCGCATTGACGAAAGGCGTGAAGACCGCGTCTGCGCGCGGCCCCACGGGCATGTCGTCGATCCGCTGCGGATGCGGCTCGTCGGCCGGCCATGGCAGGGCGGCCGTGGCCGGCGTCAGGATGAAATCATTGCGGTCAAACACGTCGGCAAGCGCCTGCCGCAGCCGCGGCATCGCCTCGGCCAGCTCGAACAACGCCGTGGCCGACAACGCATGACCGTCCCGGTAGAGCGCCCGCGCGGCATCGCCGCAAAGAGGGAGCAGCGCTTCGAGGTTCTCGCGCGGAAACAGGTCCGGCCAGTCGTCCGCCTTGTCGAGCATCCAGGCCAGCCCGGTGGCGGAGAGCCGGGGCCACAACGCATGGACCTGTTCGGCCCATTCGGCGCCGGCGTCTTCGGTGACGAGGTGCCCCATCTCGCCCAGCCGCGTGGCAACGCGGCGCGTGGCGGCGATCAGGCGCTTGTCCACCGGCCGTGCGCCGAGTCGCGGCAGGAACAGCAGCCGTGCGGCCGGTTCGCACGCGGCATCGAGCGCACGCGCACAGAGGGTGGCCAGCAGCAGCCGCAGATCGGCCACATTGCGCGCCAGGCCGCCCACCACTTCATGCCCCAGAAAGAGATCCGGCAGGCCGTCGGCGCGCGGCACCAGCCCGGCGGACGGCTTGAACCCGACGACGCCGCAATAGGCGGCCGGTCTGCGAATCGAGCCACCGCCATCCGTGGCCACGGCCAGCGGCGCGTAGCCTGCCGCCACGGACGTCGCGGCACCACCGGAAGAACCCCCGGGCGTGAGCCGCGTGTTCCACGGGTTGTGCGTCACGCCGGTGAGCGCGCTCATGGTGAAGCCCTGCAAGGCGAATTCCGGCAGGCTGGTCTTGCCCAGCACGACCAGTCCCACTTGCCGGCAACGCGCCACCGGCAACTCGTCGAGCGGCCGAGGCGCGCGCGACAGGAGCCGGCTGCCCCAGCGTGTCGGCAGGCCTGCCGCATGGAGGTTGTCCTTGAGGGTGAGCGGTACGCCATCCAGGGGACCCAAGGGCTGGCGATCTCGCCATCGCTCGGCGCTGGCCCGCGCGGCAGCAAGAGCGCCTGGCGCATCCACGCATGCCATGGCATGCAGGTGCGGTTCACATCGTTCGATGCGCTCCAGGCAGTCCTGCACGGCGTGAACGGGAGAGAAGGCGCCGTCGCGGTAGCCCTCCGCGAGGGCGCGGGCCGTGAGGCGCCACAGCGCTGGAGCCTTGGTCATGGAGGGCTTACTGCGGCAGCTCGCCGGCCGGCTTGCCCAGCCACTTGACGGAGAGCTTGTCTGTCTCGCCGCTCTTGCGTGCCTGCATGATGATGTCGTTGACCTTTTGGCGCAGCGCCTCCTCGCCCTTGGCCACGCCGACGAAATTGGGGGAGTCCTTGAGGCCGAACTTGTAGTCGATGCCCGTCTGCGGATTGCGCGTCGTGATGCTGGCCGCCGTGGCGATGCTGGTGGCGATCAGTTGCGTCTGGCTGGAGACGTAGGCCGACACGGTGCCGGCGTTGTCCTCGAAGCGGCGAACCTCGGCGCCAGCGGGTGCCACCTTGGTCAGCTCCTGGTCGTCCACAGAGCCGCGCGTCACCGCAATGGTCTTGCCGGCCAGGTCCGCGGGCACCTTGACCGCCGTGGCCTTCGGGCCGAACACGCTGATGAAGAACGGCGAATACGCAACGGTGAAGTCGATCACTTTCTCGCGCTCGGGATTCTTGCCGAGGGTGGAGATCACCAGGTCGACCTTTTTTGTCTGCAGGTAGGCGATGCGGTTGGCCGTGCTCACCGGCACCAGCTCGACCTTGACGCCGAGCTTCTCGGCGATGTAGCTGGCCATGTCGATGTCCAGGCCGCGCGGCTGCATGTCGGCGCCCACCGAACCATAGGGCGGAAAGTCGGTCGGAATGGCGATCTTGATGAGCTTGGACTGCATGACCTTGTCAAGCGCGGACTGCGCCTGGGCGGTGCCTGCAAACGCCGTGAGTGCGGCGGCGGCGAACAGGCTGATGCGCACGACGTGCCGTGCAGGCATGCGGCGGATGTAGCGAGAAGAGGTCATGAGAGCTTTCCGGTAAGGGTGGAGAGAGTGCGGGCGCGTTTGGGACTGCTTGGCGAGCGCGCGGGCATCGCGCGTTCGCAAGGCGGGGTGGTTGTCGAGGCAATCGGCTGAACCGGCTTCAGCGCCTGGCGCAACTGGTCGAGCGGGTCGTCGGAACTCGCGGGCACGCGCAGCTTGCTGTCCCAGCTGCCAAGGTGTTCGCCCAGGCGCTGTTCGGCCAGGACGATGTCGCCCGCCTCCAGCGCCTCGACGATCTGGGTGTGCTCGGCACAGGAGCGCGTGGCCTCGCGCTGCGACTGGTGGCGCATGGCCACCAGCATCGTTCTGGCTGTCAGGTCGCGCAGCGCTTCGGACAGCATTGCGTTGCCCAGGCAGTCGGCCAGGCACACATGGAAGTCGCCCAGCAGAAAGCTGCGCAAGCCGGCATCGTCGTCCCGAATGGATTCCGCTTGCCGCTCGACATGCGCGCGCAGGCGCTTCACCATGGCCGGCGAGACTGCCTTGATGCGGCGCAGCACGGAGGTCTCGATCACCTCGCGCGCCTCGAAGGCCTGGCGCGCCTGCTCCGCCGTCAGTTCGACGACATACCAGCCGCGACGCGCACTCGACGCGACCAGGCCACGCACGGCCAATTCAGTGAGCGCTTCGCGAACGACGGTACGGCTGCAGTCGAACAACGTCGCCAGCGGTTGTTCGCCAAGCCGGTCGCCGGCACCCAGCTTGCCGGCCAATACGGAATGAAGGATGCGTTGCGCGATCTCGGATGAACTTGCCATGCTTCATGCCAAGCACAACCTGTGCCACTGGTATTCAAGTCTGCTCTGTTCTGGTATTCCAGATTCATGACATCTGATATGCACAAAACCAGGGCGGCGCGCGCCGGGATCGTGCGCGACGCACAAGTTGGTACATCCGATTCGAACGTCATGAGCTGCCAACCGGCCCTCCGGACGGCTTTGAATCTCGCGGCAGGGCGGGTGTTTACCCTGATCCAGACCCACCGCCTTCAACTTGCGCAATCGGCTGCCGATACATGGGCAGGCATTCGCATTTCCACCGCCCGTCTCAGCTTGCTCGCGGTCCCATTCGCTCGTGCCACAAATGTGCAACGCCAGCCCGGTACATTGCCTGCGAAAGCATAAAAAGCCCCATGTCATCTCGCGTCTGGTCAGAAACTATCTACATCGCCCCCGGCAACCCGGACTGCCGCGTCTACGCGATGCCATACCCCATGCGTCCCGACCAGCGACCTTCGGACATGCCCTTGAAGGAACAAATGGACTGGCGCGAGGTGGCCAAGCTGGACCGTGGATGGGACCTGGTCTACATCGAGCCGGCATACGCCCACCTGGCCGCGAACCTTGTCGGCCGCCTGAGCGGTTCGCACTTCCAGGTCACCCGTCACGCTGATTGACCGGCGAGCTTGCCGCGCGCTCGTGCCCTGCGGCCTTGATCGCCGGCGGCTAGCGGCTGAAGTTCGACAAATCGATGCGCCGTATGAGGCGCTGCTGCTCGATGTGCTCGCAGCGAAGAAACAGGCCCGTCACGCTGAGCCCGAACGCCTGCGCGAGCTTGCGCACCGTGACGAGCGAGACGATCACCTTCGCTCTTTCGATCTCTCCCAGGTAGGAGCGATTGAGGTCCGACAGCGCTGCCAGCTGTTCCTGCGACCAGTCGCGCTCGGTGCGCAATTGACGTATGGACACGCCGAAACTCTCCACGAGGGTGTCGCTCATCGGTGCGGCGTGCGGACGAGCCCGCCGAGAAAACGGACCCGAACCCGGTTGCCATCCTGCATGTCCCTCAGAGCTTGGCGATCGACACTTCGGTGGCCTTGACCAAGGCGATCACATCGGAGCCGACCTTCAACTGGAGCTCGTCGATCGAGCGCGTGGTGATGGCCGAGGACACGATGCCCCAGGCGGTTTCCACGTCGACTTCCGAAAGCACCTCGCCGCGGTTGATGGCGCGGACCTTGCCCTTGAACTGATTGCGAACGTTGATGGCTTGAATGGTCATGGGGGCCTTCCTTGGGGCTGGATGAACTGGATGCGCAGCGACGCGGCACGAAACCCGGATTCTGGGTCTGCATGCCGAGAGCGAGAACGACCGAGTTCCCGCTTCCATATCTGGAAAACGTCTAAGCGACGCGTTCCACCATTGCCCCCCGGTGACTGCACGCACGCGATCGCGCTGCAGCCGCGCCCGTTCAGCCGCGCGCAGGAAACACCGGCTCGCCCAGGTTCAGCATCAGCCGGTTGGCCCACGCGAAGATCGCCACCGCATGCACGGTGTCCAGGATTTCGAGCGGGGTGAGACCGGCGGCGCGCACGGCATGCAGATGCGCCGCGCCGAAGCCGCCCGGCTCGCGCGTGAGCGCGATCGACAGTTGCACGATGGCGCGTTCCCGTGCCGTGGTGCCGGCCGTGTCCGGGTCGGTAAAGACCTGCGCGATCACGTCGTTGCGCCGCGCGAGCTGCTCGAAGCGCTGCGCGTGCACCGAGGCGCAGTACACGCAGCCGTTGACGCGCGACACCACCGCGCTGGCCAGCTCGCGCTCTGCACGCGACAGGCCGCCCGGCGCGTACATGATCGCGTTGAACACCGTGGCGCGCTCCTGCAGGATGCGCGGCTGGTGCACCAGCAGCAGGTAGTAGTCGGAGCTGCGCGCCTTCGGATGGCTGCTGTCGAGCACCCGCACCTGCTCGGCCGAGGCCTGCGTCAGGTCGATCACCGGCAACCAGGCCTTCCAGCCCAGCGTCTCGCTGGTGTAGCCGTCGATGCGCAGCGGCTCGCCCGGTGGCGGCAGCGTGGCCGGGTGAACGAAAGGCGCCGCATTTTCTTCCACGCCCGGCACAGCGCTGTCGCCGCCCAGCGCGGCCAGCGCCTGCAGGCCCGCGACCACGCGCACCTGGTACGCCACGAAGGCGATCAGCTGCGCCAGCGCCACGACCTCGGGCGTCGACAGCCCGGCGGCGGGCAGCTTCAGCAGCGCTTCGCGGTCGCCCTCGACCGGACGATCGGTGAGCGTGCGCGTGAACGCGAGCATTGCCTGCAGGCGCGGGTCGCCGCCGAGCGATTCGACCGGTGCACCGTCGGCGGCCGCCTGCTGCGCCGCACTCAGCGGCGCCAGCGCATCGAGCCGCGCGCGGTAGTGCGCCTGCAGCGCGGCGCTGCCCGCGCTGCGCGCGATGGCATGGGCGGCCAGCAGCCGCTCGGCCAGCGGCGGGCCCGACAGCTGCAGGTCGAACAGGGCTTCGTAGCTGCCCTGCGTAGCCGCCACCACCTTGTCGCGCTGGTGGCGCACCGCGTGGGCGGCGCTGCCGGCGGCCAGCGGCACGGCCGCATCGACAAGGTCGGCGGTGGCTGAAGAAAGATGCGGATCAGTCATGGTGGGTGTCTCCGGAGGATGCGTTGCGTGCGGCCACGGCCTGCTGCAGGAAGCGCAGCACGCCCTGCCAGGAGGCCTCGTCCGCATGCGCGTTGTTCGCGGGCGTGCCGCCCGAGGTGCTGCGCCGGCCCGACACCGGATGCGCATAGCCGAGCTGCGTGGTCGGCACATAAGGAAACAGGATCGAATGGCCGGCGCCCTCGAAATCGAGGTGCTCCACCGCGTGCGGATGCGCGAACTGCGCAAGACGTCCGGTCACCATGCGGCTGTAAAGGCTGGAGGGCCACGAGCCGTCGTCGGTGGCGGACAGCAGCAGCACCGGGCCGCGGATCCGCTCGACCTGGATGCGCGCGCGCTCCACGGCCTCGGGGTCCTGCAGCGCGGTCAGCAGCGCGTCGGCATGGCGGCGCGGCTCCGGGCCTTCGTCCCAGGGCGCCCAGGTGGCGGTGCGGTTGTGCGCCCACACATGCGGCAGCGGCTGCCCCCGGAAGATCCAGGCCGGGCCCTCGCGGCCGAGCGCCGGGTCGCAGGCGTTCTGCGCGCAGTGCACCACGGCGCCGGGCACGTAGCCGACCACGGCCGAGACCGATTCCGGAAACAGCGTGCCCAGCAGCAGCACCAGCTCGCCGCCGCGCGACTGGCCGCTCAGCGCGACGAAGCCCTGTGCCGGCTGCAACGTGCGATGCAGCCAGGCCAACGCGGTCTCGAAGTATTCGAGCCTGGTGTTCGAGATGTAGTCCGACAGGCCCGGCGCCTTGAAGTACGCGAGCGCGAAGGCTGCATAGCCGTGCGAGGCGTACAGCGCGGCGCGCGGCTCGTTGATGCCGCCGCCGGAGCCGTTCAGGATCATCACGGCCGGATGCGGCCCCGGTCCCGCGGGCAGGTAGAGCGTGCCGACCAGGCCTTCTTCGCGCACCTCGCGGCGCGTCACGCCCTCCCCCGCCAGGCGCTGCACGAAGCCGCCATGCGCTTCGGCCGCATCACCATGGCGGCGCACCGTGATGTCGGTGCGCAGCGCGGCGCCCGGCTCGGCGCCGAACTGCTCGCGCGCGCCCGGCGTGTCGGGCACCTGCGACCAGACCAGGCCCATCGCCGACACGCCCTCGTAGCTGCCCGCGAGCGGCGCGTCGCGTTGCAGGTCGACCGTGCCCTGCGCATCGGCCGCGAAACGCGCCGATGCGCGCCATGGCACGCCCGCACCGCGCACCGTGATGCTCGCAACCTCGATCTGCTCGCCCGGCGCCAGCCCTTCGACCGCGATACGCCGCGGCACGTCGATCAGCGCGTCTTGCGGCGTGATGCTCAGCACGTGCACGCCCTCACTTGAGCCTGGTGACCTGCATCGCCGTCGTGCGGTCGCTCAGCAGCGGCTCGACCTTCAGTCCCTTCTTCGCGGCCCAGATGTTCTGGTAGTGGTACAGCGGGATCTGGCCCACGTCGTCGGTCACCAGCTTGGCGGCGTGGCGGAAGATGGTTTCGCGGCGCTTGGCGTCGAATTCGACGGTGGCGGCGTCCAGCGCCTTGTCGACCGACTCGTTGCTGTAGCGGCCCCAGTTGTTGGAGCCGCGGCCGCGCCTGGCGTCGGGCGTGGTCAGGGTCTGCAGCAGGCCGTAGCCGGCCTCGCCGGTGCCGTTGCCCCAGGCGATCACGCTGACCGCGAAGTCGTTCTTGTTGGCGCGGCTCGAGTACACGGCCCACGGCACCACCTCGACCTTGGTCTTCACGCCGATGCGGGTCCAGAACTGCGCCACGGCCTGCACCGTCTCGGGCGCCTGCGGGTAGCGGTCGCCCGGCACGTGGATCGCAATCTGGAAGCCCTGCGGAAAACCGGCCTCGGCCAGCAGCTTCTTCGCCTGCTCGGGGTTGTAGGCGATGTCCTTGACGTCGGGGTTGTAGCCGAAGCTGCCCTTGGGCATCCACTGGTTGGCTTCGGTCACGGTGCCCTGCAGCACGCGGTCGACGATGGCCTTGCGGTTGATCGACAGCGACAGCGCCTGGCGCACCTTGACGTCGAGCAGCGGGTTCTTGTCCAGCGGCTTGCCCGCGTTGTCGGTGATGAACTCGTTGGGGCCGGGCTTGAAGCTCGGCTGCAGCAGCAGCACGCGCAGGCCAGGGTACGTGTACACACTGACCTTCGGGTCCTTGCGCAGCTTCTCGACGTCGGTGACGGCCACCTTGTCGATCACGTCCACGTCGCCCGCCAGCAGCGCCGCGGTGCGCGCCGCGCCGTTGTTGATGAAGCGGTAGTTCACCTTCTCCCACGCCGCCTTCGGACCGTAGTAGCCGGGGTTGCGCTCGAACACCGTGCGGTCGCCCGGCACGTAGGAGACGAACTTGTAGGGGCCCGTGCCGACCACGGCGCGGCCCGCGTTGTAGTCCTCGGTCTTGGACTTCTCGCCCACGTGCTTGCTCACGATGTAGATCGACGAGATCTCCAGCGGCAGCATCGGGTTGGGCGTGTTGGTCTTGATGATGAGCGTGGCCGGGTCCTTGGCCGTGGCCGACTCGACCGTGCGCAGCGCACCCGAATACGAGGCCACGCTGCCCGGCACGTTGCGCGCGCGCTGGAACGAATACACGATGTCATCGGCCGTGAACGGCGTGCCGTCCTGCCACTTGATGTCGGTGCGCAGCTTGAACTCCCAGGTCTTGTCGTCGAGCGTCTTCCAGCTCGATGCCAGCGCGGGCTCCAGCTTGCCGCCGTCGCGCGAGTTGACGACGGAGTCCCAGAAATGCAGCGCGAGCGAACGGTCGCCCGCGTGGTTGTTGAGCTGCGGGTCGACCGAGGAGATCGGGTCGGCGAAGCCGATGGAGAGGGTCTGGGCCGAGGCACCGACGCCGGTGGCGAGCAGCGCGGCGGCAACGATGGGAAGCAGGCGGTTCATGAAGATCCTTTGGCGAATGCGGTAAGCGGTAAAGGCGGAGAAAGTCAGTTCGTGTCGTACAGATGGCAGGCCGTGGCATGCCGGATCGCGATGCCGCGCAGCTGCGGCACCTCGGTGCGGCAGCGCGGCATCGCCTGCGGACATCGCGGATGAAAGTGGCAGCCCGAAGGCGGCGCGATCGGGCTCGGAATCTCTCCCCGAATGGCGCTGAAGGTGGTGCGCCGCGCGTCGATGCTCGGAATCTCGGCCAGCAGCGCCTGCGTGTACGGATGGGCGGGCCGTGCGAACAGCTCGGCCACCGGCGCGCTTTCCACCACGCGGCCCAGGTACATCACGACCACGCGGTCGCACAGGTGCTCGATCACGCCCAGGTCGTGGCTGATGAACAGATAGGCCAGCCCGAGCTGGTCGCGCAGGTCCATGAAGAGGTTGAGGATCTGTGCCTGGATCGACACGTCCAGCGCGGCCACCGCCTCGTCGCACACCAGCATCGACGGCTGCACCGCTAGCGCGCGCGCAATGCCGATGCGCTGGCGCTGGCCGCCGCTGAACTGGTGCGGGTAGCGATGGCGCAGCGCGGGGTCGAGCCCGGCGCGCCGCAGCTGGGCGCACACGTAGTCGTCCTGCCCGGCGGCATCGGTCAGCCCGTGCAGCAGCGCGGCCTCGCCCACGATGCGCGAGACGCGCAGGCGCGGGTTCAGGCTCGCATACGGGTCCTGGAACACCATCTGGATGCGCAGCCGCGCCGCGAGCTGCTCCTCGGCCGACAGGCTCGCCACCGGCTTGCCGCCGACGACCACCTCGCCCTCGGTCGGCGTGAGCAGGCCCGCGGCAATGCGGCCCAGCGTCGACTTGCCGCAGCCCGATTCGCCGACCAGCCCGACCACCTCGCCGGGCCGCACCGACAGGTCGACACCGTCCACCGCGTGCGTGACCACCGGCGGCTTGCTCAGGCCGATGCTGCGCAGCGTGCGGCCCACCGCGCCGGGCGGCGGCGTGGCGCCGAAGCGCTGCGCGACCTGTCGCAGGTCGATCAGCGGCACATCCTGTTCCTGCGCCGGCACGCGCGTCGTTGCGGGCAACGCGACCGGCACCGCAGGCGCGAGCTTGCCGCGCTGCGGATGAAAGCAGCGCACCTCGTGCCACGGCGCATCGTGCCGGGGGCGCGACACCTCGGGCCGCTGCTCGCAGGCGGCGTCCGCGTGCGGGCAGCGCGGCGCAAAGGCGCAGCCGGCCGGCATGTCGAGCAGGCTCGGCGTCATGCCCTGGATCTGCCGCAGCCGCGCGCCGCGTGCGTTGGCGCTCGGCAGGCTGTCGATCAGACCGCGTGTGTACGGATGCTGAGGATGGTCGAGCACGTCGGCCACCGTGCCGTGTTCGACGATGCGCCCGGCATACATCACGGCAATTTCGTCGGCCAGGCTCGCCACCACCGAGAGGTCGTGGCTGATCCAGATCAGCGAGGTGCCGGTCTCGCGCACCAGCTTCTGCACTTCCGAGAGGATCTGCGCCTGGATCGTCACGTCCAGCGCCGTGGTGGGCTCGTCCGCGATGATCAGGTCGGGTCCGTGCAGCATCGCGATGGCGATCGCCACGCGCTGGCGCATGCCGCCCGACAGCTGGTGCGGGTACGCGCGCAGCCGCTCCTCGGGGCTCGAGATGCCCATGCGCCCCAGCGTGTCGCGCGCATGGCGGCGTGCTTCTTCGGTGGACACGCGCCGGTGCGCCTTCACCGCCTCGATCATCTGCGTGTCGACGCGCAGCACCGGGTTGAGCGTGGCCATCGGGTCCTGGAAGATCATCGCGATGCGGTTGCCGCGCAGCTCGCGCCGCTCGGTGGCCGGCAGCTGCGTGAGCTCGCGGCCCTGGAACAGCACCTGCCCGCCCTCGACCCGTCCGGGCGCGTCGACCAGGCCCATGATCGAGAAGCCGGTCACCGACTTGCCCGAGCCCGACTCGCCCACCAGCCCCAGCACCTTGCCGCGCCCGAGGGTGAACGACACGCCGTCGACCACCGGCAGCACGCCGGCGCGGGTGTGGAAGCGCGTTTGCAGGTTGCGCACTTCGAGCGTCGGCACCACAAGGTCTTGCACAGGAACGGCGCTCATTTCTGCAACCTCGGGTTCAGCACGTCGCGCAACTGGTCGCCCACCAGGTTGATCGCGACGATGGCGGCCAGCAGGGCGACGCCGGGGAAGAAGCTGATCCAGTACTCGTTGGACAGCAGGTACTGGTAGCCGTTGGAGATCAGCAGCCCGAGCGAGGGCTCGGTGATCGGCACGCCCAGCCCCAGGAACGACAGCGTCGCCTCCAGCGTGATGGCGCGCGCGATCTGCAGCGCGCCGATCACCAGCAGCGGCGGCAGGCAGTTCGGCAGGATGTGGCCGGTGACGATGCGCCAGCGCGGAATGCCCTGCCCCTGCGCCGCGTCCACGTACTCGCGGCGCGCCTCGACCAGTGCCTGGCCGCGCGCGGTGCGCGCGTAGTAGGCCCACTCGAGCAGCACCAGCGTGAGCATCACGTTGCCCACGCCCTTGCCGACGTAGGCCAGGATCATCAGCGCCATCAGGATGGTCGGGAACGACAGCAGCAGGTCGACCAGCCGCATCAGCAGCGCGTCGACCTTGCCGCCCGCATAGGCCGCCACCAGCCCGACCAGCGTGCCGACCACCGCGGCGATGAGCGCCGAGCCCACGCCCACCGTCAGGCTGATGCGCAGCCCGTAGACGATGGCCGAGTACAGGTCGCGGCCCTGCCCGTCGGTGCCGAGCCAGTAGGTGTAGCCGCCCTCGCTGCTGTGCGAGCCCGGCGGCAGGCGCGCGTCGAGCACGTCGAGCTGCAGCAGATCGTAGGGGTTCTGCGGCGTGATCCAGGGCGCGAGCAGCGCGGCCAGCACCACGACGGCGAGCAGCACCAGCCCCCCGACGGCGATGCGCGAACGCAGGAAGTCGGCGGCCACGCGCCACCAGATCGAGCGTTCGTCGTAGCTTTTCAATGCGTTCATTTCGCGCCTTCCAGTCGCACGCGCGGGTCGAGCAATTTGTAGAGCAGGTCGACGACGAGGTTCAGCGTCACGAAAATCACCACCACCACCATCAGGTAGGCCACCACCACAGGCCGGTCGAGCGAGTTGATGCTGTCCAGAATCAGCTTGCCCGCCCCCGGCCAGGCGAAGATGGTCTCGGTGACCACCGCATAGGCGATGGTCGCGCCCAGCTCCAGCCCCAGCACCGTGACCAGCGGAATCATGGTGTTGCGCAGCACATGCATCAGCACCACGCGCGTGGGCGTGAGGCCCTTGGCGCGCGCGAACTTCACGTAGTCCTGCGGCAGCACCTCGCGCACCCCGGCCCGCGTGAGCCGCAGCACCAGCGAGATCTTGAACAGCGCCAGGTTGAACGCCGGCAGCAGCAGGTGCTGCCAGCCGTCGAGCGTGAGCCAGGACCACTGCACGCCGAACAGCTCGCGCGTGGCGCCGCGCCCGCTGGCGGGCAGCCAGCCGAGCTGCACGCTGAACACCATGATGAGCATCAGCGCGACCCAGAAAGCCGGCAGCGAGAAGCCGACGATGCTGGTCGCCATCAGCGTGCGCGACACCGGATGCTCGGGCTTCATGCCTGCAAAGAGCCCCAGCGGCACGCCCACCACGATGGCCATCAGCAGCGCCGCGAAGGCCAGCTCCATCGTTGCGGGCAGGCGCTGCAGGATGAGGCGCACCGCGTCCTCCTGGTAGACGAAGCTGCGGCCCAGGCTGCCGTGCAGCGCGCCGTCCACGAAGGCCAGGTACTGGCGCCACAGCGGCTGGTCGAGCCCGAGCCGGGCGATGGCGGCAAGGCGCTCCTGCTGGTTCATGTCCTCGCCGATCAGGATGTCGATCGGGTTGCCGATGGCATGCAGGCCGACGAAGACGATCAGCGTCATCGCCACCACCACGAGCAGCGCCTGCAGCAGCCGGCGCAGCAGCCAGCCGGTCATGGCGAACCCTCCTGGTACGGCGGCAGCGCCGAGGGCGTCCATTCGTCGCCGTCGAGCTCGGGCTCGGCATAGCACTGCATGGCGGCGAAGTGTCGCTCGGCATCCTCGCTCAGCAGCTTCGCGGCGAGGCCGCGCGCCAGGCGTTGCGCGCCGTCGGTGATCTGCGGAATGTCGCCGGCCGCGGCACCGTGCGAGAGCGAGGCCGCATAGTTGAAACAATGCACGCGCTCCAGGCCCGGGCAGGCGCCGGGCGTCTTCGGCTGGAACTCGAAGAGGGGCCCGAGGTCCGGCGATTCCGCGAGTTCGCTGTCCGCCGTGCCTTCGGGCGGCGTGAAGCGGTCCTGCCACACGCGCACTTGCGAGGAGAAGGCCGCGAACTCGGGCCGCAGCGCCCAGTCGGTGCGAAAGCCCGTGCTGAACACCACGAAGTCCGCCGCCAGCGGGCCCTTGGCGGTGTCCAGGCGCAGCGCGCCGTCGGCACGCTGCGCCACGCCCAGCACCGGCGTGCCGAGCTGGAAATGCGCGTTCGCATGGCGCGACACGCGCAGCGTGCTGCCGTGCGGCGGCGGCACCTGCTGCACGTTGATGTAGTGGCGCATGCGCCATTTCCACTCGTCCGGCAGTTGCCAGAAACCGTGGACCATGCCCGGGTTGCCCGCGCCCTTGCCCTTGTTGACGCGCGGCAGGTCGGCGCGGCGGATCAGCAGATCGACGCGCGCGGCGCCGGCCTCCAGCGCGGTCGCGGCAGCGTCCATCGCAGAGGCGCCGCCGCCGACCACCGCAACGCGCTTTCCACGCAGGCTCGCGGCGTCCCAGCGTTCCGACGAATGCGCCCAGCGGTCGCGCGGCAGCGAAGCCGCCCAGTCGGGCACCCAGGCGCCGCCCAGGCCGTCGCGGCCGGTCGCGAGCACCACATGGCGCGCCTGCACGCTGTACGGCTTGCCGCCGGCAGCGAGGTCGGCCAGGTCGAGCTGCACCACGCCGTCGGCGCGCGGCAGCACCGCCGTCACCTGCTGGTCGTTGCGCACGTCGAGGCCGAGCACATGGCGGTACCAGCGCAGGTACTCGGCCCACTGCAGGCGCGGGATCTTGTCGAGCGCGTCCCAGGCCGCAAGGCCCCGTTGCGCCTCGAACCAGGCGCGAAAGGTCAGCGCCGGCAGCCCGAGCGCGGGGCCGGTGAGCTCCTTGGGCGAGCGCAGCGTCTCCATGCGCGCGGTGGTGGCCCAGGGGCCTTCGAAGCCGGCGGGCGACCGGTCGTAGATGCGGGCGTGCAGGCCCAGGTGCGTGAGCGTGGCCAGCAGCGCCAGGCCCGCCATGCCGCCGCCCACGACGGTCACGTCCAGCAGCACCTCGCCTTGCGCCGGGTTCGACGGCACCCAGCGTCTGGCCGGCAGGCCGAGCCACGACAGGTCTTGCCGCAGGCGTGCCTCGAGCGCGGCCAGGCCGATGGGCGCGGCCGTGATGGGTTGTTCGGTGGGGGCGTTCATCGCAGGGGTTTTTTCAGGAAGGGCTGTCGTCGCCGGCCACGGCATCGCCGTCGCCGGGATCGTCATGGTCGGTGCCGTACAGGGTGCGCAGCAGCGCGGCATGGGCCGACGCGTCGTGCTGCACGAAATGCGGCAGCGCACGGGCGGCGGCCAGCAGCGCGTCGATCAGCGCGCGCACCGGCGGCGTGATCGGCTTGGCCTGCGGCGTGACCACGCCGAAGACGAAGGGAATGTTCGTGTCGAGCGGCCGCACGGCCAGGCCTTCGAGCGGCGCGCCGCAGGCGGTCAGCGGCTCCAGCACCGCCACGCCCAGGCCGGCGCGCGCCAGCGCCTGCGCATTGACCGAGGAGTTGGTCTCGATCAGCGCTTCCCTGCGCGCCGGGCTGTGGCCGGCACGTGCCAGCGTCGCGTCGAGCCGGTGGCGCAGGCGGAAAGGGTTGCTCATGGTGATCAGGCGGCGCTGCGCCAGCGCCGCCAGCGGAACCACCGCGTGCGCGGCGAGCGGGTCGTCATGCGGCAGCACCGCCACGCACGGCATCTCGCCGATCCAGTGCACCTCGAGGCCACGATGCTCCAGCGGCAGGCTGCTTGCGCCGAGCTGCACCGCGCCGCTGAGCACGGCGTGCACGACCTGTTCGGGCGAAGCACTGCGCAACTGGATGGGCACGGCGCCGGCCTGCGCCTCCACGCGCCGCAGCGCCTGCGGAAGGAGCCCGAGCGCCAGCGCGGAGGTGGCCGCCAGCAACAGCGGCTGCGCATTGCCGCGCGCGATCTCGGCCGCGCGCAGGTGAATCTGCTGGAGGCTGCCCAGCGCGCGGTCGACATCCTCATAGAGCAGGAAGCCCTGATCGGTGGGCGTCACGCGCGGGCCGTGGCGGGTGAAAAGCGCATAGCCGATCTCGGCTTCCAGTTCCTGCACCAGGCGGGAGACCGCAGGCTGTGAACGCGACAGCAGCCGCGCCGCGCCCGTGACGCTGCCGGTCGACATGACCGCAGCGAAGGCCTCAAGCTGCCGGAGTTCCATGGGGCTCAGTATCCATTTTCATGATCATCGGGCATTGATCATGTAAATTGCAAATACTTCCTCCTCATAAGCTTAGCCAGGGGTCGTCTAAGTGGGCGCAATGCGCATCGAGCACGGACTGAGCGACGTGCAGGGGAACGGCGACGAGCCTGCCGCCTGCGTCGCCTCCCGCCGAACAGGCGTCGCGGTGACGATGCGCAATTCAACCGCCCGGCGTTCGCAGCGCCGCGCTGCGTTGTGCGAAACGCGCGGCCCATTCTTCGGCCGGCATGAAGCTCGGATCGGATCTGACGACACCTTCGGTCTGCGCCCAGATCGCCTCGTCGGTCTCCTCCAAATCGAGCGGATCGCCGTGGGGCTGGCTCACATACCACGGTGTGTCGAGGTAGACCTCGACCGTGTTGTCCTCCGGGTCCATGCAGTAGATGGAGAGCGCGTTGCCGTGGTTCAGCCCGCGCATCTTCGTCGCGCCGAAGGACAGTGCGCGCCGGCGCGCCTCGCGCAGATGATCGATGGTCCTGATCTTGAACGACAGCTGCATCACGGTGCTGGGCGCATCGGCCCCGCGGCCCCCGGCCAGCACCAGCTGGTGGTGCTGGTCGTCGCGCCCGCTCAGGAACACGAGCTCGTAGCGAAAGGTGCCGCCGACGCCGCGGTCTGTTTCCTGCATGTCGAACACGCCGGTATAGAAGCGCTTCATCACGGCCAGGTCTCGGCAGAAGATGCCGCAGTGCGACAGGTTGGGTATGTAGGGTTCGTTCACGACGGCCTCTGCGGGTTCGGTGAAGGGGGTGGTGTTCAGGGAATCAAAACGAGCTTGCCGAGCGCGCCGCCACGGTCGAGCAGTTCGTGCGCGTGCCGTGCCTCGGCCAGCGGCATGCGGGTGGCACGCGGCGCGCGCACCTTGCCTGCCGCCATCAGGGCGATGGCCTCCTCCATCAATCCGCGACGCTGCGCGATGTCGCTGTCGACGGTGTGGATCGAAAAAGTGCGGATCGCCAGGCTCTTGCCCAGCAGCTTGCGCAGTTCGTCGAAGACATCGCTGGCGGGCGGACCCGAGAGGATGTTGTAGGAGACCGCCATGCCGAAGGGCGCGAGCGACCGCAGGCAGGCGATGAACAACGCCCCGCCGACGTGGTCGAACGCCAGGTCGGCGCCGCGCCCGCCGGTCAGCGCCATCACGCGCTCGGGCAGCGTGGCCGGGTCTGCGCCGATGACCTCGCTCGCGCCGTTCTCCAGCGCGAAGGCGCGTTTCTCGTCGGACGAAGCCGTGCCGATCACGCGCAGCCCGCGCGCACGCGCGACCTGTGCCAGCGCGGTCGCCACGCCGCCCGCCGCGCCGGGCAGCAGGACAGTCTGCGCCGGCAGGTTGCCGTTGCTTGCCAGCAAGGCGATGGCGAGCTGGAAGTTGCCCAGGCTCACGGCGTCCTCGAAGCCGAGCGCCGCCGGCAGCACGAAGGGTGCCGCTTCGCTCACGCAGATGCATTCGGCGTAGCAGCCGCCGCGCTGCGCGAGTTCGCGCGCGCTCACGAGCACGCGGTCGCCGACCGCGAGCCGCGTGACGCCGGTGCCGATGGCATCGACCGTTCCCGCCATCTCGTTGCCGGGAATGGCCGGCAGCGGCGGCATCCACTTGTAGGTGCCGTTGCGGATGAGCACGTCGGGCCCACCCGCGCCGATGGCGGCGGCCTTCACGCGCACCTGCCCCGGGCCGGGCGCGGGCAAGGGCACCTCGACCAGCCGAAGCACTTCGGGGCCGCCCGTTTCGGACAGCTGCACGGCGCGCATGGTGTTCATGCTGTTGCTCTCAGGGGTGGCCATGCTCAGCGCTGCCCGTCGTTCACGGACACCTTGTCGCGGGTCAAACCGCCCAGGCGCGAGTGGATGCGCCCGCCGTCGGCCATCACCAGCGCGAACAATATTTCGTCGGGCCGCGGCGCGTCCTGGATGCCGACCTCGACGGTATTGAAGTGGCTGCGCACGTAGGCCGCGTGGATGTAGTGCAGCGGCACCATCAGCCGGTAGCCGGTGGCAGCCACCGCCTTGGCCGCGGGCACGATGGCCTTGGGCTCGCCGAGCACCTGGCGCATGGCCCAGCCGCCCGCCTCATGCCAGACCGCGCCGTGCTCCAGCTCGCCGTTCACGCCGACGATGGCCGCCTTGCTGTAGGCCTCGACGTTGTCCTTGCCCAGCGTGGCCACCAGCTCCTCGGCCAGCAAGGTGCCCAGGCTGCGCAGTTCGGCCATGAACGGCATCAGGTCGGGCTCGTAGCGCCCGGCATAGGGGTTGCGGATGACCGCGCACGCGGCGGCGATGCGCAGCGGCTTGTCGGGCGGCGGGCCGCCCTCGTGGAAAACGGTCTCGACGGTGAGGCTTCGCTTGCGCAGCGCGATCAGTGACATGGCAGGGTTCTTTCGTTCGTTCATTGCCTGGGAATCTTTGCATCGGCGACCACCTGGGTCCACTTCTCGAGTTCCCGGGCGACCATCGCCTTCATCTCTTCGGGCGTGCTGCCGCGCGCCTCGCCGCCCATGTCCTCCAGCCGCTGGCGCACCAGCGGCGACTGCAGCGCGTGCAGCGTCTCGGCATTGAGCCGATCGACGATGGCGCGCGGCGTGCCTGCCGGTGCCAGCACGCCCGCCCACGAGCGCACGTCATACCCCGCCACGCCCTGCTCCGCAACCGTCGGCACCTTCGGCAGGCCCGGCCAGCGCTGCGGCCCCGTGGTGGCCACGGCCCGCAGCTTGCCGGCCTGGATGTTCGACACCACCGCCGTCGGCGGCGCGATGATGAAAGGCACCTCGCCGCCGAGCAGCGCGGTGACGGAGGCGGCGTCGCCGCGGTAGGGCACGTGCAGTATCGATACGCCGGCCATCTTCGTGAGCAGTTCGCCCGCCAGGTGGTGCGTCGAGCCGATGCCCGCCGTGCCATAGGCGACGGTGCCCGGCGCGGCCCTGGCCGACGCGAGCAGTTCGCCCAGCCCCTGCACCTTCGAATTGGCGTTGACGACGACGAGGAACGGAAAGTAGGTGACGGTGGAAACGGCGTCGAAGTCGCCCACCGTCCTGTAGGGCAACGTGTTGTACAGCGCCCCTGCCACGGCATGCCCACCGGTGGCCAGCAGCAGCGTGTAGCCGTCGGGCTTGGCGCGCGCCACGGTGGCTGCCGCGATGGTGCCGCCCGCACCGGCCTGCGCCTCGACCACCACGGGCTGGCCGAGCGACTTGCCCATCTCCACCCCGATGGCCCGGGCGATCGCGTCGGCGTTGCCGCCCGGCGCAAAGCCCTGGTAGAGCTTGACCGGGCGTTCCGGGTAGCCCTGTGCAAGGGCATGCAAGGCCGGCCATGCGGCGGCCGACGCCGCGCAGGCGGCGAGAAGGGTTCTTCGTTTCAAGTTTGTCTCCAGAGGCGGCGCCGTTTGCGGGCGTCTCGCACGATGCGGGGGGCGAAAGGCGCTTGCTCAGTCCTGCGCCACGACCGGGTTGCGCAGCAGGCCGATGGCTTCTATCTCGACCTCGACCACGTCGCCCGGCTTCATGAAGCGCGGCGGCTTCTTGCTCCAGCCCACGCCGGCCGGCGTGCCGGTGATGATCACGTCGCCCGGCACCAGCGTGAAGATGGTGGACGCATACGCGATGAGCCGCGGAATCGAAAAGATCATGTGGCCCGTGTGGCTGGACTGCACCACCTCGCCGTTCAGGCGTGTCTCGAGCTTGAGCTCGCGGCCCGGTGCAATCTCGTCGGCCGTGACCATCCACGGACCGAAGGCGCCGGTCGACTCGAAGTTCTTTCCCGAGGCGATCTGCTTCGCATGGAACTGCCACTCGCGCACGCTGGCGTCGTTGTAGCAGCTGTAGCCGGCCACGTGCTTCCAGGCGTCGGCCTCGCTGATGTCGCGCCCGCTCTGGCCGATGATCACCGCCAGCTCGCCTTCCCAGTCGAGCGACTCGGACACGCGCGGACGAACGATCGGGCCCTGGTGCGGCGTCTGCGAGCGCCACACGCGCAAGAAGATCGGCGGCTGCTCGGAGAGCTCGCGCTGCATGCCCGCGGCCAGCACCTCCTGGTGGTGGTCCATGTAGTTGCGCACGGCGCAGACGATCTTCTCGGGCTTCGGAATTACCGGCAGGTAATGCACGTCGGACAGCGGCACGTCGGCCGCGAGCCCCGCGACCAGTGCATCGCGGCGCGCGAAGTCGGCGCTGGCGATGAAGTCGGCCAGCGTGGCGTGGCCGGTGCGCGCGGCCAGTTCGACCACGCCGCCGTCGACGACGGCGCCCCAGGTGTCGCGCCCGGCGAGTGAATAGGACATCAATTTCATGCGTTGCTTCTTTCGATTGGGAGACGTTGCACGCCAGGTCGCCATCGACCTGCCGAATGCACAGATTAATGCACGAAGATATTTTTGTGCATAAAACAAGATTGATGCATAGTGGTTTTTACTGAGGCGGCGGCGGGCGGGCGCGGTGCGGGGCTAATGCGAAGTTCGGGCTGCGCATACCGTAAAGTCGTGCGTGCAACGCCGCTCGTTGCCTCCTCGCACTGCCGTTACAGAAAGACCTCAATGCTTGAACTGCTGACCGATCCCCAAGCCTGGATCGCCTTCGCCACGTTGACCGCGCTCGAGCTCGTGCTGGGCATCGACAACATCATCTTCATCTCCATCCTGGTCGACAAACTGCCGCCCGCCCAGCGCGAATTCGCGCGCCGGGTGGGCCTGTTCATGGCCATGTTCATGCGCATCGGGCTGCTGCTGGTGCTGGCCTGGATCGTCGGCCTGGTCACGCCGCTGTTCTCGCTGTTCGGGCAGGAGATTTCGGGCCGCGACCTGATCCTGATCCTGGGCGGCCTGTTCCTGATCTGGAAGAGCACCACCGAGGTTCATCAGTCGCTGGAGGGCGAGCACACGCAGAAGTCCAGCGCGGTCAAGGCGACCCTGGCCTCGGTGCTGCTGCAGATCATGGTGATCGACCTGGTGTTCTCGCTGGACTCGATCATCACGGCGGTCGGCATGGTGGACGACGTGCGCATCATGATTGCCGCGGTGATCGTGTCCGTGCTGCTGATGATGGTGTTCGCCGGCCCGATCGGGCGCTTCGTGTCCAACCACCCCACCATCAAGATGCTGGCGCTGTCGTTCCTGGTGGTGGTGGGCGTGGTGCTGGTGGCGGAGGGCTTCGAGCACCACGTGCCCAAGGGCTACGTGTACTTCGCCATGGCCTTCTCGCTGACCGTGGAGATGCTCAACATCCGCATGCGCAAGAAGTCGGCCAAGCGGCTGGAACTGAACCCGCCCCACATGCCGGGGAACTGAGGCGGGAGGCCGCAAGACCCGGCCTGGCGCAGTGCCTGCTAGCGCTTGCCGGCGCGCTCGGCGGCTGTGGCCAGCACCGCCAGCACGTTGCGCTCGGTGCTCAGAATGTGCTCCTGCAGCAGCGCGCAGGCCGTCTCATGGTCGCGGCGCAAGGTGGCGTCCATGATCTTGCGGTGCTCGTTCGACTTGCGCCGCGCCGTCTTGCGAAAGCGCGCGGAGTAGCGGCGGTAACGCTCCGCCTGGTCGAACAGGCTCGCGCTCCAGGTGCGCATGCGCTCCGACGGACAGGCCGCCAGCAGCGCCGCATGAAAGGCCGTGTGCACCTGCGTCCAGTCGTCGTCGAGCACCACGGGCCCGTCGCCGATGCGGCCTTCGACCTTCTCGAGCCGGTGGTAGGCGCCGACCACCAGCGCCTCCCAGGCGTCGTCGCCGTTCGCGATGGACTCGCGCAGCGCCGGCACGTCGAGCATCACGCGCATGCGGCTGATGTCCGCCAGGTCTTCCGCGGAGATGTCGGCCACCCGGAAGCCGCGCCGTTCGTCGGCGCGAATCAGCCCCTCCTGCGCCAGGCGGCTGAGCGCCTCGCGCAACGGACTGCTCGAAAAACCGTAGGCCGTCTGCAGTTCGTCGAGCTTGAGCTTTGCACCCGCGCCGTAGGTGCCCGAGAGCACGTCCTGGCGCAGCCGAATGAAGGCCTGGTCGACGAGCGGGAGCGCGCGTTCGGCGGTCGATTCTTTTTTGTACATGGTTTCGATTTTATGCATAAACTGCGCCGGCTAAAAACCAGGAGCCAAGCCCATTGACGAACGATCACGACACCACCACGCGACTTGTCGCCATCTCCGGCAGCATCCGCCGCGCCTCGAACTGCACGGCCGTGTTGCGCAGCCTTCAGCCCCGCTTGACATCGATCAAGCCCCGGCGCCGCGGGCCTGCCCATACTGGCTCGCACACCCACTCGCCCCGGAGGCATGCCATGTACCAGCGAATTCTTGTTCCCATCGACGGCAGTTCGACATCGGGCCGCGGCCTCGCCGAGGCCATCCGGCTGGCCAGGCTCACCGGCGGTCGCCTGCGGCTGGTGCACGTGATCGACGAGCTTTCGTTCGCGCTCGGCATGGATGCCTACGCGGGCTATTCCGGCAACTGGCTCGACGAGCTGCGCGCCAAGGCCGCGGCGCTCCTGCAGGAAGGCCGCGCCCAGGCCGCCGCGCAAGGCGTGGAAGCCGAGGTGGTGCTGTGCGACCGCGTGAGGGGCGCGGTGCACGACCAGGTCATCGCACAAGCCGTGGCGTCGCACGCCGAGCTGATCGTGATCGGCACGCATGGCCGCCGCGGCCTGGGCCGCTGGGTCATGGGCAGCAACGCGGAACACATCCTGCGCATGTCGCCCGTGCCGGTGCTGCTGGTCCGCGCGCCCGAGGAACTGGCGCGGGCCGAGTCCGAGCGCTTCTCGCTGCCGGTCGGCGAAGTCGCCAGCCAGTAGCCGGTCCGTCGGCGAGCCGGTCGGCAGCGGCAGCCGGCAGGCCCGCACGTGGAACTTGGAACGGGATCGACGGCATCGGTCCGTCCATGGGTATATTGGCTCGATCCCATGGCTTCCGTGCGCACGCTCATGCCCGACAACAAAACCGACATCGACCCCGAGGTCGACAACATTCGCCACGGCCTGGCGACGCTCCGCTGCCTCCGTGGCCCCGTGGAGGCCAGCACATGATTGCCATCGACTGGCAGGCCTTCACGCCGTGGTCGTCGCTGGCCGGCGGCGTGCTGATCGGCCTCGCGGCGGCGATGTTCGTGCTGCTCAACGGACGCATCGCGGGCATCAGCGGCGTGCTCGGCGGGCTCCTGCGGCCCGCGCGCGGCGACGTGGCCTGGCGGCTGGCTTTCGTGGGCGGGCTGGTGGCGGCGCCGCTGGTCTTCCTCGTGTTCGGTGCCTGGCCGGCGCTGCGCATCGACGCCGGCTGGGGCACGGTGGTGGCCGCCGGCCTGCTCGTGGGCATCGGCACGCGCTACGGCGGCGGCTGTACCAGCGGCCACGGGGTGTGCGGGCTGTCGCGCTTCTCCTCACGCTCCCTGGTCGCCACCGTGGCTTTCATGGCGGCGGGTTTCGCCACGGTGTGGGTCGTGCGCCATCTGGCCGGCGCCTGAAGGAGATCGGCATGTTCGCTCTCGCGTCCTTCTTGTCGGGCCTGGTGTTCGGCATCGGGCTGCTCGTGTCCGGCATGGCGAACCCGGCCAAGGTGCTGGGCTTTCTCGATCTCTTCGGGCGATGGGATCCCTCCCTGGCACTGGTGATGGCCGGGGCCATTGCCGTGGGCGCCGTCGCCTTCTTCGTGGCCGCGCGGCGCCCGCGTTCGCTGCTGGGCGCCCCCATGCAGCTGCTGACCGCGCGCCGCATCGACAGGCGCCTGGTGATGGGCAGCCTCGTGTTCGGCGCCGGCTGGGGCCTGGCTGGCTTCTGCCCCGGCCCCGGCCTCGTCGCGCTCGGCATGGGCGAGGCCAAGGCGCTGGCCTTCGTCGCGGCCATGCTGGTGGGAATGATGGTGTTCGAGTGGGTCGAGCGCCGCCGACGTTCCGCTCGCGCCCGGCCGCGGGCTCAGGCGTAGGACCGCAGCCGCATCGAGAAGTCGGCCAGCGGTGCGATGCCGCTGTCTTCCGCGCGTTCGCACCAGTCCTGCAGGCGCCGCACGAGCTGTTCACCCGTGGCGCCCGAGCGCGCCCACAGCACCGTGAGTTCGCGCCGCATGGCGTACATGGTCACCAGCGCGTGCGAGGCGCCCAGCGCCGCCAGCATCTGCGCCTGCCGGGACGCGTCGAGCGCCCGTTCGTCGGTGCCGAGCCAGCGCTTCACGCCGCGCAGCGCACGCGCCTCTTGCGGCGACGCTTCGCGCAGCCGGCCGACCTCGCGGGCACAGGCCGTCTTCAGCGAGCGCGTGTAGCTCGACAGCACGTCGTAGTGATGGCGAATGACCGCCTGCACCGTGTCGATGTCGACGACCGGCCGGGGCGCCACCAACCGCGGCTTCGGCGCCAGGTGCTTGACCTTCGCCAGGCCCAGCGCCTGCAGCGTTCGGATGTAGAGCCAGCCGATGTCGAACTCGTACCACTTGCTCGACAGCTTGGCCGAGGTCGGAAAGGCGTGGTGGTTGTTGTGCAGCTCCTCGCCGCCGATCACGATGCCGATCGGAAAGATGTTGGTGCTGGCGTCGGCCGCGGGCCAGTTGCGGTAGCCCCAGTAATGGCCGATGCCGTTCACCACGCCGGCCGCCCAGAACGGAATCCACGCGATCTGCGTGAACAAGATCAGCGCGCCGGGCAACACGCCGAACAGCGCCATGTCGAGCACGCCCATCAGCACGATGCCCAGGACCTGGTGGCGCGTGTACAGCCGGCGCTCGATCCAGTCGTCCGGCGTGCCGTGGCCGTAGCGCGCCAGCGTTTCCTTGTTGGCCGCCTCGTGCGCGTACAGCGCCACACCGCCCCACAGCACGCGGTTCAGGCCGTACACCTGCGGGCTGTGCGGGTCTTCGGGGGTCTCGCACCTGGCGTGGTGCTTGCGGTGCACCGCGGCCCACTGCCTGGTGACCATGCCCGTGGTGAGCCAGAGCCAGAAACGGAAGAAATGGCTGACCGCCGGATGCAGCTCCAGCGCGCGGTGCGCCTGGTGGCGGTGCAGGAAGATGGTGACCGACGCGATGGTGACGTGCGTGAGCGCCAGCGCGACGAGCACGCAGCCCCACCAGGGAAGATCCAGAACGCCGGAAAAAAGCAGTGAATGCATGCGTGCCTCTTGAACGAAGCGGCGATTCTGCGCAGCCGGGCGCGGGCAACCTTTGCGCCAGATCAAGCAGGGCGCCGCACGCCGCCAGCCGGCGCTCGGCGCATCCACCACACCGCCGGAAACCGGCGCTGGCAGCCTCGCTCGACCGGGCTTCTTCACAGGCATGCGTGCTACGCTCCCCCGGATTCCCGACGTTCCCCCTCTCGCATGAAACCCGCACCCCACATCGCGGTGCTCGACGACGAAGTCGACATCACGCAGCTCCTGGCCACCTATTTGCAGAGCCACGGCTTTCGCGTGACCCAGTTGCACAACGGCCGCGACCTCATGGCGCTCATGGCCGCCGACCCGGCCGACCTGGTGCTGCTCGACCTCGGCCTGCCCGGCGAAGACGGTTTCTCCATTGCGCGGCGCATGCGCGAAAGCTGGCGCTGCGGCCTCGTCATCGTCACCGGCCGCGGCGACGCGGTGGACAAGGTGGTCGGCCTGGAGGTGGGCGCCGACGACTACGTGACCAAGCCCTTCGACCTGCGCGAGCTGGTCGCGCGCGTGAAGGCGGTGCTGCGGCGCATCACGCCCGAGGCGCCCGCTGCTCCCGCTGCCCCCGCCGCCCCGGTGCCCGACCCCGAAAAGCTGCGCTTCGCCGACTGGCAGCTCGACACCGCCGCGCGCCGCCTCGTCGACCCGCAAGGCCGGGACGTGACGCTCACCGGGGGCGAGTTCAACCTGCTGTGCGCCTTCGCGCGTCACCCCGGGCGCGTGCTGTCACGCGACTTCCTGCTCGAACAGACCCGCGGGCGCGAGGCCGCACCGTTCGACCGCACGATCGACGTGCAGGTCGGCCGGCTGCGCAGGAAGATCGAGGCGGATGCGGACGAGCCGCAGCTCATCAGGTCGGTGCGGGGCGCGGGCTACATCCTGGTGCCGCCGGTGTCCCATGGTTGACGCGGCGCACCCGCCTTTCCTGCTGTCGCTGCCGACCGGCATCGAGGAAGGCAGCGTGTTCCGCTCGCTCTTCATCGCCTACCCCGACTCCCTGCTGCTGGTCGACCAGGCCGGCGCCATCATGCTGGCCAACCCCTCGGCCGCCGCGCTGCTGGGCTATGCCGTCGACGAGCTGATCGGCCTGAACGTCGACGTGCTGGTGCCCGACAGCATCCGCCCGCGCCATGCCTCCTACCGCGAGGCCTACGGCCGTGCGCCGCGTCCGCGCCCCATGGGCACGCACATGGAGCTGGTCGCCAAGCGCAAGGACGGCAGCGAGGTCATGGTCGAGATCGCGCTCAGCCCGCTGCAGGACCACGGCCTGCCCTTCGTGGTGGCCGCCATTCGCGACATCGGCGCCTACCCGCGCGTGAAGCAGGCGCTGCAGCGCGCGCGCTACAGCGACCACCTGGCGCAACTGGGCCGGCTGGCCGTGGACACGCGCGACCTTCAGGTGGTGCTCGAGCAGGTGCCGCACATCGCCGCCGCGGGCCTGGAGGTCGAGGTCGCGATGGTGCTGCTGCTGCAGGACAACGGACTCGAGTTCCGCGTGGCCAGCGGCGTGGGCAACGTGGTGGGCGAGGAAATCGGCGCGCGCATCGCCAACCGCCCCGACACGCCACCGGGCTACGTGCTGTCGCAGGGCCGCCCGGTGGTGATTGCGGACTACCGCGAGGAGCGTCGCTTCGCCGTGCCGCCCAACTACCTCGACGCCGGCCTGGTCAGCGCGCTCGCGGTGCCGCTGTCCGACCGCGGCCGCGTGATCGGCATGCTCTCGGTGCGCTCCCGGCAGGCCAAGCGCTTCGGCGACGAAGAGCTGCGCTTCCTGGAGTCGCTGTCCAACCTGCTGGCCACCAGCCTGCAGCGCGTGCGCACCGAAGAGGCGCTGGCCCACGCCCAGCGGCTGGAAAGCGTCGGCCAGCTCACCGGCGGCATCGCGCACGACTTCAACAATCTGCTCACCGTGATACAGGGCAACCTGCAGGTGCTCGAGGAGCTGCCCGCGCTGGCGCAGGACGCCCACGCGCAGCAACTGGTGGGCGCCGCCATGCGCGCCAGCCGGCGCGGTGCCGAGCTCACCGGCAAGCTGCTGGCCTTCTCGCGCCGGCAGATGCTGCAGCCCGACGTGGTCGACACGCACGCCCTGCTGCATTCGCTGGCCGACATGCTGCGCCGCACGCTGGACCAGCGCATTCACATCGCCATCGACACCGGCCCGGCCTGCCCGCCGGTGCTGGCCGACCCGGTGCAGCTGGAGTCGGCGCTGCTGAACATCGCCATCAACGCGCGCGACGCCATGCCCGAAGGCGGCACGCTGCACTTTCGCTCCCGGGACTGCGGCATGCTGCCGCCCGCGTTGCGCACGGAGCGCAACGACCCGAACGCCCATGCGCACGGCCGCTTCGTCGCCATCTCCGTGTCCGACAGCGGCACCGGCATGGCCGACGACGTGAAGGAGCGCGCCTTCGAGCCCTTCTTCACCACCAAGGAAGCGGGTCGCGGCACGGGCCTGGGCCTGAGCACGGTGTACGGTTTCGCCAAGCAGTCGAAGGGCGCGATCGCCATCGACAGCCAGCCGGGCGCGGGCACCACGGTGACGCTGTACCTGCCGCAGCTGGAACGCGGCAGCCGCGCCACGCCGCCGGCCGCTCAGGAAGAGCGAGCCGACGCCTTCATTCCCCCTGGCCTGCGGGTGATGCTGGTGGAAGACGACGCCGAGGTCCGCAAGGTGGTGCACACCTTCCTGGTCACGCTGGGCTGCAAGGTGGAATCGGCCGCCAGCGGCGAAGAGGCGCTGTCGGTCATGCGCACCGGCCCTGCCCCCTTCGACCTGCTGCTGAGCGACATCGCGCTCGGCGCGGGCATTCGCGGCACGCAGCTCGCCACCGAGGCGCAGCAGCTGTTTCCGCGCCTGGCGATCCTGCTGATGTCGGGCTTCTCGTCGGAGCTGCTGGACGCCGACCGCGACATGCCGCCCGGCTGGGAACTGCTGCCCAAGCCCTACTCGCGCGGCGAACTCGCGCGCGCCATCGCGCGGTTGCTGGGCTGAAGCCTCACTGCAGCATGGCAGGGGCCGGCACAGCCGCGGGCATCGGCACGGCCACCGGCGCCAGGCAGCGCTGCACGAAGGCCGACAGCGCCCGCACGTCGGGAATCTGCACGTCGCGCCGGCCCTTTTCGGCAAAGCCGATGACCTTGTCGCGCGCCAGCCGCGACAGCGCCCGGCTCACGGTCTCCAGCGTCATGCCCAGGTAGTTGCCGATTTCGGCGCGCGTCATGCGCAGCGTGATCTGGTCGGTGCGCATGCCGCGTTCGGCCAGCGACTCGGCCCAGTAGCGCAGGAAGTCGGCCACCCGTGCGTCGGCCGGCAGCGTGCACACCGACATCAGCGAGTCGCGGTCGCTCGCTATCTCGCGGCTCATGGCGGCGTGCAGCACCTGCAGCAGGTCGGGATGCACCCGGCTGGCGGCAATCAGCGCGTCGTAGGAAACCACCCAGACCTCGCCCGTGTCCATGGCCACCGCGTCACAGCCGTAGCAGCCGCCGGCAATGCCTTCGAAGCCGAGCCAGTCGCCGCGAAACTTCAGCCCCACCACCTGCTCGCGGCCGTCGGCCGTGAGGTTCACGATCTTGTAGAAGCCGGAGTTCAGGATGTACAGGTGCTCGAAGCGCTCCCCCGCCTGGTAGATCACGTCGCCGGTGTGCACCAGCCGGCGCTGGGGCTGCAACTGCGCGGCCAGGCGCTTGAGCGTGTCGGTGGTGTTCTCGGTGGCGGTGAAATCAAGCATCTGGAACTCCTTGGGCGCAACGGGGGTGTCGCGTGTCGATGAACCGATGCTAGGAAGCGCACGGCAACGCAGCGACAACGCAGCGCATCGGCCGGTAACGCTCGGTGAATGCCCCGTGTCCGGTGTGTGTCCGGGGTGTATCGGCGGCGGTGCGGCGCCCGCCCTTCCGAAAGGCCTGCCGCTCAGTGCGACATCAGCACCGGCAGCGTCATCGACTGCAGCATCGACAGCGTGGCGCCGCCCATCACCCACTCGCGCGCGCGGCTGTGGCCGTAGCAGCCCATCACCAGCAGGTCGGCGCCGAGGTCGGCGGACAAGGAGAGCAGGCGGTTGCCGACGTCGCCCTCGTCCTTGTCGCCGAAGTGCAGCGTCGGCTCGACGATGCCCTGGGCGCGCAGGTAGCCGCGCAGGCCCTCCAGCGAGACCTCGGCTTCGCGTCCGTACGACACCGCATGCACGCGCGACGCGGTGCGCAGCCACGGCAGCGACGCCGTCACCGCGCGTGCCGATTCGCGCGTTTCCTTCCAGGCCAGCAGCACCGTGTGGCCGATGGGGGCCACCGGGCCCACGCAGGGCAGCACCAGCGCGGGCCGGCCGCTTTCGACCAGCACGCTGGTGAGGAAGTCGGTGGGCAGCTCGGCGTCGAACGGGTCGTTGCGGTCGCGCTGGCCCATCACCACCAGGTCGGCGTAGAGCGCGCGCCGGGCGAAGCCCCAGGGCGCATCGGGCATCGGCTCGCGCCAATGCATGCGCTGCGAGCCCGCGCTTTCGGCCGCGAAGGCCGCATGCATGCGGTCGCGCGCGTCCTTGTCGATCGACTGCATGATCGCCACCGCCTCGGCCGCGCCTTCCAGCGCGAAGGGGTAGCGCATCAGCGACGACAGCGTGCACGGCTGCGCCGTGACCTGTGCGTCGAAGGTCTCGGCCAGCTGGCGCGCGAGCCGGATGCGCTCCACCGCGCGCGCCGAGCTGTCGAGGTGAAGCAGGATGGATCTGGGGGTCTGCATGGAGAAGCTCCTTGGGGAACATGGCGAACGTAGGCAACGGCACGGGCCGATGGCGCCACCTTAGGCCGCGCCCTCGCCGCGCCGCTTGCGCTGCATCAAGCCCGCGACGCGCCCACGTCCTTACGCTCGCGAATCACACCGCTTTTGCGCCACCGCTTTCCCGAGGAACACCCCATGCCCCCCTTCACCCAGGCCACCATCGTCGGCAGCGGCATCGGGGCGCTGAGCGCGGCCGTGCTGCTGATTCGCGATGCCGGCATGCACGGCTCGCGCATCCGCATCCTGGAGGAGTCGCCGCTGCCCGGCGGCGCGCTGGACGGCGCGGGCGACGCGAAGCAGGGCTACGTGACGCGCGGCGGGCGCATGTTCACCGACGAGACCTACACCTGCCTGTGGAACGTGCTCGACAGCATCCCGTCGCTGAACACGCCCTCGCGCACGGTGCACGACGAGGTGCGCGACTTCAACGGCCAGGTGCACTCCCACGCCAACGCGCGGCTCATCGACCGGCACCGCCGCATCCTGGATGCCAGCGACCTCGGCTTCGACCTGCAGGACCGGCTGGAGCTGATGCGCCTGCTGGCCATGCCCGAGCGCGTGCTGGGCACCCGGCGCATCGAGGAGTGGTTCTCCTCGCACTTCCTGGACACCAACTTCTGGGCCATGTGGCGCACCACCTTCGCGTTCCAGAACTGGCACAGCGCGGTCGAGCTCAAGCGCTACATGCTGCGCTTCCTGCAGGAGCTGCCGCGCATCCACACGCTGGGCGGCGTGCGCCGCACCGAGCTCAACCAGTACGACACCATCGTGCGCCCGATGGTGCGCTGGCTGCGCGCGCACGGCGTGCTGTTCGAGTTCGGCACGCGTGTGGTCGATGCGGACTTTGGCGGCACCGGCACGGACACCGGTGAGCACGGCGAACAAGGCGAACGCGGTGGCCTGCGGCTGCGCACGCTGCACTGCGTGCGCGACGGCCTGCCGGTGTCGTACAACCTGGGGCCGCAGGAGTGCGCCCTGCTCACCCTCGGCTCCATGACCGCCGACTCGCGCAACGGCGACGACCACCAGGCGCCCGAGCTGGTGCGCGTGCCGCACGACGGCGCCTGGACGCTGTGGCAGAACCTGGCGCGCAAGGCCCCGGGCCTGGGCCGGCCGGCGGCCTTCTGCGGCAATGTGGACGAGAGCAAGTGGGAGTCTTTCACGCTCACCATGCGCAGCCCGCTGCTGCTGCAGCGCATCCAGGCCTTCTCGGGCAACGCGCCCGGCACCGGTGGCCTGATGACCTTCAAGGACTCGAGCTGGCTGATGTCGATCGTGGTGCCGCACCCGCCGCACTTCGACGCGCAGCCCGACGGCGTGTTCACGCTGTGGGGCTACGGCCTGCTGCTGGAAACGCAGGGCAACTTCATCGACCGCACGATGGCGCAGGCCACGGGGCAGGAAATACTGACCGAGCTGCTCCATCACCTGGGCTTCGAGGACATCCTGGACGAGGTGCGGCGCACCACCACCGTGGTGCCGGTGATGATGCCGTACATCACCAGCGAGTTCGAGTGCCGCGCCCCGACGGACCGGCCGGCCGTCATTCCGCACGGCGCCGAAAACTTCGCGCTGCTGGGCCAGTACGTGGAGATTGCGGAGGACGTGGTCTTCACCGTCGAGTACTCGGTGCGCGGCGCGATGCACGGCGTGTACGGGCTCATGGGTGTGGACAAGGAAGTGCCGCCCATCTACCACGGCATTGCCGACCCGAAAGTGGCGCTGGCCAGCCTGCGCACGCTGATGGGCTGAAACCACGAAGCGACCGGGAGCGCACCGATGTGCCTGAATCTCTTGCGGACGCTGGCCGAGGCGGCGCCGCCTTTCACGGTGCGCGACCCCATCGGCATCGACCGGCTGCGGGTGCTGCAGGCTGCGGGTCTTGTGGAAGCCTGCCTTCCATTGCCTGCAGACGGGGACGGCATGCCGGGGCACGATGCCGCCGCTGTGCTGGCGATCACGGCACGTGGGTGGAAGGTGGTCGGCGGCCACGTTGTCGATGAGGCGCTGCCGGGCAACTGGCTGGGTCACGGACTGAAGCCGCGAAGAGACCGGGAACAGCCTTGACGCAGGAGTGACCCGGCAAAACCGCAGCGACCATCGCACGGCGCTGAACTCAGGCTCAACCGACCCCTCGATCGGCGTACCCCCCTGCTACAGTGCGCCAAAGGCTCTTCGATGCGGATCGGCTTTCGCCGGCGATTGCAGACTCATCGCACCGATGCACTCCGCTTTGCCTTTCGGTATCCGTGATCCGGGGCGCTGGTATCGCACTGCTGCGGCAAGCCCGTCTACCGCGATGGCGGCATGACCGAGCACCCCGCGCCATGGCGCCTGCCGCGCGCAGCCCGCATCGCAGGCACCGTGCTCGCCAGCGGCATCGCCCTTTGGGTCCTGATCGGTTACGCACTGGACGTGCCGGGCATGTGGCGCCCCCTAGGCAACCTGCCCGCCACCCACCCCTACTCGGCGCTGTGCCTGCTGATGCTCACGATCGCGCTGGTGCCCGGCAAGACGACCGGGCTTCCCCGCACGGTCGCGCGGATCGCCGTGGTGCTCGCGCTCTGCCTCGTGTCGATCCGGCTGCTGGTTCCCCTGACCGGCGACCGGCTCTTCAGCGCGTTGACGCCGTTTCGCGGCACGCTCGAAGCGCATCGGCAGGCCACGGGCAGCCACATCACGATGCCGCTGAACGTCGCCTGGACGCTGTTGCTGCTGTGCCTTGGAGAGATTGCGCGGCGCATGCGGCGCCCGCTGGTGTCGCAGCTCCTGGCCACGGCTTCGCTGGCCGTGCTCTTCGTGGCCCTCACCGGCTACCTCGGCGGACTGCGGGTCTTCCAGGGGGCCATGGCGCCCTGGACCGTGGCGGCGACCGCCGCGCTGGCCCTCGCACTCCTGTTGGCGACGTCGCGCAGGTCCTTCATGAGAGCCCTGACGGCCGGCTCCGAGCCCGGCCGCCTGGCACGCCGGCTGCTCGGCAGCACCACGCTGCTGTTGGCGGCAGCGGTCTGGCTCGTGTCGAGGCGGCTGGACAACCCCGGCTTCCGGCTGCCGCCGGACGGTGTGCTGCTGGTCTATCAAAGCGCATTCATCGTCGCGCTGATCTGGGCCGTGGTCACCATCGTCACGGTGCGCGCCCATGGCGTGGACCGGGCGCGCGGCATTGCCGAACGCCTGACACGGCGAGCGGCCGACCACGACGCGCTGACAGGCCTGCTCACGCGCAACAAGATGATGGACCTGCGCCGGAGTGGCACCGCGGCCGTGGACGCGTCCGCGAGCGAGGTGCTGATCGACCTGGACGGCTTCCGGGCGGTCAACGAAGCCTTCGGCCCTGAAGAGGGCGACCGCGTGCTGGTCGAAGTCGCGACGCGGCTGCGGGCCGCGGCGAACGGCGCGCCGGTGGGCCGCATCGGCGGCGATGAATTCGCCATCTGCTGCGCGGACCTGAGTGCCGAACAAGCCGAGCAGCTCGGCCATGCGGTCAGCCGCTCGCTGGCCCGGCCCTACGAGGTGCGCGGACGCAGCTTCATGCTGGCGGCGAGCGTGGGTACCGCGCATGCGCAGGAGGCTGCCGGCGCCAACCTGGCACAGGCGGCCGACCTGGCGATGTACGTGGCCAAGGCCCGCGGCGGCAACCGGGCCGTGGCGTTCGCGAACGACATGCACGACACGCGCCGGCAGGAGGTCGAGCTCGAGCAGGACCTTCACCTGGCCTTGGCCAAGGACGACGAACTCTGGCTGTCGTTCCAGCCCGTGGTGGGCGTGGCCGACCGAAGGATCATGGCCGTGGAGTCGCTGGCGAGGTGGCGTCACCCGCGGCTCGGCGCCATTGCGCCCGACCGGTTCATCCCCCTGGCGGAACGCAAGGGCCTGATCGCGCCCCTGGGCCGCAAGCTGCTCGGCCTGGCGGTCGCCCAGGCGGCGGCGTGGGAGCGGGCAGCACCCGGCGAATGGCCGGTGATCAACCTGAACGTGTCACCCGCCCAGTTCGCCGCCGGCGATGTGGTGGCGGACCTGCTGGCGCTGCTGGCACAGCACGGCCTGCCGGCCGGGCGCTTCTGCATCGAAGTGACCGAGGGCGTGTTCGCCGACGCGCATGCCGTCGCCGCGCTGGAGCGGGCGCGCAAGCACGGATTCATGGTGGCGATGGACGACTTCGGCGTGGGCTACTCGACGCTGTCGCAGCTGCCTCGCATGCCCCTGACCTCGGTGAAGCTGGACCGCAGCTTCATCGTCAACGCCGGCGAGAGCGCGGGCGACGCCGCGGTGTTCAGGTCCATCGTCCAGCTCGCGCACGCACTCGAACTGCTGGTGGTCGCCGAGGGCGTGGAGACGCAGGAACAGTTCGACCTGACCGCCAGTTGCGGCTGCGACGGAGTGCAGGGCTACTTCATCGCGCGGCCGATGGCGCCACCGGACTTCGACCGATGGAAAAGCGACGCTGCCGCCGCTTGACCGGGCGCAACAACGCGCCCGCGCACAGACCGCGCAGGGCCTGGCCTGCCTGCATCGCCGCCTTCTAGTCCGGCAGCGCCGCGAACCAGTCCCGCGCCGAGTGCCCCTGGTCCGGCCCCAGCATCGAGAAGCCGCCGTCCACCGGAATGTCCGCGCCGGTCACGAAGCGTGCCGCGTCCGAGCACAGGAACAGCACCACCTGCGCCACGTCGTCGCCGTCGCCCACGCGGCCCAGCGGGTGCATCGGCGCGCCGACGCGGTCGGCCAGCGCGCGGTCGGCGCCGGCCATGCGCGACAGGGCGTCCGACCAGGTCCACCCCGGCGACACCGAATTCACCCGCACGCCCTGGGGCGCCAGGCTGGCGGCCTGGTTGCGCGTGAGCTGCAGGATGGCAGCCTTGGCCGCCGGGTAGAGCGCCCTGCCCGCCGTGCCGAACTTGCCGCCCACGCTGCCCATGTTCACGATGGCGCCGCGCTGCGCCGCCAGCGCGGCGGCGGTCTTCTGCACCAGCATCGCGCCGGAGACCAGGTTGACGTTCAGCGCGCTCAGCCACTCGCCGCGCGCGGCAGCCAGCCCGGCGTCGCCATAGACCACCGCGTTGTTGACCAGGAAGTCGATGCGCCCCTCCACCCGCAGCACGTCGGCCACCAGGGCGTCGAGCGCGTCGTCGCTGGCGATGTCGCAGGCCACGAAGCGGCAGCGCGGGCCCAGCTCGGCCGCCAGTGCCTGGCCGCGCGGCACGTCGATGTCCACCGCCAGCACCCGCGCACCCGCCTGCACGAAGGCACGCACGATGGCGCTGCCCAGCATCGCGGCCGCGCCGGTGACGATCGCGACCTTGTCTTGCATGTTCATTGCAACCCTTTCATCTGCGCGACGGCGTCGTCCACCCGGACCACGTCCGCGAGCATCGCCAGATTTTCCAGGCTGGCCGCATGCAGGTGCGCCTGCGCGGTGCTGCAGGCGTCGGCCACCACCGCCACGCTGTAACCCAGGTCGCTCGCATGGCGCGCGCCGTGCTCGACCACGTGGTTGGTTGCGATGCCCGCCACGTACAGCCGGCCCGCCCCGGTGGCGCGCACCACCTCCTCGAGCCCGCTGGCCCAGAAGGGGTTGTTGCGCTTGTGGGTGACCACGGCCTCGCCGGGCAACGGCGCGAGCTCGCTGTAGAACTCGGCGCCCCAACTCCCCTCCTGCACCGCGCCTGTTTCCGCCACGCGGCGAAACAGCACGCAGTTGCGCAGGCAGTCCGCGTAGCCCGGCGCGAAAGCGATGCGCACGAAGATCACCGGCACGCCGCTCGCACGCGCAGCCGCGACAAGCCGCACGGCCGAGGCGATGAGCCGCGGGCGCGCCGGGTCGTCGGCGGCCACGCCCACGCGCACCTTGCCGTCGGCGTGCAGCACGTCGTTCTGGTAGTGCATGGCCAGCAGCGCGGCCTTCACATGAACACCTGCAGGGCTTCGTGCGGTGCGTCGCAGTTGACGAGGTCGACGCGCTTGGTCTGGATGCGAAAGCCGCCCCCCGCCTGTTCGTCCTTGCGCAAGGTGTGCAGCACGCTGCCACCGAAAACACGCTGCTCGGTCTTGCGCCACTCCAGCAGCAGGAAGGTCGAGCGCACCGTGCAGCCTGCCTCGTCGCGCGATTCGAGCGCGATGTTGCCCAGCACGTGCACGGTGCGCGTCGCGGGCTGCTGCGAATAGGCGCGGGCCTGCTCCAGCCGCCGTGCGCGCATGGAGCGCAGCAGCGCGTCTTCGCAGAACAGCGAGGCATGGTCGAGGTGGTCGGTCTGCCCGTGCACCAGCGGCACCCAGTACAGGCCGTCGGGCGTGAAGAGCTGCTGCCATTCGTCCCAGCGGTGCTCGTCGAGCAGGCGCGCCTCGTGGTGCAGGAACTGCGTGATGCCTTGCTGCTCTTGCCAGTCGATGAAGTTCATGCCTTGTCTCCCGCACCGGCATCCGCGCCGGCACCCATGTAGGAAGCCCAGGCCGCGAACATGTTGCGCGAGGGCATCTCGCTGTTGCCGTTGGACGCGCGCCCGCCCGGCAGCGGCTGGTCGCGCCCGGCCGCGCGGTGCATGCTGACCCAGTCGCCGCCGTCCGAGCCCAGGCCTTCCTGCACGCGGTTGTAGGCCTCCAGGTCGTCTGACATCACATTGGACGAGGGCGAATTGACGATGTTGGTGTACTTCAGCGTGCGCTGGAAGGTGGCCTCCGGCGCGCCCTTCAGGCGGAAGCTGAAGATCTCGACCAGCGTGCGGTCCACCGACAGCGGCCGTATCACCCGGATCTGCTGGAACGAGGTGTGCGGCGAACAGCTCGGGTAGACGATGGTGTTGTGACGGTTCACGCGCAAGATCTCTTGCGTGCGCTGCGCGCCGTGTGCCGCCTCCAGCGAAGCCACATAGGCCAGGCTCACCGGGTCGGTCGGCGGCACGAAGATGCCTTCCATGAAGCCGTGGCCGTTGTCGTAGCCCTTCAGCTCCAGCTTTTCCCAGAAGTCGAGCGGCTCGCCGTTGCCGTCGACGATCACCACCTCGAAGGGCTTGGGGCTGCCGGCGGGCATGGCCTCGTACTCTTCCTTGGCCGCGCGCCAAGAGGATTCGTGCGTGGCCACCGCATGGATCGTGTCGTGCAGGTTCTCGAAGAAGATCTTCCAGTTGTTGCGCTGTATCACGCGCTGCACGCCGCCGGCCACCTCCACCTCGCCCGCGGGCGCGCGGTCGCAGAAGTTGTCGAGCGACGTGGCCACGCCACCCAGAAAGTCTTTCAGCCCGGGGCCTTCGGCCGCGAGGCTCGCGAACACGAAGCCGCGGTGCGTGGCCACGCGCGCCACCTTGCGCACGCCGTACTGCGGGTCTTTCAGGTCGAGCGCGGTGTCTTCGTAGCCGCTGCGCAGCGGCACCGACAGCAGGCTGCCGTCGCACTTGAAGGTCCAGCCGTGGTACAGGCAGCGCAAGAACTTGCCCGCGCTGCCGCTGCCGTCGGGCACGATCTTCGCGCCCTTGTGCGGGCAGCGGTTGAACAGCACGTGCACGGCGCCGTCGGTGTGCCGCAGCATCACCACGGGCTCGCGGCCCAGCCGGGTGGTGAAGTAGTCGCCCGGGTGGGGCACCTGGCTTTCGTGGCCGACGTAGAGCCAGGCCTGGCCGAAGACGCGGTCCATCTCCAGCTCGAAGAGGGCGGGGTCGGTGTAGACGCGCTTGTGCACGCGGTCGGGCTGCACCAGCGCCTGGACGTCGATCGGGGCCGTGGAGGCGATCGGAACAATGGGGATCACGTGGGTCATGGCAGTCATGGGATTCATGGGATTCATGGGGATGGGCCTCCTGAAGCGTCGTCAGATGTCGAGCACCAGGTGCGGCGTCTTCGCGCGCGACACGCAGGTGCAGATGGTCTTGCCGTCCGCCTTCTCGCGCGGACTGAGGTTGTGGTCCCGGTGGTCGGGCACGCCCTGCACCACGTCGACGGCGCACACGCCGCAGTCGCCCTGGCGGCAGTCGTACAGCGGGTCGAGCCCGGCGGCGATGAGCACGTCGAGCAGGCTTTGCTCGGGCGCCACCGTCAGCGTCATGCCCGAGCGCAGCGTGCGCACCTCGAAGGGCGCATCGCCGGCCTGCTCGAGCGCGCCCGCGAAGAGCTCGAAGTGCACGTGGTGGTCGGGCCAGCGCAGCGCCCGGGCGGTGTCGACCACCGCCTGCACCATGCCGCGCGGGCCGCACACGTGCAGGTGGCGCCCCGGCACGGGCGCCGCGAGCACCGCGCGCAGGTCGAGCCCGCGCGCAGGGTCGCCGCCGTCGTGCACCAGCGTGCCGCCGAGCGCGCGCACTTCGTCGATGTAGGCCGTGGCTTCTTCGCTGCGGGTGGCGTAGAAGAAATCGAAGGCCCGGCCTTCGGCAGCGAGTGCGCGCGCCATGCAGAGCAGCGGCGTGATGCCGATGCCGCCCGCGACCAACAGCGGCGCGGCGCCGCCCGTGTGCAGCGCGAAGTCATTGCGCGGCGCGTGCGCGCTCAGCTCGGCGCCCTGCACCAGTTGATGCATCCAGGCCGAGCCGCCTACGCCTTGCGGCTCGTGCAGCACCGCGATCTCGCAGCGGTCCGATCCGTCGTGCGGCTTCACGAGCGAGTACGCGCGCTGGCCGCTGCGCCCGTTCGGCTGCATCACCTGCACGCTCAAATGCGCGCCGGGCGCGAACGGCGGCAAGGGCGCGCCGTTGGCGCTGCGCAGCACGAAGGCCTTGATGGCCGGCGTGAGCGCGGTCACCGAGTGCACGACCAACGCCAGGTCTGTCTCCAACTCCGGCATGTCGCCCGCGCCTTTCATCCGAGCGGCAGCGCCGGATCGGCGATGGTCAGCGCGGTCGACTTTTCCCAGCGCGGCATCAGCGTGTTCGACGCCAGCGTCTCGTCCACCAGCTTGCGCGCGGTCTGCACGCCGGCCACCGGCAGGCCCTTCGGGTCGAGCAGACCGATCTGCACCAGCACGCTGGCCTGGTCCCAGTAGATGTGCTCGTGAAAGAGCTTGTCGCCGCGGAACTTGACGATGGCGACCAGCGGAATCTCCACCGCGCGGCCGGTGGGTGCGATGCCCGGCAGCAGCCAGTCGATTTCCACCGTGTGGGTGAAGCAGAAAAGCATTTCGTCGACGATCTGCGTCGCGCCCACGGTGCGCGAGATGGGCGTGAGCCGCGTGTCCGGCGGCGTGGTCGGAATGAAGTGGTGCTTGTAGAAGCGCGACAGCTCCTTGGCGCCCACGCCGCCGGTCATGGTCGGAATGTGGTTGACGTAGGGCTCGCTCACCATCGTGCCCATGGTGGCGACCACGTCGCGCGTGGCGAACTCGTACTCGCAGTGCTTGTCCCACAGCGCCGACAGGTCGTACACCGGGCCGATCGCCTCCTTGAACAGCGCCATGGCGCGCTGGTGCGCCATGAGCGTGGAAGGCTTGTCGAAATGCTCGCCGCCGGTGCGCGCGAAGGCGTGGTCGACGCCGGGGTACACGAACATCTGCGCGCCCGGCTTGCCGGCAAAGGCTTCGAGCACCTGGGCACGCGCCTCGGGTGGGCAGAACTGGTCGAGCTCGGCGAAGTGCAGTGCGATCGGGCACTCGATCTTCGGAATGAGGTCGAGGGCGCCTTCGATGCCCACGCCGTAGTAGCCGACTGCCGCATCCACGCCCGAGTGCGCCGCCGCCATGTAGGCCAGCTTGCCGCCCAGGCAGAAGCCCAGCGCGCCAACCTTGTCGGTGCAAGCCGGGTGCGCGCGCAGCGCCTTCACGCTCGCCGTGACGTCGGCCACGCCGGCCTCGATGTCGAACTTCTGGAAGAAGCCGAAGGCACGCTGCCAGTCTTCGGGCGAATAGCCCAGGTCGACGTTCGGCTCCATGCGCCAGAACAGGTCGGGCGCGAGCACCACGTAGCCTTCCTGCGCGTAGAGGTCGGCCACCTCGCGCACGTAGTCGTTGATGCCGAAGATCTCCTGGCACAGCACGATGCCGGGGCCGCGCCCCGAGGCGGGCAGCGCCAGGTAGCCGCGAAAGGTGTGCGTGCCGTCGCCGGCCGGAATGTCGATGTAGGTGCTCATCGTGTGTCTCTGGAGTGGTGGGGTTCGGCGGCGATTCTGTGGACCGCCCGCCCCTGCTGTCTGTCCGTTTCGTGCAGCCCGCCCCGCTGCACGAAACGGATAGCGGCGTGCCGCGGCGGCCCACAGACTGCGGCCTGCATCGCACCCACGTTCAACGAATTTCCCCTATCGAGGAGCTTGTTCACCATGTCGCAGGAATTTTCCAGAACCGCCCTGTGCGCGCTCGCCGTCATGGCTTGCACGCTGGCATCGCCCACGCTGGCCCAGGCACAGACCGTGAAGGTCGGCCTCGCCATGGACCTGTCGGGCCCGTTCGCCGTCGGCGGCGCGGAGGCCAAGGCCGGTTTCGCCGTGGCGATGAAGCAGCTGGGCGGCAAGCTCGGCGGCGTGCCGGTCGAGTACGTGGAGGCCGACACGGCCGGCAACCCCGAAACCGCGCGTCAGGCGGTCGACCGCATGCTGATGCGCGACAAGATCGACCTGTTCACCGGCCCGGTCGGCTCGTCGGTCGCGCTGGCCGTGGGCCCGCCGCTGTTCGCGGCCAAGGTGCCTTATCTGTCGAGCAACACGGGCCCGAGCGACTATTCGGGGGCGCGCTGCAACGCCTACTTCTTCGGGGCTTCGTACCCCAACGACGCGTACCACGAGGCGGCCGGCAAGTTCGCCTCCGACAAGTCGTTCCGGAAGGTGGCACTCATCGCGCCCAGCTACCCCGGCGGCAAGGACGCCATCACCGGCTTCAAGCGCACCTACAAGGGCACGGTGGGCGACGAGCTCTACACCAAGCTCGGCCAGCTCGACTACTCGGCGGAGCTGGCGCAGATTCGCGCGTCCAAGCCCGACGCGCTCTACTTCTTCCTGCCCGGCGCCATGGGCGTGAGCTTCATCAAGCAGTTCGTGGGCGCGGGGCTGTCGAAGGACGTGGCGCTGATCTCCACCGCGTTTTCCGCCGACGAGGACATGATTCCGGCAGTGGGTGAGCCGATGCTCGGCCTGTTCAACACGGCGCACTGGTCCTTCGACCTGGACAACCCGGCCAACCAGCGCTTCGTGGCGGCGTTTCGCGAGCAGAACAACGGACGCAACCCCTCGTTCTACGCAGGCCAGGCCTACGACGTGCTGATGGCCATGGACGCGGCGGTGCGCGACGTGGGCGGCAAGGTGGCCGACCGCCCCGCGCTGCTGAAGGCGATCAAGGCGGCCAACTACAAGTCGGTGCGCGGCGACTTCCGCTACGGCGCGAACAACTTCCCCATCCAGAACTACTACCTGCGCGTGATCGGCAAGGACGCCAGCGGGCGCATTGCCAACAAGGTGATCGGCACCGTGCTGCAGAACTACCAGGACACCTCGGCTGCGTTGTGCCCGATGAAGTCCTGAGCGCTTCGGCTTCGGTTGCGTGCCGGGCGCCGCGCGGTCAGTGCCTGGCGACCGGTGTGCGCGCGGCCCCCGACGAGGTGTCGCGCGGCAACTGCCCGAAGCGCTCGCGGTAGCAGGCGGCGAAGCGGCTCAGGTGCGAGAAGCCGCAGTTCAGCGCTACCTCGGTCACGCTGGCGCCGTCGTTGCGTGCCAGCTGCGCGTGCGCCGCGTCCAGCCGCATGTTGCGCAGCACCTCGCCGGGCGACAGGTCGCGGTAGCGCCTGAACAGCAGGGCCAGGCCGCGGCGCGTCAGGCCCGCGGCCTGCGCCACGTCTTCGAGCGAGAGCGGCATGTCGAGCCGCTCGCGCATGAACTCCTCGGCCCGTCGCAGTTGCCGCAGGCCGGCTTCCTCCGAGCCGCGCCGCACGGCGGCGTGCCGCTGCAGCACCGAGTTCGGCCGGTGGCACAGCAGGTACAGCATGAGGTTGTCTTCGCAGTGCGCGAGCCAGCGGGGGTCGTAGGCCTCGAACTCGCTCGACGGCAGCAGCGACGCCAGGCCCGCCACCATGCGGCACCACTGCGTGCCGGCGGCGTCGTCCAGGCGAAAGGGCATCTCGAAATCGATTTGGCCCACGGCGTCGGTGCCGCGCAGGGCGAAGGCATTGCGCGCCACCTCCTGCAAGCGGCTGAGCTCGATCTTCAGCATCAGCTGTTCGCAGTCGGCATGCCAGCGCAGCCGCACCGGCTTGTGCGCGGAAATGACCGCGCCCTGGCCGGGATGGATCTGCAGCGTCTGCCCGCCGGTGTGGATGTCGGCATGCCCGCGCAGCGGCATCTGCACCAGCACGAAGTTGCCGAGCGCGTCAGGCTCGATGTCCACGTCGCAGCCGTAGCGCAGGATGCACAACGACAGTGCGCTCAGCTCGGCGCGGCAGAACACGGCGTCGACGTCGCCGCGCCCCCACACGCTGCGGTGCGGCTTGAGCTCGCGGGACACGCGCGCATGGGTCTCGTCCGCCTCGCGCGAGCGGAAGACCTCGCGTCCGTACAAGGGGGAAAGCTGCTGGCTCGACCATGCGTCCATGGACACTCCTGCGGATCAATGTGGGGGGAACCGACTCTGCGGGTCGATGCCGGAAATCTACGTCCGTGCGCCGCCCGCCGCCATGGGAGTTGCCCGGGCGGCAAGGCCCTTGCCGCAAGAAGCTTGCCCGCGCAGGCAGGTGCCGCCCGAATGAGCCGGTTGCCTGGCGGGGCCTTTTCGCGCAGGTCAGAATGACCGCCCGCCCATGAACCCGCCCAGCCTCCTCACCGCCCTGCTCCCCCTGATGGCCGACCTCGCGCAGGACCTGCCCGAAGCCGAGCGCCACCGCCGCCTGCTGGAGACACTGCGCGTGCTGCTGCCCTGCGACGCCGCGGCCATGCTGCGGCTGGACGGCGACTGGCTGGTGCCGCTGGCCGTCGACGGCCTGAGCCGCGACACGCTCGGACGCCGGTTCCGGGTGACCGAGCATCCCCGGTTCATGCAACTGCTCGCAGCCCCGGCCCCGGTGCGCTTCGCGGCCGACTGCGGCCTGCCCGACCCCTTCGACGGCCTGGTGGACGGCGTGCAGGGCCACCTGCCGGTGCACGACTGCATGGGCTGCGCGCTGCGCGTCGACGGCCGGCCCTGGGGCCTGCTGACGCTGGATGCACTGGACGTCGGGCGCTTTTCGCACGTGGAGCTCGACGTGCTGCAGGCCTTCGCCAGCCTGGCCGCCGCCACGGTCGCGCTGGCTACGCGCATGCACGGCTTGGCCGTGCGCGCGGAAGACGAGCGCCTGCGTGCCGACAGCTACGCCCAGGCCGCGGACCATGCCGCGCGGCAGCTCGTGGGCCACAGCGCCGCACACAAGCGGCTGATGAAAGAAATTGCGCTGGCCGCGCCCACCGACCTGTGCGTGCTGATCCAGGGCGAAACCGGCACCGGCAAGGAGCTGGTGGCGCAGGCGCTGCATGCGGCGTCGACGCGCGCCAGGCGGCCGCTGGTCAGCATCAACTGCGCGGCGCTGCCCGACAGCCTGGTCGAGAGCGAACTCTTCGGCCACGTGCGCGGCGCCTTCACCGGCGCGGTGACAGACCGGCGCGGCAAGTTCGAGCTGGCCGACGGCGGCACGCTGTTCCTCGACGAGGTGGCCGAGCTGCCGCTGCAGGTGCAGGCCAAGCTGTTGCGCGTGCTGCAGGGCGGCCAGCTGCAGCGCCTGGGCTCCGACCGCGAACACCACGTCGACGTGCGCGTGATCGCGGCCAGCAATCGCAACCTGGCCGAAGAGGTGCGCGCGGGCCGCCTGCGCGCGGACTTCTACCACCGCCTGAGCGTGTACCCGCTGCAGGTGCCGCCGCTGCGCGAGCGCGGGCGCGACGTGCTGCCGATCGGCGGCTTCTTCCTCGAAGAGGCACGCTCGCGCATGGGCCTGGGCGCGGTGCGGCTCGACGCCGGCGCGCAAGCCGCGTTGCTGGCTTACGACTGGCCCGGCAACGTGCGCGAACTGGAGCACCTGCTGGGCCGCAGCGTGGTGAAGGCGCTGGGACGGCATGCGCAGCGCCCGCGCATCCTGACGCTGGGGGCAGACGACCTGGGACTGGGCGCGGCGGCGGCGGCCGGTGATTCGCCTGGGCACCAGACCGTGGAGGCACACGCCCGCCTCGCCGACCCCACCGACATCCACGGCGCACCGCCGGACAGCGCCCAGGGTCTCGGCCTGCGCGATGCCGTGGCGGACCTGGAGCGCCGCATGGTGCTGCAGGCGCTCGAGCAGCACGGCCAGCAGTGGGCTGCCGCCGCGCGCGCCTTGCGCATCGACCCGGCCAACCTCGCGCGCATGTGCAAGCGGCTGGGCATCGCGCGCGGCTGAGGCCCGATGCCCGGTTACTCGAGCGCCGAGGCCGGCCCGAAGAACTCGAAGCGCGACTGCGCGTCGGGCACGCCCCAGCTGCGCAGCCCGCGGCGCACCTGCTGCATGAAGGGCTTGGGCCCGAGGAAATAGGCGTCGACGTCGCGCGTGTGCGTGGGCAGCCAGTCGTTCAGGCGGTCCAGGTCGAGCCGGCCGACGGCGTGCGGCGCGGGCGCTGCCGCGTCATCGCCCGCCTCGTCGTAGCAATAGAAGCGCTGCAGCCGGGGGTGGCGCGCGGCGGCCGCGTCGACCTGCTCGCGGAAGGCATGCACGCCGCCGTTGCGCGCGCAATGGATGAACACCACCTCGCGCCCGGTGGCCAGCGCCTGCTCCAGCATCGCGAGCGTGGGCGTGATGCCGACGCCGCCGCTGATGAGCACCACCGGCCGGCCGGTCTCGGCCAGCACGAACTCGCCCGAGGGCGGCGTCAGCCGCAGCGTGTCGCCCACCTGCACGCGGTCGTGCAGGTGGCCGGACGCCACGCCGCCCGGCTCGCGCTTCACGCTGATGCGGTAGGTCTTGCCGTTCGGCGCGGCCGACAGCGAGTAGTTGCGGCGGATGTCCTTGCCGTCCACGTCCACGCGCAGGCCGATGTACTGGCCGGGCACGAAGTCCATGAGCGCGCCGCCGTCGGCCGGCGCGAGGTGGAACGAGGTGATCTCGGCGCTCTCGGGCACCTTGCGCAGCACGGTGAACGCACGTTCGCCGCGCCAGCCGCCGGGCGCGCCGGCCTGCGCGTCGTACAGCTGCTTTTCGGCACCGATGAGGATGTCGGCGAGCTGGCCGTAGGCGGCGGCCCAGGCGTCGATCACTTCGTCGGTCGCCATCCCGGCGCCCAGCACGTCGCGGATCGCGCGCAGCAGGCAGGCGCCGACAATCGGGTAGTGCTCGGGCATCACCTGCAGCGCCACGTGCTTGTTGACGATCTGCGCGGCGAGCGGGCCCATCGCTTCCAGGCGGTCGATGTTCTTCGCGTACATGAGCACGCCGTTGGCCAGCGCGCGCGGCTGGTCACCCTTGGCCTGGTGGGCTTCGTTGAAGAAGGGGCGCACTTCGGGATGCTCGGCCAGCAGCATCTTGTAGAAGTGCGTGGTCAGGGCTTCACCACCCTGTTCGAGCAGGGGCACGGTGGACGAAACGATGGCGCGTTGGGCGGCGGTGATCATGGAAGCTGGGTCTCGGTTGGATGTGAGCCTTTTCCATTGCAACCGCCATGCCGTGCGCAAAGTCTTTTCGAATCAATGACTTGGCGTTGTCGATGGTCGAATTGACGTGTCGTATGTCAAAGTCATTTCGACCTTTTCATGTCGAAGTGACAAGCCCCGCAGGAGGGCTCGGCCCGGCCCACCCGGAACGGCTCGCGCACCTGCACCCATTCCGCAGGCGCGGCGAAAGGCGGGCTGCTCAGAGCCTGGCAGCCACCACCTGCCGCACCGCATCGACCAGGGCCCTGGCGGCCGGTGACGCCAGCGCGCCCTTGCGCTGCGTGATGCCGATGCGCCGCCGCGTGCTCTCCAGCGGATGGTTCAGCACCACCAGCGCGCCGGTGTCGATCTCGTAGTGCAGCTGGTGCGCCGACATGGCGGTCACCATGTCGCTTTGCAGCAGCAGGCCGCGCAGCAGCGCCAGGTCGCCGGTTTCCACCGTGGGCAGGGGGGCCGGATGGCCGGCTTCGCGGAAGGCGCGCTCCAGCAGCTCGCGCGACGGCGAGCCCGGGCGCGACAACACCCACTGCGCACGCTGCAGCGCCGCCCGCCCGATGCGCGGCAGCCCGGCCATCGGATGGCCGGCGCGCACGATGAGCGAGATGCGGTCTTCGAACAGCGGCTCCTGCACCAGGTCCCTGGCGTCCTCCGGCGGGCGCAGCGCACCGATGATGAAGTCGATGTCGCCGCTGCGCAGCGCGGCGGCCAGCGCCTCGTACGGGCTTTCGACGGTGCTCACGTGCAGCCGCGGATGCCGCGCCACCAGCGCCGCGATGGCCGACGGCAGGATCAGCGTGCGCGACAGCGGCAGCGCGCCCACCGCCACGCGGCCCTCGACCGCGCCGCGCAGCGCCGCCAGGTCCGATGCGATGCTGCGCAGCTCGGCCAGCGCGCGCTTGCAGCGAAAGGCCAGCAGGCTGCCTGCGCGCGTGGGCGTGACGCCGCGCGCCGTGCGTGTGAACAGCGCGCGGCCGGTGCGCGACTCCAGCTCGCGCACCAGGGCGCTGAGCGCCGGCTGCGTCACGCCGAAGGCGGCGGCCACGGCGGGCATGTTGTGCAGCTCCGACAGGCTGGCGAACAGCGCGAGGCGGCGCGCGCTGAACATCGCCGCCAGCAGGCTGCGCGCCTCGACGGCCTGGCCCGGCCCCCCCGGGTCGCTGCCCGCCAGCTCCTGGCAGGCCGCCGCGAACTCCTGCTCCACCCGTTGGGCGCGCACGCGCACCGCCTCGCCGTAGACGTTCATCAGCATGCCGCGGGCCTTGCGCTCGAACAGCGACACGCCCAGGCATGCCTCCAGTTCCGCCACCGAGCGCGTCACGGCCGAGGCGACACGAAACAGCGTGCCGGCCGCCTGCGTGACGCTGCCAGCGTCGGCCACGGCCGAGAAGGCCTGGAGATGCCGCAGGTTGAGCTGCAATGCGCCGCCCGCGCTCGTCGGCTTCCCGGTATCGATAAGTTTCTTTGCAGCCATGCAGCGATTCTGCCAACCACTGACAAATGCAAGCAGCTCGTTCACTGGCAAGGGTTAACCCCACATCGATAAACAGATAAGAACGCAGTGCTTGTGGAACTCAACCCGCACGGCGCCCTGCGCGCCCACACTGGCTGCATGCCTTGCGAACCCCTCCTCGATCTGATTTCGCTGCCCTGCACCTGGATGCGCGGCGGCACGTCGAAGGCGGCCTTCTTCCATGCGAAGGACCTGCCCGGCGACCCCGCCGAGCGCGACGCCACGATCCTCGCGGCCATGGGCCATCCCGACGAGCGACAGATCGACGGCATCGGCGGCGGCCATCCGCTGACCACCAAGGTTGCGATCGTCTCGCCGTCCACCGACCCGCGCGCGGATGTCGACTACCTCTTCGGCCAGGTCGTGGCCGCCGCGTCGCGCATCGACTACGCACCGACCTGCGGCAACATCCTCTCGGCAGTCGGCCCCTTCGCGCTGGACCAAGGCCTGGTGCCGGCGCAAGACGGCCAGTCGGTGGTGCGCATCCGCATGGTGAACACGGCCTCCTATTGCGACGCGGTGGTGCAGACACCCGGCGGCCGCGTGCGCTACGGCGGCGACACGGCCATCAGCGGCGTGCCCGGGCACGGCGCGCCGGTGGAGCTGCGCTTCTCCGACATCCTCGGGTCCAGCTGCGGCGCGCTGCTGCCCACGGGCGAAGCACGCGAGCGCATCGACGGCATCGAGGTGACCTGCATCGACAACGGCATGCCGGTGGTGCTGATGCGCGCGGCCGACCTGGGCGCCACCGGGCGCGAGACGCCGGCCGAACTCGATGCCGACGCTGCGCTGAAGGCGCGCATCGAATCGGTCCGCCTGCAGGCCGGCAAGCGAATGGGCCTGGGCGATGTCAGCGCCAAGGTGGTGCCCAAGGTGACGCTGGTGTCGGCCGCGCTGGCCGGCGGCACGCTGAACACGCGCACCTTCATTCCGCGCAAGTGCCACGACGCCATCGGCGTGCTGGGCGCGGTGTCGGTGGCGTCGGCCTGCGTGGTGCCGGGCACCGTGATGGAAGGGCTGTGCGCCATCGCCCCGGCGGCAACGCCCGGCCCGGCGCAACGCATGCACGACCTGTCGGTGGAACACCCGACCGGCGGGTTCATCGTGCGCCTGCTGATGGACGCGAGCGGCCGGCACATTGCCGGCGCCGCGCTGCTGCGCACCGCACGGCCGCTGTTTCGCGGACACGTTCTGGTGCCCCGCGAAGCCAACCCTTCACCCCGAACGGAGACCCCGTGATCATCGATTGCCACGGCCACTACACGACCGCCCCCGCCGCGCTGGAAACATGGCGCAAGCGCCAGATCGCCAGCCTGGGCAACCCGGCCGAAGCGCCCTCTGCCGCCTCGTTGCGCATCAGCGACGACGAGCTGCGCGAATCCATCGAGCAGAACCAGTTGCACAAGATGCGCGAACGCGGCAGCGACCTGACGATCTTTTCGCCGCGCGCCAGCTTCATGGCGCACCACATCGGCGACTTCGAGACCAGCGCGACCTGGGCCGCCCTCTGCAACGAGCTGTGCCACCGCGTGGCGCAGCTGTTTCCCGACCACTTCGTGGGCGCCGCCATGCTGCCGCAGTCGCCGGGCGTGGACCCGCGCACCTGTATTCCCGAGCTGGAGCGCTGCGTGAAGGACTACGGCTTCGTGGGCATCAACCTGAACCCCGACCCGTCGGGCGGGCACTGGACCTCGCCGCCGCTGTCCGACCGCCACTGGTACCCGCTGTACGAAAAGATGGTCGAGCACGACATTCCGGCCATGGTGCACGTGAGCACCAGCTGCAACGACTGCTTCCACACCACCGGCGCGCACTACCTGAACGCGGACACCACCGCCTTCATGCAGTGCCTCGCCTCCGACCTGTTCACCGACTTCCCCACGCTGCGCTTCGTCATTCCGCACGGCGGCGGCGCGGTGCCCTACCACTGGGGGCGCTTTCGGGGCCTGGCGCAGGAGATGAAGAAGCCGCTGCTCAAAGACCACCTGCTCAACAACATCTTCTTTGACACCTGCGTGTACCACCAGCCGGGCATCGACCTGCTCACGCGCGTGATTCCGGTCGACAACATCCTGTTCGCGAGCGAAATGATCGGCGCGGTGCGCGGCATCGACCCCGAGACCGGCTTCCCCTACGACGACACGCGCCGCTACATCGACGCCGCCGCCACGCTGGACGCCGCCGCGCGCCACCAGATCTACGAAGGCAACGCGCGCCGCGTGTACCCGCGGCTGGACCGCGCACTCAAAGCCAAGGGCCTCTGACCATGACCACCGCTCACCCCTTCCAACAGCTCGGCGTCGTGCATCGCACCATCGAACGCGCCGACCCGGCCGCCGTCGAGAAGCTCTCGCGTTTCGGCGTGTCCACCGTGCACGAGGCGCTGGGCCGCCTCGGGCTGATGCAGCCGCGCATCCGCCCCATTCACCCCGAGGCGCGTTGTTGCGGGCCGGCCGTCACCGTGCTGCTGCAGCCCGGCGACAACTGGATGCTGCATGTGGCGGCCGAGCAGATCCGCCCCGGCGACGTGGTGGTGGCCGCCTGCACCAGCGACAGCACCGACGGTTTCTTCGGCGACCTGCTGGCAAGCTCGTTCAAGGCGCGCGGCTGCAAAGGCCTGGTGATCGACGGCGGCGTGCGCGACGTGCGCGACCTCCACGCGATGAACTTTCCGGTCTTCAGCCGCGCCATTCACGCCAAGGGCACCATCAAGGCCACGCTCGGTTCGGTCAACGTGCCGGTGGTGTGCGCGGGCGCGCTGGTGCACCCGGGCGACGTGATCGTGGCCGACATCGACGGCGTGGTGGTGGTACCGGCAGCGCGCGCGCGGGAGGTGGCCGATGCGGCCGAGGCCCGCGAGTCCAGCGAAACCGCCAAGCGCGCGCGCTTCGCGGCCGGCGAGCTCGGGCTGGACATGTACGGCATGCGCGAGCCGCTGGCCCGGGCCGGGCTGCGCTACATCGACTGAAGCAGAGGCACAGGAGACACACACCATGGCTCGCATCATCGGCGCCGTCGCGTGCTCGCACACGCCCACCATCGGCTTCGCCTACGACAGGAACAAGCAGCACGACCCGGTGTGGGCGCCCATCTTCGAGGCCTTCGCGCCGGCGCGGCGCTGGCTGGAAGACAACCAGCCCGACGCGCTGTTCTTCATCTACAACGACCACGTCAGCTCGTTCTTCTTCGACCACTACTCGGCGTTCTCGCTCGGCGTGGGCGAGCGGCATGCGGTGGCCGACGAAGGCGGCGGCGCGCGCGACCTGCCCGCGCTGGCCGGCCATCCTGCGCTGGCGCAGCACATCGGGTGCTCTCTGGTGGCCGACGAGTTCGACATGTCCTTCTTCCAGGACCGCGCGCTGGACCACGGCGTGTTCTCGCCGCTGTCGCTGCTGTGCGCGCACGAACCCGCGTGGCCGGTGCCGGTGATTCCGCTGCAGGTGGGCGTGCTGCAGTCGCCGGTGCCCTCGGCGCGCCGCTGCTGGCGCCTGGGGCAGGCGCTGCGCCGTGCCATCGAAAGCTACCCCGACGACCTGAAGGTGGCCATCGTCGCCACCGGCGGGCTGTCGCACCAGGTGCACGGCGAGCGCGCGGGCTTCAACAACACGGCCTGGGACGCGCAGTTTCTGGACATGATCGAGAACGACCCGGTGCGCCTGACCGAGATGACGCAGGCCGAGCTGGCCACGCTCGGCGGCATGGAAGGCGCCGAAGTGATCATGTGGCTGGTGATGCGCGGCGCGCTGTCGTCGAACGTGCGCAAGACGCACCAGAGCTATTACCTGCCGTCGATGACCGGCATTGCCACCGCCATCTACGAGAACCTGGCGAGCCCGCCGGTTGCGGCCGAGGTGCAGCGGCACCGCCGCCACATGGACGAGCAACTGGCCGGCGTGGAGGCGCTGGCGGGCAGCTACCCGTTCACGCTGGAGACCAGCGTGCGTGCGTACCGGCTGAACAAGTTCTTGCATGGCATGACGCGACCGGCCCACCGCGCGGCCTTCCTCGCGGACCAGGAGTCCGCCTTCGAGGCGGCCGCGCTCACGCCGCAGGAACGCGAACTGGTGCGCCGGCGCGACTGGCGCGGCCTCATTCACTACGGCGTGATCTTCTTCATGCTGGAGAAGCTGGGCGCGGTGCTGGGCGTGTCGAACCTGCACATCTACGCCGCCATGCGCGGCCAGTCGCTCGAAGACTTCCAGCAGACGCGCAATGCGCCCGGCGCGCTGTATTCGGTGGCCGGCAAGGACGCCGCGCCGCAGGCCTGGGACACGGCGCCTGAAACGCCCGCCCGTTGAACACGCAACACACAAGGAACCGACCATGAGACAACTTCTTCGCACCGCCGCGTGCGCCCTCGCCGGCCTGCTGGCACTCGGCGCCCTGAACACGGCGGCAGCGGCCGACACCTACCCCTCGAAGCCGGTGAAGATTCTCGTCGGCTACAGCGCCGGCGGCGCGGTCGACGCCATCGCGCGCTCGGTCGGCCAGCGCATGACCGCCACGCTGGGCCAACCCGTCATCGTCGAGAACAAGCCGGGCGCGGGCACGAACATCGCGGTGAAGGCGCTGACCAGCGCCGCGCCCGACGGCTACACGCTGCTGCTCGCGGCCAACGCGCTGGCGGTGAACCCCTCGCTGTTCGAGCCCGCGCCCTACGACCTCGAGCGCGAAGTCGTGCCGGTGGCACTGGTCGGGCGCGTGCCGGTGGTGTTCACCGTGCGCGAGGGTTCGGCCATCAGGACCGTGGCCGAACTGGTGGCCGCTGCCAAAGCCAAACCGGGCAGCGTGACCGTTGCCACGCCGGGCAACGGCTCGACGCCGCACCTGGCGATGGAACTCTTCCAGCACACCGCCGGCCTGCAGCTGCGCCATGTGCCCTACAAGGGCGGCGCGCAGGCGATCACCGATGTGCTCGGCGGGCATGTGGACGTGGTCGCGGTCAACGCGCTCGAGGTGCTGCCGCTGGTCAAGGCCGGCAAGCTGCGCGTGCTGGCGGTGATGAGCGCCGAGCGCTCCGCCGTGCTGCCCGGCGTGCCGACGGTGGCGGAGTCGGGCTACCCCGGCTTCGAGGCCAGCGTGTGGTACGGCTTCGTGGCACCGGCCGGCACGCCCCAGCCGGTGCTGGCCGCAGTGCACGCCGCGGTGCAGAAGGCGCTGGCGTCGAGCGAGGTGCGCGAGCAACTGGCCGCGGCGGGCGGCGTGACGCTGGCCGGTCCGCCGGAGCAGTTCGCCAGGCTGCTCAAGAGCGATGCGGCGCGCTACGGCAAGTTGATTCGCGAGGCGGGCATCAAGCTCGACTGACAACCGGCAGGCCGCTCACCGAGAAGAAGAATCGGGCGACACGCGTGGCACCACGTGCCTCGCCCAGGCGCTGGCCGTGCTCAGCCCGCGAAGAACGTCGACAGCCGCGCGTTGACCTCATCCGCACGCTCGTACTGCGCCCAGTGCCCCGCCCCGTCGACGACCGCGCCCTCCCGCCCCGGCCCTTCGGCCACCAGTTGCGCCACCAGCGGGCGCGGGTCGGCGGTGACGTCGTATTCGCCCCAGAGCAGCAGCGTGGGCACGCCCAGCCCGCCCAGCGTGCCCAGCGCCTGCTGCAGGCCACCCGACTGCGACACCTCCTTGCTGCGAAAGCGCGTGCCGTGGCACGAGATGTCGTGGATCTCGAAGGCCAGCGCGTCGATGGCCGTCTTGTCGTGCAGCATGAGCGCGGCCAGGTTGTTCAGCAGCGCGGCGCGCTCGGCCTCGCGGTCGGGGGCCGCGCGCCAGTTGATCATTTGCGCCGTCATGCGCCGCATGGTGCCGTGGCCGCCGCTGCCCACCAGCGCGAAGCGGCGAACGGCGCCGCGCTGCACCGCGAAGCGCGCGGCCGTGAGCCCGCCGAAAGAAAAGCCGCCCAAGTCGATGGGCGTGCCCGCGCCTACGAGCTGGTCCAGCGTGCCGCCCAGCGCGGCCAGCAAGGGCGGCAGCGAGTCTTCGCCGGGGGCCACGCGGGCCACGGCGTCGGACTCGTTGAAGCCCGGCATGTCGGGCAGCCACAGCGTGCGGCCGGCCGAGAGCGCCTCGGCGTTGCGCAGCCAGTGCATCCAGCTGCCGTGGCCGCCGTGCAGCAGCACCAGCGGGGGTTGCGCGGTGTCGGTGCCGAAGCGGCGCCAGCGCACGCGCACGCCTTCGTGCACCGGGTCGTGGTGGGTGGACAGCGCGTCGATGCGCGCGATGACGTCGCGGGCATCGGCGTCGACCCCGACTTGGGGTGGCGTCATGGCCACATCCGCTGCAGCTCGCGCTCGCCGTCCAGAAACTGGTGCTTGAGCGCGCCCAGCACGTGCAGCGCGAAGATCGCGTACAGCACATAGCCCGCCCAGGTGTGCACGCCGCCCAGCACGGTGTGCCAGGTTTCCTTCACCGCCGGCTCGATGGCCATGATCCAGCCGATGCGCGGCCATTCGAACATGCCGAAGAGGAACATCGGGTTCGCGCCGGCGTCCTTCCAGGCCGAGTCGTGCATCCAGCCCGACAGCGGCAGCAGAATCATCAGCGCATACAGCGCGCCGTGGGCCGCATGCGCCGCAAGGCGCTCGAGCGCGCCGAACGAGCCCGGCATGGCCGGCGGCCTGTGCGTGGCGCGCCACAGCAGGCGCAGCAGCACCAGGCCCAGCACCGTGATGCCGATCGACTTGTGGGTGTCCACGGCCGGGCGCACCCAGTCGTCGGGGTAGCGCTCGACCAGCAGGATCAGGGCGATGTTGACGGCCATGAGCACGGCGATCAGCCAGTGCAGCGCGATGGCGGTTCGGGTGTAGCGGGTTTGTGCGAGCATGCGGGGAATTTTCGGGCGGGAGCCGACTCAGTCAGTGGCGCGTGCGATTGTCCCGGGTTTGTTCGGGCCTTTCGAAACCGCAGGCCGAGTTTTTGCGTATCAACGACCAGTCGCCCGGGCACCCTCTCTTGAACGATCCACTCCACAGCGCCTTCCTGGCCGCGTCGCCGCGCCTGTCTCCCCCCCGCACGCCCCTGCGCAGCTGGCTGATCCACGGCGGCGTGCTCGTGCTGTGGGTGCTGCTGTTCGCCATGGCGTTCAAGGTCGGCAACGTGCGGGCCTGGTCGGTGGGCGTGGCCTATGTGGTCTACGACACGGTGCTGCTGCTGTTCGTGGCGTGGATGACGCTGCCGATCCTGCGGCGGCAGCCCGCACCGTCCGCCGCGGCCGTTGCCGCGGGCACACGGCGCACCACGCTGGGCGTGATCGTCGCCTCGCACAACGAGGCCGCCGTGCTCCCCGTCACGCTGGCCGCCCTGCTCGGCCAGAGCGACCTGCCCGACCGCATCGTGGTCGCGGACGACGGCTCCAGCGACGGCACGGCCGAGCTGCTGGCCACGCGCTACGGCCTCGTCGCGCCCGCATTGGGCGAGCTCAGCGCGGCCAGCACCACGCACCCGTCGCTCTACTGGCTGCGCCTGCCGCACGGCGGCAAGGCGGTGGCGCTGAACGCGGCCATCCTGTGCGTCGACACCGACACGGTGCTCACGGTGGACGGCGACACGCTGCTCGACAGCCAGGCCATCGGCGCGGTGCGCCGGGCCTTCACCGAAGAGCCGAACCTGGTGGCCGCCACCGGCGTCATCACCCCGGTGTGCAGCCGCACACTGGCCGGGCGCTGCTTCCAGTGGTTCCAGACGTACGAGTACATCCGCAACTTTCTGTCGCGCTATGCGTGGATGCGGGTCAACGGGCTGCTGCTGATCTCGGGCGCCTTCGCGGGCTTCCGGACCGATGCGGTGCGCACGGTGGGCGGTTTCGACACCGACTGCCTGGTGGAAGACTACGAACTCATTCACCGCCTGCACCACCACGCCCGGGCGCACAGCCTGCCGTGGACGGTGCGCGTGCTGGGCGACGCGCAGGCGCACACCGACGCACCCAGCAGCACCGGCGCCTTCCTGCGCCAGCGCCGCCGCTGGTTCGGCGGCTTCTTGCAGACGCAGTACTGGTACCGCGCCATGGTCGGCGACCGGCGCTACGGCTGGCTCGGCGTGGCGATGCTGCCCGTGAAGGCCATCGACACGCTGCAGCCGCTGTACGGCCTGGCGGCGTTCGGGCTGCTGCTGATGTACCTGGTGCGCGGCAACTTCGGCGTGCTGGCGCCGGTGGCCGGGGTGATCGGCGCGAAGATCGTGCTCGACCTGGTCTTTCACCTGTGGTCGGTGTACCTGTACCGGCGCTGGATCGGCCAGCATAGCGAGGCGAACATGGCGCAGGCCTTCCTGGCCGCGCTGGTCGAACCCTTCACCTTCCAGATCCTGCGCCACACCGGCGCGGCCTGGGGCTGGTGGACCTTCCTGACCGGGCGCGGCACCTGGGGGCGGCAGACGCGCGTCGGGCTGGTGGACGCCGAAGGCGTGCAGCGGCGCGGCAGCTGAACTTCAGCCGCCGAGTTTCACAGGCCGAAGCCGCTGCGCCGGCGTAGCGCGGCACTCGCTTCACCGGCCAGCACCTCGACGAACGCGGCCGCCAATTCCGGCGCCTGTGCGCGGCTGCACACGGCCGCTGTGTACACCGTACTCAGCGCGTGTTCGGCGGGCAGTTCGCCCACCAGCCGCACGCCGGGCGTGTACATGATCTCTGTCAACTGCGTGCAGCCGAGCATGCCTTCGCCCTCGCTGCGCGCAAGCTCGCGCATGGCGGTGGCGCCATTCGGAAACTCGTGGATCCGGCCGGCCAGCGCCTCGACGAGCCCCAGCGCCTTCAGCATGCCGGCGATGTGGATGCCCGCGCTCGACTTGGTCATGTCAGGCACGTAGAGGCCGCGCGCGGCCGACAGCGTGGCCCTCAGCGCGTCGCCGCTGCCGACCGCCACCTCGGGCGTGCCATCGCGCACCGCGACGCCCGTGGCCACCGGGCCGATCGCGCGCGCGCTGCCGGAGACCACGTGGCCCTGCGCCGCGAGCTGTTCGATCAACGACGCCGAAAGCACCAGCAGGTCGCAGGGCTTGCCGGCGAGCAGCTTGTCGCGCATGGTGCCCACGGCACCGAAGGTCGGCGCAAGGGTGCAGGCGTGCGCCTGCTCGAAATCGTTCTGCAGTCCGGTCACCACGGCCTGCGCGGCGCCGCCGCTGAAGAGGGTCAGTTTCATTGTTGTTCCATCGATGTCAAAAGAAAAGGAGACACAGGCAGCGCCAGTTTCAGGCGTCCATGTCCTCCATGGCCTGCACGATGCGCTCGGGCAGCATCGGCAGGTCGCGCACGCGCACGCCCAGCGCGTCGAACACCGCGTTCGCGATGGCCGCGGCGGTCGGGCCCAGCGAAGCCTCGCCCGCGCCGAGCGAGGCGAAGCCGTCGGCCAGGAGCACCTGCACGTCGATGTGCGGCACATCGGGAAATCGCAGGATCGGGTAGTCCTCCCAGCCGGGGTCGCGCATGCGCGTGCGGTCGAAGTGCGCGGCTTCCATCAGCGCCCAGCTAGTGGCCTGCAGCGCGCCGCCCTCGATCTGCTGGCGCACGCCGTCGGGGTTGACGGCCAGGCCCACGTCCACCGCGATGTGCAGCCGCCGCACGTGCACCCGCTCATCGACTTCCACCTCGGCGACGACGGCGCAGTACGCACCGGTGTTCTTGTAGCGGGCAAAGCCGACGCCCCGGCCGCGGCCCTCGCCCGCCGGCACCTCGCGCGGCTGCCATCCGGCCTGCGCCGAGACGGCCCGCAGCACTGCCACGGCACGCGGGTCGTCGAGCTGGGCGATGCGGTAGTCCAGCGGGTCGGCGCCGCTGCAAAGCGCCAGCTCGTCCATGAAGGACTCGATGGCGAACACGTTCGCGAAGGCGCCGAGCGCGCGCAGCGCCGAAGTGCGCATGGGCACGTCCAGCACGCGCCGGCAGACGACATCGAAGCGGGGAAAGGCGTAGATCGGGTCGGCATTGCGGTCACCGCCACCGCCCGCGGCACGCGGCGCGTCGGTCGACGCCACGTGTTCGAAGGGCTGCGCGAGGTACCAGCTGCCCAGCAGCGTCGGCGTGGCACCGCGCCCGGGGCGCAGGCCGTGGCCCGGGCTCCAGGACTGGTGCCGCCACGCGACCACGCGGCCCGCCGCGTCGAGATCGGCCTCGAGGTCGATTGCCATCGCCGGGCCGACGGGCGACCAGCACAACTCGTCCGCGCGCGACCACTGCACCCGCACCGGCAGCCCGGCACAGGCGCGCGCGAGCCAGGCGGCGTCGAAGGCCGCGTCGTCCGCGCCGTTGTGGCCGTAGCAGCCAGCGCCCTGCACGTGCTGCACGCGAATGCATTCCGGCGGCAGGCCGAAAGCGATGGCGAGGTCCTTGCGCAGGTTGTAGATGCCTTGGCTGTGGCTCCAGACCTGCAGCCCGTCGTGCACCGACAGCGCGAGCGCGCACGAAGGACCGATGGACGCATGGCGGATGAAAGGCTTCGAGTACGACGCGCGCACGGTCCGTACGGCCGGCGCGGCGGTCTTGTCCGAACGCGAGCCGAATTCGAGCGCGGTGGACGGCAGCGATTGCAGCCAGGGCCGCAGCGCCGCTTCGTCGGGCAGCCGCTCGGCCTCGGTCCACACCGCCAGCCTGGCGAGCCGCGCGGCGACGCGCTCGGCCAGCGATTCGGTCTCGGCCACCACACCGAGCTGCGAGCCGTCGCGCAGCACGGCGAGCACGCCGCCCCAGGCGCGCACTTCGTCGAGCGGGCATTCCACGAGCTCGGCATGCGGCGATGGCGGTCGCACGATGCGCCCGTGCGCCATGCGCGGCAGCACCATGTCGTGGATGAACATGAATTCGCAGAAGACCTTCTCGGCAATGTCGTCGCGCGGCTGCACGCGCCCGACGATGCGGTAGTCGCCCGCCTGCTTGGGCATGGCAAGCGCGGTGGCGTCCACGTCCAGCAGCGCCGGGCCGGCAGCTTCGGCGATCTCCCAGTAGTCCGAAATGCGCCGCTCGCCATGGAAGATCTCGCCGCCGGCCACGCGCAAATCGGCCGAAGCGATGCCGTGCAGCGCCGCCGCCCATTCGAGATGGAGGGCACGCGCCTGCGCGCACACGTGACGCAGCGCGGCGCCCGAATGCTGCACCGACAAGCTGCCCGAGGTCATTGCCTCGTCGGGGCTGAGGCCGGTCGCGGCGGGCACCAAGCGCACCTGCGCCAGCTCGAGGTCGAGCTCTTCCGCAGCGATCTGCGCCAGCGCGCCGAGGATGCCCTGGCCGAGCTCGACCTTGCCCGAGTGCACCGCGACATGGCCCGCGCGGTCGATGCGCAGCCAGGTGGACAGCCGCGGATTGGCCTGCAGGCTCGGCGGCAGCGCGGCCGTGCCGCTCATGCGGCACGCCCCTGGCCCATCGCCGCAGCCGCACGGACGATGGCGCGCATCACCCGCGGGTGCGTGCCGCAACGGCACAGGTTGCGCGCCATGCCTTCGCGTATCTCGGCATCGGCGGGGCATGGGTTGCACTGCAGCAGCGCCACCGCCGAGACCAGCATGCCCGAGGTGCAGTAACCGCACTGCGCCGCCTGCTCCGCCACGAAGGCGCTCTGCACCGGGTGCGGCGCGGCGCGCGTGCCCAGACCCTCGGCAGTGCGCACGTGCTTGCCGGCGACCGACCACATCGGCGTGTCGCAGCTGGGCACCGCACGGCCGTCGAGCAGCACCATGCAGGCGCCGCACTCGCCCGCGCCGCAGCCGAAGCGGCTCGCGCGCAGGCCGAGGTCGTTGCGCAGCACGTCGAGCAGCGTGCGGTCGGGCTCGACCGCCAGCACGCGCGCCACACCGTTGACGGTGACTGCGATGGCGTCGCCCTGCGCCATCAGTCCACCGTGATGTGGGCCGACTCGACGATCTTTCGCCACTTCGCGATGTCCTGGTTCAGGTACTGCGTGAAGGCCGCTGGCGACATTGCCATGCCGTCGATGCCGCTCCTGGCCCACAGCGTGCGCGTGGCCGGGTCTTGCACCACCTTGGCGATCTTCTGGTTGAGCAGATCGACGATCGGCTGGGGCGTGCCCTTGGGCGCGAGGATGCCGAGCCAGATCGTCGCGGTGTAGTCGGGCAGGCCCAGCTCGGCCATGGTGGGCACGTCGGGCATCACGCTGGAGCGCGTCTTGCCGGTGGTGGCGAGCGCACGCACCTTGCCGGTGGCGATCAGGTCGGTCATGGTGCCGACGGCGTCGAACATCATGTCGACCTGGCCGCCGAGCACGTCGGTGCGCGCGCCGCCGCTGCTCTTGTAGGGGATGTGCACGACGTCCACGCCCGCCATGCTCTTGAAGAGCTCGCCGGCCATGTGGTACGGCGTGCCCGTGCCCGAAGAGGCGTAGTTGAGCTTGCCCGGGCTCGACTTGGCCTGGCGGATGAGTTCGGGCAGCGTCTTGGGCGCGAGGCCCGAGCGCACCACCAGCACCAGAGGCGCCTCGTTCACCGGCGCCACCGCCGTGAAGTCGCGCATCAGCTCGTAGGGCTTCTGGCGCAGCAGCGACTCGTTCACGGTCTGCGTGTTCGACATCATGAGCAGCGTGTAGCCGTCGGGCGCGGCCTTGGCCACGAACTGCGTGCCGATCACCGCGCCCGCGCCGGGCCGGTTCTCCACGATGAACGACTTGCCGGTTTCGCGGCCCAGCTTTTCAGCGAGCACGCGGGCGTACACGTCGGCCGAGCCGCCCGGCCCGAAGGGCACGACGATGGTCACCGTGCGCGACGGGTAGGCCGACGCGTCCTCGGCATGCGCCGCGGCGCCCTGCCCCAGCGAAAAGGCGGCGAGCGCCAGCGCGGCGAGCCCGCGCACCGATCCTTGCTTCCACATGGCTTGTCTCCTTGTGTTCTTGTGTGTGCTGCTGTGCAGGGGCGCTCAGCCGACCGTGTTTTCCAGCACGCCGATGTGCTGGATCTCGATGCGCACGGTGTCGTTCGTCTGCAAAAACTTCGGCGGCGTGAAGCCGATGCCCACGCCGGCCGGCGTGCCGGTCGCGATCAGGTCGCCCGGCATCAGCGCGATGCCGGCCGAGATGGTCTCGATGAGCGTGGGAATGTCGAAGATCAACTGCGCGGTGTTCGCGTTCTGCCGCAGTTCGCCGTTGACCCAGCACTTCACGTCGAGGTTGGCCGCGTCGAGTTCGTCGGCCGTCACCAGGTACGGGCCCATGGGGCAGAAGCCGTCGAGCGCCTTGCCCAGGAACCACTGGCGGTGCAGCTTCTGCAGGTCGCGCGCGGTGACGTCGTTGACGATGGTGTAGCCGAACACGTGGTCCAGTGCGTCGGCCTTGCGGATGCCGCGCCCGCCCTTGCCGATGACGACCGTGAGCTCGGCCTCGTAGTCGAGTTGCTTCACCACGCCCTTGTGCGGTGGGATGGTGTCGCCGGGCCCGATGACCGAGGTGAAGGGCTTGGTGAAGACCACCGGCGCCTCGGGCGCGTGCTCGCCCTCCTTGGCGCTGCTGTCGAAGCCCGACTTGCTGAACTCGGCTGCATGTTCGGCGTAGTTCTTGCCCACGCAGAAGATGTTGCGGCGCGGCTGCGCGATGGGTGCCAGCAACTTGGCACCGGCCAGCGGCTGGCCTTCGCCTTGGGCGACCAATTGGTTCTTCAGCTCGCCGAAGCGTTCGATCAGCTCGACCAGGTCGCCGGCAAAGCCCGGCACCAGGTCGGCGAGGGGCCAGAAGCGTTGCGCCTGCGTGTCGACCAGCACGGGAACGGCGCGATCGACCAGGGAAACGGATGCGAATTTCATGGGAGTGGAAGGCGTCGTCGCGACGGCAGAATAAGACAGTTGCGGGAAGCGCAATGTAGAACCAAAATGAACCATCATCAATACCAATTCCTCAAATTTAAGGACCAATTGGTACTACTAACAGCATCTACCGGGAGCAGCGAATGAGCGAGCACGAGGCCATGACGGCAGCGCCCGGAGCGTCGGCCCTGCAGCCCAAGGCCGAAGGGGCGAAGGCCCTGTCGCGCTACCTGCGCGAAGGCATTGCGAGCGGCACGCTGCAGGCGGGCGTGAAGCTGCCCGCCGAGCGCGAGCTGAGCGAGCGTTTCGGCGCCTCTCGCGGTGCGGTGCGCCGCGTGCTGTCGGGTTTTCGCGAGCGCGGGCTGATCACGCAATCGGTCGGCAGCGGCACCTTCGTGGCGGCAACCGCCACGCCGGCCTCCACGGCGGGAACGGCGGCGCTGCTGCCGGTGCCCTCGCTGCATGTCAACGTGAGCCCGGCGGAGCTGATGGTGGCGCGCCGGCTGATAGAGCCGTTGATGCCGTCGCTGATCACGCGCAACGCCACGGCGGCCGACTTCGCGGCAATGCAGCACTGCATCGAGCAATCGGAGGCGGCCGAGACCATCGAGGGCTTCGAGCACTGGGACGGCGAGTTGCACAAGGCGCTGGCGGTGGCCACGCACAACGGCTTCTTCGTGCACATCCTGGAACTGACGCAGCGCGTGCGCGACCAGGGCGAATGGGGGCGGCTCAAGGCCAAGTCGCTCACCGGGCCACGGCGCGCGCAGTACGAGCAGCAGCACCGTGCGCTGGTCGAGGCGCTGCGCGATCGCGACGAAGCCGGAGCGCAGCGCGTGCTGGTCCAGCACCTGGACCAGATCCAGCGCAACCTTTTCGGGGACTGAACGGGCCGCGCCTTCTTCGCGTTCCTACGCGGCTGCCGCGCCGAAGCGGAAGCTGGAGACGACCAGCCCGCCCATGAAGGCGTCCTCGTGGTAGACGCGCTCGCCGGCCTCGGCCTCGGCCGCGCCGACGGCCACCATCAGCGGGATCAGGTGCTCTTCGCGCGGATGCGCCACGCGTGCGGACGGCGCCGCGGCCCAGTCGAGCAACTGCGCGCTGCGCCCGGTGCTCGAACCCTTGACCACCGCGGCGTCGAGCCAGTCGTCGAAGGCCTTCGACACGCCGTGCGCCTGCGGGCCGAAGTTGCGCAGGTTGTGATAGCTCAGGCCACTGCCGACGATCAACACGTTTTCATCGCGCAGCGGCGCAATGGCGCGGCCCAGCGCCAGATGCTCCGCCGGGTCGAGCCCGCGGCGCAGCGACAGCTGCACCACCGGCACGTCGGCCTTCGGGTAGATGGCGGCCATCGGCGAGAACATGCCGTGGTCGTAGCCGCGCTCGGGGTCGATCTGCACCGGCAGGCCGGCCGCGGCAATGAGCGACTGCACGCGCTGCGCGAGTTCGGGCGAGCCGGGCGCGTCGTAACGCACGTCGTAGGTGTGCGCGGGGAAGCCGCCGTAGTCGTAGATCATGGGCGGCCGGGGGTTGCCCTGCACCGCGAAGACGGGCGCCTCCCAGTGCGCCGACACCATCAGGATGGCGGCGGGCGTGCGGCCGATCTGGCGCGGCATGTCTGCCAGCGAGGCGGCGAGCTGGTCGTAGGTGGCGCCCATTTCCTTCTTCATCCAGGGCCAGGGGCCGCCGCCGTGCGAAATGAAGTACGTGGGCAGTCGCGATGTGTTCGTGTTGTCGTGGGTCAAGTCGATGCTCCTTGAAAGCGTTGGACCGACTTTAGACATTTCCCCCAAGGAAATCGACAGGCCAGGATGCAACGAATCGGTTCCTGCCAAGAAACATTGAAGGCTCCTGGCGCCACGGCTGAGGGTCGCCGAGTTGCGCGAACGGCAGCTGCGCCCACCTTTCGTGGGCTCGGCGGCAAGTCAGCTGATACACTTTTCAGGCGTTGTCAGGTGTCCTGGCGCCCCGTGGAAACGGCGGGGTGGCCAGGGTGAAACGGGAAGTCGGTGCGCAGCGGTGATGAACACCGCGCCATGCCGACGCTGCCCCCGCAACGGTAAGCGAGTCAAAAGCAAAACCCCGGGATCCGGTCCCACGCCACTGTGTCACGAACGGCACGGGAAGGTGGTTTTTGCAGGAGAGCCGATGGCCCTCCGCTCGCAAGCCCGGAGACCGGCCTGACGACCAGCGCATGACCTTGCGGTGGGCGAGGATCGGCGGGCGACGCATGGCGTTCGGCTCGATGCATCCTCGCATCCGTCGCAGCGCATTCACGCAAGCCTCCCGATTTCTCCCTCCCGCCGGGTCTTACCGACCATCTGTCGCGCGGCGGGCGCGGAGGAACCATCATGAACGAGCGAGCCATCGCTCCAAGCAGCACTGCGCAGGCAGCGTGCACGCCGGGAACCGTGTGGTTCGTCGGCGCGGGTCCGGGCGACCCCGAACTCATCACCGTCAAGGGCCGCGGCCTGGTCGAACGCGCCGGGGCCATCCTGTTCGCGGGCTCGCTCGTGAGCGAAGCCGCCACGCGCTGGGCGCCGCCCGGCTGCGCCATTGCCGACAGCAAGGACATGACGCTCGAGCAGATGTCCGCCTGGCTCATTGCGCAGGCCGCGCGCTGCGCCACCGTGGTACGCCTGCAGACCGGCGACCCGGGTCTGTACGGCGCGCTCATCGAGCTGGTGCAGCCGCTGGATGCGGCGGGCGTGCCGATCGGCGTGGTGCCGGGCGTGTCTTCGGCCATGGCCTCGGCGGCGGCGGCGGTGGAAAGCCTCACGCTGCCCGAGGTCACGCAGACCGTGATCTTCACGCGCGTGGAAGGCCGCACACCGATGCCCGAAGGCGAATCGCTGGAGGCGCTGGCCGCGCACCACAGCACGCTGTGCATCTTCCTGAGCATCACGCTCATGGGCAAGGTCACGGCCGCGCTGGCGGCCGCCGGCTGGTCGCCCGACGCACCCGTGGTGGTGGTGCACAAGGCGAGCTGGCCGGGCGAAGAGAAGATTGTGCGCGGCACGGTCGCCACCATCCAGGCGCTGTGCCGCGAGGCGCGCATCGTGAGCCAGTCGATGATCATCGCCAGCCCCACGCTGGGCGCACGGCAGTGGACCACGCTGGCCAAATCCAAACTCTACGACGCGAGCTTCACGCACCGCTTCCGGCGCGCGAGCGTTCCCGTCGAAACCCTCCTTCAGGACACCCCATGAGCACCGAAACCGTTCTTCTGGTGGGCCACGGCTCGCGCGAAAAATCCGGCAACGACGAGATCGAGGCCTTTGCGGCGCAGTGGCGCGAGCGCCAGCCGGGCTGGCGCATCGAGGTCTGCTTCATCGAGTTCTCCGAAGTCACGATGAGCGAGGGGCTGCGCCGCGCGGCCGAGGGCGCGCCGCGCGTGGTCGTGGTGCCGCTCATCCTGAATGCGGCGGGCCACGTGAAGATGGACATTCCGCAGGCCATCGACGGCGCGCGGCTGAAGTTCCCGATGGTGCAGTTCCTGTATGCGCCGCACCTCACGGCCTGCGACCCGATCCTGGCCATCTTGCGGCGGCGCCTGAAGGGCGCGATGCAGGCGCTGGACATGCCCGACCCCACCACCACCGGCGTGGTCATTCTGGGCCGCGGCTCTTCGGACCGACAGGCCAACGGCGACATGGCGAAGATGGCGCGCTGGCTGCTGGAGGAAACCGACCACGAGCTGGTGGACCTGGCCTTCACCGGCATCACCTACCCGCGCCTGGAGAAGGCCGTGCAGCGCCAGAGCCTGCAGGGCATGAAGCAGGTGGTGGTGCTGCCGTACTACCTGTTCAACGGCACGCTGGTCGAACGCATCGCGCGCCAGGTCGAGAACCTGAAGGCGCAGTACCCGACGATCCGCTTCGTCTCGACCCGGTACTTCGGCTTCGAGCCCGAGATCTTCGGGCTGCTGGAGCAACGCGTGAACGACCTGCGCCGCGGCGCGCCGATCGCGCTCATGCCTTGCGACGGCTGCAAGTTCCGCGACTTCGCGGTGGAACACGGCCTGGGCGGCCACCACCATGACGATGCGGTGCCCCACAGCCATGGCGACGACCCTGCGCACGCGCATCCCCACCCGCACGCGCATCCGCACGATCACGACCACGCACACGACCACGCACATGACCACGCACATGACCACGCACATGACCATGCGCATGACGACGCGGCGCCGGCACCGCGATGAACCCGACGCCTTCCATGGCGGCCAACGTCGTCACCGAGCAGCTCACCGCGGCGGGCCGCGCCATCGAGCATGACTCCTTCGCGGTGATCGACCGCGAGGTGACCTCGCACCCCTACACCGCCGACCAGTGGCCCGTGGTGCGCCGCATGATCCATGCGAACGCCGACTTCGACTTCAACGGCCTGACCGACTTCCACCCCGACGCGATCGACGCCGCCATTGCCGCCGTCCGTTCGCGCGAGAGCCGCGTGGTAGCCGACGTGGAGATGATCTGCGTGGGCCTCTCGGCCCCGCGCCTGGCCCACTTCGGCATGGGCACGCACCAGTTCATCAGCGACGAGGACGTGATCGCGCAGGCGAAGGCCGAAGGCACCACGCGCGCCGTGCAGGCCATGCGCAAGGCGCACCGCCTGGGCCTGGTCGACGGCGCGATTGTCGGCATCGGCAATGCACCGACCGCGCTGATCGAGATCGTGCGGCTGATCCACGAAGAAGGCGCGCGCCCCGCGCTGGTGGTCGGCATGCCGGTCGGCTTCGTCTCGGCGGCCGAGTCGAAGGACCTGATGGCGCTGGAGGCCGGCGTGCCCTGGATCGTGATTCGCGGGCGCAAGGGCGGTTCCACGCTGGTGGTGGCCGCGATCCACGCGCTGCTGGGCCTGGCGGAGGCGCGCGAGCACACCGCATGATGGACAAGGGCGCGCCCCGCGGCACCCGCACCGGTTTCACGACCGGTGCGTGCTCGGCCGCGGCGGCGCGCGCGGCGGTGATCGGGCTGGTCACCGGCCGGGTGCCCGAAGAGGTCGAGTGCCTGCTGCCCAACGGCGACCTGGTGCGCTTTGCCGTGCAGGACGGCCGCGTCGACGGCGCGCTCGCGCATGCGATGGTCATCAAGGACGCGGGCGACGACCCCGACTGCACCGACAAGGCCCATCTCACCGCCGACGTGCGCGTGCTGCCCGAACTGGCGGGGCAGGTGCTGCTGAAGGGCGGCACCGGCGTGGGCACCGTCACCATGCCGGGGCTCGGCCTGACCGTGGGCGGGCCGGCCATCAACCCGGTGCCGCGCCGCAACATCGAGGCGAACGTGCGCGCGGTGGGCACGCCCCTGCTCGACGAAGTCGGCCTCGAAGTGGCCATCTCGGTGCCGCAGGGCGAGGAGATGGCCAAGAAAACGCTCAATGCGCGCCTGGGCATCCTGGGCGGCATTTCCATTCTGGGCACCACCGGCATCGTCAAGCCCTATTCCACCGCCGCCTACCGCGCGAGCGTGGTGCAGGGCGTGCAGGTGGCGGGCACGCTGGGCCACGGCGTGGTGGTGCTCACCACCGGCGGGCGCACCGAAAAGTTCGTGATGGCCGAGATGCCAGAGCTGCCCGAGCCGGCCTTCGTGCAGATGGGCGACTTTCTGCGCTATGCGATGGGCGCGGCTGTAAAGGCCGGGCTCAAGAAGGTCGTGATCGGCGGCATGGTCGGCAAGCTCACCAAGATCGCGCAGGGCGAGACCATCACCCACGCCGGGCGCGCCGAGGTCGACACCGGCCTGCTGGCCGACCTGGCGGCGGGGCTGGGCGCGCCGAGCGACGTGTGCGACGCGATTCGCGGCAACGAGACCGCGCGCTATGCCGGCGAGCGCATGGACGCGCTCGGCCTCGGCACGGCTTTTCACACGGCGCTGGCGCAGCGCGTCATCCAGACGCTGCGCACGCGCTACCCCGACCAGTTCGAACTGAAAGTGCTGGTCTGCGACTTTGATGGTCGAAAGATCGCGGAGGCCTCCTGAACAACGACAACATGACGAACAAGTGCCGCATCCTCGGCGTGCTGGACGACGGCGACGCGAGCCTCGGCCGCGGCGCGCTGGCGCATCTGCAGCAAGCGCAACTGGTGATCGGCGCCGCGCGCACGCTGGCCCTGTTCGCCGCGCACATCGCACCCGGCGCGGTGCAGCGCGACCTGGCCGGCGGGCTGTCGCAGGTGCCCGAATGGATTCGCGAAGCGCAGGCCGAGGGCCAGCGCGTGGTGGTGCTGGCCACCGGCGATCCGCTGTGCCACGGCATCGCGGCCTTCCTGGCGGCGCGACTGTGCCTGGAGGCCATCGAGGTGCTGCCCAACGTGTCGACGCTGCAGCTGGCCTGCGCGCGCCTGGGCCTGCCGTGGCAGGAGATGAAGTTCGCCTCCGTGCATGCGAAAGACGCGGGCGACTGGCTGCCGGGCTCGCCGCCCGCGCACGGCCTGTATGCGCTGCTGCGCGACATTCGCCAGCACGACCGCCTGGCCGTGCTCACCAGCCCCGACAACACGCCCGACCGCATCGCGCGCATGCTCGTGGCCGAAGGCCTGGCCGACGACTTCGAGATGGCCGTGGCCGAGCGCCTGTGCCAGCCCGAGGAGCGCGTGGTCAGCGGCATGCGCATCACGGCCGCGGCGCAGATGCGCTTTGCCGACCCCAACGTGGTGCTGCTCTGGCGCACCCGGCTGCGCGCGCCGCAGGTGCTGTTCGGCCTGCCGGACGCCAGCTTCGAGCAGCGCCATCCCGAGAAGGGCCTGATCACCAAGAACGAGGTGCGCGCCGTGTCGCTCGCGCGCATGCAGCTGCGCGCCGACAGCGTGGTGTGGGACATCGGCGCGGGCTCGGGCTCGGTCGGGCTCGAGGCCGCGCGGCTGTGCGCGCGCGGCCATGTGTACGCCATCGAGAAGAACGCCGACGACAGCGCCATCGTGGCGCGCAACCGGCAGGCCATGGGCATCAGCAACCACAGCCTGGTGCACGGCAAGGCGCCCGAGGGCCTGTCCGCGTGGGCCGACCCCGATGCGGTGTTCATCGGCGGCTCCGGCGGCGAGCTGGCCGAGCTCGTTGCGCTGGTGCTGCGGCGCCTGCGCCCGGGCGGCTGGCTGGTGATGAACTTCGTGACCATCGAGAACCTCGCGGGCGCGGTCGAGGCGCTGAAGGCGCAGGGCGCGCGCTGGGACGTGCTGCAGCTGCAGGCCTCGCGCAGCAAGCCGATCCTGCACATGCACCGGCTGGCGGCCGAGAACCCGGTGTGGCTGGTCTGCGCGCAGGCCGGCGTGGTCGGCCCCGAGACGGGAGCGGCGGCATGACGGCGCCCGGCATGCTCCACGGCGTGTCGCTGGGCCCCGGCGACCCCGACCTGATCACGCGCCGCGCCTGGTCGCTGCTGACCCGCGCCGACGCCATCTGGACCTACCCCGTGCGCAGCCTGCGCAAGGAAAGCTACGCGCTGGACATCGCGCTGCGCGCCGGCCTGTCGACGCCCGCGCAGCACCAGGCCCTGCTGTTCCCGATGACGCACGACACCGAGAAGCTCGCGCGCCACTGGCTGAAGGCCGCCGAGACCGTGCAGGCGATGCTCGCCACCGGGCAGGACGTGCTGTTCCTGGTCGAAGGCGACGCCTCCACCTACGCGAGTTTCTGCTACCTGGCGCGCGTGCTGCGCGAGCTCGACCCGGCAGCGCGCATCGAAGTGGTGCCCGGCGTGACTTCTTTCAACGCGGCCTGCGCACGGTTGCAGCTGCCGCTGTCCGAGCAGGACGACACCGTGGCCATCGTGCCCGCGGCCTACGGCATTGCGGCGGTCGAGAAGATGCTCGACGACTTCGACACGCTGGTGCTCATGAAGGTCAAGCCGCTGCTCGACGACCTGATCGACCTGCTGGCGCGGCGCGGCCTGCTCGAACACAGCCGCTTCATCGAAAAGGCCGGCTCGCCGGTCGAACGCATCGTGCACGACGTGGCCAGCCTGAAGGGCACCAAAGTCAACTACCTGTCGCTGCTGCTGGTGAAGAACCCGGGCCGCGAACGCGGCGAACTGGTGCGCGGCTGCCGCAAGAAGACCAGCACTGAAATCGAAGAGGAACAGACGAATGACGAATGAAGCCGCACCCCGCGTGGTGCTCGTGGCCATCACCAAGCACGGCGCGCAGCAGACCGCCGATTTGGCGCGCCTGCTGCCCGAGGCCAGCGTGTGCGTGGCCGAGAAGTTCGCGCCGCTCATGGCCGGGCTGGCCAACCCCGTGCGCGCCTATGCGGGCGCGTTTCGCGATGAAATCGCCACGCTGTTCACGGACTTCGACCAGGTCGTGTTCTTCGTGTCGCTCGGCGCCGTGGTGCGCCTGATTGCGCCGCACCTCAAGAGCAAGGACGAAGACCCCGGCGTGCTGGTGGTGGACGACGCCGCGCAGTTCGTGATTCCGGTGCTGTCGGGCCACGTGGGCGGCGCCAACGCGATGGCCGAGCAGGTCGCCGCGCTGCTGGGCGCGACCGCCGTGCTGACCACCGCGTCGGACGTGGGCAAGACCATTCCGGTGGACATCCTCGGGCGCGAGCTCGGCTGGAAGGTGGAGGCGCCCAAGATCAACATCACGCGCGTCTCGGCCCATGTGGTGAACGGCGAACCCGTCGCGGTGGTGCAGGAGGCCGGCAGCCCCGACTGGTGGACCCGCCCGACGCCGCTGCCGGCCAACATCCACCGGTTCGCGCGCTTCGACGAGGTCGACCTCGAACGCTTCAAGGCCGTGCTGTGGATCACGCAGGCCGAGGTGAGCGCCGAGCGCTGGAGCGCGCTGGCGGAGCGCCTCGTGGTGTACCGGCCGCCGCAATGAGCGCGGTGCGCTATGCCGTCGGCCTGGGCTGCGACCGCGGCACGCCGCAGGCCACGCTGCAGCAGGCGCTCGACGAGGCGCTGGCCGGCATCGGTGCGCAGGCGGACCAGGTGGCGGCGGCCGCCAGCATCGACCTGAAGGCCGACGAGCCCGGGCTGCTGGCGCTGGCCGCTGCCCACGGCTGGGCCATGCATTTCTACCCCGCCGCGCAACTGGCGCAGGTGCCCGTGCCGCACCCGTCGGAAACGGTGCGCAGGCACACCGGCACGCCCTCGGTCAGCGAGGCCGCCGCGCTGCTGGCCGGCGGCGGCCTGCCGATGACGGCGCTGGTCGTCACCAAGCACAAACACCGCGGCGCCGACGGGCGCCACGCAACGGTCTCCATTGCGCTCATGTCGCGCATGTCGCACTTGTCCTGAACCCACATCACCCCCGAACGGAACCCGCTATGAACGCCTCCACGCACCCCACGCGCCGCGTGCCGACCCCATGAGCGGCAAGATCTCGCTGGTCGGCATCGGCCCCGGCAGCCACGACCACATGACCCAGCGCGCGCTGGCCGCCATCGCCGAGGCCGACGTGGTGGTCGGCTACAGCACCTACATCAAGCTGGTGGCCGACTTGCTCGAGGGCAAGGAAGTGATCCGCAAGGGCATGACCGAAGAGCTCGACCGCGCGGTCAACGCGCTGGAGCGCGCCCGCGAGGGCAAGAAAGTCGCGCTGATCTCCAGCGGCGATGCCGGCGTGTACGGCATGGCCGGCCCGACCTACGAGGTGCTGTTCCAGGCCGGCTGGACGCCGGACTCCGACATCGCGGTGGAGGTGGTGCCCGGCGCGTCGGCCATCAACGCCTGCGCGGCGCTGGTGGGCGCGCCGCTCACGCACGACTTCTGCTCGATCTCGCTGAGCGACCTGCTCACGCCCTGGCCGGTGATTGCACGGCGGCTCGACGCGGTGGCGGCGGCCGACTTCGTGGTGGCGCTCTACAACCCCAAGAGCGGGCGGCGCACCCAGCAGATCGTGCAGGCGCAGCAGCTGTTCCTGCGGCATCGGCGGGCGGACACGCCGGTGGCCGTGGTCAAGTCGGCCTACCGCCGGCGCGAGCGCATCGAGTTCACCACGCTGGCCCACATGAGCGAGTGCGACATCGGCATGCTGACGACCGTGCTCATCGGCAACAGCCACACCTTCCTGCAGCACGGCCTGATGGTCACGCCGCGCGGCTATGCCAACAAGTACGACCTGGACGACGGCGGCAGCACGCGCAGCGGCGAGAAGCCCGGCCGCTCGCTGTCCACCGGCCTGCTGGGCTGGATGAGCAACCTGCGCGCCGACCATGCCGAGGGCGTGAGCATCGCCGCGCTCGCGGCACAGCACCGCCTGCCGGCCGACTACATCGAGGCCGTGCTTGCGGCACCCGTCGAAGAAGAGGCCGCCGTGCCCGTGCCGGTCGAGCCGGTCGAGGAGGCACAGGAATGACCGAGGTCGTCAAACCGAAGATCGGCGTCTACAAGCGCCACCTGCTGGTGTGCACCGGCCCGCGCTGCAGCCCCGACGGCGCATCGCAAGACCTGTTCGACAGCCTGGGCGACAAGTTCAAGGCGGCCGGGCTGAACGAGGGCGAACTGCGCGTCAAGCGCAGCCGCGTCGGCTGCTTCGCCGCCTGCAAGGGCGGGCCGGTGATGTGCGTGCAACCCGACGGCACCTGGTATTACAACGTCACCCCGCAGAACATGGACCGCATCATCGACCAGCACCTGTTGGGTGGCAAGGTCGTGGAAGACCTTGTGTTCCATCAGGGGCCCAGCCTGATAAGTTCGAGCTAGATCGCGCCGGGTCCGGGCATGGGGCGTCGCGAGCCGTTCACCCCCTTTTTGCGGACACTCACATGGACCGAATGACCAGCCTGCGGGTGTTTCGCGAAGTCGTCGAGGCCGGCAGCTTCGTGGCCGCGGCCGAGCGGCTGGGCATGTCGCCGCCCATGGCCAGCAAGCATGTCGCGCAACTCGAGAAGTCGCTCGGCGCGCGGCTGCTGCACCGCTCCAGCCGCCACCAGAGCCTGACCGAGGCCGGCACCGCCTGGTATGAGCAAAGCCGCCGCGCGCTCGACCTGCTCGACGCAGCCGAGGCCGCCATCGGCCAGACGCACGACACGCCGCGCGGCCAGCTCAAGGTGAGCGCGCCCGTGTGGTGTGCCACGCCGCGCTTTGCGCGCGTGCTGGCCGACTACCGCGAGAAGTACCCCGAGGTGCTGGTCGACATGCACCTGGAAAACCGCAAGGTCGACCTCGCGGCCGACGGCTACGACCTGGCCCTGCGCGCCACGCAGGAGCCCTCGCCCGCGCTGATCGCCCGGCCGCTGTGCCGCGTGCCCTTCTACCTGGCGGGCACGCCGGCCTACGTGAAGCGCATGGGCGGCCTTCCAGCCCTGCCCGCCGACCTGGCGAAGCTGGGCGCCATCGTGCCGAGCTACGTGAACCTGGAAAACCTGGCGCTGAAGGGACAGGGCGGGCGCATGTTCCCGTTGCGGCTGGCACCGGTCATGCGCTCCGACGACACCACGCTCACGCTGCATGCGGTGCACGCGGACATGGGCATCGCCTTCATGCCGCTGTGGCTGATCGAGGAGGACATTGCGCAGGGCCGGTTGCTGCGGCTGCTGCCGGGCTTCGAGTCGACACCCGTCACCTTGTTCGCCGTGTACACGAGCCGGCAGTACATGTCGCCCAAGCTGCGCACCTTCATCGACTTTCTGGGCGAACGCCTGAAGGTACCCATGAACAACGCCTGAGTGCGCCGCCCCGGGGCGCCATGCGAGTGCGGCATCATGGCGGCCTCCGGCCACCCTGAAGCACTTGCGAGGACCTCCTTGATGATCATCGGTATCGACCTGGGCACCACCCACAGCCTGGCCGCCGTCTGGAAGGACGGTCGCCCTCACCTGGTGGTGAACGCGCTGGGCGCCTGCCTCACGCCGTCGTGCGTGAGCATCGACGAGGACGGCAGCGTGCTGGTCGGGCAGGCCGCGCGCGACCGGCTGCAGACGCACCCCGCGGTGACGGCGTCGCTGTTCAAGCGCTACATGGGCAGCGACAAGAGCTTTCTGCTCGGCGCGCGCAGCTTTCGCGCCGAGGAACTGTCTTCGCTGGTGCTGCGCTCGCTCAAGGCCGATGCCGAGGCCATGCTGGGCGAGCCCGTGACCGAAGCGGTGATCACCGTGCCCGCCTACTTCTCCGACAGCCAGCGCAAGGCCACGCGCATCGCGGGCCAGCTCGCCGGGCTGCAGGTGGAGCGGCTGGTGAACGAGCCCACGGCCGCCGCACTGGCCTACGGGCTGCACCAGGACGAGGACGCGACCCAGTTCCTGGTGTTCGACCTGGGCGGCGGCACCTTCGACGTGTCGATCCTCGAGATGTTCGAGGGCGTGATGGAGGTGCGCGCCACGGCGGGCGACAACTTCCTCGGCGGCGAAGACTTCGTCAATGAGATCGTCCAGCTGTTCTTCGCCGAGACCGGCCTGCCCGAGGCCGCGCGCGCCGACGGCGGCTTCATGCAGCAACTGGTGGCACGCGCCGAGCGGGCCAAGCGGGCGCTGTCGGACAGCGAGAGCGCCACCCTCACGCTCTACTGGCAGGACCGCGAGCACACGCTGGCGCTAACGCAGGAGCGCTTTCGCGCCATCAGCGAGCCGCTGCTGGCCCGGCTGCGCGGGCCGGTCGAGCGCGCGCTGCGCGACGCCAGCATTCGCGCGGGCGATATCGACAACGTGGTGCTGGCCGGGGGCGCGACCCGCTCGCCTGTGGTGCGGCAGATGGTCACGCGTATGTTCGGGCGCTTTCCCGCGATGGACATCAACCCCGACGAGGTGGTGGCGCTCGGCGCCGCCGTGATGGCCGGCCTGAAGGCGCGCGACCTGGCGCTCAAGGAAGTGGTGATGACCGACGTGTGCCCCTACACGCTGGGCGTGGAGACCGTGCACCGCATGCCCGGCGGCGGCGAGGTCGACGGCTATTTCTCGCCCATCATCGAGCGCAACACCGTGGTGCCGGCCAGCCGCGTCAAGCGCTACGTTCCGGTGCGCGAGGGCCAGCGCATCCTTGCACTGGAGATCTTCCAGGGCGAGGCGCGGCTGGTGCGCGACAACATCAAGCTCGGCGTGCTCGAAGTGCCGCTGCCCACCGGCCCGCGCGCCGAAGCCAGCGTCGAGGTGCGCTTCACCTACGACGTGAACGGTCTGCTGGAGGTCGAGGCCACCGTCGTGGCCACGCACGAAGTGCACCGGCTGGTGATCCAGGGCAACAGCGGCGTGCTGAGCGAACTGGAGATCGCCGCGCGCCTCGGCCAGTTGGCCGAGCTCAAGATCCACCCGCGCGACAAGGCCGAGCACCGCGCGCTGGTGGCGCGGGCCGAGCGCGTGTTCCAGCAGTTGCGCAGCGATGCCCGCGAGCGGCTGGGCGACGAAATATCCCGCTTCGAACTCACGCTCGAATCGCAGGACGAGCGGCAGATTCGTCCGGCGCGCGAGCGGCTGCGCAAGGCCGTGGGCTTTTTCGAGCGCGACAGCCACTTCGATCCGGACTTCGTGTTTTGAGCGCCGTGACAGCGGCTTTCGAGCGCCTCGGCATCGCGGCGACCCGCGACGTCAAGACCATCAAGCGCGCCTATGCGGTGGCGCTGAAGGCCATCGACCAGGCCAGCGAGCGCGAGGCCTTCGAGCGGCTGCGCCAGGCCTACGAGCAGGCGCTGGCCTGGGCCGCTCGGGCGGACGATGCGGATGACGACCTGGACGGCGAGGAGGAAAAGGAAGAGGAGGAGGACGAGGAAGACGACGAGGACCAGGACGATCACGATCACGATCACGATCACGATCACGATCACGATCACGATCATCAAGGCGACTTCGACCGCCCCGGGCACCACGTGCCCGCGCCGCCGCCGGTCGATCCGCGCCGCATGGATTCGCCCTCGCCGTTGACGTCGCCCCCCGTGCAGCCGCCCGCCGCGCCCACCATCGTCGCGCCAGGCCCGGACGAAGCACACCAGGCCCTGCGCCACTGGACGGAGCAGTTGCGCGACGCGCCACCCGAGGCCGTCGCGGTCGTGTTCGAAGCGGCGCTGGCCGACCCGCGGCTGCTGCACCTCGACAGCCACGCGCAACTCGAGGCCCGCATCGCCGACCTGCTGCACGGCGATGCGGCCGGCCGGGCCGTGCTGTTCGACACCGCAGCCCTCCGCTTCCATTGGACCGATCGCAATGCCCGGCCTTTCGCCGGCGCCGATGTGGCGCACTGGATCTCGCGCGTGGTCAACCAGGGCCTGCAGTGGCATGCGCAGGCGCCGGCAGCCATCGCCCTGCAGCAGCAGGCGCTGGCCACCGCCGCGCGCGTGGCCTCGCCCGAGCCTGAGCAGACGCGCCGCTTTGCGCAGGCCCTCGCCGACATGGCGCGCGACTTTCCGGACTGGTTCGCGTTGCACCTCGGCACGCAGGGCCACGCCCACCTGCCGTCGTGGCTGGCGTTGCACGCAAAGCTCGCGCCCCGGTGGGCGCGCCAGATCGAGCGGAAGCAACGCTATTTCGGCACGCGCGGCAAGACCCTGCGCACGCTGCTGGGCGGCTTTTTCGTGCTTGTGCTGGCCACGGCCGTGCTCTCCGGCGTGATGACCCGATGGCTCGGAAACCCAGCGCCGCCAGCCTTGGCGGTGGCCGTGGGCGACATCAACGGCAAAGTCGGCGTGGGCGGGCCTCCCGCCACGCCCGAAGCCGTGCTGGCCTACGAATTCACCGGCGCCGTGACGCTCGACAGCTGCGAGAGCGCCGAGGAGTTCGTGCACGAGTCCAACTGGCTGCAGGTCGGCGACAGCGATGCGGTCGCGCTGCTCGCCACCCGCGCCATGCGCTGCCAGGACAAAGGCTTGTGGTCGCGCAAGGACGACACGCTGATGACCTGCCTGCGTGCCGAGCGTGCCGCCGCGCTGGGGGCAGGCCGGCCAGAGGATGCACAACGCTGCCTTCGGCCCGAAGCGGGAAGCCGATAGGGCACCTGCGCTGCCACAGCATGCGGTGGAGAACCGAGGCTCGCACCCTCAGTACGGCGTCTCTCCGGGCTTGATGATCATCGAAGGCCCGCCCGCAACGCCGTTGATGGTCGTTCCGGCGTTGTGGATCGACGGGAAGTAGGCCTGCATGTTCTGCGGGAACGGCGCGGTGGGCTTTGTCAGGCTCTCGAGGTGGGTCAGTTCCTCCGCGCTCAAGGTGATCTCGATCGACTTCAGGTTGTCCTCGAGCTGAGTCACGCGGCGCGCCCCGATGATGGTCGACGTGACGCCCGGGCGCATGCGCACCCAGGCCAGCGCGATGCGCGCGACAGTGCTCTCGTGCGCCTTGGCGATTTTTTCCAGCTCGTCGATGAGCGCGTACGTCTTCTCGTCGAGCGGGACCATGCCACCGCGATCCGACTTCAGCTCGCCCTGGTTCTTGCGCGTGTACTTTCCGCTGAGCGCGCCGCCCTTGAGCGGCGACCACGGCGTGATGCCCAGGCCCAGCTCCCTGGCCATCGGCACGAGTTCCGCTTCGACGCTGCGCTCCAGCAAGGAGTACTCGATCTGCAGTCCGATGAACTGCGACCAGCCGCGGAAACGCGCAATGAGGTTCGCCTCCACAACCTTCCACGCCGGCGTGTCGGAAATACCGATGTAGCGCACCTTGCCTGCGCGCACCAGGTCGTCCAAGGCCGCCATCGTTTCGTCGATCGGCGTGTGCACGTCCCAGTTGTGCAGCCAGTACAGGTCGATGTAGTCCGTCTGCAGGCGACGCAGCGAGTTTTCGCACTGGCTGACGATCGCCTTGCGACCCGAACCGCCGCCGTTGGGATCGCCGAGATAGAGATTGCTGCTGAATTTGGTCGCAAGAACAAGGCGATCCCGGCGCGAGGCGTGGCGCCCGATGTGATCGCCGATGATCGATTCCGAATGGCCCGCCGTGTAGCCGTTCGCCGTGTCGATGAAGTTGCCGCCAGCCGCAATGAAGCGGTCCATGATCTGCTGGCACTCCTCGACCGAAGAACCCCAGCCGCGGCCTTCCCCGAAGGTCATCGTGCCCAGGCACAGGGGGCTCACGCGCAGGCCCGAGCGGCCCAGGGTCACATAGTTGTCCAGGGACATGGAATTTTCTCCTTGTTGCAGTCGGTGGTGGTTTGCTGCAGAGCCAGTTCTTCAAACAACCGCGCTCTGCCATGACAGCCTTCATTGGGTCACACCTTCGGTCGAACCCGCTAGACCGAAACCGTCAAATCCATGCACAATCCCACCAATTTCATCTTGATTCGGCATGTGACACTCGCACACAGATTGCCGACACCGAAGCAATGACCACAAGTTCACTGGCTGAATTGCGAGCGCTCATCCACAAGCATGCCGGGCCGGACTCGAGGCCGCTGCGGCAGCTGCCCGGCGTCTATCTGGGCATCGAGGAAGGACCCACGCCACCCTGCCAGCTCGTCGTCGAACCCATCCTGTCTCTGGCCGCCCAAGGCGCCAAGCGGATCGAGGTCGGCAAGCAGACATTCAAATACAGCGCCGGTCAGTTCCTCGTCGTGTCTGTCGATCTGCCGGCGGATGCCAATGTCGTGGAGGCAACGCCAAAGCAGCCCTATCTCGGTTTTGCCATGACGCTGCGAGCGGAAGCCATCGCCGGCTTGCTGCTGGAGTCCGGCGGCCCGCGACCGGACAGCAACGATCGGCCGGGCATCGCCGTGTGCGACCTGTCGAGCGATCTTGTGGACGCCGTGGTTCGTCTTGTGCGCATGCTCGACCGACCCTCGGACATCCCGGTTCTGGGCCCGGCCCTCGAGCGCGAAATACTCTGGCGGCTGATCAACGGGCCGCAAGGTGCGATGGTTTGTCAGATCGGCTTGGCCGACAGCAGAATGGCGCAAGTCGGGCGGGCAATTCGCTGGTTGCGCGGCCACTTCGCCGACGCGGTACGAATCGAAGAGCTTGCGCAGATCGCCGGCATGAGCGGCACCTCGTTTCACCGGCATTTCCGCAGCGTGACTTCGATGACGCCGATTCAATACCAGAAGCAACTCCGCCTCCAGGCGGCACGCGCACGACTGCTGGCGAAGAAAGAGGACGTCGCCGAAGTCGGTCTCGCGGTCGGCTACGACAGTCCCTCCCAGTTCAGTCGCGAATACCGCCGGATGTTCGGCAAGTCGCCAGGCCAGGACGGCGCGGACTTGAGGGGCACTCAGCCGCTCGCGCGAGCCGCGACGCCCGGCGTCTAGATTTACCGACACGCGTTTTTCGTAAGCAAGGCTGTGGGTGTCGGCATGCCCGTGACGGTGGCGGTCGATGCCGGCGGCACCAGCGCGCACATCACCGGCCCGCCCCCCGACCGACAGCCACCGGTCGGTGGGCGCGGGCTTGGGTGCATTGGCTTCGTCTTTGGCCTTGCCTGGCCGGCGCCGCTACAGGCAAGAGCGATGAAATTTTCAAGGAGGCCGAATGGCTCAAGCCTGGTCGCCCTCGATGGCGCTTGTCGACCCAGCGCCCGCAGCCCTGACGGCACTGGCGAATGCGGTGATGGCGCGCTGAATGTCCGGCACGGATGCCGTCACGAAGGACAGGCGCACCGCTCGCTCATCGCCTCCATTCGCGTAGAAAGCGCTGCCCGGAACAAAAGCAACACCTCTCTCCAGCGCCAGCGGCAGCACCGTGCGCGCGGCAATGCCTGCAGGAAGCCGCGCCCAGATGAACATCCCGCCGCCCGGCATGTTCCATTGCATCGCATCGGCCGAAGATTTTCCGTCGGTGCCGAACGCCTGTTGAAGCGCGCCGAGCATGGCATCGCGTTGCGCCTTGTAGCGCTCGCGGATCGCGGCGATGTGTCGATCGAGGAATCCGTCGCGCATGACCTCGGTCACCACGTGCTGGTTGAATGTGGGCGGCTGCAGATCCGCACCCTGCTTGGCCAGAGCGAGCTTTTCAATGATCTTCTTCGGAGCCACTGCAAAGCCGAGTCGCATGCCGGGCGCGAGCACCTTGGAAAACGTTCCCAGATAGATGCAGTTCTCGGGGCTGCGTGCCGCCAGTGGAAGCGGCGGTGCTTCGTCGTACCAAAGCTCTCCGTACGGGTTGTCCTCGACCAGCGGCAGGCCCAGCGTGCGCGCGACATCCGTGAGCGCGTTGCGTTGCCCGTCGCTCATGGTTCGACCGGTGGGGTTCTGGAAGGTCGGCAGCAGATAGAGAAATCGGGCTGCGGCGCTCGAACTGCCGATGCACCTGGTCAGGTCATCGAGATCGATGCCGTCGGCGCTGCAACGAACCTCCTGAATCTGCGGCTGCGACGCGGCAAATGCCTGAACTGCCCCTGGATATGTCGGCTGCTCGACCAGCACGCGGCTACCGGGATCGACGAACGCGCGGGCAACCAGGTCCAGGCCCTGCTGGGACCCGTTGGTGATCAGCACCTGATCGGGCTCGACGGACCAAGGCAGCATGTGTGCCACGGCTTCACGCAACTCCGGCAGCCCCTCGGTCGCAGAATACTGAAGCGCTTGAGGCGCATCTCCGCGTGCCAGCACACGCTGGCAGGCTGCTGCGAATTCGGCGACCGGAAAGGTCTCCGGCGAAGGCACGCCCGCCGCGAGACTCACGATGTGAGGCGAGCGGGCGACGATCTTGTTGAGATCGCGAATGATCGACGGGCCGACGGTCTGCATGCGTGAAGCCAGGGTCCAGTTCATGGGGAGTTCCTTGTGGGGAAAGCTGCGCCACCAGGGGCGCTGCGGAAACGATTCTTCGATGGATTGCGCCGTTGTCCGGCGCGTCGCTATTCGGGTGTTGCAACGACGCAGCACGCATTGCCGGGCTCCACGCGACCCGGCTGCCTGCGCGCGTAAATCAGACCGCTGCGCCTGAACCTCAATTCGGCCGGCGCCTTGGCAGGATCTGTCAGGAAATGGATCAGGCCCGCAAGCGCACCTTCCTCGACGTGATCGCCTGTCTTGTGGCGCGGCTCGAAAACCCCGGTGTCGGTCGCGAGCACGTACGCTTTCTGATCGACGATTCGGCAGAACTTGCTGCTCTGCACTTTCGGCTGTTGTTCCCGGCAGCCGGCCAGAACGCCCCAATGCGCGAGCACGCGACGTACACCGCTGCGGCATAGGTCGAGCGCGTGCCGGTCGACCGTGCCGGCTCCCGCCATTTCCGTCGCCACGCAGACCAGGCCGGCGGCGCTGGCCGCTGCCACGCTCAGCCGGGTGTCCGGGGAAGCGCTCATCAACACATTGGTGTCGGCACCGAAAGCCAGTGCCGCACGCATGCATTGCGCGTCGCGTTCCGCGTCACCCGTGGGCTGGATCAATGTGCTCGGCACAATGTCCAGCGAAGAGCCTCCCGAGTGCAGGCTCAGAAATGCATCCGCACGAGGGATGAGTTCATCGCTGACATAGGCCGCGATCTGTTGCGAGATCGTGCCCGCGTGGTCGCCTGGAAAGACGCGGTTGAGGTTCTTTCCGTCGATGGGCGACGTGCGAAGACCGGCTGCTACCGCCGGCGCATTGATGGCGGGAATGAAGATGAGACGCCCACGGACATCGGCCGGCTCCAGCGCCCTGATGAGTTCGCCGAGCACGATGGGGCCTTCATACTCATCGCCATGATTTCCCCCTTCGAGAATGATCGTCGGGCCCTCCCCCCGGGCGATGACCGCAAGGGGCACTCGCACGGTTCCCCACGCATCGTGATGCGGCGAATGCGGCACATGAAAGAAGCCGACCTGCTTGCCCGGAAGATCGAGATCGACGTCCGAGAACACGGTGGCGCAATCTGCAGAGAGTGCTCGTACACCTCGGCGACCGGGCTTTCGTTCAGGAGGGAAACTGGTGGCGTGCATGGAGAAAAGGCAACAGGGGATCCGGCATCGTATGAATGCCTTCCCGGGGGCACAACTGCCGAATACTGATCCTTCCTATACCCTGCAGGTATGCCCATCGATCTTCGTCAACTGAAGTACTTCGAGAGCGTTGCGCGCTTCGGAAGCATTACGCGCGCCGCCCTTGAGCTGCACATCGTGCAACCGGCGCTGTCGCGCCAGATTTCCATGATCGAAGAAGAACTCGGTCAACGCTTGTTCAATCGCTTGCCCAGGGGCGTCGTACTGACGCGCGCCGGCGAAGAACTCCTCGACTACGCCAACCAGATGCTCAAGATGGCGGCTTCATTGCCCGATCGAATCGGCGGAGCGGCCAACGGATTGACCGGGAAGCTGCGGGTCGGTGTGATGCCCGGCTACAGCTGGCTGCCTTCGCTGTCGGCGTCCATCCGTTCGATGTGGGAGGCTTCGCCGAACGTCAAGACGGAATTGATCCGGTTGTTGTCGGGGCGGCAGATCGAGATGCTCAAGCGTCGCGAAATCGATGTGGGCGTCATGGCCTGGCGCTCCGCCTTCGATCCTGCGCTCACCGGAATGTCTGTCTACAAGGATCGCATGGTCGTTGCCATCCCGCGGGATCGGCCAGTGGCGCGCAAGCGCTTGTTGCGCCTGCAGGACCTGAGCGAGGAGACCTTCCTGCTGTTTCCGCGCGAGCGCGCGCCCTACCAGTACGACCGCCTGATGACCTCGTTTTCCGCCGCAGGTTTCCAGCCCAGGCAGGGCAATGTCATCATTTCCGACATCCCCACGTCGATCGATCTTGTAGACGCGGGATTGGGTTGCGGCATCGCGCCTGTCTCCAGTGCTCGCAGAAAGCTGCCGGGGGTGGTATTGCGCGAGGCCATCGGGCTGGACTTCTCTTACGACCTTGAGCTGGTCTGGCGCTCGGACGAAGAGGACCCCCTGGTCAAGGCGTTCGTTCGGAGATGGCAACTCGCCATGCCATTGACTCAGCACGCTCGAGGCTGATCAGGCACATACCGCCTGGAACCACGGCGCGCGTCGCGCAGCGGGCACGCGGGCCGGTCCCCTGACCGGTCCCGGCGCCAGCCGCGAGACATCAAGCGTCGATGCGCACCACGAGCTGCGTGCCCGTGTAGGTCGGGGTGACCTTGAAGCCCGGCACGACGATCGAAGAGAAGCGCCCGATCAACGCGCCGCTGCTGATGACCGTGAAGGTGTCGCCCACGCTCGGCGTGGCACCTGCCTTGAAGCTCAGCGTCAGAGTGCCGTCCAGCGCCGCGACGCCTGCCACGTTCAGGCGACCGCCGCCGTTGCCGGCGAGGTTCAGTTGCAGCGTCGCGCCCGCCAGTTGCGTGTAGGCGCCCGCCATGGTGACGGTCGAGGCCGCGTTGCAGACCAGCGTGCCGCCGCCGGCATACACATCGCCCTTGCCGAAAGCCGCAGCCGAATCGGCCTGCAACGTGCCCGCCATGAGCTGGGTGCCGCCCGCAAAGCTGTTGCTGCCGCCCAGGGCCAGCGTGCCGCTGCCCTTCTTGGTGAGCTTGCCGCCGCCGACGATGTTGTTGCGCCAGCTGTCCATGGCGTTGAAGCCGCCGAGGCTCGCGTCCATCGTCACGACCACGTCGCCGTTGAAGGCGCCGTAGCCGTCGGCCGCGTCGAACAGGTTGATGCGGCCCCAGCCTTCGGCATCGTCCATCACCGGGTAGCCCGAGGGCACAGCCGTGGTCTTGAGCACCACGCGGCGCTGCATCGCGTCGAGGTACGGCAGGCGCGTTTCGAGCAGCACCTCCGCGCCCTTCGGCACGACGGCGGCCTTGGTGGTGTCGGCCACCTGCTTGAAGCCGAACGTGAGGCGGCGCAGGTAGTCGGCCTTGCTGGCGTCGTGGTCCGCAAAGCGGTCGGCCGCCACCCCCTGAGAATGGGCGAAGTCGTTGAAGGCGGCGGCATCGCGCGCGCCCACGGCGGCGGTCAGCACCGATTGCGCCTGCGCGTAGGCCGCGCTCTTGCGGCTGACGTTCGCGCCGGTGGCCAGGCTGGCAGCCGCCACGGCATGGCCCTGGATGCGCCCGCCCACCACGTCCAGCGGCGAATGCATGCCCGCGACGATGCGGTTCTCGCCGAGTTCGAGCCCGCGCGCCACCATCTCCTGGAAGCGTTGCGGCACCACATAGGCAAAGGCCAGCGACTTGCGCACGGCTTCGGCCGTGTGGCCGCTCACGAAGCCGCCGTCGGTGGCGGGCGTGCTGCTCTTGGCGGGTTCGAGCGCGGGCACCACCTTCACGCTGGCGCTCCAGCGCCAGGGGCGTGCGTACTTGAAGAATCGCTTGGCGGGTTCGGTGGAACCGTTCTCACCAATGTTGTTGAGCAGATCCACCACCGTGCCGAAGCTCGGGTTGGCTGCGCCGCCCACGCCGACATCGTTGCCCCCGTCGTTGTAGAGCACAGTCGTGGCGTCGGGCGCGATGGCGGTGATGGTCGTGCTCTGCTGCGTGGCGCTGCGCCAGGCGCCGGTGAGCGGGCCCATGCCGTCGCTGATGCTGTAGCCCTTGCCGCGTCGGTCGTCGAGGTAGGCGGCCAGTTCCTGTGCGCTGGTGCGCGCGTTGGTGCGGTCGATCACGTACTGGATGTTGCTGTTCAGCACCGACGTGTTGAGCTGCTTGCCGTCGGTGGTGTCACCCGGAATGCCGCTCCAGTTGGACGCGACGACGGCCGGAAAACTACCCTGGGCAGGTGCCGGTGCGCCCGCGTCGACCAGCAGGGTGCTGGGCTGCCAGAAGTCGAGGAAGCCCGACACCACGCGCACGCCTGCGTTGGTGTCCTTGGTCGCATAGCGCGCGTCGCCACGCTGGTTGCTGGCGACGTTGTCGATGAACGGGGGCACCGCCAGCTGATCGGGCACGGGCGCGGAGTCGGTAAAACCGATGTCCTTGGGCGCACCGGCCGCGACCACGGTCGACGGGTTGGCGGCAGCAGGCTGCGTCGCGACGACGGGGAACGACACGCCCCCGCCACTGCCGCCACCGCATGCCGAAAGGCAAAGGGCCGCGAGAACGTTGATGACCAAGGGACTGCGCGATGAGACGATCGATTTCATGAATGGCTGTGAAAGGAATGAAGATGCAGTCGGACTGCACCGCCGCACTGCGGCTGATTTCACTCTATCTATTCATTAAGTCATCTCCATTAAGAAAGCCGCGCTTCCAATGGAAACCGGCGTCGTTATTGGTTTTGAATACAGCTTTGCAGGCGGTCTCGCTCCATCAGTCTCCAGCGCGCAGGCTCTCGAACGCCATCGCGACAAATTGCTCTGGCTTGACGAAGTCGCGGCACAAAAAGTTTGGCGACGACCCCGCGAAGTTCAAGCCGGGATCGACGAAGCAGACGGCCCCGATGCTGTTTGTGGAATACCACCTCTAGGGAAATACGCCAGTCCCTCGGATGCCGAATCTGAACTGAAGGAAGATCGCCGAGCGATGCAACGCCGAGCTGAGCCATCGCCACCTCGACCTCCTCGGCAAGAAGATCGATGGTGTAGCGAGCACGGTCGCGTCCCATCGCGGCCAGGCCAGTGAGAAAGGTCCGCCCGGCGAATGCAGCGTTCGCTCCCAGTGCCAGCGCCTTGGCGATGTCGGAGCCGGATCGAATGCCGCCGTCGATCAGTATCGATGCACGTCCACCGATCGCGTCGGCAATGGCCGGCAACACGTCGACGGACGCAGCGCCTGCATCCAACTGCCGGCCGCCGTGGTTGGAGACAAAAACGCCGTCGGCACCAACGTCCAGGGCGCGAAGAGCGTCGGTGGTCGACATGATCCCTTTGAGAATCAGCCTTCCCGGCCAGGCACGGCGGATGGATCGAAGATCGTCCCAGGAAAAGCAGCCCACCACGTTGTCCCGGACAAACGCCGACACTTCGTGAAGCGACGCATTCCCGGAATTCCGCAGAGACTGCGCCACCCAACTCGCGCAACGGCCCGTACACGATCCTGTCGGATGCTTCGTGAGAGAAATCCTCTTGCCGCGAAGGCACGATCACGAAGTGAAGGCAACCAATGGCACTTCGGCATGGAGGCGCACATCGCGGTCTGCAGGTGCGATTCATCACCATGCACACCATCGGCCCTCAGCGCACGCCAATTTGTGACCTGTTCAGACCTTCCCGGACTGCGCTCTGGCAGTGCCGCCCCGCGCGCCGCAAGCCGGCGGATCGCGGCGGTGATTCGGCTTCGGTGTTCTCGGGCAAGGCCTGACGAAAGCACCCGGGTCCGCCGATGGCGCAGTGATGCGGCCGGTAGTGATCGGTTGTCGAGATTTTCAATATTTCCGCAAAATTTTTGTCCAGACAACTCCATAGGGAGATTTTTCAAGAACATTTGTCAATCAACGACCGCGGCTAAAGTCCTGAGCTCTCTGGGAGACCGTCTACTTGTTCCGCTTCTTCGAAAAACTGCTTCACCCCTACCCTGCCGCCGAACCCACGCTCCCGCCGCAGGGCTTCTTCGCCTTTCTCTGGGCCTGCACGCACGGCGTGCGCGGCAAGATCGCGGCCATGGCGGTGCTCACCGCCGTCATGTCGATCTTCGAGGCGGCGCTGTTCGCCATCCTCGGGCGCATCGTCGACTGGCTCGGCGGCCAGGTGCCCTCGCGGCTGTGGGCCGAGCGCGGCGACACGCTGCTGTGGCTGGCCGGCTTTCTGGTGCTCAGCATCGGCGTGGTGGCGCTGCAGACCATCGTCAAGCACCAGACGCTGGCGGTGAACCTGCCGATGCGCCTGCGCTGGAACTTTCACCGGCTGATGCTGGGCCAGAGCATGGCCTTCTACCAGGACGAGTTCGCCGGGCGCATCACCGCCAAGGTGATGCAGACCGCGCTTGCGGTGCGCGAAACCGTGTTCGTGCTGGCCGACGTGCTGGTGGCCATGGGCGTGTACGTGGCCACCATGATCATCCTGGTGGGCGTGCTCGACGCGCAACTGGTGTGGCCGTTCGTGATCTGGCTGGCGCTGTACATCGCCGCGCTGGTGTACTTCGTGCCGCGCCTGGGCAAGGTCGGCAAGGCGCAGGCCGATGCGCGCTCGCTGATGACCGGGCGCGTGACCGACGCCTACACCAACATCGCCACCGTCAAGCTGTTCTCGCACACGCAGCGCGAGGCCGGTTTCGCGCGCGACGCCATGCGCGAGTTCATGCACACCGGCTACGGCCAGATGCGCCTGGTGAGCGCCTTCGAAATCGTCAACCACGCGCTGAGCATGGGCCTCACGGCCGGCATGGCGGGCATGGCGCTGTGGCTGTGGTCGACCGGCGCGGTCGGCGTGGGCACGGTGGCCGCGGCCACCGCGATGGCGCTGCGGCTGCAGGGCATGTCGCACTGGATCATGTGGGAAATGACCAGCCTGTTCGAGAACATCGGCACGGTGCAGGACGGCATGAAGACGCTGTCGCGCCCGCGCACCGTGCTCGACGCGCCCGGCGCCACGGTGCTCGCGGTGCCGCGCGGCGAGGTGCGTTTCGAGCATGCGAGCTTCAGCTACGGCCTGAGCAACGACGACGGCGGCCGCCGCGTCATCGACGACCTGAACCTCACGGTGAAGCCCGGCGAGAAGATCGGCCTGGTCGGCCGCTCGGGCGCGGGCAAGTCGACGCTGGTGAACCTGCTGCTGCGCTTTCACGACCTGGAGAGCGGGCGCATTCTGATCGACGGGCAGGACATCGCGCATGTCACGCAGGACTCGCTGCGCAGCCACATCGGCATGGTCACGCAGGACACCTCGCTGATGCACCGCTCGGTGTCCGACAACGTGGCCTACGGCCGGCCCGACGCCACGCAGGCGCAGATCGAGGCGGCCGCCCGGCGCGCCGAGGCGCACGACTTCATCCAGACGCTGGGCGACGCGAGCGGGCGGCACGGCTACGAGGCGCATGTGGGCGAACGCGGCGTGAAGCTGTCAGGCGGCCAGCGCCAGCGCGTGGCCATCGCGCGCGTGATGCTGAAAGACGCGCCGATTCTGCTGCTCGACGAGGCCACCAGCGCGCTCGACTCCGAGGTCGAGGCAGCGATCCAGCAAAGCCTGTACACGCTGATGGAAGGCAAGACCGTGATCGCCATTGCGCACCGGCTGTCGACCATCGCGGCGATGGACCGGCTCATCGTGCTCGACGAAGGCCGCGTGGTGGAAGAAGGCGATCACCGCACGCTGATGGCCCAGGGCGGGCTGTATGCGCGGCTGTGGGCGCACCAGAGCGGCGGTTTCTTGGGGGAAGACTCCGGGGAACAGGCGCTGCGCGCCTGAGCGCCGCGCAGCCGGGTCCGCTGTGGGCCTGCCTCGTCCGGCTCAGGCCGGGACCGAAGGCACGGAAGACTCGGCGGGCGGCCCGAAGAGTCCGACCACGCGATAACTCTCCATCATCGCGTCGAAGAGCGAGATGTCGGAGCGGCTCCTGGCGATGAGTTGCGCGCCGGCAATGGCCGCGAAGATGGCACGCGCGCGCGGCTCGCTCTCGTCGGAAGTCGTGACGCCCGCAGCGCACAGCACCTTGCCGAGCCATGCCAGGTTGATGTCGGTGAAGGTCTGGACTTCCTTCTTTACCGCCTCGGGCAGATCCTCGTGTTCAGCCGCCATGAAGCTGCACAGGCACAGCCGGTTTTCGTTTTCCAGCGAGATGCGAAACACGCTGGGATATTCGCGCAGGCAGGCCAGCGGATCCGGCGTGCTCGCGGACAGGGCCTCGAGCGTGGCCGCCGTGTCTTCCCAATACCGCTTCGCCACCGCGGCGCCCAGATCGGCCTTGCCCGGAAAGTAGTAGTGAATGCTCGAACTCTTGATGCCGACGTCCTGCGCGAGATCACGAAAGTTCAGGCCGCTGTAGCCGCGCACCTGCGCGGTTCGCCTGGCGGCCGCCAGGATCGCTTCCCGAGAGTTCAAGCTCACGTCAATGCCTTGCTGTCTTGCGTTCTGTCCGGAGCGACAGATGCGTTGGGTGCGATTTTAGTCACACATTATTTATCTATCAAGTGATAGATAGAGGTTGACCGACGCCTCTCGACTCCCTAGCATCCGCCGTCTACCAACTGATAGATAGAAAGACCCGTCATGCAATCCGACATCACCCGTTACGACGCCACCCGACTGGCCGAACTCATCCGCAAACGCGAGCTTTCTCCGGTCGAGGTCGTGCAGGCCCACCTCTCGCGCATCGAAGCCGTCAACCCCCAGGTCAACGCCATCGTCACGCTCGCGGACAACGCGCTGGCGGCGGCCAAGGCGGCCGAGGCGGCCGTCATGGCCGGCGCCGCGCTAGGCCCCCTGCACGGGGTGCCGTTCACCGTGAAGGATTCGATCGACACCGCAGGCGTGCCGACGCAACGCGGCTCGCCCATCTTCAGGGGCCGGACGCCCGACACCGATGCCACCAGCGTCGCGCGCCTGAAAAGCGCTGGCGGAATCCTGCTGGCGAAGACGAACCTTCCCGAGTTTTCCTACTGGATCGAGAGCGACAACCTGCTCTCCGGCCGGACCAACAACCCCTGGAACCTGGAGCGCACGCCCGGCGGGTCGAGCGGCGGCGAATCGGCTGCAATCGCGGCCGGCATGTCCCCGCTGGGCCTTGGCACCGACCTGGCGATTTCCGTGCGCGGGCCGGCCGCCCAGACCGGCATCACGTCACTCAAGGCGACCCATGGGCGCGTGCCCATGACGGGCATCTGGCCACGGGCGCCGCGTCGCTTCTGGCACGTCGGGCCCATGGCGCGCAGCGTTCGCGATGTCGCGCTGGCCTACTCCCTCATCGCGGGACCGGACGGGGCCGACGCTTTCGCTTCGAGCAGCGGTCCTTTCGTGGCCGGTTTCGGTGCCTCGCTGGCGCGTCCGTTGCGCGTCGGCTGGCTGGTCGAACCCGGCTTCGGGCCGATCGATCCCGAAGTCGCGGCGACTGTCCACGCGGCGGCCGCGGCGCTCGAGAGCCTGGGTTGCATCGTGGAGCCGGTGCGCATTCCGGCGCTCGAGCGGGACTTTGCCCTCGACGTCTTCAATCGCCTTCACGTGATGGAGATGAAGCCCGCGTTCGCGCAAGCCACGGCCGGTCGGGGCGACGACGAGATCTACCTGATGGCCAGGACCATGCTGGCCACGCCCGACACGTCGATGAAGGACTACATCGAAGCCGAGCAGGCCGCCGAGCGGCTGAGGGACGGCTTCGCCGACTACTTCGAGCGCTACGACGTGCTGGTCACGCCGGTGCAGCCGATTCCGGCGCAGAAGCACGGCGTCACGGAATTCACGATCAACGGCCAGAAGGTGAACGCCACCTACCTCCAGGGCTCGACGGTGCCGCTGAACCTGACGGGCCTGCCGGGCATGTCGATCAGGTTCGGAACCAGCCGCGACGGCATGCCGATCGGGGTGCAGCTGGTGTCGACATGGCTGGCTGAATCGACGCTGCTGCACGCCGCTGCACTGCTCGAATCGGTCAGCCCGGTGCGCGGCCTGCATCCGGCGATCTGAGCCCGGGGGGCAGGTCAGACGATGCCGCGCCCTCCCCTGCGCACCGGCCACTTCGCCACCGTGCCGCGCTGCATCGACTCGAGCACCGTCTGCGTGAACACGTTGATGCTCACGTGCCGCGCGAGGTAGTGCTCCAGCACCAGGCCCAGCAGGTAGGGGCTGGTGCCCGAAAAGCCCTCTTCGTCCACGCTCAGCGTGCACTGCACGCCACGCCCGTAGATGAGCGGCCCCGCGCCCGGCAGGCGCCGCGTCACTGGTTCGATGCGCGAGCCGACGAGGCTGTCGATCTGGCGGCCCAGCACGTCGTTGTCGGCGGTGACGAACAGCCGCAGCATGCCGCGCAGCGCCTGGGCGCCCTCGCGGTGCGGCATGTCGGCCAGCGGCAGGTGGTTGAAGCCCAGCTGGCGAATCAGGCGCCAGGCGATTTCGCGTTGCGCGAACGGCGACTTGGGTGTGCTCGGCGGGCGAATGAGGCCCACGGCCGACACCGGCACCGAGTCGGCCACCGCCAGGTCGGAGTGCCCGTTGCGCGGCACCAGGCACGGCAGGTCGCGGTTCGTGAGCATGGCCTTCACCGACAGGTAGCGCAGGCTGCCGGGGTACGGCGCCTCGTGCTGGTCGACCAGCGACAGGAACACCTCGGTGCCGATGTACGGCGTGCGCGTGCCGTACTTGCGCGCCGTGTCGGACGCGAGCCGCTGCTCGCGGCGCACCGAGAAGTAGCGCCCGTAGTTGCCCTCGTCTTCATTGAGCGTCTGGTAGAGCGGGCGAAACTCCAGCTCGGCCGTGGTCTGCGCCTGCTGCCCCGCGATGCGCTGCACCGAATAGACCTCGAAGTCGAGCGGGCGCGAACGGTCGGGCACCAGGTGGAACTCGGGCTGCGCCTCGTCGAGTTCGATGCGGTCGGTGCGCCGCTCGAACAGGTTGACCACCGGCGTGCTGAACAGCGCGAACTGGCCCGCGTCGACCAGTGCGCCCAACGCGCCCGGCGGCTTGCTCAGCAGCACCACGATCTCGACCTCCTTGCCGTGCACGCGCGCCAGCCCCGGTGCCAGCTGCGTCAGCGTGAAGAAGTAGAAGCGCTCGGGGCACGCGAAGTACTCGTGCAGCAGGTTGTGGCCGTGAAAGGTGTTCCATTCCAGCGGCAGCAAACCCTCGCCGGGCGCCAGCCCTTCGTGCACCAGCGCGCCGTCGGTCACCACGTGCGGCCGGTCGGCCAGCTTGCCCGGCTCGCCGACGAAGGTGGCCACCGCCGAGGTGTGCAGCAGCTCGAACAGGTGCGAGGCCACCTGCTCGTTGCCGCGCAGGTAGATGGGCAGCCGGTCGAGCCCCGCCAGTGCGCTGAAGTTCATTTCGCCCGCGATGCGCAACCGAAGGCGCAGCGCGCCCGCCACCTGCACGTGCGGCGGCACGTAGCGCTCCAGCGCGGGAATGTCGGGCGGCGCGCCGGTCAGCCTGGCGTCGACGATCTCGAAGGGCCACAGCGTCACGTCCTGGCTCGAGCGAAATTCGCACGGCGTTTCCTCGCCGGTCGGCACGCGCGCATGGAAGGCCGTGCCGCGCGGCACCACGAAGCCGCGCGTGAAGTCGCCCTCCTTCACGCTGGGGTGAAGTTGCGCCACGGCCATCGACGGCGTGGGGCTCAGGTAGTTGGGGTAGAGCACCTCGAGCAGGCGCTGCGTGAAGCGCGGAAACTCCGCGTCCAGCTTGATCTGCATGCGCGCCGAAAGGAAACTGAAAGACTCGATCAGCCGCTCCACGTACGGGTCGGCCACCTCGATGCCGTGCATGCCCAGGCGCCGGGCGATCTTCGGGTGCGACCGGGCGAACTCGCTGGCCGCCTCGCGCATGTAGACCAGCTCTTTGTTGTAGTAGTCGAGGAGTCGGGGGTCCATGGAATCGGGGTCCCTGAAGTGAAGCGATGGGGTGAAGGGGGAACGCGTCAGCGCGCAACGCGCAGCACGCTCATACGGTTGGTTTCGAGATCGACCGCGCTCTGCACCATGAACTCCAGCGGGTAGGGCCGCTGATGGATCATGGCGCGGATCTCGAACAGCAACACGTTGTATTCCTCGGCCGCGCTGCCGCCTTCCTTCATGAGCGGCACCACCGACACCGTCTCGGGAATCAGGCGCGGCTCGTAGTCGTGGACGGCGCGGCGGATGATGCGTTCGATGTCCGCCCACTTGCGCTGCGACAGGTAGCTGCCCGCCAGCGGCGGCACGCCGAAGTTGAGGGTCGACGAGGCCGCTTCGGCATGGCGCTTGCGGTCGATCAGGTCTTCGGCGTTGGTGGTGTTGAGCAGGAAGGCCAGGTCGCGCTGCACGATGTCGCGCAGCTGCGCGGGCGTGACGGTGTAGTCCGAAGGCAGTTCCGAGGTGCGGCTGGGCGCCTCGTCACGCAGGCGGTCGAAGAGCGTGGGAAGCAGGTGCGCATCGACGCGCGTCGGGGTGGCACCGGGCACCCGTGGCGAGCGTGCGCCGGGGTGGGCGGGATGGCCCGGGCGTGGGCCGATGAAGGTGATGTGCTCGGTGGGTCGCATGGCCGTGCCTTTGCTGGGAGGGCCAGAGTCTTGCGTGGATGCACGCGGCCTATTGCAAACAATGGTCACATCTGGCGCACGTCCACGAGAAAAGCGGACAAACCGGGGAAATGTCATGGCAACTCGCTTCGCGAGTCCTACACCACACGCCGCCCCTTGCCGACAGTCAAGAAGCCCGTGCGAAACGAAGCTATGCACATATTCAACATACAGGAGCCCTCGCGTGAATTCCATCATCTACATCGTCGGTCTGGTCGTGGTCGTGGTTGCCGTGCTTTCGTTCTTCGGCCTTCGCTGAGAGACCTGGCACGCGCCACCGACTCTTGCACCTTGGGAAACGGGGCCGCTTGCGGCCCCGTTTCTCATGGGGGCGCCCGCGACGCGGCGGGCATAATTTGCGCGCCCTGACCCTGCGCGGGGCCTCCTCAGCGAAGGGCCCCTGTTGACCGACACCGCGTTGCGCGAACCTGCTTTTTCCGATGCGGTGATCACCGAGGCTGTTCGATGGGCCGAGCAGAACGGCCCACTGGACGACGCGCAAGCCATGCGCACCGCCGCCTCGCACAGTGCCGGCAGCCATGCGCGAATCACCGAGCGCGCGCTTCTCCTCGGCGAACGCCTCGGCCTCCAACCCGAACTGACCCGTGCCCGTCAATGGGCGCCGTGGGTGCTGCTCGGCATGGTCGCGCTGATCGTGCTTGCGGGTCTCGGCCTGGCGGGCAACGTGGTGGGCGGCGGCGAGCGCCATATCAACGTGATCGTCGCGCTGGTCAGCCTGCTGGGCCTGCACGCGCTCACGTTGCTGGCCTGGCTGGCCGGCCTGTGGCTGCCACCGGGCACGTTCGGCATCGCGTCGCTCGGGTGGATCTGGCTGTCGCTCACCGCGCGGGTGGCGGGCGGCAAACGCGGACAGGCGCCGCTGCTGGTGCGCGCCGCCACCGGGCTGCTGTTGCGCGCCAGGCTGCTGCCATGGGCTTTCGGCCTCGTGAGCCACGGCATCTGGTCGCTGTCGTTCGCGGTGGTGCTGGCCGCGATGCTGTTCGCGCTCGCGTTTCGCAGCTACACGCTGAGTTGGGAGACGACGATTCTCGATCCCGCTTTCTTCGTGCAGGCCGTGCACGCGCTCGGCTGGGCGCCCGCGAAGCTCGGCTTTCCGGTGCCCGACGCCACCACCATACTGGCCGCAGCACCCGGCGCAGCCCATGCAGGAGGCCAGCGCACCTGGGCGCTGTGGCTCACCGGCTGCATCGTGGTCTACGGCCTGCTGCCGCGCGTGGCCCTCGTGCTGTTTAGCGCGGCCATGTGGCGCAGCCGTCGCAAGGCGCTGCAGCCCGACTGGAGCGAGCCCTACTACCGCAAGCTGCTCGCACGCTTCGCCGCGATGGCCCCGGCGACCATCGTCGACGCCGACCCCGGCCGCGCGCACGACGCCACACCCGCGGGCCTGTCCGATTCGCAACTGCAGGACATGCTGTTCGTCGTCGGCTTCGAGCTGCCGCCCGACATGCCCTGGCCGCCTTCCGCCCTGCCCGCCGCAGCCCTGCAGGTGCAACGCATCGACGGCAGCGCGTCGTCGCGCCGCGCGCTGCTCGACCAGCTGGCGCGCGTCCATCCGCGCACCGTGCTGCTGGTCTGCCACGCCGCATCGAGCCCCGACCGCGGCACCGAGCGCTTGCTGCGCGAAGTGTTGGCGCATTGCGGCGAATGCCGGCTGTGGCTGGCCGATGCGCCCAACGCCGGCGCCACGCAGCGCTGGCTCGACTGGCTGCACGGCACCGGCCTGCAACGCATCGCGGCCGGCGACAGCCTGGCCACCGCCCTGCGCCCGACCGCCGCCACCACCGCGCCATGACACAGCCGCCCATCCGCATCGCCGTCGTCGGCCACACCAACGCGGGCAAGACCTCGCTGCTGCGCACGCTCACGCGGCGCGTGCACTTCGGCGAAGTGTCGGACCGCCCCGGCACCACGCGCCATGTCGAATCGGTCGACCTCGAGGTGGACGGCGCGGCCGCGGTGCGCTTCTTCGACACGCCCGGCCTCGAAGATGCCGTTGCGCTGCGAGAGCACCTCGCCGGTTTCCAGATGCCAGGCACGCAGGCCACGCCGCCCGAGCGCATCCGCCAGTTCCTGCAAGGCCCCGAGGCCCACGGCGTGTTCGAGCAGGAGGCCAAGGTGCTGCGCACCATGCTCGACATCGACGCTGCCTTTCTCGTCATCGACGTGCGCGAGCCGGTGCTGCCCAAGTTCCGCGACGAGATCGAGCTGCTCAACTCCTGCGCGCGCCCGGTGCTGCCGGTGCTGAATTTCGTGCGCGACATCGCCAGCCGCGAGACGGCGTGGAAGGAGCTGCTGTCGGCTTACGGCCTGCACGTGCAGGTGCGCTTCGATGCGGCAGCCCCTTTCGTCGGCGCCGAGCAGGACCTGTACAACGACCTGGCCACGCTGCTGCGCGAGCACCGCGAGGCGCTGCACGGCGTGATCGATGCGCTGAACGCCGAAGCGGCCCGGCGCCGGCAGTCGGCCTGCACGCGCATCGCCGAGCTGCTGGTCGATGCCGCGGCGGTGCGCCGAACGGTGTCGGCCACCGAGTTCGCCGACGCGGTACGCCGGCAGGCCCTCGTGGCCGCCTTGCAGAAGACGGTGCTCGACAAGGCCCAGCGCTGCACCGACGACCTGCTCGCGCTCTACGGCTTCCGTCAGGGCGACGCCGACGAGGCGCCGCTGCCACTGGTCGAAGGCCGTTGGACACTCGACTTCTTCAGCCCCGAAGCCATGAAGGACGCGGGCCTGCGCCTGGGCAAGGGCGCGGCCATCGGCGCGGCGGTGGGCGTGGTGGCCGACCTGGCCGTCGCCGGCATCTCGCTGGGCGCCGGCGCGGCCTTGGGCGGCGCCATCGGCGGCGCGGTGTCGCAGGGCTGGGGTCCGCTCGGGCGCAAGATCGCCAACAAGCTGCGCGACATGCACGAGCTCACGGTGGAAGACGGCGTGCTGTTCGCGCTGGTGGCCTGGCAGCTTCAACTCGCGCAGGCGCTGGAGCAGCGCGGCCATGCGGCCACGCAGCGCATCGGCGCGGACGCGCCCGCCGGCGGCGATTCGCAGACCCAGGCCGCGGCGACCGCCGTACGGGCCGCACAGCCGGCGCGCAACCATCCCGACTGGGAAACAGGCACCGGCTCGGTCGCCGGCCGCATCTTCCGGCGGCCGTCGCCGCAGCGCGAGGCGCTCGTTGCCGACCTGTCGCACGCGCTGCGAAGCGCTTTCGCAGACGCCTGACAGCGCCCGGGCCGGTGCGCGCCGCAGAGCAGGATGCGGCCTCGGTCCGGGAGGTCGTGTTCTGCTGCTTCTCACCCAGCGACCTCGCCGTGTACGAAGCCGCATTGCGCGGTACCCCCGCACAATGACCGCATGACCGACTTCTACGACGAACTCGCGCCGCTCTACCACCTGATCTATCCGGACTGGAACGAGAGCATCCGCGTGCAGGGCCGCAAGCTCGCACGCCTCATCGAGACAGAATGGCCCGCGGACGGTGCAAACGCGGCGCCCCGCAAGGTGCTCGACGTGTCGTGCGGCATCGGCACCCAGGCGCTCGGGCTCGCGGCGCTCGGCCATGCGGTGACCGCGTCGGACCTGTCGGCCGACGAGATCGCACGCGCGCGCCGCGAGGCCGGCGTTCGCGGCCTCGACATCCGCTTCTCGGTGTGCGACATGCGCGAGGCGCACACCCACCACGGCGGCGGCTTCGACCTCGTGATGTCGTGCGACAACTCGGTGCCGCACCTGCAGACCGACGAGGACCTGCTCGTCGCGTTCCGGCAGATGGTCGCGTGCCTGCGACCGGGCGGCGGCTGCGTGGTCAGCGTGCGCGACTACGCGAACGAGCCGCGCGGCACCCACCTCGTGAAGCACTACGGCGCACGCGTGGAGAACGGCCGGCGGCATGTGCTGTTCCAGGTGTGGGACTTCGACGACGAAGGCCGGGGCGCGCACTACGACCTGAGCTTTTTCTTCGTCACCGAAGACCTCGCCACGCAGGCGGTGAGCACGCGCGTGATGCGCTCGCGCTACTACGCGGTGTCGACCGTGCGGCTGTGCGAGCTCATGCGCGACGCGGGGCTGCAGACCGTGCGGCGCATCGACGACGCGTTCTTCCAGCCCGTGCTGGTGGGCACGCGGCCCGCGGGTTAGCCGGCAGGCCAAAAGGCGGTCCGGCCCTGCTACGATCCGCCTCCCCGGGGTCTCAGCCTCCCGGTCTGCAAGGTCAGACGGGGTCCCGTCCAAGTGCTGGCAACCCGACCTGAGCTTTCCGTGGACACCGCACGCACCGACACACCCACTGCACCCCCAGTACCCCAAGTACCTGCTGCACCCCTGCAACCCGTTTCCTGGGCCGAAGCCTTCCGCTTTTGGCTCAAGCTCGGTTTCATCAGCTTCGGCGGCCCGGCGGGGCAGATCGCCATCATGCACACCGAGCTGGTGGAACGCCGGCGCTGGATTTCGGAGAAGCGTTTTCTTCATGCGCTCAACTACTGCATGCTGCTGCCCGGCCCCGAGGCCCAGCAACTGGCCACCTACATCGGCTGGCTGATGCACCGCACCTGGGGCGGTGTGGTGGCCGGCGCGCTGTTCGTGCTGCCCTCGCTTTTCATCCTGATCGCGCTGTCGTGGGTCTACATGGCCTACGGCAACGTGCCCGTGGTGTCGGGCATCTTCTACGGCATCAAGCCGGCGGTGACCGCGCTGGTGCTGCACGCGGCGCACCGCATCGGCACGCGGGCGCTGAAGAACCCGTGGATGTGGGGCATCGCGGGCGCGGCCTTTGTGGCGATCTTCGCCTTCGACACGCCGTTTCCGGCCATCGTGATCGGGGCCGGGCTGATCGGCCACTTCGGCGCGCGCTGGGCGCCGGGCGTGTTCGCACTGGGCGGCGGCCATGGCAGCGCCAAGGCGGGCTGCGGGCCGGCCCTGATCGACGACGACACGCCCACGCCGCCGCATGCGCGCTTCACCCGGCGCCGGCTGGCCACGGTGCTCGCCGTGGGGCTGGTGCTATGGGCACTGGCCATGGGCGGGCTCGTCGCCGCGCAGGGCTGGCACGGCACGCTGGCGCAGATGGGCGCGTTCTTCACCAAGGCGGCGCTGCTGACCTTCGGCGGCGCCTATGCCGTGCTGCCCTATGTGTACCAGGGCGCGGTGGAGCAGCACCGCTGGCTGAACGGCACGCAGATGATCGACGGCCTCGCCCTCGGCGAAACCACGCCGGGCCCGCTGATCATGGTGGTGGCCTTCGTCGGCTTCGTCGGCGGCTGGCTGCAGCAGGTGGCCGGCGCGGGCGCGCCTTTCATGGGCGGCGCGCTCGCGGCCACGGTGGTGACCTTCTTCACCTTCCTGCCCTCCTTCGTCTTCATCCTGGCGGGCGGCCCGCTCATCGAGGCCACGCACGGCAAGCTCGGGTTCACCGCGCCGCTCTCGGCCATCACTGCGGCCGTGGTCGGCGTGATCCTGAACCTGGCGCTGTTCTTCGCCTACCACGTGCTGTGGCCGAAGGGCTTCGGCGGGCACTTCGATGCCGTCTCGGCCGTCATCGCCGTGGCGGCGACCGTGGCGCTCTTCCGGTTCAAGGTCGGCGTGCTGCCGCTGCTCGGTGCCTGCGCGGCCGTCGGCCTGCTGGTGACGCTGGTGCCCGGCTTGCGCTGAGCGCCGGGTTCTGCGTGCAGCTCAGTGCGGGTGCGCGTGGTGCGCGTCCGGCACATGCGGATGCGCATGGTGCCGCGGCAGGTGCCGGTGCGGATGGCTGTGCTCGCCGGCGGGCATCGCGTCATGCACGTGATCGTGGTGCCCGTCGTCGTGCCGGTGCGCGTGCTCATGGTCGAGCAGGTCGTGGTCGTGCGCGTGGCCGTGCGATTCGGCCAGGTGCAGCACCACGCCGGCCAGCATCAGCACGCCGCCGGTCGCCATGCCCCAGCTCAAGGCCCGGTCGCCCAGCCCGATGGCGACCAGCGCGCCGATGAAGGGCGCGAACGCGAACACCGAGCCCGTGCGCGCCGCGCCGAAGGCCCGCTGTGCCAGCAGGTACAGCCGCAGGCTCAGGCCGTAGCCGCTGGCGCCGATGGCCAGCAATGCCAGCGCGGCCAGCCCGTGCGGCAGCGGTTCCCCGGCCACCAGCGCCAGCACGAGCGTCGCGCCCGCACCCAGCGCCGACTTGCCGAGCACCACCTGCCCCGGATCCCGCTCGGCCAGCGCACGCGACAGCGTGTTGTCGATGCCCCAGGCCGCCGTGGCCGCCAGCACCGCGAGCAGGCCCAGCAGCTGCACACCGCCGCTCAGCCCCCTGTCGATCACGAGCACGAGGCCGCCTGCGAGCAGCAACAGCATCGCGACCCAGACGCGGCGGTCCATCACTTCACGGTACAGCGCGCGCGCCAGCACCGCGGTGAACAGAGCCTCGAGCGCAAGCATCAGCGAAGCGCTGGTGCCGCTGGTTTGCTGCAGGCCCCACACGAGTGCGACCGGCCCGATGACCGCGCCGAACAGCGCCATCCACGAGAGCCGCTTCAGGTCGGCGCGGCGCAGCGCCGCTTCAAGCGCCACGGGCCGGCGCAGCCAGGCGCCCATGCAGGCGGCGCCGGCATAGAGCAGCGCCGCCGTGGTGAACGCGCCCAGGCCCTCGCCCGCGCGCTGCACCAGCGGCGTACTGATGCCGAAGAGCGCCGCCGCAAGCAGGGCCAGCAGGCCGCCGCGCAGGGCAGGCAGAGGAGGAAGGTTCATGACGTCGTTCTCGCAAAAGGCAGGGGCGTCGCGATTCTGCATGGCGCCCGCGCATGCGGACAACCCGGTCACCGTCGCGTCACGGGCCGAACCTAGCATCCGCCGGCTTTCGATCTCCTTCCAACGCACACGCGAGACCGCCCATGACACAGATCGTTTCTGCGCCCGCTCCCCGCCCGGTTCGCGCCGTTCTTGCGGCCATGGCCTTGATCGGCGGCTGCCTCGTGATCGCCGCCTGTGGCGGCGGCAGCGGCAACGGCGTCGCGTTCCCGGTGCTTCCGCCGGCCCCCGCGCCTGCACCGGCGCCCCCGGCGCCCGCACCCGCGCCGCTGGGCACGCTCGACGGCTCGGTGCCCCTCGTCATCGGCCACCGCGGCCTGCCGGGCCTGTACCCCGAGGAAACGAAGACCGCCTACGAAGCCGCGGCCGACGCCGGTGCCGATTCGCTGGAAACCGACCTGCACCTCACGAAAGACTGCGTGCTGGTGGCGCGCCACAACCCCTGGCTCAGCGACAACACCAACGTGGCCGACGTAGCCGCCACCAACACCGCCGTCGCGGCCCGCAAGCGCACCGTGCCGGGCGTGCTGGTCAACGTGAAGTACCCGGCCATCGCTGAAAACGGACCGGCCCAGTACAAGAGCGACCTGACCGACCCGAACGATCCGAAGTCGGTGCTCAAGTCGCTCATCGTCGACGGCGAGGACCACACCAACGACTGGTCGATCACCGACTTCACCATGGACGAGCTGCGCCAGTGGATCCGCGGCACCACCTACGACGCCAGGGACCAGCGCCCGACCGAGCTGAACGGCAAGCTGCCGATCCTGAGCTTCCAGGAAGTGATCGACATCGCCCGGGCCAAGAGCGCCTCCACCGGCCGCGCGCTCAGCGTGTACCCGGAAACCAAGAACCCGATCTGGAACAACGCGCAAGCCATTGCCAACGGCTGCGGCCCGGCGGGCAGCCATCCGCTGGAAGACGCGCTGCTGAAGGTCATGAACTTCAACGAGCTCAACCGCAAGGACGCACCGATCTTCGTGCAGAGCTTCGAGCCCGAGAGCCTGAAGTACCTGCGCTCGGCCGGCATGAAGGCGCGCGCGGTGCAGCTGGTGGACGGCAACGACGTCAACTACCAGACCGGCGAGATGATCTACGTGACCAACGACGTCTACACCTTCGTCGACGGCCGCCCCTACAGCTGGACCCTGGCCGGCAATCCGAAGTGGTTCGGCGAGATGCTCACGCCCGCCGGCCTGGCCGAGGTGAAGACCTATGCCGACGGCATCGGCCCGTGGAAGCCGCAGGTCATGGCCCACACCGTGGTGCCGTTCGCCGCGGGCAAGGGGTTGGCCGACGTGAACACCGTCAAGCCCACCGCCCTGATCGCCGACGCGCACAAGGCCGGGCTGTTCGTGCACAGCTACACCTTCCGCAACGAAGCCAAGTACCTGGCCGGCGTGTACAAGGGCGACCCGGCGGCCGAGTACCTGGCGTACTTTCGCGCCGGCATCGACGGCGTGTTCTCGGACTTCGCGAACACGGCCTTCGCCGCGCGCAAGACCTACCTGAAGGAAACGGGCCGCTGAGGCCCCGCCCCGCACGCACACCCCCATGTACCCCGGCGAACGACTCAACGGCTACAGCCACCTGCTCGGCCTGCTGCTCGCGCTGCCCGCGGCGGCGGCACTGCTGGCCAAGACCGTGCCCACCGGCGACCCCGCGCGCATCGCGGGGGCGCTGGTGTTCTCGCTGTCCGCCGTGGCGCTGTACGCGGCCTCCACCCTCTTCCACAGCACGCGCGGACGCCTGAAGCGCATGTGGGAGCGGGCAGACCATTGCGCCATCTACCTGCTGATCGCGGGCACCTACACGCCCTTTGCGCTGGTCACGTTGCACGGTGTGTGGGGTGGCGGATTGCTGGCGGTCATCTGGAGCGCGGCGCTGTTCGGCATCTGGCGCGAGCTGAGGCCGGCCAGCGGAACTGCGCCGAAGAAGCCTCCGCTGTCGCTCTACATCGGCATGGGCTGGCTCGGCGTGCTGGCCGCCGTGCCGCTGGCCGCGCGGCTCGACACCGCCGGGCTGGCGTGGCTGCTGGTCGGCGGCGTGCTGTACACGGCGGGCACGGTGTTCTATCGCAACCGGCAAGGCTTTCGCCATGCGCACGGCGCCTGGCACCTGTTCGTGCTGGCGGGCACGGCGAGCCATTACGTGGCTGTGGGCTGGTTCGTGCTGTAGGCCGCACGGGCCGGCACGCAAAAGGCCGGGAAGGCCTTGCCCATCAGCCGTGCTTGACGAGGTTCTTCAGCACCAGCGGACCGCCCAGCGCCAGCAACGCACCGCCCTCGGCGATCTTGCCCAGGGCGATGGGCGCGAAGCCCAGCGCGTCCACCAGTTGCGCGACCGCCGCGCTGGCCGCTTCATCGTTGCTCGCCACGAACATCACGCGCTTGCCGCCGTTTTCCGCGGGGTTGGCCGCCAGCAATTTCGCGGGCAGCTGGTTGAAGGTCTTGACGACTTTCGCGCCTGGGAATGCGGAAGCCACCACATCGCTGGAGAGCTGGCCCTTTAGCTCTTCCGGTGCAATGCCGTAGGTGTTCATCGCGTCGACGACGATCCTGCCGGCCCAGCCGGTCGTGGCCGCGCTCGCCACCGCTGCGTGCGCGCGAAACGGCACGGCCAGGATGACCACGTCCGCCGCGAGTGCGTCGGGCAAGGTGCTGGCGGTGACGTGGCTGCCGAGTTCGTCGGCCAGCGCGGCGAGCGAGTCGGGGCCGCGGGTGTTGGCAATGGCCACGTCGAGGCCGACGCGGGCGAAATGGCGGGCAAGTGCGGTGCCGACGTTGCCGGTGCCGATGATGGAATAGGTCATGAAGTGCTTTCCGTGAGGGGTTGTGAATCGATGGGGGAATGGTGAGCGCCTTGCATCGATCTGAGAAGCCGGTATATTGAGATTCGAACCATCTCCCTATGAGATGGATCAACCCCACCATGCTCGACGGCGTTTCACTCGACCAGCTCCGGACCTTCATCGCGGCCGTGGACGAAGGCAGCTTCTCCGCCGCGGCCCGCAAGCTCAACCGCGTGCAGTCGGCCGTGAGCGGCTGGGTCGGCAGCCTGGAGGCGCAGATCGGCGTGGTGCTGTTCGACCGCTCCGGCCGCTACCCGAAGCTCACGCCCGAGGGTGTGCTGTTGCTGGCGGACGCGCGCCACATCGTCTCGGGCGTGGACACGCTGAAGGCGCGGGCCCGGCTGATGTCCTCGGGCCTCGAAGCCGAGCTCTCGGTGGTGGTCGACGTGTTCTTCCCCACCGCCGCCGTCACGCGGGCCGCGAAGGCGTTCGCGCTCCAGTTCCCCCTCACGCCGTTGCGGCTCTTCGTCGAAGGTCTGGGCGCCGCCTACCAGCCGGTGATGGACGGCCGGTGCAGCCTGGGCCTTCTGGGTGCCCTGCCGGTCGCGTTCCCTTCACTGACCATCGAACGCCTGGGGCAGGTGTCGTTGGTGACTGTCGCGGCGCCGGAGCACCCGCTCGCGGCATGGAAAGGGCAGATACCGAAAGACGCCCTCGCCAGGCATGTGCAGCTGGTGCTGACCGACCGGTCGCCGTTGCTCGCGGGGCAGGACTTCGGCGTGCTGTCGCCCTCGACGTGGCGCTTGGCCGACCTGTCGACCAAGCACGCGTTCCTGAAGGACGGCGTCGGCTGGGGCAGCATGCCGCTGCACATGGTGGCGCAGGACATCGCCGCGGGCACGCTGGTGCTGCTCGACGCGCAAGACCTGCCGCGCGAAGGCACGCCGTTGACCATGTCGGCCGTGTACCCCGCGGCCACGCCGCCCGGGCCGGCGGGCCAATGGCTCATCGCGCGGATGAAGGCATGGTGAGCGCATTGCGCCACGCGACCCGACGCGTGCGAGGCGCTGGGCCGTTGCCCCGGCCGCCTACCCCGCCCTGAACGGGTCAGCCCTCGCCCGGCGGAAAATCGGCGCCCAGCGTCGTGGCCTCCCACGCATCGAAGTCGCCACGCATGAACTCGAGCTTCTTGCGCGCCAGGTCGAGCGCCGCCTTGCCCAGCACCAGGCGCAGCGGCGGCTTGTCGGACAGCGCGGCGTCGATGATGGCCTGCGCGGCGCGCACCGGGTCGCCGGCCTGGTTGCCGCTGCGCGCGGCCGTCTGCCTGCGGCGCTCGCCCGCGGTGGCGTCGTAGGCCTCGATGCGTGTGGCCGACTGCTGGATGGAAGGCCCCGCCCAGTTCGTGCGGAACGGACCCGGCTCGACGATCAGCACGCCGATGCCCAGCGGCTTGAGCTCCACCGCCAGCGATTCCGACAGACCTTCCACCGCGTACTTGGTGCCGTGGTAGTAGCCCGTGGCCGCAAAGCTCGCAAGCCCGCCGATGGACGACACGTTCACAACCAGGCCGTTGCCCTGCGCGCGCATCACCGGCAGCACGGCCTTGGTCATGTCGATCAGGCCGAAGACGTTGGTCTCGAACATGTCGCGCACTTCCTTGTCGTCGCCTTCCTCGATGGCGGCCAGGTAGCCGTAGCCCGCGTTGTTGACGAGCACGTCGATGCGCCCGAAATGCTGCCGCGCCTGCGCCACCACGTGCGCGATCTGCTCGCGGCGCGTCACGTCCAGCGGCAGCACCAGCGCACGATCGCCATGGCCCTGCGCAATGTCGGCCACCTGGGCGGGGTTGCGCGCGGTGACCACGGCGCGCCATCCGCGCGCCAGCACCAGCTTGGCAAGTTCGCGGCCGAAGCCGGTGGAGCATCCGGTGATCAGCCAGACGGGGTCGGTTCGGTTCATCATCTTTGAAACTCCATGAAACAACAGGTGGTGCGAGGGGGAAGAGGCTTCGCGGCCGCACAGGCTACGCCGGATCGATGACCCTGTCCTGCGCGCGAGAACCGGCGTGGGCGCGGACTGCGAAGCGCCGTGCCGCAGTCCACCCACGACCGGCAGGCGTCAGGCCTGTGCCCTTGCAAACTCCACCGGCAGTTTGCTGAACTGCTTCTTCACCGCCGCCGCGGGCGCGCCGCCCACCACGATGCGCGCGAATGCATCCAGCGGGCTGAAGAACGCGGGCCGCAACTTCCCGAGCTTGCTTTCGTCGACGATGAGAAAGCTCTCCGACGCACTGCGTATCGCCGCCTGCTTCACCGGCACTTCATGAAAGTTGGAGCAGCTCGCGCCGCGCTCCAGGTCCAGCCCGCCGGCCGAGATGAAGGCCTTGTTGACGCCCAGCTTGTTCAGGTACTGCAGGCCTTCGTCCGAGAAGAAGGTGGCCGATGACGGGTGGTACAGCCCGCCCATCAGCATCAACTGCGTGTGGGGGCGCCGGCTCAGCACCGCCGCGATGTTCGTGGAGTAACACACCACGCTCAGCGGCATGTCGGGCGGAAGCGCTTCCGCGAAATGGACCATGGTGGTGCCGCAGTCGATGAACAGGCTGTCGTGCGGCTGCACCCACCCGGCCGCGCGCTCGCAGGCCAGGCGCTTGTTGGCGGCATGCTGGTCGCTGGCCTCGTCGAGCGAGTAGCGATCGGCGCCCGGCAGCGTGGTCGCCAGCACATAGCCGCCGAGGGCGGAAAGCGGTGAACCGGCCGACGACAGGTCGCGGCGGATGGTCATCTCGGTCACGTCCAGGCGCTGGGCGGCCTGCTTGATCGGCAACGGGCCGCCGGCCTCGACGAGCTCCTGCATCTTGGCCAGGCGCACGGCCCGGGCTTCGGCTCCGGCGGTTTTTCGCATGTTCGGGTTCCTTGGGTCCAGGCGCTCGAGTATCGGGCATCGGCTCGCATCAAAATGTTATTTTAAAAACATCTTGCCTAAATAAATGTTGTTGCAATAACATCCAATCCAACACGCCGCCGGCCCCGCACGACGGCACGCACGAGACACACCACCGCCGCATCGCAGCGCGACGCGGCCACGGAGACAAAAGACATGCCCTTTGCCTGCCTGCCGCACCCGCGGCGCCCGCGCACCACCGCGCTCCCCACGCCATGACATCCACTTCACTCGTTCGCGCCAGCGGCGCGGTGCGCTCGCGCCCGGCGCCACCCGCCACGGCGCTCGCCGCGGCCGCATCCGCAACACCAGCACCGGCTGCACCGGCTGCACAGCCCCACACTGCCGCACGCAACACCGCGCAACCCTTCGACAGCGGCTGGTTCGAAGGCATCCGCATCAACCTCTCGGCCGCCGAGCGCCGCGTGGCCACGCTGCCCGGTCGCCGCTCGGTCAAGAAAGACGCGCAGGCCGGCTGGCTGCTGAAGGCCATCACCTGCATCGACCTGACCACGCTCAACGGCGACGACACGGCCGAGCGGGTGCGCCGGCTCTGCGCCAAGGCGGTGAGCCCGGTGCGCCCCGACCTGCTGGCCGCGCTGGGCTTTGCAGACCGCACGCTGCACACCGGCGCGGTGTGCGTGTACCACCGCTTCGTGTCGACGGCGGTCGAGGCGCTCGCGGACACGGGCATTCCGGTGGCGGCGGTGTCCACCGGCTTTCCGGCGGGGCTGATTCCGCACGAGCTCAAGCTCAAGGAGATCGAAGCCTCGGTGCGCGACGGCGCGGCGGAGATCGACATCGTCATCACCCGCGAGCACGTGCTCACCGGGCAATGGCAAAAGCTCTACGACGAGATGCGCGACTTTCGCCTGGCAGCCGGCGAAGCGCATGTGAAAGCCATTCTTGCCACGGGCGAGCTGAAGACGCTGCGCAACGTGGCGAAGGCCTCGATGGTCTGCATGATGGCCGGTGCCGATTTCATAAAAACCTCCACCGGCAAGGAAGGCGTGAACGCCACGCCGCTGGTCACGCTGGTGATGCTGCGCATGATCCGCCAGTACGAGGCCCGCACCGGCTTTCGCGTGGGCTACAAGCCGGCCGGCGGCGTTTCCACCGCGAAGACGGCGCTCGACTACCAGGTGCTCATGAAGGAAGAGCTGGGCCGCCCCTGGCTCGAACCCGGGCTCTTCCGCATCGGCGCCTCCACGCTGCTGGCCGACATCGAGCGCCAGCTGGAGCACCACGTCACCGGCCGCTACTCGGCCTTCAACCGCCACCCGATCGGATGACCCGATGAGCAGCCAGAACAACACGACCACCCGCAGCGTCGCACGCTATTTCGACACCATGGACTACGGCCCCGCGCCAGAGAGCGACACCGACGCGCGCCAGTGGCTCGCGCGCCATGCGGTGGGCTTCGGCCACTTCATCGACGGGCACTTCACTGCGGCGACCACCGGTGCGCATTTCGAGACCTTCGAGCCCGCCACCGGCCAGCGCCTGGCCCGCATCGCCCAAGGTTCCGCGCAGGACGTGCACGCCGCCGTGGCCGCCGCGCGCACCGCGCAGCCCGGCTGGCTCGCGCTCGGGGGCCATGGCCGCGCACGCCACCTCTATGCACTGGCGCGCCTGGTGCAGCGCCATGCGCGCCTGCTGGCCGTGGTCGAGGCGCTGGACAACGGCAAGCCGATCCGCGAGACCCGCGACCTCGACGTGCCGCTGGTGGCGCGCCACTTCTATCACCACGCCGGCTGGGCGCAGCTGCAGGAGCGCGAGTTCGCGGACCAGGTGCCGCTGGGCGTGGTCGGCCAGATCATTCCGTGGAACTTTCCGCTGCTGATGCTCGCGTGGAAGATCGCGCCCGCGCTCGCGCTGGGCAACACGGTGGTGCTCAAGCCCGCCGAGCTCACGCCGCTGAGCGCCCTGCTCTTCGCCGAACTCGCCGCACAGGCCGGCCTGCCGCCGGGCGTGCTGAACGTGGTGACCGGCGACGGCGCCACCGGCGCGGCGCTGGTCGCGCACGAAGGCATCGACAAGATCGCCTTCACCGGCTCGACCGACGTGGGCCGAATCATTCGCGAGGCCACCGCCGGCTCAGGCAAGTCGCTCACGCTGGAACTGGGCGGCAAGTCGCCCTTCATCGTGTTCGACGACGCGGACAGCGACGCCGCCGTGGAGGGCGTGGTCGACGCCATCTGGTTCAACCAGGGCCAGGTGTGCTGCGCCGGTTCGCGGCTGCTGCTGCAAGAGGGCATTGCCGACGACTTCATCGGGCGCCTGAAGCGCCGCATGCAGAGCCTGCGCGTGGGCTCGCCGCTGGACAAGGCCGTCGACATGGGCAGCCTGATCGACCCCACGCAGCTGGAGCGCGTGCGCGCGCTGGTGGCCACCGGTGTGCGCGAAGGCGCCAGCTGCTACCAGGCGCCGGGCGCGCTGCCGCCGGGCGGCAGCTTCTTTCCGCCGACGCTGCTGACCAACGTGCACCCCGCCTCCACCGTGGCGAGCGAAGAAATCTTCGGCCCCGTGCTGGTGACGATGACCTTCCGCACGCCCGACGAAGCCGTGGCGCTGGCCAACAACACGCGCTACGGCCTGGCCGCGAGCGTGTGGAGCGAGACCATCGGCCTGGCGCTGGGCATTGCACCGCAGCTGCAGGCCGGCGTGGTGTGGGTCAACGCGACCAACCTGTTCGATGCGGGCGTGGGCTTCGGCGGCTACCGCGAGTCGGGCTACGGCCGCGAAGGCGGGCGCGAGGGCTGCTACGAATACCTGAAGCCGCGCGCCTGGGCCGAGCGCAAGCCGCGCTCCATGCAAGCGACCGCAGAAGCCGCGAACGAAACGACCAAGGCGCAGGCCAAGCCGTCGTCCACGCTTCCGGCCATCGATCGCACGGCCAAGCTGTTCATCGGCGGCAAGCAGGTGCGCCCGGACGGCGAACTGTCGCACCCGGTGTTGGCGCCCAGCGGGCAGCGCGCGGGTGAAGTCGGCACGGGCAACCGCAAGGACATTCGCAACGCAGTCGCCGCCGCGCGCTCGGCCGCCGGCTGGTCGAGCGCCACGCCGCACCGCCGCGCGCAGGCGCTGTACTACCTGGCGGAAAACCTCTCTGCCCGCGCTGAAGAATTTGCCGCGCGCATCGCCAGCCTCACCGGCGTGGCCGCACGCGCCGCGCAGGCCGAAGTCGATGCGTCCGTAAGCCGCCTCTTCGCCTACGGTGCGTGGGCCGACAAATACGAAGGCACGGTGCACGTGCCGCCGTTGCGCGGCGTGGCGCTGGCCACCGTCGAGCCCATGGGCGTGGTCGGCGTGGTGTGCCCGGACGAGGCGCCGCTGCTGTCCTTCGTGAGCCTGTTCGCGCCGCTCATGGCCATGGGCAACCGCACGGTGATCGTGCCGAGCGAGAAGCACCCGCTGATCGCCACCGACTTCTACCAGGTGCTCGAAACCTCCGACCTGCCCGCCGGCGTGATCAATCTCGTGACCGGTCCTGCAGCGAGCCTGGCCCAGACACTGGCCGAGCACGACGACGTCGATGCGCTGTGGGCCTTCGGCACCAAGGAGCTTTCGCGCAACGCCGAGCGTTTGTCGGTGGGCAACCTCAAGCGCACGCTCGTCGACCACGGCCTGGCCACCGACTGGTCCGACGCAGCCTCGGCCGAAGGCCCGCTGTTCCTGCGGCATGCCACGCAGGTCAAGAACATCTGGATTCCCTACGGTGAATGAACGTGCGAACGAACGTGGCGCGCACACCGAAACCAAGGGAAATCCCCGAATAGCAAACGTTTGCGCAAACGTTTTCCTTACTGAAGAATTGCAGCCACAAGAACAGTTCCATTTGCAGGAGACCACATGCTGAAGTCCATCCATCCGCTGCTCAACGCCGACGTGCTGTACGCCCTGCGCGCCATGGGCCATGGCGACGAACTGGTGCTGTGCGACGCCAACTTTCCCGCCGACTCGGTGGCACGCCAGACCACGCTGGGCCGGCTGCTGCGCATCGACGGCGTGGGCACGACCGAAGCGGCGCGCGCCATCCTGTCGGTGCTGCCGCTCGACGAAGCGGTGGACGACCCGGCACGGCGCATGGAAATCATGGGCCAGCCCCACGAGATTCCGCCGGTGCAGCAGGAGATGCAACGCGAGATCGACGCAGCCGAAGGCCGCTCGCGGCCGTTGGGTTCCATCGAGCGCTTCGCCTTCTATGAAGCGGCGCGCCGTGCCTACTGCGTGATCGCTACCGGGGAGCGCCGCTTCTACGGCTGCTTCGTGTTCAAGAAGGGCGTGATCGCCCCGGAGGCCTGACGCCATGGCTGTCGCACCTTCGCATGCCGCACAGGCGCCACACCAGCGCGGCGTGGCCGTGCTGGGCATCTTCGTGGCCGACCTCGCATTCCGAGCGGCCAGCCTCCCCGGCGTGGGCCAGACCATCGCGGGTTCCGGCTTTGCCATGGGCCCCGGTGGCAAGGGGTCGAACCAGGCCGTGGCAGCGGCGCGGGCGGGCGCGGGGGTGACGTTCATCTCCAAGCTCGGACAGGACGCCTTCGGTGCCAACGCACTCGCGCTGTGGGCGCAGGAGGGCATCACGCCGCGCGCACCCCAGGTGAGCACGCAGCCGACCGGTGCAGCCTTCATCTACGTGCACGAGGTCACCGGCGCCAACGCGATCATCGTGGTGCCCGGTGCCGCGGCCCTCATCGACGCGGACGACGTGGAGGCCGCTGCCGATGCCATCCGCGGCGCGCGCGTGTTCGTCACGCAGCTGGAGCAACCCGCGGGCGCCGCGCGGCGCGGGCTCGAGCTGGCGCGCGCCGCCGGCACCGTGACGGTGTTCAACCCCGCGCCCGCCCTCCCCTTCGACGACGCGCTGTACCCGCTGTGCGACTACATCACGCCCAACGAGCACGAGGCCGCGGCGCTGAGCGGCATTGCGGTGGAAACCATCGACGACGCGCGCCGCGCAGGCGACTTCTTCCTCGCCAAGGGCGTGGGCTGCGCGCTCATCACCCTGGGCGACAAGGGCGCGCTGCTGCACAGCGCCAGCGGCTCGGTGCACATCCCCGTGTTCAATGCCGGTGCCGTGAAGGAAACCGCCGGCGCGGGCGACGCCTTCAACGGCGGCTTTGCGGCGGCGCTCGCCGAAGGCGCCTCGCCGCTGGAAGCCGCGCGCTTCGGCTCCGCGGTGGCCGCCATCTCCGTCACGCGCGCCGGCACCGCACCGTCGATGCCCACGCGCGCCGAAGTCGATGCGCTGATGAACCGCGCCAGCGGAAGGGCCCTTGCATGACCTCCCGGTTCTCCGACCGCGAACTGAACTTCCTGGTGGCCATCAACGTCGTGATCCTCGTGGTTGCGACCGTGCTCTCCAGGGGCGACTTTCTCGACGTCTACAACTTCCAGTCCATGGGCGGCCAGCTGCCCGAGCTCGGCCTGCTGGCCATGGGCGTGGCGCTGTCGATGATCTCGGGCAACGGCGGCATCGACCTGTCGGGCGTGGCCCTGGCCAACCTGGCCGGCGTGGTGGCGGCCACCGTGGCGCCGATGCTCGTGGCGTCCGATGTGTCGCCCTGGCTCTACACCGGTTGGTTCGCGGTCATCGCGCTGGCGGTGGGGTTGGGCGGCGGGCTGCTCAACGGCTTGCTCATCGCGCGCGCCGGGCTCACCCCCATTCTCTGCACGCTGGGCACGCAGTTGCTCTACACGGGCCTGGCGGTCGTGCTCACCGGCGGCTCCAGCCTGCGCGTGGGCAGTGCCGAGCCGCTGTCGGCCATCGGCAACGAGATGGTGCTGGGCGTGCCCATTCCGTTCGTGATCTTCGTGGCCATGCTGCTCGGCGTGGGCTGGCTGCTCAAGCAGAGCCCGTTCGGCATCCGGCTGTTCCTGCTGGGCACCAACGCCAAGGCGGCGCGCTACGCGGGCATTTCGCAAAGCCGCATGCTCATTGCCACCTACGCGCTGTGCGGCGTGCTGGCGGCGGTGGCGGGCGTCGTCATCGCAAGCCGCACGGCCAGCGTGAAGTCGGACTACGGCAACTCCTACCTGCTGATCGCCATCCTCATCACGGTGATGGCCGGCGTGCGGCCGCAGGGCGGCTACGGGCGCATGGTGTGCCTGTTCTTCTCGGCCGTGGCGCTGCAGCTGCTGTCGAGCACCTTCAACCTGCTGGGCATTTCCAACTTCTTCCGCGACTGCGCCTGGGGCCTGCTGCTGCTGTTCTTCCTGGCATCGGCGCGGTTCAGCCTGGGCGACCTGCGCAGCTTCATTTCCGTTTCGCGCACCAGCGCACCGCCGCATCAGCCCCCTCCTGGCGCGACGCAACAACGAACCACCGAGGGCTAGGAGACAACAATGCTGAAGAAAACAAAGATCGCCTGCACCGTACTGGCCCTGGGCACCGTGGCCTTCGCCTCGGCGCTGCATGCGCAAGGCAAGCCGCAGGACATCGTCACCGTGGTGAAGATCACCGGCATCAGCTGGTTCAACCGCATGGAAGTGGGCGTGAAGGAGTTCGGCGCCAGCACCCCCGGCGTGGCCACGCGCCAGATCGGCCCGGCTCAGTCGGACGCCGCGCAGCAGCAGCGCCTGGTCGAAGACCTGGTGGCCAAGAAGGTCGACGCCATCGCCGTGGTCTCGATGGACCCGCCCACGCTGGAGCCCGTGCTCAAGCGCGCCATGGAGCGCGGCATCAAGGTGGTCACGCACGAGGCCGACAACCAGAAGAACACCATGGTCGACATCGAGGCCTTCGACAACACGGCCTACGGCGCGCGCATCAACGAGCGCCTGTCCGCCTGCATGGGCCAGCAGGGCAAGTGGACCTCGCTGGTCGGCTCGCTGGGCAGCCAGTCGCAGGTGCAGTGGGCCGACGGCGGCGCGACCAACGCCAAGAAGTACCCCAAGATGACGCTGGTCGACGCCAAGAACGAGTCGCTCAACGACGCCGAAAAAGCTTACGGCAAGGCCAAGGAAATGCTGCGCAAGCACCCCGACCTGAAGGGCTTCCAGGGCTCGTCGTCGCTCGACGTGCTGGGCATCGGCCGCGCGGTGGAAGAAGCCGGCCTGCAGGGCAAGATCTGCGTGTACGGCACGGGCCTGCCGAGCGAGGCGGCCAAGTTCCTGGAGTCGGGCGCGGTCGGCGGCATCGCCTTCTGGGACCCGAAGGACGCCGGCATCGTCATGAACAAGGCGGCCAAGATGCTGCTCGACGGCAAGACCATCACCGACGGCGCCGACATGGGCGTGCAGGGCTACAACAAGGTCTCGGTCAAGAAGGGCCCGGGCGTCGGCATCATCGTCACGGGCCAGGCCTGGGTCGAGGTCGACAAGCAGAACTACAAGAAGTACGCCTTCTGATATTCGCGAAAGCTTCGAGCACATGACTCTTTCCGCACCCCTCGCGCCTTCCACGCGGGCCCCGGTGCCCGGCACCGGGCGCCGTGTCTTCCTCGAAGTACAGGACGTGCACAAGCGCTTCGCGGGCGTGCACGCGCTGCGCGGCATCGACCTGACGATCGAGGCCGGCGAGATTTATCACCTGCTCGGCGAGAACGGCTGCGGCAAGAGCACGCTCATCAAGATCATCTCGGGCGCGCAACCGCCGAGCCAGGGACGCATCGTGATCGACGGGCGCCCGCACGAATCGCTGTCACCGCTGGAGGCGCTCACGCTCGGCATCGAGACGGTCTACCAGGACCTGTCCCTGCTGCCGAACATGAGCGTGGCCGAGAACGTCGCGCTCAGCGAGCAGCTGGTCGCCACCGGCGGCAAGCTGGCGCGGCGTTTCGACCGCAAGGCGGTGGCCGCCACGGCAGTGCGCGCGCTGGCCACCGTGAAGCTGCCGACCGATGCGGCCTTTCTGGCGCGCCGCGTCGACGAGCTGCCCATCGCCACGCGGCAGCTGGTGGCCATTGCGCGCGCCGTGGCCACGCGCGCGCGCATGGTCATCATGGACGAGCCCACCACCTCGCTCACGCAGAAGGAGGTCGACAACCTCGAGCGCGTGGTGGAGGCGCTGCGCGCGCAGGACGTGGCCGTGCTGTTCGTGAGCCACAAGCTCGACGAGTGCATCGCCATGGGCGGCCAGGCCATCGTGTTCCGTGACGGCACGAAGGTGGCGCAGGGACCGATCCGCGATTTCACCAAGGCCGAACTCGCGCACTGGATGACCGGCAAGCAGCTCGACGGTGCGCGCTACCGCCACCAGACGCACGGCGGCGACGCCCTGCTCGAGGTCGATGCGCTGGGCCGCGGCGCGCAGTTCAGCGACGTGAGCTTCACGCTGCACAAAGGCGAGATCCTGGGCATCACCGGGCTGCTCGACTCCGGCCGCAACGAGCTGGCGCTGGCGCTGGCCGGCGTGCAGGCCGCGGACCACGGGCGCATGGCGCTCGACGGCAAACAGATCACGCTGAAAACACCTTCCGACGGCATTCGCCAGGGCATCGGCTACGTGCCCGAAGACCGCCTGAGCGAAGGCCTGTTCCTCGACAAGCCCATTCGCGACAACATCGTGACGGCCGTGCTGAGCCGGCTGCGCGGGCGCTTCGGCGCGCTCGACGGCAAGCAGTGCCAGGCACTGGCCGAGCGCACCGTGCGCGAGCTGCAGATCGCCACGCCGGACGTCGACCGCCCGGTGCAGTCGCTGTCGGGCGGCAACCAGCAGCGCGTGCTCATCGGCCGGTGGCTGGCCATCGACCCGCGCGTGCTGATACTGCACGGCCCGACCGTGGGCGTGGACGTCGGCTCCAAGGACACCATCTACCGCATCGTGCAGCGGCTGGCCGAGCAAGGCCTGGGCGTGATCCTGGTGAGCGACGACCTGCAGGAGCTGCTGCAGAACTGCGACCGCATCCTGCTGATGCGCAAGGGCCGCATTGCCAACGACTTCGACGCGCAGGGCCTGGCCGAGAGCGAGCTCTACCACGCGCTGGTTTCCGACACCCCCACCCCTGCTTCCCCCGCATTCTCATGACGGCATCCACCATGCAAGCGCCCACCACGCCCGCGCCTTCTTCCGCGGTGCAAGCGGCACCCAAGCCACCGAGCTCCTGGCGCGGGTGGCTCGCGCAACGCCCCTCTGTCTTCACGCTGGCGCTCATCGTGCTGGTGTGCCTGGTGGTGGGCGCCATCAACCCGAGCTTCTTCCAGCTGCCGGTGCTGATCGACATCGTGCGTGCCTGCACGGTGGTGGGGCTGTTCGCGCTGGGCGTGCTCATCGTGCTGGCCGCGGGCGGCATCGACGTGTCGTTCGCGGCCATTGCGGCACTCACGATGTACAGCATCACCAAGCTGGTGCTGAACTACTTTCCGGAGACGCACATCGCGGTGTTGCTGGTGGCGGGCGCGGCCAGCGGCGCCTTGCTGGGCGTGCTCAACGGGCTGCTGGTGCACTGGCTGAAGGCGCCCTCGCTCATCGTGACCATCGGCACGCAGTACCTGTACCGCGGCATTCTTCTCACCTTCGTGGGCACCGTGTTCTTCATGAACGTGCCCGCGCCCATGGACGCCTTCGGCAAGCTGGCGCTGTGGCGCTTCGACACCCCGCAGGGCCTGCACGTGGTGCTGCCCGCCACGGTGCTGGTGCTGGCCGGCGCCGCGGTGTTGACGTGGTGGCTGTTGAACCGCACGCTCATCGGCCGCGCGGTGTACGCCATCGGCGGCAGCCTGGCCATTGCGGAGCGGCTGGGCTACAACCTGCGCACGGTGCACGTCTTCGTGTTCGCGTACGCGGGTTTCCTGTCGGGGCTGGCGGGCATCGTGCACGTGTCGAGCACGCGGCTGGCGAACCCCTTCGACCTGGTGGGCAACGAGCTGGACGTGATTGCCGCCGTGATTTTGGGCGGCGCCCGCATCACCGGCGGCAGCGGCACCGTGGGCGGCACGCTGCTGGGCGTGGTGCTGGTCACGCTGATCAACAACGTGCTCATTCTGGCGGGCGTGCCGAGCACCTGGCAGAAGGTGATCATCGGCGCGTTCATCCTGGTGGCGGGGGCCTGCTTCGCGATGCGCAAGCAGGGCTGAGCAGGCCCGCGAAGTTCCGCCAGAACGGCTTACCTGACGACCTTGCCGCTCGCGACGTCGGTCACCGAGCCGTCGACCAGGCTGATGCGGTAGATCTCGCGCGTCACGTTGCCCGAAAAGGCCAGCTCGACGATCGACACGTCGCGAAAGGTGGTGTCGATGCCCTGGGGCAGCGCGGTGTTGAAGCGGGCCGCCACCTGGTTCATCGACGCCTGCAGCGCCGGGGTGAACGGCGCCATGCTGTAGACCAGCGTGTTGTGCGGGTTGTGCGAACGCAGTTCCTTGCCGTCCTTCACCACGTTCACGCCGCTCACGCCCACCGTCTTCACGAGGTCTTTGCCGGCGTCGCCCATCCGGGCGTAGACAGGGCCGGTGACGCGCGGCAGCGGGCCGTCGCGCAGCGGCGCCATGGCGGCGGTGGTCACGGTGTTGTAGGCCATCATGTCCTCGAAGCCCTGGCCGGTCTTCACGATGCCGAGGTCCAGCCACCAGGGGCGGCCCGCGTCCTTCGCGGCCTCGGTCGTGTAGAAGTTCTTCAGCGTGAGCTTGATGGGCGCCGGCGGCTTGGGCAGTGCCTTGAGCATCTTCTGCGGCGTGGTCGGGTCGGCGCTGTGGATGTGCACCACCGTCACGTGCGGAATGTTGAAGTTCTGCGCCTCGGCCTGCAGGCCGAGGCCCACCAGGTCTTGCCGCAGCGCCGGGTACACGCGCGCGTCGAGCACGTCGTTGACCTCTTTCGGCAGCTTGTAGACCACGCCGTAGGTCGTCTTGTGCGCACGGAACTCGGGCTGACCGATGCTGCTGTTGTCGATGGCGGTCGCGGAGGGGGCAGAGAGGGCAGAGGGGGAGGTGGGGGCGAAGGTGCCGCACGCGGTGACGAGCGAGCCGAGGGCGATGGCGCAGGCCAGGGGCCTGAGGGTCTTGAAGGGGCGGATCATTGCAATTCCATTTGCAGGATAAAGGCATGACGGCGAGCCGTCACGACAAGGCACGGTCGGGCTGCAGTTGAAGCAAGCACCGACCGCAAATGGGATGGAAGGGATCGCGGGGTTTCAGCGACCTTCGCAAGGCGTTGCGTAGCCGCGTTTGTAGTTATTGCAATGATTTCCACAATCACCATTTATGCCACTATCGTGCGCGACGGACATGACGTTTCCTTGACACCCTGAACAGCGCCCCTGCGCCTTGTCAGCCGGCGAGCGCGGCCACCGCGATGCGCGTTGCCGACGCAATGACGTCGTTGCGTCCCTTGGCGTCTTGCTGCGGAAACGTCAGGTACACCGACAGCACCAGCGGCGCACCGGCCGGCGGCCAGACCACGCCGGTGTCGTTGGTGCTGCCGTACGAGCCCGAGCCCGTCTTGTCGCCGACCTTCCAGCCTGCGGGCACGCCGGCCAGGAAGCGTTCGGTGCTGGTCGTGTTGCCCAGCAGCCATGTCTTCAGTTGCTCGCGCTGCGCCGCACCCAATGCATCGCCCAGCGCCAGCCGCTGCACGCTGTCGGTCATGGCCGCGGGCGTGGTGGTGTCGCGCAGGTCGCCGGGAATGGCGGTGTTGAGCTCGGGCTCCGTGCGGTCGAGCCTGAAGGTCGCGTCCCCGATGCGGCGCGAGAACGCCGTCACTTCCGGCGGACCGCCGAGCAGTTTCAGCAGCACGTTGGCCGCCGTGTTGTCGCTGTACTGCACGGTGGCTGCGCACAGTGCGGCCACGCTCATGCCGGCGCCCACGTGCTTCTCGGTGATCGGTGAATAGGCGACCAGGTCGCTCTTGCCGTAGCCGAGTTGCCGCGACAGCAGGCCGGCGTCTTTCGCGCTGCGTTCGAGCACGGCGGCCGCCAGCATCAGCTTGAAGGTGCTGCACAGCGGAAAGCGCTCGTGCGCCCGGTGCTGGATGCGCGCGCCGCTGCCCGTGTGCAGCGCGGCCACGCCCAGGCGGCCGCCGCAGGCGCGCTCCAGTTCGGCGAGTTGCGCTTCGAATGAAGACTGCGGGCCGTTGCGAGACCAGGCAGTGCATGCGCTGGCCAGCGGCAACACGGACGCGGCCAGCAGCAAGGTGCGGCGCTGTACGGATGACTTCATTTCGTTCTTCTTTCCTTGGGGCGAGTGGATGGGACGAACGCATCGTAGGAGCGCTGCCTTCGATGTTCCAGCCAGCCGCCGGTGCGCGGCGTCCCGGGTGTATCGGCTGTAACGGCGCGCAACAGTCAGGCGGGCCTGCGCACTGTCAAAGCGCTGTCACTTGGCGAACGCAAGATCTGCGGCATTCGAGGTGTTTGTGCTTTTTCTTGCAATTCGATTGCAAGGCCGCATTCACCCGCTGACACACAGATTCCGGGAGAACCACATGATCAGAAGAACGACCGCGCGCGGCGCGTCGGCGGCGACCAGCGTGTGCGCCCTGCTGCTGCTTGCAGCGTGCGGAGGCGGCGGAAACGGAGGAAACGGCGGCGGCTTCTCGCCCCTAGGCGCACTGCCGACGGCGAGCACGGGCAACCAGCCTGCACCCAGCGTCAACCAAGGCAAGAGCGGTCCCAAGGCCCTGGTGGTCGAGATCGACGGCCTCACCCATGCGGCGCTTCGCGATGCCATCGCGCAGAACAATGCCCCGGCGCTGCAGTCGTTCCAGCTGGCACCGGCGTGGACCGGCGGTGCCAACGGCACGCTCACCGAGCAACGCCTTACCGACGGCCCGGGATGGGCCACGCTGCTGACAGGCACGTGGGCTCAGCGCCACGGCGTGCGATGGGACACCGCCGACCAGCGCATCGACGCCGGGCGCGCACCGTCGGTCTTCGCCATGGCCAAGCAGAACGCGGCGGCCGGCTACAAGACCGGCGCCATCACCGCCAACGCGGTGTACCCCTTGCTGCTGGCCAACGAGCCCGGCAGCGTGGACACCGCCTTCGACTGCGCGGGCTCTGACGGCTGCGTGACGGAGCACACCGCGCAGCGCATCGATGCGGGCGACGATCTGGTCGTGGCGCAGTACGGCGCACCGGGCGCTGCGGCAGGCTCCGGCCTTGCGAGCGACGCCTACCGGCGCGCGGTGGCCGACACCGCCACGGCCGTCGGCCAATTGCTGGCACGCATCGCGCTGCGCACCGCCAACGACGCCAAGGAAGACTGGCTCGTGATCCTCACCACGGGCCACGGCCTGGACGGTTTCGGCGTCACCACCGGGCTGCAGTCGGCCGACAACAAGACCGTCTTCATCGCGAGCAACAAGAGCCTTGCGAGCCTGCCCGGCATCGGCTCGGCGGCCCCGGCCGACACCACGCTGTTGCAGCTTGCCGCGGCCACCGACATCGCGCCGACCGTGCTGCGCCACCTGGGCGTCGTGCCCGCGGCGGCCGACTACCGCTTCAATGGCCAGGCCCTGCAGGCCGCGACGTCGCTGCGCGGCCTGTCGGCCAGGACGGGCGCGGACAAGGGCAGCATCGAACTCTCGTGGACGCTCGCGGGCGCCACGGCCGCATCGGTGCAAGTGCTGCGCGACGGCAAGCCCGTGGCCACGCTGCCGACGGGGTCGATCCGCTACACCGACCCCATCGTGGCCGCGAGCGACGGCATCTACACCTACCAGTACACCGTCGTCGCCGGCGAGGCCAGCGTGGCGCTGCCCGCGCAAATCGCGTACGTCAAGCCGTTGCCTCCGGAGCCGCCGGCAACGCTGGCCACCACGCTGGTGAACGGGCTGGTCGACTACTACCCGCTCGACACGCTGCCCGGCACCGACACAAAGAACGCATCGACGCTTGCGCCGTGGGCTGCGGACGCCAACGGCGGCACGCTGGTCGACGACGGCTTCCAGGCCGCGTACAAGGCCAAGGCGCTGCGCGTGGACAGCACCGTGAAGAACGCCGGCGGCACGGCCGGCTACCGCCTGGTGCAGAACAGCGACGTCACCACCGCGCCCGCCGTCACGGCCTTCACCATCGGCTTCTGGATGCGCACCGACAACACCTGCACGCAAGGCGTGAGCAACGGCGGCACGGTGATCGGCAACAAGAACTACACCACCGGCCTCAACGCGGGCCTGGCCATCGGCCTGTTCGACAGCTGCGAGATCCGTTTCAACGTGGGCACGGGCAGCGAGCGCGCCGACAGCAACGGCTACAACCTGAGCGCAGGGCAATGGGCCTACGTGGCGGTGGTGATCGACAAGACGGCGCTCACGATGAAGGGCTACGTGATGGACCCCGTCAGCGGCATCCAGACCAACGGCGTCGCCATCACGAGCGCGCTGCTCGGCAAGCTCGGCGGCCTGGGCAACGGCCTGGGCCTGAACGAGGACGGCACCGGCCTCTACTACAAGCGCGAGACCAGTTCGCCGCGCGGCGCGATGGACTTCAACGAGTTCGCGATCTGGAACCGCGCGCTCACCAACAGCGAAATCACCAGCATCTTCAAGTCGGGCCAACCGCTGTCGACGCTGCCCGGTCTGTGAGCCGCGCTTGCCTCTGCGCCCACCTCCTCGACCGTTTCCCCGACCGTTTCCTGGCGCTTCTTGCGCCTTCCCTGTTCCAGAAAAACTGCACAACAAAGGATAGACCCATGACATCTGCACCCCTGAGCGCGCGCCTGCTGGCCGCGCTGATCGTGGCCTGCGCGCTCTCCGCTTGCGGCGGCGGCAGCGGCGGCGGCGGCTTCACCGGTGGCTTGCCCACCACGCCCGCCGCTCCCACCGCACCCCCCGCCGACGCCGGCACCGCGCCCGTGAAAAGCTGCGCACCCTGAGGCCCACGACATGAACGACCAAACCCACAAGCCCATGAACTCGCGCCGCAAGTTCCTCACCGGTACCGCCACCACGGGCGCCGCCGCACTCGCCATCTCGGCGTTTCCGCCGAGCATTCGCCGTGCGCTTGCCATTCCCGCCAACAACACGACGGGCACGATCATGGACGTCGAGCACGTCGTGATCCTGATGCAGGAGAACCGCTCGTTCGACCACTACTTCGGCACGATGATGGGTGTGCGCGGCTTCGGCGACCGCTTCACCATTCCGCTGCCCAACGGCCTCAACGTCTGGCAGCAGAGCGACGGCAACGGCAAGCCGGTGCTGCCCTACCACCTCGACCAGAGCCTGGGCAATGCGCAGCGCGTGAGCGGCACGCCGCACAGCTGGGGCGACGCGCAGAACGCCTGGGACGGAGGCCGCATGAACCAGTGGCCGCGCTACAAGACCACCGCATCGATGGGGTACTTCCAGGAGGCCGAGGTGCCGTTCCAGTACGCGCTGGCCAACGCCTTCACGGTGTGCGACAGCTACCACTGCGGCATGCACACCGGCACCAACTCGAACCGCCTGTTCCACTGGACCGGCACCAACGGCCCGTCGGGCCAGACGAGCAGCGGCCCGGCCCGTGTCTCCTCGATCGACAACACCTGGGAAAACCTGCGCTCGCCGTGGAACCCGACGACCAACCCCGGTGTCGACTCGACCCAGTTCGGATGCAACTGGAAGACCTATCCGGAGCGCCTGCAAGAGGCCAAGATCAGCTGGATCGTCTACCAGAACCTGCCCGACAACTACACCGACAACCCCCTGCACGGCTTTCAGCAGTACCGTGTGGCGAACAAGCTGTCGGGCAAGAACGACATGCGGTACGACGGTGACGCCAGCCCGCCCGCGGGCGTGACGGTGCCGGCGTACGACGCCGCCAGCGACGACGCAGGCAACCCGCTGTACAAGGGCGTGGCCAACACCATGCCCGACGGCGGCTTTCTGGGCACTTTCAAGCAGGACGTGCTCAACGGCAAGCTGCCGCAGGTGTCGTGGATCGTGGCGCCGCAAACGTACTCCGAGCACCCAGGGCCATCGAGCCCGGTGCAGGGCGGCTGGTACATCCAGGAGGTGCTGAACGCGCTGACCGCCTCGCCCGACGTGTGGAGCAAGACGGTGTTCATCGTCAACTTCGACGAGAACGACGGCTACTTCGACCACGTGCCCTCGCCTTCCGCGCCGTCGCTCATCAATCCGACAGACCCCAACAGCGCCGCCGCGGGAAAGACCACGCTGTCGGACGCCGACGTCGCGTTCGAACGCCACAACTACCCCCTGGTCGGCAGCACCACGCCGCCTGTGGACGGCCGCGTGTACGGCCCTGGCCCGCGTGTGCCGATGTACGTCATTTCGCCCTGGAGCCGCGGTGGCTGGGTCAACTCGCAGGTGTTCGACCACACCTCGGTGCTGCGTTTCCTGGAAGCACGCTTCGGGGTGAAGGAGCTGAACATCTCGCCGTTCCGCCGTGCGGTGAGCGGCGACCTGACGAGCGCATTCAACTTTGCCACGCCCAACACCGAAGTGCTGCCCACCTTCGCCGGCACCCGCACCAAGGCCGACGCGGACAAGCTGCGCGCCGACCAGCAGGCGCTGGCGCAGATCGTGCCGCCGGCCAACGCGACGCTCCCCAAGCAGGCCACCGGCACGCGCCCCTCGCGCGCGCTGCCCTACGAGCTGCATGTGAGCGCACGCGCGGATGCGCTCAACGGCGCGATGCGCCTGGTCTTCTCCAACACCGGCAAGGCCGCCGCCGTGTTCCACGTGTACGACAAGCTGCACCTCGACCGGCTGCCGCGCCGCTACATGGTCGAGCCCGGCAAGATGCTGGACGACGTGTGGAGCGGCACGGCGGACACCGCCGGCAACTCTTACGACCTGTGGGTGCTCGGGCCCAACGGCTTTCACCGCCACTTCAAGGGCAACCTGGACACGCTGCGCGCCGGCAACGCACCCATCCCCGAGGTGCGTGTGTGCTACGACATCGCCAACGGCAACGTGTACCTCGAGATGCTCAACGGCGGCACCAACGCCTGCGGCTTCACGGTGCGCGCCAAGGCCTACCGCAACGACGGCCCCTGGGGCGCGAGCGTGAACGGCGGTGCCAAGGCCGAGCAGCTGTGGACGCTGGAAGGCAGCGGCCACTGGTACGACTTTGCCGTCAGCTGCGATGCCGACCCGACCTTCTACCGCCGCTTCGCCGGCCGCGTGGAAAACGGCAAGCATTCGGTGAGCGATCCGGCCATGGGCCGCGCCGATCTCTGACATCGGCAAAAATGGCGCAAGTTGCGCGCCGGTTCCAGGCCTGTTCCAGGCCCGGAACATGCAGACCGGGACGGCCGTCGCACTGACGCCGTCCCTTTTTCAATTTCTACACGCCAGCATTCATCCATGCTCCAAGACGAACGATTCCTGCGCATCCGCAGCCTGCTCGCCACCTTCTCGCGCCTGAGCGTCGAGCGCATCGTGCAAGACCTGGCGGTGTCGCGCGAAACCGTGCGGCGCGACCTGCTCGAGCTCGAAGGCCTGGGCGAGCTGCGCCGGGTGCACGGCGGCGCCATCGCCACCAGCGCCGAGCCCGAGCCGCCGCTGGCGGTGCGGCTGGTGGCGCGGCAGCGCGAAAAGCGCGCCATTGCCAAGGCCGCCGTGGCGCTGCTGCGGCCGGGGCAGACGGTGTTCATGGACGCGGGCAGCACCATGTCGATCTGCGCGGAAGAAATTGCCACGCTCAGCGGCATGACCGTCATCACCAACTCGCTGAACATCGCGCTCAAGCTCGCGGGCGCGGGCGAGGGGCGGCTCACGGGCAACCGGACCATTCTGCTGGGCGGAGAAATCGACGTGAAGGCGCAGGCCACCTGCGGCGACACCACGGTGGAGGCCATTCGCCGCTACCGCGCCGACGTGGCGCTGCTGTCGCCGGTGGGCCTGCATGCCAGACACGGCGCCATGAGCTTCGAGCACCACGAGGCCACCGTGGCGCGCGCCATGGCCGAGCAGGCACAGCAGCTCATCCTGCTGGCCGACCACGCCAAGATCGGCCAGGCCAGCCGCGTGAGCTATGCGCGCGCGGCGGACATCGGCGTGGTGGTCACCGATGGGAAGGCGCGCGACCTTCCCGGCATGGCGGCGCTGCGCAAGGCGTGCGAGCGGGTGGTGCTGGCCTGAAGCGCCCGCGCAGCCCGGGCGCTCACGACGGCCATGCTGCAGGGCGTGGCACGTCGGCGCGACCGTCGGCCCATGCAATGACCTTGGCAAGCGGCGCCGGGCGCATGAAATAGAAGCCCTGCAGCAAGGGGCTGCCCAGTGCGCGCAGCGCGTCGAGTTCTTCGCCGGTTTCCACCCCCTCGGCCACCACTTCGATGTACAGCGACTGGCCCAGGCGAATCACCGCGTCCACCATCAGGCGGCTGCCGGGGGACGAAGCCAGGTTGAGAATGAAGCTGCGGTCTATCTTCACCTGGCGCACATGCTCGCCGCGCAGCGACGCAAGCGACGAATAGCCGACGCCGAAGTCGTCGATCACGATGGCGATGCCGGCCTCCGCCAGCACCCGGAGCCGGTCTTTCGCGGCCGACGTGTCGAGCGCCACTTTTTCCGTGATCTCGAGCTGCCGGCGGTGCGTGGACAAGCCATGCCTTGCCAACGTCTCCAGCACGATGGCGTCCACCGGCAGCTGCGACATCTCCCGTGGGGACACGTTCATGGCGACGGGCACGTTGTCGAACCGCCTGCCGGCCGAGTCCAGATGCCGCAGGCCTTCGCACACGTCGTTCAGGATATGGCGCAGCAGGCGTTCGGCCAGGCCGGTGTTCGCCGCCGCAAAGATCACGTCAGACGGCGCCACCCATCCGTGCCTGGGATGCTCCCAGCGCAGCAGCGCTTCCAGGCTGTGCAGGCGCTGCCCACCGTCCGCCAGGATCGGCTGGTACCACACGCAGATGGCGTGCGACGCGATGGCGTCGGCCAGGTCGCGCTCGATGTCGCGGCGGCTCAGCAGGCGGCTGTGCAGTGCGCCGTCGAAGCGATGCCAGCGGTTGCGCCCCAGGCGCTTGGCCTCGTAAAGGGCCTCGTCCGAGAAGCTCAGCATCTCCGCCACAGGGCAGTCGTGGCCCGTGCAGATGCCCACGCTCACACCGAGTTGGCCGCCGTAGTGCGATGTCGCCTGGCCGATCGACTCGATCAGCGCCAGCGCCACCGCCTCGGGTGCGTCGTGCGTGCCGCGGGGCGCGTAGAAGACGGCGAACTCGTCCCCGCCCCAGCGGCCCACCACCGCGTCGTGCACCGCAAGCTCGCGCTGCAGCCACCGACCGACGTCCTGCAGCACCTGGTCGCCGGCCCTGTGGCCGAATGCGTCGTTGACCGCCTTGAAACCGTCGAGGTCGAGCATCAGCGACGCGCCATTGCGCAAGCGTGGCGCCGCAGCGAGAAAGCCCTCCCGGTTGAGCAGGCCGGTCAGCGAGTCGTGGTTGGCCCGAAAGTCCAGTTCACGCGCGGCGCGGCTGGACTGCGCATGCGTGCGCCGCAGCTCCGAGGCCAAGAACAAGGCCTCGTTCTTGATCTGGCTGCCGGCCCGGAATGCACGGTCCCCGCGCATCGAGGCGTGGACCAGCGCAGCGAGGTACACGAGCACCATCACCGCCAGCGCCGTGTGATGGAAGCCGCCCGCCCATGCCAGCCACGCCGCCACCACGCAGAGCGTGGGCGTGACGAACGCCACCGGCACCGGTGCATAGGCCGCGCTGTAGATGACCGAGCCTGCGCACACACCGCATACGACGGTCATGAAGAACAGCGTTTCCGATGGCACGTCGCCCCGGCAGAACAGCGGCAACAGCGCCCACACGCAACCCGACACCAGCGAGGAAAAGGTGACCAGGCGCAGCTGCCGCGCGGTTTCGCGTTCGTCCAGCCCGCCCGGATGCCGGCGCGACGATGCGCTCACGGCGCGGCATACCCAGAAGCGGCCGGCGTTCGACAGGGCGACCAGAAGAAGCCAGCCGAGCGGCAGAACCCAGCCGTTCGACGCGTAAAGCGCCACCACGGCGGTTGCCGTCGCCACGGCCATGCTCGAAGGCACCACGGCACGCATGCTGCGCTGTACGGAATGAAGCTGATCGCTGCGCACCCTCTGCGCGAGCCCGACGGTGGCGGGCATGGGAGAAGAAGTGTCGTTGCTGCGAGTGGGGGCGACCATGAATTGGAGAAGGAATGCCACGGGGACATCCGCACCTCAAAGCGCCATTTCGTACCGGAAACGATGCGCCGCGCCTCGTCTTTTTGCCCCTTCGCGCCGTCGTCCCTGTCCGACAGGCGCGTTGCGGGTCGCGGCCTGTGCGCAGCTGCGCGCTCCGTCGTCCGCGCGACCGCGCATGGCCTGAAACTGCCACCGTTTGGCCAGGAAGCCCCGCATTCGGCGTCGTGCGGCTTGCGGCTGAACTGGCGCGCAAGGCTGGGGAGTTGTTTCAGATGAGCGAGCAGGCACGAACGGAGGTGCCCGAGGCCGGCGACTGCCAGCCGGTCTGGCGGGCTGCAACGGTCGCTGCTCGCTGCGCGGAAGGAGCGGCCCTGCTTGCACGGAATACGCGCTGCCGATACAGCCGAAGCGCATTTCCGGCGACCGCTATGCTCCCGCCACATGCCGCCCTCCAACAAAATCCCTCGCACGCCCCGCGGCCTGCTGCCCCTGCTTGTCTGCGCCCTGTGCGTGGCCTTCTCAAGCCCCACATCGGCTGCCCCGACCTGCACCGAAACCGCCACCCGACTCCCCTCCCCCTCGCGCGCCCTCGCCATGGCCGCCTTCGCCGTGCAGGAGCACCAGGCCTTCGGCGCCCAGACCATGGACGCCGAAGGCCGCATGACCGAAGCCGGGGACTCCGAGGCCGAGGACACGCGCCGCACCGTGCCCGGCCTTGCGCCCTGGCAGCGGGTGCTCGGCTACTGGCAGGCCGTCGATCCGCGGCTGCCCACGCAGGTGCGCTACGGCGCGCTGCGCCCGGCCAACCGGCACCTGCTGATGCAGGCGTTGAACGAGGCGACGGCCGGGCGGCTGCAAGGCATGGGCGTGGGCCCGGACGAAGGGCTGGAGTCCACCGAACTGCGTGCCGTGCAGGTCGCGCTGGCCCGCGCCTCCATCATCGACACGCCTTGGTCCGCCGCATTCATCAGCTGGCTCGCACGCCAGGCCGGGCTGGCAGACGAAGAGTTCGTTTTCTCGGAGGCGCATGTCGACTACGCCGGGGCGGCGTGGCAGGCCGGCGTCGAAGAGGCGGCAGGCCGGCCCACGCGCTACGCCCTGCGCGCCTGCGACATCACGCGCACGCCGCCGCGCGTGGGCGACCTGGTGTGCCAGGCGCGCGGTGCGGGCGCCGGGCTGGACACCTTCGACAAGATCGGCGAAGTGCTGGCCACGCGCGACACCGGCGGCGAGGCGCTGCCGATGCATTGCGATGTGGTGGTGAGCGTCGATGCCGCAGGCTTCGACACGGTGGGCGGCAACGTGCTGCAGTCGGTCACGCGGCGCCGGCTCGACTTTGCGCCGGGCACGCAGTGGCTGGACCCGAGCTACCTGCCCGAGGGATGCACGCCGACGCCTGGCGCGGCTGGCTGCATCGATCGCCACATGAGCCGCCAGCCTTGGTCGCTGTTGCTGCAGTGGCGATGATCGACTGAAAAAACCAGATTACTTGTAGAACGCCTCGACGGTGCCCTTGAGCTTGAGCAGCAGGGGCTTGCCCTTGCGGTCGACGGTCTTGCCGGCGGGCACCTTGACCCAGCCTTCGCTGATGCAGTATTCCTCGACGTCGAGGCGTTCCTTGCCGTTGAAACGAATGCCGATGTCGTTCTCGAAAGCGGCGGCCACATGGTGCGGGCTGCGCGGGTCGCTGGAGAGGTGGTCGGGAAGGGGTGGGCGGGAAGTGGCTTCTGTCATGGCGCGTGATGATAGGGGCTCCAGCGCGCCCTGCCGCGCCGGGGCCTGCCGATCTGTCGTTCTTGCCCTTCTATCGCCGCTTCTTCTTCGAGCGCCGCGGCGGCGGCTTGGGCCCGAAGCCCAGCGCAGCGCGGGCCAGCGCGTCGGCTTCGCCGTTGCGGTGGCGCGGAATCCACTGCACGCGCGCGTCATCGAAGCTGCCTAGCAACGCGCGGGCGGCGCCGAACAGGGCGGCAAGGCGGGCGATGGGTCTGGCTTCGACCGTACCGAGCTGCTCGACCAGCGTGCTGTTGTCGCTGTACGCCCGCACGGCGGTCACGCCGCGCTCACGCAGGTCTTGCAGCGCCAGGGTCAGCGCCAACAGCTCGGCCTCGTTGTTGCAGCCGGTGGTATGGGTGGCCTGGGACAGCGTGTGGCGCGTGCCGTCGGGCGCGGTGATGACGGCGCCGACGCCCATGCGGCCCGGGTTGGGCATGGCGCTGCCGTCGCAGTACACGGTCCACGGCGTGCCGGCAGGCACGGTTTCGCTCGCGCTCACGCCCATGCTGCGTGCCGCTCAGCAGTTGCTGCGCTGGATGCCCGCCAGGTTCTGGCAGGGCCGCTTGCCGGGGGGCGGGCCGGGGTCGCGCAGGTGGGGTGGCGGCCGGCGAATGGGGCGCACGCCGTCGTAATACGGGTCGCGGTCGGGGTCGGGTCCCAGGATGTAGACGGGCGGCGGGTCTGCCGCGGGCTGGGTGTCGGGGGGGTAGCGCGGAATGACTGCCGGGGCGGAAGGCGGGTTGGGCCGGTTGCCGGCCACCTGGCTGCGCGGTGGCTGCTGGGGCGTGGCGACAGGTGCAGGCGGCACGTCGTCCCGGCGCGTTTCATCGGGCGGCGGCGGCGTGAGGATCTGCACGGGCCGCGCCTGCTTGCTTCCCGGCGGGCAGGCGACATTGGTGTACGAGATGGCCCCGCTCGCGTCCGTGCACCGAACCACGTCCGCGTGCGCGCCCAGCGCGGCCGCGAAGATCGACAGGAAAAAGGCCAGGGAGCGCATCGGTCGCATGGGGGTGGGCGATGGGGGGTGACGGAAGTTGCGCCAACTGTAGCCGCAGCGAAGCCGCCCGGCGACCCCTGTGCGCACGCCCCCACTCAGCGCATCGTCATTCAGGCTCGATGCCGGCCGCGCGAATCACCACGCCCCACTTGCGCGATTCGTTCGCCTGGAACTGCGCGAGCCCCTCGGGCGTGCTCGTGACAGCCTCGCCGCTGGTGCTCGCCTGGTAGGCCACCACGGCGGGCGCGGCAGAAACCTTGATCATCATTTCATTGAGCTTTTGCGTGACGGCGGCGGGCACGCCCGGCGGCAGGTACACCGCCGTCCAGTACGACATGTCGTAGCCCTTCACGCCGGCCTCCTCCACCGTCGGCAGCGCCGGCACCGCGTCCAGGCGCTTGGTGCCGCTGACGGCCAGCGCGCGCAGCTTGCCGCCCTTGACCTGGGGCAGTGCGGTGGGTGCATCGGCGAACATGAAGTCGACCTGCCCGCCCAGCAGGTCGGTGATGGCCAGCGGGTTGCTCTTGTAGGGCACGTTGACCACGTCGATGCCCGCCATCTGCTTGAGCAGTTCGCTGGCCACGCGGCTCGACGAGCTGCCGCTGCCGAAGTTGAGCTTGCCGGGCGCCTTCTTCGCCGCCGCGACCAGCTCGGCCACCGACTTGATCGGCGAATCGGAATTCACCAGCAACAGCATGTGCCCCTTGGACAGCAGCGTGACCGGGGTGAAGTCTTTCACCGGGTCGTAGGGCAGCTTCCTGAACAGGTGCTCGTTGGCCGCGTGCGTCGTGTTGGTGGTCATGAGCATCGTGTAGCCGTCGGGCGCGGCCTTGGCCACGTACTGCGCGGCGATGAAGCCGCTGGCCCCTGCCCGGTTGTCCACGATGACGGGCACCTTGTACTCGGCGCCCAGCGCCTGCGCCATGCTGCGCGCCTGCTGGTCGGTGCCGCTGCCCGCGCCGAAGGGCACGACGATGGTGATGGGCTTGTTGGGGTACGCCTGAGCGTGCACGGGGCCGGCGGCCAGCGCCATCGCGCAAAGCGCCGCCGGAGCAACCAGTCGGAAGAAGAAAGTCGGCACGGTTTGTCTCCTGTGGAATGTTTTTTCTGTGGTGTCTTCGCCTGGCTCAGTGCCGGAACCCGGCCAGCGTGCCGGCCCGCATGAGCTTGCCCGGCAGCGGGTGGCCGACGATCTCTTCGGCCAGTCGTGCGCAGTCGATGAGCGCGTCCAGGTCCACGCCGGTCTCGATGCCCATCTCCTCGCACATGAAGGCGAGGTCTTCCGTGCAGATGTTCCCGGCCGCGCCGGTGTGGCCCGCGAACGGGCAGCCGCCGAGCCCGGCGCAGGCGCTGTCGAAGGTGTCGATGCCCATCTGCAGGCCCATGAGTGCATTGGCCATGGCAGTGCCGCGCGTGTCGTGCAGGTGCAGGCCCAGCCGCAGGTCGGGCCAGCGCTCGCGCACGGCCCCCACCACCGAGGCGATGGCGTTGGGCTGGGCCCAGCCCACGGTGTCGGCGAGCCGGAGAATGGGCAGGCGCAGGCCGAACTCGGCCATCGCGTCGAGCATCTGCGCCACGCGCTCGACCACGGTGGCGGGCGCAATGGCGCCTTCGAGGTTGCAGCCGAAGGCCGTGGTGACGATGCCGCGCGTGACCGGAATGCGGTGGTCGACGCAGTAGGCCAGCGTTTCGCGCTGGGCGTCGCGCAGCGCGGCCAGGTTCTTGCCGCTGTTGCGTACCGAAAAGGCCTCCGACGCGTTGGTGGTGATGGTGCCTTCGATGTCGAGTTGCGTGCGCATGGCGCGCTGCATGCCGCGCAGGTTGAGCCATATGCCGGTGTAGCGCACGCCCTCGCGCTTGCGGATCGACTGGGCGACCAGTTCGGCGTCGGCCATGCCGGGCACGCGCTCGGGGCTCACGAAAGACACGCACTGCACCTCTTCGAGCCCCGTGCCGGCCAGCGCCTCGATCAGGCGCACCTTGTCGGCCGAGGCGATGTGCCGGGCTTCCATCTGAAAGCCCTCGCGCGGGCCTTCCTCGTGCAGATGAACGCGTCGTGGAAGGTCAGACATTCGTGTTTCCTTGTCGTGGCTGTTGAACGGGTGCGCCGAACTCCGCGTTGTGCTGGCCCAGCCGGGGCGCGACCGCACGGTGCGACGGGCGCACGCCGTCGATCGACAACGGCAATGCGGTCAGCCTGAAGTCTTCGCCCGGCACGGCCTGCAGCATGCCCAGCGCCTGCACCTGCGGATGCGCAAGGGCCTCGGGCACGGTATGCACCGGCGCGCAGGGCACGCCGGCCGCGGTGAAGCGCGCGGTCCACTGCGCACGGGTCTGCGCGCGCAGCAGCGGCACGATCTGCGCGAACAGCGCGGCCTTGTGGCGCAACCGCAGCCGGTTGGTGGCAAAGCGTTCGTCGGTGGTCCAGTCGTCGCGGCCGAGTTCGTGGGCGAACTTGGCGAACAGCCGGTCGTTGCCGCAGCACACGAGCAGCGGCGCGTCGGCGGTGTCGAAGGATTCGTAGGGCACGAAGCCCGGATGGCCCGAGCGGTGGCGCTCCGGCAGGCGGCCTTCGTTGGCGTAGGCGTCGGCCTTCTGTCCGGTCCAGACCAGCGCCGTTTCGAGCAGCGACGCGCTGACCACGCCGCCCTTGCCCGTGGCATGGCGCCGCTGCAGCAGCGCCAGCGCGCCGATCACCGCCCACATGCCGGTGCCCTGGTCGCACACCGAGGCCCCGGTGCGCAGGGGCGGATCGTCCGGGCCGCCGTTGATGCTCGACAGGCCGCTGAAGGCCTGTATCAAGGGCTCGTAGCCTGGCTGCGTGCTGAGGGGCCCGGTGTGGCCGAACGCAGAGATTTCGCAATAGATCAAGCGCGGATGGCGTGCGCACAGCGTGGGCCCGTCGATGCCCATCGAGCGCGTGACGCCGGGACGCAGGTTGTGGACGAGGATGTCGGCGTCACCGGCGAGCCGTTCGAACACCGCCATGCCTTCCGTGCTTTTCAGGTCGATGGCGACCGACTTCTTGCCGCGGTTGAATACATGAAAGTTCAACGCATCGCCGTGGCGAAAGGCCGGCCCCATGTGGCGCGCGTCGTCGCCGCCCTCGGTGCGCTCGAGCTTGACGACGTCGGCCCCCAGGTCCGCAAGGATCGCGCCGGCGAACGGTCCGGCCAGCACCTGCCCGAGTTCCAGCACCCGGATGCCTTCCAGTATTTTTTGCATGTCCAGCACCCTGGGGCGGGCCCGTCTCCTTGTTCAATGGCAGCCAGTCTGGGCTTCGGCCATTGATCTGGGAAGACGAATATTCCTATATCTGTGATAACTTGAACGGATCAATCCGACCCGGATGCGCCCATGCGAATCGACATCACGCTGCAGCAGCTGCAGGCCTTTGCCGAGGTGGCCAGGACCACGAACTTTCGCGCGGCCGCGCTCGCGCTGCACGTGTCGCAACCGGCGCTGAGCCGCACGATCCGCATCGTCGAGCAGCTGGCCGGCGCGCGGCTGTTCGACCGCGACACGCGGCATGTGGCGCTCACGCCTGCGGGCCGTGAGTTGCTGCCGATCGCGCTGCGCATCCTGGAGAACTTTCACAGCTCGTTCAGCGAGCTGTCGCAGTTTCTGGAAGGCCGCAGCGGGCATCTCACCATCGCCGCGCTGCCCTCCACGGGCGTGGCGTTGCTGCCCCATGCCATCGCCGGATTCCGCCAGAGCCACCCGGAAGTGACGTTCTCGTTGATCGAGGGGCCGGCCGACGAAGTGCGCGCGGCCGTGGACGAGGGCCGCGCCGACTTCGGCATCACCGTGCGCCCCGGTCCGCAGGAGCCCATGCTGTACCGCCACCTGATCGACGACCCCTTCGTGCTGCTGTGCCGGCACGACGATGCGCTGGCGGGCCGGGCCTCGGCGGCATGGTCGGTGTTCGCGACACGGCCTTTCATTGCCAGCGGCTTTCACAGCAGCATCCGCCCGATCACCGACGCGGCCTTTCTGCAGCGCGGCCTGCAGGTGGTGCCGGCGCTGGAATACCCGAGCGTGGCCGCGGCTGGCGCGCTGGTCGCCGCGGGGCTGGGCATCACGGCACTGCCACGGCTGGCGCTGCAGCTCACGCGCAACGACGACCTGGCGACGGTGCCGCTGCAGCGGCCGGCCATGTCACGGCCCATCGGGCTGGTGACGCGGGCGGGCCGGTCGCCGTCGCCGGTGGGGCGGGCGTTCATGGACCTGCTGCAGCACGGCGGCGCCCGGCGCTGAAACCGAGCGCTGAAGTTGAGCTTTCAGGCTGCGGCATGATCGCGGGCATGCAGAACACGCCCCCTCGTCCGCTTGTCATCGTCAAGGTAGGAAGCACCTTCGAAGCCCTTCGCGCGCGGCGCGGCGACTTCGAGCACTGGATCGCCGACGGGCTCGGTACGCAGGCGCTGCCGATTTTGGTTGTAGACCCGCGCCGCGGCGACACATTGCCCGATGCAGGCGCGGTGTCGGGCGTGGTGGTGACGGGCTCGCACGCCATGGTGTCGCACCGCGAACCGTGGAGCGAGACCACCGCCGCCTGGCTCGCGCAATTGGTGGCGCGCCACACGCCGGTGCTGGGCATCTGCTACGGCCACCAGCTGCTGGCGCACGCGCTGGGCGGCGAGGCGGGCAACCATCCGCAGGGCGCGGAGGTCGGCACGGTGACCGTCACGCTCGACGGGGCCGCCGCCACCGACGAACTGATGCGCGGCCTGCCCGCGCAGTTTGCGGCGAATGTGGTGCACTGGCAAAGCGCGCTGCAGCTGCCCGAAGGCGCGGTGCGGCTCGCCGGCAACGACCATGAGCCGGTGCAGGCCTTCCGCGTGGGCAAGAATGCCTGGGGACTTCAGTTCCATCCCGAGTTCGACGCCGACACCATGCGCGCCTACATAGACATGCTGGCCGATGATCTGCACAGCGAAGGCGCGGACCCGGTGGCGTTGCGCGAGCGGGTGACGTCGACCGACACGGCGGCCGGGCTGCTCGGGCGCTTTGCGCAGATCGTCGAAGCGCACCAAGGCGTCTGAACGGGCCTGCAGCGGCGCGCGCGGCACCCCAGGCCTGCCGAGTTTTCGTCGGACCGCGACTACAAAAGGCGCCACGCGCTTGGGTTAAGGTGCCGTCCATCCACCGTTTACCAGACCTCCCCCTTCATGACCACGCCTTCCCCCGTCCGCAAGCACTTCTCGATGATCCGGGAGTTCCACCTGGCCGATGTGTTCACGCTCGGCAATGCGGCCTGCGGGGTGGGTGGGGTGTTCCTGGCGATGGCGTTCATGGCGAGCCAGTCGCTCACGCAGTTCCTGTGGGCGGCGGCACTGGCGCCGGCAGCCTTCATCTTCGACGTGTTCGACGGGCGCATCGCGCGCTGGCGGCAGACGCAGTCGGCGCTCGGGCGTGAGCTCGATTCGCTGGCCGACATCATCTCCTTCGGCGTGGCACCCGCCGCGCTGGGCTTCGCGGCCGGCCTGAACGGGGGGTGGGACTGCGCCATCCTCGTGTACTTCGTGTGCTGCGGCGTGAGCCGGCTCGCGCGCTACAACGTGACGGCGGAGTCGCTGTCCGAAGGCGCGAACAAGGTGAAGTACTTCGAGGGCACGCCCATTCCCACCAGCGTGGTGCTGGTCGGCGTGCTGGCTTGCGCGGCCTGGCAAGGCCACATCGGCAGCGCGCTGTGGGGCGGCGCATGGGTCGTCGGGCCGTGGCAGTTGCATCCGCTCACGCTGATGTTCGCGTTGTCGGGCACGCTCATGATCAGCAAGACGTTGCGCATTCCCAAGTTCTGAGCCGCGCAAAAACCAGGGACGCCACGCCCTGAGGTTCGGCTGGCCAGCGCACGGCGTGCCGCGCTGGTGACAGCATGCGGCGAAGGGCGCGCCTTTTAATCGGATTCCCGTCCTTTCAAAGAACAACACGCCCGCACCATGACATCGAACAAGAACGCATCGCGCTGCCGGTTTTCACCGACGGCGCTTCCCCTCTCCCTGGGCCTGGTCACCCTGCTCGCCGCCTGCGCCAGCGCGCCGCCGCCAGGCGGGCGCCACGTGACCATCGAGCGCACCACCTTCGGCATCGCACACATCACGGCGCCCGACTACGAGGGTCTGGCCTACGGCAGTGCCTACGCGCACGCGCAGGACAACGTCTGCCAGACCGCCGAGCACCTGCTCACGCTGCGCGGCGACCGCTCGCAGTTCTTGGGCGCGCAGAGCACCGGCGAGCTGGGGCTGGGCCGCATGCCGAACGCACAGATCGACCTGTTCATCCGCTACCACATGGACGACGCCGCGCTGGCGCGTGCCGGCGCCAGCACCGGCCCCGACGTGAAGGCCGCGCTGCGCGGCTACGTGGCGGGCTACAACCGCTACCTGCAGGACGCCGGCCCCAACGGGTTGCCCGCCGCCTGCCGCGGCAAGCCATGGGTGCGGCCGATGACCATGGCCGACCTGTCGCGCGCCACCGAGCAGTCGATGATCCAGGGCGGCCTGGGCGCGCTGGCCGGCGCGGTGCTGGCTGCCGTGCCGCCTGCACCGGGCGCAAAAACCGGCGCCGCGCCCGTAGCGCTGAAGGAAGCCGTCGCCGAAATCGGCCGCCACAGTTTCAACGCCAACCCCGACGGCGGCGAACTGGGCTCCAACGGCTGGGCCTTCGGGCGCAACGCCACGCCGGACGGCAAGGGCCTGCTGCTGGGCAACCCGCACTTTCCGTGGAACGGCACCAACCGCTTCTGGCAGATGCACCTGACCATTCCCGGCCAGCTCGACGTGATGGGCGCCACCGGCGGCCTGAGCCCGGTGGTGTCGATCGGTTTCAACAAGGACGTGGCCTGGACACACACGGTGTCCACCGGCAAGCGCTTCACGCTGTACGAGCTCAAGCTCGACCCCGCCGACCCGACCGTGTACTGGGTCGACGGCCAGCCGAAGAAGATGGTCGCGCGCACCGTGGTGCTGCCGGACGCCGCCACCGGCGGCAGCGGCGCACCCGCGCAGCACACCTTCTATGCGACCGACTGGGGGCCGGTGATCTCGCTGCCGCGCGCCGGCCTGGGCTGGACCGCGCAGAAGGCCTATGCCATCCGCGACGCCAACACGCTCAACGTGCGCTCGGCCGAGAGCTGGATGAAGATGGCCCTGGCCCGCAATGTGGCCGAGTTGCGCGCCGCCATGGGCAACCGGGGCATGCCGTGGATCAACACCATCGCCGCCGACCGCGACGGCAACGCCATGTACGCCGACCTGTCGGTGGTGCCCGACGTGTCGGCCGACATGCTGCGCACCTGCGCGCCCTCGCCCGCCGCCGCGGCGCTGCTCAACGCCGCCGGCCTGCCGGTGCTCGACGGCTCGCGCAGTGCCTGCGCCTGGAACCGCGACGCCATGGCCGCCGCGCCCGGCATCATCCCGCCGACGCGCATGCCGGTGCTGGTAACGCCCGACTACGTGCAAAACAGCAACGACAGCTTCTGGCTCGCCAACCCGAGCGTGGCGCCGATGGCGGGGGTGTCTCCGCTGGTCGGCCCCATCGGCGTGCCCCAGCGGCTGCGCACGCGCAGCGCCATCATGGAAATCGAAGGCCGCCTGGCAGGCAGCGACGGCCTGGCGGGCAACCGCATGGGCGCGAGCGAGCTGCGCAGCGTGATCTTCCGCGACAAGAATCTGGCCGGCATGCTGGTGATGGACGACCTGCGGGCCGCCTGTGCCGGCGCGGGCACGTCGCTCAGCGCCGAGCAGGCGCAGGGCTGCCGCGTGCTGAGCGCATGGGACCGCACCAGCAATGCCGATTCGAAGGGCGCCGCGCTGTTCCGCGAGTTCTGGCGCAAGGCCAAGGACATTCCCAAGGTGTGGCGCCAGCCCTTCGACCCCGCGCAACCCGTGACCACGCCGGCCGGCCTGGACATGGCCACGCCCGCCACGCGCGAGGCCGTCTTCAAGGCGGTCGGCGACGCGGTGACCACGCTGCGCACCGCCGGCTTCGCGGCCGACGTGGCGCTGGGCGTGCCGCAGTCGCGCCTGGTGCGCGGCCAGCAAATCGCGCTGCACGGCGGCGACGAGTTCGAGGGCGTGCTCAACAAGCTCGAGTCGCAGGGCCAGTCGCTCATCGACCCGAAGGGCTACAACGTCAACTACGGCAGCAGCTACATCCAGGTCGTGACCTTCGATGCGAGCGGCCCGGTGGCCCAAGGTTTGCTCACCTACGGCCAGAGCAGCGACCCGGCCTCGCCGCGTGCCTACGACCAGCTGCCGCTGTTCGCGGCCAAGCAATGGCATGCGCTGCCGTTCCACCCGGCCGACGTGCAGGCCCAGCGCGAAGGCAAGCCTTTGCAGCTGGCCTACTGAGCCGGCCTATTGATACGGAACCCATGTCCACACAGAACCCTCCCTCCCACACCACCGCTGGCGGCCTCGACCAGCTGGTGCGCCTTGCGCAGGCGCAACCGCTCGCGCCGGCCTGCGACCACTTCTACTTTCTGCGCCACGGCCAGACCGGGCGCAACGCGCTGCGCGTGTTCCAGGCGCCCGACGAGCCGCTGAGCGAACTGGGCCTGCAGCAGGCCGCGCATGCCGCGCAGCTGCTGGCGGGCGAGCCGATTCGCACCATCGTGTGCAGCGACGCGCGGCGCGCCTTCGACACCGCGCACACCGTGGCCGCCGCGCTGCGCCTCACGCCCACGGCGCACGAAACACTGCGCGAGCGCAACTTCGGTGCGCTGATCGGCACGTCGTCGGCGAACATCGACTGGGCCTGCGAGCCCGAGGGCGGCGAAACGCTGGCGCAGTTCGTCGGCCGCAAGCGCGCGGCGCTCGACGCGGCCCTGCGGCAACCCGCGCCGGTGCTGGTGGTGGCGCACGGCGGCACGCTGTATGTGCTGGCCGCGCTGCTGGGCGTGCCCGTCGATTTCACGGTGCTGGGCAACGCGCAGCCATTGCGTTTCCAGCGCACCGGCCCCACATGGGCCGTTACGCCGCTGCTGCGGCATGCAGACGGCGAGGCCTCCCTAGCGTAAGACAGGCAACCAGCCCCAAACGCCCGGAACCCGCCAAGCCGTCCACCCAACGAACAGCCACCCACCATGGATTTCAAGGACTACTACAGCGCTCTGGGCATCGACCGCACCGCGTCCGACGACGAGGTGCGCAAGGCCTACCGCAAGCTCGCGCGCAAGTACCACCCCGACGTCAGCAAGGAGCCCGACGCCGAGAAGCGCATGCGCGACCTCAACGAGGCGAAGGACGTGCTGGGCGACAAGGAAAAGCGCGCCGCCTACGACGCGCTGGCCGACCGCGTGGCGCGCGGTGGCAGCGCCGAAGGCGGCTTCAAGCCCCCGCCGGGCTGGGACGAAGGCTACGAGTTCCACCGCGGTCCGCGCCAGGGACCGGCCGACCATGCGGACTTCAGCGAGTTCTTCTCGTCGATGTTCGGCGACGCCGAGCGGCGCGGCGCCGCGCGGCAGAACTTTCGCGCGCGCGGCGAAGACCACCACGCGGCCATCGAGATCTCGCTGGAAGACGCGCTCAACGGTGCCGAGCGCGAGATCACGCTGCGCGCGCAGACCGTCGACGCGCAGGGCCATCCGAAACTGGAGAACCGCACGCTCAGCGTGAAGATCCCCCCGGGCATGCACCCGGGCCAGTTCATCCGGCTCGCGGGGCAAGGCATGCCCGGCCACGGCGGCGAAGCCGCAGGCGACCTGTACCTCGAGGTGCGCATCACCCCGCACAAGCTGTACCGCGTGGAAGAGCGCGACCTGTACATGACGCTGCCCGTCACGCCCGCCGAGGCGGCGCTGGGCGCGCAGGTGGAGGTGCCCACACCCACCGGCGGCGTGGTCGAGGTGACCGTGCCGCGCAACGCGCGCAGCGGCCTGAAGCTGCGCCTGAAGGGCCGCGGGCTCGCGGGCAAGACGCCCGGCGACCTGTACCTGCTGCTGGACATTGCAGTGCCGCCCGCCGACACCGAAGAAGCGCGCACGGCCTACGAGCAACTGGCGCAGGCCACGGCATCGTTCAACCCACGCCAGCATCTGGGAGCCTGAGCATGGTGAATTTCACTTTCACGACCGCCACCGCCATCAGCGCCTCGCAGCCGCTGGCGGCTGCCGAACTGGCGCATGCCGTGGGCGCCGACACCGCCTGGGTCGTGCAGCTGGTCGAGGTCGGCATCCTGCACATCGAGACAACCGACACACAGCCCGAGCGCTGGCAGTTCTCCAGCGCCGACCTGCAGCATGCGCTGGAGGCGCGCCGGCTGGAGCGCGACTTCGGCGTGGGGCTGGACGCGGCCGCGCTGATTCTCGACCTGCAGCACGAGGTGCGGCGGCTGAAAGCCACGCTGCAAGTGCACGGCCTGCGCTGAGCTTCCGGGTGCACAACCAGACCGATGAGCAACAACAACACCGACAAGATCCGCTGCGCCTGGGCCCAGACCGACCCGCTGCTCGCGGCCTACCACGACGCCGAATGGGGCGTGCCCGAGCACGACAGCCGCGCTCTGTGGGAAAAGCTCATGCTCGACGGCTTTCAGGCCGGGCTCTCGTGGCTCACCATCCTGCGCAAGCGGGACGCTTTCCGCACGGCGTTCAAGGGCTTCGTGCCGGAGAAGGTCGTCAAGTTCACCGAGGCCGATGTCGACCGGCTGATGCAGGACGCGGGCATCGTGAGATCGCGCGCGAAGATCGAGGCCACCATCGGAAATGCACGCGCCTACCTGGCCATGCAGGCGGCGGGCGAAGACTTTTCGGCATTCGTCTGGGGCATGGCCGGCGGCAAACCCATCGTCAACCGCACCGGCAGCGTGCCGACGAAGACGCCGCTGTCGGAAGAGATGTCGGCGGCGCTGAAGACGCGCGGCTTCAAGTTCGTCGGGCCGGTGATCGTCTATGCCTGGATGCAGGCCACGGGCATCGTGGACGACCATTCGCACGATTGCCACCGGCACGGAGCCAGTCCCCCACGCAAGCTCAAGCCCGAATGAAAAAACCGGACGCTGCTGTCGCAGGGTCCGGTTCTTGGCGGGTGACTGAAGCAGCTTGCGCCGCCTTCAATTACAGGCCTGCTTGGCGCGTGAAGGTGCGGCCCTTGGCTTGTGCAGGCACCACGCTGCCGGCGAACGATTCGCGACGCAGGTTCTGGCCAGGTGCGTGGGCAGCAGCCACGGCTTCGGTGCGAATGGTGGCGCGGTCGGCCGAAGCGGTCAGGGCAGGAGCGACGGTCGACGACACGCCGTCACCGTATACGTTGCCGGCGCGAGCGGCGGCGACGGCTTGGGGAGCCACGTCGGCACGGCTGTAGCCGGAGGTGATGGCTTGCACGCCTTCGTAGGTCTCTGCATGGGCGCCAGCGGCGGCGAGCAGGGACAGGGCAGCGGCGGCGAGGATCTTCGAGGTCTTCATATCAATTCCTTATTAACTTGGCTTTTGTGTGGCGCAAGTGTGCACGACGATTCCTAGGGAAAACCCTATTCAATCGAATCGCAGTGTTCACGAAATTGAAACAATGAAGAGGAACTTTCCGACAACGCTAAGCCAACTGTCCTTTCTGTGTGCCGAACGGCAATGATGTGCTTGCAAAGCAAGCACATTTCATGCCATTGGCCAGACACTCATGACCGCGGCCAGCCTCGCACCAGCGTGCGCAGCGCGACCCCGCCGCTGCCCTTGACCTCGGCGCGGTAGGTGCCCACCAGCGCCTCGCGCTCGGCGGCCGCCTGCGGGTCGTTGCGCCACGCCAGCAGGGCAGCCACGTCGGCATCGGGCAAGGCCGCGATGAGCGCCTGCGTGATCTGCTTTTCGAACTCGCGCGCCACGGTCATCAGGTTGCGCGGGCGCGTGGAGGTGACGCCGCGCGACCACAGCGTGTCCAGTGCCATGTCGAGCGTGCTGTCGGGCAGGCCGCTGAGCTGGCCGCCGTTGCCGCGCGCCAGTTGCTTGACCACGGCGCTCATCAGCAACTGGCTGGAAAAGTCGATCTCGCGCACCTCGCCCACCGCCATGCGTTCGAGCAGTTCGGCGCGTGCGGGGTCGGCGGGACGTGCGCGCTCGCGGTTGAAGAACTCCGCCTTGCCGGCTTCGCTCATGGCGGCGTAGTCGGTGCGCAGCTTCGCGAAGCGGGCCACGGCGGCTCGCACCTCGGGGCTGGGCGCGGCGCCGCCCTTGCCTGCGGCATCCACTTCCTGCTGGATGGCGGCCACCGAGGCCTTGGCGTTGAATGCGCGCGAGGCCGCCGCGTCCAGCGCCTTGAGCGCCTTGCCGGCGATGGCCGCGTCGTCGGGGTCCAGCAGCTCCTTCGCGCCGCGCGCCACAGTGCCGGGCGCGTACGACGCCTGGTAGCGCGCCGGCACGCCTTCGAACTGAAGCAGCGCCTCGGCACGGCTTTGCGCCCAGCCCATCAAGGGGGCCAGGAACAAAAGGACAAACAGGGAGAAACGAGGCGCGGAGGACGAGGAAAGGCGGTTCAGTGCAAGCATGGCGCCATTATTGGCGCGCACGCGTCGCCCCGGAAATTGGCCCTCGCACCGCGACCCGGCGCGGTCAAGCCGCCGCGAGCTCCACCTGCTTCGACTGGCTGAGAGCCTGCCGGGGATCGAGCTTCTTTAGGGGTTGGGTCCGGTATTGGTCTTGGTCTTGGCTCCTTCCCCCTCTGGGGAAGGTCGGGATGGGGGCATGCGTCGAACAAGCGCCATGCTTCATTCGACGCCGTCGAGCCCCCACCCTGGCCCTCCCGGCGGGGGAGGGGAAAACACACTAGAACCGCGTCCCCACCGACAGCCGCACCATGTTCTGCGCCGTGAAGTTCACCTTCGGGTCGTACGCCGCGCGAACGAACCAGCGCGGCCAGTCGTAGGTCACGGTGAGCCCGGCGCGGCGGATGAACTGCCCGTCGATCGTGCCCTGCTTGGCCAGCAGGTCGACGGTCAGGCGCTGCCGCTCGGGCAGCGGCATGCGGTAGACCAGGTGCACGTCCTGCTGGTCGGGGTTCAGCCGGTTGTCGCGAATCAGCGAGAGCGACAGCGCGGTGCCGTCGGTCCACTTGTAGCCCCCGTACACGGTGTACGAGTCGTTCGGATCGAAGTTCAGGTTCGCGTAGTTGCGCAGGTTGGTGCGACCCAGCCCCGTGCCGACGAACCAGCTGTCGCCCGTTTCCACCGCAAGGCTGCCACCGACGAAGCCGCCCGAGGCCACCTGGAGCGACGGCAGTACCCGCACCGGCCCCCAGGTGAAGGTGTGGTCCCAGCCCCCGCGCGGCTGCGCGAAGTCCAGCACCGGCGAGCGGAACCAGCCGATCCACACGTTGCCGTCGCCATAGGTGTAGCGCAGGTTCAGGTCCAGCCCCGGCCCCGCGGGCAGGTCGCCGCCCGAGACACGGTAGGCGCCGACCGTGAGCTTGAACGGCGGCTCGGGCGCGTCGTCGTCCGCCCAGGCGGCGGGCGCGAGGCACAGCAGTGCGACGGCGGCGAATCGGTGGTGTGTGCGTGCCATGGCGCTCAGAACAGGCTCGCGCCGATGTTGATGAGCAAGGCCAGCACCGTCGTGTTGAACAGGTACGCCAGGATGCAATGCACCGAGCCGATGCGCCGCATGGGCTTGGAGACGAAAGCCACATCGGCCGTCTGGCCCGAGGTGCCGATCACCGCCGAGAAGTAGAAGAAATCGCCATATGTGGGAGCCTCGTCGTCCGGAAACTGGAGACCGGGCTTGCGCCCCTGGCCACCGCCCGCGTCGACAGCGTAGTAGTCGTGCGCGTAGTGCAGCGTGAACATCACCTGCGTGAAGGCCCACGACGACACCACCGTGAGACCGGCCAACGCGACGTGCGCGATTTTCTCCAGGCCGTGCATGTCCTTCACCACCGCGAGTTCGCCGCCGATGGCCGCCAGGCTCGCGATGGCCGACACCACCACCAGCACGAGGATGACGGTCTGCCCCTCGTCCTGCATCTTGGCGCGCACGCGCATGAGCTGCTGCGACGAGCGGGTCATCATGACCGCGGCCAGCAACACGTACAGGCAGGCGCCGGTGTTCCAGGCGATCAGCAGGCGCGTGACCAGGTGCGCCTCGACGGCCGAGGGCAACAGCACGCCGGCGGCCACGGCCACGGCCGCTGCGATGAACAGGCGCGGGCGCACGACCATCTGGCGCAGGAGTCGGTGTCTTGGAAGTTTCATGAAGGCTGGGGAATCTTGGAGACGACACGCCGACGATGCGGCGGCAGGGAGCTGGCCTGCGACTGTCGGCGAAGCTGTCTTGCGGCGACCTGACCAGGAGGGCCTTTTGCGGGTCGCTTCGCGCAACCCGTCATGAAAGCCCCGATTTCCCGCGCTGACGGGGGGTACAGTCGGGAATGACTCCAACACCGCCCGCCGTCTCCAGCCCGCCCATCGTGGCTGCGCCCGAAGCCATCACCGAGACCCAGGCGTTCACCCGTGCCTGGGTCCTGTTCTTCGTGCTGTTCGTCGTGGTGATCGGCATCCTGTGGGGCCTGAAGGCCCACTTCGGCTGATCGCGCGCAGCCTCAGGAAGGCTTCTGCACCAGCTTCAGCACGCTGGAGAAATCGAGTGCGCCATGGCCCGCGAGGCTGTGGGCCGCATACAGGCTGCGTGCCAGGCCACCCAGTGGTGTGGCCGCGCGCACGGCGGTGGCGTTCTCTTGCGCCAGCCCCAGGTCCTTGAGCATCAGGTCCGTGCCGAAGCCGCCCGCGTAGTTCTTCGAAGCCGGCGACGTTTCCATCACGCCCGGCATCGGGTTGTATTTTTCCAGCGCCCAGTTGCCCCCCGAACTGCGGCGCATGATTTCCGACAGCACCTTCGCATCGAGCCCGTTGGCCACGCCCAGCGCCAGCGCCTCCGACGTGCCGATCATCAGGATGCCGAGCAGCATGTTGTTGCAGATCTTCGCCGTCTGACCCGCACCGGCCGCGCCGGCGTGGAAGATGTTGGCGCCCATCTTCTCGAGCACCGGGCGGGCGCGCTCCAGGTCCTTGGCGTCGCCGCCGACCATGAAGGTCAGCGTGCCCGCAATCGCGCCGCCGGTGCCGCCCGACACGGGTGCATCGATCATCGCCACGCCCTTGGCGGCGGCCGCTTCGGCCACCTTGCGTGACGTGGCCGCGGCGATGGTGCTGCTGTCGATCACCAGCGTGCCGGCCTGGATGCTGTCGAGCAGCCCGGGCTTGCCGGCGCCGCCAAGAAACAGACCTTCGACGTGCGCGCTGGCCGGCAGCATGCTGACCACCACCTCGGCGTCGGCCACCGTCTCGGCGGCCGACCTGGCGATGGGCAGGCCTTCGGCGCCGAACTTCTTGCAGGCTTCCGCCGAGAGGTCGAAGGCGCTGAGCGTGTGGCCGGCCTTGAGCAGGTTCAGGGCCATCGGGCCGCCCATGTTGCCCAGGCCGATGAATGCGATCTTCATGTGTCTTGTCTCCGTTGTCTTCTGTGAATGGGGTCAGACCAGCGACGCCAGCTCGGCCGGCATCTCGCCACGCGGGCGCAGGTGGTCTTCGATGAAGGCGGGCGTGATCTCCTCGAGCGTGGCCGGGTTCCAGCGCGGGTTGCGGTCCTTGTCCACCAGCACCGCGCGAATGCCTTCGGCAAAGTCCTTGTGCGCGCAAAAGCCCAGCGACGCCCAGTATTCGAGGCGGAACACTTCGGCCAGCGACATGCGGTACACGCGCTGCCAGAGTTCGAAGCTCAGCGCGGCCGAGCTCGGCGCGCCCTTGGCGAAGGTCTTGGCGGCGGTCTGCAGCCAGGCGTCGTCGCTTTGCAGTTCGCGCAGGCGCTTCGCGATGTCGAGCAGGTCGTCGCCGGCCATCAGCGCATTGAGGGTGTCGTAGTGCTCGCGCACCTTCGAGGGCGGCATTTCCGCGCCTTCGCCCGCCTTGGCGAGGATGCGCGACAGCGTGGCGCGGTCGGCCTTGCCTTCGCCGGCCCACGTGGCCGATGCGATGGCGTCGATGACGTCGCCCTTGCGCTCCTGCGGCACCAGCACGTCGGCCAGTCCGCAGAAGATGGTGTCGTGCGCGTTGATGTTCGCGGCAGTGAGCGCCAGGAACAAACCGGTGCGGCCCGGCGTGCGGCGCAGGAACCAGCTGCCGCCCACATCGGGGTACAGGCCGATGTTGATCTCGGGCATGGCGATGCGGCTTTGCAGCGTCATCACGCGGTGCGAGGCACCCGCCAGCAGCCCCACGCCACCGCCCATCACGATGCCGTGGCCCCAGCACAGGAAGGGCTTGGGGAAGGTGTGGATCAGGTGATCGAGCTCGTACTCTTCGCGGAAGAAGTCTTCGGCGTAGGTGTTGCGCTCGGGGCCGCAATCGAGCAGCGTCTGGTAGAGCTGGCGCAGGTCGCCGCCGGCGCAGAAGGCCTTCTCGCCCGCGGCCTGCAGCAGCACGCCGACGATGCCGGCGTCCTGCGCCCACTCGCGCAGCTTGGGCGTGAGCAGGCGAACCATGTCCACGGACAGTGCATTGAGCGAAGCCGGCGAATTGAGCGTGGCCACGCCGAAGCGCTGGCCGCCGGCGGTCTTGATTTCGTCGAAGAGAACTGCGTTGTCGGTCATTGTTTTCAGGTCCTGGATGTGGCGCGTTCAGCGGATATCGCTGTCGCCTTCCAGCAATTTTCGCGCAACGATGACGCGCATGATTTCGTTCGTGCCCTCCAGGATCTGGTGCACGCGCGTGTCGCGCACCAGGCGCTCCAGGGGGAACTCGCTCAGGTAGCCGTAGCCGCCGTGCAGCTGCAGCGCGTCGTTGCACACGTTGAAGCCCGCATCCGTGGCAAAGCGCTTGGCCATGGCGCAATAGGTGCTCGCATCGACGTGCCCCGCATCGAGCTTGCTCGCCGCCAGCCGCACCATCTGCCGCGCCGCGACCAGCTCGGTCGCCATGTCGGCCAGCTTGAACTGCAGCGCCTGGAAGCTCGCGAGCGGCTTGCCGAACTGCTGGCGCTCGTGCAGGTAGCGGCGTGCCGCGTCGAGCGCGCCCTGCGCCGCGCCCACCGAGCAGGTCGCGATGTTGATGCGCCCGCCGTCGAGCCCCTTCATCGCAATGCGAAAGCCCTCGCCTTCCTTGCCCAGCAAATTCTGCGCAGGCACGCGCACGTTGTCGAAGTTGATGGTGCGCGTGGGCTGGCTGTTCCAGCCCATCTTGTGTTCCTTCTTGCCGTAGCTGATGCCGGGCGCATCGGCCGGCACCGCGAAGGCCGAGATGCCGCTCGCGCCCGCGCCGCCCGTGCGCGCCATCAACACCAGCACGTCGGTCGCGCCCGCGCCCGAAATGAAGGCCTTGCCGCCGTTGATGACGTACTCGCCGCCCTGCAGCTCCGCGCGCGTCTTCAGCGAGCCCGCGTCCGACCCGGCGCCCGGCTCGGTGAGGCAGTACGACGCGAGCTTGCGCCCGCTCGTCAGCGCTTCGCCCCACTGCTGTGCCACCGCATCGGTCGCCCAGGTGCCGAGCATCCACGTCGCCATGTTGTGGATCGTGATGAAGGCCGTGGTCGAGGGGTCGACCGCGGCCATCTCCTCGAACACCAGCGCCGCGTCCAGCCTCGGCAGGCCGAGGCCGCCGACGCGCTCGGGCGCATAGAGCCCGCAGAAGCCCAGTTCGCCGGCCTTGGCGATGGCCTCCTTCGGAAAGATGGCCTCAGCGTCCCACTGCGCCGCATGCGGCGCGAACTCGGCCTGTGCAAAGTCGCGCGCGGTTTGCGCAAAGGCGTTCTGTTCTTCGGACAGTTCGAAGTTCATTGTTCGCGACCCTTCCAGCGGTCCAGTTCGGCGGTGCGTTTCCGCGTCGACTTCTCCAGGCACGCGTTGAACACCAGCGGCCAGATGGAGCCGCCCTCGTTCGCCTTCGCAGCCCGCTTGCAGGCGGGGTCGCGGCCCTTGAGCCAGGCGCGCTGCTCGGTGCGCAGCGCGACGCGCATCTGAGGCGAGAGCGTGTTCATCACCTCGCCGTACCGGATGTTGAGCACGGCGTCGGCCGCACGAAAGTCGCGCACCGCGCAGTCGTTCATCTGCAGCTGGTTGCCGTTGGGGTTGCAGTCGATCGCCTCGTCGGCAGCCGCAGCTTGCGCCCCGCCAGCGAGCAAGGCGACCGTCGCCACCGCGCCCCAGGCCGCAACGCGAAGCCAGCGCCTCATTTGAGGCTGATGGTGGTGTTCACACCGTGCGAAACGGTGCTGTCGTCGAACCAGCGTGCCGTCACGGTCTTGGTCTGTGTGTAGAACATGATGACCTGCTTGCCGTACGGGCCCAGGTCGCCGAGCTTGGAAGCGCGCGAGCCGGTGAACGAGAACATCGGCACGGGCACCGGAATCGGCACGTTGATGCCGACCTGCCCGATGTCGATATCTTCCTGGAAGCGCCGCGCCGCGGCACCCGACTGCGTGAAGATGGCCGTGCCGTTGCCGTTCGGGTTGCTGTTGATCAGCTCGATCGCTTCGTCGATGGTCTCGGCCTCGGCCACGCACAGCACCGGGCCGAACACTTCCTGGTCATAGATCGTCATGCCGGGCTTCACGCCGGTGAAGATCGTCGGGCCGACGAAGTTGCCCTTCTCGTAGCCGGGCACAGAAGGCTTGCGGCCGTCGAGCACCAGCTTGGCGCCGTCGGCCTCGCCGCGTTCGATCAGGCTGTTGACGCGGTCGTAGGCGGCGCACGACACCAGCGGGCCCACGTCCACGCCCTTCTCGGTGCCGGCGCCGATCTTCAGCGTCCTGGCCTTGGCGATGAGTTCGGGCACCCAGTTGCGCGCCTCGCCCACCAGCACCGCCACCGACACCGCCATGCAGCGCTGGCCGGCCGCGCCGAAGCTCGCGCCTGCGATGGCGTTGAGCGTCTGCTCCTTGTTGGCGTCGGGCATCACGATGGCGTGGTTCTTCGCGCCCATCATGCATTGCGCGCGCTTGCCGGCCAGCGTGGCGCGGTTGTAGACGTGCGTGCCGACCTTGGTCGAGCCGACGAAGCTGATCGCCTTGATGTCCTGGTGGTCGCAGATGCCGTTGACGATGGCTTCACCGCCGTGAATGACGTTGAGCACGCCGGGCGGAATGCCGGCTTCGAGCGCCAGTTCGCACAGGCGCATGGTGACCATCGGGTCCTGCTCGGAGGGCTTGAGCACGAAGGTGTTGCCGGTGACGATGGCCATCGGGAACATCCACAGCGGAATCATCGCGGGGAAGTTGAACGGCGTGATGCCGGCGCACACGCCCAGCGGCTGCAGCAGCGTGTAGGTGTCCACACCGTTGGCCACGTTGTTGGCCAGCTCGCCGAGCTGCAGGTTGCCGATGTTCGATGCGTGCTCCACCACTTCGAGGCCGCGGAACACGTCGCCCTCGGCGTCGGGCAGGGTCTTGCCTTGTTCGGCCGTGAGGATGGCGGCCAGTTCGCCCATGTTCTCGCGAATGAGCTGCTGCAGCTTCAGGAAGATGCGGGCGCGCGCGCCGATGGGGGTCTTGCGCCAGGTCTTGAAGGCTTCCTTGGCGGAGGCCACGGCGGCATCGAGTTCGGCCGGGGTCGCGAACGGCACGCGGGCCAGCACCTGCTGCGTGGCCGGATTGACGACGTCGCGCCATTCGGTGGTCCTGGATTCGACGAGCTTGCCGCCGATCAGGAGCTTGACGGTGGCGACCTGGGCGACCGGTGCGGTCGGGGCTCGGGGCGTGGTGGTGGTGGCGTCCATGGGTTTTGTCTCCTGTGATCCTGTAGGTTCTGCAAAAGCGGATACCGGTCTGACCGGTTCAGCCGTGCATCCTAGCTTTGCAGATTTGCCATGACAATAGACAAATATGCGCGGGTGCTTTGCAAAAATGCAGAGCCCCAACGGCAAGCAACTGGAGAGACGAAGGCACATGGACTGGGACAACCTGCGCTACTTCCTGGAACTCGCCCGCTCGGGCACGCTGATGAGCGCGGCACGCCGGCTCGAGGTCGACCACACCACGGTCGCGCGCCGCATCCAGGCGCTAGAGAAAGAGGTGGGCGCGCCGCTGTTCTCGCGCGAATCGGGCGGCCACCGGCTCACCGAAGCGGGCCGCCGGCTGCAGCCGCAGGTCGAGGCGATGGAAAGCGCCTTCCGGGCGGTCGAGAGCACGGCGCCGGCCTCGCAGGAAGGGCTGTCGGGCCTGGTGCGCATCGGCGCGACGGAGGGCTTCGGCACCGTGGTGCTTGCACCGCAGCTGGCGCTGTTCGCGGCGCAGCACCCCAGGCTCACCATCGACCTGCTGGCCATGCCGCGCCTGGTGCACCTGTCGCGGCGCGAGGCCGACATCGTGATCTCGCTGGAACGCCCGGCGCGCGGGCCGGTGGTGGTCACCAAGCTGAGCGACTACACGCTGCGGCTCTACGCGTCGAAGAAGTACCTGGCCGCGCACAAGCCCGTCAAGACACGCGAAGACCTGCGCGGCCACACCTTCATCAGCTACGTGGACGACCTGCTCTTCAGCAAGGAGTTGCAGTACCTCGACGAACTGCACCGCCCCGACACCTTCGCGCTGCGCAGCACCAGCGTGCTGGCACAGCACAGCGCGGTGGCGGCGGGTGCCGGCATTGCGGTGCTGCCGGCCTTCATTGCGGAGAAAGACGGCGCGCTGAAGCCGGTGCTGCCCGGACAGGCGAACTTCACGCGCACGTTCTGGATGTCGATGCCTGCGGAGACCAAGCACCTGGGGCGCATGCAGGCCATCTGGGAGTTCCTGCGCGAGACGGCGCAGGCGCAGCGGCCGCTGCTGTTGCCCGACGCCTGAGCTCAGCGCCGCGGCGGCGCGATGTCCGGGAAGTTCTGCGCCACGAAGTCGACCACGAAGGCCTGCGGGTCGATACGCTCGTCGTGCTTTTCCGCATGGTCGAGGTAGCGGCGCCAGAAATGGCGGATCTTGTCGGGCACGTCGTCGGCAAAGCCCATCTGCGTGCCGACCATCTCCTGCCAGGTGCCGCTGGCCATGAACGTCTGTGCGAGCCGGGGCTCCAGCGCTTCGAGCGTGGCGCGCTTCTCGTCGTCGAGCTGGTCGATGGCGTCCAGCACCAGGCAATCCACCAGCCGCAGCAGCGGCCTTCCTTCGTATCTGCTCATCGTCCGTTCCTACGGGTCAAGAAAACATGCGCTTCCAGAGGCCGGGCCGCGGCGGCCGTTCGGCGACTTTGGACTCGGCCTGCTCAAGCAATTCGATCAGTCCAGGCACACGCGGCTTCTTGAGACGCCGCGCATAGTCCAGGTAGCTCTCCTCCTCGTCCACCGTGTAGAACTGCGGCGGCACCGGCAGGCCGGCCACGCCGCCCAGCAGCACGCGCAGCGCGTCGAGCCGGTTCATGCGAATGGCGCTCATGAGGGCGGTTTCGCCCAGAGAGGGAACGATCTCGTTCGCGCCCGCCGAGCCAGCGGCAAGCAGTGGGCCGATGGCGGCCGCGTCGCCGGCCACCGCCGCCGCACCCAGTGCCTCGAGCGCGGCCAGCTTCCCGGGCGAGAGGCTGGCCTTGTACGCATCGCCGCGCTTGTCGTTCTCGTCGCGCGCGTCGCCGCCGGTCATGGTCATGAAGTCGGTCACCAGCGCCACCGGGTCGCCCGCCGCATCGAGCGCCCAAAAGCTGGGGTAGCTGCCGTCACCCCAGCCCGAGCGGAAGATCACCGTGTTGCTCACAGAGCCCGCGCCCAGCGGGTAGTGGTCGACGGTGTCGGCGTCGCCCATCTCGCCGGCGAGCACATCGTCGTAGTAGCTCACGTAGTCGGGGTCGGCGGCTTCGCGCTGGTCGCGCTCGGCCATGGCGGCGGCGGCATCGGTGTCCATGAAGCAGCCGACGCCCGCATCCACCGGGTAGCCGTAGAACTCGCCCTCACCCAAGGTGTCGAGCGTCTCCAGCGACTGCCCGTCGAGCAGCGCCATCTCCCAGCGCAGGTCGGCGGCGCGCACACCGCCGCGCTCACGCAGCCACAGCACCGCCAGAGCGTGCTCACCCTTGTCGTGCAGCACGTCGACGGGGAAGGCGCCGCGTTGCCGCAGTTCGCGCGCAAAAGGCGCGCGCTCGGGCTGCACCAGCGGGTCGCACGCCACGATGCGCCCGCTCGTGAGGTTCAACGGGCCGCAGGGCTTGCGCTGCAGATGGCGCGCGCGCAGCGCCTCGTCGTCGAGAAAAACGGCTTGCAGGTTGTCGATGTCGAAATAAGGCATGCGCCCAGTTTCTCACTCCCCCACACCAGCCGGCCACACGGGCGGATGGCTGCCCGGCGGCATCGAAGGACGCGGCCATGCGGCGGGCGTGCGGGACAGTTGCGCGCCGTGGCGCAGCGCGGCCAGCTTGCCGAAGCCGGAGTCCGAGGTTTCGACGTAGGGCTGCAAGTCGGGCCTGGCGGTCGACAGCCCGCCGGGTACGCGCGCCAGGCTGCGCAACCACTGCCCGGTCTGCGCCAGCGACACCTGCACGTGCCAGCTGCCGCCCTCCTGTTGCTGGCGCCACAGCGCGGCGGCGGCACCGAAGGCGATGAGGTAGCCGGTGGCCTCGTCGAGGATCTGCATGGGCAGCGGCTTGGGCTTGCCGTCGCCCGCAGCCTCGCCCTCGGCGTGGTTGAAGCCCATGGCCGTCTGCACCAGCGAATCGAACCCGCGCCGGCCGGCCCACGGCCCCTGCGTGCCGTAGGCCGTGAGAGACACGCTCACGATGCCGGGCCGCAACCGCGCCAGTTCCGCCGGCCCGAAACCCAGCGATGCGACGCCACCGGGCCGGTAGCCCTGCACGAAGACATGCGCATCGGCGACAAGTCGGCCCAGCGCCGCATGGCCTTCGTCGGTGCGCAGGTCCACATGCGCCGACAGCTTGCCGCGGCTGGTGTCGGCGATGGATTCGATGTTCGGCAGGTGCGGTGAATTGACGAGCATCACGTCGGCGCCATACGCCGCGAGCGCACGGCCGCCCACGGGGCCCGCGAGGATGCGCGTGAGGTCGAGCACGCGCACGCCGGTCAGCGGCCGCTGGTCTTCGCGCAGCGGCGGCAGTGCGAGCGACGGCGCGTCGCCGATGCGTTCGATGGTGAAGAGCGGCTGCGCCGCAACGGCCTGCCCCTGCGGCGTGGCGTCCCATTCGTCGAAGCGACGCAGCGCGGTGGCTACCAGCCCTTGCGCGGCGGCGGCGTCCTCGAATTCATGCGCGCGCCAGGTGGACATCACCGCCTCGGCATCGGCACGCGTGCAGGCGGCGGGGTCCAGCTTCATCAGCCGCAGCGCGCCGTCGCGGTGGTGCGCAAAGTTGGCATGAATGCGCACCCAGCCATCAGCGCAGCGGTACAGCCCCGAGAAGGTGTCCCACAGGTCGGGCACGCGGCCGTCCAGGCTGAACCAGCCGCAGCAATCGAGCGCTGCGTGCTGCATGTCGACGCGGACCTGCTGGCGCGCGGTACCGCGCAGGTGCCCCAGCTCGCAGGCTGCGAGCGCGGCCGCCGCGATGGTGCTCTGCGCGGCGGTGCCGACCGCGAAGGACGACGGCAGCACCGGGTCGGTGCCCGAAAGCCGCGCGTACGACAGGGCGTCCGGTGGCAGGCCCGCCCGCCGCCAGAGGCTGCCCAGAACTTCCATTGCATCCATTGCCATCTCCTTCTTCATCTTTCCATCGCTTCAAAGCAAAAAGGCAGGGCCCGCTCTCGCGGCCCTGCCCATCGTTGTCGTTGCGTTCGCAGCCTTAATGGATCAGCTTGGCGCCGGTCTTGGCCTGCAGCGCGTCGAAGGTGACGCCGGGCGCCAGTTCGACGACCTTCAGGCCCTCGGGCACCACGTCCAGCACGGCCAGGTCGGTGATGATTCGGTCGACCACGCCCACGCCGGTCAGCGGCAGCGTGCAGGCCTCGAGAATCTTCAGGTCCTCGGTGCCGTCCTTCTTCTTCGCCACGTGTTCCATCAGCACGATCACGCGCTTCACACCGGCCACCAGGTCCATCGCGCCGCCCATGCCCTTGACCATCTTGCCGGGAATCATCCAGTTGGCGAGGTCGCCCTTGGCGCTCACCTGCATGGCGCCCAGGATCGACAGGTTGATCTTGCCGCCGCGGATCATCGCGAAGCTGTCATGGCTGCCGAAGATGGCCGAGCCGGGCAGCGTCGTCACGGTCTGCTTGCCGGCGTTGATCAGGTCGGCGTCCACGTTGTCTTCGGTCGGGAACGGGCCGATGCCGAGCATGCCGTTCTCGCTCTGCAGCCACACTTCCTTGGTGCCGGTGTGGTTGGCCACCAGCGTCGGAATGCCGATGCCCAGGTTGACGTAGAAGCCGTCTTCGAGTTCTTGCGCGGCACGGGCCGCCATCTGGTCTTGGGTCCAGGGCATATCAAGCCTCCCGCCGAGCCGCCTCAAGGGAGGCTTGCGCCCCCTTGGGGGGCAGAGAGGACACGGAGTGCCGAACGTGGGGGTACTTCATATCAGGCTCCTTCTTTCTTGTTGGCGGGCACCGTCGGTACGGGCACGTCGGAGGTGGCGGCGGCCTGCGCGATCACGGCCTGGGCCTCGACCTTGGCAGCGTCGGCGTCCACCGGTGCTGCGGCGCTCACGGTGCGCTTCTCGATGCGCTTCTCGGGGTTGGCGTTGAGCACGATGCGGTGCACGTAGATGCCCGGCAGGTGGATGTCGTCGGGGGCCAGCTCGCCCACTTCGACGATCTTCTCGACCTCCACGATGCAGATCTTGCCGGCCATGGCGGCGGCCGGATTGAAGTTGCGCGCCGTCAGGCGAAAGCGCAGGTTGCCCGACTTGTCGGCCACGTCGGCCTTCACCAGCGCCACGTCGGGCACCAGCGAATGCTCCATCACGTAGGTTTCGCCGTTGAACTCGCGCAGTTCCTTGCCTTCGGCCACTTGCGTGCCCACGCCGGTCTTGGTGAAGAAGGCCGGAATGCCCGCGCCGCCGGCGCGCAGCTTCTCGGCCAGCGTGCCCTGGGGCGTGAATTCGAGCTCGAGTTCGCCGGCCAGGTACTGGCGCTCGAACTCCTTGTTCTCGCCCACGTAGGAGGCGACCATCTTCTTGATCTGGCGCGTTTCGAGCAGCTTGCCGAGGCCGAAACCGTCGACGCCCGCGTTGTTCGACACCACGGTGAGGTTCTGCACGCCGGTGTCCTTGAGCGCATCGATCAGCGCTTCGGGAATGCCGCACAGGCCGAAGCCGCCGACCGCGAGCATCTGCCCGTCGGCCACGACGCCCTTGAGTGCCGCGTCGGCGGAGGGATAGATCTTGTTCACTCGGGCTCCTTGATGGATGAATGGGAGTGGGTGGGAAAGCCTTGAACCATACTACGTACCCGCATACGTAGTATTTCGTAATGGTGACCCCTGATGCCTGAGATCGACTATCGGCTGGCTTTCGACCACGCGCCCGTGGGCATGGTGGTGTCGAGCAACCGCACCATCGTCGCCTGCAACCTGCGCGTGTGCGAAATCTTCGGCGCAACGCCCCCGGCGCTGGTGGGGCATTCTTTCAGCATCCTGTACCCCAGCGTGGCCGAATTCGAGCGCATCGGCAAGCGCATGGAGCCCTTCCTGAACGCCAGCGGGCACTACGCCGACAACCGCATGATGAAGCGGCTGGGCGGGCCGCACGGCGCCATGGCCGGCGAAACTTTCTGGTGCCACGTCACCGGCCACGCCATGAACCGCGAGGCGCCGCACGAAGCCGGCATCTGGACCTTCGAGGACCTGGGCTCGCGCCGCGCCGTGAAGGCCGAACTCACGCCGCGCGAACGCGAGGTGGCCGCCCAGGTGATGCGCGGGCTCACGTCCAAGGAAATAGGCAAGGCGCTGGGCATCAGCCACCGCACGGTGGAGTTGCACCGGGCACGGCTGATGCGCAAGTACGCGGCGGCGACGACGGCGGAGCTGGTGCAAAAGCTCATTGCGGGCTGAGCGGTGCCCCGTTCGGACTTCAGTGCGAGCTGACGAAGCCCGAGGACGGCCCGGACACAGCCGCAGCGGTCTATCGAATGCCTGGCTCCGGAATTGGTTCCTTCTTCGTCCTGCGCGCCCGGCTTCACGCCGGATCGTTGCCAAAACGGAAACGCCGCATCCTCGAAAGGGGCGCTTCGGCACACCGATCGAGGCCTATCTTGGAGGCATGCGGGCAAGCCGCCCGCACATCGTCCAAGGAGTCTGAAATGTCCACATCCCTTCATTCCGAAAGAAGCCTGCTGCTGCAAACCCAGGTGACGGCCGCGCGTGCGCATGCGCTGGCCGTGCAGAAGCTGCCGGTGGCGCTCACGCTCTCGGCCATCATCCTGTCGATCATCAACGTCAAGCTGTAGCAGCTCCGAGGCGCGGTCGTCAGTCGGGCTTGATGTCCGCCGCCTTGATGACCTTCGACCAGGCCGCCAGCTCCTGGTCGACGAACTTAGCTAGCGTCGGCGAATCCATGTAGGTCGCGAAGGCGCCCTGGTCGTCCACCTTCTTGCGGAACGACTCGCTCTCCACGATCTTCCTGATCTCCGCGCTGAGCCTTGCCACCACTTCAGGCGGCGTTTTCGCGGGCGCGAACACCGCGAACCACGACTCCACCTCGTAGCCCGGCAAACCCGCCTCGGCCGAGGTCGGCACGTTGGGCATCGACGGATGCCGCTTGCTGCCGGTGTACGCCAGCGCCTTGATGCGTCCGCTCGTGAAGTGGCCGATGACCGAGGGCGGCGTGGTGATGAACATGTCGACGTTGCCCGAGATCAGGTCGTTGATGGCCGGGCCCGATCCCTTGTAAGGCACGTGCGTCATGGGCTCCCTGGCCTGGCGTCCCAGCAACTCACCCGCGATGTGCTGGATCGAGCCGTTGCCCGACGAGGCGTAGAACAAGCCGCCCTCCTTCTTCTTGCCGTAGGCGATGAGCTCCTTCATCGAGTTCACGGGCAGCTTGCCGCTCACCGCGACCACGTGCGGCGCGCGCATCACCATGGCCACCGGCACGAAGTCTTTCGTCGGACTCCACTTGATGTTCGGATAGAGCGACGGGTTGCCGACGTGGTAGCCCGAGTACTGCATCAGCAGCGTGTAGCCGTCGGGCGCGGCGCGCGCCACGAACTCGGCGCCGATGTTGCCACTGGCACCGGGCTTGTTGTCGACCACCACAGGCTGGCCCAACGCGCGCTGCAGCGGCTCGCCGACCAGGCGGGCCATGATGTCGGTGGAGCCGGCCGGCGCCGTGGGCACGACGAAGGTGATCGGTTTCGAAGGCCAGGCGTCGGCGAAGGCGCACGACGCGGCCAGCGCAAGGCCTGCCACAAGAAGGCGGTGAGTGGATGTCATGGTTTGTCTCCGGTGGTTTTATGTTGTCTGTCCTGGGCCACGCACCCTTCAGGGCGCAAGCTCCGAGATCTCGATCAGGTTCAGGTCGGGGTCGCGCACATAGACCGAGCGAATGCGCGCGGTGGCGCCGGTGCGCATCACCGGGCCCTCGAGGATGGGCACGCCCCGGTCCTTCAGCCGCGCGATGACCGCGTCGAGCGGCACGCTGGCAATGAAGCACAGGTCCAGCGAACCCGGCGTGGGCAACTGCGCCTTGGGCTCGAACTCGTGGCCTTTCAAGTGCAGGTTGATCTTCTGCTGGCCGAAGCGAAAGGCCTTGCGGCCGGCGCCGAAGCTTTCCAGCGACATGCCGAGCACATCGACGTAGAAGCGGATGCACGCCTCCTCATGCGCGGTGGTGAGCACGAGATGGTCCAGGTGGTCGATCATGAGAGAAGCTCCTTCTGTTCGCGCGCCAGCGCGCGCTCGACGATGTCGTTGAAGTCCGATGGCGGCGCATGGTGCGCGAGCCTGTGGCCTGCGCGCGAGACCTGGCTCGACAGTTCGTGCCGGAGGAGCGATTGCAGTTCGGCGGCGGCGGCAATCAGGCCGTCCAGGTCCATGCCGGTGTCGAAACCCATGCACTGCAGCATGTGGACCACGTCTTCCGTCGCCACGTTGCCGGTGGCACCGGGTGCATAGGGGCAACCGCCGATGCCGCCCAGCGACATGTCGAGCCGGTAAATGCCGGCCCCGACGGCGGCCACGGTGTTCGCGAGGCCCATGCCGCGCGTGTTGTGGAAGTGGGCGGTCCAGTTCATGACGGGATGCAAAGCGATGACCGCCTCGCACACGGCCTGCACCTGCGTGGGATACGCCATGCCGGTGGTGTCGCACAACGTGATGCCCTGCACCTGAAGCGCCGCGAAACGCTCGATCCAGCCCTGCACCGTGGCCAGCTGCACCTCGCCCTCCATCGGGCAGCCGAAAACACAGGACAGCGACACGTTGACAGGCACTGCGGCCTGCTTCGCCAACGCGACGACGTCGGCCAGTTGCGCGAAGGACTGCTCACGCGTCATGCGCAGGTTCGACAGGTTGTGCGTCTCGCTCACCGACATGACGATGTTGAACTCGTCGATGCGGCTTTCCAGCGCGCGCTCGGCGCCGCGCACGTTCGGTACCAGCGCCGTGTAGACCACGCCGGGGCGGCGCGCGATGCGCTGCATGACCTCCTCGCTGTCGCGCAGCGCAGGAATCGCCTTGGCAGAAGTGAACGAAGTGACCTCGATCTTGGCGTAGCCCAGCGCGCCGAGCCGGTCGATCAGCGCGACCTTGTCGTCGGTGGGAATGAAGCGGCTTTCCATCTGGAAGCCGTCGCGCGTGGCGACCTCGTTGATGTGCAGCCGCATGCCGTTGCCCGCGTTCATGCGACGCTCCTTTCGCCGCGGCGCGCCGGCCAGCCGACGCCCTGCAGGTCGCCGGTGTGCTCGCCGAGACGCGGCGCAGGGTGGGCGATGCGGCCCGGCGTGGCACTGAGCTTGGGCACCACGCCGGGCACCTTCAGCGTGGCGCCGTCGGAGGTGGATGTCTCCACGATCATCTCGCGCGACAGGTACTGCGGATCGCTCGCGATGTCGGCCACGGTGTAGATGCGCCCGACGGGCACGCCGGCCGCATCGAGTGCGGCCAGCGCCTCGTCGCGGCTGCGCTGCTGTGTCCATGCCTCGATGGCGGCATCGATTTCTTCCACGCGCCGCACGCGGCCGTCGTTGTGCCGCAGCGCTTCGTCGTTCTCGAGATCCGCGCGATCGATGGCGCGCATCAGCCGACGAAAAATGCTGTCTCCGTTGCCGGCCACCAGCACGTAGTGCCCGTCGTTGCAGCGGTAGGCATTGGTCGGCGCAATGCCTGGCAGCGCACTGCCGGCGCGCTCGCGCACCGCGCCGAAGGCGTCGTACTCCGGCAGCAGGCTTTCCGTGACGTTGAACACCGACTCGTACAACGCCACGTCGATGAACTGCCCTTCGCCGCCGTGCGCCGTGCGGTGGTGCAGCGCGGTCAGCACGCCGATCACGCCGTGCAGCGCGGAAAGCGTGTCGCCCAGTGACACCCCCACGCGCACCGGCACCCGCCCCGGCTCGCCGCTCAGGTAGCGCAGCCCGCCCATCGACTCGCCGAGCACGCCGAAGCCGGGCTTGTCACGGTACGGCCCGGTCTGCCCGTAGCCCGAGATGCGCAGCATGATGAGCCGGGGGTTCAATGCATGCAGCTGATCCCAGCCCAGGCCCCAGCCTTCGAGCGTGCCGGGCTTGAAGTTCTCGATCAGCACATCGGCCTCGAGCGCCAGCGCACGCACGGCCTGCTGCCCCTCCGCGCTGCGCAGGTCGAGGCACACCGAGCGCTTGTTGCGCGACTGCACCTCCCACCACACCGAGGTGCCGTCGCGCAGCAGCCGCCACTTGCGCAGCGGGTCGCCCACGCCGGCCGGCTCGACCTTGATCACATCGGCGCCGAACTCCGCCAGCGTCTTGCCGGCGAAAGGACCGGCAATGAGCTGGCCGAGCTCCAGCACCTTCAGGCCTTCGAGGGCATTCATGTTTGCGTTTGTCTCCATGTGGGGTTGGCCCCACTCTAGGAACAGATCGCGCGGCGCGGAATTGCTTTGACGGCAGCAGGCCTTCGCGAAACGCGAAGGCCCTCTCGTCCGGCGGCGCCGACACTTGCCCGCTCTCTAGAATTCGCCGATGCCCAAGCCGATCAACCCTGCCCGCGTCGATTTCGTGACACTGCGCCTGTTCTGCGCGGTGGCGCAATCGGGCAGCATCACCAAGGGCGCGCAGGCGTGCCACCTGGCGCTGTCGGCGGCAAGCCGGCGGCTCTCGGACTTCGAGGCGGCCACAGGATCGAAGCTGCTCGAGCGCAGCGCGCAAGGCATCGCGCTCACGCCCGCCGGCCACGTGGCGATGCAGCATGCGATGCGGCTCTTTCAGGGCTTCGAACAGTTCAGCAACGAGTTGGGAGACTATTCGAGCGGCGCGCGCGGCCATGTGCGGCTGTGGGCCAACATGTCGGCGCTGACGGAGTTCCTGCCCACGACGTTGGCGACCTTTCTCGCGCAGCACCCCGACATCCGCGTCGAGGTCGAGGAGCAACTGAGCGGCGACATCGTGCGCGCGCTGGTCGACGGCCTGGCCGACGTGGGTGTGTTCGCCGAGAACACGCCTGCCTACGGCCTCGACGTTGCGCCGTTCCAGACCGACGAGCTGGTGGTGCTGTGCGCAAAGCAACATCCGCTGGCGCGCACACGTGCAAAGCAGGTCGACTTCAAGACCTGCCTCGCGCACGAGTTCGTAGGGCTGAACCGCAGCAGTTCATTGCTGGAACTGACGTCGCGCGCCGCCGAGCAGGCCGGCATACCGATGCGCCTGCGCGTGCAGGTGCGCAGCTTCGACGCGATGTGCCACATGATCGCGGCCAACCTCGGCATCGGCGTGGTGCCGCTGGCGGCTTGCAAGGCGCAGGTGGCCGCGCTCGACCTGAAGGTCGTTCGACTCAAGGAAGCGTGGGCCACGCGGCGGTTGCTGATGGCGACCAGGACGGGAGCTGTTCTGTCGCCTGCGGCGCGACTGTTGGCGCAGCACCTTCTGCGCCCCTGAACGGCACAACGCCCCTACTTCGTCTCGTCAGCGCCCAGCACCGCCCACTCCTCATCGGTGAACAGCCGTGAGCGCGTCAGGAACCGCAAGCCCTCCGGCCCCTCCAGCGAAAACATGCCGCCGCGCCCCGGCACCACGTCGATGATCAGTTGCGTGTGCTGCCAGTACTCGAACTGCGGCCCGCTGATGTAGAACGGCATGCCGCCGATGTGGCCCAGCAGCTTGTCGTAGTCGCCCACGATGAACTCGTCGCGCCCGTAGCACATGGGCGCGCTGCCGTCGCAGCAGCCGCCCGACTGATGGAACATCAGCGGGCCGTGCCTGGCGGCGAGCCTGTCGATCAACGCGAGCGCGGCATCGGTCGCGGTGACGCGCAGGACATCGCCTGTCATCAGAAGAAGCCCAGCTTGTTCTCGCTGTAGCTCACCAGCAGGTTCTTGGTCTGCTGGTAGTGGTCGAGCATCATCTTGTGGTTCTCGCGCCCGATGCCCGACTGCTTGTAGCCACCGAAGGCCGCGTGCGCCGGGTAGTGGTGGTAGCAGTTGGTCCACACGCGGCCCGCCTGGATGCCCTTGCCCATGCGAAAGGCGCGGTTCATGTCGCGGCTCCATACACCGGCGCCCAGCCCGTACAGCGTGTCGTTGGCGATGGAAAGCGCTTCTTCCTCGTCCTTGAAGGTGGTGACCGACACCACCGGGCCGAAGATCTCTTCCTGGAAGATGCGCATCTTGTTGTGGCCCTTGAACACGGTGGGCTTCACGTAGTAGCCGTCGGCCAGGTCGCCTTCGAGCTTCTGGCGCTCGCCGCCGATCAGCACCTGCGCGCCCTCCTGCCTGCCGATGTCGAGGTACGACAGGATCTTCTCGAGCTGCTCGCTCGAGGCCTGCGCGCCGATCATCGTGGCCATGTCCAGCGGGCTGCCCTGCTTGATGGCGGCCACGCGCTTCAGTGCACGTTCCATGAAACGGTCGTAGATCGATTCCTGGATCAGCGCGCGCGACGGGCAGGTGCACACCTCGCCCTGGTTCAGCGCGAACATCGCGAAGCCCTCCAGCGCCTTGTCGAAGAAGGCGTCGTCCTTGTCCATCACGTCGGCAAAAAACACGTTGGGCGACTTGCCACCCAGCTCCAGCGTGACCGGAATCAGGTTCTGGCTCGCGTACTGCGAGATCAGCCGGCCGGTGGTGGTTTCGCCGGTGAAGGCGATCTTGCCGATGCGATTGCTCGATGCCAGCGGCTTGCCCGCCTCCACGCCGAAGCCGTTCACCACGTTCAGCACGCCCGGCGGCAGCAGGTCGCCGATGATTTCCATCAGCACCAGGATCGACACCGGTGTCTGCTCCGCGGGCTTGAGCACCACGCAATTGCCGGCCGCGAGCGCGGGCGCGAGCTTCCACACCGCCATCAAAATCGGAAAGTTCCACGGAATGATCTGGCCGACCACGCCGATGGGCTCGTGGAAGTGGTACGCGAAGGTTTCGTGGTCGATCTCGCTGATGCCGCCTTCCTGCGAGCGGATGCACGAGGCGAAGTAGCGGAAGTGGTCCACCGCCAGCGGCAGGTCGGCCGCCGTGGTTTCGCGGATCGGCTTGCCGTTGTCCCAGGTCTCTGCCGCGGCGAGCAAGGCCAGGTTCTCCTGCATGCGGTCGGCGATCTTGTTGAGGATGTTGGCGCGGTCCGTGGTCGAGGTGCGGCCCCAGGCGCCCTTGGCCTTGTGGGCCGCGTCCAGCGCGCGGTCGATGTCGGCCGCGGTGGAGCGCGGCACCTCGCAGAAGACCTTGCCGGTGACGGGCGTGATGTTCTCGAAGTACTGGTTGTCCGCCGGCGCAACCCATTCGCCGCCGATGAAGTTGCCGTAGCGCTTCTTGAACGGCACGGCGGTACCGAATTTTCCGGGTTCGAGCATGTCCATGTCTTTGTCTCCATGTGCAGGGTGGTGGTGGCGCGACATGCGGCGACCCGCATGAGCAACTGCAAGCCACGTACCCGACGCGATCAGGACAATCCCTGAGTACTTCCGCACGGCTGCAGCGTGTGGCAGCGGGTTTCCATTCGCAATCTGCGACATGCATGCGCGAACATAGCGACTAGAATGTCGCACAAGGCGAACAACCTATCGGAGACACGCATGAACGGTGAAGCTCAGTGGCCATCGGTCAGGGTGGAACAGGCCCGCGAGCTCTTCTTCGGGCAGGGCCGCGACCCGGCGCCGTGGATTGCGCCGCACATCTCGCGCTCGTGGCAACGCAGCCGCCCGGTCGACCACCGGGCCATCGACCCCGAGCCGATGGCACTCGCGCTGCTGCGCGAACGGCGCGAGCAAGCCATGCGGCTGCTGAACTGTGCGCAGCCCGAACTCGACGGGCTGGCCGAACATGCGATCGGCAACGGCTGCGTGGTGGTCCTGTCGGACGCCAGCGGCCTGATCCTCGAGGAGGTCGGCAGCCCCGACTTTTTGCCCAAGGCCCAGCGCATCGCGCTGCAGCCCGGCGTGGAATGGTCGGAGGACCACCGCGGTACCAACGCCATAGGCACCGCGCTGGCCGAACGCGAGGCGCTGATGGTGCTGGGCGGCGAACACTACCTGTCGCAGAACGGCGGCCTGGGCTGCGCGGCGGCACCGATCTTCACCGGCCGCGGCGAAGTGGCGGGTGCACTCGACATTTCGGGCGAAACCCTGCGCGTGAATCCGCATGCGCTGGGCCTGGTGCGCATGGCGGCGCAACAGGTCGAACACCGCATGCTGCTGGCCGAGGCCAGGGGCCACGTGCTGCGCTTCCATGCGCGCCCCGCACTGATAGGCACCGCACGCGAGGGGCTGATGGTGATCGAGGGTGGGCGCATCGTCGCGGCCAACCGGGTGGCGCTCGAGCTCTTCGGCCGCTCGTGGGAGGGGCTGCTCGACCTCGATGCGGAGGTTTTTCTCGGCGAGAACTGGCCGCGCATGGAACACCGGCGCAGCCTGCTCACGCTGCCCGGCGGGCGGCAGATTGCCACGGTGATGGAGCGTTCCCAGAAGCCGGGCAGTTCGAACCCCACCGCACGGCGGACGACCTTGGCACCGGGCCCGGCGCCAGCGGCGGACGACGTGCAGCCGCTGCTCGACAAGGCCGTGCGCGTGCTGAACGAAGGCGTCCCGGTGCTGGTGAACGGCGAGACCGGCAGCGGCAAGGAGGTGTTCTCGCGCCGCCTGCATGCTGCGAGCCGGCGCAGCGCGGGGCCGTTCGTGGCGGTCGATTGCGCCTCGCTGCCCGAGACGCTGATCGAGTCGGAGCTGTTCGGCTACGACGAAGGCGCCTTCACCGGCGCCCGGCGCAAAGGCATGGCGGGCCGCATCCGGGAGGCCCATGGCGGCGTGTTGTTCCTGGACGAGATCGCGGAGATTCCGCTGGCCCTGCAGACGCGGCTGCTCCGCGTGCTCGAAGAACGCGTGGTCACGCCGCTGGGGGGCGGCCAGGGCGTCGCGGTGGACTTCGACCTGGTCTGTGCCACGCACGGCCACCTGCCTGCGCTGGTCGCTGCGGGGCGTTTTCGCGCCGACCTGATGTACCGGGTGGCAGGGTTCACCGTCGCCCTGCCTGCGTTGAGCCAACGCAGCGACCGGCACGCGCTGATCGTGCGGATGTTCATGGAATCGGGCGGCGCGGCCAAGCAGCTTCGGCTGGAGAGCGATGCGCTTGCGGTGCTGGCGGCCTACCGGTGGCCGGGCAACGTGCGGGAACTGCGCAGCACGCTGCGCGCCGTCGCCGCGCTGGCCGATGCGGGGGATTCAGTGACGGCCGCGGCACTGCCTGCCCACTTGCAGGGCATGCACGCGCCCGTGGACACGCCATGCGCATCCAGTGCCTCTGCATTCACCCCGCCACCGCTGAGCGAACCGCTGGTGGCCGTCACGCGCCACGCCATCGACCAGGCGCTCAAGGCTTGCGAGCACGACGTGGCCAAGGCCGCGCGCCGGCTGGGTGTTCACCGCAGCACGGTCTACCGCCATCTCGCGCGGGAGCGCGGCACACCGCCTGCGCACTAGAAGACGCCGGCAAACCGCCGGGACCGGAGGTACATCGCAGCCGGCAATGCAGCGCCTCGCTATGCTCATTAAAATATAACGCGGCATTGCCGCCGCATCGACGCATCCACAACACGCACCCCATGATCACCAGTCAACTTCGCTGCCTCATCGCGCTGGGCGAGACACGGCACCTCGGGCGCGCCGCGCAGGCCAGCCAGGTTTCGCAGCTGGCGCTGATGGAGGCCATTCGCGCGCTCGAGGCCGAATACGGGTGCGCGCTGGTCGAGCCCGGCCCGCGTTTCGAGGGCTTCACGCCGCAGGGCGAGCAGGTGCTGGCCTGGGCGCACAGCGTCCTGCAGAACAGCTCGGACCTGCACCGCGAGCTGCAGTCGGCTCGCCAGGAAAGCGCCATCGCCCCGCTGCTGGAGCGCCGTTCGGTCTCGCCCAAGCGGCTGCGCGCGCCCGGACCGAACCCCGAGCACATCGACCTGATCCTGCAGGCCGCCCTGCGCGCCCCCGACCACGGCGGGCTGCACCCCTGGCGCGTCGTCGAGTTCCGCGAAGGCCAGCGCGCCGCGCTGGCCGACCGCTTCGAGGAGGAAAAGCGCCGCCGCGACCCGCTCGCCTCGAGCGCCGACCTGCGCCGCGCACGCGAACACGCCACACGGCCGCCCGTGTTGCTGGCTTTTGTCGTGGTGCCACGCACCCGCAGCAAGGTGCCGGCGCGCGAGCAGTGGCTGGCGGCCGGGGCCGCGCTGGGCAACCTGTTGAACGCCGCGCACCAGCTCGGCTTCGGCGCCATCATGCTCAGCGGCGAACGCTGCTTCGACCCGGTGCTGGGCGCCGAACTCGGCGTCGAGCCCGACGAATTTCTGGCCGGCTTCGTCAGCCTGGGCAGCGTGGCCGAGTCCCCGCCGGCGCGCAACCATGCGTTGCCCGGCCAGGTGTGGTCCGCGTGGATTGCGCCCACCCCTTCACCGGCCTTGTCTTCGCAACGGCCGATGGAACCCCTGAACCTGGACATTGCCGATGACAAGCCCTGAAGCCCGCACCGAGGCCACCGGCGCCAGGTCCGCGAGCGGGTGACTTTGGCGTCGGGACTGCAAGCCGGACCTACGTGGATGCGCGCTGCGCACCGGCAGGCACAACCAAAGACTGACTTGCCCCGCCCTGCCGCAGCGCCCAGACTCGACGCCTGGCTTTGCTTCAGCATTCATGACACTTCCCAAACCCGTGCGGGGCCTGTCGGCCGTTCCTTCCACCTTGCGGATTCCCCTGGCCGCGCGCGCGTCGGGTGACCGCATGTTTCCCCAGGTGGCCGTGCGCGACGCCTACGCCGCCGGCATTCTGGAAAAGATCCGTGACGACGGGCAGGCGCTGCCGGAAGAGCGCACGACGATCTACAGCATCCTCTCGCGCACGCGCCGCCTGCGCGGCCTGGCGATGAACTTTCTCAAGCAGCACCCCGGCGCGCGGGTGGTGAACATGGGATGCGGCCTGAGCCACTACTTCCAGTGGCTGGACGACGGCAGGTGCCGCATGACCGATGCCGACCTCCCCGAAGTGCTGGCACTGCGCCGCGAACTCATTCCCGAGACGAACGGGCGCCACGACCTGCGCGAACTCGACCTGACCGCCCCCGGCTGGTGGGAGCAGCTGGGGCTGCCGGCCGGGCGCGACGCCGCTCCGGTATTTCTCTTCACCGAAGGCGTGCTGATGTACCTGACCCCCGCGCAGGTGCAGGCCGTGCTCGCCACCTTCGGCGAGCGGGCCCCCGCGGGCTCGGTGCTGGCGTTCGACGCCATGTGCTGGCTGGGAGTCGGACGCGCGAAGCAACATCCGTCGGTGCGTACCACCGGCGCGGAATTCCAGTGGGGCATCCGGCGCGCCGACGAGCTGACGCAGCCGCACCCACGCCTGCGACTGGCCAGCAGCTACCGGGTGCTGCAGGGCATGGGTCTGGCCTACACGCTGTTCGCGCCGATGGTCCTGATGCTCCTGGGTGTCTCGCTGTACGCGGTGTACGAGCTGCGGGCCTCGGACGACGCCGACACATAAACGCACAATTTCGCGAATTGGCGGCTTTGTCCGGCCCGGGTTACGCGGGATGGCTGACGCGGCGCGCCCGCGCGGCGGGTGAAGCTGAGGCGTTGGCCAAGTCGCAGAAAGTCCCTTGCGCTTCGTGCTGCATTAGGATGGTTCCGACGCTCGCTCACGCGGGGCCCGACCGATTTCCCTCCCACAAAGACTCGCAAGATTCGCAACCCTCAAGAACCACATGCTTGATCGCCGATCCTTCCTTGCCGCCGGTGGCGCAGCCGCCGCACTCGCCGCGCTCGGACTGCCCCAGGAGGCGCTGGCCGCCAACGGGCTGCAACTGAGCCAGCCCACGCCCTTCTCCTTCGACGCGCTGCTCGCGCAAGCCAAGGCGCTCGCGGCCCAGCCTTACGTGGCGGCCGCGCCCCTGGCACCCGAGGTTCTGGATCGCATCGACTACGACGCCCACGGAAAGATCAAGTTCGACCCCGCCAACGCGCTCTTCAGCGACGGGCCCGGTGCATTCCCCGTCACCTTCTTTCACCTCGGCCGCTTCTTCCAGACCCCCGTGCGCATGCACGTGCTGGAAAACGCCGACGGCGACGCCTTCTCGCGCGAAGTGCTCTACAACGCCTCGTACTTCTCGATGCCGCCCGACAGCCCGGCACGCGCCTTGCCCCCGGGCGCCGGCTTCGCGGGCTTCCGCTTGCAGGAAAGCCGCCTGGGCGACCAGAGCAAGCTCGACTGGCAGAAGAACGACTGGGTCGCGTTCCTCGGCGCGTCGTACTTCCGCGCCATCGGCGAGCTGTACCAGTACGGCCTGTCGGCGCGCGGCGTGGCGCTCGACGTCGCGGTGCCCGACAAGGCGGAAGAGTTCCCGACCTTCACGCGCTTCTACTTCGAGACGCCGGCCGCGAACAACACCACCTCGATGACGGTCTATGCGCTGCTCGAAGGCCCGAGCATCACCGGCGTCTTCAAGTTCGTCATGCAGCGCAACAAGGCTGTCATCATGGACATCGACGCGCGCATGTTCCTGCGCCGCGACGTGTCGCGCCTGGGCCTGGTGCCGCTGACGTCGATGTATTGGTACTCCGAAACCATCAAGCCCACCGCCATCGACTGGCGCCCCGAGGTGCACGACTCCGACGGCCTGGCGATCTGGAACGGCGCGGGCGAGCGCATCTGGCGCCCGCTGAACAATCCGACGCAGACACGCGCTTCCGCCTTCGCCGATACCAAGCCGCGCGGCTTCGGCCTGCTGCAGCGTGACCGCGCCTTCGACCATTACCAGGACGGCGTGAACTACGAGAAGCGCCCGAGCCTGTGGATCGAACCGCTGGGCGACTGGGGCGAGGGCTCGGTGCAACTCATCGAGATTCCGACCGACGACGAGATCCACGACAACGTGGTCGCCTTCTGGGTGCCCAAGGCCGACGCCAAGGCGGGCGCCAGCTACAGCTTGCAATACCGCCTGCACTGGACCGACCAGGAGCCATTTCCGTCGCCGCTCGCGCGCTGCGTGGCCACGCGCATCGGTCGTGGCGGCCAGCCGGGGCAACCCAGGCCCCAGGGCGTGCGCAAGTTCATGGTGGAGTTCATCGGCCCGACGCTGACCACGGTGCCCTTCGGCGTGAAGCCCGAGGTGGTGCTGACGGCGGCGCGCGGCAAGTTCTCGTACGTCTTTGCCGAAGCCGTGCCCAACGGGGTGCCAGGGCACTGGCGCGCGCAGTTCGACTTCACGCCGGAAGGCAACGAGCCGATCGACATGCGGCTGTACCTGAAGAACGGGGACCAGACACTGACGGAGACCTGGTTGTATCAGTACCAGCCGGGGTGATTGAACGCCGTCGACCCTCAGTTGATCCGTGCATTGGAGAGTTGCATCTCTTCGAAGCGGCTCCCGGTGAAGTCCACCTGCTCGCCCCGCACGTTATCGCCTGAAATCTGCGTGCCCGTGCATCCCAGGATTTTCAGTTGGCTCCAGCGGGCATTGTCGAAGTTCAAGTTGTTCCAGCTGCAGTCCATGAAGCTGCTGCCGCTGAAACTGCCGCGTGCAAACAGGCTGTCGGTGAATGTGCAGCCTTCGAACGTACAGCCGCTGACCGCAATGCGCTGCAGGTCACAGCGGCTGAAGGTGCAGTGGGTGAAGTGGCAAGCTGTCCATGCGGCATCGAGAAAGGTGGTTGCCGAAAAGCCGCTGCCGCTGAATGTGCTGGCCGAGAAGGTGATGAGATTCAGGTCCAGGCCTGCGTAGACATTTGCATCGCTCTGGCCGGCCACGCCTGCAGGCGCGCCGCCCTGGCCCTTGCGCCATTGGTCGTGCTTGAGGATCAGTGTTTGGGCTGACATCGAAATTGGTTCCAGTCGTGTTTCAGGGATTGCAGTGAGAGCGCATGCGCTCAGATGACGTATGTGCGCGTATTCGAGCGCTGGCGGTATTCGGCGCCCGGCGGCAGCAACGCAAAGACCAATGCTCCGCGCGCATCGCACAGGTTGACCACAAGAGCCGGCTCGTCGGTTTCCCAGACGGCAATGCTTGCCAGCCCGATGGCTGCATTCATGCCCGCCGCGCCCATTTCTCCGCCAAGGCATTGGTCCAGCCGAAAACCCGCGCCCACGTCTATCAGTCCACTTTGCGGTATCACCTTGGCCATGCAGCGCGCGAGCAATGCGGTGTCTTTGCCGTCCGGTGCAACGCTGTAGAACAATCGCTTTGGCGGCTGCTGACGCAAGGGGCCGTCCAGCAGGGCTTTCAGCGCGGCCTCGATTGCGTCGGCGCGCACGTCGATCGACAAGCCCGCTTCGAATCGAGCGAATTCAGGTTTGCTCAGCAGCGCCAGCGTCGGCATTTGCGCGTACTGCTCGTACTGGGGTTGGCTCCACAACGCCGGCACGTTCGGCGTCGGTCTGAAATCACCGGGCAAGACACGGTGGTTTGCGCCGCCGTCATGGGCCTCCGACCTCAGGCCGCCGAAGCCGTGCGGGCCACGACCCACCACGCCGTTGGGAAAACTGCTGTCCTGGCTGGCGTCGCGCACATGCAGCGACCACTCGCGCAACCACTCGGCCGCTTCGGGACGCGTCAGCAGCAGGCCCGAGAAGGTGTCGCGCAACTGACCGGCGCGCTTGGGTCGCGCAAGAATTTCCTCCAGCGACTCGCTGCGCTGACCTCGCGGGTTCTCCCAGCCGCCCAGTTCAGCGCGCACCGCGTAGCCGTCTTCGGCCCACACCAGCAGGCTGTTGAGGTCGCCCTGGGTGTCGAAAGCCTCGAAGGCCGAGAGCCAAAGGCCCACCCCTGCTGGCTCGAAACGCGGCCGTCCGTTGAAACGCAGTTGGTGAAACGCCATGCCCGCCGGGCCACTGTGCAATTGCCATGGAACGCCGCGCGTGCTCTCACTGCTCTGGTACGTGCGGCCCCATTCGGCCAGTTCCGGGCCGGCGAGCCGTGTGGGCACCGGAAGCGCCATCAGCGTGGGCAACGGGTAGTTTTCGACGAAGCGGCCGCGCTCGCCGTCCCTGGGACGGTGGGTCAGTGCGGCGCGAAGTGCGGCACTGCGGAACAAGCCCGCGTTGTCATGGCACCTGTCCAGCGAACGCGGCGGGGCGGCAGCGTCTTCGTCGGGCGATGCCCGGCGTTGCACGCGGTCCCACAGGGGGCCGGCGGGAACATGGTCCACGCGCAGCCCCACCCCCGAGACATGCAAAAACCTGGCGGGCGATGCGGCGGCGGGCTGATAGCGGTAGCGTCTTGCCATCACAGCGCTCCCGTCGGGTTCGAAGTCGACCGCGCCGCAGATGCCGGCGCGTTGCCAGCCACGATGCCCGGCGGCATCGTCTTGTCGGCGTCGGGCAGCTTGCCCGTTGCGTAGTACGGGTCGCTCTTCTTCCAGTCGGCCAGGTCGAGCAGGTAGTTCCAGTACGCTTCGTCGTGCCAGGCGTAGCCGAGGCCTACCGTGACGTCGTAGCTGAGGACATCTGCCACTGGCGAGCTGCCGTCGTCGTCGTTGAAAAATCGCAGTATGGCTGCGTGATTGGTCGGTGATACCAGAACCTTGCCGACCTTGTTCCTGCGACGCTTTTCGACTTCTTCCCAGCTTTCGTAGGTCACATGCGTCGGCAGCCCCTTTTCGTCGCGCCGCATGACGGTCTGCCGCTCCTGGTACCTCACGTCGTCCTTGAAGTCTTCCTGTTGTTCGCTGTTTGGTTGTACCGGTGTGCCATCTGGCGTCGTGCCTTCCTGGCCGTCATATCTCACATAGCTACCATCGAATTTTTGAGGCAAATTCAATGGTCGCGGCACCTCCGGTGCATTGACGATGACGCTCTCCACCTCGCCATCCTTTTTGGGTTTCAGATCCCCTTGCACCGGCACGAGCCCAAATATCTTTTCGGGATCGAGCTTCCACATCGCATTGGGCTCGCTGCCATCCAGATAGCGCAAATCTCTTAGTTCGCCCGCAGGTTCGCCATTCGAGTCAGCCGTCACAGGCACGATCTGTTTGTAGAAGTAGGGCAGCGCTATGCCGTTGGGCTTGGTGCCGACGGGCGGGTTGTGCTCGCCATTGGTGCCACGCGCGAAAAGGCGCTGCTGCACGTTCTTTTCCTGGTTGACCTTCTCCATGTAGCGCGTCGGAATGCCGCGCCAGCCCATGCCGGAGACGGCGGATACGCCGATCACGCGGTCGCCGGGGTTGAAGTTGACAAACAGCTTGCCGCGCGTGTCGCTGCGCTCGAACTTGGCATTGCTCCACCACGGCTTGCCGTCTTGCCCGCGAGGGCCGTCAGGGTCTTCGACCTTGCCGCCGATTTCTGCCTGCCACTGCGGCGCGTCGGCGGGCTTGTGGCAATACACGGCGTCGTCGTAGGCGTGCCGCGGCTTGTGTTCGACGGTGCACGCGAACTTGGGCTCCGGCGGCGCCGGGTAGCCCTTGGTGGCCCCGGCCATGATCCTGGCGGCGTTGACGAAGGTGGCAACGCGTGCGGGCTCGGGCTGCACGCTGCGCCTGCCGTCGGCAGCGCTGATGAAATCGGTTTTTGCTGTGTCGAAGCGGTAGGGTGAACTGTTGAGAATCAACGTGTCTGGCCCACGAACGTCATCGCCGAGAAAGAAGAGCGCGCACATCGCGACGATGGTGCCCTGGCTGTGCGAGACGATGTTGATCGGTTCGTTGGGCAGGTTCTTGCGAATGTCCTTGACCAGGTTCGCCAGCCGTCGCGCCGCATGCGCGTAGTAAAGCCGCGGCGGGCAGTCGCACAGCATGCGGCCGACCACGGGGTTGATGGTGTTGACGTCGATCATGCCGAACAGCACATCTTTGCGAAATCCCGTGGGCAGCCAGAAGGAGGTGAGTGCGGAGCCGCCGTTCTGGAATGGGCCACCACCCCAGGCGCCGTCGGTGCGCAGGGGATTTCCGTAGAAGTCGGTCCTGGCGGGGGTGCTGCCGAGCTGGTCTGTGCCCTTGACTATCTTGCGTTCGGTGGGCTGGGTTTGATAGCCCCACCAGAAGGGGATGACGGGGGATCTGATTCGCTTGCCCGATTCGTCGGTCTTGAGATACCGGTTGGCAGTGACTTTGTCCTTGTTGCCTTCTTTGTCAGGAACCAGTCGCTCCAGATCGTCCCTGCCCAGCCTCTGGTTCAATCCTTTTGCAAACTCTTCAGAAGCGTCAAAATACCACTCCCCATCGGAGTTGACCCCGTGTACGAAGATGATGACACCCGGCATCAGGTCCAGCACTCCTACTGTGTGCGTGCGCTCCTTCTGCTTGTCGTCAGTGCCTGTGGATTTTCCTTTGACCCATTGGTGCTTGCCTGGATCAGGTACCACAGGGGTGAGCGAACTCAGGTCTTGGTCCTGGCTCATTTGCTGCTCCTGTTGTCTTGGGCTTTGCATTGCACCTTGGTGTCCAATTGGGCTATGCGGGGCTTGAAGACGAAGTGCTCGTCATTCAGAAATTTCCAGTCGTTGCTTTGAGGCTCGGGTATGGTCAGATCCAGTGTGTACGTGCTTGTAATTCGATACGCAGGGCGGTAACGGGACTGATACGCCGTTGATCCGCCAACCATCAGGTCATCGCTGGTCCCCGGTGACCACACGCGTTTCCATGTCCTGCCGCCATCGATGGAGTAAGGCATCGTGGCAGCCGTGCACCCACCGCCCCCCGAAGAACAGTTGATGCCCCCTCGCGTCACAGGCGCCACCAAATACTGATCGTTGGCGGCGTCGATGATGAGCGTGGTTCGGTTCATCACCGCGTCGAAGGTCACCACTTCCGAACGAATGCCCTTGGCGGTGTCCACGAAGTACAGCATGTTGCCGAAGCATGTCTCGTCGGGCGTAAGTTCAAAGTGCCGGTGATCGTCGATGCGGTAAACCACCTGCGGCGGCTTGGCCGACGCAGCGGGCCGGACTTTGGAAGGGCTGACGGCCTGTGCACAGGCGCACAATCCCAGCACCAGTACGACGGAGGACAACCAGCGCAGGCGGCGGATGCGCGTGCGCTCGTTCTGCTTGTAGTCGATGCCAGTGGATTTGCATTCGACCCATTGGTGCTTGCCAGGATCGAGTACTACAGGGGTGAGCGAACTCAGGTCTTGGCCCTGGCTCATTTGCTGCTCCCGCTGTCTTGGGCTTTGCATTGCACCTTGGTGTCTACGGGGGCGATGCGGGGCTTAAAGGTGAATTTTTCGACGCGCTTCCAGTAGCCCTCGGTTCGTCTTGGGCCGTTGACGCCACCTGTAGTGGTGATGTCTTTGGCTAAATCAATTCCATCGAAAACGACCTCTCGGATGATGTTTTTCTTATCAAACCCGGGTGCGCTGTAACCGATGAATTCGGTCGCTTGATAGGCCATCGATCCGCTGATCATGGTGTCGTGACTGGTTGAAGCTTGCACTCTTTGCCACGTCCTTCCTCCATCGGTGGAATAGGGCATCTTGTCGCCACCGCATCCACCGCCCCCCGAAGAACAGTTGATGCTCCCTCGCGTCACAGGCGCCACCAAATACTGATCGTTGGCGGCGTCGATGATGAGCGTAGTTCGGTTCATTACCGCGTCGAAAGTCACTACTTCCGAACGAATGCCCTTGGCCGTATCAACGAAGTACAGCATGTTGCCGAAGCATGTCTCGTCGGGCGTAAGTTCGAAGTGCCGGTGATCGTCGATGCGGTAAACCACTTGCGGCGGCTTGGACGACGCAGCGGGCAGTACCTTCGGACGGCTGCCGCTCTGGGCACAGGCGCCTAAACCCATAACCAGCGCGACCAAGGTCAGTCGCCACACCGGTCTGAAGTCAATCTTGCTCATGAAACTCTCTCCCTGCGTTGTGTTTGAAGTCGGTCGAATGGACGCCGTGTGTCTCAAGCAATGCATCGCACCGCGCTCAGATCAGAACTTCGGCGCTGAACAGCCGGTCAACGACCGGCACATCATGATTTCCAGCTTCTCAGGGTCAAAAAGATCGCCATCGGGCAGCTGAATCAATCCCTGGTCGTCGCTTTTGAAACGTGCGATCTTCCCGTCGCTCGTTCTGACGGCGACTTCCCCGTTGGGATAAGAAATGCGGAGATTGTTTTGGCCGCTCTTGGCTGACTCGATGCCTGATGCTCGCGATGAATCAACGCTTCTTTCTGGCGCAGACTCCGACGTCTCCTCCGACCTGGGCTCTGGCAAAGAACACCCAAAGAGAAGCGACATGAGCAAAGCACCGCAGGCGATTGGAATCAGCTTCATGTCACTTCCTGTTCCTGCAAGGCTCCAGCTTCTCCAGGCTGGCCATGAACATCGGAAAAAATTGCGGGTCGTTCGGATCGAAACTGCCACGAGGCAACTGCGTTGCCAGATCGCTGCATTGGCTTTTGGTCGGGCCGCCTTCTTTGCTCATGCATTGACCGAAAGCGCTGATCAAGTTGTTCGCCTTTTCGTCTTCCACTCCTGCGGGGACCATGGACTGGATGGCTTTGACAATATCAGCGTGGGTCTCTGGGTATGCGCTTGCGCAAGCGCCTAGAACCCCGAACAAGAACGTGACCGTCTGTGCGTTGCTGTTTTCGGCCATGGCTTGCGCCTGAGCGATAGTGATGTCCGCTTTCGTGGCTCCGGAAAGCAACGCCATGGCCGATATCGCCGTGAGCTGGAAAATCCAGCTCTTGCAGGGGAATGAATGTGGTTTTTTCTTCTTCATATGTCCTCGTGTTTTTGACTTGTCGAGTGCTGGGTGTCGTTCAAGTGATATCGAACGGCTTGTCCTTGTCGAGCTTGGAAATCGCATCACCGCCGGATTGCGCTTCGCTGCCGCCACCACTGGCCTTGACGAGGCTGTAAGCGCGGCCGGGCAAGCCGTCGGCTTTGTCTCCGATGCGGTGCAGCTTGAGCTGCTGCGCCTGGTCGGTACGCATGAAGCTGGGAAAGTCCACGCCGATGGTGCTGGGGCCGCTGATGCGGTAGTTGGCGGTCTGCACCAGGTGTTCGCCTGTCATGCCCCACACGACGCGGCCGCCGGCCATGCGCAAGTAGGTGCCGTCGTCCAGGGCCAGGGTGATGCTCTTCTTCGCCTTGATGGTGATGCCGTCTTCCGTGGACTGGATCGTGACGGCCTTCTCACCGGTGATCTCCACGCTGTTGTGCTGCGCCTGGTGAATGAGCTTGCCTTCGTTGGCGATGACGCGGATGTCGCCGGTGCGCGCGAACTGCCCGATGTCCTTGCCCGCGGTGTGCAGGATCGACTGGTCTGCGTAGTGCTGCTGGTTGTGGCCGGCGACGGTGTCGATGTTCAAACCTGCGTACTGGATGTGGTCCTTGGGTGTGACGCTGGCAATGCCCGCCGCCCCGCTGAAGGCGAGCACCGGTTGGCCGCCCTGCGCATTGCCATGGGCTTTGGATTCGTTGCTGGCGCCGTGACCGAGGGCTTCGGCAGCTTCGCTCAAGGCCTGTTGCGGCGCCGTTTCGCGCGCACCTGCATCGCATTTTTCGGCCGCCCTCGTCAGGTCTCTGGCGATCGCCAGCGCCTGCTCCAGACAGGCGACCAGTTCGTCGCGGCTCAACAGCCCGCCAATGGCGCTCGAGCGCCCGTCCGTCGAGATCAGCAACCCCTTCTCCGCACGCAAGGCTCCCCAACCATCCGTGCGCAGCTCGAAACCTTCACCCCGGTCGTCTTTACGCCCCGCGTTGTCCTCGATGCGCGTGATGTGTCCCAGGCTCAGCTGGCTGTGCTGATGGTCGCTCTTGAGCTGCGCCTGGATCTTGCCGGCCGTGTCGTCGAGCGTGAGATGGTTCGAGCGCCCGGACGCGCCGTTACCGCCTTCCTCGTTCAGCTCCCGGCTCCTGAAACCCGACAGCGCCTGCTGCCCCGGCAACGCCCAAGGCGGCAGGTTGTTCTGGTTGTAGGCGCGCCCGGTGCAGATCGGCAGGTCCGGGTCTCCGCCGAAGAAGTCGACGATCACTTCCTGGCCGATGCGCGGAATCTGGATGCCTCCCAACTGGTTGCCGGCCCACGGGCTCGATACCCGTATCCAGCAGGTGCTGTACTGGTTCTTCTGACCGATGCGGTCCCACGGAAACTCGACCTTGATGCGGCCCAGTTCGTCCGTCCAGATGTTCTGCCCCGCAGGCCCGACCACCAATGCGGATTGCGGACCGCGGGTGAACGGCTTGGCTTGCGTGGGCGCCGGGCGCAGCGGCTCGGCCATCGGGTGTGCGGTGAAATCGACCTCGACCTTCCAGTGCTGTTTTCTGCCGGGTGCGGCATCGCGGATCTGGCTGTCCTGTGCGACATCTTCGATGAGGAGCCGGGTGTCCAGGATCAGGTACTGGACATTTGCTTTCTCACGCAGGTGCTTCGTCAATTGAAAGCTGCAGCCCGGCACCATGCCGCGCAGATTCCCGCTGGCCTTGGCACGGGCACCATGGGTGCGCAGCGCCTGCATGCGCAGCAGGGCCAACTGGCGGCCTTCGCCCTGCGGGTCGTTCGGCTGGACGCTGCCGGCCTTGGGTTGGGCGTAGTGGCTGCCACCCGCACCTGCATGCCATTGATAAACCTCGCCGTCGGCCTGCCCCGTTGGCCTTGGATCGCTGCGGCTGATGCCCAGGTCGGCCCTCGGTCGCGTGTAGTCGTATTCCCGGCTGGCGTACCGCCCGCTCGTCAGTTGGTGGTGCGGCACGAAGCTATGGATGTACTCGGCATCGACCTTCCATCCGGGCGCGTGGTACTCGACCTCCTGATACGCAACGCTATGGTTCTTCTTGTACGCCCCCAAGTTGTCGATGAGCACGAGGCGGTGCTTGTCGCCGCTGTGTTCGAAGAAGTAGCTGATGCCCCACTCCTGGCACAGCCGGCTGAAGAACTCGAAGTCGCTCTCGTTGTACTGAACCTGATAGTCGCGTGTGGGGTAACTCTCGATCAGGCGCTTGTCGACAGGGAAGTCATGGGCGCTCAACAGCTCATCGAGGATCTGGACAACGGTCTTGTTCTGGAAGATCTTGCAGTCGGTGGTGAGCGTGGCCAGATGCAGCCAGGGCCGCAGCGTGAGCGTGTACTGCACATGGCGACCCTCTTCCCCCCACATGGCCGCACCGGTGATCAAGGCCGTGATCTGGCGCACGCCCGCGCCGACGTGATCGACCGACGCACCGACCGCGCCAGGAACAAACTGGCCTGCGCCGTCGAGCTGGATACGGCATGTGATCTCGCAGCCGATGAAGCTGTCCAGATCAAAGTCCACAGCCTGGCTTGCACCAAGGTTCGACCCGTCGGGCGTCTTGAGCATCAACTCGTACTCGAACAGCGAGTTCAAGCCTTCGCGGCCCGACAGGCGAACGGGCTCCAACGCCGGGCGCCCAAGAACCACCGGAATGGCGCTGCTGCTGATGTCGAGCGTGCGCGTTTGCGCACTGCCGAATGCGGACATGTGATGCTCCTCCCTGAAGCCGCCCTTTTGGATCAAGGGTCGAGCGGCGGATTATGGGAGGACCATCGCGACAGCGCGCTCAGGTAAAGATCCGGCAATCATCGCGGCACCCACACCGTGACGAACCGCACGCGCATGGCCGTGATCGGGTCCATCGCCGGATTGTTGGCGATCGGTGAATAGACAAATGCTGCCTGGCCTCTTGGTGCGAACGGGTACCGCGCCCAAACTTCCTTGCATCGACAACGCCGCATCGCGGCAACCTTCAAGGAAGACATCATGACCCTCAAGCTCAGCAACAAGATCGCCCTCGTCACCGGCGGCACCAGCGGCATCGGCCTGGCCACGGCGCAACGCTTCGTGGCCGAAGGCGCCCACGTGTTCATCACCGGCCGCCGCCAGGCAGAGCTCGACGCGGCTGTGAAGGCCATCGGCCGCAACGTGACGGGCGTGCTCGGCGATGTGTCGAAGCTCGAGGACCTCGACCGGCTCTACGCCGCCATCCAGAAAGAAAAGGGCCGCCTCGACGTGCTGTTCGCCAACGCGGGCGGCGGCAGCCTGCTGCCGCTGGGGCAGATCACCGAGGAGCACTTCGACAAGACCTTCGGCACCAATGTGCGCGGCCTGCTTTTCACGGTGCAGAAGGCGCTGCCGCTGATGCCCCAGGGTTCATCGATCGTGCTGAACGCATCGATCACCAGCGTCAAGGGCACGCCGGCCTTCAGCGTCTACAGCGCAACCAAGGCAGCAGTGCGCAGCTTCGCGCGCAGCTGGACGGTGGACCTGAAGGACGCCGGCATTCGCGTCAATGCGGTCAGCCCGGGCGTGGTGCCCACCGCAGGCTACGACCTGCTGGGCCTCACGACGGAGCAGGTCAAGGGCTTCATCGAAGTGCAGGCCCAGAACATTCCGTTGGGCCGGGTGGGCACGACCGATGAAATCGCCAAGGCCGTGGTGTTCCTTGCCTCCGACGACAGCAGCTTCGTCAACGGCATCGAGCTGTTCGTCGACGGCGGCATGGCGCAGATCTGACGGTCAGCGCTTGGCGACCGACACCAGCTCGACTTCGAAGTTCAGCGTCGCGTTCGGCGGAATCACACCGCCCGCGCCGCGCGCGCCGTAGGCGATGGACGGCGGGCAGGTCAGCTTGGCCTTGCCGCCGGGCTTCATCTTCTGCACGCCTTCGGTCCAGCACGGGATCACGCCGTTGAGCGGGAACTCGGTGGGTTCGCCGCGCTTGTAGGAACTGTCGAACTCCTTGCCGGTGTCGGGGAAGGTGCCGCGGTAGTGAACCTTGACCACGTCGGTGGCCAGCGGCGAGGCGCCAGTGCCCTCCTTGAGCGACTGGTAGATCAGGCCGCTGGGCGTGGTCACCGGGGCAGACTGCGCAAAGGCAGCGGGAACAGCAAGAACGGACACGAGCGCGGCACAGAAAAAAGACTTCACGAAACACCTCGAGGGTTGAAAGGCCCCGATTATGGCCAGCGCCCACGCAACCCCTGTAAGGGGATATTCGGTGCCTTCGCTCCGCGTGGCCCTTGGTGGAACAGCCCTTGCTTTGCTGAATGTGCACTGTCACCATTCACGAAGAGAGGAAAGCCCCATGCATTCCACCGAAGCCACGCCAGGCCAATCAACCGGACCGACCCGACCCGCCGCACACACCGGCACGGGCCATCTGAAGAAAGTGCTCGGTCCGTTCCAGCTCTGGGGCATCGCAGTCGGCCTTGTCATCTCCGGTGAGTACTTTGGTTGGAGCTACGGCTGGAACACCGCCGGCACGCTCGGTTTCCTGGTCGCCACGGTGCTGGTGGCCACCATGTACACCACTTTCATCTTCAGCTTCACCGAACTGTCGACCGCCATTCCGCATGCGGGCGGGCCCTTCGCCTATGCGCGGCGCGCCTTCGGGCCCACGGGCGGCTTCGTGGCGGGCTTTGCGACACTTGTCGAGTTCGTGTTCGCGCCGCCGGCCATCGCGCTGGCCATCGGCGCGTACCTCAACGTGCAGTTCCCCGGCATCAATCCGAAGTGGTTCGCGCTCGGTGCGTATGTGATCTTCATCGGGTTGAACTGGGTGGGCGTGGGCATTGCGGCGGCCTTCGAGCTCTTCGTGACCGTGCTGGCCATCTTCGAGCTGCTGGTGTTCATGGGCGTGGTCGCGCCGGGCTGGACCATGGCCAACTTCACGGCCAACGGCTGGGCCGGCGGCAACGTGCTGAACGGGGCGGCCATCTCGGGCATCTTCGCGTCCATACCGTTCGCGATCTGGTTCTTTTTGGCCATCGAAGGCGCGGCCATGGCGGCCGAAGAGGCGCGCGACCCGCACCGCACCATTCCCATCGCGTACACCACGGGCATCGTCACGCTGGTGGTGCTGGCCTTCGGCGTGATGATCTTCGCGGGCGGCGTGGGCGACTGGCGCAAGCTGGCGAACATCAACGACCCGCTGCCGCAGGCCATGAAGACGGTGGTGGGCGAGAACAGCGGCTGGCTGCACATGCTGGTGTGGATCGGGCTGTTCGGGCTCATTGCGTCGTTCCACGGAATCATCATGGGCTACTCGCGCCAGATCTTCGCGCTGGCGCGCGCGGGCTACCTGCCGCGCTACTTCGCCGGCCTGAGCCCGCGCTTCGACACCCCGCACCGCGCGCTGCTGGCGGGCGGCGTGATCGGCGTGGTGGCCATCTTCAGCGACGAGTGGGTGCAGTTAGGCGGGCAGACGCTCACCGCCAACATCGTGACCATGGCCGTGCTGGGCGCCATCGTGATGTACCTGATCTCGATGGCCGCGCTCTTCAAGCTGCGCCGCACCGAGCCGAACCTGCTGCGCACCTACCGCGCGCCCTTCTACCCCGTGTTCCCGGCCATCGCGCTGGGCCTGGGCGTGGTCTGCCTGGGCGCGATGGTGTGGTTCAACTTCATGCTGACCGTGCTGTTTCTCGTGCTGATGGCCGCGGCCTACGGCTACTTCCTGCTGACCTCGGCGCAGCGCAAGGCGGCCGCGCCCGACGACATGCTTTCTTCGTCGGCCACCAACGCCTGAACGGCCAGCGAAAGACGATGCGCTACCGCACCACCATCGCCGGCCAGGCCTTCACCTTCGACGACCTCAGGCAGGTCATGGCCGTGGCCAGCCCCGCGCGTTCGGGCGACTACCTCGCGGGCGTGGGCGCGGCCACCGCGCAGCAGCGCATGGCCGCGCGCCATGTGCTGGCCGACACGCCGCTCAAGCAGTTCCTGACGGAAGCGTTGATTCCCTACGAGAGCGACAACATCACCCGTCTCATCATCGACAGCCACGATGCGCAGGCCTTCGCGCCGGTGTCGCACCTCACGGTCGGCGACTTTCGCAACTGGCTGCTGTCAGACCAAGCGACCACCGCCACGCTGACCGCGCTCGCACCCGGCCTCACGCCCGAGATGGTGGCAGCCGTGTCCAAGCTGATGCGCAACCAGGACCTGGTGTCGGTCGCGAAGAAGTGCACGGTCGTCACCCGCTTTCGCGACACCATCGGCCTGCCCGGCCACCTGGCCGTGCGCCTGCAGCCCAACCACCCGACCGACGACCTGCGCGGCGTGGCCGCCTCCACGCTCGACGGCCTGCTCTACGGCGCGGGCGATGCGGTGATCGGCCTGAACCCCGCATCGGACAGCATGCCCGTGCTGGGCCAGCTGCTGCACATGCTCGACGAGGTGATCCAGCGCTTCGAGATTCCCACGCAGAGCTGCGTGCTCACGCACGTGACCAACACGCTCAAGCTCGCGGAAGCCGGCGCGCCGGTGGACCTGGTGTTCCAGTCGATCGCAGGCACAGAGAAGGCCAACCTTTCTTTCGGCGTGACGCCCGAGCTGCTCGACGAGGCCTATGCGGCGGCGCTGTCCCTGAAGCGCGGCACCATCGGCAACAACGTCATATACTTCGAGACAGGACAAGGCAGTGCGCTCTCGGCCAACGCCAACTTCGGCGTCGACCAGCAGACCTGCGAGGTGCGCGCCTATGCGCTGGCGCGGCGCTACAAGCCCTTCCTCATCAACACCGTGGTGGGCTTCATCGGGCCGGAGTATCTGTACGACGGCAAGCAGATCATTCGCGCGGGCCTGGAAGACCACTTCAGCGGCAAGCTGCTGGGCCTGCCCATCGGCTGCGACATCTGCTACACCAACCACGCCGAGGCCGACCAGGACGACATGGACACGCTGCTCGTGCTGCTGGGCACGGCGGGCATCAACTTCATCATGGGCATTCCGGGCGCGGACGACGTGATGCTCAACTACCAGAGCACCTCGTTCCACGACGCGCTGTTCATGCGCGAGACGCTGGGCCTGAAGCGCGCGCCCGAGTTCGAGGCCTGGCTGCAGCGCATGCAGATCACCGACGGCGCAGGCCGGCTCGCGCCGCCTTCGTCCAACCGGCTGCTGGCCGGCATGAGCGGGCTCGCAGCCCTCGCACCATGAGCGATGCCGTCACACCCAACCCCTGGGCGCAATGGCGCTCGGCCACGCCCGCGCGGCTGGCGCTGGGCCGCGCCGGCGCCGGCATGCCGACCGACGAAACGCTGCGTTTCGGCTGGGCGCATGCGATGGCGCGCGATGCCATCCATGCGGCGCTGGACGTCGATGCGCTCCACGCCGCGCTGACCGCACAGCACTGGCAGGTGGCGCGCGCGCGCAGCCAGGCGGCGGACCGCACCGAATACCTGCGGCGACCCGACCTTGGCCGGCGGCTCGATGAAGACGACGCCACGCGCCTGCTGGGCGACCGGCGCTACGGTTGCGATGTCTGTGTCGTCATCGGCGATGGGCTCTCCTCGCTGGCGGTGGCGCGCCATGCCGCACCGCTGCTGGCCGCCCTGCGCTCGCAGCTGCCAGCGCACACCAGCTTCGCGCCCGTGGTCATCGCCACGCAGGCCCGCGTGGCACTGGCCGACGAAGTGGGTGAACTGTTCGGCGCGGCACTCTCCGTGATGCTGATCGGCGAGCGGCCGGGCCTGAGTTCGCCCGACAGCCTGGGCATCTACCTGACCCATTCACCCAAACGCGGGCGGCACGACGCCGAGCGCAACTGCATATCGAACGTCCGGCCCGAAGGCCTGCCCTGCGAGGCCGCCGCGTTCAAGCTCGCGTGGCTGATGCGCGAATCGCTGAGCCGGGGGTTGACCGGCGTCGCGCTCAAGGACGAGAGCGACCTCGTGGTGCTGCAGCAGCGTGACGTTCAGGCGCCGGGCTTGTCCGGGTAGACGCCTTTCTATATCGATAAATACGCAATAAAATGACTCTTAAGCCGTTTAATAGTCATTTTATTGATGTCAAAAAGCAGTCATAGCCTTTCCGCCCTTCCCTCGCAGACCGTCGAGCCCATTGAAAGGCTCGGCTTGCGCCTTCGCGCGCACAGGGTGCACCGCGAATGGACAGTCGCTGAAATGGCCGAGCGGCTGCTGTGCTCCCCCAACACCCTGCGCGCCCTCGAATCGGGCAAGCCCGGCACCAGCATCGGCCTGCTGGTCCATGCGCTGTGGCTTCTGGGCGAGATCGACTCGCTCGACGGCGTGGCCCCGGCCCCCGCGGGACTGGCCGCGAAACGCCGTGTGCGCAGGTCGGCCGTGCAAGGCGCCGCCGGTGTGATTGCGGAGGGCGAGCGTGACTTCTGACAACGACGAGGGCGAACGCCGCATCTACGTCGGACTCGCGCAGCACACGGGCGAGCAGGTGCAACCTGCCGGCTTGATGAAGGTCGCTCGCCGAGGCGTCGTGGAGTCCGGCGAATTCGCCTACGGCCGCCGCTACCTCGAAGACCCCGCGGCCGCGCCGCTCAACCCGGAGCACCTGCCGCTGCGCGATGCCGCCTTCGTGCTCGCCGAGCGCCGCATCCGCGACGGCGGCGCCATGCCGCTCACGCTGCGCGATGCACTGCCCGAAAGCTGGGGCCGCAAGGTGCTTGAGATCCGCCAGGGCAAGCCGCTCTCGGACATCGATGCATTGCTCCTGACCAACGAGGACCGCATCGGCGCCATGGTGTTTGCCGAAGCGTTGCCCATCCGAAGCGAGGAGCCGCCGGCCACGCTCTGGTCGCTCCAGGAACTCGCCGAAGCCTCGCGCCGCGTCGAGGACGGAATGGACATAGGCCCCGACATGCATCTGTTGCTGCGCGGCGCCAGCCTTGGCGGTGCACGCCCCAAGACGGCCTTTGCGCACGAGGGCCGGCGCTGCATCGCCAAGTTCGCATCGCGCGGGGATGACCACGACGTGGAAGTGATCGAAGCAGCCACACTGTGGGTGGCCGATGCCTGTGGCATCGAAGTCCCGCCCTTTCTGCTGCAACCCCTTGCGTCAGGGCACGCCTTGCTGGTCGAGCGCTTCGACCGCGCGGGGCCGGTGACCGACGAGCGGCGTTTTCACTACCTCTCGGCCTCGGCGCTGCTCGATGTGCCTTATGAATCGAGCCGGGGGAGCTACATCGAACTGGCGCAGCTGCTGCGGCGCATCTCGCGGCAGCCGCAGGAAGACCTGGCCGAGTTGTTCCGACGCATGGTGTTCAACCTGGCGGTGGGCAACAGCGACGATCACGTCAAGAACCATGGCGCGTTGCGGGGCGAAGACGGAAAGTGGCGTCTGGCGCCTGCCTTCGACCTCGTGATGCAGTTGAGCGGCCACACCGGTTATCAGGAACTCGCCATTCTTCCGGGGCAGCACGCGGCCAGCCTCGCGCTGGCGCGTGAGGCGGCACCGCACTTCGGGCTGACGGCCGTCGCGGCGGAAAAAGTCATCGTTGCGATTGGCGAAACGGTTGGCCTTCATGCAGCGGCCAGTGTGGCGTCTGCCGGCGGAAATCAGGCGCTCGTGCGGCGCGTGGCGAGCTTCATCAAGCAGCAGGCTGAACGCGTCGGGGCTTAGGGCTGGCTCGCGGCTTGCCCGACGGCGTTGATGAGGCGCAGTGAATGAGCCCTCGCCATCAGCCGCAGGTTCTGCACGGCCGCGCCCGCGGCACCCTTGCCCAGATTGTCCAGAACCGCGCTCAAGACGATCTGGCCTGTGCGTTCATTGCATGCGACGGCCAGGCTCATGTCGTTCAAGCCGTTGTGGACTTGCGGATCCAGTTCGGTCATGGGCTCGGCAGACGACATCGGCAGCACACGCACATGCGCCGTATCGCGATACCGCTCCAGCAGGCATTCGTGGATGCGTGCGCCCGAAGCATCGGCGGGAAGCATTCGCGCGTGCAGGCCGATGGTGAGCACGATGCCCTGCCGGTAGCTGGCATAGGCCGGCACGAAGAGGGGCCGCTGCGCCAAGCCCGCATAGACCTCGATTTCCGGCACGTGCTTGTGCTCGAGTGCAAGGCCATAGACCTTCAACGAACGCGCCGCCGCCCCCGCTCCCGCCCTTGTTACGGCCTCGTGCGCTTCCGCCCCTGCCCTGCCCTGGCCCGAATAGCCCGAGACCGCATGGATGACAAGCGGATAACCGGCGGGCAACAGGCCCGCATCAGTCAACGGGCGCAGCAGGGCGACCGCAGCCGTGGGATAGCAGCCCGGATTCGTGACCCGCAATGCCGAGGCGATGCGTTCGCCTTGCAGCGCATCGAGTTCCGGCAGGCCGTAGACCCAGCCCGGGCTGGTGCGGTGGGCCGAGCTGGCGTCGATGACACGCACCGAAGGGTTCTCGATCATCGCCACCGCGTCGCGCGCCGCGGCATCGGGCAGGCAAAGGATGGCAATGTCGCACTCGTTGAGCGCGACCCGTCGGGCGGCCGCGTCCTTGCGCAAGTCGGCAGGCAGTGTGCGGATGCGGAATTCCCCGCCCCGCAGGCGGTTTTGCAGGTCCAGGCCGGTGGTGCCCTGGTCGCCGTCGATGAAGATGTTGAGGTCCATGGCGTGCGATCGTAGGGACAGGACATCGATGGCTCCAGCTAAATATATGCAACCCCGGATTAAGAAAAGTTAAATTAGCGGCATGCGTGAACTGAGCCTCGACCATCTGCGCACCCTTGTCGCCATCGCCGATCTCGGCTCCCTGGCCAATGCCGCGCGCGCCCTTCACCTGGCTGCCCCCACAGTCACTGTTCAGATCGCGGAACTCGAGTCGCGCCTGCGTGGCCAATTGCTCGTTCGCGGGCGGGGGCCCGCGCAGCCCACCGCCTTGGGCGAGCGGTTCATCGCGCGCGCCCGCAGGCTGCTGGCGGATGCGGACGACGCCGTGGAAGACGTTCGGCGCCAGCTCGCCGGGCAAACGGGCCGTGTGCGGGTGGGTGCCTCGACGGGCGCCATTGCGCACCTGCTGCCGCCCGCGCTCGAACGTCTTGCCCGGAACCATCCTGGCATCGACGTGAACGTGCAGGTGCTGACCTCCAACGACAGCATGGCCCGGCTCGCCGCAGGCAGCCTCGACCTGGCGGTCGTGGCGCTGCCGCAGCCGCCTGTGCGCGGCGTTCATGTCACGCCCCTGCGGCGCGAGGCTGTCGTCGCCTTTCTGCCGGCGGACTGGAAAGCCCCCAGGCGGCTGACACCGCAGTGGCTGGCCCAGCACCCGCTGATCATGAACGACGCGTCCACACGTCTCTACCGGCTGACCGCGGAATGGTTCTCCGCGGCGGGCGTGCATTGCCGGCCGCGCATCGAACTCAACTACAACGACGCGATCAGGACGCTGGTCGCCGCCGGCTACGGCGCGGCCTTGCTGCCGGAGGAATCGCACGAGCCCACGCGGGACCCTCGCATCGCCGTTCGTCCGCTCAGCCCGGCACTATGGCGCCAGCTGGGTCTGGCGGTCAGCGACAGGGGCGCCAGCGGACCGACACGTTTCGTCCTGGATGCGTTGCTGCCTGAAAAGAACTCGGCCGCATGAGTCCGTGCCGGGCGCTGCGGGGGGCCGACTGCGGGGCCGCACCGCATCCCTCGCAGGACGATGCAACTGACACCGCCGCGATGACGCCGGAGCTTTGACTCACGCCGTCCAGCGAGATGTGCGCCATGACCTTGAGCGTTCTCATGCGGCTCTCCGTGCTTGGGTTGGGGGGTGCGGTTCGGTCGCCCTGGCGAGGCAGTCGCGGTGCGGGCAGCGCGCTGCGAATGGCAGTGGCGACCGGCGGCAACGTCGACAGCCACCGGCGAAAAGCGCCTACAGCGCAAGCCATCCACCGCGTACGCCGGCGTCCGCGCGAACGGCTAGTGTCGAGCTACAAAACCACTCCAACACAAGGACGTCTCATGAAGCTCTCTCGCACTCTGCTCGCGCTCGCTGCCGCTGGCGCATTCCTCACCATGGCCGGCGCAGCCGAAGCCAAAGGCTGCATCAAGGGCGCCGTGGTGGGCGGTGTCGGCGGCCACGTCGCAGGGCATCACGGCCTGATCGGCGCGGCGGGCGGCTGCGTGGTCGGGCGGCACATGGCCAACAAGAAGGACAAGGAAGCCGAAGCGGCCGCCATGCAGCGCGCGCCCGCGGAGCCCTCGTCCAATGCGCCTGCCAAGCAGTGACAGCAGCGCGCGCCAGCTAGGCGCGAAACCAGATCCTGACCGTCACATAGAGCGCATAGCCAAGGGCCACCACGATCCACAGCAGGAAGAACATGTTGGCCCAGTACTCGGCGGCATTGGCGGCCAAGGTATAGACCTGGGCCTTGCAACCTTTGCCCAGGCATGACACTTCGCCCCTGACCAGCGCGCCCAGCAGCGCGAACAACAGGTAGCACGACACGCCGGCGGTCAGCAGGAATCCGAAGGGCCCGACCAACCCTTCGGTACGTTGGTCGTTCTCGTCTCTGTAGCCTTTGCGCAGCTGGTTCTGTCCGAACTTGTACCAGGCGAAGCCGAGCGACAGCATCAATGAGTAGTAAATGACATCACGCATGGCCGCGATTGTCCACGGCGGCTGAACAGATCCGTCGGGTCTTGGGCTTTTGCATGGGTGTGGTCCGGTTCCTTGCGCAGCCTGGCACGGCTGATGCGTAGGGCGATGTGGAAGTGTCACGGGCGTTGCATACGCTGCGTGCTCCTCACCCACAACGCACAACAACAGGGAACGCATGCAACGCAGACTCGCCCTTCTCACCCCAGTGGCCGCCGCACTCGTCGCCACAGGCTGCGCCAGCTTCTCGCCCGGCAAAAGCCAGGCCCTGGCCCCGGGCCACTGGGACGCCTTCAACCGCGCGCAGATCGAGGGCCTGATCGCCGGCCTTGGCAAGGGCAGCCCAGGCTACAACGGCGCCAAGCCGCCCTATGTGGTGTTCGACTGGGACAACACCAGCGTCTTCCTCGACATCGAGGAAGCCTCGCTGATCTACCAGCTCGAGAACCTTGTCTTCAGCGCCACGCCCGCGCAGCTCGAAGTGGCGCTGCGCAAGAACATCCCGAAGAAAGATTTTCTTCCGGCCTTCAACAACGCGGCCGGCCAGCCCGTGAACATCGACCGCGTGGTGCCCGACATCGTGGCCAGCTACACGTGGCTGTACCAGAACTACAAGGGAATGAAGGGCGAGCAGTCGCTCGCGGTGGTGGCGATGAGCCCGCACTACGGCGCCTTCATCACCAAGGTTCGGTACCTGTACGAAGCCATCGGCGACACCTTCGACCACGACACGGCCTACCCGTGGGTGACGTACCTGTTCGCCGGCATGACCGAGGCGCAGGTGCGCAAGCTCACGGCCGACACGGTGGCATGGCAGCTGAAGGAGCCGGTGGTCAAGGTCAAGTGGACATCGCCCACCGCGCTGCCAGGTCGCTCGGGCGTGGTGTCGGTCAGCTGGAAGAACGGCCTGCGCCTGCAGCCCGAAATGCAGGACCTGTACGCCGCCTTCCGCAACGCGGGCTTCGACGTGTGGGTGTGTTCAGCATCGTTCGTCGACGTGATCAAGGAGATTTCCTCCAACCCCGCCTTCGGCTACAACAACCCGCCCGAGCGCGTGCTGGCGATGGAGCTGGAGCGCGACGCCCGGGGCGTGATCCAGCCCGAGTTCCGCCGCGGCTACGACCAGACGCAAGGCCCGGGCAAGACGAAGAACATCCAGCGCTTCCTGGTGAGCAAGTACGGCTACGGCCCGAGCTTCATCGCGGGTGACAGCGAAGGCGACCAGAACATGATGGCCGACTTCGCCGACACGAAGAAGGTGCTGATCGTCAACCGCCTGCGCGACCCGAAGACCGACATCGGCAAGTTCTCCGCCATGGCGGTGCAGAACTACGGCAAGGCCGACACGCGCTACCTGCTGCAGGGGCGCGACGACAACACCGGCGCGTGGGTGCCATCGCAACTGCACACGCCGCTGGGCGCAACGCAGGGCAAGGCGCTCAAGTAAGAGCGCCCTGCCCCGTTCGCAGCGAGGTCACTGCGCCTTCGCCGTCGCCACCGGCTTGATCGCATCGCGCACCTTGGCCACCTGCGCGGCCGTCACGGCCTCGCCCTGGTTGCCCCAGCTCGAGCGCGCAAAGCTCAACACGCTAGCCACGTCGGCATCGGTCAGGCGCCAGCCGAAGTCGGGCATGGCGATGGGCGACGGTGCCTGCGCGGTGCTGGGCATGGCCGAGCCCGCGAGCACCAGGCGGATCAGCGAGGTCGGGTCTTTCGCGTTCACCACGCTGTTGCCGGCCAGCGCCGGAAAGGTCTTGTTCGCACCCGTGCCGTCGGAGCGGTGGCAGGCGTTGCAGTTGTTCAGGTAGACCATCGCGCCGCTGTTGCCTTCGACCGTGCCGTTGCGCAGCGCCAGCGAGGTCGGGTGCTGCGGCGCGGCCGCGACCAGCGATGCCTGCGACGGTACGCCCTGCGCGCCTTCCTTGGCGCCGAGCGACTGCAGGTACGTGGCCACGGACTTCAGGTCCTGCGTGGACATGTGCTGCGTGCTGTTCTGCACCACGTCGACCATCGCGCCGAAGGCGGCCGTGTGGCCGGTGCGACCCGTCTGCAGGTACTGCACGATGTCTTCGGACGACCACTGGGCCATGGTGGGCCGGTCGGTGTGGCGCAGCGGTTGCGCGTACCAGCCGTCGATGATCGCGCCCGACAGGTAGACCTCGCCCTTCTTGTCGCTGGCCGCCTTCACGCCGCCGAGCATGCTGCGCGGCGTATGGCAGTCGCCGCAATGGCCCAGGCCCTGCACGAGGTAGGCGCCGCGGTTCCACTCGGCGCTGCGCGCGCCGTCGTTCTGGTAGACGCCCTTGTCGAGGTAGATCCAGTTCCAGCCGACCATCAGGCTGCGCATGCTGAAGGGCCATGGCAGGTCGGTGGCCGGCGGCTTCTGCGCGACGGGTTGCACGCCGTTGCGAAAGAAGGTGAACAGCGCATGCATGTCGTCGTCGTTCACGCGGGCGAACGACGGGTACGGCATGGCGGGGTAGAGCCGGTGGCCGTCCCTGGCCACGCCTTCGCGCAGCGCGCGGGCGAAGTCGGCCTCGGTGTAGGCGCCAATGCCCGCTTCGGGGTCGGGCGAGATGTTGGTGGAGACTATGGTGCCGAACGGCGTCTTCATCGGCAGGCCACCGCCGAAGGCAGGCTTGCCCGGCGCGGTGTGGCAGCTGACGCAGTCGCCGGCACGGGCCAGGTAACGGCCGCGCTCCAGCACGGGGTCTGCGGAGGCAGCGGGTGCGGCCACAGGCACTGTTGCCGGAGCGGATGCGGATGCCGCGCCAGATGCGGCTGCGGCAGGTGCGTCCGCCTTTTGCGCCACGGCCCAGGCCCCGGCGCAGAACAACACCGCCGCCGCAGCCACGACGCCGCACGCACGGTAAGCACGGCGCGCGCTCATGCCAGCGCCCCCGGGTTCTTCAGGTACTGCTCGCGAATGGCCTTGGCCGACCAGTAGGCCAGCGCGCCCACCATGCCGGTCGGGTTGTAGCCGAAGTTCTGCGGAAAGGCGCTCGCGCCCATCACGAACACGTTGGGCACGTCCCACACCTGCAGGAAGCGGTTGACGGCGCTGGTCGCGGGGTCGGTGCCCATCGGCGCACCGCCGGTGTTGTGGGTCGACTGGTAGAAGCGCACGTCGTAGTGGGCGTCGGGCTTCTGGAAGTTCATCTTCATCTGCTTGGGCCCCATGGCCTTGGCGATCTGCTCGACCTTGGTCCCGATGAACTGCGTCATGGCCAGGTCGTTGGCCTTCCAGTCGAAGGTCATGCGCAGCAGCGGCTGGCCGTGCACGTCCTTGTAGGTCGGGTCGAGGTCGAGGTAGTTGTCGCGGTAGGCCATCACCGAGCCCTGGCTGCCCACGCTGGCCTGGTAGATGTAGTTTTCCTTCACGGCCTTCTTCCAGCCTGCGCCCCAGGCGGGCGCGCCGGGCGGCAGGGCCATCTGCTGGATCGGCCGTCCACCGGTGTTGATGGCGTTGATGGTCGCACCACCGATGAAGCCGAGCGGCCCGTGGTCGAAGTTGTCGCCGTCGAAGTCGTCGATCACCGAGCCGCTGGCACCCGCGCCCACGAAGGGGTTCATCGGCTGGTTCTTGTCGAAGAACAGGCTGGCGCCGCCGTTGAGCTGGTAGGCGTAGTTGCGGCCCACCACGCCTTCGCCGGTGGCGGGGTCGTACTTCTTGCCGATGTTCGACAGCAGCAGCAGGCGCACGTTGTGGAACTGGTAGGCGCACAGCACCACCAGGTCGGCCGGCTGCTCGACCTCGTTGCCTTCGGCGTCGATGTAGGTCACGCCGGTGGCGCGCTTGCCGTCGGGCGACATGTTGACGCGAAGCACATGCGACCTGGTGCGCAGCTCGAAGTTGGGCCGCTTCATCAGCACCGGCAGCAGCGTGGTCTGCGGCGAGGCCTTCGAATACATGTAGCAGCCGTAGCGCTCGCAGAAGCCGCAGAAGTTGCACGGCCCGAGCTGCGCGCCGTGCGGGTTGGTGTAGGCGCGCGACGCGTTGGCGGCGGCCTGCGGGAACGGGTGGTAGCCCAGCTCGCGCGCGGCCTTTTCGAACAGCACCGCGCTGTTGACGGAGGCCAGCGGCGGCAGCGGAAACTCGTTGGCGCGCGCGCCTTCGAAGGGGTTGCCGCCGGGCTGGATCTTGCCGCCGATGTTGCCGGCCTTGCCCGAGGTGCCGCAGATCTTTTCGAACTGGTCGAAGTGCGGTTCGAGCTCCTCGTAGCTCACGCCGAAGTCCTGGATGGTCATGCCCTCGGGAATGAACTTCTTGCCGTAGCGCTCTTCGTAGGTGCTGCGAATGCGCAGGTCGCTGGGCAGCGGTCGCCAGTGGTGGCCGTTCCAGTGAACACCCGCACCGCCCACGCCGTCGCCGGGCAGAAAGGAGGCGAGTTGCCGGTACGGCACGGCGATCTCGCCCGGGGTGTGGCGGATGGTGACGGTCTCGCGCGACAGGTTCTGGAACAGCTTGCCGCGGATGCCGTAGCTCAGCTCGTCGGTGATGCGCGGGTAGGCGAAGTCGGGCTGGGTGTCGCGGTTCTCGCCGCGCTCCAGCGCCAGCACCTTCAGGCCTGCGGCGGTGAGCTCCATGCCCATGATGGCGCCGGTCCAGCCGAAGCCGACCAGCACTGCGTCGACGCTGGGTTTCTTGATGTTTGCCATGGTGGGTGCGCCCTTCAGCCCTGCGGGCCGGCGATGCTCACCGGCGGCAGGTTGTACTTGACGCCAGGGCGGTCGACCCAGTCGGCATAGTCGGCGCGCGCGCCGGGGAAGCCGATCATCTTCCAGGCGGCGGCGTTCTTGTTGCCGCCGTGGATGGGGTCGCTGAAATAGCCTTCCTTGGTGTTCTGCAGCAGGAAGCCGAAGAAGTCGGTCGCACCCACGCCGTCGAGCGTGACGCTTCCCGCCTCCAGGCCCTTGAGCACCTCGTCCTGCTGCGCCGCGCTGAGCTGCGCGAAGAGCTTGTCGGCGAACTGCTTGCGGCAGTACGCGTCGGTGGCCGCGATGCCCGCGCGGTACACCTCGCGCGGCGGCATCTTCTTCTGGTAGCCGAACAGCGGCGACACCTCCACGAACGGGCCCTGCATGTACCAGGTGGCCGCATGGCCGAAGGCGCCCTCCATCTGCCGGTCGATGAACTCGGGCACGCCCGCTTCGACTGCACCGGGGCCGGTGTCGTCGGAGGGGATGAGCCGTGCGACAGCGGCTTGCACGAAGCGCCACTCGTCGGCGTTGAAGTAGACCGGGGTGTAGGGGGACGCCGGGCTGGCTGCGGGAGCTGGAGCGGGTGCGGCGGGCTGCGCGAGCGCCGCCCCCGCAATGCCACCGGCGCCGAATGCCGTGGCGGCTGGCACGATGGCGATGGACCGGCGCAGGAAGCCGCGCCGGTCGGAATGCGAGACGTCTTTCATCGCGTTATGTGCGGCATGGGGCCGCCTGTTGTTGTGCGAACGTTCATCATGGCGATGCCGCGCGCAACATCTTGTAGGAAAGTGTCCTGCCTATCATGGAAGTCGCGCGACGCCTTTCAAGGCGCTTTCAAACCGATCACCCGATGGAGACAAGATGACTGCCACCCGCTACCCGCTCGCCGAACTGAAAGACCTGCCCGAGGACATCCGCACCGCCATCCTCGCGGTGCAGGAAAAGGCCGGCTTCGTGCCCAACGTGTTCCTGGGCCTGGCCCGCCGTCCCGCCGAATGGCGCGCGTTCTTCGCGTACCACGACGCCCTGATGCTCAAGGAGGAAGGTTCGCTCACCAAGGGCGACCGCGAGATGATCGTCACCACCACCAGCGCGGCCAACCAGTGCCTCTACTGCGTGGTGGCGCACGGCGCGCTGCTGCGCATCTACGAGAAGAAGCCGCTGGTGGCCGACCAGGTGGCGGTGAACTACCGCAAGGCCGACATCACGCCGCGCCAGCGCGCAATGCTCGACTTTGCAATGAAGGTCTGCGACCGCTCGCACGAGATCGACGAGACCGACTTTCCGCCGCTGCATGCCCACGGCTTCGACGACGAGGACATCTGGGACATCGCGGCCATCACCGCCTTCTTCGGGCTGAGCAACCGGCTGGCCAGCTTCAGCGGCATGCAGCCGAACAACGAGTTCTTCCTGATGGGGCGGGTGCCCCGGGAGAAGAAGTAAGGCCGGCCGCTGTCAGCCCTTGGCGCGGCAGGACGCGAGCGCGTCGAGGGCGGGCTTGTAGGTGGGCGTGTTCACGTCCATCACGCCCAGCACCGTGTGATAGAGGTTGTCGTGCGTCAGCGGCGCGTCGAGCCCCGCTTCCATGCACGATCGCGAGAGCTTGCGCCGCTCGCTCAGGCCGTCGCTGAACCACGTGACCATGGGCACGTGCTTCTGGGCCTCGGGGGCGAAGCTGTACGGCACGCCGTGCAGGAACAGGCCGTACTCGCCGAGCGACTCGCCGTGATCGCTCACGTAGAGCATCCCAGGGTCGTAGGTCTTGGACTGCGCCTTGAGCCAGTCGATCGTTTCGCCGAGGAAGCGGTCGGTCTGCGCGATCGAGTTGTCGTACACGTTCATCAGCTCGTTGTGCCCGCATTCGGCCAGTGCGTTGGTCTTGCACTCGGGCTGGAAGCGCTTCATGTCGGGCGCGGAACGCTTGTAGTAGGCAGGGCCGTGGCTGCCCATCTGGTGCATGACCAGCACGATGCCCTTGGCACGGCGCTCGGCCGGCAGCGCGGCGATGCGCTCGTCCAGGTTCTTCAGCATCACGTCGTCCAGGCATTCGTCGCCGTCGCACAGCGCCTTCTTGGTGGCGGCGTCGAGGCCGTCGAAGGCCGAGGCGTTGGGCACGCGCACGCACACGCCCTTGCAGCCGGCCTGGTTGTCGAGCCAGAACACCGCCAGCCCGGAGGCCTGCAGCACGTCCATGAGCGACTCGTAGTCGTCCTTGCGCGACTCGTAGCCCTGCTTGCCCAGCGGCGAGAACATGCACGGCACAGAAGCCAGCGTGTTGGTGCCGCAGGAGTGCACGTCGCGGTAGCTCAGCACGCCGCGCTTGGCGAGCTCGGGCGTGGTGTCGCGGGCGTAGCCGTTCAACGCGAAGTGGTCGGCCCGCGCGGTTTCACCCACCACCACCACGAACAGCGGCGGCTTGGTCTGCGCCGCATAGCTCGCGCCCAGCGCCGTGCCGGCCGTGATCGGAATGAGCTTGCCGCTGCGCTTGAACAGCGGCTTGATGAGCAGCGAACCCGTGGAATACAGGGTCGCGATGGGGTTCATCATGTAGCGCAGATGGATGTTGTTGCGCATCAGGGGCGCAAGCTCGCGGTTCATCGCCACGCCCGTGCCCACCGCCACGACGGCGGCCAGCAGCAGCAGGGCCACATTGCGCCAGAGCTTGGACAGGAAGCGCATCGGCAGGATGCGCACGCGCCAGAGCGCCCATCCCGCCGGCAGCGCGACGACCAGCACGTTGAAGGCCATGCGCCAGCTCAACAGGTCGCGCGCCTCGTTCGGATCGGTTTGCAGCGCGTTGGCGATCATGGTCGGGTCCATGACGATGCGGTACTCGAGCATGTAGTGCTGCACCACGGCGGCCAGCACGACCACGGCGAACCACACCGGCTTCATCCAGCGCGACCAGGCCGTGAACGACAGCATGGCCACCAGGCCGCACAGTGTGAGCAGGCTCATCACCGCGATGGTGAGCAGGTAGGTGCTCGGGGCACCGCCGATGCGGGCCAGATCGTTCCAGAGAGGCCAGTTGGTCGTCAGGACCAGGTAGAGGCTGAGCCACAGGACGACGACGCCGGCTGAGCGCGGCTGGGCCAGCCATCGGTCGAGGCGCGCCCACAGGCCGCTGCCCGCTCGTGTCTGCGACGTGCGTGCCTCTTGGGGCTCAGAGATATCCAGGCGCCGCAAGGGTGGGGGCGCAATTCGCGAAACAGACATGCGACAAATGTAAAGAACTCGCCTGAAGGGAGCCTGAACCGATCATTCAATCAACGTTCAGGCGCTGCGCACCCTGGAGCGCCACCGCGCCAGGCGCACGCGCGGCGCCATCAGGCGGCCCAGCGGCCGGCTGACGCAGCGCTCCACCACGATCGACACCAGCGCACCCAGCATCACGGCCGCCAGGATGTCGGAGGGGAAATGCAGGCCCAGGAACACCCGGCTCCAGGCGATGACCGCCGCCACCAGCAGCGCCGTGCGCATCGGGGCGCGCGAGGGCAGGCACCAGAGCGAGAAAGCCACTGCGAAGGCACCCGCCGCGTGCAGGCTGGGGAAGCCGGGTCGCACGCCCTGCGGCACCCACTGGATACCGAGGCCGTAGAACGCAGGCCGGGGAATGGGGGCCGCCGCGCGGATCCCTTTGACCATGAGCCACACCGCCAGCAGGCTCGCCAGCGCAGTGAAGAGCGCGTAGCGCCAGCGCCGACTGAACAGGGCGCACCCTCCGACAACCAGCATCAGCAGGGCGGGCAGCAGGTCGGAGGCGAACTCCGCGAACCGCAGGCTCCACGGGGGCACCGAGGCGCCCGCGTTGACGAGCCTGAACAGGGCGAAATCAAGATCCTGCATGGGCGGGCACGGCCGGCTTCAACACGCTCGCACGGCGGCGCGTGAACGCCACCTCGATGGCGAAGCCGACCGCCCAGCAGACCCAGCCCGTCCAGAGGGTGTGGCTCATGTAGTGAGCGCCACGCAACTGTTGCGACACCCCGAGTGCAAACCCCGCCACCACGGCCACGCCCAGCCAGACCGCCGCGGCGCGATCGGACACCCGGCGCAGCACGAAATAACCGCCCACATAGGCAAAGGCCGCCGAGGCATGGCCGGCCGGGAAGCATCCGCCGGGCCCGCCGTCGTTGACGCCCCACGACCAGTGCGACACGTAGCGCGCCACGCCGCCGAACTCCTGCAGGTCCCAGGGGCAGCTGGTCTGGCTCAGGTTCTTGAGGAGGCTGACGGCGATCACCGAGGCCAGTACCGTCAGGGCCAACTGGGCGCGCGCGCCCGTGGTCAAGCGCTTCAGGAAGCCGAGCGGCCAGCGGATGGCGGCGAGCAGCCCGATGACGAGCACCCAGCTCAGGTCGCGCGCGCCTTCATGCATGACATGGACCATGAAGGGGTTCGAACGCAAGGGAAAACCCAAGGCCGAGCCCGCCATGCGCGCCAGCCACAGGTCTCCACCGGTCGCGTCCCATGCCATCACTGCGGCGAGTGCGACGAGGGTCAGCACCCCCAGGCGGAAATTCGGGAAACGTGTCATGAGCGAAGGCAGGACTGAAAAACAGTCGCGAGCCTACGTTTGCGGCATGAACCGAGCCTGAAGCAACCTGAACCGAGTCTGACCGTTCGATCAGCCGCAACTCGGTGGCGCTAGACTCATTTGTTTCCTGGAAGGACATGGTTGTGCGCATATTGCTGGTCGAAGATGACACCGCGTTGGCGGATGCCGTGTGCAGCTACCTGCTGGCCAAGGCCTTCGTGGTCGACGTGGCGCCCAGCCTGGCGGACGCGCGCGGCGCCCTTCTCTCGGTGCAGTACGCGGCGGTGCTGCTCGACCTGCACCTGGGCGACGGCGACGGCCTGTCGCTGCTGCCGCAGGTGCGCGCCCTGCCCGAACGCCCCATCGTCATCGTGCTGACCGCGCGCGACCAGGTGACCGACCGCATCCGCGGGCTGGACGCCGGCGCGGACGACTACCTCACCAAACCCTACGATCCGGCCGAACTGCTCGCGCGGCTGCGTGCGGTCGAGCGGCGCCGCAGCGCCAGCAGCTCGCCCGTGCTGAAGCTCGGCACGCTGGAGATCGACCTGGCGCACGACATGGTGCGCAAGGACGGCACGCCGATCACGCTGACCCAGAAGGAATGGGCGCTGCTGCGCGTGATGGCCACGCGCCCCGAGCGCATCCACACGCGCGAGAACCTCGCGGACGCGCTCTACGGCTTCGGCGACGAGGCCGACAGCAACACGCTCGAGGTGTTCGTCAGCCGCCTGCGGCGCAAGCTCGGTCGCAGCCACATCCAGACGCTGCGCGGCCTGGGCTACAGGCTGTCGACCTCCGGAGACGACGAAGAATGAGCCTACAGCTGCGCGTGGGCGGGCGCGACTCGCTCGCCGGGCGCCTCACGCGCACGCTGATCCTGTGGGTCGGCGGCGTATGGCTGCTGTGCGTGTTCGCGGTGGTCTGGTATGTGGACCGCGAGATCAACCACAACTTCGACAACGAGCTGGTCGAGGTGTCGCACCGCATGTTCGACATGGCGGTGCAGGAGCTCGACAAGCTGCAGCACGTGAGCGGCAACGGCAACGCCCCCGGCGCCCCGCTGGTCGCGCCCAAGCAGCTGTTCTCGGAAGACGCGGTCATGTACCAGGTGGTCGACGTTCACGAGCACACGCTGCTGCGCTCCGCCGAGGCGCCGGTGGACGCCTTCGACGTGCCGCTGGCCGCCGGCTTCGCCAACAACCAGACCTGGCGCATCTACACCGTGCGCCACCCCACGCTGGGCCTGTACTTCCAGGTGGCCGATCCGCTGGACGAGCGGCGGCGCGCGCTCAACCGCACGCTGTTCGGCCTGATCATTCCGCTGGGGGCCGTGCTGCCGCTGCTCGCGCTGGTGCTGCGCAACGTGGCGCGCGCCGAACTGCGCGTGCTGCAGCAGCTGGCCGGCGAGATCGAGAAGCGCAGCGGCGCCGATCTGCGCCCCATCACCCTGCCCGGCCTGCCGCAGGAGCTGCGCTCGGTGGGCGACCACGTCAACCGGCTGCTGGAGCGGCTGTCGCAGTCGCTGGACGTCGAGCGTGCGCTCGCCGCCAACGCGGCGCACGAACTGCGCACGCCGCTGGCCGCGGCGCGCCTGCGGCTGCAGACGGCGCTCGAGCACGACCTGCGGCGCAACGACGTGCAGGCCGCGCTCGACGCACTGCAGCTGCTGAGCCACCGCGCCGAGAAACTGTTGCAGCTATCGCGCGCCGAATCGGGTGCGTCGCTGGCACGCGCAAGTGTCGACCTGGTGCAGCTTGCCGGCACGGTGGCGCAGGAGTTCTGGCAAGACCCGAACGTCAGCGAGCGCCTGACCTTGAAGGTGCCCGACAGCGCCGCCCCGGTGGCGCTCGGCGATGTCGACGCATTGGCCATCGCCCTGCGCAACCTGGTGGAGAACGCGCTGCGCTACGGCGGCGGTGGGCGCGTGGCGATCGAGGTGATGGCGCCCTGCACGCTGGCGGTGCGCGACTTCGGCGCGGGCGTGAACGTCGAGCAACTGCAAACGCTGCAAAAGCGCCATGTGCGCCACAGCTCGGACCACGCAGGCTACGGGCTGGGCCTGTCGATCGTGGGGACCATCGTCGAGAAGCACAACGCCAAGCTGGTGCTGTCGTCGCCGCCCGCGGGTGCGGCGCAGGGGTTCGAGGCGCGCATCGTGTTGCAGGCGGCCTGAACTTCTTCAGCGCCCGCCGCTTTCCTTCTTCGGCACGTAGCCATACGAGTTGTCGAACCCGAACTGCCCGGCGTCGTACATGGCCGACATCTTCTTCACCAGGTGCTGCTGCACCGCCTTGGGCAACGCGAAGTAGGCGCCGTTGGCGGTGGTCTTGCGCTCGCCGTCGAGGTGCCCGGTGATCGCGTGGATCGTCGCCTTGATGCCCTTGTGGAACGTCACGATCTTGATGCGGCCCACGTAGTCGTCGTTGTCGATGCCATCGGCGCGGTCGGGGTTGTAGAAGCGGTACACCAGCACGGGGTCGACCAGCCCATCGCCGTCGATGTCGGTGAGCTCGATGAGCCTGGAGCGGAAATTGACGCCCGCCTCGTCCTTGCCGGCAAAGTCGCGGATCGCCCATTCCTGCGCCAACGTGTTGTCGCCCTCGACCCGGTACAGCGAAGCCCGGACGACCGAGGACAACTGCTCCTCGGGAAACGGTCGGTCCTGTTTTTCGCCGAGCAGCAAGGCATGGCTGCCGGCCTTGTCGGTGTAGCAATAGCGCTTGAACACGGGGAGTTCGAAGCCTGTTTTCTTCAGCGCGTCGACGCTCAGGAACCGCGCGTCGGCGGGGCATTCACGAGCGGCGGCGACAGTTGGGGTTTTGCCGGCCTGTGCCTGCGCATGGCTCCAGGGGGCCAGCAAGACCAGGGATGCGAGCGCGCAGGACTTGAATTTCATCGGCACCTACTCGCTCACCAGCGTGCGCAGCCAGTCGGGCAGCGCCAGCGCCTTCTGCTTCGGAAAATCGACCCAGATGGTGGTCGCGCCACCGGCCGCGCACACCACGTCGGGCGCCTCTTCGCGTGCCATGGTGGCCCAGCTCTCGAAGGTGGTGCGGCCGGGGTCGCTCACGTACATCTTCAGCAGCACATTGCCCGGGTACTCGATCTGCCGGTAGAAGTTGCAGAAGGCGTTGACGATCACCATGCCCTCGCCGCCCGGCTCGGGTTCGAAGCCGATGGAATGCATCCAGTCGATGCGCGCGGTTTCGAGGTAGCGGAAGTAGGTGCCGTTGTTCAGGTGGCCCATGGCGTCCATGTCACCCCAGCGGATGGGGATAAGCTTCTCGTACACGAGCTTCTTCTTTTCGGGAATTTCGATTCTCATCGGTGCGCCTTGATGGATGCGAGGATGCCCAGCACGAACAGCAGCGCCGCCACCCACTCGGTGGACTGCGGCCAGCGGCCGTCCCAGGCAAAGGAATAGAGCAATGCGAACAGCGTTTCGCTGACGATCAGCTGGCCGCAGAGGCTGGCCGACAGGCGCTGGCTCGCGATGTTCCAGAGAATGGTCGCGAGCCACGACGAGCCGAAGCCGCCCGCCAGCGCGACCCACACGAAAAGCATGCCGTCGGGCCGCGACTGCAGCGTGGCCAGGTCGCTGCCCGCCACCACCCACAGCAGCAACGCGCCCAGGCCGGTGGCAATGCCGAGCCAGTTGGCCCAGTCGGTCGCGTTGAGTTCGGTGTGGCGCTGCAGCCAGGCGGCGTTGAGCAGGCCGTAGAGGGTCCAGCTGACCATCGCGCCCAGCGCGAATGCAACGCCCCAGCCAAAACGCGCGCCCCCGGCGCCCGCGCCGTGCTGCGCGGCCCATGCGCCCCAGACCATCAGCGCGATGCCCGCACCCGTGAGCAGCAACCCGGGCAGCAGTGCGCGCATGCGCAGGCCCGCGGGCCGGCCGAGCAGCATCATCCAGACCGGAATCGTGCCGATGATGAAGCTCGGCACCTCGGTGCCCGCGGCCTCGATGCCGAAGGCCAGCAGCAGGTAGTAACCGCTGAAGCCCAGCACGCTGAGGCCCCGTGCCGCCACTGCCTGCCGGCCGCTGGGCCAACGCACGGCGGCCGGTCGTGCGAACACGGCGAGCCCCGAGACGGCGCCGAACACCAAGAAGCGGGACGCGGTGATGTCGACCATGCCGAAGTAGCCCACCATGCGCGGCGCCACGAACACCAACCCCCACAACGCCCCCGCGGCCAGTCCGGCCGCAACGCCGATCCAGGCCCGCGGGCTCAGAGTGCGAACCCGTCGTCGGCCGCGATGACGGCGCCGTTCACGAAATGGCTCTGGCCGCTGGCCAGCAGCACGATCAGGCCGTCCAGGTCCTCGGGCTTGCCCACGCGCTTGCGCGGCAGCATGCCGACCAGCTTGGCGCCGGCCTCGGTGGACCAGTGCGCTTCGTTCAGCTCGGTCGCGATGTAGCCCGGGCACAGCGCGTTCACGTTGATGCCGAAGCGGCCCCACTCGAGCGCCATGGCCTTGGTCATCTGCACCACCGCGGCCTTGCTCATGCAGTAGGTGCCGATCTGCGGCATGACCTTGAGCGCCGCTGCCGAGGCGATGTTGATGATGCGCCCGCCGATGTAGGTGCCCGGCGCCTTGCCCTTGGCGCGCGCCAGCATGCGCTTGCCGACCTCCTGCGCGACGAAGAAAGAGCCCTTCACGTTGGTGTCGAAGATGTAGTCGTAGTCGTCGGGGGTCACGTCCTCCAGGCGCTGCGTGGCGCTCACCCCCGAGTTGTTGACCAGCACGTCGATGGGGCCGACCTCGGTTTCGGCGCGCGCCACGGCGGCCTTGATGCTGCCGAATTCGGTGACGTCGAGCTCCACCACATGGGCGTCGCCGCCCTCGCCTTCGATGCGCGCGCGCAACTCCTTGAGCTTGTCGACGCGCCGGCTGGCCAGCACCACCGCGGCGCCGGCGCGTGCCAGCGTTTTCGCGAACTGGGCGCCGAGCCCGCTGGAGGCACCGGTGACGAAGGCCACGCGGCCGGAAAGATCGATGCTGTAGGCCATGAACTTGAATCCTGTGGAGTCGCGCAGGTGACGCGCAAGCCGCGCCCACGGATGACGGGGGTTGCGCCTGTACGCCGCATAAAATGCCTCCGCAAACCCGGGAAGCATGTCCCGCGCCTCGAAAAATCATTATCGACCCAACCCACATGACCCACGACGAAATCCTCGCCCAGTTCGGCCCTCGGGAAGCCATGGAATACGACGTGGTCGTGGTCGGCGGCGGCCCTGCCGGCCTCTCGACCGCGATCCGGCTCAAGCAGCTCGCCGCACAGCAAGAGAAAGAAATTTCGGTCGTGGTGCTCGAGAAGGGCTCAGAGCCCGGCGCGCACATCCTGTCGGGCGCCATCATGGACCCGCGCGCCCTGAACGAACTGCTGCCCGACTGGAAGGAACTCGGCGCGCCGCTGAACCAGCCGGTGACCGACGACGCGATGGTGTTCCTGGGTGAAAAGGGCAGCTTGCGCACACCCAACGCCTTCCTCCCGGCCTGCTTCCAGAACCACGGCAACTACATCATCAGCCTGGGCGCCTTCACCAAGTGGCTGGCGCAGCAGGCCGAGAACCTGGGCGTCGAAATCTTCCCGGGCTTCCCGGCGGCCGAGGTGCTCTACAACGAGAACGGTTCGGTGCGCGGCGTGGCCACCGGCAACATGGGCGTGGGCAAGGACGGCGAGCCGACCGAAAACTTCCAGCTCGGCATGGAACTGCTGGGCAAGTACACGGTGTTCGCCGAAGGCGCGCGCGGCCACCTGGGCCGCCAACTCATTGCGAAGTACAAGCTCGACGAGGGCAAGGACCCGCAGACCTACGGCCTCGGCGTGAAGGAGGTGTGGGAAATCGACCCGAAGCGCCACGTGCCCGGCTTCGTGCTGCACACGGCCGGCTGGCCGATGAAGAGCGACACCTACGGCGGCGCCTTCCTGTACCACATGGAGGACAACAAGGTCACCATGGGCTTCATCACAGGCCTGGACTACAGCAACCCGTATCTCAGTCCGTTCGAGGAAATGCAGCGCTGGAAGCTGCACCCCAACATCCGCTGGTACCTGGAAGGCGACGAGGCCAAGGGCATCAAGCCGGCCAAGCGCATCGGCTACGGCGCGCGCGCCATCACGGCCGGCGGCCTGCAGTCGCTGCCCAAGACCGTGTTCCCGGGCGGTGCCCTGGTCGGCTGCGAGGCCGGCTACCTGAACGTGAGCCGCATCAAGGGCAGCCACGCCGCCATCAAGACCGGCATGCTGGCCGCCGAAGCCGCGTTCGACGCAGTGCAGGCCGGGCGCCAGCACGACGAGCTCACGGCCTACCCGGAGGCGTTCGAGAAGAGCTGGCTGCACGCCGAGCTGAAGAAGGCGCGCAACTTCAAGGCCTGGTTCAAGAAGGGCCTGGGCGTGGCCACCCTCATGAACGGCATCGAGCAATGGCTGCTGAAGGGCAACATTCCCTGGACCCTGCGCCGCACCAAGCCCGACCACCTCTACCTGAAGCCCGCCGCCGAGTGCAAGCCCATCGTGTACCCGAAGCCCGACGGCAAGCTCACCTTCGACCGGCTCTCCAGCGTGTTCATCAGCAACACGAACCATGAAGAGCAGCAACCGGCCCACCTGACGCTCAAGGATGCGACGGTGCCGGTGAACATCAACCTGGCCAAGTTCGCGGGCCCCGAAAGCCGCTACTGCCCGGCGGGCGTGTACGAGTTCGTGGGCACCGAAGACGGCAAGCAGCGCCTGCAGATCAACGCGCAGAACTGCGTGCACTGCAAGACCTGCGACATCAAGGACCCGACACAGAACATCGTGTGGGTGACGCCTGAAGGGGGCGGCGGGCCGAACTACGTGGGGATGTAAGGCGCGGACTTCGCCTGTTTTCAGGAGCCCTCTTCGGAGGGCTTTTTTGTTCGACAAGGAGACAAGACAACCATGCACATCGTCATCACCGGCGGCGCCGGCTTTCTGGGCGCGCGCCTCGCCCGCACCCTGCTCGCGCAAGGCCAGCTCTCGCTTGCGGGCGCACCCGCTCGCACTATCCAGCGCATCACCCTCGTGGACCGCGCCCCGCCGCCGGCCGACCTGGCGGCCGACCCGCGCATCGCCGCCGTCACCGGCGACCTCAACGCGCAGCTCTGCGCCGATGCGGACACCACCCTCTGGCGCGAGGCCGACGCCATCTTCCATTTGGCCGCGGCGGTCAGCGGCGAATGCGAGGCCGACTTCGACCTGGGCATGCGCAGCAACTTCGCGGCCACGCACGCGCTGCTCGACAAGGTGCGCGCGCTCGGCACGAAGCCGGTGCTGGTGTTCGCCAGCTCGCTCGCGGTGTTCGGCGACTCGCCCGAGCAGCCGCTGCCCCCGGTCATCGAAGACCACACGCTACCAACGCCGCAGACCAGCTACGGCATCCAGAAGTTCATCGGCGAGCAGCTGGTGGCCGACTACACCCGCAAGGGCTTCGCGCGCGGGCGCAGCGTGCGGCTCATGACGGTGAGCGTGCGACCGGGCAAGCCCAACGGCGCGGCCTCGGGTTTCTTCAGCGGCATGATCCGCGAGCCGCTGGCCGGCTTGCCCGCCGCCTGCCCGGTGCCCGACGCCACGCCTGTCGCCATTGCGTCACCCGCGCGCACCATCGAGGGCATCTTGCGCGCCGCCGAAGCGACCGATGCGCAATGGGGCCCGCGCACCGCGCTCAACCTGCCCTCGCTCGCCACCACTGTGGGCGACATGGCCGCGGCGCTGGAGCGCGTGGCCGGCAAGGCGGCCACCGCCCTGCTCGACCGCACGCCCGACCCCGCCATCCAGCGCATCGTGAAAACCTGGCCCGGCCACATCGAAACCGCGCGCGCCCGGGCGCTGGGGCTCGCGTCGGACGAGAGCTTCGAGGCGGTCATTCGCGATTACGTCCGTGAAAATCCCGACGCGGTAAAGCTCCCGGGTGTTGCATAGTCCGGTGCGCCTGACGCGCACCTGACCCCAACCCGGAGACATCATGAAACTCGGCCACATCGCCGCCGCCTGCCTTTCGCTTGCCCTGGGCACCTCCGCCCTCGCGCAGGCCCCGACCGTCCTGAAGATCGGCTACGCGACCTCCAAGGAGTCGCACTACGGCGTGGGCTCCACGGTGTTCTGCGACGAGATCGAAAAGGGCACGCAAGGCCGCTTCAAGTGCCAGCATTTCGCCAACTCGGCCCTGGGTGGCGAGCGCGAGCAGATCGAGGCCATCCAGCTCGGCACGCAGGACCTGGTGAACACCTCGACCGGCCCGGTGGGCAACTTCGTGCCCGAGGTGAAGATCGTGGACATCCCGTTCCTGTTCCGCGACTACGACCATGCCCGCAAGGTGATGGACGGCCCGATCGGCCAGGACATCCTGACCAAGTTTCCGAGCAAGGGCATCGTCGCGCTGGCCTGGACGGAAAACGGCTTCCGCCACATGACGAACAGCAAGCGCGACATCGTCAAGCCCGCCGATGCGGCCGGCCTGAAGATGCGCACCATGGAAAACAAGGTGCACATGGACGGCTACCGCACCTTCGGCATCCTGCCCACGCCCATGGCCTTCCCCGAGCTGTTCGGAGCACTCCAGCAAGGCACGGTCGACGGCCAGGAAAACCCGATTCCGGTGATCCTGGCGTCGAAGTTTTCGCAGGTGCAAAAGCACCTTTCCCTCACGGGCCACGTGTACTCGCCGGCGCTGCTGCTGCTGTCGCCGAAGGTGTGGAACAAGCTGTCGGACGCCGACAAGAAGGTGTTCACCGACGCCGCGAAAAAGGCCGCCATCGCCCAGCGCAAGAAGGTCAACGACGACGAGAACAACGGCATCGCCCAGCTCGAGAAAGACGGCATGAAGGTCACGCGCACGGTCGACGGCGCCGCCTTCCGCGACGCACTGAAGCCCGCCTACGTGAGCTACGCCAAGGAATTCGGCGCGGACAACATCAAGAAAATCGCGGACGTCAGGTAAGCCGTCACGGCTGAAACGCTTCCACAACGCGCCCGGCCCGCCTCAGTGCGCCGGGCGCTTTGCCTTTTCGACAGAACCGAGACACCTACCGTGCAAGCCTTCGAGCGCTACTTTCTCGCCGCCAACCGCTGGGCGCTGATTCTTCTGCTGGCCGCCATGTCGGTCATCATCTTCACCAACGTCGTGCTGCGCTACACCACGAACCAGTCGCTCGAATGGGCCGAAGAGGTGTCGCGCCACATGATGATCTGGCTCACCTTCCTGGGCGCCGGGCCGGTGCTGCGCTACGGCGGGCACATCGCGGTCGAGAACCTGCAGGACGCGCTGCCGCACGCGGGCGCCGTCGCGGTGCGCGCCTTCGTCGCCGCGCTGCTGTTCGCCTTCTTCGGCTTCATGGTCTGGTACGGCTGGCTCTACATGCAGCGCACCATGTTCCAGCTGACGGCCGTGACGCAGATTCCGTTTGCCTACATCTACAGCGCCATGCTCATCGGCGGCGTGCTGCTGACCGTGCACTGGCTGCTGGTGGTGCGCGGCTACGTGCTGCGGCGCGAGTTCGCCTCCGACGACCACTTCGACGCCAATGCGTCGGCGTCGCTGTAAGGGAACGACCATGGACGCCAGCATTGTTCTGATCGTTTCCGCCTGCGTGTTCCTGGCCATCGGCGTGCCGGTGGCCTTTGCGCTGGGCCTGTCGACCGCCACCACGCTCATCCTTGCGGAGAACTACCCGCTGATGGTGCTGCTGAAGGAAACCTTCACCGGCATCGACAGCTTTCCGCTGATGGCGGTGCCCTTCTTCATCCTGGCGGCCGAGCTGATGAGCGGCGGCTCGCTCACCGAGGTGCTGCTGCGCTTCGCGGGCCAGTTCGTGGGCCACCGGCGCGGCGGGCTGGGCTACACCAACGTGGTGTCGCTGACCTTCTTCTCGGGCATCTCGGGATCGGCGCTGGCCGACGCGGCGGGGCCGGGGTCGATGCTCATCAAGATGATGGCCAAGGCCGGCTACGACCGCTCGTACGCGGCGGCGCTCACGGCGTCGACGGCCATCGTGGGGCCGATCATTCCGCCCTCGATCATCATGATCATCTACGCGCTGCAGGACGAGACGGTGTCGGTGGGCCAGCTGTTCGTGGCCGGCATCCTGCCGGGCATCCTGATTGCGGTGGCGATGTGCATCGTGAACTTCCACGTGTCCAAAAAGCGCAACTACAAGGGCGAAGGCCGCACGCCGCCGCTGCGCGACATTCTCATCACCACCTGGAAGGCGATTCCCGCGATCTTGCTGCCGGTGGTCATTCTGGGCGGCATGCGCGCCGGCTGGTTCACGCCGACCGAAGCCTCGGTGGTGGCGGTGTTCTATGCGCTGGTGTGCGGCAAGTTCGTCTACCGCACGCTCGAGTGGAAAGCGCTGCCGGACATTCTTTCGCGCTCCGCCCTGCTGTCGGCGTCGGTGCTGATCATCATCGGCCTGTCGGCCTCGTTCGCCTGGGTGCTGACCATCGAGGGCATTCCGCAGCAGATGGCCGAATGGCTGGTGGGCATGAACCTCTCGCCGTGGATGTTCCTGATCATCGTCAACGTGTTCCTGCTGCTGTTCGGCATCTTCATCGAGCCGCTGCCGGGCGTGATGGTGCTCGCGCCGATCCTCGCGCCGGTGGCCATGAAGCTGGGCGTGGACCCGGTGCACTTCGCGATGATCGTGATCTTCAACCTCACGCTGGGCATGATCACGCCGCCCGTGGGCGGCCTGCTGTTCGTGACCTGCAACGTGTCGAAGGTGCCGATGTCGGCGCTGGTGAAGGAGCTGGTGCCCTTCCTTTGGGCGCACGGCGCGGTGCTGATGATCCTGACCTTCGTGCCGGCGTTGAGCACGTGGTTGCCGCGGGCGCTCGGGTTCAAGTAGCGCGGTTTCTTCGAAAGCTCAGCCGTCCTGGTGCAGGTACTGGCTGGGCGGCACGCCCAGCGCGCGGCGGAACATGGCGGTGAAGGCGCTCGGGCTCTCGTAGCCGTGCGCCAGCGCCACTTCGAGAATGGACGCGCCCGCGGCCAGCTTCGGCAGGCTCAGCAGCAGCCGCGCCTGCCGGCACCATGCGCCGAAGTTCATGCCCGTTTCGCGCTGGAACAGACGCGCCAGCGTGCGGCTGTTCATGTGCAGGCGCAGCGCCCAGTCGTCCAGCGACGCGGGCAGCGACGGGTCGCGCACCAGTGCCTCGCACAGCGCGGCCAGTCGCGCGTGGCGCGGCATGGGCACATGCAGCGACAGGGCCGGCGCCCGTTCGATCTCGTCGAGGATCAGCTCCATCACCCGTTCGTCGCGACCGCCAGGCGCATAGTCCAGCGCAAGCGACGCCGCCGTGACGATCAACGCCCGCAGCAACTCGCCGACACGGATCACGCGGCAGTCGCCGCCCAGGTCCGCGCGCGTGCCGGGCTCGACGAAGACGGTGCGCATCTTCACCTCGCCCGCCATGCGGATCTGGTGCGCCATGCCGGCCGGCACCCACACGCCGCGCCCCGGCGGCACCACCCAGCTGCCAGCCACCGCGCTGACGAGCATCACGCCTGAAATTGCATGGATCAGCTGCCCGCGCCGGTGCGTGTGCAGCGGAATGAAGGCGTCGCCGTCGGGGTCTGTCGCCAGCACGGCCACCGCGCGCGGGGTCGACTCGCCCTCTTCGGGGCGCAGGTTCAGGCTCGGGTTCGGTTTGTCCATTTCTCGACGATAGATGCCAATTCGTAGCAGGAATATCTTCGCGCGGCTTCATACGATGGCTATTTTCAATGGACATCCAGAAAGCGATCGAATGAACAAGCGCCGCCTCGGCCTGCTCACCGGCACCCATGCCGTCAACGACCTCTACCAGGGCCTCGTGCCCGCCCTGCTGCCTTTCATGGTGCTGGAGCGCGGCTACAGCTATACGGCCGTGAGCGGGCTGATGCTCGCGGCCACCGGCCTGTCGAGCGTGGTGCAGCCGCTGTTCGGCCTGTACGCCGACCGTCACCCGCGCAGCTGGCTGGTGCCCACGGGCTTCCTGGTGGCGGCGCTGGGCGTGGTGCTGGCGGGCATCGGCCAGAGCTACCTGCTGACCTGGATCGCCATCGCGCTGTGCGGGTTGGGCATCGCGGCCTACCACCCGCCGGCCACGGTGGCGGCGCGCGCGGCCGGGGGCGCCTCGCAGAAGGCGATGAGCGTGTTCTCGGTGGGCGGCACCATCGGTGCCTCCTTTGCGCCGGTGCTCGCGGCCACGGTGGTCGGTGATGGAGGCCTGGCGCGCAGCTACCTGCTGGGGGTGCCGGCGCTGGCGATGGGCGTGGTGTGGCTGCTGGCGAATGCAGGGCGCGGCGGTGCGTCCGCCGCCACCGCAGCCGCCGCGCGCAAGGCCGCCGGCGAGGTGCTCAAGCCCCACAACGACTGGCGCGCCTTCGGGCTGCTGGTGGCGACCATCGTGGGCTGGTCGGTCCCGTACGTCACGGTGCTGTCGATGCTGTCGCTGCGCGTCACGCGCGACCTGCACGGCACCGCCTTCCAGGGCGCGGCGGCGCTCACCGGCTTCACCGCCGCGGGCGCGGTGGGCGTGCTGCTCGGGGGCTGGCTCGGCGACCGCATCGGACGCATGGGCACCATCCGCAGCGGCTACGTGCTGGCCCTGCCTTCGCTCGCCGGCCTGGTGCTCGCACCGACGCCCGGCTGGGCGCTGGCCTGCACCGCGCTGCTCGGCATGAGCATGTTCCTGCCCTTCGCCGCGCAGGTGACGCTGGCGCAGGACTACCTGCCGCGCAACCCGGCCACGGCCAGCGGCATCACGCTGGGGCTGGCGCTGTCGGTGGGCGGGCTGGTGTCGCCGCTGTTCGGCATGCTGTCGGACGCGCGCGGGCTGGGCGTGACTTTCACCGCGGTGCTGTGCGTGCTGGGCGCGGCGACGGTGTTGGCGCTGCGGTTGCGCAACCGTGTGGTGCAGGTGATGCCGGAGGGAGCGAAGGGCGCGGCGGCCTGAACGCTGGCGTGCGGTTGCGCAGCGCAAGGTGTCGTTCGATCGCTCGGGTCGAGCCGCAAGACGCTGGCGCTGCAGCGCGTGGGCAACCAGTGGCTCATTCGCAAGGAGATCGCGGGCGGATGACGCCGCCAGCAACCGTTGCCCGTGTAAACCAAACGGTTCATGAAGATGTCACCGCTTGCAACGATGCTGCAGCCCTCGACTCCCGAAAGCTGTGGCTGCCATGTTCCCCACCAAGACCGACAAGGCCCGCGATGAACTCCAGGGCGGCCAGCGCACGCTCAGCCAACGGGAGCGCGCGCTGCTGCTCATGGCGGACGGCCGGCGCTCGCTGACAGACTTCAGCCCGCTGTTCAGTACCCGGGACGAGGCCGACCAGGCGCTCCAGGCGCTGGTGCAGCGGGGCTACCTGCAAGACCCGCAGGCCGTAGCGGCTGCGGCTGCGGCCGCGCAGGCGGCGCAGGCCCCGGCGATACCCGCCGCCGACCCGATCCAGCTGAGCACCTCGGCCGACAACTTCGACGGCAAGCGCTCGCTGGCCACCACGCGCATGTTCCTGTTCGACATCTGCGAGCGCATGTTCGTGCGCCGCGACCCCAAGTTCGCCCTGCAGATGCGCGACGCCCTGCGCGAGGCGCGCGACCGCGAGGCCATGATGACCATCGCCGCGCTGATGCTCAGCGAAATCGAGAAGGCCGCAGGCCCGGAGCGCGCCGAATCGCTGCGCGAACGCATCGACCGGTTGCTGCCGCCGGCTGAAATCGTCCACTGACGCGAAAACCCCGGGCACCGCGATCCACTACACTCGCCCCGGTCAGGAGAGAGCCCCGCGCGACGGGGCCGCCGAAGGCGCAGGGGATTCCCGAACGCTCAGGCAAAAGGACTGACAAGGCGCCGGTACACACCGGCGTTTCCTTGCTGGAGAGAGGCCGCCGTACCTGAAACGATGCAGCGGCCCACCGAAGGAGCAAACCCCGATCGTGGGGCGAATCTCTCAGGTAAAGCGGACAGCAGGGGTGGCCCATGGCTTGCGTCATGGATTTCGTCTGCCCCTTTGGAGCGCCCCATGGCCTCTTCCGCTGCTTCCGCCCCCGACACCCCGCTGCTCAAGACCCCGCTGTACGACCTCCACGTGGAGCTCGGAGCCCGCATGGTCCCGTTCGCCGGCTACGCGATGCCGGTGCAATACCCCGCCGGCCTGATGGCAGAACACAAGCACACGCGCGACGCGGCCGGTCTGTTCGACATTTCCCACATGGGCCAGCTGCGCCTGGCCGGCCCCGACGCCGCTGCGGCGTTCGAGACCCTGATGCCCGTCGACGTGATCGACCTGCCCGCCGGCAAGCAGCGCTACGGCCTGCTGCTGAACGACGAGGGCGGCATCCTCGACGACCTGATGTTCTTCAACGAAGGCAACGGCTCGCTCTTCGTGATCGTCAACGGCGCCTGCAAAGCGGCCGACATCGCCCACATCCGGCAGAAGATCGGCGGCCGCTGCGACGTGCAGCCCCTGCCCGGCCACGCCCTGCTCGCGCTGCAGGGCCCGCAGGCGGCGGCCACGCTGGCACGCCTCTCACCCGGCATCGAGCGCTTCGTGTTCATGACCGGCGGCGCGGTGCGGATCGGCGGCATCGCTGCCTTCGTCACCCGCAGCGGCTACACCGGCGAAGACGGTTTCGAGATCTCGGTGGCTGGCACGGACGCCGAGGCGCTGGCCCGGCTCCTGCTGGCCCAGCCCGAGGTGAAGCCCATCGGCCTCGGCGCGCGCAATTCGCTGCGGCTCGAAGCCGGCCTGTGCCTGTACGGCAACGACATCAACACCACGACCACACCGGTCGAGGCCTCGCTCAACTGGGCGATGCAGAAGGTGCGCCGTGCCGGTGGCGCGCGCGAAGGCGGCTTCCCCGGCGCCGCGAAGATCCTGGCCCAGCTCGCCGCGGCCACCCCGGGGGCCGCCGGCCACACCGATCACGACACGCTCAAGCGCAAGCGCGTGGGCCTCGTCGCCCTGGAGCGCATTCCGGTGCGCGAGGGCACGGTGCTCCAGTCTTTCGAAGGCCACGACATCGGCATCGTCACCAGCGGCCTGCTCGGCCCCACGGCCGACCGCTGCGTGGCCATGGGCTACGTGGCCACAGCGTTCGCGGGGCCGGGCACGCGCCTGCAGGCCATCGTGCGCGGCAAGCCGGTGCCGATGGAAGTCTCGACGCTGCCTTTCGTGCCGACGCGCTATTTCCGGGGCTGACCACGGCTAGGCTCTGCACCCCGAATCAATTTTTTCCACGAGGAGTTTTTCCATGAGCATCAAGTACACCAAGGACCACGAATGGGTGTCGGCCGAAGACGGCGCGGCCACCGTCGGCATCACCGTGCATGCGCAGGACGCGCTGGGCGACGTCGTGTTCGTCGACCTGCCCGAAGTCGGCAAGAGCTTCGCGCAGGGCGAAGTCGCCGGCGTCGTCGAATCGGTGAAGGCCGCCGCCGACGTGTTCATGCCCGTGTCGGGCGAGATCGTCGAAGTCAACGAAGTGCTGCGCGCCGACCCCTCGCTTGCCAACAGCGACCCGCTGGCCACCGGCTGGTTCTTCAAGGTCAAGCTCAGCGAACCCGCGCAACTCGACGCGCTGCTCGACGCTGCCACGTACGACAAGTTCGCCGCCGAATCCTGATGCGCTGAGTTCTTCAGCCGCCTTTTCTTTTCTTCTCCAGCCTTCACCGCCATGCCGATTCCCGCCCTTCCCTCTTTGCAAGAACTAGAGAACGCCGAAGAATTTCTCGCCCGCCACATCGGCATCGATGCGGCGGACGAGGCGCGCATGCTGCCGGTGATCGGCTCGGCCACGCGCGCGGAGCTCATCGACGGCATCGTGCCGGCGGCCATCCGCCGCGCCAGGCCGATGCGGCTGCCCGCGCCGGTGACCGAGGCCGACGCGCTGGCCGAGTTGAAGGCGCTGGCGTCGAAGAACAAGGTGTTCAAGAGCTTCATCGGCCAGGGCTACTACGGCACGCACACGCCCGGCGTCATTTTGCGCAACGTGCTCGAAAACCCCGCCTGGTACACCGCCTACACGCCCTACCAGGCCGAGATTTCGCAGGGCCGCATGGAAGCCCTGCTCAACTTCCAGACGATGGTGTGCGACCTCACGGGCATGGCCATCGCCAACGCGTCGATGCTCGATGAAGCCACGGCCGCGGCCGAGGCCATGACGCTGGCCAGGCGCAGCGTGAAAGCCAAGAGCAACGTGTTCCTGGTGTCGGGCGACTGCCACCCGCAGACCATCGAAGTCATCAAGACGCGCGCCGCGCCGCTGGGCATCGAGGTCAAGGTGAGCACCGTGTCGGAAACGCTGCCGCTGCTGATGGTGAGCGGCGAGTTCTTCGGCGTGCTCGCGCAGTACCCCGCCACCACCGGCCACGTGCACGACCTGCGCCCGCTCGCGGGCCATGCGCACCAGTGCGACGCCGCCTTCATCGTCGCGGCCGACCTGCTGGCGCTCACGCTGCTGGTCGCCCCCGGCGAGTTCGACGCCGACATCGTCTGCGGCACCACGCAGCGCTTCGGCATGCCGCTGTGCAACGGCGGCCCGCACGCCGCCTACCTCGCCTGCCGCGATTCGTTCAAGCGCTCGCTGCCGGGCCGCCTGGTGGGCGTGAGCGTCGACGCGCACGGCCAGCCGGCCTACCGCCTGGCGCTGCAGACGCGCGAGCAGCACATCCGCCGCGAGAAGGCCACGTCCAACATCTGTACCGCGCAGGTGCTGCCGGCCGTGGTGGCCAGCATGTACGCCGTGTACCACGGGCCCGACGGCCTCACGCGCATCGCGCAGCGCGTGGCGGCGCTCACCGCCATCCTGTCGAAGGGCCTGTCGCAGATGGGCCGCGAGCCGGTCAATGCCACCGCCTTCGATTCGCTCACCGTGAGCACGGGTGACGACACGCAGACCATTCTGGAGCGCGCGCAGACGGGCGGCGTCAACCTGCGCCAGCGCCTGCAGCACCACCTGGGCATTTCGCTGGACGAGACCACCACGCGCGCGGACATCGAGACGCTGTGGGCGCTGTTCGTGCCCGCGGGCACCGCGATGCCCCGCTTCGACGACCTGGCCGCCAGCGCCACGCCGCTGATCCCCGAGGACCTGCGCCGCACCAGCGGCTTCCTCACGCATCCGGTGTTCAACACGCACAAGAGCGAAACCTCGATGCTGCGCTACATCCGCAGCCTGTCCGACAAGGACCTGGCGCTCGACCGCAGCATGATCCCGCTGGGCAGCTGCACCATGAAGCTCAACGCCACCAGCGAGATGATTCCGATCACCTGGCCCGAGTTCGCGAACATCCACCCCTTCGCGCCGGCAGACCAGCTGCAGGGCTACGCCCAGCTCGACGCGCAACTGCGCGCGTGGCTGTGCGAGGCCACCGGCTACGCGGGCATCAGCCTGCAGCCCAACGCGGGCTCGCAAGGCGAGTACGCCGGCCTGCTGGCCATCAAGGGCTTTCATGAAGCCAAGGGCCAGGGCCATCGCAACATCTGTCTCATTCCGTCTTCCGCCCATGGCACCAATCCGGCCAGCGCGCAGATGGTCGGCATGCAGGTGGTGGTGACCGCCTGCGACGCGCAGGGCAACGTCGACATGGACGACCTGAAGCGCGCCTGCGAAAAGCACAGCGCCCACCTGGCCGCCGTGATGATCACGTACCCCAGCACGCACGGCGTGTTCGAGACGCGCGTCAAGGAACTCTGCGAGCTGGTGCACGAACACGGCGGGCGCGTGTACGTGGACGGCGCCAACATGAACGCGCTGGTCGGCGTGGCGGCACCCGGCGAGTTCGGCGGCGACGTGAGTCACCTGAATTTGCACAAGACCTTCTGCATTCCGCACGGCGGCGGCGGGCCGGGCGTGGGCCCGGTGTGCGTGGTCGAAGACTTGGTGCCGTTCCTGCCGGGCCATGCGACCGCCGGCCTGGCCTCGCACGGCGTGGGTGCCGTGTCCGCCGCACCGCTGGGCAATGCGGCCGTGCTGCCGATCAGCTGGATGTACTGCCGCATGATGGGCGCCAAGGGCCTGCAGGTCGCGACCGAGACGGCCATCCTCAGCGCCAACTACATCAGCGCGCGCCTGAAGGACCATTACCCCACGCTGTACGCGAGCCCCAACGGCCACGTCGCGCACGAGTGCATCCTGGACCTGCGTCCGCTGAAGGACACCAGCGGCGTCACTGCCGAGGACGTGGCCAAGCGCCTGATCGACTACGGCTTCCACGCGCCCACGCTGAGCTTCCCGGTGCCGGGCACGCTGATGGTGGAGCCGACCGAGAGCGAGCCGCTGGTGGAACTGGACCGCTTCATCGACGCGATGATCGCCATTCGCGGCGAGATCCGCCGCATCGAGGAAGGCGTCTGGCCGAAGGAAGACAACCCGCTCAAGCACGCACCGCACACCGCGGCCAGCCTGCTCGGCACGGAATGGGCGCATCCGTACTCGCGCGAACTCGGCGCGTTCCCGCTGGCCGAACTCAAGAAGGCCAAGTACTGGCCGCCGATCGGCCGTGTGGACAACGTCTACGGCGACCGCAACCTGTTCTGCAGTTGCGTGCCGGTGGGCGACTACAAGGAAGCCGAAGAGGCCTGAGGACCGTTTGAGGACCAGCGACGCGCGAAGGCGCGTCGCTCCCATCGCCCTGCGCGGCCGATGCGCGCGCGCCGGGCCCGCTAGTGGTTAACACTGCCTCGGCCTTCGTTGACTCAGCGAAAAGTTCGCACTTAAAATTTACGTACAGGTTCAGATTTAAAGACCATCTGTGAGATGGCTTTGTCGCGCCTGCATGGTTTGCGTTTGTCCTCTTGCGGATTATTCCAATGGAGACAACTGTGCAACCCAACGCGATCAAGATCCGCGGCATCGACGATGTCATCGCCTACCTGGATTCACGCCAGGGCATCGTCGGCCGGGCCGCCGTCATCTGGTGGCTCGCGCTCGGCGGACTTTTCCTCGACGCCTTTTCCAACTCCGCATTGAGCGCGGGCCTCGGCCCGATGACGCGCAACCTGTCGCTCAGCGCCGCGCAGGTCGCGCTGATGACCTCGATGGCCTCGTGGGTCGCCATTGCGTTCAATCCCATCGGCGGCTGGATGGCCGACCGCTGGGGCCGCATCCGCCCGCTCATCCTGGCCAAGCTGCTGGCCGTGATCGGCGCGGTGCTGGTGGTGTTCGCGCCCAGCTTCGAGATGATCCTGGTCGGCCGCTTCTTCGTGGGCGCGGCCTACGGCATCGACTTCGCCATCGCGATGGCGGTACTGGCCGAGTTCACGCCGGCCAAGCTCAAGAGCCGGCTCAACACCTGGCAGGGCATGTGGTACGCGGCGGTTTGCACCAACCTGCTGCTGGCGCTGGTGTTCTATTCGTGGGAAGTGGGCGACGCGATCTGGCGCTATTCGGTGGCGGCGACCGCGGTCTTCGGCGTCACCATCCTGGTGCTGCAGTTCGCGCTGCTGGTTGAAAGCCCGGTCTGGCTGGCCCGCAAGGAACGGCTCGACGAAGCCGCCAAGGCCATGAGCCGCATCTACGGCCGGCTGTTCGTTGCCGCACCGAACAACGAACGCCTGCCGGTACTCAACCAGGCGCGCCGCGGCGCCGCCAACGTGTTGCTGATCTTTCGCGGCGTGTACCTGCAGCGCACCATCCTCGCGGCCACGGTTCAGGTCGGCCAGTCGATCCAGTATTTCGCGGTGGGCTGGTACCTGCCGCTGATCAGCGCGACGCTGTTCGGCAAGGACTTCGCCCAGGCCACCCTCGGCGCGCTGGCCTTCAACGTGTTCGGCATCTTCGGCGGCTTTCTCTCGCCGTGGATAGGCCGCAAGCTCGGCCTGCGCCGCGCCTCGGCCTTCGGCTTCGCGATGGTGTTCGTCATGCTGCTCACGCTGGGCCTGTTCCACGGCCGCATGCCGCTGTGGCTGGCGGTGACGGTGCCCTCGCTGTTCATCCTGTTCCACTCGGGCGGGCCAGGTGCGAACGGCAAGAGCCTGTCGTCGCTGTCGTTCCGCAGCGAGCTGCGCGCGGGCGCCAACGGCATCATCGGCGCGCTGGGGTCCATCGGCGCGGCGCTCGGGCTGCTGGTGTTCCCGCTGTTCCGCGAAAAGTACGGGCTGGAGCACACCTTCCTCGTGCTGTCGGTGGTGCCGCTCGTCGCGAGCGTGATCTGTTTCGCGATCCGCTGGGACCCGACCCGCACCACCATCAACCCAGACAACGAAGCCGGCGCGCCGCAGTTCAAGGACGACGCGCGCGCGCTTTCCGAACCCCTGCAGCCCGCCGTGGGAAAGATGCATTGATGAAGTCCTTCACCGAGGACGTGATCCTCTCCATCGACGAAGGCACCTCGGGCACCCGGGCGGCCGTGGTCGGCCGCGACGGGCACGTGTCGTGCCTCGAATACGCACCGCTGCAGGTCGACACGCCACGCCCCGGCGTGGTCGAGCAGGACGCCAACGCAATCCTCGACAAGACCTTGGCCGTGTGCCGCACGACCATCGCGCGCGCGCACGCCGAGCACAAGCGCATCGCCGCGCTCGCCATCGCCACGCAACGCTGTTCGGCCGTGCTGTGGGACACGCACACCGGCCGCGCGCTGGTGCCCGCCATGGTGTGGCAGGACACCCGCTACGTCGACGAGCTGAACCGGCTCGCACCGCGGTGGGACACGCTGCTCGTGAAGCAGATGGGCCGCCCGGTCGGCGTGCGCTCCCCCTACCTCTGGGCCACGCACCACCTGCGCGAAACGCCCGCGGTGGCGCGCGCCTTCGACGAACGCCGGCTGGCCTTCGGCACCATCGACAGCTGGCTGCTGTGGCACCTGTCGGACCAGCGCGCCTGCGTGACCACCCCAACCAACGTGACCTCGGGCAGCGCCTACGTGCTGGCCGAGCACCGCTACCACCTCGACTGGATCGAAGCGCTCGGCTTCCCCCAAGAGCTGCTGCCCGAACTTCGCGAGGACGCCGACCTGTTCGGCCGCACCCGCGCCGACCTGCTGGGCATCGACGTGCCCATCCTGGCCTGCGCGGGCGACCAGCATGCGGGCGCCATCGGCCTGGGCTGCCTCGACCGCGAACAGGCGATGTGCGTGCACGGCACGGGCAGCTTCGTCGACGTGATCACCGGCCCGGTGCAGCCTGCCAACGCCGGGCTGCATGACGGCACGCTCACCATGACGGCACGCCGCGCGCAAGGTGTGTCGCACTTCGCGGTGGAGACCTTCGTGGCGACCACAGGCTCCGCACTGAACTGGGTCTGCGACAAGCTGCAGTGGTTCGACAACGCGGCGCAGATCAGCCAGCTCGCAACCACCGCCGGCAGCTCGCGCGACGTCACCTTCATTCCCGCATTGACCGGCCTGCGCGTGCCCGCGATGGAGCCCGCCGCGCGGGCCTCGCTCACCGGCATCTCGATGGCCACCACGCGCGCCGAGGTGGCACGCGCCATCCTCGAAGGCATCGCGCATTCGGTGGCTTCGTGCATCCAGTCGAACGAAGAGGTCTCAGGCGTGCGCGTGTCCGAACTGGTGGTCGGCGGCGGCCTGTCGGGCAGTTCCGCGCTGTTGCAGATCCAGGCCGACCTCACCGGCATGCCGGTGCGGCGCATGAAGGAAACCGACCGCGCCAGCCTGCGCGGCATCGCATTTCTCGCCGGCGCCTCGGGCCTGCTGTGGGACTCGTTGCAGCAGGCCCGCGCCACGCTGGAAAACGACGCGGTGTTCGAGCCGCAGATCGACGGCGGCGAGCGTCAGGCGCGGCGCGCCCTGTGGCACGCACGCGTCGCGTCCGAACTCGCGCACGCGCGCCATTTCAAGAACCTTTCGACAGGAGAACTCCCCTCATGATGGGTTTCCCATCCCTGCGGCCCGGCAAGGACCGCGCCGCGATGACGACCACCGAGCCGCTGCGGCTGAACCGGCAGGAGCAGCTCACGCGCCTGGCCGACGAACCCTTCGACATGCTGATCGTCGGCGGCGGCGTCACCGGCGCCTACGCCGCGCTCGACGCCAGCCTGCGCGGCTACCGCGTGGCGCTGGTGGAGAAGGACGACTTCGCCTTCGGCACCTCCTCCAAGTCGTCGAAGATGGTCCACGGCGGGCTGCGCTACATCGAGCAGGGCAACCTCGGACTGGTGCGCCACTCGCTGCTGGAGCGCCAGCGGCTGCGCCGCAACGCACGGCACCTGGTGCAGCGCCTGCCTTTCCTGTTTCCGGTGATGGAACGCGAAGGCGTGTTCGACAAGCGCCTGGCCAAGGCCTTCGAGAGCCTGCTGTGGACCTACGACATCGCGGGCGGCTGGCGCGAGGGCATCCTGCACCAGAAGCTGTCCACGGCCGAGGTGCTGTCGCACTGCCCCACCTTCCGCGAAGAACACCTGACCGGCGGCTTCATGTACTTCGATGCGCGCGTGGACGATGCGCGGCTCACGCTCAACATCGCGCGCACCGCCGCCTTCCACGGCGCGGCGGTGCTCAACCATGCCAAGGCCGTGGAGATCACGCGCAACGGGCACGGCAAGGTCGACGGCGCGGTGGTGCAGGCCGATGGCCGCGAGATCCGCGTGCGCGCCGGCGTGGTCGTCATGGCCACCGGCGTGTGGCTGCGCGACTGGGACGGCCGCAGGAAGAACGAAGAGAAGACGCTGAACGTGCGCCCCGCCAAGGGCGTGCACGTGGCCATTCCGTGGCTGAAGATCCGCAACGACTGCACCGTGACCATTCCGGTGCCGGGCCGCAATCGGCGCGCGACCATCACGCGCTGGGGCGACGTCTGTTATCTCGGCACCACGGACGAGGACTACACCGGCAACCTCGACGACGTGTGCTGCACGCGCGAAGAGCTCGACTTCCTGCTCGACGGCGCACGCTCCGCGCTGAAGACCGACCTGCGGGCCGAAGACGTGGTCGGCAGCATCGCCGGCTGCCGCCCGCTGGTGGCGCCGCCGGGCGGCAAGACGCTGGAGATCAAGCGCAACCACGAGATCCGCACCGCCTCGGACGGGCTGCTGACCATCGTCGGCGGCAAGCTGACAACGTCGCGCCACATGGCCGAACAGACCATCGACGCCGCGCAGAAGGTGCTGGGCCGGCGCAACAGCTGCAAGACCAAGTCGGCCTTCCTGCTGGGCGCCGCCGGCTACGACGCGCAGGCCATCACCGCCTCGGGCGGCATGGCGGCGCACCTGGGCGAGCGCTACGGCACGGAGGCGCGCTTCGTCACCGACATCCTGCACGCCGATCCGGGCCTGCAAAGGCAGATCGTCGAAGGCCTGCCGCACAGCGAGGCCGAAATCGTCTACGCCGTGCGCCATGAACTCGCCTGCACCGTCGACGACGTGCTGTCACGGCGCATCCGCGCGCGCCTCATGGCACGCGACGCCTCGGGCCGCGCGGCAGCGCGCGTGGGCGAAATCCTGCAGGCCGAACTCGGCCTGTCTTCCTCGGAAACGGCGCGGCAGGTCAGCAGCTACCGCGCCGCCATCGAGCATGAAAAATCCATCCTTATGGGAGTGAAGTAAATGATCAGCAAAGACGCCATCCAGCGCGGCTACAACCGCCGCAACTACGTCGTGGGCGCGCACACGCCGCCGGCCTACGCCAGGACGATCGCCGCCACCGACGGCCCGGCGGGCCTGCAACGCGCCCCCGTGCCGGTGGCAGCCGCGCACATCGAGGCGCTGCGCCAGGCGGCCGACGAGGTGCTGACCGGCACCGCAGACGTCGTGGCATGGACGCGCGACTGGTGGGCCGGCTCGATGGTCAGCGAAACCGGCGGCAAGCCCGCCACGCCGCAGGCCGTGATCGTGCGTGCCTCCACCGTCGAACAGATCCAGGCCGTGATGCGCATCGCGCACGCCGCGTCGATTCCGGTGACCGTGTCGGCCGGGCGCAGCAACGTGACCGGCGCGGCGCTGCCGGTGCGCGGCGGCATCGTGCTGGACGTGTGCGAGCTCAACAGGTTCATCGGCTTCGACGCCGGCAGCCAGATCGTCGAGGTCGAGGCCGGCATGTTCGGCGACGTGTTCGAGGAAACCATCCAGCGCGACCACCGGATGACCATGGGCCACTGGCCGTCGTCCTTCGGCATCAGCACGGTCGGCGGCTGGGTCGCCTGCCGCGGCGCGGGCCAGCTGTCCACCCGCTACGGGAAGATCGAGGACATGGTGTTCGGCATGGACGTGGTGCTGGCCGACGGCAGCCTGGTCACGGTGGGCGGCTATTCGCGCGCGGCCGTGGGCTCCGACCTGCAGCAGCTGTTCATCGGCTCGGAAGGCACGCTCGGCGTGATCGTGCGCGTGCGGCTGAAGCTGCACCGCCTGCCCGACTACGGCCGCGCCATCGCCTACGGCTTCGACAGCTTCGCCACCGGCCTGGAAGCCTGCCGCGAGATCATGCAGCGTGGCGCCAACCCGGCCGCCCTGCGGCTGTACGACGCACTCGAGAGCAAGGTGCAGTTCGAGCTGTCCGACACGCACGTGCTGCTGATCGCGGACGAAGGCGCGCCGGAAATGGTGGACGCCGTCATGACCATCAGCGAACGCGTGTGCAAGGAATTCGGCCGCCAGCTCGACGGCCCGGCAATCTTCGAGCGCTGGCTCGACACGCGCTACCTCACCGGCAAGAGCGCGGAAGGCTTCAAGCGCAGCCCAGGCTTCGTGGCCGACACGCTGGAGATGAGCGGCCGCTGGAGCGACCTCCCCGCCATCTACGACGAAGTGGTGGCCGCCATCAACGCGGTGCCCGGCACGCTGGCCGGTTCGGCCCACCAGTCGCATGCCTACGTGGACGGTGCCTGCCTGTACTTCTCGCTGCGCGGCGAGGTCGAGGTGGCCGACCGCGCCCGCTGGTACCGCGCTGCCTGGGACGCCGCCAACGCGGTGCTGGTGCGCCACAATGCCGCGCTGAGCCACCACCATGGCGTGGGGCTGCTGCGTGCTCCCTACATGGCCGATTCGCTGGGCAGTGCCTTCCCGGTGCTGCAAGCCCTCAAGCGCACGCTGGACCCGAAGAACATCCTGAACCCGGGCAAGCTCGGCCTCACCGACACGTTGCCCACCCACGCAGACTGAGTTTCATCGAATGGACCGATCTCTCGGCGCGCGCCTTGCGCGGCACCCGATCATCGCGACGCTCTACGGGGCGGAGCAGATCGACGCCTTCATCGACAGCCCGAGCGAGATCGCCATCGTCGCGAATGTGGAGCTGCGCAAGCTGCAGGCCGTGGTGGCGGCCATCACGCGCGCCGACAAGATCGTCATCGTCAACATCGACAGTTGCGAAGGCATCTCGCCGGACAAGGGCGGCGTGGACTACCTGGCCGAGATCGGCGCGACCAGCCTGGTGTCCACCCGCGTGGCCACCATCCAGCGCGCCAACCGGGCGGGGCTGCTGACCATGCAGAAGGTGTTCGTGACCGACCGCTCGACCTGGCCGCGCAGCGTGAAAGCGCTGGAGCAGAGCGATCCCAACCTGGTCCAGCTGATGCCCGCGCCGATGCTCTCGCACATCGCCATCAAGGAGCGCAATGCGCTGCCGCCCATCGTGGCCTCGGGCTTCGTGAGCACGCCCAACGACGTGCGCAGCGCGCTGGCGGCCGGCGCGGTGGCCGTATCGACCAGCGACGCGGCGATGTGGAGCGTCGACGTCCAGGCGCTCAAGGGCGGCTGATCAGGGCTGCTTTTTCTTCGCGGCGTTGGCCCCGTTCGCAGCGTTCGCCACCTCACCCGTGGCGATCTGCTGGCGCAGCCCACGCAGGCTGGCCTTCACCTTGCGCTCGTTCTCCGGCCCCATGCGCACCATGATCTTCTGGCCGGAAGACAGCGACTGCAGTTGCGGGTCGACGTACTCGTAGCGCACCCACGGCCGCTGCGAAGGCACGTCGCCCTTCACCTCGACCAGCCGCACCAGCACCGGGCCTGTGGGCTCGGGCGCCTGCAGCAGGTGGTCGATGACGGCGACCAGCCGGTCGTTGAAATAGCGCCCCGGGTAGCCCAGCTCTTCGTACGCCTGCTGGAACAGCGGGTAGAGCCTGGCGTACACGGCCGCGGCCTTGGCCGGGTCGATCGACTGGGCCAGCAGCACGACGCCGTTGTAGCGCGCGGCGTTGTTGGCCGAGATGGCCTGCGCTTCGCCCTCCCCTTCGGTGATGAAGCGCTGGCCCGTGGGCTGCACCGGCCACGCATTGGCCGGGGCCTGTTCGCGCGCGAGGTTGTCCACGGTGGCCACGAAGCGGTTCACGATGCCGTCCGAGCGCAAAAAGGCCTCGGCGTTCTTCGCGCCGAGCAGCCCGGCCAGCGCCTTCATCACGCGCGAGTCGGAGTCGGCCAGCTTGGGCAGCGCGGCGTCGGCTGGCGCCAGTGCATCGACCGGGTTCTTCGGCCCCGTGGGCTCGGCAGCCGCGGGCGGTGGCGGCACGGCCGGCGCGTCGTTGGGTGCGGCGGCCACGGGCACGGGCTCCTTGAGCGTTTGCTGTTGCTGCTGAAACCAGCGCCAGCCGAAGAATGCGGCCGCCAGCAGCACCAGCACCGCCACGACGATGGCGCCTGTGGGCATTTCGCGGCGGGGTCGGAAGTCGGGGGCGTCGCGGTCGTCGCGGTCGGGCATGGGTGGGGTTCCTTTTCGAGGAATGTCAGGGATGGGGAAAAGCCATGGTGCACCAATTCGGGTGGCGGGCGAGCCCTGGCGACGTAACGCCCTGTGAACGCACGAATGCGCGCGCTGTTCGGCACACCCAAGGGTTTTCCCTGTTTGCATACGAATGCAAGCTTTCGACATTGCATTCGTATGCAACACCCAACCCGAAGGCAAACCGAATGATCAGATACCTCAAGCGCGGCAAGGACGTGCAAGTGCGGGCCGACGACGACGCCAAGGTGCGCGCCACCGTCGAAGGCATCGTCAAGGACGTGGAAGCCCGCGGCGACGCTGCCGTGCGCGACTACAGCCGCCAGTTCGACAACTGGAACCCCGCCGACTTCCGGCTCTCGGCCGATGCCATCGAGAAGGCCCGCAAGAGCCTGTCGGCGCGCGAGATCGAAGACATCGCCTTCGCGCAGAAACAGGTGCGCAACTTCGCGCAGATCCAGCGTGACTCGATGAAGGACGTCGAGGTCGAAACCTACCCCGGCGTCGTGCTCGGCCACCGGCACATTCCCATGGACGCCGTGGGCTGCTACATCCCCGGCGGCAAGTACCCGCTGCTGGCCTCGGCCCACATGAGCGTGCTGACGGCCAAGGTGGCCGGCGTGAAGCGCATCGTGGCCACCGCGCCGCCCTACCAGGGCGCGCCGCACCCGGCCATCGTCACGGCCATGGCCATGGCCGGCGCCGACGAAATCCTGGTGCTGGGCGGCGTGCAGGCCGTGGTGGCCATGGCCGTGGGCACGCAGACCATCGCGCCGGTCGACATGCTGGTGGGCCCGGGCAACATGTACGTGGCCGAGGCCAAGCGCCAGCTCTACGGCCGCGTGGGCATCGACCTGTTCGCCGGCCCCACAGAGACGCTGGTGATCGCCGACGACACGGCCGACGGCGAGATGTGCGCCGTCGACCTGCTGGGCCAGGCCGAGCACGGCCCCACGTCGCCCGCCATTTTGCTGACCACGAGCGAGCCGCTGGCGCACGCCACCCTGGCCGAGATCGAGCGGCAGCTGAAGATACTGCCCACCGCCGCCATCGCCGCCGTGAGCTGGGCCGAGTACGGCGAGGTGATCGTCTGCGACACGCAGCAAGAGATGCTGCAAAAGGCCAACGAGCTGGCCTTCGAGCACGTGCAGGTGCTCACGCGCGACCCCGACTACTTCCTGGCGCACATGACCAACTACGGCGCCCTGTTCCTCGGCCCGCGCACCAACGTGAGCTTCGGCGACAAGGTCATCGGCACCAACCACACGCTGCCCACCAACCGCAACGCGCGCTACACCGGCGGGCTGTGGGTCGGCAAGTTCCTGAAGACCTGCACCTACCAGAAGGTGCTGACCGACGAGGCCAGCGCGCTCATGGGCGAGTACTGCTCGCGCCTGTGCCACATGGAAAACTTCGCCGGCCACGGCGAGCAGGCCAACCTGCGCGTGCGCCGCTACGGCACGCGCGCCGAGGTGCCGTGGTACCAGCCGGTGCCGGCGCTGTCGTGACGAGCGCACTGCCACGCTCGCCGGGCTTTCGTGTCGACGGCCAGCGCGCGCTGGTCACGGGCGCGGGGCGCGGCATCGGCCTGGCCGCTGCGGCGGCGCTGGCCCGCGCCGGCGCGCACGTGACGCTGGCCGCGCGCTCGCAGAACGAGCTGCGCGAAGCCTGCGAGGCCATCCGCGCCGAAGGCGGCGCGTGCGACTGGCTGGCGCTCGACGTGACCGACCCGGCCGCCGTGACGGCCACGCTGGGCGCCATGGAGCCGTTCCAGGTGCTGGTCAACAACGCCGGCCTCAACCGGCCCAAGCTGCTGGTCGAGGTGCAGGACGAAGACATCGACGCGGTGTTCGACCTGAACGTGAAGGCCACGCTGTACGTCACGCGCACGGTGGCGCGCGGGCTGCTCGCGGCGAAGCTGCCGGGCTCCATCGTCACCATCTCCTCGCAGATGGGCGTGGTCGGCAGCCCGCGCCGCACGCTGTACTGCGCGAGCAAGCACGCCATCGAGGGCATGACCAAGGCGCTGGCCTGGGAGCTGGGCCCGGCGAACATTCGCGTGAACACCATCTGCCCGACCTTCATCGAGACCGCGATGACGGCGGGCATGTTCGCCGACCCCGCGTTCCGCGGCTGGGTGACGGAGCGCATCGCGCTGGGCCGCCTGGGCAGGACCGAGGAGATCATGGGCGCGGTGGTGTTCCTGGCGAGCGAGGCGTCGAGCCTCATGACGGGCAGCGCGCTGATGCTCGACGGCGGCTGGAGCGCGGCATGAGGTCGAACGCCACCGCGCAGGACGTGGCCAAGCTCGCCAACGTGTCGCAGTCGGCCGTGAGCCGCACCTTCACGCCGGGCGCGAGCGTGGCGGAAGACACGCGTGCCCGCGTGATGATCGCGGCCAAGTCGCTGGGCTACCGGCCCAACGCCATGGCGCGCAGCCTGATCACGCGGCGCAGCCGCATCATTGCGCTGGTCATGGGCTACCTGGAGAACCAGTTCTATCCGCTGGTGATCGAGAAGCTGTCGCAGAAGCTGCAAAAGCAGGGCTACCACGTGCTGATGTTCATCAGCGACGGCGACGAGACCGACGGCGTGCTCGACGAGATCCTGCAGTACCAGATCGACGGCATCGTCATGGCCTCGGCCATGCTGTCGCCCGACCTGGCGCGCCAGTGCGCCGACTCGGGCGTGCCGGTGGTGCTGTTCAACCGCGTGCCCGACACCAGCGCCTTCGCGCGCCACACCACCAGCTCGGTCACCTCCGACAACCGCGAAGGCGGGCGCATGGTGGCCGAGCTGCTGCTCGCGCGCGGCCACAAGCGCATCGCGTTTCTGGCGGGGCTGGAGAAGTCGTCGACCAACCTGGAACGCGAGCGCGGCTTCAACGACGCGCTGGCTGCGGCCGGCGTGCCGGTGTTCCGCCGCGAGGTGGGCCACTACAGCTTCGAGCGCGCACGCGACGCGGCGCGCGCCATGTTCGCCGGCCTTCCCGCCACCCAGCGCCCCGACGCGGTGTTCGTGGCCAACGACCACATGGCCATCGCCGTGATGGACGTGCTGCGCCACGAGCTGGACCTGCGCGTACCCGAGGACGTGAGCGTGGTCGGCTTCGACGACGTGCCGCAGGCGGCCTGGGGCGCCTACCGCCTCACGACGGTGGTGCAGGGCGTGGAGCCGATGGTCGAGGCCACGGTCGAGCTGCTGCACGAACAGATGCTGGACGACGCGCAACCGCGCAACGTGGTCATTCCCTGCCGCGTGGTCGAGCGCGATTCGGTGCGCGCGGCGCCCCGTCCTTCCACGCCGCGCCGCAAGACCACTGCTTCGAAGCCCGCCTGAGCGGGACGATTTCTTTCATTCCAGGAGACAAACCCATGAGCCCCCGAATCCGCCCCACGATGCTGGCCGCACTGGCCCTTGCCGCACTCGCCGCGCTGACCACCGTTGCCGGCGTTGCCCACGCGCAGCCGGCTGCCTGGCCCACCAAGCCGATCAAGTACGTCGTGCCCTTCTCCCCCGGCGGCGTGTCAGACGGCGTGGCACGGCTCGTCGCCCAGCACCTGGGCGAGCGCCTGGGCCAGCCGGTGATCATCGACAACCGCCCGGGCGTGTCGGGCATCGTCGGCACGCAGGCCGTGGCGCGCGCGCCGGCCGACGGCTACACCGTGATGGGCGGCACCATCACCACGCACGCGGTCAACCCCTTTTTCAACAAGAGCCTCGGCTACGACCCGGTGAAGGACTTCGTGCCGGTCAACCTCGTGGGCATGGTGAGCAACGTGCTCGTGGTGCCCGAAGGCAGCCGTTTCAACTCGGTGGCGCAAGTCATCGCCGAGCTCAAGGCCAAGCCCGACAGCCTGACCTACGGCACCGCCGGCCCCGGCACCTCGCAGCACCTGTCGGGCCAGCTGTTCGAGAACATCACGCACACGCGCATGCGCCAGATCGTCTACAAGGGCGGCTCGCAGGCCATCGTCGACCTGGTCGGCGGGCAGATCGACATGGTGTTCGAGACCGTGGCAGCCGCGCGGCCGATGATCGACGGCAAGCGCGTGAAGGTGCTCGGCGTGACCTCGGCGAAGCGGCTGGCCAGCCTGCCCGGCGTGCCCACGCTGGCCGAGGCGGGCGCGCCGAACTTCGAGATGCAGTCGTGGCAGGGCGTGTTCGTGCCTGCGGGCACGCCCAAGCCGGTGGTCGAGCGGCTGGCGCGCGAGATTGCCGCCATCGTCGCGATGCCTGATGTGCAGGACAAGCTGCGCGGCCTGGGCGTGGAGCCCGACGGGCGCACGTCGGAGGCCTTCACGGCCTTCCAGCAGGCGGAGATCGTGAAGTGGGGCAGGGTCATCAAGGACGCGGGCATCCAGGCCGAATGAGAAAGACAGCATGAAGCACACACCCCTCACACCCCTCACACCCGTCATGCACCTGCGCCGCACCGCAGTGCGGGCGGCCGTCGCACTGGCCTTCGTCGGCGGCATCTGCAACCTTGCTTCGGCACAGACGCCCAACGGCCCGGGCGGCTACCCCGCCACCGGCCGCGTCACCATCGTCGTGCCCTTCGCGCCGGGCGGTGCCACCGACATCGTCGCGCGCCTGGTGGCGGAGGAACTCGGCAAGCGCTGGGGCACGGCCGTAGTGGTCGACAACAAGGCCGGCGCGGGCGGCGGCATCGGCACCGAGTTCGTCGCGCGCGCCAAGCCCGACGGCTACACGCTGCTGCTGGGCACGCAGACCGCGCTGTCGGTGAACCCCACGCTGCTGAAGAAGCTGAGCTACAACGTCGACAAGGACTTCGCGCCCGTGACCGAGCTCGCGAGCACGCCGCTGGTGCTGCTGGCGGGCAACAAATCGGGCGCGACCGATGTGAAGTCGCTCATTGCGGTGGTCAAGGCGAAGCCCGATGCGGTGTCGTACGGCTCGAGCGGCAACGGCACCTCGCAACACCTCACGGCACTGATGTTTTTGAACCGCATCGGCGGCAAGGCGGTGCACGTGCCGTACAAGGGCAGCAGCCAGTCGCTGGTCGACCTGGCGGGCAACCAGATCGACATGCAGTTCGACAACATGACCACCGCGCTCGCATTCGCCAGGAACAACCAGGCCAAGGCGCTGGCCGTGACCAGCGCCGTGCGCTCGCCGCTGGCACCCGACCTGCCGACGCTGACCGAGTCGGGCGTGCCGGGCTTCGAGGCGGCGACCTGGCTGGGCCTGCTCGCACCGGCCGCGACGCCCGCGCCGGTGGTCACGTGGCTCAATGCCGAGGTGGTGGCGGTGCTGCGCACGCCCGGTGTCGTGGAGCGGCTGGCCGCGCAAGGCTTCACGCCCAAGCCGATGACGCCGCAGGCTTTTCGCAAGTTCATCCAGGACGAAACCCTGAAGTTCGCCGAACTCATCAAGACCAACCACGTGAGCATCGAATGAGCACCGCCGACCAACCCCGACACCCGACCCACCCGCTGGACACACGCCTTCCCGCCCTGCTCAAAAGCGGCCAGCGCCTGCGCGGGCTGTTCAATTCGCTGCCGAGCCCGGCCATCGTGGAGATGTGCGGCTACGCGGGCTTCGACTTCGTCATCCTCGACAACGAGCACGGCAGCGCGAACCTGGAGACCACCGAGCACATGCTGCGCGCCGCCCGCGCGAGCGGCATCGTGCCCGTGGTGCGCTGCCTGCGCCACGACATCTCGCGCGTGCTCGACATGGGCGCCAGCGGCGTGCAGATTCCCATGGTGGGCAGCGCCGAAGAAGCGCGCGATTTGGTGCAGCAGGTGCGCTACCCGCGCACGGGCCGGCGCGGCAGCGCGTTCAGCCCGCGTGCCGCCGGCTACGGCGCCTTTCCCGGCATGGCGCACACCGAGCGCAGCAATGCGGGCGTGGCGCTGATCGTGATGATCGAGACGCCGCAAGCCGTCGAACAGGCCGCCGAGATTGCGGCGGTGCCCGGCGTCGATGCGGTCTTCGTCGGACCGAACGACCTCTCGCATGCGATGGGCTTCGACAACAACTGGAAGGCGCCCGAAGTCGAGGCGGCCATCCAGCGCGCGCTGTGCGCCATTCGCGATGCGGGCAACTGCGGCGGCGTGATCGCGCTCACACCGGACGACGAGGCGAAGTACGCCCAGTGGGGCGCACGCTACTTCGCGGGCACCACCACGGGCCTCATCACGCAGGCCTTCCAGCAGGCCTCGGGCGCCGGCGGGCGCAGCACCGCGGCAGCGACGCTCGGCTACTGACCGGCGGACGCGACGGTCAGTTTGCGCCGGCCTGCACGCTCGTCGGCCCGCTGAGCGACTGCAGCCACGCCATCGTGGCCTGCAGCTCGGCCGGGCGCAGCTCGTGCGCGCCCGGAAAGTCGGCGCCCGACAGCGTCAGCGGCAGCGTGCGCGCCAGGTCGCGCGTGACCTGCGCAGCGCTCGGTGGAATCACGTTGTCGGCGCTGCCATGGCTCACCCACAGCGCCTTGCCCTCGAAAGCCTCGGGCGGCGCCACCTGCGACACCACCTGCGACAGCAGCCGGCTGTGCCACACCATCGCGGCACGCACGGTCTCGGGCTTGGTGAGCAGCAGCGACAGCGCCATGATGCCGCCCTGGCTGAAGCCGCCGACCACCACGCGCTCGGGCGGCACGCCGAGCTGCTGCGCGGCGGAGGCGATCATTTCGCCGACCAGGAAGCGGCTTTCGCGCTCCTGCACTTCATCGATGTGGCGCTCGCCGTCGGGCAGCACCTGGAACTCGAACCACGCATACGAATCGGGCGACAGCACGTAGGGCGCGCGCAGGCTCAGCACGTGGAACTGCGGGGGCAGCATGCGCGCCAGGCCGAACAGGTCCTGCTCGTTGCTGCCGACGCCGTGCATCAGCACCAGCAGCCAGGGCTCGCGCACGCTGGGCTGGGCTGGGTGTTCCAAAAACTTGAGGGGCAGGTGGAGTTGGGTCATGGGTCAGGCGCTCGGGCGTGCCGGGATAGATGTGAAAGATTCGATGCGAATGTCGCAGCGGTCAGCGAAAGCCCGCCGCCAGCGCGCGCGTGACCTCGGCCGACGACACCTCGCGGCAACCGGTGGCATTCTGGCCCGACCACAGCGGAGAAAAGTCGCCGCTGCCCTTGGCCTCGGCCTTGGCGCGCAACGGCGCGATGCCCGAGGTGGCCAGCGGAAACTCGGGTGCCACCGCGCCCAGCGGCCCCAGCTCGCGCATCACGCGGTTCACGATGCCGCGCGCAGGCCGCCCGGTGAAGAGGTTGGTGAGCGCGGTGTGGCGCGCGGCCTCGCTCTTGAGCGCCGCGCGGTGCGGCGCGCTGGTCGTCGCCTCGGGCGTGAGGAGGTAGGCCGTGCCCGCCTGCACGCCCGCCGCGCCCAGCGCCATGGCCGCGGCCACGCCGTGCGCATCGACGATGCCGCCCGCGGCGATCACCGGCACCTTCACCGCGCGCACCAGTTGCGGCAGCAACGCGAAGGTGCCGAGCTGCTTCGTCAGGTCGTGCGACAGGAAGTGGCCGCGGTGCCCGCCCGCCTCGAGCCCCTGCGCGATGACCGCGTCGGCGCCGTGCGCTTCGAGCCACAACGCCTCGTCCAGCGTGGTGGCCGAGGCCAGCACCTTCGCACCCCAGCCGCGCACCTGCGCCAGCAAGGCTTCGGACGGCAGCCCGAAATGAAAGCTCACCACCGGCGGACGGAACTCGGCCAGCAGGTCGGCCACCTCCGCGCTGAAGGGGTTGCGGCCAGGGCCGGCGGAAATGCCTGCCGCGTCGATGCCGAACTCGACGTAGTACGGCGCCAGCGCCGAGCGCCACGTGGCCTCGCGTTCGGCGCTCGGCACCGGCGGCGTGTGGCAGAAGAAGTTGACGTTGTAGGGCTTGCCGGTGCCGGTGCGGATGGCGGCCAGTTCGCTGCGCATGACGTCGGGGCTCAGCATGGCGCCGGGCAGCGAGCCGAGCGCGCCTGCGTTGCTGACCGCGATGGCCATCGCGCTGCCCTGCACGCCGGCCATCGGCGCCTGGATCAGAGGGAGGTCCGTGCCCAGAAGTTGCTGCAGCGTGGTCATGCGAAGGCTCCTTGTCTTGCGTTGCGCGTCGTCGAATGCCGCGCATTGTCTCGCCAAGCCGGAGGTCGCCGTGGTGGCAGGGTCATCGCCGCGCGGCTTCGGCAAAATAGGGCCATGCCCCGCCTCTCCCAGACACCGTCCCCGTTCGCTCTCCCGAAGCCGTTGCATCGCCCTGCCGCCGTCGCCCTTGCTGCCGCCGGCCTCCTGGCACTCGGCGGCTGCCCGCAGAAGCAAGACGCCGTCGCGTCGCGCGACATACCTGCGCCTGCGACCGCACCTGCCGTTGCGAACACGGCGGCTGGCGCCGCACGCTCGAACACATCGGCCACGCTGCGGCGCGCCGACCTGATGGCGCTGGTGTTCCCCGATTCGCAAAGCCCGAACGCCACGCCGCAGCAACCCGACATCGTCTCGCTCCCCGAGATCGGCAACGACGGCAAGACCGTGCCCGGCAGCGCCGCCGAGCAGAAGGCCCGCGTGTCGCCGCGCGAGGTGGTGAAGCTGGACGACACCCACGCCGTGATGCTGACCGAGACCGTGCAGGTCGACGAACAGGGCCAGGCCATGGACGGCCACGCGAGCGGCGCATGGCTCGGCGCCTACTTCTTCGCGCAGGGCGCCGACGGCTGGAAGCTCGTGAGTCGCAGCGACGCGGTCGACTACCTCGGCTTCATGGGCAACCTCGGCACCACCAAGGTGGAGCGCGTGGCGCCGCAGCGTTTTGCGCTGACCATCACCAGCGGCAGTTGCTGGCAGGGTTACTGCGGACAGTGGCTGTCGGTGTATGCGCTGGAAGCGGGCAAGGTGCGCGTGGTCACGCCGAGCATTGCGCTGTCGGCAAGCAACGAAGGCGCCGACGAGGCCTGCGAGAAGGTGCTCAAGTCGCAAAAGCCCGAAGAGCCCGCGAACGGCGAGTGCTACGACATCAGCGGCACGCCCAGCTTCGTGGCCGGTGCCGACGACACCACGCCGGGCGAGATGCGCATCGCCTTCAAGGGCGAGCGAACCGCCAACGCCCAAGGCAGCCGTGTCGACACTGTCGACAGCACGCTGGTGTACGCCTGGCGCAACGGCGCCTACGTGCTGACCGAGGGCAAGAATCCCGTGCCGTCGTTCTGAGGCCCGGGCCCCCTTCGCGTCACTGCTCGCATCACTCTTCGCTGGTCCACTCCACCTGCACGCCCAGGCTGCGCAGGTTCTCCACGAAGCGCGGATGCGCGCGGCGAATGGGCGCGGCGTTGCGGATCTCCGACTTGCCCTCGATGCTCGCCGCCACCATGAACAGCGCAATGGCCACGCGGATGATGTAGGGGCTTTCGACCACCGCGGGTGTCAGCGGATTGCCGCCGAAGGTGATGAGCCGGTGCGGGTCCGACGAGAACACGTGCGCGCCGAATTTCGAGAGCTCGCCGGTCCAGCCCAGCGCGCCGTCGTACACCTTGTTCCAGAACATCGCGTTGCCCTGGGCGCGCACGCCCAGCGCGATGAAGATCGGCAGCAGGTCGACCGGAAAGTAGGGCCACGGCGCCGCCTCGACCTTGGTCAGCACGTTGCTCGTGAAGGGCGTCTGCACCTTCAGCGGGCCCGTGCGGATGGCGCGCGACCAGCCGCCTTCATGCACGATCTGCACGCCGAACTTCGCGAAGGTGCGGTCCAGCAACGGAAAGTTTTCGGGTGCGCTGTTGCGCACGACCACGTCGCCGCCGGTGATCGCGCCCAGCGCCAGGAAGGTGGTGATCTCGTGGAAGTCCTCGTCGAAGCGGAACTCGCCGCCCGTCAGCGCGCCGCCGCCGTGCACCGTGAGCCGCGAGGTGCCCATGCCCTCGATGCGCACGCCGATCATCGCCATGAAGCGGCAGAACTCCTGCACGTGCGGCTCCGACGCGGCATTGGTCAGTGTCGAGGTGCCGCCCGCGGCGGCCGCGCACAGCACGAAGTTCTCGGTGGTGGTGACCGAGGCGTAGTCCAGCCAGTGGTCGGTGGGCGTGAGGCGTCCCTTGCTGTGCACCAGCAGCGAGCCCTCGGTGCGCTCGACCTCTCCGCCGAAGCGCTGGAAGACCTCCACGTGCGGATCGATCTCGCGCACGCCCAGCGTGCAGCCCTTGACGTTGTCTTCCAGCCGCGCCACGCCGAAGCGCGCCAGCAGCGGCGGCACCAGCATGATCGACGAGCGCATTTCCTCGGGCAACCGGTGGCGCGCCGCGTCGAAGCTGGTCTCGCGGTGGTGCAGTTCGAGCGTGCCGGTGTCGTGGTCCATGTGCACTTCGCTGCCCAGGGTGCGGAAGATGTCGAGGATCTTGCGCACGTCGGTGATGTCGGGCACGCCGTGCAGTCGCAGCGGCTCCCAGGTCAGCAGGGTGGCGCAGAGCACCGGGAGCACGGCGTTCTTGTTGGCGGAAGGGGTGATGCGGCCGCGGAGCGGCGTACCGCCGCGCACGATGAGGTTGGACATGAGAGGCGAGCTGGGGGAAACAAGAGAACGCAGAAAGGGTCACGGACAATCCGAAACCGGGAGACGGGCACTTTACCGTCGGAAAGCAGCATGAACGGCGCTGAAGTTGTAAGAACTTCAAAGCGAAAGCCGACGAATTGACTATTCTTTCGCGCTACATCGTGCTGCCATCCAAGCGAATTCGCCCGACCGACTTCTTGTGCGCACATGGCCGCGCGTGCTGGGCTCTGGTCGCACGAAGCTGGCCTGCAATATGGTCGACTGGGCGAACAGGCCGGCAGCAAGTTCGGTCAGGACAGCCTGGTTTGCGGTGATTCATGATCGCCGCATGGACAACCCGATGCCCCGCGAATCCGACCTTTTCATACGCCTGATCACGTGGATCGAGGAGCGGCTCGACGAGCCCCTCACGCTCGATCTGATCGCGCAGCGCGCGGGCTTGTCGACGCATCACTTCTCCCGCATGTTCACCGCCCGCATGGGCCGCAGCGCCATGGCGCATGTGCGCGGACGGCGACTCGTGCGCGGCGCCCGCAGGCTGGGCACGGAGCCCGACCTGAAGCTCGTCGACCTCGCCTTCGATTGCGGCTTCGAGTCGCAGGAGGCATTCACACGCGCGTTCAAGCGCCTCTTCGGCGTTTCGCCCGGCCGCTTTCGCATCGGCTTTTCTCCCACCCCCATCGAAGGACAATTTCCCATGAACGCACCCAGCAGCACCTCCGCGGCCGTGACCCGGTTGCCGGACCTGGTCCGGCTCGAGGCCTTCAGCGTCGCAGGCCCCGCCCGACGCTTCGACGACGCGACGAAGTCCGAAATTCCCCAGCTGTGGTCCGCACTCGTGGGCGCCTTGCCGCTGAAGGGTCAGAGCCCGAGCTGGGCGACGTACGGCGTGGTCTGGAGCGCAGACCGGGAGACAGGCAGTTTCCAGTACATGGCGGGCGTGGGGATGAGCGGGGGTGCAGGGCCCGACGGCGAGCTCCCCAAGGGCTTCACGGTGAAGCAGATTCCCGCGGCGACCTATGTCGTGTTTCGCATTGCCCTGAATGGGTCTGCGCTGCATCCGCAGGTCAAGAGTGCCATGGCGACCATCTGGGGGCAGTTGATTCCCGCCTCGGGCCTGCGGGTGGCCGACAGTCCCGACTTCGAGTTGTACGACGGCCAGTTCGCGCCCGACCAGCCAGGCGCCGTCATCGACTTCCATGTGCCCGTCGAGGTGTAGGGCCGCGCCCGTTCACGACGAACTTGTTACTCCCCCTTCGCAGCGCCGCCCGGATAGATTGGTCGTCATGCCGATTTCGCGGCGATTTCGAAAGGACCCCGACCATGACCCAGGCCTATACCGGCGGTTGCGCATGCGGCGCCATCCGCTATGAGATTGCAGCCGAGCCGATCTTTCAGAACGACTGCCAGTGCCGCGACTGCCAACGCAAGAGCGGCACCGGCCACGGCTCGTACCTCAGCTTTGCGCGCGGCGGCGTGAAGCACAGCGGCCAGGCCACGCTGTGGGACCTGGTCGGCGACAGCGGCAACGTCAAGACCCGCGCGTTCTGCCCGGCCTGCGGATCGCCCGTCTACATGACCTTTGCGGCAATGCCCGACATCTTCACGGTGCACGCGGCAAGCCTCGACGAGCCCGGCCGGTACAAGCCGCAGGTGGTCACCTACGCGGTACGCGGCCAGGCATGGGATTTTCTGGATCCGGCGCTGCCGAAGTTCGACAGGATGCCGCCGATGTGAACGGCCGGCCGCGACGCACGGCGCGCCTGCGAACGCCGTCAGGCGATCATCGATTCGAGGTCCGCGGCGAGCACGCGCGGCGCCGGCATCTTCTGCACCATTTCCTCGGTGATGCCGATGGCCATCGCGGACTGGCTCGGCCAGAGGCCGCCGACATGGCTCAGGTCCACGCCCTGGCGCTCCAGGGACACGCGCCACACGGCCAGATGAAGCACGCCGCCCAGCGCATCGACACGCTCCGACTGCCCCGGGCTCACGAAGCTCGACAGCGCACCGACCAGCTCGGAAGCGAAGTCCCAGCGCTGCGCCAGCGAGGCGCTCACATCGCCGTAGTGATAGCCGAACTCGACGCGCTCGAGCTGCGCGCGCCCGGGCGCATCGAAGGGGTGGGCGGCATTCAGCGCGGCCATGCGACGGGGCATCGCCTGCGCCATGATCAGGTGGCCGATGGCATGCATGCTGCCCGCTGTGAATGCCAGGTTGGGGTCCACGCGCGAGGTCTTGGACGCCAGGTACCGCGAGACCGATGCCACGCGCAGGCTGTGGGCCCAGAAGTCCGGAAGGTCGACGCCCTCCACCGTCCTGAACGCGCCCGACACACCCGAACTCACGACGAACGACCTGACGGTGGAGATGCCGAGCATCAGGATCGCGCCCTGGATCGAGGAGATCTTGCGCCGAAGCCCGAAGAACGGCGAGTTGACCATCTGCAGCACCTTGGCCGCGAGCACCTGGTCGAGTTCGATGCGGTGCGCGACGTCCGCGAAGGACACGTCGTCGTCGCGCAGCATTTCCATCAGGTCGGACACCACCTTAGGCACGGTGGGAAGCGACGCGTCACTGGCAAAGAGTTGGTCGAGTGTCATGGCGTGGAGGGCGTATTGCCTTGGTATGCGAAAGATTTTCCTCCTGCGGGCCGATTAGTAAATACTCCATTTGCGCGAATCTGTAAGTTCTACGGATTCCGGTAGGGCCGCGGATCGATGGGCGAAATCACGCCCTCGACACTGAGGCTCGCGGTCCACGGCATGGAGGAATATCGAGATGTCTGCTGCCATGTTCGCCGCCCTGTTCTTCACGGTGGCGCTGCTCGTCACCACGGCCTACTTCCTCATGGGTTCCTTGCCGCTTCTGGTGTTGAAGCACGACACACCGCTCGACGCGCGCTTCGTGCGAGGTTTCTTCAACCTCTACTACGTCACCGCGTTCGCGACCGCGACCGCAACGGCGATCAGCTTCGTGTGCGCGGGCCGTCCGGGAATTGCGGCGGGTGCCGCGGCGCTGGCGCTGGTTGCCGTCGTGCTGCGCAAAAAGATCATTCCCAAGATGGATACGCTCGGCACGCAGATCCAGTCGAACTACATGGAGGCCATTCCGGGCTTCCGCAGGATGCACCTCACCGCCATCCTGATCAACCTCGCACAGCTCGTGGCGATCGTATGGACGCTCATATCGCTGAGCAAGTAGCCCGAGGTACCGACCCCCACTGGCAAGGTCAGCCCTTCGCCCTGGCGGCATCGCGCAGGTCGCGGATCTGGTCGTGGTTTTTCTGTGCCCCGGCCGCCTGCCTTTGCACCACGGCGCGAACATCCACCGGAAGGGCCTGTTTCAGCGCCTTGCGGTAACGGGCAATGCCTGTGTCTTCGCCGCGCTCGCAAGACTCGAGGATCGACAGCTCGCTGTCCGCGCCCACGCTGCCCTTGAGCTGAACCCAACCGCGGTGCATCGCGCCCGCTGCGGTGCCGCCTGACGCAGGCTCGCCGCCGTACTTCCTGATGAGTTGATGCAGCTCTTCGCCGGCCTGGCGACACCCTTCGGACCGGGTGAAGAACAGTTGCCTGGCGTTCGCCGTCTCGACCTGCTCCGCGCATGTGCGAAAGCCGTATTCGCCGTCGCGCGCGTTCTCGAGCAGATCGTTCAGGACATCGACGACGCTTTCGTTCGACAGGTCTTCGTGGCTCACGATGTCGCTGCCGTTGGCTTGCTTGGCGTAGTACGTTTCGACCGTGGGTACGCCGGGGGAGACCGTGAGGGAATCGCGGCTCGCCGAGCCTTCGTCGGTCGAGCTGTTGTTGTTTGCCATGCGGGTCTCCTAAAGATGCAGTCTGCAGGTGGAAAGCGCCCCTCGGGATCGAAGGGTTGACGGCACTGTGGACGGCGGATTCGGCCCCGGACGTCAGCACTTCGGTGCCGTTGATGTAGGCGCGCCACGACTTGCGACCCGCTTCGCGCGGTGCCTGCCACATTCACCGCGCTGGACCTCGGCCACTGAAGTACCATGACTCGCACTCCCCCGCCCCATGACCCTGCTGTCCCGCTTTCAAAAAGAGCAAGCGCTCAAGGCCGCTGGTGTGCTTGTGCCCCCGTATCCAAGCGCGGCGGGCGGCGGCGATGCGGGCACTGAGGGGGACATCGCATTCGTCGATGCGGGCACAGCGTGGGAGCACGAGATCGACCGCCTCTATATCCAGCTTCTGTCGAAGAAATCGGAGGAGCCGTCGCAGGAGAGCATCGACAGCTTCGTCGCCGTGTGCGAGAGCCTGGGCCTGGCGGAAGCCCTTGGCCAGCTCAACAGGCGGGTGCCTCACCGATTCACGGCGGTCTATCGGCTCGACGGTGATCTCTTCAAAAACATCGCGCTGGTCGACAAGGCAGGCGAAGCCCGCCCCGAGTATCTGGAAGAAGTGCGATGGGCATCAGCTTTTGCCAGTTCGTGCTGCGAGACGGCGCGTTCCTGACCACCAACTCCGCCCACGACGACAGGCTCGACGGGCATCCCTACAAGGGCGTGATGGTGGCCTACCACGGCGTACCGATACCGGGCGCCGACGGCACGCTGCTCGGCACGCTCTGTCATTTCGACCTGCTGGAGCGCTCGTTGAGCGATGCCGAGTTCGAGCACTTGCGCAGCGTCGGCCTGGCGTTGCCGCCGTATCTGCATCCGTAGCGCAGGCAGGGTCAGCCGCCGCTGCCCTCGGGCAGCTTGGCGATCACCTTGATCTCGAACTTGAAGCCATAGAGCCACGTCACGCCGATGCCGGTGAGCGTCGGGTGCGGCGCGTTGCCCCAGTACTCGGGCACGAGTTTCCAGATGGTTTCGAAGTTCGCTTCCGGGTCGACGACGAACACCGTGACATCGACCACATCGTCGAACGTGCAGCCTGCGGCCCCCAGCACCGCGTTCAGGTTGTCGAAAGCGAGCCGCACCTGCGCCTTCAGGTCGGGCTCGGGCGAGCCGTCTTCGCGGCTCCCGACCTGCCCCGAGACGAACAGGAAGCCATTGGCGCGGACCGCGGGCGAATAGCGGTTCTTTTCATAGAGCGCCTGGCGCCCGGGCGGAAAAACCACGTCACGTTGAGTCATTGGATTGCCTTGTCGAAGCGGTTGAAGAAGAACGATGAAGGGACTTTAGGGAACCGCGTCTCGCGGATAAACAAGCAACATCAACAATCACTGTTTGCAGAACCCAAACAATCCGCGACATCAGGAGCAGACATGGACCGTTTCGATGCGATGCAGGCCTTTGTCCGCGTGGTGGAAGCAGGCAGCTTCACCAAGGCGGCCGACACGCTCCACCTGAGCAAGACCAGCGTGACGCAGCTGGTGCAGCAACTGGAGGCCAGGCTGCGCGTGAAGCTGCTCAACCGCACCACGCGCAAGGTGAACGTCACGGCCGACGGCGCGGCCTACTACGAGCGCGTGGTGCGCCTGCTGGCCGACATGGACGATGCGGAGACCAGCCTGTCGAGCGCTTCGGCGTTGCCCCGCGGTCACCTGCGGGTGGACGTGCCCAGCCCGCTGGCCCGCATGATCCTGGTGCCGGCGCTGCCGGCGTTCCACGCGCGCTACCCCGACATCCAGCTCGACATGGGCGTGAGCGATCGCATGGTGGACGTGATCGGCGACAACGTGGACTGCGTGGTGCGCGGCGGCGAACTCACCAACCCCTCATTGATGGCGCGCCGCGTGGGCGACCTGCAGCTCGGCGTGTACGCGGCGCCGAGCTACCTGGAACGCGCCGGCACGCCCGCGCACCCGAGCGAGCTGGAAGACACGCACCACCGGGTCGTGGGCTTCCTGTGGTCGCGCACCGGCAAGGCCTTTCCGTATGCGATGCAACGCGGCGGCGAGCGCATCGAGGTGCACGGCCGCCACGTGTTCTCGGTCGACGACGGCAATGCCTACCTGGCCGCCGGGCTCGCCGGGCTGGGGGTGCTCTGGCTGCCGGACTACATGTCGCAGGCGCACCGGCTGCGCGGCGAGCTGGTGCCGCTGTTCGAAGCCTGGCGCCTCGACCCGATGCCGCTGTACGTCGCTTTCGCGCCGAACCGGCATGTCAGCGCCAAGCTGCGCGTGTTCATCGATTGGGTGGCTGAGTTGATGGCGCGGCATGCGCCGCCCGCTGTGGGTCGCCCGGTGGTGAATGGCTAGCTAGCCCGCCAAGGCTTCGCACTGGCCTTCGATGCGGGCGTGAAGAAGACTCAGGGATGCAGAGAGCAGCCGCTGCAGCGATGCACGCTGGGCGACATCGAAGAGCGGTGCCGGATCTGCATCGGACGCGGCGGCTGCGCGGCGGTCTTCGTCCCAGTCGAGCAGCTGCACCAGCGTTTGCGCGCCTTGCACCACGTCGCGCGCATCATTGAGGAATGCGGCCTGGCTTTGTCGGGACGCATCGAGTTGGTCGGCTTGAACCCAGTCGAAGGGTTTGAACTGGGCGGTGGGACGGTAGGACGAGGCAGGGCTTCCGGTGTGGGTGTCGGTGCCGGCGTCTGAAGCATGGGCCATGGGGCCTCCAGGGATGTCGATTTGCAACAACCGACGCACCCGCTGCTAAACGGGGGCGGCAGCTCGAACGGGTTAGCAGACCGGGACATCCTTGCGAACACCGGCAGGGCGCGAGCCCTCCCGTTCGAGCCGCCTAAAAAAGGCACGAACGCAAAAGCCGCAGACCTGTGCGGTGACTGCGGCTTTCGTCGCAGGATGTCAGCGGGCTGCTAAACCCGGCCTCGCTCATCACGAGGCGTTGGCAATGTAAGCGCTCTCTATGGAGCGCGTCAAGTTTCGGAGGCTATGGGTACTGGGATAGCGCGGCGTGTTGAGTCGAAGAACGCTGTATCCGGCGCGCTCGCAATTTTTTTGCGCGGGCGGAGCGTCGAGCGGCAGTCGATGGCGTCACGCGATGCAGACGATGGAGGATGGCAGTTCCTGACGGGGGATGCGTTTCAAATCGCAGAAGCAATGCTGGTCACTTTGGAAAGCATGGTCGCGCGGGACCAGACGCTGCTTGAGCTTGCAGCAATGCAGCCAGGCTGGATGGCTTGGCGTGAGGCGCCCGATGCTCCTTGGACCCTCCAGGCCGAAGCCCAGCAAACAGCAGAGTAAGGCAGCGGGTACAACGCGGCCAAAACCAGCCAGTTAGCTGGTCACTTAAATGAACCCCGTAACCTTGGTCGAGGGCAGGACTGTCAGTTTGCGCAGCTGCGCTGCCCGCCAGCCTGCTCCAACTGCTCCACAAACCCGTCGAAGGCATCCAACAAGGGCTGGAACCGCGCCGCATCACCTTCCAGTTGGCACAAGGCGTAGCAGGTCGCCTCCAGCGTGGACAGTTGGTCGGGCCCATGGGCTTTGCGGATGCGGTAATGCGAAGGCGGCAGGTTGCGCAGGGCCAAGCGGGGCAACTGTTGCAGTGGCGGGCTTTGGTAGAGCATCTTTCGGCTTTTGCGCCAGGTGCCGTCCAGCACGACCAGGCGCAGGCGCGACGGGGCTTGCGGCCACTCGGGCGGTAGCGGAGGTGGGACCCGCAGGTCCGGGGCGGTATCTTGCAGACTGTCCGGGTACAGCAGCAGCGTGTGCTTGCCGTCCACCGGCCAGACCGGCACGGCAAATGCCTCACCCACCACCCAGCGGCAGTGCGCCAGGCTGAGGTGCAGCAGGCGGGCACTGCCTTTGGTCTGTTGTACCTCCAGCGGGTGCTGCAGCACCAGTACCTCCACCGCGTGCGCGGTGGGCGCGATCCAGCGGCAAATGCAGGCGCTGAGCGGGCGCAGGCAAGCGGTGCACTGGGGGCGCGGGACTAAAGCGGCGGACATGGCCGGATTTTATTCAGCGTGCCTGGCCAGACGATGCGCGGGAGTAGATGTCTCTTGGCTTTGGCGCGACGACCGGCAGCTTTGGACAATGTCGGAAGACTGCAGTGGGCCCTGAGCTGCCGTACGATTTGCCCTGAAGCGGACCTTCATGTCCTGGCGACCTATTGATCATCGGGCGTATGCCGCCGCGCCTACGAGCATCAATGCGGCCCACGTTAGACCAACCAGCGCAGTAAGGCAAATAAGCGCAGCCACTACAAATGCCCGCGCATCCGAAAGCGCCAGATATACCGCCATACACAAGCAAAAGCCGGCAGGGACTAGCCCGATGCCCATGATTCCAACCATAGAGAATGCGAGAACCCCCAAGCCATAGATCGACACAAGGAGCCACCGAAATAGGGACCATCCGATTGGGAGTTTGGGCAATGTTGAAGACTCATCGGCATCTAGCGCGCGCGTCGTTCTGCGATGGAGGGCCACACTGCGCAACCACATCGAGGCAAGCAAGGCGACCCCTGCTCCCCCGATAGAAAGTGTAGGCCAATGTTGAAACGCATTCATTCTTATGGCCGTCTCGTTAAGTGCTCGACCTTGGAGTACCGACTCGAATAGGCTCACGCCAAACACTGCTATCACCAATATAAATACGCCCAACGCGCGTCGAAACCAGTAGCGGGGTGGGCGTGGACCGCGTTTTTCCGTGTGCATGGTCGGCTAAATGGTGGAGGAGTAAAAAATTATTAAATAGGGCGCTTGCCACGCCTGTGTACCGTCGAATGTTTCCGGCTGGCCGGCTCTAGCCGTACGTTTTCATCTTCGCCGATATGTCCCGGTACAGTCGGCAGAATTCGGCCGAATGTAGCCGGTCGCGCCGCTGTCGTGAACGGGCCCCAAGCTGCCGGTCGAAACTCCGAGAAGCAGACATTTGCACGCGCCCAAACTGAACCCTGTACCAATCTGCACAGGTCTAGAACGTTGCTGGAGTGCGCGACGAGTACCAAGCACCACCGCTACCGCCGAATAGCAGGACCAATGCAACAAGCTCCATGACGAAAAGCGCGCCCGCCAGCAACCAACCCCAACTGACATAGTCGTCAAGGCGCTGCGGGTAGACGAACCAGAGGGACCATGAGCCCACTGTCCAAACCAGGAGAGAGATGCGCGCCCAGTTTCTGCGTCTTGACAAGTGGAAGATGAGCAGTGCTGTGAGCGCATTGGCGGCGAGCGCCACAGCAATCCAAACGATAGCGAATGTCATGCTTGTGCGAACCTCGCTGTCCACCGCTATGCGCCATAAGTTCTCTGCAGTTTCGACAAAAAGCACTACCAGCGACAGAGCAATCGCAATCTGAATTTGCTTCGGGGCTTTCATGGCGCGTTGTCAGTAAGGAGTCAGTGGCTTCACGGCTCGCTTCGAGCTGCGGTGACGGCCGATCACAACGATTTTTTCGTATCCGTCACCCCAGCCCGGGAGCACGCAGTGAACTCTGGTTCCTGCTGAAAAGTGTGGGTGATGACGACCCGCCAGTTGCTGAATCGAGCCAATAAGGCACCACCGCGATTCGATTTGATCAGCAGCATCATCGGGCATCACTTCCCCCAGTTTCGTTTCGCCTATGAGTTGGGCGCTGCCGGCGAACGACGGCTTCTGGCCGACCGTAGCTGGTCAAGCCGCCATCGTGAACGGGCCCGAAGCGGCCACTGAGAACGTGCGGGCCCAGTCAGCGTCGCGTGCAGTCTGCGGGCTCAGAAATGACCTCGATACCGCCGGCCGCAGCGTACTTTATCGATGGCCTAAGCCTAAACATGAATACCGCAGTGTCCAACTCAGAGGCTCTTGCGGTGAAGCTCACATAGGTTGGCGCAAGTGCGGCGCCTTGCAGACCAGACTTTTCGAGGACGCGCTTAAAAACTTCTCCACGCGCCAGTGCGAGTGCGCGCTGGCCGTCGTCGGATGTGCCCGCGCGTTGAGCGTCCGCAGTGACTTGGACGAACATATCGAGAACGCAGTTAGGTTTGGCGGACGGCTGTTTGAGATCTTTCGATTCCTTTTCAATTTGCGCTTCATGACCTGCCTGAAGATGAAGTGTTCCAGGAATGAACTTCGCCTCGATAAGATAACTTGCAGGCGATATGCACCACGCCGGTGTCGCGCACAGCAGGAAAAGAGCGAGGACGGTCGGACGGGATGGCAGGTATCTGTCGGTGCTCAGCATGGTCGATTTGCCTTGGCTGCGAGATGTCTGCTTTTGGCCGATCTCAGTCCGTCAGCATTCTCCGCGCTGAACCGCGAGCGCAATGCCATACGCTGCCCGCTCTGCCTGGCCCTTACCAGGGTAGTCGTCCGGAACCACCTCAATAGCTTCGACTTCGAGGCTGCCGCCGGTCTCGGCATTCGCTCGTGCCACGCCCGCTAGGACCTCCGACACATGTTCGGCCAAGTCGAACTTGATAGCACTGTCCTTGTCCAGCGATACCAAACGAGTCACCGTCGGGCCAGATGCTGGCGTTTTTCCGAAGCCAATCGAAACGAGCACGGCCGTTGGGCCTGTGATGCGCTGGGCACGGTAGAAAACGACGCGGTGGACTTGCATTGGCACTTTGGTGTGAATGACGGGTCATGGCCGACTCCAGAAGTCGAGCAGATCGTGATGCTTTGCTGACCGGCTAAGCGTGGCCTGGGCTGAAGCCGCTTTTTGTCGCCGATGTCGGCGCTTCAAGTTCGTCTTGCAACGACTCAAGGAGGCTGGCAATAGTGTCTGATGGGGCTTGTCCATAGCTCTCCTGGAGCGCATTGGCGATGTGGCGGATGGCATCAGCCAGCAATATGCCCCAAGCGGGCGCCTCACTACGACCATTCTCTTGCCACATGCCGATCTTGAGGGAGCAATGCAATCCGTTCTCTGCGATCCAAGCGCTGAGCATCTGAATTGACTTCTCGTCACGCTGTGCTGCCGGAGGAACGACCAGAGGTGTCATGAGGTTGAAATGGGTTGAAGGGCGGTTTGGCGTTCTGTTGGGCTGCGCCGAAGGTCGGCTTCTGGCCGACTGTAGCCGGCCTCACTGCAGTCGCGAAGGGGCCCTAAGCCGAAGTTCAGTTCTGCCGAAAGCAGACATCCAAGGCACATGGCGCGTTCACCAAAGTCGCTTGGGCGCCCCGGGCAAATTCTCCAGAAGAAACGGAAACGTGGGCTCCATGCGGCATTCCTTCATCGTTGCCACCAATGCTCGGTACCGCTCGAGCAACGCTCCCCGAGCGCCCCAATCTTCGTTCTCATCCTCAACATCGGGTTCGAGGAAGCTCGCCCCGGCGTCACCAACCATCCCTGAGGAGTAGTTCCAGTCGTAGCGAAACACGACTTCAAAGGCACCGACGAATTCGGAGATGGCACATTGCAACTCATCTTGTTGCTGCGAAGAAAGTTTGACCATAGGAGTGCGGGCGTCAGATTCCAAATGAAGAAGTGAGCAACTTGAGCCTGACTTTTGCTGGTTCGCTGGTCACGAATGTTGAAGGTCGGCTCCTGGCCGATAGCGGGAGTCAGGCGAGCAACGCGGTCACAACGCCCACGCCAACTATTCTGCTGCCTTCCAAAACTTGGAACTGGTGCCCAACGGCGAGGGCCGCGTAGTTGACGCCAGCGTTGTGCAGAAATACCACCTCCGCGGGGATTGGAACGCCCGGACAAACTGGTCCGATTGATTCATCTCCACAGAACTCCACTCCCAAGTACTCGCCATCGCCAACCCGAAGGTGTGGCCGATAGGACTCGAGAAGAGCAACAGGTGTAGCGCGGCCTCCAACGCCCTCTGTCAGGAACTCGACTACTACCTTTGCGCCTGCCATAGCTGGTGTTCTATTCGATGTTGGAAAAAGGAGCGGATGTCTGCTTTGGCCGTTTGTGCCCTATTGGGGCGCTTGCCAACTTCTTCCCACGCCGTTGATTGCCACTTCGGCGAATACCGTGAACTCACGATTCGCGATTCGGACGTTGCTGCGGCCTACCTTGCTCCGGAGGTAAGGGATGACTTCGCCAATGAGCAGCTTGTCCCCGACCTTCCGCTGAAACTCTATCAGCACCTCTTCGACGCCTCGCTCCACGAACGGCGCCAGCAGCACGGCCTGCGCCCGAATTTCCATGAGAAGGCCATGTTCGTCAACGAGGTTGGTCCATTCAGACTTCGCGGCGTCTGTCGTCGCAAAGTGAGAACGCATGAGTTCGTGGACGCAACGTGGGTTCATCAGATAGAAATTGGAGGTCGCAAGTGTATGTCCGGTGTTGGCCGCAAGGCGAATTGAGGCAAAGCTCTATGCGCCTTTAATGGTCACCAAGATTCCGGTTTGTGCGTCGGGTTTCGAATCGGCGAAGTCCAATGAGACATCGCACCGTCCTGTTTCTCTCAGTGCTTTTGCAGCACATGCAAAGAACCCCGCTAGAGCGTCCAACTCTGTCGCCGTGGCGTAGAGGTCGATGTCTTGTGCGTCCATGGGAACAAGGCCCTCTTCCTTGTTCCAAGCAGTGGGTAACGCAACGATACGCATGTGTTCAACCCTTGTATTGAGTGACTACTTCGGCCGACTGTAGCCGGTCATGCCGCCTTCGCGAGGGCTCAAAGCGAGCCTTGCGAGCGACTCACTACGTCCTCGGCTCTAGCGCTCGGTTGACTGCGTACCAAAATGCGGCTGCCCCGGCATCGCCAGCGTCCTTCGCTTGCTCAGATAGACGCAGTGCATACCTGTGTGCATCCCGGCCGTGGCGGAGCGCCAGTTCGTGCGACTCACGACCGACTTCGACGTAGTCCACTATTGCAGGTGCCGGGCAATTTTCTGACCTCATGGCGAAGGTCTGGTTGTGGCCGACTGCAGCCATGGCAACGGCTCGCTCAATGCTACGGAAGCACAAAAATTGAGAACGCGTGACAACCGACCGGTTAAGGCCGAAGGGAGTCGTCCTCAATCTTCACTAGGGCGGGCTACGACTCGGCGTGCATGTCCCCGATACGCACTCTTCCCACTCCCTGGATGTCTCTTGATGGGAGATGCCATCTGCCGAAGCCAAGTACTCACGGATTTCAACTTGATACCGCCCGGAGCGTTGATTTTCTAAGGACGATCTACTTTGGACAGTAACGCGGTACCTGCCCAAACCTGCTTCGTCACGTTCGAATTTCGAGGAGGAAACGCTGACAACATTGTGTTCGCATCGCAAACCGCGCTCGGACGCAAACCGTTCACAGAACCGCTGAGCAACCGCCTGCTGCGATAGGACGCCCGGCATATAGTCGACCTTGCCAGTGATTCCTTTCATCCGCTCGTTTTCCGCACAGTCGATTAGCTCACCGGCGAAGGGCGGTTTCATGGAAAGCACGGAGCAGTACCGATCACCTTGACGCTCGATGAGCCTGTCGTAAAAGACGTCGTTGTCCGGTCTCGCCATGCCACCACCCCGCGAAGGGTCGTACTTGAGTTGCGAGTACATCAGAAGCTCGGCGTAGTTCGTCCATGCAGGAAACTCGCCGAGCGCCACAAGCTTTCCGTCAGGGGGCTGCAGAAAGTAGACGATGATTGGGGCTATCACGTCGTAGCTTTTTCGACGGCCCGCATAAACAGTGGCAAGGGTTGCATTCGAAGTTTTCCCGCCTGAGTCTCTGAACTTCACCAACGAGGCGCCGCACCTTTTGGCCTTGTTGACTGCGGCAATTTCAGGTTTGTTGCACAGTTCCGAGTTTGGCGTGGTTACTCGCTCTGCCGGGGCACACGCAAGTAGAAACACACTTGAAAGCCCTGACACAACGGCTCTGATCGAAATGCGGAGCGCATGACTTCGTGAGCGGTTGTACATGCTATGAAATTCCTTGATCTGGCTCGTTGCATCGGTGCGTGCGGGGACTGGATTGTGCGGCATCAGCGAAGGTCTGCTCTTGGCCGTTCTGTGTCCTTGGAGGGTCAGCGCGGTCCGAACATGACATCCGAGCGCAGCGCGTACTTGATGCCCTTCAGGACCTCGGCACCCTCGTGTATCAGGCCATGCTCAAAGACCAACGCTTGCCCTACATTGCCCATGACCTTCGCGCCTTCAAATCGAGTCGCGCCGCCTTCATAGCCAGAGTTCAGATAGACCATGAATGTCAGCAGGCTGATATCCCCGTTCGGTCGATGAAATGGTGCGTCTGAGTGCCACTTAAAGCGCTGGCCCGGGCTGTAGCGATAGAGGCGAAAGCGTTCATTTAGACCGACCGCTTTGCGCCCGTTTATCGCGCCGGGAATCATGCCTTGGGCACGCAGCCAGAGCGATTCTGAGAGTGTCGAATCATCAAAGACGTAGCGGTCGTTGTCTCGTGTCGCGGCGTCCACCTGCGTGCCGCGAGCCGTGATTATGGGAGCCGCCTCGAACCCATTTTCTTCACCTCGCCGAACAAGCGCCTCGCATTCGGTCAGGTCGACCAACCGGTCGATTACGAAAATCCCACTGGCTATATGGATTCGGTTCATGCGACATGTCGAGGTTGAAGAGCATGTGAATCCTGCCACAAAGGCGGATGACCTCCTGGCCGAGGCTGTGTGAAAACGCTGGTGCTGCGCCCCTTGCGTGAAAGTCGACCTCTCAGATCGCGCCAGGATCGACGATCGAGGCTTCGGGAATGGTTTGGCTACCCATGAAAACATGACCTTCGAACGTTTTCACACAGCCTCGGCCGGATTGTGCCGTTGACTGCGACTGCGACTGCGACTGCGACTGCGTGGTGATAGCGTAGACAACCGCCTACGAGCACGCTATTTCGTATCGGCTTTCATATTTAGCTCACGGAAAATCTTGAGGGCAAGAGCGCCGTATCCGACGCCCGTACCGCGGTTGTGTTCGTCGAAATTCTGTTGATTCGATACGTCGTGCCATCTATCAGGTTGAGTCAGGTCGGCATCCAATTCAACGGCAAACTCGATAAAGCGCTCATCCTGGGAGAGAAGTAAGCCGAAGTAGGTCGGCATGCCCGGGAGGTCAACATCAAGGCTCAAAATGATTGAGCGGCTCCACTGAACTCCGTGAAGCTCACAGACTTTTGCCAATTGGAGCGGCGCATCGTGTGTGCGCCAGTAGATGGCCTCCATTCGCAGTCCTTCTTCAGTACGAGCATTCTGCTGCTGCACGTTCAACTGGAGCGGCGTTCGTTGTGCCATCTTGGTTCTGGAAATGGATTGACTCTGGGTCGGTACTCGGTGTTGACGGTCGGTCGAGTCGACCCGCCGCTATCAGCCGCATTCTGCCCCTCGCTATCGCGCCCCCTCAAGGCCTCCAACACGCGCGCGCACAAATCGCTAGATGTGCAACGCGGTCTCCTCTGGAGGCGCATCGCTCCGAAACCGGGTGCATCGCAAAGCCATCAGCTTCGGGAACCGCTCCCGTATCCGTCGCTCCTCGCTTGCTCTATTGCCAGAAAGGTAGGGTCTCGAGAGCTGCCGTCGCACGATGATTTCAACGCATGCTTCGAGCTCGAATGCGGGCAGCAGCAGCGCGGTCAATGGATCGGCTTCGATGGAGCGAAGGAGCGCTGGATACTCGGCGTCAATTTCGTCGGGGTACGTCAGAAAGCCGGACGAGAGTGCCAGAACGCTTGGGACCGCGAGTGAGTGCCTGACCGCGCGATACACAGCGACGTTCCGCTTCGCATAGCCCCTGTAGCCGGACGCCTCGATGGAAGCGCCAATGCTCCCTTCACGTGACATGAAGCGCTCATCAAGGTCGACGAACTGCCAACCGAGCCGCTGAGCCAGCAAAGGGCCCGCAGAGCTCTTTCCAGCGCCGCCAGGGCCGACGAGGTGAACAATGGGTGTCACGTTCGAGAATGTGTGGTGTCGAGGTGGAATTCCGCTTCCTGCCGCATTCGGCACGCAGGTGCACCGGCGTCAGCGGTCCCGTGATCGTTCTTCACGACGAAGAAGCTGTGACCGAGCTTGCGACAAATCAACACACGCGGCACAGTCACATTTTTACCTCGAGCTCACGAAGAGAAGATCAAATGCCAAAAGCCTACTGGGTCAGCGCGTATCGCGCAGTCAACGATCCCGAAAAACTTGCCGCTTATGCAAAGCTGGCCGGCCCGGCACTCACTGCCAACGGTGCGCGCTTCCTGGCGCGCGGCGAACCGTCCAAGGTCTATGAACTCGGCGTGATGCAACGCACCGTACTGATTGAGTTCGATAGCGTCGAACAAGCAGTTGCCGCGCACGACAGTCCGGCCTACCAGGCCGCATTGGCTGCACTGGGCGACGGAGCCGACCGGGAGATTCGCATCATCGAAGGCGTTTGAGCGCCCGCCGCGCGACGCGCTCCCTTTGAGTACCCGCGGGCAAGACAAGCTCTCGCCAAGGCGTGGTTGCAAGACACTTGGCCCGCGACCCTCGGCTACCCGCCGCCAGTCAACCTCCCGCCTCCATGCACGAGAAAGATTCCCGCGACCCCCTCATGGATCAATCCCACGCGCCGATGGCAGCGTGGGAAAACTCACTGCGGCCAGCGAAGTCATCCCATCGAGCGTGGCTGTCGGTCGGGGCGGCTGTGCTCGCGGTCGGGGCGTACCTGGCGTTCGACAGTTGGCGGAACTCGAGCCAGCTCACGAATCCAGGCACGCGCCAAGTGGCGCCGCCTGCGTCGTCGAGGGTCGCGCCTCCGTCCGCACAGCGGAACGAGCCGCGGCAGACGGCGCCAGAGTCACCGCCGCAGCGCACGCAGCGCGTCGCCAAATGCACTTCTCCTGCGGGCGCAACGACCTATTCGGACGGACCATGCCCCCACGGCACACAGGCCGGTGAAGTGTGGCTAAGGCCCGATCTCAATCTGGCCGATGGAATGTCCGAGGATGCGAGGCAAGCATCGATGCGCGACAACAGCGCCGTGGCCCAGTCTGTCCTGGCACACGAGCGTCGGGTCGCCATGAACGTCGACAGCGCGACTTCGGAGTGCGCCCAGCTGAACGCCTTGATCGCCTCGATCGACGCCGCGGCTCGCCAGCCGCAGCCGCCGTTCGAGCAGGACCGGCTCAAGGACGAACGCAGGCGCGCACACGACCGCCGATTCGCGCTGCGCTGCGGCTGATCCCCTGCGGGCAGGCCCCGCGCGTAGCGTTCGGCGTGTGAATCGTCTGCGGCGCCTCGGGGGTTCAGGAGGAATGAGGCATCTGCCACGCGCGCCGAGGGACGCCAAGCGCAGGGACGGCTTCAACAAGCCACGGCAGCGCGCAATGGCAGCAAACCCGACACCCCGCGCAGCCGCTCGTGCGCAACCCCGTCCCACGCAATGGGCTGCTGGTTCTTCGCACGCAGGTAGTGGTGCGTGAACACGGCCAGGTAGGCCTCCAGCGTTTGCCCCGCGACGTGTTCGCCTGCCAGGTCCATGCACAGGGCTGCCACCTCGCTGGTGCAGAAGTGGTCGTCGCGCCCGGAGCGGCGCAACTGGTACTGCGTGATCTGCTCCGGCTGCAGGCTCAGCACGGGCAGCGGGTCGAGATACGGGCTTCTGCCGAACATCTTGCGGGCCTCGCCCCAGGTTCCGTCCAGCAGGATGAAGAGCGGACGCTTCGCGGGCTCGCCGCCGGAGGAGTCGGCGGCGTCGGGCAAGGGCACGGTATGCACGACGCGCCCGGGCGCCGCGTACTGCCCCGGAAACACCACATACGGCTGCCACTGCGGGTCTTTCAGCAAGGCCAGCAGCGCGGGGTCGGTCTCGGTGCGCGCCCAGCCGAAGGCGAAGGTGTCGGCCACCACATCGGCGATCAGCCAGCCCGTGTTGGTCGGCTTGAGCGGCTCGATGTCGGCCATGAGCAGGCACACGCCCGCGCGCGTGGTCAGCAGGGGCCGCAAGGCACACATGCAATGACTGGGCACCAGCCGGCAACCGGCGCAGCGCTCGCGCTTGAAACCGCCGCGGGCAAGAAAGGGCTTGGCGCTCCGCGCCAGGCGCGCGGCGCGAAGGAGGGAGACGGCGTGGGGCATGCAGGGATTCTCGGCGGTGTCCGAAACCGGGTGGGCGGTCAAGAGTCCGAGTGCCGCCAGCGGCTAGGCCATCGCGGGCGGGCCAGCCGTCGGAAGAAACTTCCTGACATGCGCCGCGAATGCAGCCGTCAACGCCGTCGGCTCGTCGCGAGCGAATGCAAGCTTGACCCCGACGCCCGGCAGATCGGGGAACCCCTGGTCCGACGTCAGTATCTCCAGATCGTCAGGAACGGCGGTTCGCGTCAGCACGATGACGGCCAGGCCGGAACGCGCCATGCCGACCAGGCCCGAGAGACTGCTGCTGGCATAGGCCAGCCGGTACGCGCGACCTGCGGCCTCCAGCGCCTGCCTGGGCAGCAGATGGTCCAGCGCATCGGGCGCGCCCAGCGCCAACGGCAGCGGATCGATCGCCGCGGCGGCACCGCCACGCTGCGCCACCCAGACCAGCGGCTCGTGGCGGATCACGTCGCCACCCACCGCACCGCCCGCATCGGCCACCGACACCGACACCAGCGCCAGGTCGACCGCATGCCGGGCCAGAAGCTCATGCAGGCGCGGTGTCGGCGCGCACATCACTTCCAGTTGCACGCGCGGGTGGATGCTCGCGAAGCCTTGCAGCAGGTACGGAAGGAACACGACGGCATAGTCGTCCGGGCAACTGAATCGCAGCACGCCGGACAGTTGCTCACCCCGCAGTTCGGCCAGGGCCTCGTCGTGCTTGCGCAGCAGTTCCCCCGCGCGCACGAGCAGCCGCTCGCCGGTGGCAGTGAGCGTCACGCCTCGCCCGGTGCGATGCAGCAGCGGTTGCTCGACGATGCCTTCGAGCCGATGCATCTGCATGCTGAGCGCCGACTGCGTGCGCCCCACGCGAAGCGCAGCCTGGCCGAGCACGCCGGTCTGCGCAATGGCGACGAAGCTGCGAAGCAGGTCGATGTCCAGGGATTGGCTCACGGCATGAATTCTCCTGATAGCTGAGTTCAAAACAATTCGCTTCCCGACGCGGGCGGTGCTGCGTAACGTGCGTCATTTTGATCGGGAAGCATCGACATGAGCAGGAACAACGACCCCCAGTTCTGGCAGCAGGCCCAACGGCACCTGGTGCGCTACGGCGGCAGCTTCGAGCCGTTGATCATCGAGCGCGCGCAGGGCAGCTTCGTCTACGACGCGGACGGCCGGGGCATCCTCGACTTCACGTCGGGGCAGATGAGCGCCTTGCTGGGGCACTCGCATCCGGACATCGTCGCGGTCGTCTCGGAACATGTGCGCACGCTCGATCACCTCTTCAGCGGCATGCTGTCGCGCCCGGTCGTCGAGCTGGCCACGCAGATCGCGCGGCACGCGCCCGGAGACCTGGAGCGCTGCCTGCTGCTGAGCACGGGCGCCGAGTCGAACGAAGCGGCGATCCGCATGGCCAAGCTGGTCACGGGGCGCCACGAGGTGGTGGCCTTCACGCAGTCGTGGCATGGCATGACCGGCAGCGCGGCTGCGGCCACCTACAGCGCGGGCCGCAAGGGCTACGGCCCCACGGCGGCCGGCTCCTTCGCCCTACCGGCGCCCAACGCCTATCGGCCCCGCTTCACCACGCCGGACGGCGCGCTCGACTGGCGCCGCGAACTCGACGACGGTTTCGAGCAGGTCGACCGGCAGTCGACCGGCGCGCTGGCCGCGTTCATCGCCGAGCCCATCCTCAGCAGCGGCGGCATTCTCGATCTGCCGCCGGGCTACATGGCGGCGCTGAAGCACAAGTGCGAAGAGCGCGGCATGCTGCTGATCGTCGACGAGGCGCAGACCGGTGTCGGGCGCACCGGCCTGATGTTCGCGTGCGACCGCGACGGCATCGCGCCCGACATCCTCACGCTGTCGAAGACGCTGGGCGCGGGCCTGCCGCTGGCCGCGATGGTGACGACCGCCGCCATCGAAGAAGAGGCGCACGCGCGCGGCTTCCTTTTCTACACCACGCATGTCTCCGACCCGCTGCCCGCGGCAGTCGGCCTGAAAGTGCTGGAGGTGGTGGAGCGCGACGGGCTCGTCGAACGCGCACGCACCGCCGGCGAGCGCCTGGCGCAGGGGCTGCATCACTTGCAGCAACGCCACGAGTGCATCGGCGATGTGCGTGGGCGCGGCCTGCTGCGCGGGCTGGAACTCGTCACCGATCGCAAGACCCGCGAGCCGGCCTTCGAACTCGGCGAGGCCATCACGCGTGAGTGCATGCGGCTCGGGCTGAGCATGAACATCGTGAAGCTGCCTTCGATGGGCGGCGTGTTCCGCATCGCACCGCCGCTGACGATCAGCGACAGCGAGCTCGACCTGGGGTTGGAACTGCTCGACAAGGCGATAGACAGCGCCGTGCGAGCGGCGCCGCGCAACCGGCAACCCGTCGCGTAGCAGCAGGCAAGGTCGACGGGTTGCGAAAGCGGGCGCCGAAGATCAACTATGCAGCCCAGCGAAACCGTGCCGTGAAGTTCCGCAAGAGCTCGGGCTCGTAGGTGAAGTCCAGCCCCCGGATGGCGTGCGCGCGCCCGGCCACCGCGGCAAGTGCGTCCGCGACATAGTCCATGTGGTCGTTGGTGTAGACCCTTCGCGGGATCGTCAGCCGCATCGACTCGAGCGGCGCTTTTTCTTGCACGCCGGTGAGCGGATTGCGCCCGAGGAGCAGAGATCCGATTTCGACGGCCCGCACGCCGGACTCGATGTAGAGCTCGCAGGCCAGCGCATGTGCGGGAAACTGCTCGGAGGCGATGTGCGGCAGCAAGGCTGCGGCATCCACGAACACTGCATGACCGCCAGTGGGGTATTGAATCGGGATGTCCGCAGCGCGAAGACGTTCGCCGAGATAGGCGACCTGCCCGACCCGGTAGTTCAGGTAGTCCGGATCCATCGCCTCTTCGAGGCCGACTGCCAGCGCCTCCAGATCGCGGCCCGCCATGCCTCCGTAGGTGATGAAGCCTTCGCTGACAACGCATCGCTCCTGCACTGCGCGGAACAGATCTTCGTCGTCGCGAAATGCGCAGAACCCGCCTATGTTGACCAGTCCGTCCTTCTTGGACGACATGACGGCGATGTCGGCGCACGACATCATCTCGCGCACGATCTCCGGGATGCTGTGCTGCGCGAATTCCGGTTCGCGCTCCCGGATGAACCAGGCGTTCTCCGCGAAGCGGGTCGCGTCGATCACCACCGGAATGCCGGCCCGGCGCGCCATTTCAGAGGCCGCCCGCAGGTTGGCCAGCGCGACCGGCTGGCCCCCGGTGGTGTTGCAGGTGACTGTGGCCACGATGGCCGCGACATTGGAAGCGCCTTCGGTTTCGATGAGCCGGGCGAGCTCGACCAGATCGAAGTTGCCCTTCCAGTCGTGGTACGCCCTGGTGTCGAGGGCTTCCTTGTTGAGTGCGTTGAGGGCGCGCGCCCCGGCCAGCTCGATGTGCACCTTGGTGGTATCGAAATGGAAGTTCGACAAAAACACCGGCTGCTTGGAGGCGCGCCGCTTGACGAGCTCGGGGTAGAGAATTTGCTCCGCGCCGCGTCCCTGGTGGGCGGGCACCAGGTACGGGTAACCAAACACCTTGTCGATGGTCGCCACCAGTCGGTAGTAGCTCCGGCTGCCGGCATACGCCTCGTCGGCGGCCATCATGGCGCTCCACTGGCGATCGCTCATGGCGCCGCTTCCGCTGTCGGTGAGCAGGTCGATGTAGACGTCGTCGCTGCGCAGCAGGAAAGGGTTGAGTCCTGCCTCGCGCAGCGCCTTCTCGCGGTGCTCTCGCGTCGTCATCGCGATTCGCTCGACGGTCTTGATGCGGAATGGCTCGGGGATGCGTTTCATGAAATTCCAGTCTTGGGTTGGACGAAGCAGTGGCAATCTGAAAAGGAAGGAAATTGCGTCGATTGGCTGCATGACGCTCTTTCGTTGTGAAAGCCATTCAAATTATTCGAGCTAGGGCTGGAAATGAGTTTTCATTTACTTCCGAATGGAGACGATAAAAGAGGAAAGCTTGTACGATTCGCTTCTTCCAAGAGAACATATTGCACATGCTAAAACTCGATAAGACCGACGTGCGAATTCTTGGCCTTCTTCAAGAAAACGGCCGAATGTCGAACCTCGAGATGGCCGAGGCGATAGGTCTTTCTCCGGCGCAGTGCAGCCGGCGCCACCACCGCCTGGACGAGGGCGGCGTGATAGCCCGGTACGAGGCGCGCCTTCGACCCGCCGCGGTCGGGTTGCTGGTGACCGCGTTCGTCCATATCGGCATGGAGCGGGGCCACATGCGCGATCTCAAGCTGTTCCGGCAGGCCCTGGCGCGAATGCCCGACGTGCTCGAGTGCCATTCGGTCACGGGAGACTTCGACTACGTTCTCAAGGTCATCGCGCGCGATCTGGAGGGGCTCAACGTCTTCCTCACGGAACGGCTGGTCGCGTTGCCGGGCGTCAACTTCGTCAGGTCGAGCGTTTGCCTGGAAGAAATAAAGCCGCGATCGGGGCTGCCCCTGCCAGAGTAGCGATGCGGCAGAGCGAACGAAAAAGCCGCATACGCAAGGCGAAACTACCTGGAGCGGGGTGCACGCATGCAGGTAGAACCCGCTTCTTCACCGGAGCGGAACAGAAACCTGCGATTGAGGCATGCCTGTTGTCGACGCGCTCATTCGACGCCCCCGAACATTCCGGGTTGAAGGTGCAAGGGGCCTGCTATCAGGCCCTTGCCGAACCGCTACCTCACGAAGGCCGCGAGCGCACTCAGCTTCAGGGTCGGGTGCTTGCTGTTCCGAGGCGAAGACAGCCGCAAGGGCGCATGGTGTTCATTCACTGAACCAGAAGGCGAGCCACGAGCAAACCGAGGCCAGCACGGCGAGCAAGGCCAGTGAATTCGACCGGCTGATAAAAGCGCGGGCACACAACAGACGAAGGCTGTTCGACATTGCAGAGTCCTCCCCAACATTTGCTCCCTTCGCGTAGATTGCACGATGCAGATGTCCGGGTCAATGACACCTTAGTTCGCATCGCCGTCACTTCGATGGCGAAGCCCGATCTGAAGATCATGGCCCCAGGGAAACCCTGACTTCGCAGGCGTCTCTCGCGTGGTGAGCATGCCGGTCAGATCAACTGCAGGTCCTTCGGTGCGACGCCATCGAACACCCGCGCCAGCTGCGCGGGCGACAGCCCATACATGCGCTGGAACAGCCCGCCGAACACCGCCCGGTATTCATTGAGCACCGGATAGTCGCGGTTCTGGAACAGCGTGGCCTGCGTCAGCGCCTGCTGCTCGCCGACGACGCGCCCGCCGGCCTGCGCCGAGAGCCCGCCGCCGAGCACCCAGTAGACGGTGCCGTGCCCGTGGTCGGTGCCGCGGTTGCCGTTCTCGCGGAAGGTGCGGCCGAACTCGCTGATGACGACCACCACGGTCTGGCGCCAGGCGTCCTCGCCCATCTCCTGCGCGAAGCCGGCCACGCCGCGGCCCAGTTCCTCGAAGCGGTTGGCCAGGTAGCCCATGGCGGCGCCCTGCCCCACGTGCGTGTCCCAACCGCCGACGTCGACAAAGCCCAGGTCGTAGCGGTCGCGCATCAGCAGCGCCATGCGGCGCGCCACCAGCTCGAAGCCCTTGGCGGTCATGGCGTTGCGGCTGGCGGCGTCCATCTCGGCCTGCACCGCGCGCATCACCTCGTCGCGCACCTGAAAGCCTTCGGCCACCGGCTGGGCCAGCGCGGTGTTGCGGTACATGGCCGCAATGACCTGGCTTTGCCGCGCGTCGATGCCCGAGCGCGCATTGCCCGCGAGCGCCATGTTGGCCGCCTTGGCGTTGCCGCGCATCGAGATCGGCAACTGGTCGGTGAAGGCGATGGGCGACACGTCGGTGACGGGTCCGGCGCCGAGCACGCCGGCCAGCCGGTTGAGAAAGCCCGAGCGGTAGTCGCGGCGCTTGTCGAGCGCCTGGCCGAGCTCGATGGAGTCTTGCGTCTCGAAGTGGCTGCGCGTGAGGTCGTCGGTGCCGGCGAAGGCGATGAAGGCGGCCTGCTTCTGCTGGAACAGCGGCATCACGCTTTGCGCCAGCGCGGGGTGCAGGCCCCAGTTGCCGTCGAGCGGCAGGGCGCCGTTGGGCGTGCCGGGGCGCGCGATGGCGATGTTGGGGCGCGAGGCGTAGTAGAAGTCGCTGGCGGTGGGCACGAGCAGGCTGCTGCAGTCGTACGCGCCGCGCAGGAACACGACCAGCAGCTTGGCACCTTCGGCCGAGGGCGCGGCCATGAGCTGGCCGGCGGCGCCAGCGAAGGGGGCGGCGGCCATGAGCCGCAAGAGTTCTCGACGTTGCATGACGATGTGTCCTTTGTTCTGCCTGCCTTGCTCCTTCCCCCTTTGGGGGAAGGTTGGGATGGGGCACGGCGGCGCTTGTTTCGCCGCAGCGCTTCATCGAACGCCGCTTGCCCCCACCCCTGCCCTCCCCCAGGGGGGAGGGAGAAAAACCGAAAGCCAACCTCAGCGACGCATGAGCTCCGGCGACGCCAGCAGGAAGGTGTTCCACTCCTGCGGATTCTTCGCCTGCGCCAGCGCCTCGCGCGTGTCCGCGCTCAAGCCGCCCTGCATCGCACGCACCGCGCGCGACTCGGCCAGTTGCGGGAACGCGGGCTTCTCCAGCGGCGCCTTGTCGTCCGCACGGAACAGCACCGCGCCGTTCGCACCGATGGCGCGCGCGATCTCGAAGCGCGTGTTCATCTGCCCCGCGCTCGCCCAGGCCGCCTCGTTCAACGGATAGCCGTCGGGCGTCTCGTGGCCGTACAGCGGCTCGCCCATGCGGTTGATCCAGCCGAGCATCGGGTTCACGTTCAGCGCCACTCGGTCGTCGTACGCGAGCCGCACACCGGCCATCACGTAGTGCACCGGATCGCGGAACTTGCGGCCCAGCGAGGCCGTGAACTCGGGCGACTCGAACAGCGCCTTCAGCGTGACGGCAATGTCGCCGTCGCTGCCCGTGAAGGCCGCGGCCATGCGCTCGACCAGCGCCTGCGGCGGATCGTCCGACACGAAATACACGGCGAGCTTGCGCGACACGAAACGCGCGGTGGCCGGCGCTCGCGCCAGGCGGTCGAGTGCCTCGTCGGCCTCGGCCAGGCCGTGGCTCTGGACCGGTTGCCCGAGCAGCGTCTTCGGCCCGTAGTCGTGCCGGTTCGGGTTGAACTCGAAGAGGCCCTTGCGCACATAGTCGGCGCGCAGCGCGGGCCGTACGTTGGGCGGCGGCGCATCGAGCGGCTGCAGGGTCACGCCGACGCCGGTGAGCACGCGCGCCAGCTCCTGCACGTCGGCCTGCGAATAGCCGCTGCCCACGCCCAGCGTGTGCAGCTCCATCAGCTCGCGCGCATAGTTCTCGTTGATGCGGTTGGCCGCGTTCTGCGCGTTGTCCAGGTAGCGCAGCATGGCCGGGTGGTGCAGCGTGGCGCCGAGCAGGTCGCGGAACTTGCCGAGCGCGTGCGGGCGAATGGCGTTCTCTTCGTAGTCGCCCACCATCGCGCGGATGTTGTCCTTGCGAAGGTTGACGTTGAAGTGGTTCATCCAGAACCAGGTCATCTGCTCCTGCAGCTGGTTGGGCGAGTACAGCGCGCGCAGCACGAAGCGCGTCTGCGCCTCGCGCGCCAGGTTGTTGAGCTGCTGCTGGTAGGCCTGCCGCGCGGCCTTCTTCTGGTCTTCGTCGGGCAGCGCATCGGCGGCCTTGCGCTGCGCGTCGAGCTCGGTCACGAGCTGGTCGAGCGGCGTGCGGGAAATGGCCATGGCGTCGATCTGCGCCTGTGCGGCAGCCGGCAGCGGCGCAGGGCGCGGGTTGAGCTGGTCGCGCATCCACAGCGGCAAGCCGCGCTGCGCGAGCTGCGCGTCGCTGCTGGCGTTGGCGCCCCAGCTCACGCGGTCGAGCCAGCGCAGGCGCGTGGCTTCGTTCACCGGCGCCGAGGGCAGCGACACCGACACCAGCGCGCGCCGGTCGCCCGGTGCGCTCGCGCAGGCCGCGAGCAGGGCCAGCGCGCACGCGCCCAGCGCCATCGAGGCTCGGCGCGTGAACAACGAAGAGGCAATGGCAGGCACCGCCCTCACTCCCTGCGCATGTCGTGGTGGCGCACGTCGCCGATGGCGTGCTGCGCGGTGTTGAGCGCCAGGTCGACGTGCGCCAGGCCGCGTTGCTGGAACGGCCGCGAGCGCGGGTCGTCTTCTTCGCGCGCCACGTCGGAGCGCACCTTGCGCAACAGGTCGACCGCCACGTGCAGGCGGCCTTCGCGCGGCAGCCATGCATCGGTGGGCTCGCGCCATTGCACCGGCTTGCCGTCGAGCCAGGCGGCGTGCTGCAGGTCGCCGATGGCGGCATGGATCTCGTCGACCACCACCTGCTCGTCGCGCGAGACCTGGCCGTCTTCGGGACGGCGGTGCTCCACCTGCCACGCAGCCGTACGCAGGTCGGACAAGGCATGCAGGTAGAACGGATGCTTGCCGTATTCGTCGGCCCGGGCGGGCAGCGAAACCGCCGCCATGAGGGCAAGGGCGGCGGCAGAGACGGCCATGAGGCTTTTCTTTTTCATCTTCGGGCTCCTGAGGGTGACAGCAAATTCAAGGATGCCTCCTCAACCGCTGAAGCCCACGCCGCGTTGACGCTCTTTACCTTCGTAACGCTGCGCAAAGATGGCGCCGTGGCGCCCCTCTGGTCAGGCTACGGACAGGCTGGCCGGTGCAGCGCCGGCAATCTGCCGCAGCGCACGCTCGAACACCTCGACGGGCTGCCCGCCGGAGATGAGGTGCTGGTCGTTGATGATGATCGCGGGCACCGAGTGGATGCCGGCGTCGGTGTACATGCGCTCGCGTTCGCGGGTTTCCTGCGCGAACTCGTCGCTGTCCAGGATCTCGCGGGCACGCACCGCGTCGAGCCCCGCTTCGGTTGCCGCGCGCACCAGCACCTCGGGGTCCGAAGGGTTTTGGCTGTCGGTGAAGTAGGCCTTCAGCAGCAGCTTCTTCAGCGCCGCCTGCGTGGCCGGGCTTTCCAGCTCGGCCCAGTGCAGCAGGCGGTGCGCGTTGAAGGTGTTGTAGACACGCGGACGGCCTTCGGCGCTGAACTCGAAGCCGACGGCCGCGCCGCGCTGGCGGATCATTTCGCGCGACTGCGCCTGCTGCTCGCGCGTGGAGCCGTACTTTTCGTTCAGGTGCTCGAAGGTGTCCTGGCCTTCGGGCGGCATCTGCGGATTCAGCTCGAAGGGCTGGAAGTGCAGCTCCGTGGTGACGTCGGGCGCCACCCGCCGGATGGCCGCCTCGAGGGAACTCAGGCCCACGGCACACCAGGGGCAGGACACATCGGAGACGAAATCGATCTTGAGGTGAGAGGTCATGACGTCATTCTTCACGCGGCCCCAAGCCTTGGTGCGCGCAAGGTTTTCAGCTCAGGCGCGGGCGGTGGCCTTGGCCATGCGGGCGTCCGACAGCGTCTGCTCGCGCAGGCGGTCGTATTCCTGCTTGCCGACGGGCACGGCGTTGGCGTTGCCCAGGTCCTTCATGTGCACGCGGTACGTCTCGCGCGCGCTCATCGCGGCCAGCGCCGCAAGAATGGTCACGGCGAAGGTGATGGCGCCCACGGTGAGCCACACATTGGTCGAGCCCGGAGGCGCCACGGCGGCGAACAGGGCCGGCAGCAGCGCGGTGATGGTGGTGCCCACGTTCTGCGAGATGGCCATGGCCGACACGCGGTTGCGGGTGCGGAACAGCTCCGGATAAAAGCTCGGAAAGGTGGCGTTGTAGCCCTGGTACACGATGCCCCACATGAGCAGCGACATGCACACGGCCAGCGGCACGTTCTTGATGCTGATGGCGTACAGGTACGCGAACGACAGCAGGCCCGAGGCCAGCGCACCGAAGATGATGGGCGGGCGGCGGCCGATGCGGTCCGACAGGTTGCCCACGAACGGAATCACGATCACCGCAAGGATGTTGCCCAGCACCGGAATCCACAGGTACACGTCTTTCTGGAAGCCGATGCCGTAGGCGGCCTGCACGGCGTAGGCCGCGCCGAACACCGTGGCCACCACCGGAATGACGTTCATCAGCGCCATGCACACCACGCGCAGCATGTCGCGCCAGCTGTCGGTGAAGGCCTGGACGATCGGCGCCTTGGCGACTTCGCCCTTCTTGTCGACTTCGGCGAAGGCCGGCGTTTCGTCGACTTCGCGGCGAATGATGTAGCCGGCCACGATCACCAGGAAGCTCAGCAGGAACGGAATGCGCCAGCCCCACGAATTGAAGGCTTCCTCGGGCATGTAGTGAGCGAGCGGCAGGAACACGGCCGCCGCCAGAATCTGGCCGGCCTGCACGCCCTGCAGCGTGAAGCTCGCGAAGAAGCCGCGGCGCCCGAACGGCGCGTGCTCCAGGATCATCGAGCTGGCGCCCGAGATTTCGCCGGCCACGGCAAAGCCCTGCACCAGGCGCAGCAGCACCAGCAGCGCGGGTGCCAGCAGGCCGACCTGGTCGTAGGTCGGCAGCAGGCCCACGGCCACGGTGGAGAAACCCATCAGGAACATGCACAGCACCAGCACCTGCTTGCGCCCGTGCGTGTCGCCCCAATGGCCGAGCACGAAGGCGCCGATGGGGCGCGCGACGTAGCCCACGCCGTAGGTCGCGAGCGACGCGATGATGGCGGTCTTGGGGTCACCCTTGGGAAAGAAGATCTGCGGAAAGATCAGCGCCGCCGCGGTGGCGTAGATGAAGAAGTCGTAGTACTCCAGCGCCGAGCCGATCCAGCCGCTTGCCGCGGCCTTCTTCGACTGGTGCCTGCCTTGCGGCTCATGGGCTGTGGTGTTGGCCATGTGTTGTCTCCAGTGTTGACAGGTAAGTGATCAGAAAAACCCGGCGAATCAGTCTTGCGCCTGCGACGCCATGCGCGCCGGTGCATTGAGGGCACCGTACGCGTCGTAGCGGCCCACGCGCTGTGCGACCTCGAAGAACAGTCCGCCCTCGAAACTCTCGGTATAGATGTGCAGGTAGTCGCCGGCCGGCGAGCGGTCGAACAGCACGCCCGCTTCGCGCATGCGCGCCAGCAGTTCGGGTGCGAGCTCGATGCGCGTGGCCAGGTCGTCGTAGTAGTTGTCCGAAATGGGCACGAAGCGCGTGCCGTTGGCACGCAGCTTCGCGGCCGTGGCGAAGATGTCCGCGCAGCTCAGCGCGATGTGGTGCACCGCGCCGCCGCCGGTCACGCTCAGCGTGTGCGCGGTGCGGGTGCGCTGGCTCAGCGACACGTTCAGCACCAGGCGCAGGCTGCGCTCGGCATTGGCCACGCCGCGGCTGCGGATCAACCCGAAGGGGTCGGCCAGCTCCAGGCTTTCGCCGGGCTCCAGGCCGAGCACGGCGCGGGTGAACAGCACCCAGGTGTCGAGCTGGTCGAGCGCCAGGCCCAGGGCCACGTGGTCGATGCGCTGCAGGCCGGCGTCGTTCGCTTCCGCACCCGCGTCGTCGAGCACGAAGTCGGCTTCGTAGAGGCCGTTGGCGCCCAGCGCCTCGGGCACGAAGTGAATCAGGTTGCCGCCCGGCGCGACGATGGCCGGCACGCGCAGCTCGTTCGGCCCGACCGGGCTGTCATGCCGCTGCGAACGCATGGCGGTGGCGCGTCCGACCGCCGCGAGCGGGTCGTCGCAGCGCACGCCCAGCGCGCACACCGAGGTGCCGTGCGCGTCGAAGCGCTGCCGCGCGAAGGAATCGGGCTGCGCATTCACGATCAAGTTGATCTCGCCCTGGCGGTACAGCGTCACGGCCTTGGAGCGGTGCTGGCCGATGCGGCGAAAGCCCAGCTGGGTTACCAGCGTGGCCAGCGTCTGCCCGGAGGCCTCGTCGGCCGCGAATTCGATGAACGACAGGCCCGACAACGCCGGTGCCGACGGCGGGTTGAACAACTCCACGCGCTGCGGCTGCACGGGCTCGGCGGCCGCCATGCGCTGGCGCGTCTCGCTCTCGAGGTACAGCAGCGAACGCATCGCATCCACGGCGGTGCGGCGGTTGGGCGTCTCGCGAAAGATGTCGTTGAAGATCTCCAGCGACAGCGGCCCGGTGTAGCCGGCGCGCAGCACCTGCGCGAAGAAGCCGACGACGTCGAAGTCGCCCTGCCCCGGAAACGAGCGGTGGTGGCGCGCCCACTGCAGCACGTCCATGGCCAGCAGCGGCGCATCGGCCATCTGCAAAAAGAAGATCTTGTCGCCCGGAATGTCGGCGATGCCGGCCGGGTCGTCCTTCAGCGACAGCGTGTGGAAGCTGTCGAGAATCAAGCCCAGGTGCGCATGGTCCGCCTGCTTCACGATGTGCCAGGCCTGGCCGTACAGCGAAGTGTGGCGGCCCCAGGCCAGCGCCTCGAAGCCCACGCGCAGGTTGCGGCGCGCGGCGCGCTCGGCCAGCGCGTGCAGCTGCGCGGCGGCCAGCGCCGGGTCGTTCAGGCACAGCGGCGAGGTGTTGGAGCAGCACAGCACCAGCGGCGCACCCATGGCCTCCATCAGGTCGAACTTTCGCTCGGCGCGCTCCAGGCTGCGGCGGAACTGCGGCTCGGGCATGGCCTCGAAGTCGCGAAACGGCTGGTACAGGTCGATGCTCAGGCCCAGGTCGGCCGTGATGCGGCGCAGGTCGGCGGCCGTGCCCTTGAAGTTGATGAAGTCGGCCTCGAACAGCTCGATGCCGTCGAAACCGGCGGCCGCAACGGCTTCGAGCTTCTGGCGAAGGGTGCCGCTGAGCGACACGGTGGCAATGGAGCGGTGCATGGGGGTGGACTTTAGAAACACCCGGCCCGCGCCACAACCGATTCAGCGCCCTGTTGATCGATCATCGATCAAATACGTCCGTTAATCGCACGTAATACGGGATACACCTAGGATCCGAGGGGGCTGGCGTTGCGCCGACCACCCGCTCCCGCCCCGCCTTCTTCAGTCGAGTTTGACTTTCGCTTCACGAATCACCTTGCCCCACATCGCGCGGTCGGCATCGATGAAGGCCCTGAACTCGGCAGGCGTGTCGCAGCGCAGTTCACCGCCGTAGTCGCGCCACTTCTTGATGAGGTCGGGCGAGGTGCAGGCCTTCTGCATCGCGGCGTTGAGCTTGTCGATGATGGCCTTGGGCGTGCCGGCCGGCGCGAGGATGCCCTGCCACGCGATGGGCGCGTAGTCGGGCAGGCCCGACTCGGCAAAGGTGGGCACGTCGGGAAAGCTGGGGTGGCGCTCCTTGCCGGTGATGGCCAGCAGCTTGAGCTTGCCCGCGCGGATGTTGCTGGCCGCCGCCGGCAGGCCGTCGAACATCAACTGCACCTGGCCCGCGATGAGATCGGTGTAGGGACTGCTGCTGTTGTAAGGCACCAGGTTGGTACTGACGCCCGCGGCAGCGTTGAACCATACGGCCGACAGATGCGAATAGCTGCCGATGCCGGCGGTGGCCACATTCATGCTGCCTGGATTGGCCTTGAGCGCGGCGACCAGTGCGTGTTCGTCCTTCACGGGGAGGCCCGGTGTGGCGACCAGACCGGTGTTGAGCACGCCCAGCAGGCTCACGGGCGCGAAGTCGCGCTCGGCGTTGAAGGGCAGCTTCGAATAGAGATGCGGCACCACCGACAGCGAGCTGGTCGTGCCGATGTAGAGCGAGTAACCGTCGGCCGGTGCCTTGGCCGCGACCTCGGTGCCGATGATGTTCGACGCGCCCGGACGGTTCTCCACATAAAAGGTCTGGCCCAGGATGCGGGTGAGTTCGGCCGCGATTTCGCGCGCATTCGCATCGGGCCCGCTGCCCGCCGGGAAGGGGGCAATGATGCGCACCGCCTTGGTCGGGTAGTCGGACTGCGCCCAAGCACTCACACCCGCAGAGGCGCACAACGCCAGCGCCACTGCAACGCAGCAGCGGCCAACAGTCAAATTTCTGAATCTCATGGATTGTCTCCTGATGTGATTTCGTGTCTTCAAAATCTTCTTAAATCATACAAACACATGCTTTATTGTCAATATATGAGAATATTGATATTATTTGCTCAAGCCGAGCCAGAACCAGCTCGCCCTTTTTCGCGTGGAGACAAAACCGATGCCCGACCCGACCCCTTCCAACCTGCAGTTCAGCCATATCGGCCTGTATGTGAGCGACCTGCCCCTGATGGCCGGCTTCTACAAGAAGGCGCTTCGCTTCACGCAGACCGATGCCGGCGACCTGGGCACGGTGCAGCTCGTGTTCCTGAGCCGCGACCCGCGCGAGCACCACCAGCTCGTGCTGGCCACGGGGCGGCCCGCGGACATGGGCTTCAACGTGGTGAACCAGATCTCGTTCCGCGTGCCCGACATCGCCACGCTGCGCCAGTACCACGACCGCTTGCTGGCCGGGGGCGCGAGCGACATGCACCCGGTCACGCACGGCAACGCCGTCTCGGTGTACTGCCGCGACCCCGAGGGCAACCGCCTCGAGCTGTTCATGGACACGCCCTGGTACTGCGACCAGCCGCTGCGCGAACCCGTGGACCTGTCGCAGCCCGACGAGGCGATCCTTGCGCAGGCCGAGGCCATCGCCAAGCGCTTGCCCAGGTTCATGAGCCGCGCGCAATGGCAGGCCGACGTGGCGCGCCGCATGCAGGAAGACCAGCGTGACTGAGGCCCCCGTGCACGAGATGCACGACGTGGCCATCGTCGGCCTGGGCCCGACCGGCGCAATGCTGGCCAACCTGCTGGGCGCGGCGGGGCTGTCGGTGGTGGTGCTCGAAAAAGAAGGCGGCATCTTCGCGCTGCCGCGCGCCATTCATTTCGACGGCGAGGTGCTGCGCATTCTTCAGGGCGCGGGGCTGCGCGACGCGGCGCTGGCCATCGCGCGGCCCGGCGAAGAGGGCATGCACTTCGTCAACGGCGCGGGCGAGACCATGCTGATTCGCGGCGGCACCATGGCGCTGGGGCCGCACGGCGGCGCCAACAACTACTACTTTCACCAGCCGCAGCTCGAAGCGGTGTTGCGCGAAGGGCTCGCGCGCTTCGCCAATGTCGATGTGCGGCTGCGCCACGAAGTCCTGAGCGTCGACCAGGACGCCGACAGCGCCGTGCTGCAGGTGCGCGACCTCGAAGGCGGCCACGCATCGCGCGTGCGTGCCCGCTACGTCGTGGGCTGCGACGGCGCGCGCTCGCCGGTGCGAGCGCGCATCGGCAGCCCGATGACCGACCTCGGCCTGAAGCAGCCGTGGCTGGTGTTCGACGTGGTGCTCGCGCAAGACGTGGCATTGCCGCGGCACACGGTCCAGCACTGCGACCCGGCGCGACCCATGACGTATTGCAACGTCGTGGGCAACCGCCGGCGCTGGGAAATCATGGTCCTGCCCGGCGACGACCGCGAAGCGATGCTGCGGCCCGAGGCGCTGTGGCGCATGGTCGCGCCGTGGCTGCGGCCCGACCAGGCGCGGCTGGAGCGCGCCGCGATCTACACCTTTCATTCGGTGATCGCACAAGGCTGGCGCAGCGCGCGCCTGTTGCTGGCCGGCGATGCCTGCCACCAGACCCCGCCCTTCCTCGGCCAGGGCATGTGCGCGGGCATCCGCGATGCGGCCAACCTCGCGTGGAAGCTCGAGGCCGTGCTCCGGCGCAAGGCGGCGTCTTCATTGCTCGACACCTACGAGTCGGAGCGCGCCCCGCACGTGCGCGCCCTCATCGAACTGGCCGTGCGCCTGGGCAACATCATCCAGACCACCGACCCCGCGCTGGCCGCCGAGCGCGACGCCAGGTTTCGCACCGGCCGCCCCGAGATCTTCGAGCTGCCGCCGCAGATGCTGGGCGCGGGCGCGTTCGACGCCACGCCCGGCACGCCCGCCGGGCGGCCCTTTCCGCAGCCCCGGCTGGACGACGGGCGCCTGCTCGACGAAGCACTCGGCCCGCGCAGCGCGGTCATCGGCCATGCGCGGGCGCTGGCCTGCGCGGCACCCGCCACGGCCGAGCGGTGGCGCCGTGCCGGCGCCGTCGTCATCGACCGTCCCGACGCGTCGTTGAGCGCCTGGCTCGCGAGCAACGAGGCCCAAGCGGTGATACTGCGGCCCGACCGATACATCGTCGGCGTCGCGCGCACGGGGCTCGATCTGGATCGCATCTCGCAATACCTTCCCGCCGCGCCATGAAGTTCAAACCATTCGGAAGGAATCGGCGTGCCGGAAAAATCCATGTCCAGCCTGGGCCGCATGCTGGCCGTGCTGGACCTGTTCGACGACAGGCACCTCACGCGCACCGCGGACGACATCGCCGTGCAGCTCGAGGTGTCGCTGCCCACGGGCTACCGCTATGTGCGGCTGCTGCTGGAGGCCGGGCTGCTGCAGCGCGTGGAAGATTCGCACTACGCGCTGGGGCCGCGCATCATCTTGCTGGACCACTACATCCGCAAGGCCGACCCCGTGCTGCGCGAAGGCATTCCGGTGATGCGCGAGCTGGTCGCGGCCACGGGCTTCGACTGCGTCGCCTCGGGTGTGTTCGGCATGCAGGTGCTGGACACGCACCGCGAGATGGGCAGCACGCCGCCCACGCTGTCCTACGGGCGCGGCCGGCCACGCCCGCTGTTCCTGGGCGGCGCGCCGAAGGTGCTGCTGGCCAGCTTCACTCCGCCGCAGCTGCGCAAGGTGTTCGATGCACGCCAGCAAGAGGCCGTGCGCAGCGGCCTGCCAGCGGAATGGAGCGAGTTCCGCAAGCACTACGCGGCCATCCGCAAGGCGGGCCACTACGTGTCGATCGGCGAGCTGGAGCCGCAACTGGCGGCCGTGGCCGCGCCGATTCCCAAGGCCGACGGGGGTGCATGGGCCGCGATCTCGCTGGTCTTCGACACGTCCCGGCTGTCCATCGTCGACCTGGACAAGATGGTCCAGCTGATCACCGAAGGCGCCGCGCGCATCGGAGGTCGACTGGCCCGGTAAACCGTTTCTTCAACCCAACCGCCTGCGAAGGCAGACCATGAAACTCATCAGCTACCAACACAACCGCCAGGACAGCTACGGCGCCGTGCTCGGCGACCGCATCGTCGACCTGCGCGACGTCTTCGGCGCACGCGCCGCAGACCTCAAGGCCCTCATCGCCGCCGGCCTGCTCCGGGAAGCGGCGCAGGCCGTGGCCGGCGCCAAGGCCACGCTGCCGATGAGTGAAGTGACGCTGCTGCCGGTGATTCCCAACCCTGGAAAGATCGTGTGCGTGGGGCTGAACTACGGCGACCATGTGCGTGAAACGGGGCGCGAGATCACCGAGAAGCCGACACTGTTCCTTCGCGTCGCCGAATCGCAGGTTGCGCATGGGCAAGACATCGTCATGCCGCCCGAGTCGAGCAAACTCGACTACGAAGGCGAGATCGCGATCGTCATCGGGCAAGGCGGGCGACGCATCGACGAAGCGCACGCCTGGGACCACATTGCCGGGTACGCCTGCTACAACGACGGCTCCATCCGCGACTGGCAGACCGCCACGCCGCAATGGACGGCCGGCAAGAACTTCTGGCGTACCGGCGGCTTCGGGCCCTGGCTGGTGACGAGCGACGAAATTGCGCAGGGCCAGGTCATGACGCTGGTCACGCGGTTGAACGGCCAGGAAATGCAGCGCACGACCACCGACAAGCTGATTCACAGCATTCCGCGCCAGATTGCGCATATCTCGGCGTTCATGCCGCTGGCCCCGGGCGACGTGATCGTCACCGGCACGCCGGGCGGCGTGGGTGCCAAACGCACCCCGCCGGTGTGGATGAAGCCGGGCGACGTGGTCGAGATCGAGGTCGACGCCATCGGCATCCTGCGCAACGGCATTCGCGCGGAATGAGCGCGACCGTCCTCTTCAGAGACTGCGCCAGAAATCGATCAGCAGCTGCGTGAACTCCACCGGGCGCTCGACCGCGCTCACGTGCGCCGCGTCGATGGTGGCCAGGCGCGCACCCGGAATGGCCGCGGCCATGGCCTCGGACATGGCCAGCGGCGTGGCCTCGTCCTGCAGGCCGCCGATGACCAGCGTGGGCACCGCGATGCGGCGGTTGCTTTCGCGAAAGTCGATGGCGGCCACCGCGTTGCAGCTTTCGATGTAGCCCTGTGCGTCGGTGCGAACCAGCGTGTCGTGCAGCGCCCGGGCGGCCACCGCGCCTTCGGGCGTGCCCGCGAAGGCCGGCGTGAGCCAGCGCGACACGGCGCCCGGCGCAATGGCGGCCACGCCCTTGGCGGCGACTGTTTCGGCGCGCGCGCGCCAGGGCGCCTGGTCGGGGTAGTGGGCCGACGAATTGGCGATGACCACGGTCTGCAGCAACTCGGGGTGCCGCACGGCCAGCGCCTGCGCGGTCATGCCGCCCATCGACAGGCCGACGAAATGCACCGGCTCACCGCCCGCCTCGCGCGCGATGAGCTCGGCCGCGTCCTGCGCCAGCGTCTCGATGCGCAACGCGCCGGGCACCACGTCCGATGCGCCGTGGTTGCGGTGGTCGTAGCGCACGACAGTGTGGGCGCGCGACAGCAGCGCGGCCACGGCGTCCCACATGTGCAGGTTGCAGCCGAGCGCATGGCTGAGCACGACGATGGGGCCGTCGCCCTCGCGAACGACGTTCAAACGGGTCATGGTGTGGTGTCCTTTGTCGGGTCTGCAGGGTGTGCAGGGGGTTGAAAGTGCTGCAGGCGCGGCAGCCAGAAGAATGCAATGGCCATCAGCACGCAGCCGGCCAGCAGCATGGGCACGACCATCGGCCAGGCGCCGTGGGAGTAGCCGGGGTCGACGAACAGCGCGGCCACCTGGCCCACGCAGAACGCGACCATCATCATGCCGAAGCCCGACCACGACACCGCCCGCCCCGCCAGGTGCGGCAGGTCGCCCACGGCGCCCGCCTGCCCGCACGGCTGGTGGATGCCGTGGCCCAGGCAGTACACCGCGTGGCCCACCAGCAGCGGCACCGCGCTCAGCGGCAGCAGCAGGCAGCCCAGCGCCTGGACGACCGGGCCGGCCAGGCTCAGCGACGCGCCCAGCCGCACCGTGCGCACCGGCCCGTAGCGGCGCAGCAGCGTGCGGCACAGGATGGTGCTGAAGATGTAGACCAGCGAGCCCCCGGCCGGAATCCACCCGTACTGCGCGGGCGACCAGCCCAGGTAGCCGATGTAGACCATGGGCGAGAGCAGCAGAAAGCAGAACAGCCCGCCGTAGGTGGTCGCGGCCAGCGAGGCCCAGGCGCGGAACGACCGGCTCGCGAACACGGCGCGCGTGCTGCCGCGCGGCGCGGACAATTCGCCGCCGCTGCCGCCGCCGGGCGCGAATGGCCGGCGCGTTTCACCGAAAGAGCGCCAGCACAGCGCGAGCAGCACCGAGGCGTAGAGCGCCATCGCCACCATCACCCAGCGCCAGCCCGCCCCTTGCACCAGCCAGGCGCCCAGCAGCGGCGCGGCCAGGCCGACCACGCCCAGTCCCGTGAGGCCGCGCGCCATCACGTGCGGGCCTTCGTGCGCCGGGTACAGGTCGCGCACCGCCGCGCGCGAGCACACCAGGATGGCCGCCATCGAAAAGCCCTGCAGCGTGCGCCAGCCCGCGAGCAGCGCCACGCTGCCCGCGAAGGCGCCGCCCAATGCGGCCAGCACATAGCAGGCGAGCCCCGCCAGCAGCACCGGCCGCCGGCCGAAGCGGTCGGCCAGCGGGCCGCACAGCAGCTGCGCAAAGCCGAAGGCCAGCACGAACAGCGTGAGGCTGGTGCTGGCCGAGCCGAGCTCGCTGGCAATGGCCGGGAGCGCGGGCAGGTAGCTGTCGGTGGCCACCGGCTGCGCCGCGAGCAGCAGCGGCAGCAGCAAGGTGAAGCTGACGTCGAACCGGCCCTTGCGGGCGACCGGCGCGCTCACCTGGTGGCGGGTTGCGGTGACGGGGCGGCGGCCAGCAGGCCCTTCTCGCGCAGGATGTTCGTCGCAATGCCGAAGGCATGGTTGGCCACCGGCACGCCGCAGTAGATGGCGGCCATCATGATCACTTCCTTGATGTCTTCCGGCGTGAGGCGCGACTCGGGCGGGCCGTCGAGCGCGGCGCGCACGTGCATCGCGAACTCTTCGTACGCATGGATGCCCAGCATCATCGACAGCACCATGTAGCGGCGCGTCTTGTCGCCCAGCGCGGGGCGGCCCCAGATGTCGTTCCACGCATGGCGCGTGATGAGTTCCTGGAACTCGGCGTTGAACTCGTTGCGGTTGGCGAGCGACTTGTCGACCCAGGCGTCGCCCAGCACGCGGCGGCGGTTGAGCAGGCCGTCTTCGTAGTCGCTGCTCGGGGTATCGGGGGCGGTCATTGCGAAAGTTCCTTGTGTTCGATGAGCCGGGCCTGCAGCGCCTTCACTTCGGCGAGCGCGGTCTGTCCGGCATGGTGGGCGAGCGCGGGGTCGAACCATTCGTCGGCCGCGTCGCGTGGGAGTTCGGCGCGCAGCCGGTCGATGTTGGCGCGCATGCGCGCGGCGTCGACCTGCAGCCCGGGCAACGCACCGGCCATGGCGCGCACGCTGCCGTGCGCGGACATCAGCAGCTGCGGCCATTCGGCCAGTTCGGCCTGCCAGGCGCCGAGCGCGCGTTCGTGTTGTTGCGGCATGGCGCCGAGCAGCGCGGCCACGCGCTGCGGCGCGCGGTGCGCGGCGGCGATGGCCACCATCGAGGCCACCGGGTTGCGCTTGTGCGGCATGGCCGACGAACCGCCGCGGCCGGGCTCGCTGGGCTCGGCCACCTCGGCCACTTCGTACTGGCCGAGCAGCGCGATGTCGACCGCGATCTTGCCGAGGCTGCCCGTCATCAGGCCGAGCTCGCAGCCCAGCGCGACCCATTCGTCGCGCTGCGTGTGCCAGGTGGCGCCGGGGTCGGCCAGGCCCAGTTCCTTGGCCATGCGCTGTCTCACGGCCGGGCCGTGGCCCTTCATCTGCGCGAGCGTGCCCACGGCGCCGCCCAGCTGCAACTGCAGCGCGTGCTTCGCGGCCTCGCGCAGCCGGATGCGGCTGCGCACCAGCGGCGCGGCCCAGCCCGCGCACTTGAAGCCGAAGCTGGTGACCGAGGCCGGCTGCATCAGCGTGCGCGCGAGCATCGGCGTTTCGGCATGCGTCACGGCCAGGCGCAGCAGCGCGTCGGCCGCCTTGGCCAGGTCGGTTTCCACCAGCGCCACCGCCTCGCGCGTGACCAGCGACATGGCGCTGTCGATCACGTCCTGGCTGGTGCTGCCGAAGTGCACGAAAGGCGCGGCGTCTGCATTGAACATGCCCACCGCGTCGCGCAGCGCCTTCACCAGGGGAATGGCCACGCTGCCTGCACGTCCGCTCTCGCGCACGATCTTCGCGACGTCGAACAGCTCGACCTTGCAGCTGCCGAAGATCGAATTCGCGGCGCTCTCGGGGATCAGCCCCTCGGCGGCCTGGGCACGTGCCAGCGCGGCCTCGAAGCGAAGCATGGCGTCGACGAAGGCGCGGTCGCTGAAGGCGCCGAGCGTTTCCGACGTGGAGAGAAAGCCTTCAAAAATACTCATGCGGGAACCTGCTCTTTCAATACTTCAATTGGGCCACGGCGCGCAGTTCTTCCGGGGACGCCGTGCCGAATCCGAAGAACTCCAGGTACGCCGGAATCATCTCGAACAGCATGTCCGTGCCCACCTGCACCTGGCAGCCCTTGGCCTTGGCGGCGAGCAGCAGCGGCGTGAACTCGGCCTTCATCACGACCTCGCCGACGAAGGTGCCCGCATCGATGCGGTCCACGTCGAAGGGCAGCGGGTCGCCCTCCTTCATGCCCAGCGGCGTGGCGTTGACGACCACGTCGCAGCCGGCCGGGTCCTTCGAGCCGGTGCTGACCTTCATCTGCGGGTAGTTGTCGCGCAGCCGCGCGGCCAGTGCGTCGGCGGACGCCGCGCTCATGTCGAACAGCATCAGCTCGGCGGCGCCGGCCGCGGCGATCGACGCGGCAATGGCCGAGCCCACGCCGCCCGTGCCCGACACCAGCACGCGCGTGCCCTTGAACAGGCGCCCCTTGCGCTCCACGCCGCGCACGAAGCCCGCGCCGTCGAACTGGTCGCCCAGCAGCGTGCCGTCGGGGCGCTTGAGAATGGCGTTGCACGCGCCCGCCACGCGCGCAGTGGGCGTCACCTCGTCGACCAGCGACATCGTCGTGACCTTGTGCGGCATGGTCACCAGCGCCCCGCGCAGGTTGCTGAACCTGAAGATCTGCGGCAGCGAGGCCGCGTAGTCCTCGGGCTTCACGCCCATGGGCACCACCACCGCGTCGATGCCCTGCTTGTCGAACCAGGGGTTGTAGATCATCGGGGCCTTGAAGGCCTCGGTGGGAAAGCCCAGGTGGGCGATGAGCGTGGTCTTGCCGGAAATCATGAAAGTCGTTTCGTTGAAAGGTTCAGGGCCTCAGGCGACGCTGGGCGAGTGGTAGCGAAAGGGATTTGCAATCTCGGCCTGCATCGCCGGCGGATAGACGATTTCGCGCAAGAAATCGGCGTCGGCCTGCAGCGCCTCGGCTGCGTCGAGATGGCCGAAGTAGCGCAGGTAGTGCGGCATCTGCTGAATCAGCATCTCGAAGCCGGCCTGCGCATTGAGCCCGCGCGCACGCGCGGCCTGCACCAGCGGCGTGGGCTGGTTGCGCAGCAGGATGTCGAAGAGCGCCGCGTGACCGTCCATGCGCGACACATCCACCGGCATCGCATCGCCTTCGACCAGCCCGAGCGGCGTGGCGTTGATGACGAGGTCGTAGCCTTCGGGCGCACTGCTGTCGACCGCCACCACGGTCGCATCGAAAAAAGCATCGAGCTTGGCCGCCACGCCCGCCGCCTTGCCGGCCGCGCTGTCGAAGAAGGCGATGTGTTCCGCGCCGTTCACCGTGCCGCCTTCGGCCAGCGCCACGCCGATGGCCGCTGCGCTCACGCCCGCGCCCAGGATCAGCACGCGCTTGCCGCGAAAGGGAACGTTGCAGTGGTCCAGCGCGCCGATCAGGCCTTCGCCGTCGAACAGGTCGCCCTCGAGCTGGTCGCCCTCGGTGCGCCGCACCACGTTGACCGAGCCCGCCACGCGCCCGAACAGGCCGCAGCCGTCGAGCAGGTCGACCACCAGCGGCTTGTGCGGCGGTGCGATCACCATGCCGCGCACGTTGCGCGCCAGGAAGGCCGACTTGAAGAACACCGCGAAGTCGCGCACGGGCACCTGCATGGGCAGCAGCACCGCGTCGATGTCGTAGCGCTCGAAGGCGGCGTTGAACATGCGCGGCAGCCGAACGTTGCGAACCGGGTCGCCGGGAATCAGGTACGCCTGGGTGCTGCCGCGGATGGAATGGCTCATGTGCTTGCTTCCGTTCGTCAATCGCTCGTTTCGAGGCCGGATGCCTCGCTTTATAGACCCTTCGCTTCGCCCTTGCTGCCCTGGGGAGCTTCAAACGTGCGATTATCGAACTGTAAAAATCGATGATCGTTCGATTCAAGGGTTTTCAGGGATGCCGAGGGCACCCGTCGCCCGCTCTGCCGAAGGCACACTTCCGCCCATGACGAAGGACAGCAAGGACCCGGACAAGGACGACGGCGCCCCGCCCGCGGGGCTGGACAAGCGCGACTGGATCGCCGGCCTGGAGCGCGGCGTGAGCATCATCGAGGCCTTCGACGACGCCAACCCGCGCCTCACCGCCAGCCAGGCCGGCCAGCGCACGAACATGACCCGCACCGCCGCACGGCGCTACCTGCTCACCTTGCAGCACATGGGCTACGTGGCGAGCGACGGCAAGCTCTTCTGGCTCACGCCGCGCGTGCTGCGGCTTGGGCAGTCGTACCTGGAATCGGCCCGCCTGCCGCGCGTGGTGCAGCCCTTTCTGCAGCGCGTGGCGGCGGGAACCAACGAGTTTGCGTACCTGAGCGTGATGGACGGCGACGAGGTGGTCTACATCGCGCGCAACGGCCCCAACCGCAGCATGAGCACCGGCTACGTGCTGGGCGCGCGGGTGCCGGCGCAGGTCACGGCGTCGGGCATGCTGATGCTCGCGCTGCGCAGCGACGCGGAGCTGAACGAATGGCTGGCGACCAAGACGCTGACCGTGTTCACCTCGCACACCATCGCGAGCATGGAGCGCATGCGGCTGGAGCTGGCGCGCATCCGAGCACAGGGCTGGGCGCTGTCGGAACAGCAGCTCGACCTGAACTCGCGCGGCATCGCGGCGCCGCTGCGCGACCGGCACGGCACGCTGGTGGGAGCGCTGAACATCACGATGCCGATGGGGCATGAAAGCTCGGAAGACGCGGTGGCGCGGGTGTTGCCGGTGCTCCGGGAGACGGCGCAGGCGATGCGCAACCTGATCTGAGTTCGTGCGCTGGCGCGGACCGCGCCAGCGATCAATTCCGCTTGCTCGACCACCCGCGCTGTAGGACGCCGGTGCTGGTGGCGTCGCTCAGGGGAACAGTCGATTTCTTCTGGGTGGTTTGACTGCTCATGGATTGCGCTCGCGGGTACTGACCGCCTTGGCTGCATCGACCAGCGTCTTGCGTTCGCCATCCCAGAAGGGCAAGGAAGCGGGTGGCAATGGCAGAACCTTGTCGAGGTATGGGAAGCGAAGGTCGGGGTTGAGCTCAATGGCGTCACCTAGTTCGCTGTAACGCTTCGCTCGTGCCGTGTCGATGATGTTGCCTGTGAGAGGCGTCGCTCTGTCGAATCGGACAGACAAGGCGTTTGCACAATCCTGACAGTCCAGCTTCACACCCTCGTGATAGATCTGGAGCGCACGGGCATAGTACTCTGGTGTTTTCCCATCCCTGTTGGCAAGTGTCATGGCCAGCTCGTAAGCGCCCTCTGCGCTACCTTGCGCGAAAGAACACTGCAGCATCTTGAGTGCGACCTCGCGGTTGCCCCAGAAGCCCTGGCTTGGGTTGTCGTACGTGCCTTTGAGCTTGGCGCCCAGATAGGCCTGCGACGCCGAACTCCCCATGTCCGCCGCCAGCTCCCAGAATGCATAGGCTCGGCTGGCATCGCCGTTCACGCCGATGCCACGCTGGTGGTAGGTTCCCATCTTGTCGAAGGCAGCAGGCACGCCTCGTTTCATCAAACCTTCGACAAGAAGCACTGCCTGCTCGGTGTCAGGCTCGACGCCCAAGCCCTGTTCGTACAGCCCAGCCAAGTTCATGGCAGCTTTCCAATGTCCCAACGCCGCCGCCTGCTTCCACAGTGCAGCTGCCTTGGCATGGTCGCGCTTGTCGGGCCAGAGTTCGTAGCTGGTGGCGGCCATTCCCTGCTGGAACAGCACTTCCGCTTCCGCCGTGACGGGCGGATTGGCGTCGGCTTCGTACTTGCAGGTGTAGTCGGCCCGGTGCGGGTCGAACGCTTTCAAATTCATGTTGCGCGGCAAACTGTTCATGGAGCAGGCGGTCAAACCAGCAAGCACGAAGACGGCAGCCAACAGCGAAGCGAGAAAACGAAGGTGCATCTTCTTCATCACGTCCTGATCGATTGCATCAGCGTCACATGCACATGCCCCGAGGCATCCAATTGATTGGCATCGCCTACCCAACGCCAACGAATGTCTCGCGCCGCCACGTTCAACCCGCCCGACTCGTGCAGCGTGGTCAACGCCGGGAAAGGCTGGCCCCTCTCGACGTAGGCTTGCCGCCATTGCTCATAAAACACCGCAGCGTGTATGTGCCCCTTCTTCAGGCGCGCCGACCAGATGCCGGTCTGCGGACAAGAAACGGTACCGCTGCAGCTGTTGGGCACTTCCGGCGCAGCAACATAGCGCGCAATGCCCTGTGCAACGTACGGACTGATCGATGTCGCTTGCTGCACAGGCACACCCTTGTAGTGCCAGGACACGTCGCCGTAGCCACGCGGGATCTTGTCCGCGAAATTGGGAAGCGCCTCGCCGCGCTTGAAATTCCATGGCACCTGTGCCGCATTCCAGTCGATTTGCCAATCGCCACGGACCACGTCGATCTGGGGCAACCAATAGCCGGTGAAGTAAGCCTGTTGCTTGGCTTTGAGGCCCCATGGCCTGCCGTGGTTGTCGTGGGCGTTCTCGCCGGGGGGCAGCGTGATGTTGCCGGTCAGCACGTAGCCCTGGGGAATGTGGGTTTTGCCTGTGCGGCCGGCCCCCGGCGTGGCCGGCGTTGGTTGCTTGACGATGACCGCCTTGGCTGCATCGACCAGCGTCTCGCGCTTGCCATCCCAGAAGGGCAATGCGGCAGGCGGCAATGGCAGAACCTTGTCGAGGTTCGGGAAGCGAAGGTCGGGGTTGAGTTCCAACGCACCTCTCAACTCTCGATAGCGGTCGGCACGTACCTTGTCAATTGTGTTTCCCGTTAAAGATTCAGCGAGGCGAAAACTAACGGACAGGTCGCGTGCACAATCCTGGCAGCCCAGCTTCACACCCTCGTGATAGATCTGGAGCGCACGGGCATAGAACTCCGGTGTTTTCCCATCCCTGTTGGCAAGTGTCATGGCCAGCTCGTAAGCGCCCTCTGCGCTACCTTGTGCAAAAGAACACTCCAGCATCTTGAGTGCGACTTCGCGGTTGCCCCAAAAGCCTTGGTTGGGGTTGTCGTAGGCCCCTTTCAGCTTGGCGCCGAGATAAGCCTGCGCCGCCGAACTCCCCATGTCCGCCGCCAGCTCCCAGAATGCATAGGCTCGGCTGGCATCGCCGTTCACGCCGATGCCACGCTGGTGGTAGGTTCCCATCTTGTCGAAGGCAGCAGGCACGCCTCGTTTCATCAAACCTTCGACAAGAAGCACTGCCTGCTCGGTGTCAGGCTCGACGCCCAAGCCCTGTTCGTACAGCCCAGCCAAGTTCATGGCGGCCTTCCAATGTCCCAACGCCGCCGCCTGCTTCCACAGTGCCGCTGCCTTGGCATGGTCGCGCTTGTCGGGCCAGAGTTCATAGCTGGTGGCGGCCATTCCCTGCTGGAATAGCACTTCCGCTTCGGCCGTGATGGGCGGATTGGCATCAGCTTCGTACTTGCAGGTGAAGTCAGGTCGATGCGGGTCGAAGGCTTTCAAATTCATGTTGCGGGGCAAGCTGTTCATGGGGCACGCGGTCAGATTAGAAAGAGTGAAGACGGCAGCCAGCAGCAAAGCGGGCCAGCGACAGCGGGAGAAAAAACACAGGAGCGGGGCATTCACGTTCATGCCAATCTGACGTTGCTGGTGCGTTCGTCAAGGAACTTGACGAGGAAACTGCAAAGCGGATCCCCCGCAGCTTTCTTGTCCAAATTGGCACTGGCCTCTTTTTCCCAGCTGTCGAACGTCTCCGACATTGCCACCTGATCCGTCGCATCGCCGCCCCCATCGAACTGCCCTCTCGTGTGCTGCCGCCACACCCGCTGCCGCAAATCCTTGGACTTCTCCGCGTTGTCACTGGCAATGTTGATTTCGCTGTCCACCGCAAAGCTGCGCAGGTTCAAGTTGGCGCTCCCCAGCGTGAACATGCTGTCGTCGATGATCATCAGCTTGCTGTGAACGTAGATCTCGCGGTAGCGCAGCGCAGCCGCGTCCTTGATCTGTTTGCTGCGGTCGGCCGGCGGAATGGGTTTGATGCGGGAGTTTGTCGAAACACCCCAGCCTCCGGCATCGATGCTGCGAGCCCTTGCGTCGGCCTGTTCGGCCTGGTAACGCGTCCACTCCTTCAACTCCTGTTCGTAGCGCAGCCTCTCCTGATCGGCCTTCAGTGCCACGGGCGTGCGGCTGGCAGACCCGTCCGCGTCGAACGTCCAAAGGCTTGCAACCAGCGTTCGCATGGCCATGTTGTGGCTCAGCGCGTCGCGCACCTTCTGGCTGTCCTTGGCACCCCCTGCCTTCTTGTAGCTCTGCGCAATGTCCGACAGTGGTGGGGGTGGCCCGGGATCCACCTGCGGCTGCAGCGCGCCGCTCTGCCCCGATTCGTAGGCAAGACGCCGCCTGGTGTATTCGTCCAGATCATGCTCGGCCTTGGCGTGGCGATCCAGTTCCTTGCGGATCTGTTTTTCCTGGTTGGGCACCGAGTCGCCATGCCCCAGTTCAGCCACGATGTCATGCGTGCGCGACACCATGAATCCGTGCTCGGGCGTGGGCGCGACCACCATCACATGCAACACGGGTACTTGGTCCTTCGGAACGTTGGCCGCGGCGCAGCCGTTCACGAATTTCTCGCGCTGCGTCTTCAGGTCATGCGCCCAGTCCGCATGCTGCAAATATTGATTCTCGATATAGAGGTAGTGGCGCGCGAAGCTGCCGGCCTGGTAGTACAGCCGGCTGACGGAGCGTTCACCGCCTTCTGCGTCGGGCATCGTGCGCAGAATCTGCGCCCGCTGAAAAGGTGCCGAGACATTCTTGATGAGGTTTTTGGGCGGATTTTTCAGATCCAGCGCGCGGCCCTTGATGGCGCTCCCTGCGCCAGGACCATCCGCTCGGGCGGTGTTCCACGCCTCGGTGAAGTTCTTGCACACAGCCACCACGGCATCGCCTTCCACACGGCAGACAAAGTCTTGATAAGGCTTGAGCGTGGTCTTGTCGGCGGAAGGGCTCTCCCAGCCTTTGCCCGCAGAGTGGTCCTTGTTGACGCCCTCGAAATTTCGGCCGCGCTTCGCATCGTTGAAGAGATGTTCTTCCGTGTCCCAATACTCGGAAACGGAGTTCAGGCCCATCACGTAGGCCCGGGGATGGGCGCCCTCGTAGTCGATGACGATCGTTTTTTGATGATGGGTCGCCACCAGTTCGAAAGAGACGCGCTCGGTTTGGCTTGGTGAGGCGGCACGCCCCCTGAACTCGCCTTCGAGGCTGCTCGCCACGGCATCGTTGACCCCGCCGCGCGTGCGCAGCGACAGGCCGTCGATCTTTCCGGCCACGGCCTCCCGCCACCACCGGCTGTTGAACATTTCCCTTTGGTCGCTCACGGTGGGCCCGGGCTGCGGGGCAAGGATGGGACGGCTGGTCGCGTGACCAGCGCCGGCTTCGAGTCTGGCGCGCGCCGCAGCGTCCACCACGGGCACGTTGTGCTTATACCCGGCTTCTTCCTTGTAGCCCGGCAGGTTGCCGGCGATGGCTGTGCCGATCTTGTCCTGCCACACCAGGAGGCGCACCTGAACCTTCTTCTTGCTGGTGTTATGCCCCCGCGTGGCGTCGCGCAGCAGGTCGCCCCAGGTCATACCGCGCGGCCACTCGCCGCTGTTGCGGGTCAACTCCATCGCCGGATCGAAGCCCCAGAAAGCGAGATCGACAGACTGCTCGGCGGACTGAATGTCTTCGGCGATGCGTTTGAAGCTGTGCTCGCCGCAGATGTAGACGGTCAGGTTGTTGAAGTGAAAGACGGGTGTCTTTTCGTCTTCGTTCTTTTCCAGCTTCCATTGAAGGCTGCCGGTGGCCGTGCGACTGATATCGCTCAACGGGATCTTGGATTTCTGCTGGGTATCGGGAGCTCTGGACATGTGGGTGTCTTCGATTTTCAAGTTTGGTCAGCGTTGTCTTGACGATGCTGGTAGTGCTGCAAGCGGTCCTTCAGGTCGTTCTGGGCAGCGCGGTAGCCTTGGGCGGCAAGCCTCTGGTCCGAGCCCTTCAACTGCGCCGTGACCAGCAGCTCGAACTCGTTGCCGTTGGTCAGCTTGACCTTGTAGGAACCCGTGCCTTCCTGGTGGTCCTCGATCAACACCTGGCCGTGCGCGTCGGTGACGCCTTTCGTTACCTCGGCACCGTCCTTGTAGAGCGTGTAAGGCTCCATCGCGATGGCGCGCCCGTCTTCGGCATGCGAGCGCAGCACAAAGGTGCGTGCCGTCTTGCTGTCCTTCAGGCTGGAGCTTCCGCTCGCAGCCAAGGTGGGCGCGTTCTTTGGCCCCACCATGCTGTGCACCGCGGCGTACTCGGTGTGCTTGCCCGAGGTGGCCTCTTCGATGCCTGCAGCAGTCAGGCGGATGGTGCTCCCCCCGCCGTTGAGCACGAGTTCTTCCTTTGCGGTGATCGTGATGCTGTCGGCGACCTGCACGATGTTCAGCTTGGCAACGATGCTGATGCTGTCCTTGAGCGCCTTGATGTCGATGTCGCCGCCGAAGGCAAACAACCTGATGCCCGCCTGGTAAGCGAAAAGACGCACGGCCTGCCTGGCGCTGGCCAGAAAACTTTTGACGGCAGAGACGCTGATATGCGCGCCGCTGGTGAGTGCGACATGCTCGCCAGCATGCACATGGGTGCTTTGCACGCTGGTGCTCGCGATGCCCGCAGACGAGGCCAGTACCAGGTGCGGCTCGTCAAGCTCAGGAAACTGGCCCGCTTCAGGCTTGCTTTTCTTGCCAGCACCCGCGATGGCGTTGTTCTGGCCCTTGAGTGCCCCGACAACTTCGCCCTGGTCGCTCGCATCCTGGGCCCTGGCTTCTTGCGCGGCGCTGCCGAGCGACTCGTGCAAATCACGCCCCTGCGTCAGACGCGCCACGGTCTCGCCCATGTCGGTGAGATGGGCCTCGGCGTTGGGGCGTCCCTCGGTGGAAATGAGCAGGCCGTCTTTGGCGCGCAACGAAGCGTGACCGTCGGTGCGCAGTTCGAACCCCTGCCCTCTGTCGTCCTCGCGGCCCGCGTTGTCTTCCAGGCGAGCGATGTGTCCCAGGCTCAGCTGGCTGTGCTGATGATCGCTTTTGAGCTGGACCTGGATTCTTCCGGCCGTGTCGTCGAGCGTGAGGTTGTTCGAGCGCCCGGCGGCACTGTTGCCGCCCTCCTTGGTGAGCTCCCTGCTTTTGAAGCCCGAGAGTGCCTGCTGGCTGGGCAACGCCCATGGCGGCTTGTTATTTTGGTTGTACGCCCGTCCGGTGCAGATGGGCAGGTCCGGATCGCCACCGAAGAAATCGACAATCACTTCCTGCCCGATGCGCGGAATCTGGATGCCGCCCAGCTGGTTGCCTGCCCAAGGGCTGGACACCCGTATCCAGCACGTGCTGTGCTGGTCGCCCTGGCCAAGACGGTCCCACGGGAACTGCACCTTGATGCGGCCCAACTCATCGGTCCAGATGTTCTGGCCGGCAGGGCCGACCACCACCGCCGACTGCGGCCCTTGGGTCAGAGGCTTGGCTCGGGTCGAGATCGGGCGCAGCGGCTGCACCATGGGGTGCGCGGTGAAGTCGACCTCCACCTTCCAGTGCTGGTTTCTGCCGGACGCCGCATTGCGAATCTGGCTGTCCTGCGCGACATCTTCGATCAGGAAGTGGGTGCCCAGAATCAGGTATTCCGTATTGGCTTTCTCGCGCGGATGCTCGACCAACTGAAAGGAGCATCCCGGCACCATGCCCCGCAGATTGCCGCTGGCCTGCGCCCTCGTGCCGTGGGTGCGCAGGGCCTGCATGCGCATCAAAGCCAGCTGCCGGCCTTCGTCTTGAGGATCGTTGGCATCCGCGCTGCCCGCGCGCGGTTGAACATAGTGGCTGCCGGCCTGGCTCGCATGCCATTGGTAGACCTCGCCATCGGCATGCCCGGTGGCGCGCGGATCGCTGCGGCCAATGCCCAGAGCTGCCTTGGGCCGGGTGTAGTCGAAATCACGGGCCGCATACTTGCCGCTCGTGAGATGGCTGTGCGGAACAAAGCTGTGGACATACTCGCTGTCGGTCTTCCAGCCCGGCGCGTGGTACTCGACTTGCCGGTAGGCCGCGCTGTCGTTCCTCTTGTGCGCGCCCATGTTGTCAATGAGCACCAGGCGATGCTTTCCTTCGCTGTGCTCGAAGAAATAGTTGATTCCCCAGTATTGCGTCAGGCGTTCGAAGAAGGCGAAGTCGCTTTCGTTGAACTGGACCTGATAGTCGCGCAACGGGTAGCTTTCGATCAGGCGCTTGTCCACGGGAAAGTGGTAGTCGGCCAGCAGCTCGTCGAGGATCTGAACGACGGTCTTGTTCTGGTAGATCCGGCAGTCGGTGGTGAGCGTCGCGCGGTGTAGCCAGGGGCGCAGCGTGAGCTTGTATTGAACGTGGCGGCCTTCTTCGCCCCACAGCGATGCATCGGTGATGAGCCCGCAGATCTGGCGCACGCCGGCGCCGACGTGATCGACCGACGCACCCACGGCACCAGGCAAAAACTGGCCGAAGCCGTCGAGCTGGATGCTGCATGCGATCTGCTGACCGATGAAGCCATCGAGATCGAAGTCCATCGCACTGCTGGCGCCGAGGTTCAGGGTATCGGGTGTCTTGAGCACCAGTTCATACGCAAACAGGCTGTTGACGCTTTCGCGGCCTGCCAGGCTCACGGGCTCCAGCGCAGGCCGGCCCGCTATCACGGGAATTGCCGTGCTCTCTACGGTCAAAGTGCGCGTCATTCGAGTTTTCTCCTTTGAGAACTTGAAACCCGGGCAAAAGTCGACGCGCAGTTTGAGACCCATCGGTCCCGCACCATTGCAAACAACGGTCAAACGTCAGTCGCCCGGCAAGCCGGCCTGTCAGAGCGTGGAAAATTCACGCCGCCAGCGCCCGACTGATGCACATGCATCCGGAAACTGACAGCATTCCGACAGCAACCACCGGGCACGATGCGCACTTTCCCCAAAAAGACGGAGACAAGCACCATGTCGCAACCCTTCCTGAACGACGCACACACCCGCCGCCACTGGCTGCAAGCCGGCGGCGCCCTCACCCTGGGCGGCCTGCTGCCGTCGCTGGCCTCGGCGCAAGACACCTGGCCCAGCAAGTCGATTCGCTTCGTCGTTCCCTTCGCCCCGGGCGGCAGCTCTGAAATCGTCGCGCGCTCCACCGCCGCCGAACTCTCGCGCACCCTGGGCCAGAGCGTGTTCGTCGACAACAAGCCCGGCGCGGCCGGCAACATCGCCATGAGCGAAGTGGCGCGCAGCACCGACCAGCACACGGTCATCCTCGGCCACATCGGCACGCTGGCGGTCAACCCGTACATCTTTGCCAAGCTGCCCTACGACGCCAACAAGGACTTCAAGCCCGTGAGCCTGCTGGCCAAGGTGCCCAGCCTGTATGTGGTGCACCCCGACGTGCCCGCGAAGAACCTGAAGGAGTTCATCGCCTACGCCAAGTCCAGGCCAGGCAAGCTCAGCTATGGTTCCGCCGGCAACGGCAGCGCGGGCCACCTGGCCTTCGAGTACCTGAAGATGACGGCCGACGTGTTCATGCTGCACGTGCCCTACCGGGGCACCGGCCCGATGGTGACCGACCTGCTCTCGGGCCGGCTCGACGCCTCGGCCATCGGCGCGGCGGCGATCATTCCGTTCATCAAGGCGGGCAAGGTGCGCTGCATCGCGACCGGCTCGGCCAAGCGCCTGGCGCAGCTGCCCGACGTGCCCACCGTGGCCGAGCAGGGCTTTCAGGGCTTCGAGATGACGCAGTGGTACGGCATGCTCGCGCCGGCCAACTTCACGCCGGCCAACCTGGCCAAGCTCTCGGCCGAGACCATGAAGGCCGTGAAGTCGCCCGACTCGATGCAGCGCCTGACAGCCGACGCGGCCGAAGCCGTGGGCGGAACGCCGGAGCAGTTCGCGCAGTTCATCGCGGCCGAACAGACCCGGTGGCAAAAAGTGATCGCCCGGGCAAACATCAAGCCGGACTGATCGATTCAGGCCCTAGCATCGGCGCCATGCGCATCCTGCTGGCCGAAGACGAACACACCCTGGGCACCTGGCTCTGCAAGGCGCTGGAGCATGCGGGCATCCAGGTCGAATGGGTGGACGACGGCCGCCTGGCCGACCGGGCGCTGCAGCAGCGCGACCACGATGCGCTGGTGCTCGACCTGGGCCTGCCGGGCATGGACGGCCACACGGTGCTGCAACGCCTGCGCGAACGCGACCAGCGGCTGCCCGCGCTGATCCTCACGGCGCGCGACTCGCTGCACGAGCGCGTGGCCTCGCTCAACGCGGGCGCCGACGATTTCCTTGCCAAGCCTTTTGCGCTGGCCGAACTCGAGGCGCGCCTGCACGCGCTGGTGCGCCGCGCACGCGGCGTGGAGCATCCGCGCCTGGCCTGCGGGCCGCTGGTGTACGACGGCGCACGCAAGCATTTCACGCTGAACGGCGAGGCGCTCGCCCTGTCGCCGCGCGAGCTGGCCGTGCTGCGCGTGCTGGTGCAGCGCAGCGGCGAGCCGCTGTCCAAGCAGCAGATATTGGAGCGCGTGTTCTCCGACGACGAAGAGGTGCACCCCGAGGCGGTGGAGGTGTTCGTCTACCGGCTGCGCAAGCGGCTGGACGGCACCGGCGTGCGCATCGTCACGCTGCGCGGCCTGGGCTATGTGCTGGAAGCAGACTGAATGAGCGTGGTGCAGCGCATGGCCCATCGGCTGCGCCGTGCGAGCCTGTGGCAGCGCTTGGCGCTGCTGCTGTTCCCCGCCCTGCTGACCGTGACCGGGATCGAGCTGTGGATGACACGGCACGACGCGCTGGCCGCCGCCAACGCGGCCTATGACCGCTCGCTGCTGGGCGCGCTCAAATCCATCGACGCCAACATCTCCACCGCCTCGGGCGGCCTGTCGGTCGAGCTGCCGTACACGATGTTCGAATTCTTCGAGCTCACCGCCAGCGGGCAGGTGTTCTTTCGGGTGGCGACCTCCGATGGACTGGTAGAGCTGGGCAGCGCCGACCTGCCCGCGCCGCCTGTCGCGCTTGCCATGGGCGTGCCGGCTTTCTACGACGCCACTTATTTCGGCGAGGCCGTGCGGCTCGCGGCCTACCGGCGCGACCTCGACCGCGCGCCGGCCGGCAGCACCGGGCGCAGCGTGCTGATCCAGGTCGGAGAAAGCACACGCTCGCGCCAGGAGTTCAGCGCACGCTTCGTGCGCAGCGCGGCGCTGCGCGACGGGCTGGTGCTGGCGATGCTGCTGTGCGGCACCGCGCTGGCGCTGGCGGCTGCCTTGCGGCCACTGTCGCGGCTCGCGCGCGAGGTGCAGGCCCGCACGAGCGACGACCTGACACGCATCGCCGAAACCGACCTGCCCGCCGAAGTGCGCCCGCTGGTGGCCGCGGTCAACCAGCAGATGTCGCGCACGCAGGCGCTGGTGACGCAGCAGCGCCAGTTCCTGGACGATGCCTCGCACCAGCTGCGCACGCACCTCACCACGCTGCAGATGCAGGCCGACTACGCGCGGCGCGAGCAAGACCCGGCGCAGGTGCAAGTCGCCCTCGATGCGCTGGGCACCGAGATCGGACGCGCCACGCGCAGCGCGCAGCAACTGCTGGCGCTGGGCCGCAGCGACACGGTGTCGGTGGAGCCCGCCGCGTTCGACATGGCCGCGCTGCTGCGCGAAGTGGCGCTCGACCTTCTGCCGCTGGCACGCGCCAAGCGGATCGACCTGGGCATCGACCTGGGCACCCGTTCGCCCACGCCGGAGTTCACTGCGGTGGCCGACCGCGGCCTGATGCGCGAAGCCTTGAGCAACCTCGTGACCAACGCCATCGCGTACACGCCGGCCGAAGGCACGATCACTCTCTTCGCGGCGGGCGATGCGGCGGGCTGGAGCCTCAACGTCGAGGACGACGGCCCGGGCCTGAGCGACGAAGAACGCACCGCGCTGGGCCAGCGCTTCCGGCGCGGCGCGCGCGCGGGCAAGGGCGGCTTCGGGCTGGGGCTGGCCATTGCGCGCTCCATCGCGCAGCGGCACCAGGGCGAGCTGCGGCTCGAAGCACGCGAGGCCGGGCAGGGGCTGCATGCGATCATCTGGTGGCCGCGTACACCGGCCCCTGCCGCCACCTGACTCGCCTGCCGCGCCTGCCGCGCCTGCCGCCATGCCCTTGCAGACCACCCGCCGCCATGCACTTCGCACGCTGTCAACGCTGCTGATGCCCTGGCTCGGCACGCGCGCAATGGCGGCCGACGACCCTTCCGAAGACGCCGCCGACTGCGTCATTCCCGCCAAGGCCGGCGGCGGTTTCGCATTGACCTGCGCGCTCGCACGCGACGCGCTGCAGGCCGTGCGCCCCACGCGCCCGCCGCTGGGCCAGCGCTACCTGCCGGGCGGCATCGGCGCGGTCGCGTTCGACCGCATCGCCACCGGCAAGCTCGGCGGGCCCGGCACGCTGGTGGCGTTTTCGAGCGGCTCGCTGCTCAACCTGGCGCAGGGCCGCTTCGGTCCGCACCCGCCGTCGGCCGTGCGTTGGGTCGCCACGCTGGGCACCGACTACGGCGTGATCGCGGTGCACCGCGACTCCCCTTGCAAGCGCCTGCAGGACCTGGTCGCCGCGCTGCGGCAAGACCCGTCGCGCATTGCCTTCGGCGCGGGAGGCACCGTCGGCAGCCAGGACTGGGTGAAGGCCGCCCTGCTGGTGCGCGCCGCGGGGCGCGACCACAAGGCCATGCGCTTCGTGTCGTTCGAAGGCGGTGGGGACGCATTGGGCGCGTTGCAGGGCAAGCATGTCGACGCCTTCCCCGGCGACGCGGCCGAGGCGCTGCAGGCCATCGCGGGGGGCGCGGCGGTGCGGCTGCTCGCGGTGCTGTCGGACCAGCGCCTGGGCGGCGCGCTCACCGGCGTGCCGACGGCGCGCGAACAAGGCGTCGACCTGGTGTGGCCGACCGTGCGCGGCCTGTACCTGAGCGCGGACGTGCCCGAGCCGGCGGTGCGCGCCTGGGCCGCCGCCTTTCGCGACGCGGCCGCCGCACCCGGCTTTGCCGCGCTGCGCGAGCAGCACGGCCTGTACCCATTCGCGCTCACCGGCGCCGCGCTCGACGGCTATGTGCAGGCGCAGATCAAGGGCTACCAGCAGCTGGCCGACGAACTGGGGCTGCGGCGCTGGAAGCCTTGACCCCCCCGACACCTCATCTCCCCATGACCGAAGACGACATCACCCAATACATCATCGAGATGCTCGGCGGCGGCCGTTTCGTGGTCACCGACGACAACAGCTTTTTCTTTCGCGGGACGCACGACAAGCTTCCCTTCGCTGCGATCGTCACCAAGGACAGCGGGTCCGACAACGCATCGAACCTGAATCGCCCCGGGGTTTTCAGGCTCGACGTCCAAGTGGGCGAGGAGCGCTTCGGCTTGCTCTTCAGTGAACAGGCACAGGCAGCCACGGCCCTCGATGCGCTCGACCGTCTGATGCCGCACCCGGTGCACGCCGCAACGCACTGGGTGAGCGTGATCAACCCGAGCCAGGGAACCTTCGAGACGCTGAAGCCCCTGCTTGCGCAAGCCCGCGCTTTCGGCCCAGCCCACCAGGCTGACTCGCACTAGGCGCCGCGTCCCACGTCCGGCATGCGGCGTGGGTGCAACCTGCGTTCATGACCGACCCACGCAATGTCGCGCACGACAAAAAAGTGCAACAGGAAAAGAAACACCACGGCGAAGAAATCGCACCGGGCGCCATCCACGCGCCACAGCCCGGCCAGAAGCCCGCGCTGAAGCATGACGACGCGGAGCCACCAGAAGGGGAAAACGCCGCATCGAAGTGATCCTTCCGCCCTACCACCTCGAAGCCCCATGCCTGGGGCTTTTCTTCGAGGTGGCCAACCGGACCGGGGGACAGGGTTTCAAGCGTTGCGACTACAGAAGATGTAAACCAAAGCGCTCAGTTTCCGGTCAACGCCGCGGGGCACCCTGCATGGCTTCCCCGCATGGTCATAGTTGATTTCACAGGAAACAAGAATGCCGGAGCTGGTAATTTCAATCGGTGCCAATCTGTCGCAGGTGGCGCTGACCCAACATCGCACCACGGTCGGGCGCCGTGCCGATTGCGACATCGTGCTCGACAGGTTGACCGTAAGCGCCAGTCATGCCGCGCTGCATCTGCGCGGCAACAAGATCTTCATCGAAGACCTGGGCAGCACCAATGGGACCTTCGTCAACGGCCTGCCCGTCACCGAACAGGCGCTCGAGGACAACGACTTCATCGAGATGGGCGGTTGTCAGATTCTCTTTCTGGATGCCGACGCCGACACTGTGGACCATGGCGCGGCCGGTGAGTCGGCCACGGATCGGCCGGTACCCACGGAATTCGCACCCACGGTGCCGGCCGGCGCGGACACGCCGCGCATGCCCGTGCTGCGCGTGCTGTCAGGACTGGGAGAAGGCCGGGAGCTGCCGTGAGCAAGGTCGTCACCACCGTCGGCACGCCCGGCGTGGCAGTGGCCGCCGTCACCCGGCGCCGGCAGGGCTACGTCGCGGCCAGTGTGATGGGCAGGGTCACGCTCAACGGCAAGCTGCTGGACACCGAAGCGATGCCTTTGAAAGAGCACGACGTGCTCGAACTCGACCGCGCGACGCGCCTCGCGTTCATCGAGGTATGAACGCTGTTTTCAAGTCGGGTCGGGCGGCCGCTCGCCCGGCCTGCCCGGTGATGCAGCCGCCGCAACGGCGCGAGGAATGCGAACCGCAAATGTGGTCCCGTCGGCGTCGCTCGACGCGACGTGAATCGAGCCACCATGCGCCAGCACCGTCTCGCGCGCGATGAAAAGCCCCAGCCCGAGGCTCGTGCGCGGGCGTCCGGGCTGCTCTCCGTCGAGCGGTAGCTGCACCATCGCGCTGAAGATCGTCTTGAGCGATTCAGCGGCGATCGCGGGGCCGCGGTTCGTCACAGACAACACCACCTCGTCGGTTTCGCCCGCAACGTCGAGCAGCACGCTGGTGCCCTTCGCGCGGTACTGGGCCGCATTGGCGAGCAGGTTCACGACCACCTGCTGGAGCCGCACGTCGTCGAAATCGCCCGACAGGTCACCGCGTGCGTTCAGCTCGAACACGCAATCGGGGTTGGCCGCAGAGGCGTTGTACAGGGCAGCCTGAACAATGTCGCCCATGTTCGCCGCCGCAGGCACCATGGGCATCTTGCCGCCGAGCTGCGTGCGCGAGTACTCCAGCAGGTCGTTCACCATGGTTGTCATGGTGGCGGCGCTTCGAACCAGCCGTTTGCCGGTCACGGCGTTGCCGTCGAGGTTCTTCGAGCGCTCCAGCAGCGAGCCCGTCATGCTGATCGCGGCCAGGGGCGTGCGCAGGTCGTGCCCGAGGATGGCCAGGAAGCGCTCGCGCGTGTGCCTGGTGTGCTCGGAAAAGGTCATTGCCGACTCGGCCAGGGCCTCGTCCACGGCTTCGTTGAAGCGCGTCATTTCGTCCACCACCGCGCGGTCGAACACCTCGACGGTGGGCAGCCACAGGCGCAGAACACTCGCGCGCAGCGCGCGAAATTCGGCGGTCAGCTGCACAAGTGAAAAGCCGCTGACCTCTCGCAACGTGCCGTGGACCGCAGCCGCACTGTGGAAACTTCCCTCGTCCGCGGCGTCGCCATGCGACTTGGCCCGTTGCTCGGCCTTGCTCTGGAAGCTTTCGATGTCCAGCGCGATGGCCTTGATGATCTGGTGCGCGTGGTCGCGCAATGCCTCGCTGGTCATCAGGGTGGCGGCGGGCTTCAACGTCTTGGCGAAGGCTTCCCAGTCCACCAGGATGTCTTCGGCGCGCTCCGTGAGAAAGCGGGAAAGCTTCATGCGGTCCTTGGTTTCACCCGGGCGTCATCACCCAGACTTCCCCGAATACTCCCGCGTTCCGTGTGAATTCCGCGTAGGACGAACGAGCCAAGTCTGCCGGCAATTGCCTCACGCAGCCCGTTTAGGCCGTCTTCAGGCCGCCTTCAAGAACACATCGTGGTCCGGCGCGAAGTTGGCGTGCAGCGGCAGCATGGCGCCTCCGAGCGCACACGCCAGCGCTCCCGCCCTGCCGCCGTGCACCTGCGGGCGCCACAGGCCTTCCCAATTGCACCGGTCCAGCGCGGCGCGCGTGCGCTCCAGCAGGGCCTGCAGCAGCAGGCGCGACATCGAGCCGTCCACCACCACGTCGGCCAGGTCGAGCATGGCGGCGCCGCTCACGATGGCATGCGCCAAGGCCTGCGATGCACCGTCCAGCCAGGCCTGGGTCGTGACGGCAAAGGGCGGCTGCAACGCACGGTCGTCGTAGGCGGCCATGGCGTCGAGGCCTTCGCCGGCCAGGCGCTGTTCCAGCTCCCAGAGCGAAGCCTGCGCGATGAGCTGCGTCGGCAGCGCACCGCTGCTTGCGGGCGGCTGCATCGGCAATGAAGCGAGCGCACCCGCATTGCCGTGCGCGCCCGTATGCAGGTGCGAGTTGATGACCAGCCCGCCGCCCACGAAGGTGTCGACGAAGATGTACAGAAAGCTCTTCAGGTCGTGCCCGCGTCCGGCCACCAGCTCGGCCACGCAGGCGGCCACCGTGTCGCGCGCGAAGCTCACCGGCACGTCGGTGCGCGCGCGCACCTCGGCGGCCAGGTCCATCTGGTTCCACAGGTCGGCCTGTGCCTTCGACAGGCCCAGCGTGCGGTGCCAGCCGCCGAGCTGGAACGGCGCGGCCAGCCCCGCGCCCACGTTGCGCACGGCCAGCGAACCGAGGCCGTCGCGCAGGCGGTGGATGTGCTGCGCTATCGCGGGAAGCAAGGCTTCGGCATCGGGAAAGTCGTAGCTGATGGCGTGGCGCTCGCGCACCTGCGCGGTGAAGTCGATCAGCAGCCACTCGGCGCCGCGCCGGCCCACCTTGATGCCGATGGAGAACGCACCGTCGGGGTTCAGCGCCAGCGGCACCGACGGCTGGCCGATGCGTCCGCGCACGCGGCTCTGCTTGACGACCAGGCCGTCTTCCTCCAGCCGCGCTGTGATGAGCCCGATGGTTTGCGCGCTCAGCCCGGTGAGCCGCGCGAGGTCGGCCTTGGGCAGGCTGGTGTGAACGCGCAGTGCCTGCAGCACCGTGCGCTCGTTGAACTGGCGCATGCCGACCTGGTTGGAGCCGCGGGGCCGCAGCAGGTCGGGCATGCGCGCAGGTGCAGTGTCGGCATCAGGCATGCGCCTCCGCGGGCAACTGGTCGGCCGTCATCGCGCCGGTCATCACGGCCACCGTGTCGCTCATGCTGATCTTCTTCGGATTGAGCACCGCCGCGCGCTTGCCCAGCCGCGCCACGTGAATGCGGTCGGCCACCTCGAACACGTGCGGCATGTTGTGGCTGATGAGCACCACGGGCAGTCCGCGGTCGCGCACGCGGCGAATCAGCTCCAGCACCATGTTGCCTTCCTTCACGCCCAGCGCGGCGGTCGGCTCGTCCATGATGACCACGTGCCGCGCGAAGGCCGCGCTGCGTGCCACCGCCACGCACTGGCGCTGCCCGCCCGAGAGCGTTTCGACCGCCTGCGTCATCGACTGGATGCCCACCTTCAGGTCGGCCATGCGTGCGGTGCTTTCGACGAGCATCTTCTTCTTGTCGAGCATGCGCAGCACGTTGCCCAGGAAGCCGGGGCGGCGCAGCTCGCGCCCGAGGAACAGGTTCTCGTAGATGGTCATGGCCGGGGCCACGGCCAGGTCTTGGTACACCGTCTCGATGCCCGCGCGGCGCGCGTCCAGCGGATTGCGAAAATGCACCGGCTTGCCGTCGAGCAGGATCTGTCCTTCGTCGGGCACCACCGCGCCCGACAGCGCCTTGATGAGCGAGGACTTGCCCGCGCCGTTGTCGCCGATCACCGCGAGGATCTCGCCCTCGCGCAATTCGAAGTCGACGCCGTCGAGCGCCGTGACCTGGCCGTAGCGCTTCACCAGGCCCTTGGCCTGCATCACGATCTTGGGGTTGGCAACGGCGTTCATCAGCGTGCTCCCTTGCGCGAGAGCTGGTCGGCCGCCACGGCAAGAATCACGAGCACGCCCGTCACCAGCACCTGGTAGATCGACGACACGCCCATCAGCGTGAGCCCGTTGCGAAACACGCCCACGATGAGCACGCCGATCAGCGAGCCCAGCACGATGCCGCGACCGCCGAACAGGCTGGTGCCGCCCAGCACCACGGCCGTGATGGCGTCGAGGTTCTCGGTCTGGCCCGCGTTGGGGTCGCCCACGCCGGTGCGCGCCACCGACAGCAGCGAGGCAATGCCGTACAGCACGCCCGCGGCCACGTACACGCCCAGCAGCACGCGCTGCGTCGGAATGCCGACCAGCCGCGTGGCCTCCGCGTTGTTGCCCACCGCGTAGATGTGCCGGCCGGCGGCCGTCTCGCGCAGCACAAACCACACGAGCGCATACAGCGCCACCATCAGCACCGAGCCCCACGCCACCTCGGCGCTGCCGATGGTGAAGGTGGTGCCCAGGCCCGTGAGGCCGCCGGGCAGGTCGGTGATGGTCTGCGACGACGAATACAGCTGCGTGATCGCGAAGGCGATGTTCAGCGTGCCCAGCGTCACGATGAACGGCGGCAGCTTGATGCGCGTGACCAGCAGGCCGTTGAGCAAACCGAACAGCGTCGTCACGCCGATGCCGCACAGGATGGCCAGCGGCACCGGCATGCCGAGCTCGGTGGCGAACTTGGTCATGATGATGCTGCCCAGGGCCATCACCATGCCGCACGACAGGTCGATGCCGGCCGTGAGGATGATCAGCGTCTGGCCGATGGCGATCACGCCCACCACCATCACCTGCTGAAGAATCAGCGAGAGATTGCCACCGGTCAGGAACCGGTCGGACTGGGTCGCGAAGAAGATGCACGCGCCCAGCAGGGCCAGCCAGGGCCCCAGGGCACCCCAGGGGATGCGGTGCGTTGCGGGTTGGGTCGCCATCGGTGTGTGCTCCCTGCGTCTACGCTTTTACTTCTTGCCCCAGCACAGCTCGGCACCGGTCTTGGTGTCCTTGCTGTCGACGCCCGCCACGCTCTTGCCGGCAATGAGCGTCACGCCGGTGTCGACGTAGCCCGAAGCCTTCTTGCCCGTCTTGGCGAACTCGACGCCCGCGGCCACGCCCATGGCGGCCATCTTCAGCGGGTACTGCTGCGAGGTCGCGGCGATGACGCCGGCGTTGGTGTCCTTGATGCCCTGGCAGCCGCCGTCCACCGAGACGATCAGCACGCCCTTCTCCTTGCCCGCGCGCTTCAGTGCGTTGTAGGCACCGGCCGCGGCGGGTTCGTTGATGGTGTAGACCAGGTTCACTTCGGGCGCCTTCTGCAGGCAGTTTTCCATCGCGGTCTGCGCCTTGGCCTGGTCGCCGTAGCTGTCGGCCATGCACACGATTTCAGGCGACTTCGACAGCTCGTTCGACTTGGCGTCGTTCGCAGGCAAGCCGAAACCCTTCATGAAACCGTTGTGGCGCTGCGCACCCACCGGGTGGCCCGGCAGCAGGTCGAGCGCGACGATCTTGGGCGTCTTGCCGGCCATCGCGGCCTTGGCGTATTCGCCGATCAGCACGCCGGCGGTGTAGTTGTTGGTGGCGAACAGCGCGTCGGTGGCGTCCGGCGGATCGGCCGGGCTGTCGAGCGCGATCACCATCACGCCCTTGTCGCGCGCCTTCTTGATGGCCGGCACGATCGCCTTCGCGTCGCTGGGCGTGATGAGGATGGTCTTGGCCCCGGCCGCGATCATGTTTTCCATCGCGGTGATCTGGCCCGCGTTGTCGCCGTCGGCCTTGCCCGCGCCCGAGAGCAGCTTGGCACCGAGCTTCTTGGCTTCTTCCTGCGCGCCCTCTTTCATCTTGACGAAGAAGGGGTTGGTTTCGGTCTTGGTGACCAGGCCGATGACGGGCTGGTCGGCGGCGAATGCGCCGCTGGATGCGGCGAGGGACATGGCCGCCACGGCCAGGATGGAGCGGGTGCTGAACATGGGTTGGTCTCCTTGGGCGGGCGGCGATGCGCCTGCGGTCTTGTGGAACCGGATCGCTCGGCCTTCGTTGGAAGTGAAGGCGCGGCGTCCGGGCGCAGCGAGACTATCGGCCAGGAGAGGGACTAAATCAAGATGATTTAGTTATCGGAAACCCGGGGGTCGAACGTTCCATTTATGTTTCGCTTATTTCCAGAATTATTGGAATCTTGATTTTTCGCAAGGACCAATTTCCGCAACTGAATATCGTGCGGTCCAGTAAAAGTCTTCTGCAAATTGATGAAAAGCAATGAGCCGAGGAATGGCGCGTGACAGCCAGGCGCGCCGCGGCTCTGCATGCCGGCCAGCTCGGCATCCCGTCGGGCTGCTGGCGCACCACGCCAACTGGTTTTTCTATCGATCTGCAACCTCAAAGGACTTCACCCATGGAATGGCTGCACGAACTCTTCAAGAAGTCGCCGGAGATCGCGCTTTTTCTGTCGCTGGCGGTGGGCTACTGGATCGGCAAGATCAAGTTCGGCAAGTTCCAGCTCGGCGGCGTGGCCGGCTCGCTGCTGGTGGCGGTGCTGGTGAGCCAGGCGGGTGTGCACGTGGACGCCGGCGTGAAGGCGGTGCTGTTCGCGCTGTTCATCTACGCGGTGGGCTTCGAGAGCGGGCCGCAGTTCTTCAGCTCGCTGGGCAGGCAGTCGGTCAAGGAGATCGTCCTGGCCGCGGTGCTGGCGCTCACCGGCCTGGCGACGGTGGTGATCATGGCCAAGCTGTGCGGCCTGGACAAGGGGCTGGCCGCGGGCGTGGCGGCGGGCGGGCTCACGCAGTCGGCCATCATCGGCACGGCGGGCGACGCCATCGGCAAGCTCGGGCTGGAGGCGGCCGAGACGGCGCGGCTGCAGGCCAACGTGGCCATCGGCTACGCGGTGACCTACGTGTTCGGCTCGTTCGGCGCCATCATCGTGTGCGTCAACATCCTGCCCAGGTTGATGGGCCGCACCATCCGCGACGACGCCATCGCCGCCGAGACCGCCATGCAGGCCGGCGTGAAGGTGCTGGGGCCCGACCAGGAAGAAGCGGCGCCCTCGCTGGTGGGCCGCATCTACGAACTGACGAGCGACCCGAAGCGCACGGTGGCCGACATCGAGAACGCCGACCCGGCCACCACCATCACCCTGGAGCGCGTGAAGCGCGACGGCAAGTTCATCGAGGTGAGCCCCGCGCTGCAACTGCGCCAGGGCGACATCGTGCTGGCTGTCGGCCGGCGCGACGCGGTGGTGGCCAGCGCGCCGCTGCTGGGCAAGGAGGTGTATGCGGTCGACGGCATGGCGCTCACCATGCAAAGGCGCGAGATCGTGCTGACCCACAAGGCGTTCGACGGCAAGACGGTGGCGCAGATCCGCCAGGCCACGGCCGGCGGCGTGCGCCACGGCATCTTCGTGGTGCAGATCAGCCGCATGGGAAAGGTGTTGCCCATGCAGCCCGACACCGTGGTGCAAAGCGGCGACCTGGTGTCGATCTTCGGTGCCGAGCAGGACGTGAAGCGCGTGGCGGCCATCGTCGGCGACGTGATCGTGCCGAGCGCGAAGACCGACTTCGTCTACCTGGGCGCGGGGCTGGTGGTGGGCCTGCTGGTGGGGCTGCTGAGCGTGAAGATCGGCGGCATTCCGCTGACGCTGGGCGCGGGTGGCGGCGCACTGCTGTCGGGCCTGCTGTTCGGCTGGTACCGCGCCAAGCGCCAGACCTTCGGCGCCCTCCCGCCGAGCGCCGTGCAACTGCTGAAAGACCTGGGCTTGGCGGGCTTCGTGGTGGTGGTGGGCCTGTCTTCGGGCCTCCAGGCGGTGCAGACCATCAAGCAGCTCGGGCTGACCATCTTCGGCGTGGGCGTGGTGGTGACCATCGTGCCGATGCTGCTGACCATGCTGTTCGGGCGCTACGTGCTGCGCTACAGCAACACGGCCATTTTCGCGGGCGCGCTCAGCGGCTCGCGCAGCGCCAACCCGGCCTTCGGCGAAGTGCTCGACAAGGCGGAAAACGCCATACCCACCGTGCCCTTCGCCATCACCTATGCGCTGGCGAACGTGTTCCTCACGCTGCTGGGGCCGCTGATCGTGGCGCTGGTGTGAGCGCGGCGACGCGTTTCGCACTTTCGATTTCTTTTTTGTTTCCCCAACCAAGGAGCGTTCCATGGATTTCAGCGACGTGAAGAAACTCGGGGGCCTGAGCCCCTTCGAACTGAAAGACGCACTGATCCAGGTGGCCCGGCAAAGCGACCGCCTGATGCTGAATGCGGGTCGCGGCAACCCCAACTTCCTGGCGACCACGCCGCGCCACGGCTTCTTCCAGTTCGGGCTGTTCGCCATGACCGAGAGTGAGCGTTCATACGTCTACATGGAAGGCGTGGGCGGCTTCCCGCAGCGCGAAGGCATCGAGGCACGCTTCGAGATCTTTGCCAAGGCCAACGAAGGCCAGCCCGGCGTGCGCTTCATCGAGGCGGCCGTGTCGTACGTGCGCGACCAGCTCGGCCTGTCGGCGGGCGACTTCATCTACGAGATGTGCGAGGCCATCCTCGGCTGCAACTACCCGGTGCCCGACCGCATGCTGCGCCTGAGCGAGATCATCGTGGGCCAGTACATCCACAAGGAGATGATCGGCACGCACCCCTTCGTGGGCAGGTTCGACATGTACGCGGTGGAAGGCGGCACCGCCGCCATGACTTACCTGTTCAACAGCCTGCGCGAGAACCACCTGCTGCAGGCCGGCGACACCATTGCGCTGGGCATGCCGATCTTCACGCCGTACATCGAGATCCCGCACCTGAACGACTACCAGCTGATCGAGGCGCTGATCGACGCCCCGCCGGACAACAACTGGCAGTTCACGAAGAAGGAGCTGCAGAAGCTGCTCGACCCGAAGGTGAAAGCCTTCTTCCTGTGCAACCCGAGCAACCCGCCGTCGGTGAAGATCAGCGACGAGGTGCTGGGCTGGATCGCCGACATCGTGAAGCAGCGGCCCGATCTCATCATCCTCACGGACGACGTGTACGGCACCTTCGCGGACAACTTTCTCTCGCTGTTCGCGGTGTGTCCGCAGAACACCATCCTGGTGTATTCGTTCTCCAAGTACTTCGGTGCGACCGGCTGGCGCATGGGCGTGGTGGCCACGCACGAGGACAACATTCTCGACCGCCAGATCGCCGCGCTGCCCGAGGCCACGCGCAAGGAACTCGATGCGCGCTACGGCTCCATCACCATCGAGCCGCGCAAGCTGAAGTTCATCGACCGGCTGGTGGCCGACAGCCGCACCGTGGCGCTGAACCACACGGCCGGCCTGTCGACACCGGTGCAGGCGCAGATGGTGATGTTCTCGCTGTTCTGCCTGATGGACGAGCCCGAGGCGTACAAGAAGTCGATGAAGCACATCGTCGCGCGGCGCAAGGAGGCGCTGTACCGCGAGCTCGGCCTGCCGCTGCCGGCCGACCCCAACTCGGTGAGCTACTACCACCTGCTCGACCTGCACGACATTGCCACCCAGATGCACGGCGAACACTTCGGCACGTGGATCCTGACGAAGCTGGAGCCGAACGAGGCGCTCTTTCGCATCGCCGAGGAGACCAGCATCGTGCTGCTGCCCGGCCGCGGCTTCGGCGGCAAGCAGGCGTCGGGGCGGGTGTCGCTGGCGAACCTCAACGAATACGACTACGCGAACATCGGACGGTCGCTGCGCAAGCTGGCTTCGGAGTACTTTGCGATCTTCGAGAAGGAGAGCGAGGGCGGCAAGGGAAAGGGCGGCAAAGTGAAGACCGCTGTCGTCGAACCCTTGAAGATCGGCAAGAAGAAGTGAGCCTGGCTTCCCGCGCCAGCGGCGCGGTGACGCATGCGTGCTGCGCCCGTGACACATCGCCGGTCCTGTCCTGTGCGGACCGCGCTCAGGCTCGAACCGCTCGCTCCACGCGTTCGAGCTTCACCACCCGCCAGGCGCACAGCGTGCCCGCCACCGCCAGCAAGGCCGCCGCCGCAAACATCGTGCGATACCCGAACACCTGCGCCACCGCGCCACCCAGCAACACACCCAGCACGCCCCCGAAGCCGTAGCCGATCACCGTGAACAGCGCCTGCCCCCGCCCGCGCAAGTGGCCGGGGAAGCGGCGCGACACCACCGCGATGCAGGTGGTGTGGTGCGCGGCGAAGCTCAGCGCATGCAGCCACTGCGCGACGACGAGCGCGGCCATCGAGCCGCCGAGCCCCGCGGTGAGCCCCAGCCGCGCCACGGCCGCGATGCCGCACACCAGCATCCATCGCGGCATCGGCATCAGGCCGATGAGCCGACCCTGCAGAAAGAACCACACGATCTCGGCCACCACCGACAGCGCCCACAGCAGGCCGATGGTGCTCTTGCCGTAGCCGATGGAGTCCAGGTAGAGCGAGAAGAACGCGTACACCGAGAAGTGCGACATCACCTGGAAGAACAGCGCCGCGAAGAACCACCGCACCGCCGGGTTGCGCAGCACCGGCCCGATGGGCGGCTTGACGCTGCCGTGCGCGGCCAACGGCTCGCGCACGTCGGGCAGCTTCATCGTCGCGACCAGCACGATGGCCAGCGTGCCCGCGGCCCACGCCGGAAAGTGCTTCATGCCGAAGCGCTCGAACCACTCGCCCGCCACGAACACCGTCAGCAAAAACCCGGCCGAGCCGCACAGCCGGATGCGCCCGTAGCGGCCCCAGTCGCCGGCCACCAGCTGCGCCATGGCCGCTTCGGTGAGCGACATCATCGAGCTGGTGTGGGTGAACATGACCAGCAGCACCAGCGCGAGCCACCACGCGCCGCCGTGCCACCACAGGCCGAACGAGCTGATGAGCGCCACCGCCGCGCTGAAGCGCAGCAGCTTCACGCGGTGCCCGGTGTGGTCGCTGAGCGCGCCCCAGGCGTAGGGCGCGAACACCCGCGTGATCGACTGCACCGAGGCCAGCAGGCTGATGGTGAAGATCGGCAGCCCCAGGTCCTTCAGCCACAGCGGCAGGTAGGGGTTGAAGAAACCGATGTGCGCGAAATAGCTGGCCGACAGACCAGCGAACGCCAGCAGGTGGCCGCGCCCGGCGGCCACGGGTGGCGCGGCAGGCACTAGAGGAAAGACGCCTGCGGGGACGCTGCTTCGTTCTTCTGGGCTTCGGTCTGCACGTCGCCGCACTGCGCGCGGTTGCGCAGCACGTGCTCCATCACCACCAGCGCGAGCATGGCCTCGGCGATGGGCGTCGCGCGGATGCCCACGCACGGATCGTGGCGGCCCTTGGTGATCACTTCGACGGGGTTGTTGTGGATGTCGACCGACTGGCGCGGGCTGATGATCGAGCTGGTCGGCTTGATGGCGATGCTCACCTCGAGGTCTTGCCCCGAGCTGATGCCGCCCAGGATGCCGCCCGCGTTGTTGGTGGCGAAGCCGGTGGGCGTGATCGAGTCGCCGTGCGTGGTGCCGCGCTGGGTGACGCTGTCGAAGCCGGCACCGATTTCCACCGCCTTCACCGCGTTGATGCCCATCATCGCGTAGGCGATTTCGGCATCGAGCTTGTCGAACAGCGGCTCGCCCAGGCCCACGGGCACGTTCGTGGCGGTGACGCGGATGCGTGCGCCGCAAGAGTCGCCGGCCTTGCGCAGGCGGTCCATGTAGTCCTCCAGCGCGCTCACGTCGGCGATGGGGGCGAAGAAGGGGTTGTGGGGCACGTGGTCCCAGCGCTCGAACGGGATCGCGATTTCACCGATCTGCGTCATGCAGCCGCGAAACACCATGCCGTATTTTTCGGCCAGCCATTTCTTGGCGACCGCGCCGGCCGCCACCATGGGCGCCGTGAGCCGCGCCGAGGAGCGCCCGCCACCGCGCGGATCGCGGATGCCGTATTTCTTCCAGTAGGTGAAGTCGGCATGGCCGGGGCGGAACTGCTCGGCGATCTGCCCGTAGTCCTTGCTGCGCTGGTCGGTGTTCTGGATCAGCAGCGCAATGGGGGTGCCGGTGGTCTTGCCCTCGTACACGCCGGAAAGAATCTGCACCGCGTCGGCCTCGTTGCGCTGGGTGACGTGGCGGCTGGTGCCGGGGCGGCGGCGGTCGAGGTCGCCCTGGATGTCGGCCTCGCTCAATGCCATGCCGGGGGGGCAGCCGTCGATGACGCAGCCGATGGCCGGGCCGTGCGACTCGCCGAAATTGGTGACCGCGAAGAGTGTTCCGAAGGTGTTGCCGCTCATGGCGGGGATTATCCCCACAAAGGGGCGCCCACTCAGTCGGTCGTGTTTTCCATGCGCTTGGTGAGCGTGCCCAGCTGCAGTTCGATGGAGAACAGCCGCTCGTTCAGCACCGCGGTCTGCAGCCGGATGGCCTCGACGATGGCCTTGGTCTGGGGGTCGGTGGTGTTGTCGGCCAGCTCCGCCAGGTCGTGCAGCTTCTTGCGCAGTTCGTTGCTCATGAAAGGCTCCGGTGAAACGCATCGTGGAAGGCCCAGTATGGGGTTTCGCCGGCCCGGGGGCAATGCGGCGGCCTCGGGGTTTTCCGGGGCCTGTGCTTCGCCGAACAGGCGAATGCGCTCACTCGGGCGTATCGCCTCTTTCAGCGTAGCCACCGAGAAACACCTGCACGGCGCGCCGCGTGGTCTCCTTGAGTTCCTTGCGGGTCAAGGGCCCCTGAATGCCCAGCAGGCTCGGCTTGACGGTCTCCGAATCCAGCAGGCCCATCAGGTGGTGCGCCGCCGAGAGGGGGTCGGCCGTTCGCAAGCGGCCCTTGTGCATCTGCTGCGACAGGAAGTCCGCCAGCGCGGCCAGCCCCTTTTTGGGCCCGCCTTCGTAGAAGCGCCGCCCGATGTCGCTGCGGCCCGCTTCGGCGATCACCGCCCTTTGCGCCTGGACGACCTCCTGCGAGCACACCACAGCCAGCACCTTCTCGCCGAAACGCTGCAGCACCTGCGCAAGGTCGTCTTCCCCCTCCTGTGCCAGCGCCGAGAAGATGGGGTCGAAATGCTGGCTCGCGGCGGCGTGGATCGAGGCCACGAACAGTTCTTCCTTCGAGCTGAAGTACCCGTAGAGCGTGGCCCTGGAGCCGCCCACCCGCGCGGCGATCTCCACCATCGAGGCGCCCTCGAACCCGAGTTCCCTGAACACCTCCGAGGCCACCTGAACGATGGCGTCGCGCTTCGCTTCGGTTTTCACCCGCATGTCGTTGCCCTTCTATTTCTGTACACGTTTGATCATTATTGATTGACATGCCCTCCGAGTCAAAATACATTTCAGTACAGCACTGTCTATTTAATCGCCGATCGGGACCTTCCACACCCCGTCGCTTTCCACCGGAGAACCGCCATGCGCCCCCCTCTCACCTACGGCCTGACCTTTGCCGCGGCCCTTGTCTCCACCTGCATGCTCGTGGCGTGCGGCAAGCCGCCGGGCGGGCCGCCGCCGGCGCCCGGCACGCCCCAGGTCGGCGTGGTCACGGTGCAGCCGCAGCGCGTGGCCATCACGACCGAGCTGCCCGGGCGCACCGTGCCCTTCCTCATTGCCGACGTGCGTCCGCAGGTCGGCGGCATCGTCAAGGCCCGCAAGTTCCGCGAAGGCAGCGACGTGAAGGCCGGCGAAGCGCTCTACCAGATCGATCCCGCGACCTACAAGGCCAGCTACGACAGCAACGTCGCCGCGCTGGCCAAGGTGCAGGCCAGCCTGGTCACCACCCGGCTCAAGGCCGAGCGCTACAAGGAACTGGTGGCCATCAAGGCGGTGAGCCAGCAGGACAACGACGACGCCGCCGCCTCGCTGCAGCAGGGCGAGGCGGACGTGGCCGCGGCCCGGGCCAATGTGGAGACGAGCCGCATCAACCTGGCCTACTCGCGCATCGATGCGCCGATTTCGGGGCGTATCGGCAAGTCGGCGGTCACGCCGGGCGCGCTGGTCACGGCCAGCCAGTCGACCGCGCTGGCCACCATCCAGCAGCTCGACCCGATCTACGTGGACGTGAGCCAGCCCAGCACGGCCATGCTCCGGCTCAAGCAGGCGATGGCGCGCGGCGACCTCGAAAAGAGCGGCGCCAACGCCGCCCGGGTGCGGCTGCTGCTCGAAGACGGCAGCACCTACGCGCTGGAAGGCAAGCTGGAGTTCTCGGACGTCACGGTCGACCAGGCCACCGGCGCCATCACGCTGCGCGCGGTGTTCCCCAACCCCAATGCCGATCTGTTGCCCGGCATGTACGTGCGCGCGGTGCTGCAGGAAGGCGTGAAGGAACAGGCGCTGCTGGTGCCGCAGCAGGCGGTGTCGCGCGACGGCGCCGGCAAGCCGACGGCTTACGTGGTCGATGCCCAGCACAAGCTGCAGCAGCGCGCGCTCGAGACCGATCGCGCCATCGGCGACCAGTGGCTGGTGCGCAGCGGCCTGCAGGCCGGCGACCAGCTCGTGGTGGACGGCCAGCAGAGCGCGGCGCCCGGCGTGCAGGTGAAGACGGTGCAATGGGCGCCCAAGCCGAAGGCCCAACCCGACCCCAAGGCGGGCACCGAGACCGCCAAGGCCGCCCCCGCCGGTGCGGCCGGCGCGGCCAACTGATCGAAAGAGACCCTCATGGCACGTTTCTTCATCGACCGCCCCATCTTCGCGTGGGTTCTCGCCATCATCGTGATGCTGGCCGGCGTCATGTCCATCTCCACCCTGCCGATCGCGCAGTACCCGAGCATTGCGCCGCCGGCCGTCGCCATCACCGCCAACTACCCCGGCGCTTCGGCCAAGACGCTGGAGGACACCGTCACCCAGGTCATCGAGCAGAAGATGAAGGGGCTGGACCGCCTGAGCTACATGGCCTCGACCAGCGAGTCGTCGGGCTCGGTCACACTCACGCTCACCTTCGAGAACGGCACCGACCCCGACACCGCGCAGGTGCAGGTGCAGAACAAGCTCTCGCTGGCCACGCCGCTGCTGCCGCAAGAGGTGCAGCAGCAGGGCGTGACGGTCACCAAGTCGGCCACCAACTTCCTGAACGTGCTGGCCTTCGTGTCCGAGGACGGCAGCATGAACGGCTCCGACCTGTCGGACTACGTGGCCGCGAACGTGCAGGACGCCTTGAGCCGCGTCGAGGGCGTGGGCGACACCACGCTCTTCGGTTCGCAGTACGCCATGCGCGTGTGGCTCGACCCGAACAAGCTCGCCAACTTCAGCCTCACGCCGCTGGACGTGAAGACCGCGATCCAGGCGCAGAACGCGCAGGTGTCGGCGGGGCAACTGGGGGGCATGCCGGCGGCGGACAACCAGCAGATCAACGCGACCATCACCTCGCAGACGCGCCTGAAGACCGCGCAGGAGTTCGAAGACATCCTGCTGCGCACGCAGACCAACGGCGCCCAGGTGCGCCTGCGCGACGTGGCCCGCATCGAGCTGGGCAGCGAGTCGTACAACACGGTCGGCCGCTACAACGGCAAGCCGGCCGCCGGCCTGGCCGTCAAGCTGGCCGCGGGCGCCAACGCGCTGGACACGGTCAAGGCCATCTATGCGCGGGTGGCCGAGCTCGAGAAGTTCTTTCCGCCGGGCATGAAGGTGCAGAAGCCCTACGACACCACGCCCTTCGTGCGCATCTCCATCGAGGAAGTGGTGCGCACGCTGATCGAGGCGGTGGTGCTGGTGTTCCTGGTGATGTACCTGTTTCTGCAGAACTTCCGCGCCACGCTGATTCCGACCATCGCAGTGCCGGTGGTGCTGCTGGGCACCTTCGGCGTGCTCGCGGCCTTCGGCTTCACCATCAACACCCTGACGATGTTCGCCATGGTGCTGGCCATCGGCCTGCTGGTGGACGACGCGATCGTGGTGGTGGAGAACGTCGAGCGCGTGATGACGGAAGAAGGCCTTTCGCCCAGGGAGGCCACGCGCAAGTCGATGGGCCAGATCACCGGCGCGCTGGTCGGCGTGGCCCTGGTGCTGGCGGCGGTGTTCGTGCCGATGGCCTTCTTCGGCGGTTCCACGGGCGTGATCTACCGGCAGTTCTCGATCACCATCGTCTCGGCAATGACGCTGTCGGTGCTGGTGGCGCTGGTGCTCACGCCCGCGCTGTGCGCCACGCTGCTCAAGCCGGTGCACAAGGGCCACGCCATGGCGACCACCGGTTTCTTCGGCTGGTTCAACCGCAGCTTCGACCGCGGGAACACGCGCTACCAGGGCATCGTGCGGCACATGGTGGGCAAGGGCTGGCGCTACATGGCGCTGTATGCGGTGTTGCTGGCCGTGGTGGTGTTCGGCTTCATGAAGCTGCCGGTGGGCTTCTTGCCGGACGAAGACCAGGGCACGATGTTTGCGCTGGTCCAGCTGCCGCCGGGCGCCACCAACGCGCGCACGGAAGAAGTGATCCGCCAGGTCGAGCACCACTTCCTGGTCGACCAGAAGGACGCCGTCTCGGGCATCTTCACGGTGGCGGGTTTCAGCTTCGCGGGCAGCGGGCAGAACACGGGCTTCGCCTTCATCAAGCTCAAGCCCTGGGACGAGCGCAAGGGCGAGGCGCTGAGCGTGACGGGCGTGTCGGCGAAGGCCGGCGCCTTCTTCAACACGATTCGCGACGCGAAGGTGTTCGCCTTCGCACCGCCCGCCGTGGCGGAGCTGGGCAACGCGACCGGCTTCGACCTGATGCTGCAGGACCGCGCCAACCTCGGCCACGACGCGCTGATGCAGGCGCGCAACCAGCTGCTCGCCACGCTGGCCAAGGACAAGCGCCTGGTGGCCGTGCGCCCCAACGGGCAGGAAGACACGCCCGAATTCAGGCTGGAGATCGACCCGCACAAGGCGCAGGCCCTGGGTCTTTCGATGAGCGACATCAACGACACCTTCTCGGCCGCATGGGGCAGCAGCTACGTCAACGACTTCATCGACAAGGGACGCGTGAAGAAGGTGATGCTGCAGGCCGACGCGCAGTACCGCATGCTGCCCGCGGACATCGACCGCTGGTACGTGCGCAACAGCGCCGGAACGATGGTGCCCTTCACCTCCTTCGCCAAGGCGGGCTGGAACTCGGGCTCGCCCCGCCTGGAGCGCTACAACGGGGTTCCGTCGGTGGAAATTCTCGGCATGGCCATGCCCGGAGCCGCGTCGAGCGGCGAGGCGCTGGCCATCGTCGAGGCGGCGGTCGCGCAACTGCCGCCGGGCATCGGCTACGAATGGACGGGGCTGTCCCGCCAGGAGAAGGCATCGAGCGGGCAGACCGGCCTGTTGTACGGGCTGTCGATCCTGATCGTGTTCCTGTGCCTGGCCGCGCTCTACGAGAGCTGGGCCATTCCGTTCTCGGTGATCCTGGTGGTGCCGCTCGGCGTGCTGGGTGCGCTCGTTGGCGCGATCCTCACCTGGAAGATGAACGACGTCTACTTCCAGGTAGGGCTGCTCACCACGATCGGCCTCGCGTCGAAGAACGCCATCCTGATCGTCGAGTTCGCCAAAGACCTGCACGCGCAGGGCAAGGGCCTGGTCGAGTCGGCGCTGGAAGCGGCGCGCCTGCGGCTTCGCCCCATCCTCATGACGTCGCTGGCCTTCATCCTCGGCGTGTTGCCACTGGTTCTGGGCAGCGGTGCCGGCGCAGGCGCGCAGCATGCGCTGGGCACGGCCGTGATCGGCGGCATGCTGTCGGGCACCCTGCTCGCGATTTTCTTCGTGCCTCTTTTCTTCGTGCTGGTGCGCCGCCTGTTCAAGGGCAAGAGCGATTCCGCCGCACCGGCCCCGCTTGCACAACCGGCTGCGGCCGCATCCTGAGAGGTCTGTCATGAACCTGTTCCGCTTCACACCGCTCGCGCTCGCCGCCCTGATGGCCGGCTGCAGCCTGATGCCCGCCTACCAGCAACCCGCAGCGCCCGTGCCCGCCAGGTTCGCCGGCGACCCGGGCGCCGACACGGCCGCCACGCCGGTCTCCGATCTCGGCTGGCGCGATGTGTTCACCGATGCCTCGCTGCAGCGCGTGATCGAGATGAGCCTTGCCAACAACCGCGACCTGCGCGTGGCCGTGCTGAACATCGAGAAGGCCCGCGCGCAGTACCGGGTGCAGGACGCGGCGCTCTTGCCCACCGTCAACGCCAGTGCCGGCGGCAGCGGCAGCCGCACGCCGGCCGACCTGTCGTCCACGGGCGCGGCGCTCACTTCGCGCCAGTACAGCGCATCGCTCGGCGTCAGCGCCTACGAACTCGACCTGTTCGGCCGCGTGCGCAGCCTGAGCGCGCAGGCGCTGCAGCAGTTTCTTTCCACCGCCGAGGCGCGCCGCAGCACGCAGATCACGCTGTTGGCCGAGGTGGCGACCGGCTACCTCACGCTCGCTGCCGACCAGGACCGGCTCAAGCTCGCGCGCGACACGCTGCAGAGCCAGAACGACTCCTACAGGCTCAACCGGCGCAGCTTCGAGCTGGGCGTGGCCTCGGCGCTCACGCTGAGCCAGGCGCAGACCAGCGTGGACGCCGCGCGTGTGGACGTCGAGCGCTACACCGCGCAAGTGGCGCAGGACCGCAATGCGCTCGTGCTGCTCGTGGGCGCCGACGTGCCGATCGACCTGCTGCCCAAGGCCTTGCCCGACGGCGCAACCGCAGGCGCAAGCCCGTTGGCCACCATTCCGCCGGGGCTGTCTTCCGATCTGCTGCAGCGCCGCCCCGACATCCTGCAGGCCGAGCGCGATCTGAAGGCCGCCAATGCCTACATCGGCGCGGCGCGCGCGGCCTTCTATCCGAGCATCAGCCTCACCGCTTCGGCCGGCACGTCGAGCAGCCAGCTCTCGGGCCTGTTCAAGGGCGGCTCGGGCGCATGGAGCTTCGCGCCGCAGATCACGCTGCCGATCTTCGACGGCGGCGCCAACCGGGCCAACCTGAAGATCGCCACCGTGAGCCGCGACATCTCTGTGGCGCAGTACGAGAAGGCCGTGCAGACGGCGTTCCGCGAGGTGTCGGACGCCCTGGCCCAACGCAGCACGCTCGGGCGCCAGCTCGACGCACAGCAGTCGCTGGTCGACGCCACGTCCGAGAGCTATCGCCTGTCGCAGGCGCGCTTCCAGCGCGGCGTGGACAGCTACCTGAGCGTGCTCGACTCGCAGCGCTCGCTCTACACCGCGCAGCAAGACCTGATCGGCACGCGCCTGTCGCGCTTCACCAACCTGGTGACGTTCTACAAGACGCTGGGCGGCGGATGGGCCGAAACCACCGACGCGCCCCTTGCCGCCAAGTCTTCGGACAGGCGCTCTTGAGGCCATGCCTTGAAGACGGCGCAGGTGCGCCTCTTCAGGGCGAATGTGCCTCGCCTGCGTTCACGCCGCGCAGCCGCACCGCCACCAGCACGCTCACCGACAGCAGCACCGCGGCGCAGATGCCGGCTGTCAGGCGCAGGCCGTGCATCAGCGCTTCGCGGGCCGTGTCCAGCAGTTGCGCGCCGGCACCGCCTGCACCGGCCGAGAGCTGCCCGGCCAATGCCACCGCGCCGCCCAGCGTGCTGCGTGCGGCCTCCACCTCGGCCGGGCCCGCCAGGCCGGCGGGCACCGCGTCGCCCATCGTGGCGCGGTAGATCGCCGCACCGATGCTCCCGAGAATCGCGATGCCCAGCGCGCCGCCGAACTCCGAGCTGGTTTCCGAAATGGCCGACGCCACGCCCGCGCGCTCCGGCGGCGCGCTGCCCACCACCAGGTCGGTCGCCAGCGTGAACACCGGCGCGAGGCCGAGCGAAGAGACCACGGCGCTCGCCACCATCCAGGCCAGTCCGTCCTGCGCGGGCAGCACCGCCAGCATGCCGAAGCCCAGCGCCGCCACCGCCAGCCCGCCGCCCATCACGAAAGCCGGCGGCATGCGCCACACCAGCGGCGGCACCACCAGCGAGCCGACGATGAAGCCGCCCGCGCTCGGCATGCTCCACAGGCCCGCATGCAGCGGCGACAGGCCCAGCACCAGCTGCAGGTACTGGGCGTTGTACAGAAACATGCCGAACATCACGAAGCAGGCCAGCATGTAGGCACCCAGCGAGACGCCGAAGGCCGGCAGCGCGAACAGGCGCAGGTCGATCATCGGATCGGCGAGCCGTTTCTGGCGGCGAACGAACACCCAGCCGAGCACCGCGCCCACGGCAATGGACAACAGCGCCAGCGCATGCACCCCGTGCTCGGCGATCTGCTTCACGCCGTAGATCGCCGCCAGCACCGCGCCCAGCGAAAGCCCCGCGCTGGCCAGGTCGAGCCGGGCCGCGTCGGGGTCGCGGTACTCGGGCAGCAGCAGCGGCCCGAGCACCAGCAGCAGCACCATCACCGGCACGCCGATCAGGAACACCGAGCCCCACGCGAAGTACTGCAGCAGCACGCCGCCCACCACCGGGCCGATGACGGCGCCGGCCGAGTAGCTGGAGATCCACACGCCGATGGCCACGGTGCGCTGGGCCGGGTCGAGGAACATGTTGCGTATCAGCGAGAGCGTGGACGGCGCCAGCGTGGCGCCCGCCACACCGAGCAGCGCGCGGGTGGCGATGAGCATGTTGGCGCTGGTGGAGAACGCCGCCAGCACCGAGGCCACGCCGAAGGCCGCCGCGCCGATCAGCAGCAGGCGCCGCCGGCCGATGCGGTCGCCCAGCGTGCCCATGGTGACCAGCAGGCCGGCGACGAAGAAGCCGTAGATGTCGACGATCCACAGCAACTGCGAGGCGGTGGGCTTGAGGTCTTCGCTGATCGACGGGATGGCCAGGTTCAGCACCGTGAGGTCCATCGAATAGAGCATGCAGGGCAGCGCGATGACGCCCAGGCCGGTCCATTCGCGTGCCGTGGCGCGGACGGTGGAAGAGTCGGGGGCTGCGTTCGGAGGGATGTGCATGGGACGGGGCAAAAGAGGATGCGCGGGTGCTTCACGCAGCCGTTCAGACGAACCTGGGAATGGGCCCGACCTGCGGCGTGGTGTCGTCGCCCAGGTCCAGGGCCACGCGGTCCACGAAGCACCAGCCCCAGCCTTCGGGTGGGTCGTAGCCTTCGATGATCGGGTGCGAGGTCTCGTGGAAGTGGGCCCGCGCATGGCGGTTCGGCGAATCGTCGCAGCAGCCCACATGGCCGCAGGTGCGGCACAGCCGCAGATGGACCCAGGGGCTGCCGGTCTTCAGGCACTCCTCGCAGCCCTTGGCGCTGGGCACGACGTGGTGGATGCCGTCGGTGTGGGTGCATGGCTTGGGCTTGCTCATTCGGTGTTCCTCATGAAGTGCGAAAAGGTCGATGGCCGAAGGCTACCGCGATGGTGCCTTCACTGTCGGCAGGAACGCTTTATGCGTGCTGCGCCGCAACACCCACCCCCTGCGAAGGAGCGCCCCATGCTGGACCGTACCGCCACCCAGTTCTCCCACGTGAAACCCGACGACACGGAGTTCGTGCCGGGCGGTCTGCGAGACTTTTTTCTCTACCGCGACCTTGGCATTGCCGAAGCCACCCACGGCAAGGTCATCGCGCATCTGGTCAAGGCCAACATGGCACCGGAAACGGGCACCGGCTGGCACCGCCACGAGGCGGACTTCCAGATCGTGATCATGGTCAAGGGCTGGGCCCGCTTCATGTACGAAGACAAGGAAACGCTGGTCGAGGCCGGCGACGTGGTGCACCAGCGCCCTGGCATCCGGCACTACCTGTTCGACTACTCGCCCGACATGGAGTACCTGGAGATCGTCTCGCCGGCGGATTTCAAGAGCATCGACGTGGAGCCGGTGTGCGAGATACCGGCGGCCACGCCCTGGGAGTGATCCGGCAGTTCCCGATGGCGGCCAGGGCGGCTTCCTGAACGAACCTGCCTTTCACCTGACTCGACAGGTAAAGACGCGAGCCTGTCTCGCCGGCCAGACACCCATCGGCATGGGACTACAAATAAGAGTCATTCGCGGCCAGAATTTCCATCTCGGTGGTGCTTTTGTTTGCACCGCACGGCCCGGGCGCTCCAGCCCGTGCACTTATCGGAAATTCGCCCATGACCCGCTCCTCCCGCACACCCGTGGCCCTCGCCCTGCTCAGCCTTTGCGCTTCGCTGCCCGCCGCGTTCGCCCAGCAAGCCCCTGCGCCCACCGCACCTGCCACCGCCGCCGGCACCTCCGTGCCCGCCACGCTGCGCGAGGTGCAGGTGCAAGGCGCGCAGGACAAGACTGGCTTCGGTGCCAACCCCGCCTCCCTGAGCCGCCTGCCGGCCGACCTGCGCGACGCGCCGCAGTCGATCACCGTGATCAACCAGGCCGTGATGCAGTCGCAAGGCGCGACTTCGCTGGCGAGCGCGCTGCGCAACGTGCCGGGCCTGACCATCGGCGGCGCCGAGGGCGGGCAGATCGGCACCAACATCAACCTCAACGGCTTCTCGGCGCGCACCGACATCTACCTGGACGGCGCACGCGATCGCGCCCAGTACTACCGCGACACCTTCGCGCTCGACTCGGTCGAGGTGCTGATGGGCCCGTCGTCGATGCTGTTCGGACGCGGCTCCACCGGCGGCGTGATCAACCAGGTCACCAAGAAGCCGTCGCTCACGCCCGCGGGCGAAGTGTCGGTGTCGGCGAGCACCACGGGCCTCGTGCGCTCGACCATCGACATCAACCGCCCGCTGTCCGACACCTCGGCCTTCCGCATCGCGGCCATGGGCCAGCAGGGCGACGCGAGCACGCGCGACCAGACGAAGCTGAAGGACTTCGGGCTCGACGCCTCGCTGAAGTTCGGCATCAACACGCCCACGCAGGTCACGCTCTCGGCGCTGGTGCAGCACAACCGCGACCAGCCCGACTACGGCGTGTCGCCGCTCAACGGCCACCCGGTGAAGGTCGACCGCGACACGGCCTACGGCTTCAGCGACGACCGCACCATCTCCGACATCCAGGCCTTCAGCGCGGTGGTGCAGCACAAGCTCACGCCCGACACGTCGATCCGCAACCAGACGCAGTACAACGACGTGACCACCGACGCGCGCGAGACCGCGCCGCAGAGCATCGGCACGCTGTCGGCCAAGGGCGTGTTCACGCCGTTCTCCACCGGCACCACGGCCGTGCCGGCGGCCGCCTTCTCGTCGTTGCCGCTCGGCAGCCTGTGGGTGCGCCAGCAAAGCCATGACCGCACGATCCACGACAAGTCGCTGTTCAACCTGACCGAGCTGAACACGAAGTTCGAGACGGGCACCGTCAAGCACACGCTGCTCACCGGCCTGGAACTGGGCCACGACACCTACGACAACCAGGCCTACTACCGCAACGGCACCTGCGCCGGCGTGCCGCTGAACGCAGCGGGCGCCACCAGCGGCTATGCCACCTGCTCGCCGCTGCTGGCGCCCTACCAGGGCAACACGCCCAGCACCGCGCCCTCGCTGCCCGGCAACCTGGCCACGGCCAGCGCAACGACCGTCGCCGGCTATGTGAACGACACCATCGAGCTCAGCCCGCAGTGGAAGCTGGTGGGCGGCGTGCGACAGGACCACTACCGCGCGAACATCGCCAACAGCATCACGACAGCGACCACGCTGGCCGCCGAAAGCCAGACGGTCGACTTCACCAGCGTGCGCGCCGGCGCCATCTGGCAGCCGACGCCCGCGCAGTCTTACTACGTGTCGTACAGCACGTCGTTCAACCCCTCGCTCGAGCAGCTGGTGGCCACCACCGGCAGCACGCAGCCGCTGCCGCCGCAGAAGAACAAGGCCTACGAGCTCGGCGGCAAATGGGACATGAACGACGGCAACCTGTCGTTCACGGCCGCCGCGTTCCAGATCACGCAGACCAATGCGCGCTCGCAGAACAGCGACGGCACCTACAGCGCGACCGGCACGGTGCGCGTGAACGGGGCGCGCGCCGGCGTGGCGGGCCGCGTGACCGACAAGCTGCAGCTGTTCGGCGCCTACACGCACCTGGACGCGACCATCGTCGAGGGCATTGCGCCCGGCACGCTCGGCAAGACGCCCGCCAACACGCCGAAGGACGCGGCCAGCCTGTGGGCCACCTACGCCCTCACGCCCGAGTGGGAAATCGGCGGCGGCACCACCTACAGCGCGAAGCGTTTCGCGAACAACACCGACCTCGTGCAGGTCGGCGGCTATGCGCGGCTGGACGCGATGGTGGCTTACCATCAGCCGAAGTACGACATCCGCCTGAACGTGTTCAACCTGGCCAACCGCCACTACTACGACGCGCTCATTCCTTCGGACGGCGGCCGCGCGGTGCCGGGCTCGGGCCGCGCCGCCACGCTGTCGCTCACCTACCGCCTCTGAGTTGACGAGGAGCCTTCGCCCATGCTGGTCTGCATCCCCGGTGTTCTGGACCGCGAAGCGCTCGCGACGGTGCGCGCGCGCCTCGATGCGGCCGGCGATGCCTGGGTCAACGGGCGCGTCACCGCGGGCCACCAGGGTGCGCCGGTCAAGTTCAACCAGCAGATCGACGAAGGCTCGGCTGTGGCGCACGAGTGCCAGGCCATCGTCGCAAGCGCGCTCGAACGCCACCCGACCTTCATCAGCGCGGCCCTGCCCAACCTGCTGTACCCGCCCATGTTCAACCGCTACGGCGAAGGCATGCACTTCGGCCTGCACGTGGACGGCGGCGTGCGCATCGACCCGCGCACCGGGCGCAAGCTGCGCACCGACCTGTCGGCCACGCTGTTCCTGTCGGACGCCGACAGCTACGACGGCGGCGAGCTGCAGATGGAAGACAAGCACGGCATGCAGACCGTGAAGCTCGCGGCCGGCGACATGGTGCTGTACCCCGCCACCAGCCTGCACCAGGTGACGCCCGTCACGCGCGGCGTGCGCGTGGCGTGTTTTTTCTGGGTGCAGAGCCTGGTGCGCGACGCGGGCGACCGTGCCCTGCTGTTCGACATGGACCACGCGATCCAGCGGCTGAACCAGAGCGGCGCGGACGAGGCGGCGCGGCGCACGCTGGTGGGCACGTACCACAACCTCCTGCGGAAGTGGAGCGACACGTAGGTATTTACACTCTTCTCGCTCGCCAGATTCATAACAACCGAGGAGAGAGAACTTGCGTATTCAAACCGCCCGCCTGACGGCCGGCCTGCTGCTTTCGTGTGCCGCTTTCGTGGCGCATACCGCGCACGCCGCCTCCCCCACCGGCACTTCCACCGGTGCTTCCACCAGCCCTTCCACCACCGCCGCGCCGGCCTCGACCACCGCTTCGCCGGAGGCCGAGCAAGAAGCCGCATTCAAGGCCGCCAAGGCCGTGCAGAAGGCCGGCCCCGCCGACATCGTGCTGCGCGACCAGGCCCACCTGAAACTGCCGGAAGGCTACGTCTGGGTGCCCACGCCCGCTGCCGCACAACTGATGCGCGCCATGGGCAACCGCACCGACGACACCTTCCTCGGCGCGATCTTCCCCGTCGACGACGCCGACTGGATGGCGGTGGTGAAGTTCGTGAAAGAGGGCTACATCAAGGACGACGACGCGAAGGAGTGGAACGCCGACGACCTGCTCAAGAGCCTGAAGGAAGGCACCGAGGCCGCGAACGAGGAACGCGCCAAGCGCGGCATTACCGCCATCGAGGTGACCGGCTGGGCGCAGAAGCCCGAGTACGAGGCCGGCACGCACCGCCTGGTGTGGTCGGCCCTGTCCAAGCGCAAGGGCGGCGCGGACGACAACCAGGGCGTGAACTACAACACCTACGCGCTGGGCCGCGACGGCTACCTGAGCCTGAACCTCATCACCAACGCCCGGGACATCGACAAGTACAAGCCCGACGCCGCCAAGCTGCTCACCGCGCTGCAGTACGACGACGGCAAAAAGTACGCCGACTTCAACGGCTCCACCGACAAGGTCGCGGCCTACGGCCTGGCCGCGTTGGTGGCCGGCGTGGCGGTGAAGAAGCTGGGCCTGTTCGCGATCATCCTGGCGTTTGCCGCCAAGTTCGCCAAGCTGGGCATCGTGGCGGTGGGCGCCGCGCTGTGGGGCTTCGCGAAGATCTTCAAGAAGAAGCAACCCGAGGTGGTGGCCACGCCCGCCGCACAGGTGGCGCCGCCGCCGAACGACAACGCCCCCTTCAACGAGCCGCCCAAGCCCCCCGCGACCTGAGGCACGCGCCATGGTGAAGCTGCTGCTGTTGCTGTTGAGCGCGGGCAAGCTCGGCAAGCTGCTGCTCTCGGGCGGCACGATGCTGGTGTCTGTGCTGGCCTATGCCTTCGTGTTCGGCTGGCGCTATGCGGTGGGCTTCGTGGCGCTGATTTTCGTCCACGAGATGGGCCACTTTCTGGCGGCGCGGCAACGCGGCCTCGACGTGGGGCTGCCCACCTTCATTCCGTTCGTGGGCGCATGGATCGACCTGAAGCAGCAGCCGCACGACGTGGAGACCGAGGCGTGGGTCGGCCTGGGCGGGCCGCTGCTCGGCAGCCTCGCCGCACTGGCCTGCTACTTTGCGGCGCGCGAGACCGACAGCCGGCTGCTGCTGGCGCTGGCCTACGCGGGCTTCTTCATCAACCTGTTCAACCTGATTCCGCTGTCGCCCTTCGACGGTGGCCGCATCACCGCGGTGCTCACGCCGCGCGTGTGGCTGGTGGGCGTGCCGGTGCTGGTGGCGCTGTTCTTCTGGCGACCGAGCCCGATGCTCATTCTGGTGGCCGTGCTGGCCGCGCCGCAGGTCATGCGCGCGTGGAAGTACGACCCGAAGGACCCGGCCAACCAGCAGTACTACGCGGTGTCGGGCGAAACGCGGTTGACGTACAGCGTGTACTACATCGGGCTGCTGGCGTTCCTGGCCGTGATGGCGCACGACACGCACGAGATGCTGGGCAGCGCGCGCCTGCTGGGCGTCTGATTGTTGAAAAGAGAGCGCTGCGTGCACCCGGCGCGCTTCAGGTGCTGGTTTGCTTGACGTGGGAGCGGGCTTTTTCCTGCGCAATGGCCAGGCTGCCCTTGGCGGTGATCACCTTCACCAGCATGGCGTTCAGCGCGATGCCTGATTTGGTGATCCGCATCTGATGCGAGGCCTCGATCATGCCCTGGTCGAGAAGCCGCCTGGCCGCCGCAAAGTCGGCCTGCAAGGTCAGCAGTCGCGGCGGCATCATGCGGTCGAGGCGCAGCAGCAGTTGGATGTCCATGGGTGCTCTCTGAAGTGGAGCCGCGGCAACGCCGCGTGGTGCTCTGCTTCAGCATGGCCGGGCGGCCCTGGTGCTGTCTGTGCGCTTTCGAACATACGCACAGGGGTCACGCACGGTGCGCCTTCGCTGACACCGAGCGTAGCAACAGCCCCACCCGGTTGCTGCGGCGCAGCCCCTCTATTGAAGTCTTCAATTACTTCTTGCAGAGGCTTCCGACATGAACCGAATCACCACCACATTTCTTGCAAGCTGCATCGCCATGGGCGCTGCTTCCGCCATGGCACAAGCAGGCGGAGGCGGCGGGCCGGGCTTGAACAGCCCCGACAGCGGAGCCGCGCAGCAGAAGCCCCTGACCGGCGGAACCGGTCCGACCAACCCGAACGCCATGCGCACTGCGCCTACCGCCACGCCAGGCGATGCGGCCTCGGGCGGAAACCTGTCGGGGAACGCCAAGGCATCGGGCGGTGCGATGAGCTCGGGGCAAACGTCGCGCAGCACGTCGAAGAAGGGTGCCGCCGGCAACACGCAAGGCTCCGGCCAGGCGCAAACGCCGAGTGCGCAGTGAAGCAACAAGCCGACAAGCGCTGCGCCGACGTCGACGCGTCTGTACAGCCGTCCTGATCGAGAAGGCTGCGGGGCACACCCAAGGCTCAGCGTCCGGCAAAACGCGGCACGCGCTTTTCCACGAATGCCAGCACACCTTCGCGCGCATCCGCGCTGCCGGCGCGCTCGCGCAACAGCTTGTGTTCCATCGCAAGGTGTGCCTCGAAAGGCCGTCCCGGCGCGCTGGCGCACAGCGCCTTGATGCCCGCGAACGACGCACTCGCACCGCCAGCAAGCCGCGCCGCCAACGCTTCGGCGGCGGCGGCCAACTCGGCATCGGGGTAGAGCGCGTCGACGGCACCCCAGGCCAGGCAGCGCTGGCTGTCGATGGCGTCGCTCAGCATCAGCAACTGCTGCGCACGCACGGGACCGACGCGGCGCGCTAGGAAGTACGAGGCGCCCGCGTCCGGCGACAACCCGATGGCCGCATAACCCGTGCGCAGCTTCATCGATTCCGCCGCGAGCACGAAGTCGCCGCACAGCGCGAGCCCCACGCCCGCGCCGCCTGCGGACCCGTTCACTGCGACAACCAGCGGTGCCGGCTGGGTCGACAGGCGCAGCAACGCCGGGTGCAGACGGTCGAGGATGTCGTCGACCAGTTCGGGCAAAGCATCGCCCGCCGCCACGAACTCGCCGATGTCGCCACCGGCGCAGAACACGCGGCCCTCGCCGGACAGCAGGATGGCGCGCGGCTTCTGCGCGATCACCTCGTCGATGGCGTGCACCAGCGCGCGGCTGCTCTCCCGCCCGATCGCATTGGCGCGGTCGAGGCGTTTCAGCACGATGCGGCCGATGTCGTCGGCCACGCCCCAGGCAATGCCTTCGCTCTCTTCCATGCTCAGATGCCCGTCAGTCCGCCGGTGCACATCAGCGTCTGCCCGCTCACGTAGTCGGACTCGGGCGCGCACAGCAGGTACACCGCGCCGGCCGCCTCCTCGGGCGTGCCGCCGCGGCCCAGCGGAATCGACTGCTCCATCATCGCCAGCAGCCCCGGATTGATGCCCACCTTGATCTCGCGGCCCTCGATGTTCGCGGTGGAAGCCTCCGCCGTGCTGGCGGTCAGCCGCGTCTGGATGAAACCGAAGGCCACGCAGTTGACCGTGACGTTCATGCGGCCCCACTCCTTGGCCAGCGTTTGCGTGAGCCCGACGATGCCGGCCTTGGCGGTCGAATAGTTGGCCTGCCCCGCGTTGCCGAAGAGGCCGGCCACCGACGAGATGTTGACCACCTTGCGCACCACGCGTTGCCCTGCTTCGGCTTCTGCCTTCGACAGCGCGCGAATCACCGGCTGCGCCGCGCGCAGGATGCGAAACGGCGCCGTCAGGTGCACGTCGATCATGGCGTACCACTGCTCGTCGGTCATCTTCTGCACCACGCTGTCCCACGTGTAGCCCGCGTTGTTGACGACGATGTCCAGCCCCTTGTATTCGTTCACCGCCGTGCCGACGAAGCGCTCGGCAAAGTCCGGCGCGGCCACGCTGCCGACGCAGGCCACGGCCTCGCCGCCCGCCGCGCGAATGGCCTGCACGGTGTCTTCGGCCGGCTCGGCATCGAGGTCGTTCACGACGATGCGTGCGCCCTCCGATGCGAGCTTCAATGCAATGGCCCGGCCGATGCCGCGGCCCGAACCGGTGACAAGGGCGACCTTGCCGGCGAGTTTGGGTGTCATGTCTCTTGTCTTTCCTTGAAGTGATGTCAGCGCAGCGCCACCAGCGCCTCGCCCGCGATGCGCGCCTGACCGTACTGGTTGGCGCTGAGCACCTCGATGCGCACGCAGCGCTCGCCGTCGTGCGCGAGCTTTTCGACCACGCGGCCGGTGCAGCGCACCGCATGGCCCAGGTGCGTGATGCCCTGGAAGCGCACGTCGAAGCGGCGCAACTGCGACTGCGGCGACCACTGCGTGAGCAGCCGGCCCAGCCAGGCCATGCCCAGCATGCCCTGCGCGAACACGTCGGGCATGCCCGCCTTGCGCGCGAAGTCGGTGTCGATGTGAATCGGGTTGTGGTCGCCCGAGGCGCCCGCGAACAGCGCGAGCGCGGTGCGGTTCACCGGCGGCAGCTGCAGTGCGGGCAGTTCGTCGCCGACTTGCACGGCGTCGTAGGTCACGGCGTTCATCGGTGTTCCTTCAGTGGCGGCACACGATCACCGCGCGCAGCTCGGCGACCAGCTCGTCGCGCTGGTTGGTGGCGCGCGAGGTCTTCACGACGAACTCGAGCGCGCCGTTCTTCTTGTCGTAGATGTCGGTGATGGTGGAGCGCACCGTCACCGTGTCGCCCACGCAGGCCGGCCGGTGGTAGCTGAAGCTCTGCTCGCCGTGCAGCAGCTTCGACAGCGGAATCTGCAGGTCGTCCAGCAGCTGGCTGGACGCACCCGAGTCCAGTTCGGCCGCGAACAGGAAGGTCGGCGGCGCGGGCAGGTCGGGGTAGCCGGCGTCGCGCGCGGCGGCGGCGTCGGTGTAGACGGGGTCGGTCTCGCCGATGGCCTTGGCGAAGAACTGCAGCCGGGTGCGCTCGATGGGCAGCACCGAGGGCGGCAGCGCGTGGCCGATCCATTTTTTGTCGATCATGGCGCGGCCTTTACACGGGTTCGACGCGTTCGTACAGCGTGACCACGCATGCGCCGCCCAGCCCGAGGTTGTGCTGCAGCGCCATCCGAGCGCCCTCGACCTGGCGCTTGTCCGCCGTGCCGCGCAGCTGCTGGACCAGCTCGGTGCATTGCGCCAACCCGGTGGCGCCCAGCGGGTGCCCCTTCGACAGCAGCCCGCCCGAGGGGTTGGTGACCACCTGGCCGCCGTAGGTGTTGTCGCCGTCGAGCACGAACTTCTCCGCGCCGCCCACGGGGCACAGGCCCAGCGCCTCGTAGCTGAGCAGCTCGTTGTGCGCGAAGCAGTCGTGCAGTTCGACCACGTCCACGTCGTACGGGCCGACGCCGGCCGCGTCGTACACCTTCTGCGCGGCCTCCTGCGCCATGCTGAAGCCGACCACCTCGCGCATGTCGCGGCTCTCGAAGGTGATGGGCCGGTCGGTGGTCATGGCCTGCGCCTTGATGCGCACGCTGCGGTCCAGGCCGTGGCGCTGCGCGAAGCGCTCCGAGCACACGATGGCCGCGGCCGCGCCGCAGGTGGGCGGGCAGGCCATGAGCCGCGTCATCACGCCGGGCCACATGACCGGTGCGGCCATGACCTCGTCTTCCGTGATGACCGTGCGAAACAGCGCCACCGGATTGTTCGACGCATGGCGGCTGGCCTTGGCGCGGATCTTCGCGAAGGTGGACATCTGCGTGCCGTACTGCTGCATGTGCGCCAGCCCCGCGCCGCCGAAGTAGCGCAGCGCAAGCGGCACCTGCTCGTTGCCGACCAGCTCGTCGGTGAGGGTCTCGAACTGGTCGAACGGACTCGGGCGGTCGTTGAACACCGCGCCCAGCGCGCCGGGGCTCATGTGCTCGAAGCCCAGCGCCAGCACGCAGTCGGCCGCGCCGCTGGCCACGGCCTGGCGCGCGAGGAACAGCGCGGTCGAGCCGGTGGAGCAGTTGTTGTTGACGTTGACGACCGGAATGCCGGTCATGCCCACCTCGTACAGCGCGCGCTGGCCGGCGGTGGAGTCGCCGTACACATAGCCCACGTAGGCCTGCTGCACCAGCTCGTAGCCGATGCCGGCGTCTTTCAGCGCGGCGTTCGTGGCGTGGCTGGCCATCTGCGGATAGGGCTGGTTGGCGCCCGGCTTGGTGAACGGGATCATGCCGACCCCGACGACGTAGACGTCTTGACTCATGAAAGGCTCCTGGGTTGTTGGGTTGGAAGATGAAAGATGAAAGATGAAAGAGGGGCTTACGCAACGCTGCGCTGGCGGTCTCGCCAGAAGGGTTCGCGCAGCTTGGTCTTCAGCACCTTGCCGGCGCCCGACAGCGGCAGCGCGTCGAGCACGGCCACGCTGCGCGGGCACTTGTAGTTGGCGATCAGGGTCTTGCAGTGCGCGATCAGTTCCTCGGGCTGCACGCCCTGCCCCGGCTTGAGCACCAGCACCGCGTGCACGGCCTCGCCCCACTCGTCGCTCGGGATGCCGATGACCGCGCAGGCCGCCACCGCCGGGTGCTGGTTGATGGCGTTCTCGACCTCGGCTGAATAAACGTTCTCGCCGCCGCTGATGATCATGTCCTTCAGCCGGTCGACCACGAAGATGAAGCCGTCGTCGTCCATGTAGGCGCCGTCGCCGGTGTGCATCCAGCCGTCGCGCAGCGCGGCGGCGGTCTGCTCGGGCTTGTTCCAGTAGCCCTGCATCACGTTGGGGCCGCGAACGGCCACCTCGCCCACGGTGCCGCGCGGCACCTCGGCGCCTTCGGCGTCGACCACGCGCACTTCCATGCACACGCTGGCGCGCCCCGCCGAGCGCAGCTTGCCGGCCTTGCGGCCCTCGGCCGTGTGGAAGAACGCGGGGTTCAAGGTAGCGATGGGCGACAGCTCGGTCATGCCGTAGGCCTGCGCGAAGTCGACGCCCGGAAAGGCGTCCATGGCGCGGTTCAGCACCGCCTCGGAAATCGGCGATGCGCCATAGGTGATGTTCTTCAGGCTGCCCAGGTCGCGCGGCTTGCGCATGGCAGGGTGGTCGACCAGCATCTGGATCATGGTGGGCACCAGCAGCAGGCTGGTCACGCGGTCGCGCTCGATGGCGTCGAGCACGCCTTCGGGCGTGAACATCGGAATGACGGCATGCGTGTTGCCCACGAACCAGTGCGGCGTGCCCAGGCCCATGTCGGCCAGGTGGAACATGGGGGCGGCATGCAGGTAGCAGCCGCCGGCGGGCGCCAGGCCCTCGGCCTGCGCCGCCAGGGCCGAGCTGCAGATGTTGGTGTGGCTGAGCATCACGCCCTTGGGAAAACCCGTGGTGCCGCCCGTGTAGAAGATGCCGGCCAGGTCCTCGCCGCGGCGCCCGGTGTCGGGCACCGGCGACGCGGCGTCGATCAGGCCCTCATAGCCGTGCATGCCGGCCGGCACGGTACTTTCGCCGCAATAGATCACCTCGCGCAGGCTCTTCGACTGGCCGCGCATCTGTTCGACCACGGCCCGGAAGGTCTCGTCGACCAGGAGGATCGTGGAGCCCGAGTCTTCCAGCGAATAGAGGATCTCGGCCGGAGACCAACGGATGTTGCAGGGGTTGAGCACGCCGCCGCCCCAGGGCACGGCCATCTGGTACTCCAGGTAGCGGTCGGAGTTGAGCGACAGCATGGCGACGCGGTCGCCCGGTTGCATGCCCAGCCCCTGCAGCGCGCCGGCCAGGCGCGCCACGCGGTCGGCAAAGTCGCGAAAGGTCCGCGTGCGGCCGGCGAAGCGCACCGCAATGCTGTCGGGGCGCTGCTGCACGGACCGGTGAAGGCCCTGGGTCATGTACATGGGTTTGTCTCCGTCTCGTTCCAGTGCACGCATGGTAGAAATTCGCCCACCTCCCGGCGATTGCAGTTCACTTCGATCGCATGGCAGAAAACGTCAATTCGAAAGAGCGTCCATCGACAGACACATGCTGCAGCCGCCCGTCACGATTCCGATCGCCTTCGTCCACGGCATGCTGTCGGGCATTCGTGCGCGCGGTGCGCAAGGCACGCTCTGCATCGACACGGCGCTGCAGGACGCGGGCATCGAACCCGCGCTGCTCGACGCGGTGGGCGCACGCGTCACGGCCGAGCAGTACGTGGCGCTGTTCGCGTTGCTGATGGCGCGCATGGACGACGAGGCGCTGGGCTTCCTCACGCGGCGGCTGGGCCGTGGCAGCTTTGCGCTGATGACACGTTCCACGCTGGGCGCGCGCACCTTCGAGGTGTCGATGCGCCGCGTCGCCCGCACATTCGGCCTGCTGCAGGACGACCTGTCGCTGGTGCTGCTGCGCGAAGGCCCGCTCGCGGGCTTCGGGCTGCGGCTGAACAACGCGCCCGTCACGTACCAGAACTTCCTGCACGAGTTGATGCTGCGCGTGTACTGGCGGCTGTTCGCCTGGCTGCACGGCGGGCGGCTGGTGGCGCGCCGCTTCGACTTCGGCTTCGCGCTGCCGCCTTATGCGGACGGCTATGCCAAGGTGTTTCCGGGGCCGCTGCAGTTCGGCCAACCGCTGTCGGCGGTGTGGTTCGACGCCGGCGCGCTCGACACGCCCATGCACCGCGACGCGCAGGAGATGCAGGCGTTCATTGCCGCATCGCCTGCCAACGTGATCCTGCCGCGCGTGGCCGAGCAGGCCGTGAGCGCACGGGTGCGCGCCGCGCTGCAGCAGCACCGCCCGGCGTGGACCGACCTGGCCACTGCGGCGGACGTGCTGCACATGTCGGTCAGCACGCTGCAGCGGCACCTGGCGACCGAGGGCACCTCGTTCCAGTCGCTGAAGGACCAGCTGCGGCGCGACCTGGCCATCGTGCGGCTCGCCACGAGCACCGTGCCGCTGGCGGCGCTGGCCGAGGAGCTGGGGTTTGCCGACAGCGCGGCGTTCCAGCGGGCGTTCAAGGCGTGGACGGGGGGTGCGCCGGGGTCGTACCGGCGGCGGGTGCTGCCTGCGCACAGCCGGACCGAGCCGGACTGAGCCGGCGCGAGTTTTCAGAAGCTACCGGAACTCCAGCAATCTCGCGCGACAATTCGCGCATGGCCACCTCCGCAGAACTCCCGCCCCTCAACCGCCAGTTCGTCGCCCACTTCGGCGAGATGGGCAGCAAGTGGGGCATCAATCGCACCGTCGGGCAAATCTATGCGCTGATCTTTCTGTCGCAGCGCGCGCTCAATGCCGACGAGATCGCCGAGCTGCTGGAGTTTTCGCGCTCCAACGTGAGCATGGGCTTGAAAGAACTGCAGGCCTGGCGGCTGGTGCGGCTGCGGCACCAGGCAGGCGACCGGCGCGAGTATTTCGAGGCGCCGTCGGACGTGTGGGAAATTTTTCGGGTGCTGGCCGAAGAGCGTCGCCGGCGCGAGATCGAGCCCACGCTGTCGATGCTGCGCAACGCGTTGCTCGAATCGCCCACGAGCGATGCCGAGCGGCACGCGCAGGAGCGCATGCGCGAGATGCACGACCTGATCGACCGGCTGATGAAGTGGTTCGACGACGTGCAGCGGCTCGCGCCCGAAACCGCCATGAAGCTCATGGGGATGGGCGCGACCGTGACGAAGGTGCTGACGCTCAAGGACCGCATCACCGGCGGCGGAGCGTCGAAAAAGAAGCCTTGAGAAGGCTTGCGGGCGAACGCTAGAGCCGCTCCTGCCCTTGCGCAGGCTCGGGCGTGTCGAACTTGGCCTTGCGCACGGCGTCGTCGTCCATCAGTTCGTACCACATGGCGTTGAGCACGGCAAAGGCGGCTGCCAGGGGCAGGCCGAGAATCCAGGCGAAGTACCACATCTTTTTTTCTCCGTTCAGTACGCGTGTGCGCTCTCGTCGCGAATGGCTTGTTCGTCGACCTTGCCCCACAGCACGTGGTAGACCCAGCTGGTGTAGGCCACGATGATGGGAATGAAGAACGCCGTGACCACCAGCATGATGAACAGCGTGAGGTGGCTCGACGACGAGTCCCACACCGTGAGGCTGGCGCGCGGGTCGATCGACGACGGCAGGATGAACGGGAACATCGACGCGCCCACGCTCAGGATGATGCCGGCGATGCCGAGCGCCGCGGTCAGCAACGCCAGCACCGGGCGGCGCAGCATGAGGCCGAGCAACGCACCCAGCGCGCCGACGAAGCCGAGCACCGGTGCGGCCAGCGTCCACGGGTGCGCCGCGTAGTTGACCGTCCACGCGCCGGCGTGCAGCTCGACGGTCTTGAGCATCGGGTTCGACGGCCCCACGGCGTCGACCACGCTGCTGATGCGGTAGCCGCCGATGCTCGTCGCGAGCAGCACGCCCGCCAGCGCATACAGCGCGATGGTGAGCACCGCCGCAACCATGCCGTAGGTGCGTGCGCGCTCGGCCACCGGCCCCGCCGTCTTGAGCAGCAGCCACGAAGCGCCGTGCATCACGAGCATCGCCACCGACACCAGCCCGCACAAGATGGCGAACGGGTTCAGCAGGCCGAAGAAGCCGCCGTCATAGAAGATGTGCATGTCGGCGCTGAAGCGAAACGGCACGCCCTGCAGCACGTTGCCCACGGCCACGCCGCAGATCAGCGCAGGCACGAAGCCGCTGAAGAACAGCACCCAGTCCCAGCGCGCGCGCCACTGCGGCGACTCGCGCTTGCTGCGGAACTTGAAGGCCACGGGCCGCAGGATCAGCGCCGTGAGAATCACGAACATCGCCAGGTAGAAGCCCGAGAAAGACACCGCGTACAGCTGCGGCCATGCGGCGAAGATCGCGCCGCCGCCCAGGATCAGCCACACCTGGTTGCCCTCCCACACGGGGCCCACGCTGTTGATGACGACGCGGCGCTCGATGTCGTTGCGTGCCGCAAAGGGCAGCAGCATGCCGCTGCCCAGGTCGAAGCCGTCGGTCACGGCGAAGCCCACCAGCAGCACGCCGATCAGCAGCCACCAGATGACGCGCAGGGTGTCGTAGTCGAGGAGTGTGTGAAGGGTCATGCGGCGCTCCCGGTGGAAGAAATGGCGGCACCTGCGCTTGCGTGGGCCGGCGGAACGTGCGAGCGCGTGTCGCCTTCATCGGGCGCATGCTCCGCCTCGGGTCCCTTGCGGATGGCCTTGAGCATCAGCTTCATCTCGATGACGAGCAGCACGGTGTAGATGGCGACGAAGCCCGCAATCGTGAGCAGCAGCGTCTTCACGCCCAGGTTCGACACGGCCACCGCGGTCGGCAGCACGCCTTCGATCACCCAGGGCTGGCGGCCGAACTCCGCCACCAGCCAGCCGGCCTCGATAGCCAGCCACGGCAGCGGAATCGCGAGCACGGCGAGCTGGAGCAACCAGCGGTGGCTGTCGAGCTTGCGGCGCGCCGAGAGCACGAAGAAGGTGCCCGTCAGCAGGATCAGCAGCATGCCGATGCCCACCATCACGCGGAACAGCCAGAACAGCGGCGCCACCTGGGGCACGGTGTCCCATGCGGCCTTGGCGATCTGCGCGTCGGTGGCGGTGCGCGGGTCGTCCACATAGCGCTTGAGCAGCAGCGCGTAGCCCATGTTGATGCCGTTGTCCTCGAAGTCGCCGCGCACGCCCTGCGTCACCTTGTCGGTGCCGCCAGCCTCGCGGATCTTCTGCAGCGCGTCGTAGGCCTTGAGGCCTTCGCGGATGCGGGCTTCGGCGCGCTTGACGAGCTCGTCGATGCCGGGCATCACCGTGTCGAGCGAGCGCGTGCCGATGAGGCCCATCACGCCCGGTATGTGAATGGCGTAGTGCGTCTCGCGCGCCTCCTGGTCGGGAAAGCCGATGACGGTGAAGGCGGCGGGGGCGGGCTGGGTTTCCCACATGGCCTCGATGGCGGCCAGCTTCATCTTCTGGTGTTCGCCCGAGAGATAGCCGCTTTCGTCGCCGAGCACCGCCACCGACAGCGCGGCGGCCAGGCCGAACGAGGCCGCCACGGTCATCGAACGCTTGGCCAGTTCGATGTGACGGCCCTTGAGCAGGTACCACGCCGACACGCCGAGCACGAACACCGCGGCGCACACATAGCCGGCCGACACGGTGTGCACGAACTTGGCCTGCGCCACCGGGTTGGTCAACACCGCGGCGAAGTCGGTCACCTCCATGCGCATGGTCTGCGGGTTGAAGGCCGCGCCCACGGGGTTCTGCATCCAGCCGTTGGCAATGAGGATCCACAGCGCCGAGAAGTTGGAGCCGATGGCCACCGCCCAGGTCGCGGTGAGGTGGCCCACCTTGGAGAGCTTGTCCCATCCGAAGAAGAACAGGCCCACGAAGGTCGCTTCCATGAAGAAGGCCATCAGCCCCTCGATGGCCAGCGGTGCGCCGAAGATGTCGCCGACGTAGTGGCTGTAGTAGCTCCAGTTCATGCCGAACTGGAACTCCATCACGATGCCGGTGGCCACACCCATGGCGAAGTTGATGCCGAACAGCACGCCCCAGAACTTGGTAATGTCGCGCCAGATCACGCGCCCGGTCATCACGTAAACCGTCTCCATGATGGCCAGGATGACCGAGAGCCCGAGCGTGAGCGGCACGAACAAAAAGTGATACAGCGCCGTCACGGCGAACTGCAGGCGCGATAGCGCAACGATGTCGAGGTCCATGGGGTCTTCCTTTTGTTTTCCCTGTTTTCTTGTTCGCTGAAATCAATCCGGTCGCAGGCTGCGCAATGCGGCGTCGAAGGCCGCGCTGCCGCGCCGCAGGTCGGCCACGACGCGGCCCTGCGCCATGCACACGAGGCGGTCGGCCAAGGCGGCCTCGCGGCGCAGGTGCGTGGCGATGAGCAAGGTGCGCGGGCCGGCGTGTTGCGCCAGGCGCTGCAGCACGTCGTGCGCGGTGGCGGCGTCGAGCGCTTCGGTGGGTTCGTCGAGCAGCCACAGCGGCACCGGGCGCAGCAGCAGGCGGGCCAATGCGAGCCGGCGCGACTGGCCGCCGGAAAGGCCGAGGCCGCCTTCGCCCAGCCGTGTGGCCAGGCCCGCGGCCATGGCGCGCACGTCGCCTTCGAGCCCGGCGGCACGCAGCACCGCGTAGAGCTTTTCGTCGGTGGCGCCGGGGTCGGCGAGGCGCAGGTTGTCGCGCAGGCTGTCCTGGAAGAGTTCGGTGCGCTGGGTCAGCAGGCAGGCGGGCTGCGCGCTCGCACGACCCGACTGCGGCGTGATTTCGCCGGCGACGGCGGCGAGCAGCGTCGACTTGCCGGCGCCGCTCGCGCCGATCAAGGCCACGCGCTCGCCGGGAGCCAGGGTCAGCGACAGGTCGCGGAGCACCGGGGCGCGGCTGCCGGCGTGCGCGAAGCTCACGCCCTGCAGGCGCAGCGCGAAAGCAGGCTCTTCCTGGCGCACGGCCTCGTTCTGCGCGTTGTCCTCGCCGGTCATGCGCGGTGCAAGGCGGCGCACCGCCAGCCATGTGCGGCCCGCATCGAGTGCGCCACGGCGCAAGGCCGCGAAAGGCTCCGTGGCGGTGAGCGCCACCAGCAGGGCGAGCGCCGCGGCCGGTGCGCCGATGGCGCCCTCGCCGACCAGCGCACCCACAGCCAGCAGCACGCCGACGAGCGTCAGGGTGCCCGCGCTGCCGTAGGCGAAGCCGGCCGCGGCTTCGAGCTTGTTGAGCGCCAGGTCGGCCTTGGCGAGGTGCATGTCGGCGTTCATCAGCGCGTCGCGCTGGGCATCGATGCGCCCCGCCATCACCAGGTCGGTCTGGCCCGCCACGAGGTCGACGGCGCGTGCGCGCAGCGCCTCGATGGCATGCGCTCGCCGCACTGCCGGGCGGCGAGCGCTTCGTGCCACGGCAAAGGCGATGCCCCAGCCGGCGATCACCAGCCAGAGCCCCAGCGCCACGCCCATGCCGACGTGCATGAAGCCCAGCACCAAGCCGGCCAGCAGCGCGGCGCCCAGCGCGGCAGCAGCCGGCACGAACAGGCGCAGGTAGAGCGATTCGAGCGCGTCGATGTCCGAGGTCAGGCGAAACAACAGGCGGGCCGGCCGCCTCAGCAGCTCGCGCGCGGCCCCGGCTTTCGCCCAGCCGCGGAACAGGCGCACGCGCAGTGCGGCGAGCACGGCGAAGCTTGCGTCGTGCGTCACCAGCCGTTCGCCGTAGCGCGACGCCGTGCGGCCGAGCGCGAGCAGGCGAATGCCGGCGGACGGCATGAACACATCGAAGGTGAACGCCGTGGCGGCGTGCAGGCCGGCCAGCGCAGTCGCGGTGATGAACCAGCCGGAGAGGCCGAGCAGCGCCATGCCGGTCAACACGGTGACGGCTGCGAGCAGGCAACCCAGCAGCAACGGGCGCGGCTGCGCGGCGAGGAAGGGGCGCAGCACCGCGCGCAGGTCGCGCCAGTTCGAGGAGGCTCGGATGTCCTTCATGCCGCCTGCTCCAGCGTTTCGGCGACGAGGCTCACCGTGCGGTGCATGCGCGCGGCAAGCACCGGGTCGTGCGTGGCGACGATCAGGGTCTTGCCTCGCGCCAAGGCCACCAAGGCGTCGGCCACGCGCCCGGCGGTCTCGGTGTCGAGGTGCGCGGTCGGCTCGTCGACCAGCAGCAGGTCGGCGTGGCGGTGCACGGCGATGCGCGCGAGCGCGAGGCGCACGGCTTCGCCGCCCGACAGGCCCTGCCCGCCTTCGCCCAGCGCGACGCCGGGGTGCGCCTGCGCCACTTCTTCGAGCGCGGCGAAGCGCATCGCGGCGGCGACCTGCGGGGTGTGGACGCCGACGCGCCCCAAGGCCACGTTGGCCTCGACGGAGCCGGCGAAAACGTGCGGCGCCTGCCCCATCCACGCCATGCGCTGGCGCAAGGCGGCGACGGTGTGATCGGTGAGCGTCACGCCGCCGATGGAGATGTCGCCGCGGCGCGCCGGGACCAGGCCTGCGATCAGCGACAACAAGGCCGTCTTGCCGCAACCGCTGGGGCCGACCAGCGCGACATGCTCGCCGGCGGCGACGCGGAGCTCGAAACCGTCGAGCACCTCTTGCGGCTCGCCCGGCCAGGCAAAGTGCAGGTTGTGAATGGCGAGCGCAGGCGGGTCGTTCTGCACGCCTGCGGCGGTGCGGGTCAGCGAGGCAGCGGCACCCGGCAAGGGCAGTTCGTTGCGCTGCAGCTGTTCGAGCGATTGCAATGCGGCCTCGCCCGCGGCGCGGTCGTGCCAGACGGCCGACAGCTCGCGCAGCGGCTCGAAGAAGGCCGGGGCCAGCAGCAGCACGAACAGGCCTTCGCCCAGGCTCAGTTGCCGCCCCCAAGCACCGAACCCGAGCGTGCCCAGCAGATGAAAGCCCACATACACCGCCACCATCGCGACCCCGAGCGCCGAAAAAAGCTCGAGCACCGCGGACGAAAGGAATGCGATGCGCAACACCGCCATGGTCCGCCGGCGCAACGACTGCGCGGCGTCGCCCAGGCGCAGCGCCGTGGCGTCCACCGCGCCGAGCGCGCGCAAGGTGGCCAGGCCCCGGAGCCGGTCGAGCAGGAACGCGTTCATGCCGCCCATCTCCACCATCTGCGCCTCGCTCGCGGCCTTGGCGCGCCAGCCGACGATCGCCATGAAGACAGGAATGAGCGGCGCCGCGAACAGCAGCACCAGCGCGGCCACCCAGGAGAAAGCGGCCACGGCGCACAGGATGAACAGCGGCACCACGGTGGCGCGCCAGCGTGCCGGCTGGTAGCGCACGAGGTACGGCACCAGTGCCTCGGCCTGCTCGGCGAGCACGCTCGCTGCGAGCCCTGAAGGCGCGCGGCCGCGGTCGAGCGGCGAGCCGGCCGCCAGCGCCGCCGCCGTCTGCGCGCGCAGCGCGGTGAGTTGCGCCCTGGCGCGGCCGAAGGTCCGGCGCGAGCCCCAGGCCTCGCAGGCCGCACGCAGCAGCCCCAGCAACAGGATCGCGCCGGCCGGCCACAGCACAGCCGGCAAGCCTTCGCCCGAGGCCAGCCCCTGAACCGCCATCGCAAGGAACGCGGCTTGCGGCAACCAGAACAGCGCGGCCGCGCCTTGCACCACCCCGCCGACGTCGGGCGACGCGAAGGCCCGCAACGGCGATCGTGATGGCGTGGGCTTGGTCATTCCTTGGTTTCGTGTATTTTCAGTAATTACTGAAATTTCCACAATCATACCGAAGACAGCAGCGACTTTACGAGCCCGGAGACTGCGTGCCCCGGGCCTCCGGAGCAGGCACTTGAGATAAATCAAGCCAAGGCGCCGCAGCGGGCGCCGGGCCGTCAATGCGAAACGACGACGCCGCTGAGCAGCAAGGCAGCAAAAAGCGTGAACACCGCGCGCCACGATGCCGGGCGCGCTTCCACCCAGCGGTACAGCAGCGCCGCGGCCGCCACCGACAACCCGAAGGTCGCCACCAGGCCCGCCGCATCGAACCATGCGCCGTGCGGCCCGGCGTTGCCCACCGCCGCGTTCATGGCAAGGAGCACCGGAAAGTGAATGAGGAACAGCGAATACGACATGCGCCCCAGCCGCTGCAGCGGCACGGCCACCGCCGGCCAGTGCGGCGGCGACAGCCAGTGCCGGCGCTGCGCGACGGCCAGCAGCAGCGCCGTGACCAGCGCGGTGGCGATGCGGCTGCGCCAGTCGATGGCCAGTGCGCCCGAACCCACCAGCGCCAGCAGTGCGATGGCGCTTTGCCAGGTGCTGAAGCGGGTGGCGCGCCCGATCCAGAACACCAGCATGCCCAGGCCGTAGGTGCCGAAGAAATAGAAGGCGGTGTCGTCCAGCCCCGCATTGCGGTTGAAGAGCGCCAGCGAAGCCACCGCCAGGCCGATCACCAGCGCCACCGGCAACCAGCGCGCCCGCAGGCCCGGCGAGGTGGCGCCGCTCGAACGCTGCAGCAGCGTCGGCAAGCCGACCAGCGCCAGCGCCAACGCGAACAGCTGGAAGTCGATGGCCACGTACCAGACCCCGGTAGAAAGCGACTCGTAGCCCAGCAGGTCCTGCAGCAGCAGGCCGTGAGCGACCAGCTGTCCGAAAGTCGGCGACGCGGGCACGATGTCTTCGTCGAGCCACGGCCGCACCACCGCGGCCACCAGCACGCACACCGTGAGCGCGGCCAGGTACGGCATCACCAGCCGTCCGTAGCGCTGCAGGATGCGCGCCATCGGCCGCTCGCCGCGCAGCATGCCGTCGGGCGCGAGGCTGGCCGCCGCAAGGAAGCCGGCAATCACGAGAAACACCTGCACCGCCAGCCGGCCCTGGTCGGCCAGCCAGGCAAAGAGGTCAGGCGCGAGGGCGTACGCGCCGGCCGGCATCGGGCCGTAGCGCGAAAGATGGTGTCCGACGATCACCGCGCAGGCGATGCCCTTGGCCGCGTCGAGCAGCGGCATCCGACCCAGCGATGACGACGGCGCGCCGGCAGGCGCCGCGCCGGTCGCAATGGCGCTCAAAGCGCCAACCGTTGCCTTGCTTCCTGGTATTCGCGCTTGAGCTTCTCGACGAAGGCCGCGGTGCTGGCCACTTCGGTGACGGCGCCGATGCCCTGGCCCGAGCCCCAGATGTCTTTCCAGGCCTTGGTCTTGCTGCCGTCGCCGGTGGCGAAGTTCATGGTCTTGAGGTCGCCTTCGGGCAGGTTCGCGGGGTCCATGCCGGCAGCCACGATGCTGGGCGCCAGGTAGTTGCCGTGCACGCCGGTGAACAGGTTCGAGTAGACGATGTCGTCCGAGTCGCCGTCCACGATGGCCTGCTTGTAGTCGTCGCTCGCACGCGCCTCTTCGGTCGCGATGAACGCGGTGCCGATGTAGGCGAAGTCGGCGCCCATGGCCTGCGCCGCGAGCACGGCGCCGCCGGTGGCGATGGAGCCCGACAGCGCGATCGGGCCGTCGAACCACTGGCGAATTTCCTGCACCAGCGCAAACGGGCTCTTCACGCCCGCATGGCCGCCGGCGCCTGCCGCCACGGCGATGATGCCGTCGGCGCCCTTTTCGATCGCCTTCCTGGCGAACTTGTTGTTGATGATGTCGTGCAGCGTCACGCCGCCGTAGCTGTGCACCGCGTCGTTCACGTCGGTGCGCGCGCCCAGCGAGGTGATGACGATCGGCACCTTGTACTTGACGACCATTTCCATGTCGTGGTCGAGCCGGTCATTGCTCTTGTGCACGATCTGGTTGATGGCGAACGGCGCGGCGGGCTTGTCCGGGTTGGCCTTGTTGTAGGCCGCGAGTTCTTCGGTGATTTCGATCAGCCACTCCTCGAGCTGCGCCGCGGGGCGCGCGTTGAGTGCCGGCATCGAGCCGACCACGCCCGCCTTGCATTGCGCGATCACGAGCTTGGGGTTGCTGATGATGAACAGCGGCGAGCCGATGATCGGCAGCGGCAGGTTCGCGAGGACGGGGGGCAGCTTGGACATGTTGTCTCCGGAAATGAGTGTGCGGTTTTATAAGACAGAGAGGCTGCTGCCGCCCGTCAGATGGGCGACAGCGGGGGGCGTGTCAGAACGCCTCGAGCGCCAGGGCCGTGACGCTCTCGGCGCCGTCGACGATGCTGTCGCGAATGCCCGGCACCTTGTTCAGGATGTGCTCGGCATAGAAACGCGCGGTGGCGATCTTGGCCAGCATGAAGTCGGTGTCGAAGCTGCGCGAGGCGAGGTCCTGCGCAATGATCAGCGAGCGCGCGAGCTGCCAGCCGGCCACCAGGTTGCCCGCGAGCATCAGGTAGGGCACGCTGCCCGCGAACACCGCGTTGGGCGAAGCCTTGGTCTGGCCGGCCACGAAATCGACCACGTCGATGAACGCCAGCCGCGCGGCCGTCAGGCGCTTGAGCACGGCAGCCGCCGCCGGGTGGTCGCTCTTGGCCAGCTCGGCTTCGGTCTTCTCGATCTGCGCGGCGATGGCCTTGGCGGTCTGGCCGCCGTCGCGCGCGGTCTTGCGGCCCACGAGGTCGTTGGCCTGGATGGCGGTGGTGCCTTCGTAGATCGTCAGGATCTTCGCGTCGCGGTAGTACTGCGCCGCGCCCGTTTCCTCGATGAAGCCCATGCCGCCGTGCACCTGCACACCGAGCGAGGCTACTTCCAGGCTCATCTCGGTGCTGTAGCCCTTGACCAGCGGCACCATGAATTCGTAGAAGGCCTGGTTCTGCTTGCGCGCATCCGCGTCGGCGCTGTGGTGCGCGGCGTCGTAGGCGGCGGCGGCCACGCTGGCCATCGCGCGGCAGCCTTCGGTGTAGGCGCGCATCGTCATCAGCATGCGCTTGACGTCGGGATGGTGAATGATGGGCGCGCTGGCGTTGATGGAGCCGTCGACCGGACGGCTCTGCACGCGGTCCTTGGCGTAGGCCACGGCGTGCTGGTAGGCCCGCTCGGCGATCGCAATGCCCTGCATGCCCACGGCGTAGCGCGCCGAGTTCATCATGATGAACATGTACTCGAGGCCGCGGTTTTCCTGGCCCACGAGGTAGCCCACGGCACCGCCGTGGTCGCCGTACTGCAGCACGGCGGTCGGCGAGGCCTTGATGCCCATCTTGTGTTCGATGCTCACGCAGTGCACGTCGTTGCGCTCGCCCAGCACACCATCCTTGCCGACCATGAACTTGGGCACCACGAACAGGCTGATGCCCTTCACGCCTTCGGGCGCGCCGCTCACGCGGGCCAGCACGAGGTGCACGATGTTCTCGGCCATGTCGTGCTCACCGTAGGTGATGAAGATCTTGGTGCCGAACACCTTGTAGGTGCCGTCGGCCTCGGGCTCGGCGCGGCTGCGCACCATGGCCAGGTCGCTGCCGGCCTGCGGCTCGGTGAGGTTCATCGTGCCGGTCCACTGGCCGCTCACGAGCTTTTCGAGGTACACCGCCTTCAGTTCATCCGAGCCGGCCGTGAGCAGCGCCTCGATGGCGCCGTCGCTCAAGAGCGGGCACAGCGCAAAGCTCATGTTGGCGGAGTTGAGCATCTCGCCGCAGGCCGCGCCGATGGTCTTGGGCAGGCCCTGGCCGCCGAAGTCCGCCGGATGCTGCAAGCCCTGCCAGCCGCCCGACACGTACTGCGCGAAGGCCTCCTTGAAGCCCGGCGTGGTAGTCACCACGCCGTCCTTGAACGACGAGGGATTGCGGTCGCCTTCGATGTTCAGCGGCGCCACCACGTCCTGGTTGAAACGCGCGCATTCCTCGAGCACGGCCTGCGCGGTTTCGAGGCCGGCTTCCTCGAAGCCCGGCAGCTTGGCGATTTCGCCGATGTTGGCCAGGTGTTCGATGTCGAACAGCATGTCCTTGAGGGGGGCGGTGTAGCTCATGTCTTGTCTCCAGATACAGCGGATACGAAAAGGGCATCGCGAACGATGCCCTCTGGCTCATTGCAGCGGTGCGGTCAGAGCGCCTTGACCAGTTCGGGCACGGCCACGAACAGGTCGGCGACGAGGCCGTAGTCGGCCACGCTGAAGATCGGTGCTTCTTCATCCTTGTTGATCGCGACGATGACCTTCGAGTCCTTCATGCCGGCCAGATGCTGGATGGCGCCCGAGATGCCCGCTGCGATGTACAGCTGCGGCGCGACGATCTTGCCGGTCTGGCCCACTTGCCAGTCGTTGGGGGCGTAGCCTGCGTCGACGGCTGCGCGGCTGGCGCCCAGGCCTGCATTGAGCTTGTCGGCCAGCGGGGCCATCACTTCCTGGAACTTCTCTGCGCTGCCCAATGCACGGCCACCGGAGACGATGATCTTGGCGGCGGTCAGTTCGGGGCGTTCGCTCTTGGTGACTTCGCGGCTCACGAAGCTCGACTTGCCGCTGTCTGCGACGCCTTCGGCGGTTTCGACGGTTGCGGTGCCACCGGTGGCTGCTGCGGCGTCGAAGCCGGTCGTGCGAACGGTGATCACCTTGGTGGCATCACTGCTCTGAACCGTCGCGATGGCGTTGCCGGCGTAGATCGGGCGCTCGAAGGTGTCGGGGCTGTCCACCTTCGTGATGTCGCTGATCTGCGCCACGTCCAGCTTGGCAGCCACGCGGGGCGCCACGTTCTTGCCGTTGGCGGTCGAGGGGAACAGGATGTGGCTGTAGTTGCTGGCAATCGCCAGGACTTGAGCCGCCACGTTTTCAGCGAGGTTCTCGGCAAGGCTCGGGCTGTCGGCGGCGATGACTTTCGACACGCCAACGATCTGTGCGGCTGCCTTGGCCGCTTCCGCTGCATTGGCGCCAGCCACGAGGATGTGAACGTCGCCACCGCAAGCGATGGCAGCAGTCACCGTGTTCAGGGTTGCCGGCTTGATGCTGGCGTGGTCATGTTCGGCAATAACTAGTGCGGTCATGTTCAGATCACCTTCGCTTCGTTCTTCAGTTTGTCCACCAGCGCAGCCACGTCGGCCACCTTGATGCCTGCGCCGCGCTTGGGCGGTTCGCTGACCTTCAAGGTCTTCAGCCGGGGCTTGACGTCCACACCCAGGTCTTCAGGCTTGAAGATATCGAGCGTCTTCTTCTTGGCCTTCATGATGTTGGGCAACGTCACGTAGCGCGGCTCGTTCAGGCGCAGGTCGGTCGTGATGACTGCCGGCAGCGTGAGGGTCAGCGTCTCCATGCCGCCGTCGACTTCGCGCGATACGGTCACCTTGTCGGCGGCCAGCTCGACCTTCGAGGCGAAGGTGGCTTGCGGCAGATCGGCCAGCGCAGCGAGCATCTGGCCCGTCTGGTTGGCATCGTCGTCGATGGCCTGCTTGCCCAAAATGATCAGCGAGGGCTGTTCCTTGTCGACCAGCGCCTTGAGCAGCTTGGCCACGGCCAGCGGTTGCAGCTCTTCGGTGGTCTCGACCAGGATGCCGCGGTCAGCACCGATGGCCATCGCGGTGCGCAGGGTTTCCTGGCACTTGGCGTCACCGCAAGACACGGCGATGACTTCGGTCACGATGCCCTTCTCCTTGAGGCGCACCGCCTCTTCGACAGCGATCTCGTCGAACGGGTTCATGCTCATCTTCACGTTGGCAATGTCCACCCCGGTGCCGTCGCTCTTCACGCGCACTTTGACGTTGTAGTCGACGACCCGCTTGACAGGTACAAGAACCTTCATTGACTTGACTCCATTGGATTGCAAAAAGGGGGCTTTTGAGGGCAGCCGGTCATTCTAGGACGCGACCTTTGCAGCCTCTGCGCTCTTCTCGATGGCATTGGCGCCGGCAAAAAAGAACGATCGTGCTTTTCACAATTATAAAACAGTGTCGGACGCATAGGCGATGCCGAGTCGTAAAGATGTTTGCACAGCTCGCCGGCAGCAAAGATCCTCTTGTCTACCGACTTGCATTGAGCTTCATCAAAGACAGTGCGGGCGCGCCGTCCCATACTGGACTGCTTACCCTCACCCAGCAGGCGGTCCGACATGGTCTCGACATCCACCCAGAACGCTTCAGAAGACTTCACCCTGCTGGATGCCTGGTGGCGCGCCGCCAACTACCTCTCGGTGGGCCAGATCTACCTGATGGGCAACCCGCTGCTGCGCGAGCCGCTGACGCTGGAACACATCAAGCCGCGCCTGCTCGGCCACTGGGGCACCACGCCGGGCCTGAACTTCATCTATGCGCACATGAACCGGGCCATCAATGCTCGCGACCTCGACGCGATCTTCGTCGCCGGTCCGGGCCACGGCGGGCCGGGCGTGGTGGCCAGCACGTACCTCGAAGGCACCTACAGCGAGGTCTATCCGCACATCTCGCCGGATGCCGAGGGCCTGAAGCGCCTGTTCACGCAGTTCTCTTTCCCCGGCGGCATACCGAGCCACGTGTCGCCCGAGACGCCGGGGTCGATCCATGAAGGCGGCGAACTCGGCTATTCGCTGCTGCATGCCCACGGCGCGGTGTTCGACAACCCCGACCTGCTGGCCTGCTGCGTCATCGGCGACGGCGAGGCCGAGACCGGCGCGCTCGCGGCCAGCTGGCATTCGAACAAGTTCTTGAACCCGGCACGCGACGGCGCGGTGCTGCCGATCCTGCACCTGAACGGCTACAAGATCGCCGGGCCGACGGTGCTCGCGCGCATCGGCGACGAACAGCTCACGCAGCTGATGCGCGGCAACGGCTACGAGCCGCGCTTCGTGTCGGGCCACGACCCCGCGCTGATGCACGGGCAGATGGCGGCCGCGCTGGACGCATCGCTCGACGCCATCCGCGCCATTCAGGTGGAGGCGCGCTCCGACGGCTTCAGCCGCCGCCACCGCTGGCCGATGATCGTGCTGCGTTCGCCCAAGGGCTGGACCGGGCCGAAGACGGTGGACGGCGTACCCATCGAGGGCACGCAGCGCGCGCACCAGGTGCCGCTCACCGGCTTCGCCGACAAGCCGGCGCACATCGCCCTGCTGCAGGAATGGATGCAAAGCTACCGGCCCGAGGAGTTGTTCGACGCCGAAGGCGCCCTGCGCGCCGACATCGCCGCGCTCGCACCCCGAGGCGAACGCCGCATGAGCGCGAACCCGCACGCCAACGGCGGCCTGCTGCTGAAGAACCTCAAGCTGCCCGACTTCCGCGACTACGCCGTGGCAGTGTCCAAGCCCGGTGCGGTGGATGCCGAGGCCACGCGCGTCATGGGCGAGTTCCTGCGCGACGTGATGCGGCTCAATGCCGCGGACAGCAACTTTCGCCTCATGGGCCCCGACGAGACCACCTCGAACCGCCTGGGCGCGGTGTTCGAGGTGAGCAACCGCACGTCGACCGCCGAGATCCTGCCCGGCGACGACCACGTCGCGCCCGACGGCCGCGTGATGGAAGTGCTCAGCGAGCACCTGTGCCAGGGCTGGCTCGAAGGCTACCTGCTGACGGGGCGGCACGGCTTCTTCTCGTGCTACGAGGCCTTCATCCACATCGTCGACTCGATGTTCAACCAGCATGCGAAATGGCTGAAGGTGACGCGCCACATTCCGTGGCGCCGGCCCATCGCATCGCTCAACTACCTGCTGACCAGCCACGTCTGGCGGCAGGACCACAACGGCTTCAGCCACCAGGACCCGGGCTTCATCGACCACGTGGTCAACAAGAAGGCCGAGGTGGTGCGGGTGTACCTGCCGCCCGACGCCAACACGCTGCTGTCCGTGACGGACCACTGCCTGCGCAGCCGCAACTACGTCAACGTGATCGTGGCCGGCAAGCAACCCGAGGCGCAGTGGCTGGACATGGCCGCGGCCGAGCGCCACTGCACGGTGGGCCTGGGCATCTGGGACTGGGCCAGCAACGACAACGGCGTGGCGCCCGACGTGGTGATGGCCTGCGCCGGCGACGTGCCCACGCTGGAGACCATGGCCGCGGTCGACCTGCTGCGCACGCTGCTGCCCGACCTGAAAGTGCGCGTGGTGAACGTGGTCGACCTGATGGCGCTCGAATCGCCCTCGGGCCATCCGCACGGGCTGGACGACGCGGTGTTCGATTCGATCTTCAGCACCGACGCGCCGGTGATCTTCGCCTTCCACGGCTATCCGGCGCTGATCCACCGGCTGACCTACAAGCGGCGCAACCATGGCAACTTCCATGTGCACGGCTACCTGGAAGAAGGCACCACCACCACGCCCTTCGACATGACGGTGCTCAACCGGCTCGACCGCTTTCACCTGGCGGCCGACGCCATCGACCGCGTGCCGCGCATCCGCGACACCGCCGGCCATGTGCAGCAGCACCTGCGCGACCGGCTGCTCGAACACAGGGCCTACGTCGTGCGCCACGGCAAGGACATGCCGGAGATCGAGAACTGGCGCTGGAAACAGCACTGACAGCCCGAAGGCCGGCCGGCTTCGGCCTTCGAGGTGCCCATGCGCAGACTCCGCTTTCTCACCAACCGCCACCGGGCGCCGTCGACGAACCTGGCGCTCGGCCTGCTGCTGGCCTTCAATGCCGGCGCCATCAATGCGGGCGGCTTCCTGGTGCTGCACATGTACACCTCGCACATGACCGGCTTCGCCTCGCAACTGGCCGACGGCATGGTGCTGGGCAACGCCACCTTGCTGCTGAATGCGCTGGGCGCCATCCTGGCGTTCATGAGCGGCGCGGCCGTGTGCGCCATGCTCGTCAACTGGAGCCGGCAGCACCGCCTGCACGGTGTGTACGCACTGCCGCTGCTGCTGGAAGCCGCGCTCATGTTTCCGTTCGGCCTGATGGGCGCCATCACGCTGACATGGCCGACGCCCTTCGCGGTGCCGCTCACCGTGCTGCTGCTGTCCTTCATCATGGGCCTGCAGAACGCGGTGGCGTCGAAGACGTCGGGGGGCAGCATCCGCACCACCCACATGACGGGCAACATCACCGACGTGGGGATCGAGCTGGGCAAGATGCTCTACTGGAATCGGCGCGCGGGCACCGGCCCGGCGCCGGTTCGCCATGACCGCGCCCGGCTGCGCAGGTCGGGCGGGCTGGTGTGCATGTTCGTGCTGGGCGGGGCGGTGGGGGCGCTGGGGTTCAAGTACGTCGGCTTCGTCTGCGTAGTGCCCTTTGCCGCGCTGCTGCTGGCGCTGTCGATCCCGCCGCTCCTGCGCGACATACCGCGCTCGAGGTCGCTCGCGAGGCGGCTCGGCTGGCAGACGCGCGCCGCGGCCGATGCGCAGGCCACGAGGCGCCCGGACTGACACCCGCCAGCTGGCGCTCGATCAGCGGTCGGCGGAATTCAACACCGCGGGCTCCGCGGCGGCGGGCAGGGACTCCACCCGCACCACGCGCTGCGGATAGGGAATGTCGATGCCCGCACCGCGCAACCCGTCGAGGATGGCGATGTTGATGTCCGAGCGCAGGTTGTCCTTGCCCTTGTCGGGGTCGGCCACCCAGAAGTTCAGCGTGAACTCCAGCCCGTCGGGCGCGAAGTTCATCAGGAAGGCCACCGGCGCGGGGTCGGTCATCACGCGCGGCTGGGCCTTGGCGGCCTCGCACAGGATGGACTGCACCTGCGCCACGTCGCTCTCGTAGCCGACCACGATGGTGGTGGTGATGTTGAACTTGCGGTCGGCCAGCGACAGGTTTTCCACCCGGCTGGTGATGAGCGATTCGTTCGGCACGATGGCCTCGCGCCCGTTGCCCGCGCGAATGAGGGTGTAGCGGGTCTTGATGTCGGTGATGCGGCCCTCGAAGGTGTCGACCTTCACGTTGTCGCCGATGCGGATCGAGCGCTCCAGCAGGATGACGAAGCCGCTCACGTAGTTGGCCGCCAGCTTCTGCAGGCCGAACCCGAGGCCCACGCCGAGCGCGCCGCCCAGCACCGACAGCGCCGTCAGGTCCACCCCCACCGCCGACAGCGCGAACAGCAGCCCCACCAGCAGCAGGAAGGCACGCACCGCGTTCGACGCCACCTTGCGCATCGACAGGTCGGTAACGGCTTCGCGCAGGATGCGCTTCTCGATGGTGCTGGCGATCCACAGCGCAATCACCAGCACCAGCCCGGCCGACAGCACGCCCTGGAAGATGGTCTGCAGGCTCACGCGCGTCTTGCCGAAGGCCAGCGTGATGTCGTCGAGCTCGGCCAGCACCGGCGGCAGCAGGCCCACGATCCACAGCACCGCCGCAATCCAGGCCAGCCACGAGATGGTGCGCTCCAGCAGCCGCACGAGGTTGGACGCCGGGAACACCGCGCGCAGCACCCGCGCGAACAGCCGGATGACCGCCAGCGACAGGAACACCGACACCGCGATGCGCAGCACCAGCACGGTCTGAAAATCGATCACCACGCGGCGGGCGACCTCGGTGAGCACCAGCGCCAGCAGCGGGAACAGCACGCCGTCGAAGGTGCGCTCGCCGAACCAGATGGAGTCCTTGGGCTGGTCGCGCCCGAACCATTTGCACAAGGCCCAGGCCGCGGCCACGCAGGCCACCAGCGCGGCGAGTTCGATGCCCAGGCCGCGTGCATCGACCTGGCTCAGGCGTTGGGTGAAGTCGTTGAAATTCATCTCTTGGAAAAAAGCGGGGCGCGCCAGCGTGCGCCGGCCGTGCTAAAGATCCGCCAGCACGCGGATGTGGGCTTCCACGCTGCGCGCCAGGGCGTCGAGGTTGTAGCCGCCTTCGAGCATCGACACGATGCGGCCCCTGGCATGGCGCCTGGCCACGTCGTGCACGCGAGCGGTGATCCAGGCGAAGTCGTTCTCGTTGAGCCCGAGCTGGCCCAGGTCGTCTTCGCGATGGGCGTCGAAGCCGGCGCTGATGAACACCATCTGCGGCTTGAATTCCTCCAGCCGCGGCATCCAGACGGCCTCGATCATCTCGCGCACGTCCATGCCCCGGGTGTAGGCCGGAATGGGCATGTTCAGCATGTTCGATGCGGGATGGTCGGTGCCGCTGTACGGGTAGAACGGGTGCTGGAAGAAACCGACCATCAGCGCGCGCGGGTCGTTCGACAGGATGTTCTCGGTGCCGTTGCCGTGGTGCACGTCGAAGTCGACGACGGCCACGCGCTCCAGGCCGTGCGCGTCCAGCGCGTGCCGCGCCGCAATGGCCACGTTGTTGAAGAAGCAGAAGCCCATGGCCTGCTCGCGGCACGCATGGTGGCCGGGCGGGCGCACCGAGCAGAAGGCGTTTTCGAGCTCGCCGGCCATCACCGCGTCGGTCGCGGCAATCGCGGCCCCGGCGGCGCGGCGCGCTGCCAGCAGGGTGAAACGGGTGAGCACGGTATCGGGGTCGACCTGCGCGTGGTCGGGACCGCCGGCGGGCTCGTCGGCCACCAGGCGCTGGTGCAGGGCCTCGAGGTTTTCTACGTGCGCCGCGCTGTGCGCCCGGGTGATCTGCGCCAGGGTGGCCAGCGGCACCTCGCAGTGCTCGAGGGCATCGCCCACGCCGGTGAGCAGCAGGCGGTCTTCGATGGCGTCCAGTCGACCAGGGCACTCGGGATGCCCCTCGCCCATGTCGTGCTTCCAGAAATCGCGGTGTGTGAAGTAGCCGGTCTTGCCCATGTGTCTATCGCCACGTGCCCATGTGTCTCTGTCGCCACGCCTAGACCTCACGCGGCATGGGGCCGACAGGTCTTACGGTATCGTTTGCATATGGATACAAATATGGACGTCGCTGCGAAGCTGGCCACATTGCTAAATCAGCTTAACACGGTGATCGTGGGCAAGGAGGCCCAGGTGCGCGACTGCGTGGCCTGCCTGCTGGCGGGCGGCCACCTGCTGATCGAGGACGTGCCCGGCGTGGGCAAGACCACGCTGGCCCATGCGCTGTCGCACACCTTCGGGCTGCATTTTTCGCGCGTGCAGTTCACGGCCGACCTGATGCCGGGCGACCTGTCGGGCGTGGCCATCTACGACCGGGCGCAGCAGGCCTTCGTGTTCCATCCCGGCCCGATCTTCGCGCAGGTGCTGCTGGCCGACGAAATCAACCGCGCCAGCCCCAAGACACAAAGCGCGCTGCTCGAGGCGATGGAAGAAAAGCAGGTGACCGTCGAAGGCGAGACCCGCCCGCTGCCCACGCCCTTCTTCGTGATCGCCACGCAGAACCCGCAGGACCAGCTCGGCACCTTCGCGCTGCCCGAGTCGCAGCTCGACCGCTTCCTGATGCGCATCTCGCTCGGCTACCCCGACCGCGCCGCCGAGCGCCAGTTGCTCGCGGGCGCCGACCGCCGCGAAATGCTGGCCACGCTGCCCGCCCTGCTGACCGCCGAAGAGCTGACCGCGCTGCAGCAGCGCGTGCAGCAGGTGCACGCGGCGGATGCGCTGCTCGACTACGTGCAGGACCTGATCGCCGCCACCCGCTCGGGCCGCTGGTTCTTGCAGGGCCTGTCGCCGCGCGCCGGTATCGCGGTGCTGCGCGCGGCCAAGGCGCAGGCGCTGCTGGCCAACCGCAGCTACGTCGCGCCCGACGATGTGCAGGCCGTGCTGCCGCAGACCATCGCGCACCGCCTCACGCCCGTGGGTGACGCGGGCCGCGGCGCGGTCGAGCAGGTGCGCGCCATGATCGCGGCAGTGCCTTTGCCGTGAGGCCTGCAGGCGCCCTCCGCTCGCGCATCGACGGCTGGTTCCTGTCGCGCCGCCCGCCGTCGGACACGCTGGCGCTGACGCAGCGCAACGTCTACATCGTGCCCACGCGCGCCGGGTGGACGCTGGCGGCCACGCTGCTGGTGCTGCTGGTCGCATCGATCAACTACCAGCTCAACCTGGGCTACCTGCTGACCTTCCTGCTGGCCGGGAGCGTGGGCGTGGGCATGCACGTGTGCCATGGCACGCTGCGCGGGCTGGCGATGCACATGGTGGCACCCGAGCCCCACTACGCGGGCGCCGCTGCCGTCTTTCGCGTGGTGCTGCACAACACGCGGCGCAGCGTGCGCTACGGCATCGGCATGGCCGTGCGCGGCAGCGGGCAATGGGCCTGGACCGACGTGCCGGCCGAAGGCACGTCGACCGTGGAGATCGCCTTCCAGCCCGAACGGCGGGGCCTGCATCCGGTGCCGCCGCTGACGGCGGAAACCCGGTTTCCGCTCGGCACCTTCCGCGTATGGGCGGTGTGGCGGCCGGCCGCGCGGATGCTGGTGTACCCCACGCCCGAAGCGCACCCACCGCCGCTGCCGCCGGGCGAGCCGCTGTCGGGCGCGGCCGCGGTGTCCGCCGCGCTGCGCTCGCACAGCGCAGGCGAGTACGACGGCGTGCGTGCCTACCGGCGCGGCGACCCCTTGAAGCTGGTCGTCTGGAAGAAGGCCGCCCGCGCGCAGGCCGCCGGCTCGGAAGACCTCGTCAGCCGCGACACCCAGCAAACGCAGCGCGAAGAACTCTGGCTCGACGCGCAGCACACCGGCATCGCCGACGCGGAAGCCCGCATCTCGCGCCTGTGTGCGTGGGTGCTGATGGCCGACCGGCTGGGCGTGGACTACGGCGTGCGCGTGGCGGGCCGCGTGGTGAAGCCTTCGCAGGGCGAAGCGCACAAGCGCGCATGCCTCGAGGCGCTGGCCCTGTGCTGAAGAAGAAAGCGCGCGCATGAACAAGCTCATGACCCGGCTGGCCGCCTTGCCGCGGGACGCGAGGGACACCCTGTTCCTGCTGGCCGTCATCGCCCTCATCGTGCTGCCCCAGGTGGAGAACCTGCCGTGGTGGTGCACCGCCATCACCGCGATGGTGCTTGTGTGGCGCGGCATGCTCGCGGTGCAGGCGCAGCCCCTGCCGGCCAAGTGGTGGCGCATCGCGCTGCTGGCGATGACGCTGGGCGCCACCTACGCCACGCACCGCACCCTGCTGGGCCGCGACGCGGGCGTGACGCTGGTCGTGATTCTGCTGGCGCTGAAGACGCTGGAGCTGCGCGCCCGGCGCGACGCCTTCGTGATCTTCTTCCTGGGCTTCTTCGCGATGCTCACGAACTTCTTCTACTCGCAGTCGCTGCTGACCGCCTTCACCATGCTGCTGGCGCTGCTGGGCCTGCTGACGGCGCTGGTCAATGCGCACATGCCGGTGGGCCGCCCGCCGCTGATGCAGGCCGCGCGCACCGCCGGGTGGATGGCGCTGGCCGGCGCGCCGATCATGCTGGCGCTGTTCCTGCTGTTCCCGCGCTTCGCGCCGCTGTGGGGCACGCCGAGCGACGCCATGACGGGGCGCACCGGCCTGTCGAACACCATGCGCGTGGGCACCATCGCCGAGCTGGCGCTGGACGACAGCATCGCCGCGCGCATCAAGTTCGAGGGCGACCAGCCGCCCGCGCAAAGCCAGCTGTACTTTCGCGGCCCGGTGCTCGGGCAGTTCGACGGCCGCGAATGGACCGCGCTGCCGTCGTGGGCGCGCGGCGGCCAGTGGTCTTCCAACCTGCGCGTGAGCGGCGAGCCGGTGCGCTACGAGGTCACGCTCGAAGCCAGCAACCGGCCCTGGCTGCTGACGCTGGACGCCGCCCCCAAGGCACCCGATGCGCCCGGTGTCGAAGTCAGCGGCACGCCCGACCTGCAATGGATCACGAACCGCCCGCTCAACGACCTGGTGCGCTACCGCGCCGAGAGCTACACGCAGTTCGCGAGCGGCCCGCTCAAGCGCACCGGCGGCCAGTTGCAGGCCTACCTGGCGCTGCCGCCGGGCACCAATCCGCGCACCGCCGCGCTGGCCGCCGACATGCGGGCCGACCCCGCGCTGGCCAACGCAGATGCGCGGGCCTTCGTGCAGGCCGCATTGCGCCGCCTGCGCACCGGCGGCTACACCTACACGCTGGAGCCCGGGGTGTACGGCAACGACACCGCCGACGAGTTCTGGTTCGACCGCAAGGAGGGCTTCTGCGAGCACATCGCCTCGGCCTTCGTGGTGCTGATGCGCAACCTGGGCGTGCCGGCGCGCATCGTCACCGGCTACCAGGGCGGCGAGTTCAACAGCCTGGACAAGTACTGGGTGGTGCGCCAGAGCGACGCCCACGCCTGGGCCGAGGTGTGGCAGGAAGGCACCGGCTGGACGCGCGTGGACCCGACGGGCTCGGTCGCGCCCGGGCGCATCGGCCAGCAGCAGCGGCTGGTGCCGCAGCCCGGCCTGTTCGCCGGCGCCATCGGCGCCATGAGCCCCACGCTCGCGCAGAACATCCGCGCCGCCTGGGAGGCCGTGAACAACGGCTGGAACCAGTGGGTGCTCAACTACACCCAGAGCCGCCAGCTCAACCTGCTGAAGAACATCGGCTTCGAGGCGCCGAGCCTGGAAGACCTGGCCTATGTGCTGCTCTACCTGCTGATCGGCGCGAGCCTGGCCGGCGCGGCATGGACGCTGTGGGAGCGCAGCCGCCACGACCCGTGGCTGCGCCTGCTGGGCCAGGCGCGTGCAAGGCTCGCGAAGGCCGGCCTCCCATTGCCCGACACGGCCCCGCCGCGGCAGATGGCGCTGGCGGCCGACGCGCGCTTCGGCCCCGCCGCGCACGCCGTGCGCGACTGGCTGCTGAAGCTCGAGGCGCAGCGCTATGCGGCGGCCACGCCGGGTTCGCGCTCCGGCTCGCTGTCCGCCCTGCGCGCCGAGTTCCGCCGCCTCGCCTGGCCCAGCGCCGACCCGCGCGGCTGAAACCACATGTGTCCCCGAACAGGCGCCGCGCGAGCCGGCGGCACAATGCCTCCCATGCGATTTTTTCTTCCCACGCCGTCGCGCGCCGCTGCGGCAGCCGCCCTCTTCGTCGCCTGCTGCGCAGCGTCCACGGGAGCTGCAGCACAGAAGTCCTCCAACGGCCGAACGGCTGCGACCAGCCCGGTGCGCGGCAGCACGCTGTACGCCACGCGCGACGACGCCATGCGCTTCGCCGACGAGGTGGCCCAGCGCCGCGGCCTCGACCGCGACTGGGTGCGCGCCACCATCGGCAGCGCACGCTTCCTGCCCAACGTGCCGCGGCTCATGCTGCCGGGACCGGTCGGCACGGTGAAGAACTGGCAGGCGTATCGGAGCCGCTTCATCGACCCGGTGCGCATCGCGGCCGGCGTGCGCTTCTGGCGCGCCAATGCCGGCACGCTGGCGCGCGCCGAGCAGGTGTACGGCGTGCCGCCTGAAATCATCGTCGGCATCATCGGCGTGGAGACCATCTACGGGCGCAACATGGGCAGCTTCCGCGTGATCGACGCGCTGGCCACGCTGTCCTTCGACTTCCCCGACGGCCATCCGCGCGCGGCCGAGCGCCAGGCTTTCTTCCGCGGCGAGCTCGAAAGCTTCCTGAGCACCGAGAGCCGCACCGCCGACGACCCGCTCACGCCGCTGGGCAGCTATGCCGGCGCCATGGGCATGCCGCAGTTCATGCCCAGCAGCATCGCCAAGTACGCGGTCGACTTCGACGGCGACGGGCGCATCGACCTGGTCAACAACCCGGCCGACGTGATCGGCTCGGTCGCCAACTACTTCAAGGGCTTTGGCTGGAAGCCCGGCATGCCGGCCATCTACCCGGTGCATTTCGACGAGGCACGGCTGCAGAAGGCGGTGCTGATGGCGCCCGACATCCTGCCGACCTTCAGCGCCGACAGCTTCGTGGCCGCCGGCGCGGTGCCCGAGGGCGACGGCATTCGCCACACGGGCCTGCTCGCGCTGATCGAACTGCAAAACGGCGCCGACGCGCCGCCGAGCTACGTGGCCGGCACGCGCAACTTCTACGTGATCACGCGCTACAACTGGAGCAGCTACTACGCCATGTCCGTGCTCGACCTCGGCCAAGAGGTCAAGGCGGCGATGGAGCAGTAGACGCCATGACGCCCGAGGCGCTGCGCGCGAACTGGCACCAGGCCTGGCAGGCGCTGGGCGTCACGCTGCCAGACGACGCGCTGTGCGCCGAGCTGCAGCGCCGCTACGGCGAACCCCAGCGCCACTACCACACGATGCAGCACCTGGGCGAATGCCTGTCCTGGTTCGAGCGCGAGCAGGCGCTGGCCGAGCGCCCCGGCGAAGTCGCGCTCGCGCTCTGGTTCCATGACGCGGTCTATGACGTGCACGCGCACGACAACGAAGCGCGCAGCGCCGACTGGGCCCGGCAGGCCTTGCGCGCGGCGGGCGCGGGCGACGCAGCGGCCGACCGGGTTCATGCGCTGGTGATGGCCACGCGGCACGACGCGGTGCCCGAAGGCCGCGATGCCGAACTGCTGATCGACATCGACCTGTCGATCCTCGGCGCCGAGCGCGCGCGCTTCGACGACTACGAGCAGCAGGTAGGCGCCGAATACGCCTTCGTGCCGCTCGAAGTGCGCTTGCCGCGCCGGCGCGAGATTCTTCAGCGCTTCCTGGACCGCCCGGCCATCTACGCCACGCCGCGCATGCATGCGCTGCTAGAAACGCGGGCGCGGCTCAACCTGCAGCGTTCGATCGCGGGCTGAGCGAGCTTCGACGCACCGCGCCGCCGACCACGCCATGCCCATTGCTCCCGCGTCCCCCGCCTCCGTCGAACAGCTCCTGGCGCTGGCAATTCGCCTCGCCAACGCCGGGCAGGCCCCACAGGCGCGACAACTCTGCGAACACGCGCGCCTGCAGCACCCGCCGCACCCCGCCGTGCTGCAGTTGCTCTCGCGGCTTCAGCTGGCGCAGGGCGCGCTCGCCGAGGCCGGCACCTCCATTGCCGAGAGCCTCGCGCTGCGCCCCGGCCACGGCCCGTCGCTGTTGCTGGCCGGCGATGTGGCAAGGGCTGCGGGCGACTTCGCACAGGCGCTGCACCATCACGAACATGCCGTGGCCTCGATGCCCGGACGCGAAGAACCGCTCCACGCGCTGGCCCTCACGTTCAAGGCCGCGGGCCGGGTGGACGAAGCAGCGCAGGCACTGCGGCAGGCCGTGGCGCTGGCCCCCACCCAGGGCGGCCTGTGGTTCGAGCTGGCGCTGCTGCTGCAGGACCTGGGCGATCACGACGGTGCGGCCGACGCGCTGCGCCAGGTGCTTCGCGTGTCGCCACCGCGGGCCGAGGTGGAGGTCAACCTGGGCATCGTGCTGCAGGAGTCAGGCCGCATGGACGAGGCCCTGCGTGCGTATGGCCGCGCCTACCGCCTGCACGAGAACACCTTCGGGCGCATCGCGCATGCGCTGGCCACCGCGCCCACCGGGCGTCTCTGGCTGAACCTGGACGACCTGCGCGCCACGCTGCGCGCCACGCCGGCCTGAGCGCCGTCAGCCCGCGCCGCCGCGCTTGCTGCGAAACGCCTTCCGGTACACGCCGGGCCCGGCCATGATCTTCTCGGCGAGCTGCTCGTAACCCTTCACCCGGCTTTCGGACATGGGCGCGCACGAAAGCTCGAGCGGCTCGCGCGGTACCGGATAGCACTGCGCCACCGGCGTGCCGCGCGGCAGCACGCCGTGGAAGCCGGGGTCGGTCCAGACGGCGGGAAAGTTGATGCCGACCTCGTTGAAGCGGTCGGCATCGACCAGCCCCGTGACGAGGCGGAACGGCAGGTCGTCGCGGTTCACCGGATGCACCGCCATGAGCGACCACCCGTCGTCGAGCTCTATCGTCCAGAAGCTGTTGAACTTGACAGCCGCCTGCGTGCCGTGTGCCAGCGGAGAGCCCGCGATCTGCTCGGGCACATGAAAGCTCAGCGGTGCGCGCGGATGACCGGGCACCGACAGCGCGGGCAGCGGCCAGTCCCAGCTGAACTGCCCCGCCTGCACGGTCACGTCGCACGGCAGCAGCACCATGAAGCCGTGCGTCATGGCATCCACGAACGGCGGGCACTGCTTGACGGTGCGGATGCTGCGCTGGTGCACCGGCGACGGCACCCTGGGCGCCATCTGCCGCAGCCAGTCGGGCAGCGCTGCCTTCGCCGGCACCGGGCGCGGCAGCAGGTCGAACAGCGCGGGGTCGCAGCGGAATTGGATGTTCATGAGGCAGCGGAAGAAAGCCGGGATGTCCGCGCCATTGTCTTTGCTCCTTCCCCCTTTGGGGGAAGGTTGGGATAGGGGCCAGCGGCGTTGACCAGGCCGACGGCAATCGATGCGCCGCCGTGCCCCCACCCCTGCCCTCTCCCAGCGGGGGAGGAGAAAGAAAGAAGGCGTGAGCCCTCTTTTTCTTACCTGACGCGGCCTTCCTTCCAGGCGGTCAGCAGCTTCTCGTAAGCCACCGTCTCGCCCTTGGGCTTTTCGTTGGCCAGTTTCTTCCACGGGGCGTGGTCGCTGCTCAGCCACTTGCTCGGATCGCTCTTGGCGTTGAGCTTGGGCGGGCAGTTGGCCATGCCCGCGCGCTGCAGGCGGCCCATCACGTCGTCCATCTCGTTGGCCAGGTTGTCCATGGCGGCCTGCGGCGTCTTCTCGCCCGTCACCGCCACGGCCACGTTCTTCCACCAGAGCTGCGCGAGCTTGGGGTAGTCGGGCACGTTGTTGCCGGTGGGCGTCCATGCCACGCGCGCGGGGCTGCGGTAGAACTCGATCAGACCGCCGTACTTGGCGGCGTTCTGGGTGAAGTAGTCGGAGCGAATGTCGCTGTCGCGGATGAACGTGAGACCGACGATCGACTTCTTCAGCGAGGTGGTCTTCGAGGTCACGAACTGCGCATAGAGCCAGGCCGCCGCGGCACGGTCGGGGTCGTTGGACTTCAGGAAGGTCCACGAGCCCACGTCCTGGTAGCCGTTCTGCATGCCGTCCTTCCAGTACGGGCCGTGCGGGCCGGGCGCCATGCGCCACTTCGGCGTGCCGTCGGCGTTCACCACCGGGAGGCCCTGCTTGATCATGTCGGCCGTGAAGGCGGTGTACCAGAACACTTGCTGCGCGATCTGTCCCTGCGCCGGCACCGGGCCCGACTCGCCGAAGGTCATGCCCATGGCTTCCTTGGGCGCGTACTTCTTCATCCAGTCGATGTACTTGGTCAGCGCATAGACCGAGGCCGGCGAGTTGGTCGCACCGCCGCGCGACACGGCCGCGCCCACCGGCGTGCACTTGTCGTCGGCCACGCGAATGCCCCATTCGTCGATCGGCAGGCCGTTGGGAATGCCCTTGTCCGCGGCGCCGGCCATCGACAGCCATGCATCGGTGAAGCGCCAGCCCAGCGACGGGTCCTTCTTGCCGTAGTCCATGTGGCCGTAGATCGGCTTGCCGTCGATGGTCTTCACGTCTTCGCTGAAGAAGGCGGCGATGTCCTCGTAGGCCGACCAGTTGATGGGCACGCCCAGGTCGTAGCCGTACTTGGCCTTGAACTTGTCCTGCAGGTCCTTGCGCGCGAACAGGTCGGCGCGGAACCAGTACAGGTTGGCGAACTGCTGGTCGGGCAGTTGGTACATCTTCTTGTCGGGCGCCGTGGTGAAGCTGGTGCCGATGAAGTCCTTCAGGTCGAGACCGGGGTTGGTGTAATCCTTCCACGCGCCCGTCATCTGGTCGGTCAGCGCCAGCGCGGTGCCGTAGCGGTAGTGCGTGCCGATGTGGTCGGAGTCGTTGATCCAGCCGTCGTAGATCGACTTGCCCGACTGCATCGAGGTCTGCAGCTTCTCGACCACGTCACCCTCCTGGATGATGTCGTGCTTGACCTTGATGCCGGTGATTTCCTCGAAGGCCTTGGCCAGCGTCTTCGATTCGTACTCGTGCACGGTGAGCGTTTCGGACACGACCGAAATTTCCTTCACGCCCTTGCCCTGCAGTTTCTTGGCTGCATCGATGAACCATTTCATTTCCTCCATCTGCTTGTCCTTGGACAAGGTCGATGGCTGGAATTCACTGTCGATCCATTTTTTGGCTTCAGCCTCGCCGGCCCAGGCGCCGTGCGTGGCGAACATTGCCGCCGCCATTGCCAGTGCCGTGTAGCGCATCTTCATGACTGTGTCTCCTCGGTTGGTACTTCCCCGCTCTGTCTGGTCGCGGCTCCGGGGAGGCGGAGAGCCGGACGTCCGTCGAAAAACCGGTTGGGTTCAGCCCTTGCGCATGACCAGCGCGAGCACGACCATCGAGATCGCCAAGCCGATCCAGATCGACGGCTCGGCCTCCAGGCTCATCCATTCCTGGAACTTGCCGGCCAGGCCGACGAAGGCCAGGTTGATGTAGGCCGCGCAGAGCAGGCCGATGAAGAGGCGGTCGCCGCGCGTGGTCTCGATGGGAAGCCAGCCGCGCCGCAAGGTGGTGGGCGACTTGAACTCCCACACCGTCATGCCGACCAGCATCAGCGCGATGCAGGTGAAGAACACGGCCACCGGGGTGGTCCATACCATCCAGTTGAACATTCGGTGCTCCTTGACGACTTAAACGCGGCCCATCGCGAAACCCTTGGCGATGTAGTGACGCACGAACCAGATCACGATGGCGCCCGGCACGATGGTGAGCACGCCGGCAGCCGCCAGCGTGGCCCAGTCCATGCCCGAGGCGCTCACCGTGCGCGTCATGGTCGCCACGATGGGCTTGGCGTTCACGCTGGTGAGCGTGCGCGCCAGCAGCAGCTCGACCCAGCTGAACATGAAGCAGAAGAAGGCCGCCACGCCCACGCCGGCCTTGATGAGCGGCAGGAAGATGCGCACGAAGAAGCGCGGGAACGAATAGCCGTCGATGTAGGCCGTCTCGTCGATCTCGCGCGGAATGCCGCTCATGAAGCCTTCGAGGATCCACACCGCCAGCGGCACGTTGAACAGCAGGTGCGCCAGCGCCACGCCCAGGTGGGTGTCCATCAGGCCCACCGTGGTGTAGAGCTGGAAGAAGGGCAGCAGGAACACCGCGGGCGGCGTCATGCGGTTGGTCAGCAGCCAGAAGAACACGTGCTTGTCGCCCAGGAACGAATAGCGCGAGAACGCATAGGCCGCCGGCAGCGCCACGGTGAGCGAGATGACGGTGTTGATCGCCACGTAGATCAGGCTGTTGATGTAGCCCGAGTACCACGACTCGTCGGTGAAGATGCGCGCGTAGTTGGCCCAGGTCAGGTGCTGCGGGAAGAACGAGAAATGCGAAAGGATTTCCTCGTTCGTCTTGAAGCTCATGTTGATCATCCAGTAGATGGGCAACAGCGCGAACAGGATGTACAGCACCAGGAAGATGCTGCGCTTGTGGAATCGCCTGTCGTTCATTGCTCCACCTCCGCTTGCTGCGTACCCACCCGCTGCATCCAGTTGTAGAGCACGAAGCAGAACAACAGGATGATGAGGAAATAGATCAGCGAGAACGCTGCCGCCGGCCCCAGGTCGAACTGCCCCACGGCCTTCTGCGTGAGGTACTGGCTCAGGAAGGTGGTCGCGTTGCCCGGCCCGCCGCCCGTCAGCACGAAGGGCTCGGTGTAGATCATGAAGCTGTCCATGAAGCGCAGCAGCACCGCGATCATCAGCACGCCGCGCATCTTGGGCAGCTGGATGTAGCGGAACACCGCGAACTTGCTCGCACCGTCGATGCGCGCGGCCTGGTAGTAGGCGTCGGGAATGGAGCGCAGGCCCGCGAAGCACAGCAGCGCCACCAGCGGCGTCCAGTGCCACACGTCCATCACCAGCACCGTGAGCCACGCGTCGGTTGCGCTGCCGGTGTAGTTGTACTGGATGCCCATGGCTTCCAGGGTGTGGCCGAACAGGCCGATGTCGGTGCGCCCGTAGATCTGCCAGATGGTGCCCACCACGTTCCATGGAATGAGCAGCGACAGCGCCACCACCACCAGCACGGCCGACGACTTCCAGCCCTTGGCCGGCATCGACAGCGCGAGCGCGATGCCCAGCGGAATTTCGACCAGCAGCACCGACAGCGAAAAGCCCAGCTGGCGCAGCAGCGCCTCATGCAACTCGTCGTCGCGCATCACGGCGGCGAACCACTCGGTGCCCACGAACACGCGGCGCTCGGGCGAGATGATGTCCTGCACCGAGTAGTTGACCACCGTCATCAGCGGCACGATGGCCGAGAAGGCCACGCAGATCAGCACCGGCAGGATCAGCCACCAGGCCTTCTGGTTGATGGGTTTGTTGGTGGCGTTCATGGTGTTGCTCCTTCCCCCGCTGGGGGAAGGTTGGGATGGGGCCGGGCAGGGCGCCCGGTGGAGACGCCGCTTGCCCCCACCCCTGCCCTCCCCCAGCGAGGGAGGGAGACAGGCAAGGGAGCGCGAGCGAATGAGATCGGGTTGTTCATGCCACCAGCTCCTCGTCCTTGTAGTAGCACGTGTGCGCATCCAGCACCCGCAGCCACACCGTGTTCCCCACCACCGGGGCCGGGTCGTCCGAATGCAGCCGCACCTTCAGCATGCTGCCGCCGGCCTCCACGCTCAGCATCACGTGCGTGCCCACGTCCTGCACGTTCTTCACCACCGCCGGCACCGCGCCGGCGGCGCCCGCGCCCGACAGGCGCAGGTACTCGGGGCGGATGCCGACCTTCAGCGGCCCGGGCGGCAGTTCGCGCGTGGGCACCAGCGGCGTGCCGGCCACCTCGATGGTGCCGTTCGCGCTCTGGGCCGACAGGAAGTTCATGCCCGGCGAGCCGATGAAATGCCCGACGAAGGTGTGCGCCGGCCGCTCGAACAACGCCTCGGCGCTGCCCACCTGCACGGCCTTGCCGCGCGTCATGACCACCACCTCTTCGGCGAAGGTGAGCGCCTCGACCTGGTCGTGCGTCACGTAGATGAGCGTGAGCTTCAGCTCGCGGTGGATCTGCTTCAACTTGCGGCGCAACTGCCACTTCAGGTGCGGGTCGATCACAGTGAGCGGCTCGTCGAACAGCACCGCCGACACATCGCTGCGCACCAGCCCGCGGCCCAGCGAAATCTTCTGCTTCGCGTCGGCGGCCAGGCCGGCGGCGCGCTGGTTGAGCTGGCCGCTCATGTCGAGCATCTCGGCGATCTCGCCCACCCGTTTCTTGATCTGGTCTTCGGGCACCTTGCGGTTGCGCAGCGGAAACGCGAGGTTCTCGGCCACCGTCATGGTGTCGTAGATCACCGGGAACTGAAACACCTGCGCGATGTTGCGCTCCTGCGGCGTGGCACGCGTCATGTCGCGGCCGTCGAAGGTCACGGTGCCCTGCGACGGCTCCAGCAGGCCCGAGATGATGTTCAGCATGGTCGTCTTGCCGCAGCCCGAAGGGCCGAGCAGGGCGTAGGCGCCGCCGTCGCGAAAGCTCATCTTCAGCGGCAGCAGGGCGTAGTCGCCGTCCTCCCTGGGGTTGGCGCGGTAGGCGTGGGCCAGGTCGAGGTCGATGCGTGCCATGGCTAGTTTCCTTTGCGCCACGCGGGCGCCAGCGCCAGCTTTTCGCCGGCATCGAACACATAGGCTTGCGCCGCGCTGAAATTCAGCGTGATCGAGGCACCCAGCTCGAAACGGTGCACCCCGGTGAGCTGCGCCACCAGTTCGCCCACCGCGGTGTCCACGTGCACGAAGGTGTCGGAGCCCGATATCTCTGCCAGCTCCACCTTGCCGGGCAAGGCGATGTCGCCCGCCCCCGAATTGACATTCAATGCGCTCGCGCGCAGCCCCACGGTCACGGCACCAGACACGCCTTCGGGCACGGCCAGCGCCAGCACGGGACCGCCGGTCAGTTGCACGCGGCCGGCCGTGGCCGTGCCGGGGAGCAGGTTCATCGGCGGATCGCTGAAGGCGCGCGCCACGCGCAGCGATTGCGGCGCATGGAACACCTCGGCGGTCGGGCCGTACTGCAGCAGCTCGCCGGCGTCCATCACGGCCGTGTAGCCACCCAGCAGCAGGGCCTCGCCCGGTTCGGTGGTTGCGTAGATCACGGTCGAGTCGCCGGTGGCGAACAGCTGCGTGAGCTCTTCGCGCAGGCCCTCGCGCAGCTTGTAGTCCAGGTTGACCAGCGGCTCGTCGAGCAGCATGAGCGGCGCGTTCTTGGCCAGCGCGCGGGCCAGCGCCACGCGCTGCTGCTGCCCGCCCGACAGCTCGGCCGGCAAGCGCTCGAGGAACATGCCGATGTGCAGCTTGTCGGCCAGCGCCTTCACGCGCGCCTCGATGTTCGTCTCGCCGCGCAGCTTGAGCGGCGAGGCGATGTTGTCCGCCACCGTGAGCGACGGGTAGTTGATGAACTGCTGGTACACCATGGCGACGTTGCGTTCGCGCACCGGCATGCCGGTGACGTCCTTGCCGTCGACCAGCACCTTGCCTTCGGTGGGCGTGTCGAGCCCCGCCATCAGGCGCATCAGGCTGGTCTTGCCGGCCTGCGTGGCACCGAGCAGCACAGTCACCGCGCCGCTTCGAGGCGCGATGCTTTGCTCGTAGAGCCAGATGTGCGCGCCGACCTTCTTGGTCACGCGCTCCAGAGTCAGTTGCATGTGTCCCCTCCGCCCGTTTCGGGTCTTGGTTCAGCCGCCGGTCTTGTATCGCTTTTCTTCTCTGTCGCGTCGATCGCTTCTTTTCTGCCTGCCCTCCTCGGTCAGCCGTTCTTTTTCACGCCGTCTTCGGATGGCCCTGCAGCCAGGCCTCGACCTGTTCGCGTTGTTCGGGCGTGTAGTGCAGCCCGAGCTTGGAGCGCCGCCACAGCACGTCCTGTGCGCTCACGGCCCACTCGTGGTTCTGCAGGAAGCGCAGCTCGCGCTCGAACAGGCCGGGCGCCACTTCGGCGCCCAGGTCGGCAAAGGATGTCGCGTCGCCCAGCACGTCGGCAATGCGCGCGCCGTAGGCCCGCGCCAGGCGCCGCGCCAGCTGGCCGTAGAGCCACGGGTTCCTGGCCTGCACGGCCGACACGAAGCGCTCGAAGTCGTCGTCGGGCCGCTTCGCCGCACCGATCCAGGCCGACAGGTCGCCGCCCGGCAGGAAGGCGCCTTCGGTCCAGGCCAGGCGCTGCGCGCTCGACGGGCCCAGCATCTTGCCGACCTCGTCGGCCGCGTCCTCGGCCAGCTTGCGAAAGGTGGTGATCTTGCCGCCCCACACCGACAGCAGCGGCGCGGCGGTGGTGTTCGACTCCAGCAGGTAGTCGCGCGTGACGGCCGAGGGGTCGCCCGAGGCGTCGTCCAGCAGCGGGCGCACGCCCGAGTAGGTCCACACCACGTCGGCCGGCACGACGGGCTTGTCGAAGTAGCGGCTGGCCTGCGTGCAGAGGTAGTCGATTTCTTCCTGCGCGATGCGTGCCGCGCCAGGGTCGTCGCCGCTGATCTCGATGTCGGTGGTGCCGATCAGCGTGAACTCGTCCTCGTAGGGAATGGCGAAGATGATCCGCTTGTCGGGGTTCTGGAAGATGTAGGCGTGGTCGTGCTCGAACAGGCGCGGCACCACGATATGGCTGCCCTTGACCAGGCGCAGGCTCTTGGTGGCCAGCGCCTCGCCCCTGGCCGACTTGGCCACGCCGCGCAGGAAGGATTCGGCCCACGGCCCCGCCGCGTTGACCACCGCGCGGGCACGCAGCGTGCGATGCGCGCCGTCGGGTCCTTCGAGCGTGGCGACCCAGTCGTTGGCGCCGCGCTGCACGTGAACGCAGCGGGTGCGCGTGAGCACTTCGGCGCCGTGCGACTGCGCGTCCAGCGCGTTGAGCACCACCAGGCGCGCATCGTCGACCCAGCCGTCCGAATACACGAAGCCGCGCTTGTACTGGTCCTTGAGCGGCTTGCCGGCCGGGTGGCGGCGCAGGTCGACGCTGCGCGAAGGGGGCAGCACCTCGCGCTTTGCGAGGTGGTCGTACATGAACAGGCCGATGCGCACCATCCAGGCCGGGCGCATCGACGGGTCGTGCGGCATGACGAAGCGCAGCGGCCACATGATGTGCGGCGCGCTCTTGAGCAGCACCTCGCGCTCCTGCAGCGCCTTGCGCACCAGAGAAAACTCGTAGTACTCGAGGTAGCGCAGCCCGCCGTGGATCAGCTTGGTGGAAGACGAGGAGGTGTGGGAGGCAAGGTCGTCCTTTTCGCACAGCACCACGCGCCAGCCGCGGCCCGCCAGGTCGCGCGCGATGCCGCAGCCGTTGATGCCGCCGCCGACGACCAGCACGTCGCAATCGGCGTTGGGGCCGGATGCGGAGGCAGCTGAATCGGGGGAGAAATCGCTCACTGGAAGGGGCTCCGGGAATGCAGGACTTTGGTCACCAACGGCGGCCATTGTATTTTCGAGATTTTTCACTTGGGTTCCTTTTGGCGCGAATTTCCTCCGAGTTTTCCCTTACCCGGATTCGTTTTCTTTCGTTTTAAAGTGACGCGCACTGTACCCTTGCCGCAGTTTCCCTGCCTTCCACGACGCCCCTGTGAACTCCAACCCGCGCCAGATCAACCTCCTGGAGACCGTGCGCACGCGCGGCTCCATCACCGTCGAACAGCTGGCGGAGATGCTCGGCGTGACGCTGCAGACCGTGCGGCGCGACGTGCAACGGCTGGCCGACGCCGGCTTGCTGACGCGGTTTCACGGCGGGGTGCGCATGCCCAGCTCGACCACCGAGAACATCGGCTACCAGCAGCGCGAAAGCCTGCATGCCGACGGCAAGGCCCGCATTGCCCGCCGCGTGGCGGAGCTGGTGCCCAACGACTGCTCGCTGATCCTGAACATCGGCACCACCACCGAGGCCATCGCCAAGGCGCTGATGCGCCACACCGGGCTGCGCGTGATCACCAACAACCTGAACGTGGCGACCATCCTGAGCGGCAACACCTCGTGCGAGGTGATCGTGGCGGGCGGCTCGGTGCGCCCGCGCGACCGCGCCGTGGTGGGCGAGGCGACCGTCGACTTCATCCGCCAGTTCAAGGTGGACATCGCGCTGATCGGCGTGTCCAGCATCGAGGCCGACGGGTCGCTGCGCGACTTCGACCTGCGCGAGGTGAAGGTGGCGCAGACCATCATCGCGCAGGGGCGCGAGGTGTGGCTCGCGGCGGATGCGAGCAAGTTCAACCGGCCGGCGATGATCCAGCTGGGCACGCTGTCGCAGATCGACCGGCTGTTCACGGATGCCGAGCCGCCGGTGCCTTTTGCCGACCTGCTGCACGCTGCGCAGGTCCGGCTCGAAATCGCGCGCGAGCCATGAACGCCTCCCGCATGGCTCCCTCCCCTTCCGGGGGAGGGTCGGGGTGGGGGCACGACGGCTTGCGAAGAAGCGCGGCCTGTCATCGAAGGCCTGCCCCCATCCCAGCCTTCCCCCGGAAGGGGAAGGAGCAAGACAATGCCGCCCCATCGACCGGCCCCAGAGGAACCATCACCCCATGACCACTTACCTGCTCGCCCTCGACCAGGGCACCTCCAGCTCCCGCAGCATCGTGTTCGACCGCGAAGGCCATATCGTCGCCATCGCGCAGAAGGAACTCACGCAGATCTACCCGCAGCCCGGCTGGGTCGAGCACGACCCGATGGAAATCTGGCGCAGCCAGCTGGCCACCGCGCGCGAGGTGCTGGCAAAGGCCAAGCTGCAGCCCTCCGACATCCATGCCATCGGCATCACCAACCAGCGCGAGACCACCGTGCTGTGGAACCGCAAGACCGGCCAGCCGGTGCACCACGCCATCGTGTGGCAGGACCGGCGCGCCGAGCCCCTGTGCGCCCGACTGCGCGACGACGGCATGACGGACACCATCCGCGAGAAGACCGGCCTGGTGATCGACGCGTATTTTTCCGGCACCAAGCTGCGCTGGCTGCTGGACAACGTGCCCGGCGCGCGCGAACAGGCCGAACGCGGCGAGCTGGCCTTCGGCACCATCGATAGCTGGCTCATGTGGCAGCTCACCGGCGGCAAGGTGCATGTGACCGACGTGAGCAACGCCTCGCGCACCATGCTCTTCAACGTGCACGACAACACCTGGGACGCCGACCTGCTGAAGGCGCTGGACATTCCCGCCGCGCTCTTGCCGAAAGTGCAGCCGTCGAGCTCGCACTTCGCGGACACCGACGCCGCGCTGTTCGGGCGCTCGCTGCCCATCGGCGGCGTGGCGGGCGACCAGCAGAGCGCCCTGTTCGGCCAGGCCTGCTTCGAGGCCGGCATGGCCAAGAACACCTACGGCACCGGCTGCTTCCTGCTGATGCACACGGGCGGCGCGTTCCAGCCCTCGCACAACGGCCTGCTGGTGACCAGCGCCGCGCAGACCGACACCACGCCGCAGTACGCGATGGAAGGCAGCGTGTTCGTCGGCGGCGCGGTGGTGCAGTGGCTGCGCGACGGCCTCAAGGCCATCAAGGGCAGCGCCGAAGTGCAGTCTCTGGCCGAGAGCGTGCCCGACGCGGGCGGCGTGATGATGGTGCCGGCCTTCACCGGCCTGGGCGCGCCCTACTGGGACGCGGACGCGCGCGGCACGATCACCGGGCTCACGCGCGGCACCACGGTGGCGCACATCGCGCGCGCCGCGCTGGAAAGCATTGCCTACCAGAGCGCCGCGCTGCTGCAGGCCATGAGCCGCGACGCGGTGGCTGCCGGCGGCAAGCCCGTGGCCGAACTGCGCGTGGACGGCGGTGCGAGCGTGAACGACCTGCTCATGCAGTTCCAGGCCGACCTGCTGGGCATCCCGGTGGTGCGGCCCGAAGTGATCGAAACCACGGCCCTGGGCGCCGCCTACCTCGCGGGGCTGTCGACGGGGGTCTACAGCGACGCACGCCAGCTGTCGAAGCTGTGGAAGGTCGAGCGCCGCTTCATCCCGACCATGGGCCGCGCGCAGGCCGAAGAATCGATGGCGCGCTGGGAGCGCGCGGTGCGCCAGGCCACGGCGAGCTGATTTTCGCGGGGGGTTCCCCGAAAGCACCTTGCAGCCATCGGGGCACCGCGGTGTACGGCGCCTGTCTCGCGGCAGAATGCGCCCGCCCCGACCCTGCCGCGCACTGCCCGCTTGACCACCCTTCACGCCCACACATCCCTGGCACGCCGCGCGTCCGGCCGCAGCGCACTGCTCGCCTGCGGCGTGGTCGGCGCCACGCTGCTGGCGCTCATCGCCCTGGGCCACGACGGCCGCCGTATCGCGCAACTCGCGGTGCTGGCCGCGCCCGCGGTGCTGTGGATGCTGTGGCCGTTGCGCAGCGCGCGCATGCGGCAGTTGCGCACGGTGCTCGTCTGGCTCTGGGTGATGGGCTTCGCGCTCGACGGCGCGGTGCGCGCCTACCTGCTCGACACCTACCAGGCCGCGCCCGACGGCGCGATGGTGCTGGGCGCCGCGGCCAACACCAACGCGCGCGAGAGCGGCGAGTACCTCCGGATGCACTGGCGTTCGGCGGTCGTGTGGTGCGCCGTGGTGATCGCGGCGGGCGTGCTGGTGGGCATGTTCGCCCGGCGCGGTGCGCGCGCCTCGGGCCCAACGACCGGCCCGTCACGCTGGCTCAGGGGGCTGGTCGTGCTGGCGCTGATCGTGTGCTGCGTGGCCTATGCCAGCAAGCCATGGCGCCGGCTGCATCCCGCGATCTTCTGGACCCACTGGGTGGACTCACTTCATACGCTGCAGGCCGCCTGGGCCGACCAGCAGAAGCAGCGCGACCGCCTGACGGCGCAGGCCGAGGCCATCGCGCCTGTCATCACGCAGGCCGGGCCGTCCACCGTGGTGCTGGTCATTACCGACAGCATCAACCGCGACAACATGGGCCTGTACGGCTACGGCCGCCCGACCACACCGCGCCTGCAGGCGCACAGGGCACAGACCGGCGAGCAGATGGCCGTGCTGAAGAACGCGTGGTCGGTCGACGCCAGCACCCTGCCCGCGCTGCGCAACATGTTCCACTTCGGCCTGCCCGAGAGCGACAACCCGCCGCACGTGCTGGCACTGGCGCGCGCCGCGGGCTACAAGGTCTGGTGGATCAGCAACCACGACGACCTGGCCATCGAGCAGCAGCACGCGCGCTTCGCCGACGTGGTCGACATGGTCAACCGCACGCCGGGGCGCGCCAGCGCTTCGCTGGACGGCGAGATCCTCGACTGCGTGCAGGAGGCCTTTGCGGACACCAGCACAGACCGCAAGCTGATCGTGGTCCACCTGATGGGCGCGCACCCGCACTACAGCCTGCGCTTTCCGGCGAATGCCAACCCCTTCGACGACGATGTAGACGCGGTCGAGAACGGCCTGGTAAAGGAAGGTCGCTCCGCCTGGGTACGGCGCTTTCGCCAGGAGTACGACGCCGCGCTGCTGTACCACGACTTCGTGGTGTCCGAGCTGCTGCAACAGACGCGCACCGCTGGCAAGCCGGACGACTACAGGGCCTGGATGTACCTGTCGGACCACGGGCAGGAGGTGGGCCACGTCAGCGACCGCGCGGGCCACAGCCCGTCGACTGCCTCGGGCTACCGCATTCCGGCGGTGGTGTGGCGCAACCAGCAACCCTGGCCGCCGGAAGCCGCGCAGCAACCGTTCCGCGCGGACTGGACGGGGTGGACGCTGATGGACATGCTGCACATCCAGTGGGACGGGCAGAAGGCCGAGCGCAATGTGCTGGGAGACGCCTACCGCTGGGCGCCGCCGGCCATTCCGGTGGCCATCGAATCGTTCTCGCGCTGAGAGAACGATCGACGAACTGCGCCGTGCTCAGTGCGCAGGAACCAGAAAGTCCTGGCTGATGCGCCCGCCCAATTCATTCACGCGGTCGAGAAACTGCGTCAGGTAGGCATGCAGTCCGGTCGCCAGAATCTCGTCGACCCGCGCGTACTGCAGGTCGGCCAGCAACTTGCCGGCGCGGCGCTGCGTTTCGGCGCTCTGCTCGTTCTGCACCTTGGCCAGGTTGCTCACCACCTCGGCCAGGCTCGCATGCAGCGAGCGCGGCATGTCGGCGCGAAGAATCAGCAACTCGGCCACGCGCTCGGGCTTGATCACGTCGCGGTACACCTTGCGGTACACCTCGAAGGCCGAGACGCTGCGCAGGATCGCGCTCCAGTGATAGAAGTCGTACTCCTGGTCTTCCTCGGTGGCGGCACCGAAGAACTCGCTGTTCAGCGCGTGGAACTTCACGTCCACCAGCCGCGCCGTGTTGTCGGCGCGTTCAAGGAACGTGCCCAGGCGCGAGAAGTAGAAGGCCTCGTCCTGCAGCATGGTGCCCAGCGTCACGCCGCGCGACAGGTGCGAGCGGAACTTGACCCATTCGAAGAACTGGCCCGGGTCGCGCTCGAAGTCGCCGGCGCGCAGCATGCGGTTGACTTCGAGCCAGGTGGTGTTCTGCGTTTCCCAGGCCTCGGTGGTGAGCGCGCCGCGCACGGCGCGTGCGTTCTCGCGCGCGGCCTTCAGGCACGAGACGATCGACGAGGCATTGCTCTCGTCCTTGACCATGAACTCCATCACGTCGTGCGGCGTGATCTGCTCGTACTTCTTGTTGTAAAGCGGCAGCAGTTCGCTGATGGACAGCACGCCCTGCCAGCCGTACTTGGCGACTTCGGCGGACTGCGGCAGCAGCGAGGTCTGGTAATTGACATCGAGCATGCGCGCGGTGTTCTCGGCGCGCTCGGTGTAGCGGGACATCCAGTAAAGGTGGTCGGCGGTGCGGGACAGCATCGTGTGGGCTCCTACGACGATTGGCTTTGCGACTGGGACTGCGATGGCGCCTTGGGCGCGCGCTCGGCTTCCAGGATCCAGGTGTCCTTGGTGCCGCCGCCCTGCGACGAGTTGACCACCAGCGAACCCTCTTTGAGCGCCACGCGCGTCAGGCCGCCGGGCACCATCTGCACCTCCTTGCCCGAGAGCACGAAGGGGCGCAGGTCGATGTGGCGCGGCGCAATGCCCGCGTCGACAAACGTTGGAGAGGTCGACAGGCTCAGCGTGGGCTGGGCGATGTAGCCGTCGGGCTTGGCGAGCACGGCCTTCTTGAAGTCTTCGATTTCGGCCTGCGTGGCGGCCGGGCCGATCAGCATGCCGTAGCCGCCTGCCCCGTGCACCTCCTTCACGACCAGGTCCTTCATGTTGTCGAGCGTGTACTGCAGCTCGTCCTTGTTACGGCACATGTAGGTGGGCACGTTCTTCAGGATCGGCTTTTCGCCAAGGTAGAACTCGATCATCTTGGGCACGTAGGGGTAGATCGACTTGTCGTCGGCCACGCCGGTGCCCACGGCATTGCAGATCACCACGTTGCCCGCGCGGTAGGCGCGCATGAGGCCGGCCGTGCCCAGTGTGGAGGTGGAGCGGAACACGTCGGGGTCGAGGAAGTCGTCGTCCACGCGACGGTAGATGACGTCCACGCGCTTGGGGCCGCGCGTGGTGCGCATGTAGACGAAGTCGTCCTTGACGAACAGATCCTGCCCCTCGACCAGCTCGATGCCCATCTGCTGCGCGAGGAAGGCGTGCTCGAAGTAGGCGCTGTTGTACATGCCGGGCGTGAGCACCACCACCGTGGGCTCTGCCGTGGCGGCCGGTGCGCTGGCGCGCAGGGTTTCGAGCAGCAGGTCGGGGTAGTGGGCGACCGGCGCAATGCGGTTCTGGTTGAACAGCTCGGGGAAGAGCCGCATCATCATCTTGCGGTTCTCGAGCATGTAGCTCACGCCGCTGGGCACGCGCAGGTTGTCTTCGAGCACGTAGTACTCGCCGTTGCCGTCGGCATCGGGGGCACGCACGATGTCGATGCCCGAGATGTTCGAGTAGACGTTGTGCGGCACCGTGACGCCCATCATCTCGGGGCGGAACTGCGCGTTGTTCAGGATCTGCTCGGCCGGAATGATGCCGGCCTTGATGATGTCCTGGTCGTGGTAGACGTCGTGCAGGAAGCGGTTGAGCGCCGTGACGCGTTGCACCAGCCCCTTTTCCATGCTCGCCCACTCGTGGGCGGGAATGATCCGCGGCAGCAGGTCGAACGGAATGAGCCGCTCGGTGCCGGAACCGTCTTCGTCCTTCGCGCCGTAGACGGCAAAGGTGATACCGACCCGGCGGAAGATCAATTCCGCCTCTTCACGCCGCGAACGCATCACCTCGCCGGGTTGCTTCGCAAGCCATTGGTCGTAGCGCTTGTAGTGCTGTCGGATCGCAGCCCCCGAATAGGGCAACTGCTCATACATCTCGTCGAATTTGTGCATGGAACGACCAATCTCCTTGAGCCATAGCTTAGCAAGTTCAAGGCCAGTAGAACCCCTTATGCCAAGCCCGGAGACGGGGCCGACGACTTTTATTTTCCAGGCTGCGTCGCGGGCCCTTGGGTTGCCGCGTGCGTTTTGCGGGGAGATAGAAATGCCTTGATGCGCTCGCCGCTCTCGTCGCCGTAGAGGCTGGTGAGAAAGGATTCGCGCTCCGCGTCGAGCTGCTCGCGCCGGCTGCGCCCGCGCGCGCCGTGCACCAGTTGCTTGATGCGGGCCTGGGCCTCGAACGGGCCGCGCGCAAGCTGCTGCGCCCATTCGAGCGCGGCCGCATAGGCGGTGCCGCTGGGCACCACCTTGTTGACCACGCCCCATCCGTGCAGGCGCTCGGCGCTGACCGGCGTGCCGTCGAGCAGCATCTCCAGCGCGGCCTGCGGGGGCAGCGCGCGCGCCAGCGAATCGGTGCCGCCGGCGTCGGGCGAGAGGCCCATGTTGACGTACGACATGGCGAACTTGGCGTCCTCGGCGGCCACGACGAGGTCGCAGGCCAGGCACACCGAGAAGCCGCCGCCCATGGCCGCACCCTCGACGGCGGCAATCACCGGTTGCGGGGCCTCGTGCAAAGCCATGATCCATTCGTGCAGCGCGTCGATGTGGCCGCGCTGCTCTTCCACCGGGAACTTGCGCTGCCGGGCGAGCCGCTTCAGGTCGCCGCCGCCGGAAAAATGCGCGCCCTCCCCCGTCAGCACGATGGCGCGCACCGTGCGAAACCCCGCCGTGGCCCGCACGGCCTGGGCGGCGGCGCGGTAGACCGACGGGTTGAGCGCGTTGCGCGCCTTGGGGTTACTGAGCGTCAGCACGAGCACCGCGCCTTCGCGATGCGTGCGAAGGCGCGCACCGGGCGCCTCCGGGGCCGGCGCCGAGGGCGAATCGCTGCCGTGGCCGGTCATGGCGGAGATGAATTCGGCAGTCATGGGCACGGTCCGACAAACGGCGGCTGCATGAAATTGCAAGGGGAGCGCATGGTGTTTCCTTTCGGAATGAATACGAAGGTATACAACGCAGCAGATTCACAACCGAATGACACAGCCTGCACTTTCCCCGCAGTCTTTGGCAATTTGTTCACACTTTCAGGCTGCAAGCAAACCGCGCTGAGCCCAACCTGACCGAAAAGTCAGCCCGTTTTTCACGGCAGGCGGTGCTGCCAGTACCGCGCGCGGCGATCGCGCTCGCAGCGCACCTCCGCCGGCCGGTCGCTGGACCAGAGCGCTGCGCCACAGCGGGTGTTCTCGACCAGCCGCACGCCGCGCTGCGCGTACCGGTCGAGCACCTCGGGCGCCGGATGGCCGAAGCGGTTGCGGTAACCGGCCTGGACCAGTGCGATGCGCGGGCGCACCGCGTCGAGGAACGGCGCACTCGACGAGGTCTTGCTGCCATGGTGGGGCGCGAGCAGCACGTCGGCACGCAGGAGATCCGGCGTGCGCGCGACCAGGGCGGCCTCCTGCAGCCGCTCGATGTCGCCCGCCAGCAGCGCCGTGGCGTGGCCGTTCCCGATGCGCAGCACGCAGGACACCGCGTTCGGCTTGGTGAAGCTGCGGTAGTCCGTGTCGAACGGATGCAGCACTTCGAAGCTCACCCCGTCCCATACCCACCGCTGGCCTGCCTCGCAGCGCTGCGCCGGACGAAGTGCCTGCAGCGGATGCGTGGCTTCGATGGAGCTCAGCAGCGCGGCCTGCGGCTGCATGGCGAGCACCGCGGGCGCGCCGCCGGTGTGGTCGCTGTCGCGGTGACTCAGCACCAGCATGTCGAGGCGTTCGCCATGGGCGCGCAAGAGCGGTACGAGCACGCGGTGGCCGGCATCGCTTTCGAGGCTGTAGCGCGGGCCGGCGTCGTACAGCAGGCTGTGCGTCGCGGTGCGCACGAGCACCGCATTGCCCTGTCCGATATCGGCCGCGAGCAATTCGAAGTCGCCCGTGGCAGGCCGGGGTGCCTGCCACAGGAGCACGGGCAGCAGCAGCGGCACGCCGAGCGCGCGCAGCGACCAGGGCAACCGCATCGCCAGCAGTGCTCCGCCCGCCACACCGAAAGCCGCCATCCACACGGGCGGCGCGGCCACCGACAACGTGGCATAGGGCAGCCCGGCCAGCCATTGCAGCAGCATCGTGAGCCACCGCACGGCCTGCGCCCCGAGGTCCCACAGCGGCGCCACGGTCACACCGAGCATCGCCAGCGGCGTGACGACCAGCGTGACCCACGGAATCGCCACCGCGTTGGCCAGCAAGCCGACCAGCGACACCTGCTGGAACAGCAGCAGGCCGAGCGGCGTGATCGCCAGCGTGATGACCCATTGCTCGCGCAAGAACTGAAAGAGCCGCGAAGACGCATTTGTCTTCTTCTCTCCCGGCACCGCCGCATCGGTGGCGAACAGCACGCCGACCGCCACGAAGCTGAGCCAGAAACCCGCCTGCATCAAAGCCCACGGATCGGCCGCCACCACCACGGCGGCCGTCAGCAGCCACACATGCGGCCAAGGCCAGCGCCGCCCCGTCAGGCGCAGCAGCGCCACCGTGGCCAGCATCCACACCGTGCGCTGCGAGGGCACGCCCCAGCCGCTGAAAAGGGCATAGAGCGCGGCCAGCAGCAAGCCGCCGACCAGCGCGGCCTGTGGCGCCGGCACGCGCAGCATCAGCCGCGTGCTGCGCCGCCAGAGCCAGCCGACGACGTGCGCGGCAAGCCAGGCGAACATGGTGATGTGAAGGCCCGAGATCGACATCAGGTGGGCCACCCCTGTGGCACGGAAGACGTCCCAGCCCGCGCGGTCGATGGCGCTCTGGTCGCCGGTGACCAGGGCCGCGATCACACCCGCCTGGCCACGATCGGGCACGCGCTCGAACACGGCGTCGCGCACCGCTTCCCTCGCGCGCTCGACAGGGTGGCGCCACGTGGCCGACAGCAAGACAGGGGGCTCGTCGCGCGCGCCGGTGCGCACGTAGCCGCTGGCGTGCAGACCCTGCTCCCACATCCACAGCTCACCGTCGAAGCCATGGGGGTTGCGGTTGCCGTGCGGGGCCTTCAGCCGTACCGTGAATCGCCAGCGCTCGCCGGCATGCGGGGCATCGGCAAGATCTTCGGCATACCAGCCGAGTGCAATGCAGTCTGGCACGACCGGCGCTGCGCCCTCGATGCGGTCGGCCCAGCGCGCGGATTCGGCATCCAGACGGAATCGCGCGCCGCCCTCGTTGCGTTGAGGCATTTCCGCGACGACGCCGGTCACCAGCAGGTCGCGCCCTTCGAGCCCGGGACGCAGCGCGCCCTGCGCATAAGCCGCGGCGCGCGACCCCGCGAGGCCCGCGCCGGCCATGGCGCCGCACACGAACGCCATTGTCACGAGCGACCTCGCCGGCAAGCGCCGCCACGAGAGGCCAGCCACGGCAGCCAGCAGCAATGCTGCATAGAGCCACGCCGGCCACAGCATCGGTTGCTGCAGCTGCAATGCCGCGCCGAGCAGCGAGCCGCCCAGTGCAGCGAAGGCCGCGCCGCCGCCCGCCGTGCGAAACGGCGTCAAACCAAACCCCTCGTTCCCATGATGCAAACCCTCCCCAAGTCACGCTCAGTGGCGCGTTAATTGCTTTGCATCTGGGCTAGTATGCGTCTCATCAGAGACATCTTTTCGATGCAATCTGCCAGTACTGCACACAAAAACGCATGTCCATTCACGCCGCACTCCACCACGTCACCCACTACAAATACGACCGCCTGGTGCAGTTGGGCCCGCAGGTCGTTCGCTTGCGGCCCGCGCCGCATTGCCGCAGCAATGTGATCTCGTATTCGCTGCGGGTCGAACCCGCCGAGCACTTCGTCAACTGGATGCAGGACCCGTTCGCCAACTACCAGGCGCGGCTCGTGTTCCCCGAAAAAACGCGCGAATTCAAGGTCACCGTCGACCTCGTCGTCGAGATGGCGGTCTACAACCCCTTCGACTTCTTCCTCGAGCCGCAGGCCGAGAACTTTCCGTTCAAGTACACGGCCTCGCAGGCCGAAGAGCTCGCGCCCTACCTCGTGGCCGACCCGGTCACGCCGTTGCTGGAGGCCTACCTCGACAAGGTCGACCGCAAGGAGCAGCGCACCATCGACTTCCTGGTGGGCATCAACCAGCAGGTGCAGCAGGACGTCAACTACCTCATCCGCATGGAGCCCGGCGTGCAGACGCCGGAAGAAACGCTCACCAGCGGCAGCGGCTCGTGCCGCGACTCGGGCTGGCTGCTGGTGCAGTTGTTGCGGCACATGGGCCTGGCCGCGCGCTTCGTCTCGGGCTACCTGATCCAGCTCACGCCCGACGTGAAGTCGCTCGACGGCCCCAGCGGCACCACGGTCGACTTCACCGACCTGCACGCCTGGTGCGAGGTATTCCTGCCGGGCGCCGGCTGGATCGGCCTGGACGCCACCTCGGGCCTGATGGCGGGCGAAGGCCACATTCCGCTGGCCTGCACGCCGTCGCCCTTGAGCGCCGCGCCCATCGAGGGCGGGGTCGACGAATCCGAGGTCGAGTTCGGCCACGAGATGAAGGTCACGCGCATCTACGAATCGCCGCGCGTCACCAAGCCCTACACCGAAGAACAATGGGCCGAAGTGCTGGCCCTGGGCGACGCGGTCGACGCGCGCCTGAAGGCCGGCGACGTGCGCCTCACCATGGGGGGCGAGCCCACCTACGTGGCCACCAGCGACCGCGACGCGCCCGAATGGAACACCGACGCGCTCGGCCCCACCAAGCGCGGCTACGCCACCGAGCTCGTGCAGAAGCTGCGCGCCGAATACGGCAGCGGCGGCTTCCTGCATTTCGGCCAGGGCAAGTGGTACCCCGGCGAGCAACTGCCGCGCTGGGCGCTGTCGATCTTCTGGCGCGCCGACGGCCAGACGCTGTGGCACGACCCCGAGCTGTTTGCCGACGAACGCTTTCCCACGCACTACACGAGCGAGGACGCGCGCCGCTTCACCACCGTGCTGTCGCACAAGCTCGGCCTGACCGAGCGCTACATCCAGCCCGGCTACGAAGACACCTACTACTACCTCTGGCGTGAACGCCGCCTGCCGGTGAACGTCGACCCGTTCGAATCGAAGCTCGACGACGAACTCGAACGCGTGCGCCTGCGCCGCGTGTTCACGCAAAAGCTCGATGCGGTGATCGGCTACATGCTCCCCATCGAGCCGGGCAATGCGGACGGCGATGCACCCGCGCTCGCCGGCCCGGGCTGGAAGACCGGCCCCTGGTTCCTGCGCGACGACCGGCTGTTCCTGATTCCGGGCGACTCGCCCATGGGCTACCGCCTGCCGCTGGACTCGCAGCCCTGGGCCAGCAAGGGCGACTACCCCTACCTGATCGAGCGCGACCCGACCGCACCGCGCGGCGTGCTGCCCAGCGCCATCGACTACCGCGCGCGCTATGCAGAGACCTCGACGACGGCGCCGCAAGGAGACCGGGGCGCTGTCCCTTACGCCTTCGGCACGCCGCCGGTGGTGCCTGCCGCACTGCGCATGCAGGGAGCCGGAAGCGCCGCTGCTGCAGCAGCCGCCGCCTCGACTGCGTCCGCTCCCGCAGGCACCGGACCCGCAACCGCAACCGCCGCTGACGACGCCGGCAACGCCGCCACGCGCCAGCCGCTGCGCGGCGAATCCGCCCACTGGGTCACGCGCACCGCGCTGTGCGTCGAAGTGCGCGACCCGCGCCGCGCCAACGGGCCGTCGGCCGAGAAAAAGGGCAGCGCCTCGGGCGTGCTCTACATCTTCATGCCGCCGCTCGCGCGCCTGGAGGACTACCTCGACCTGGTCGCGGCCGTGGAAGCCACCGCGCGCGACCTGGGCGTGCGCATCGTGATGGAAGGCTATCCGCCGCCGCGCGATCCGCGCCTGAAGATGCTGGCCGTCACGCCCGACCCGGGCGTGATCGAGGTCAACATCCACCCGGCCCACAACTGGAAGGAACTGGTCGCGCACACCGAGTTCCTCTACAACGCCGCGTTCGAAACGCGCCTGTCGGCGGAGAAGTTCATGACCGACGGCCGCCACACCGGCACCGGCGGGGGCAACCACTTCGTGATGGGCGGCGCCACGCCGGCCGACAGCCCGTTCCTGCGCCGGCCCGAGCTGCTCGCGAGCCTGCTGCTGTACTGGCACAACCACCCGTCGCTGAGCTACCTGTTCTCGGGCATGTTCATCGGCCCGACCAGCCAGGCGCCGCGCGTGGACGAGGCGCGCAACGACCAGGTCTACGAGCTCGAAATCGCCCTGCAGGAAATCGCCAGGAACCGCGAGATCTACGGCGCCAACATGCCCGCATGGCTGGTCGACCGCACGCTGCGCAACATCCTGATCGACGTGTCTGGCAACACGCACCGCAGCGAGTTCTGCATCGACAAGCTCTACTCGCCCGACTCCAGCACCGGCCGCCTCGGCCTGCTGGAACTGCGCGCCTTCGAGATGCCGCCCCATGCGCGCATGAGCATCGCGCAGCAGCTGCTGATTCGCGCGCTGGTCGCCCGCTTCTGGGACGAGCCCTACAAGGCCCCCGTCACCCGCTGGGGCACCGAGCTGCACGACCGCTTCCTGCTGCCGACCTTCGTCAAGATGGACTTCGACGACGTCATCAGCGAGATGCGCCAGGCCGGCTTTGCGTTCGATGCCGACTGGTTCGCGCCGCACTTCGAGTTCCGCTTCCCGCTGGTGGGCCAGATGCAGGCGATGGGCGTGGAGCTGTCGCTGCGCAACGCGCTGGAGCCGTGGCACGTGATGGGCGAGGAGGGTTCGGCCGGCGGCACGGTGCGCTATGTCGATTCGTCGCTCGAACGCATCGAGGTGCGCGTGACGGGCCTCAACGAGAGCCGCCACGTCATCACCGTCAACGGCAAGGTGCTGCCGCTGCAGCCCACCGGCGTCACGGGCGAGTTCGTGGCCGGCGTGCGCTACAAGGCCTGGAACCCGCCCTCGGCCCTGCACCCCAGCATTCCGGCGCATGCACCGCTGACCTTCGACCTGGTCGACACCTGGATGAAACGCTCGCTGGGCGGCTGCCAGTACTTCGTGGCCCATCCGGGCGGACGCAACTACGACACCTTCCCGGTGAACGCCTACGAGGCCGAAAGCCGGCGCCATTCGCGCTTCACGCGGACCGGCCACACGCCTGGCCTCATGCGCACCCCGCCGGCAACCATCGAGTTGCCGGGCAGCCGCGAATTCCCGTTCACGCTGGATCTGCGGCGGTAAGGGGACATTCAGCACACGGCCGCCACGGACACCCCGTGAAGGCAGTGTGACAATCCCCCTCCTGTGGAACCTTTGAACGAATCCCTGTTCGACGCCCAGGCACTGGACTTTCCAGCGGCCCTGGCGTCGGCGCTCGCCCCGGCCGCGCTGCCCGGCCACTTCGACGAACTGCGCGGCAAGGCCACGGCGGCCGTGCCCGTGCGGCCGGCGCCCGGAGCGGCGCCCCCCTCTGCCGCCGCCCCCCTGCTGTACGACGCCGCCGCGGAACGCCCGGTCATGCCGGTCCCGCCGCTGCCCCTGTCGCAATCGCAGTCTCAAACACAGTCGTCGCAATCGCAGTCCCAGTCACAAGGCCCGTCCGGCGAACAACCGCCGCTCACCCCCGCCTGGAACGCCTTTTTCGAGCAACTCGGCACGGGCGGCTTCAACGACCTGCCCCGGCGCGCCGTCAGCCTGGAACGCCAGATCCGCGACAACGGCGTCACCTACAACGTCTATGCCGACGCCAACGGCCCGCAGCGGCCCTGGTCGCTCGACCTGTTCCCGCTGATCGTCTCGCCCGAGAGCTGGAGCCAGATCGAGGCCGGCGTGCTGCAGCGCGTGCGCGTGCTCGACCGCGTGATGGCCGACGTCTACGGCCCGCAGCAGCTGCTGGCCGAAGGCCTCCTTCCGCCGGCACTGGTGAGCGGCCACCCCGGCTACCTGCGCGCGCTGCACGGCGTGAAGCCGCCGGGCGACACCTGGCTGCACATCGCGGCCTTCGACCTCGCGCGCGGCCCTGACGGCAACTGGTGGGTGGTGTCGCAGCGCACGCAGGCGCCTTCGGGCCTGGGCTACCTGCTCGAGAACCGCCTGGCCATCACGCGGCAGTTCCCGCAGGCCTTCGAGGCGCTGCACGTGCAGCGCCTGGCCGCCACCTACAGCGCCATGATGGAAGGGCTGCAGCGCATGTGCCCGGCCGGCGTGCCGCCGCACATCGCGCTGCTCACGCCCGGCCCGTACAACGAAACCTACTTCGAGCACGCCTACCTGGCGCGCTACCTGGGCATCACGCTGGTCGAGGGCAACGACCTCACTGTGCGCGACCAGCGGCTGTACCTGAAGACCCTGCAGGGCCTGCGCCCGGTGCACGGCCTCATCAAGCGGCTCGACGACCAGTACCTCGACCCGCTGGAGCTGCGCCCCGACTCCACGCTCGGCGTGCCCGGCCTGCTGCAGGCAATTCGCGCCGGCAACGTGCTGGTGGCCAACATGCCCGGCTCGGCCTTCCTCGAATCGCCCGCGCTGCTGGGCTTCCTGCCCGGGCTGGCGCGCCGCCTGATCGGCGAAAAGCTCAAGCTGCCCGCGCTTCCCACCTGGTGGTGCGGCGAGCGCGCCGCGCTCGAGGCCGTGCTGCCGCAGCTCGGCGACTGCGCCATCAAGCCCACCTACCCCGGTTTCGAGGGCCGCGCCAGCTTCGACGCCGTGCTCGGCAGCCAGCTCGGCCGGCGCGAACTCGACGAATGGGCCGGGCGCATCGTGCGAGAGGGCGACGTGCACACCGTGCAGGGCTACCTGCCGCTGTCGCAGATGCCCACCTGGGCCAACGACATGGGCCCGGGCCACATCGCGCCGCGCGCCATGCTGCTGCGCGTGTTCGCGGTGAGCGACGGCGCGCAGTCGTGGCGCGTGCTGCCCGGCGGCCTGGCCCGGCTCGCGGGGCCCGACGCGCAGATCGCGTCGATGCAGCGCGGCGGCAGCAGTGCCGACGTGTGGGTGCAAACGCACGGCGAAGTCGACCGCACCACCCTGCTGCAGCCGCACGCCACGCCGGCCTCGCTCGCGCGGCACCGCGCACCCGTCACCAGCCGCGCGGCGGAAAACATGTTCTGGCTCGGCCGCTACACCGAGCGCGCCGAGAACGCGGTGCGCCTGGCCCGCCTCACGCTCAACCTGCTGGGCGGCGAAGACCAGTCTTCGCGCCCGCTGCTCGAATGGCTGCACCGCATGGCGCTGCGCAACGCGCTGGTGCCGGCCGAGGCGCCGAGCGCGCCGCAATCGCGCCGTGTGTTCGAGCGCGCACTCGTGGCCGAACTGGGCGATGTGGAACGCGGCGGCAGCGTCGGCTACAGCCTGCGCTGCATCCGCGAGGCCGCGGCCGCCGTGCGCGAGCGCCTGTCGCAGGACAACTGGAACCAGATCGTGCGCGCCGAGACCGAATTCCTGCGCCGCGCCGCCGAGCAGGCCGGCGAAGGCAGCTTTGCCACCAGCGCCGCGCTGCGCGCGCTCGAATCCGCCAGCACCGCGCTGGCCGCGATGACCGGCGCGCAGACCGACCGCATGACGCGCGACGACGCCTGGCGGCTGCTGTCCATCGGCCGACACATCGAACGGCTGGGCTTTTTGTCGAACGCGCTGGAGGCCGGCTTCGAGAACCGCGCCGTGCACGAGGTCAGCGGCTTCGAAGCCATGGTGGCGCTGTTCGACAGCACCATCACCTTCCATGCGCGCTACCAGCAGCGCCGCGACGTCGCCACCATGGTCGACCTGCTGGTGCTCGACGCCGAGAACCCGCGCTCGCTCGCCTGGGTCACGCAGACCCTGCGCGGGCGCATTGCGCGGCTGGCCGGCAGCGCGCCGGGCAAGCTCACCGCGCTGTCGTACGAGCTGCCCGACCCGGCCAGCTGGACGCTGGAGCACCTGTGCGCCGCCGGGCCCGACGCCAACTATCCGGCGCTCCTGCAGTTGCTCGCCAACTGCGAAAGTGCCGCCTACCATGTGTCGGACGCCATCGGCACACGCTATTTCACGCTGACCTCGGAATCGCTGCGCTCGGTCGGCGCGTGAACGGGCTCTCCCCCATGCTTCGCGCACTTCGTGTCGCTTCGCACCCCCCCTCGCCGGGGGCAACGCCTGCGGCCCGGCAAAGCCGGTTCCGCGGCGTTCCACGATAAGTCCAAGGAGACGCACATGCGCTGCACCGCCATCAACCGCCGCTTCGCACTGGCCGCCTCGGTTCTGTGCCTGGTCCTCGCCGCCTGCGGCAAGCAGGAAGCCGCATCGACACCCACGGCTGCCGGTGCGCCGCCCGCTCCCGTTCCCGCCCGTGTGCTCGTGGTCGGCACCGACGCCGCCTACACGCCCTTCGAGTCGCAGAACGACAAGGGCGAGATCGTGGGCTTCGACATCGACGTGGTGAAGGCCGTGGCGCAAAAGGCCGGCATCGAGGTGAAGTTCGTCAACACGCCGTGGGAAGGCATCTTCAACGCGCTCGACCAGGGCGACCGCGACCTGCTGGTGTCGGCCATCACCATCACCGACGAGCGCCGCCAGACCATGGACTTCTCGCAGCCGTATTTCGACGCGAAGCAGCTCATGGCCGTGAAGAGCGATTCGCCCGTCGCGAAATTCGACGACCTCAAGACGCTGAAGGTCGGCGTGCAGAACGGCACCACCGGCGACGAAGTGGTCGGCAAGCTGCTGGGCAAGTCGAGCACCGCCATCAAGCGCTTCGAGTCCACGCCGCTCGCGCTGAAGGAACTCGAAGCCGGCGGTGTGCAGGCCGTGGTGGCCGACAACGGCGTGGTGGTGCACTACCTCGCCAACAACACCGCGGGCGGCTTCAAGACCGTGAGCGATGCGGGCTTTCCGGTCGAGAAGTACGGCATCGCGGTGAAGAAGGGCAATGCCGAGTTGCTGGCGAAGATCAACCAGGGCCTCGAAGGCATCCGCACCGACGGCACCTACGCGAAGATCTACGCCGCGCACTTCGGTGCCGCGTCGAAGTAAACACAACACACACCACGCGCCATGCTGCTCCACGTCACCCACGAAACGCGCTACGAGTACGCGCCGCCGGTCGAGACGGCACAGCACCTCGCCCACCTGAAGCCGCTGGCCACCGGTTCGCAGCGCCTCGTGAGCCACAAGCTCGCCATCGAGCCGCCCCCCGCGCAGCGCGGCGAACAGCACGACCTCTACGGCAACACGCGCGCCTTCTTTGCGCTCGAGTCCACGCACGACCGGCTCGTCGTCACGGCCGAGAGCGTGGTGGAGACCTCGGCGCCCGTGCTGTCGCCGGCCGTCGCGCGCGAACTGCCCTGGGAGACTGTGCGCGAGCGCTTCCGCTTCCGCAAGGACGCCACCTTCGACGCGGCCTCGGAGTTCGTCTTCCCGTCGCCCTACGTGCCGCGCCACGACGACTTCGCGGCCTACGCGCGCGCCAGCTTCGCGCCCGGGCGGCCCACCTTCGACGTGGCGATGGACCTCACCGAGCGCATGTACGAAGACTTCGCCTACGACGCGGACAGCACCGAGATCAACACCCCCGCCGTCGAGGCGCTCGCCCAGCGCAAGGGCGTGTGCCAGGACTTCGCCCACATCATGATCGCGTGCTTCCGTACCCTGGGCCTGCCGGCGCGCTATGTGAGCGGCTACCTGCTCACGCAGCCGCCGCCCGGCCAGCCCCGGCTGGTGGGCGCCGACGCCTCGCACGCATGGGTGTCGGTGTACCTGCCCGGCGAGGACAACGGCAGCCCCGGCGGCTGGGCCGACTTCGACCCCACCAACGGCCGCCAGCCGGGCGAGGACTACGTCACGCTGGCCATCGGGCGCGACTACTCCGACGTGTCACCGATGCGCGGTGTACTCCATGGCGGCGCCCGGCACACATTGAGCGTCGGCGTGACCGTGCAGCCCGTGGGGGAAGTGGTCGAGGCGCTGGCGCAAACCCGGACACAATCACTTTCTCAAGACAAGGAATCTCCATGAGCGTTTACGACAAACTTTCCGGCCTCGGCATCACCCTTCCCCCGGTCTCGGCGCCCGCCGCGGCCTACGTGCCCTTCGTGCGCACCGGCAACCTCGTGTTCCTGTCGGGCCACATCGCCAAGAAGGACGGCAAAGTCTGGGCCGGCCAGCTCGGCGCCGACATCACGACCGACGAAGGCAAGCAGGCCGCGCGCGCCATTGCCATCGACCTGCTCGGCACGCTGCACGCGGCCGTGGGCGACCTGAACAAGGTCACGCGCATCGTCAAGGTGATGAGCCTGGTGAACTCGGTCGGCACCTTCACCGAACAGCACCTCGTGACCAACGGCGCGAGCGAATTCTTTGCCGAAGTGTTCGGCCCCGAGAAGGGCGCGCATGCACGCAGCGCCTTCGGCGTGGCGCAGATCCCGATGGGTGCCTGCGTCGAAATCGAGCTGATCGCAGAAGTGGGCTGATCCCGCCCCCGGCGGCAACCGCTGTTCGAGGCCTGACGGCATTGGTCGTCAGGCCTCTTTTCATTCGAAGTCATGACAACGACGCCCACCCACTTCATCGCGCAGGCCATGCGCGACCCCGTCAACGCCGCCCTGCTGTCGCGCCTGCCCGGCCTCGGCCTGCCCCAGGCCTTCCTGACCGCCGGCAGCCTCTTCCAGGCGACATGGAACCATCGCTCCGACAAACCGCCCGGCTGGGGCGTGAAGGACTACGACGTCTTCTACTTCGACGACACCGACCTGTCGTGGGAGGCCGAGGACGCCGTCATCCGCCGCGTGCAGCATGCCGTGGCCGACCTGGGCGCGACCGTCGAGGTGAAGAACCAGGCGCGCGTTCACCTCTGGTACGAAGCGCGCTTCAAGTCCCCCTACCCGCGGCTGCGGTCCGCGCGCGACGGCATCGACCGCTACCTCATCGCGTGCACCCGCGTCGGCATCGATTTGGCCGACGGAACGCTCTATGCGCCCGACGGGCTCGACGACCTGGCCGCGGGCATCCTGCGCATGAACCCGCTGCTGCCGATGCGCGAGCTGTTCCTCAAGAAGGCCGGCGACTACCAGGCCCGATGGCCATGGCTTCGGGTCGTTCAGCCCGAGGCCGTGCACACCGATCGGGCAGCTACTTGCGCTTCCAGCTCGCCACGGTGATGAACACGCCCGTTTCCTTCGCATCGCGCAAGCGCACGCTGTAGCGGCCGGCGCCATCGGTGCCGTTGAACACGATTTCGCGGCCCTCCTGCTCCGGGCTCGCGCCCTTCGTGAGCTTGCGGTAAGTGTCGACCAGGCTTTCCAGGTCGGCATAGCTGCGCAGCGTCACTTCGGCGTCGGGCAGCTGCGGCTCGTTGCGCTGCGAGCGCTGGTAGTCCGTGCGCATCGGCTTGCCCGCAAGCACCTTGGGCAGCACGACCTTGCCCGCGCTCGCCGTGCTGTTCACTTCGCCCGCCGGCACCAGCAGCGGGTGTAGCGAGACAGGAAAGCCTGGCGGCAATTCGTCCTTGCGCCATCCCGGCACATCGGGTTGGCCCACGATGTACTCGACGCTGGCGATCTTCTGCGCGTCAGCGGCCTTGGCCGGGTCGTCGCTCTCGGCCATGGCCGCCAGGAAGGCCGGCAGCGTCTTGCCCCAGACGACCAGCGGTGCGGCGTCTGCCTGCCTGGCACCGGCGGGCTGGAAGATCGACAGCACCGTCTGCGGCGCCGGGTTGCACACGTCGGGCTTGTCGCGCTGCGCCGCTGCCTTGCAATGGCCGTTGACCAGCCCCAGCGCCAGCAGCTTGCCATCGGCGTCGATCAGCATCGCGGCGCGTTTCTCGCCGTGGTCCCCGCCGTTGACCGACGCGATCACCTTGCGGCCATCGGGCCACACGGTGCGCGTGATGTCGTGCCGGGAGCGCATGCCCTCGAGCACCTGTGTCGCAATGAGGCTGTCGAGGTCGGTGTAGCTGCCGCGCGCATAGCCGACCATCGCGACCACAGCAGCGCGAATGCCCGGCTGCTCGCTCAAGCGCAGCGGTGGCGCCGGCAACTCGGTGGTGACGGCCCCCGCAGCATCGGGTTGCGCGCCTTGTGCGTGGGCGCCGAGTGCGCCGGCCAGCAGCAGCGACGCGACGAGGGTCTTGGCAATCAGCACATTCATTCGGCGAGTTCCATCTCGATGTTGGTGACAGCGGGCATGCGGCGCCCGTGCGTCAGGTTGACGACAAAGGCCACGCCCTTGCTGCTGCCCGCGATGAAGCCCGCGGGGCCGTTCATGTCGGACACGAAGTCCTTGAGCGGCGGCGACAGCTGCTTGTAGAAGGCGATCACCTGTTCCTGGCTGTCGGTGGTCTGCAGGCGCATCACGCGCCCCGCCTTGGCGTTGCTCACCGTCTGCTGGTAGGTGCTGTTCAGCTGCGCGTTCGGGTACAGCGGCACCTGCGCCGGAAAGCCCTTGGGCCGCTTCGCCACACGGACCGCGGTGTGCGTGGCGTCCAGCGTGATGTAGTCGGTGCGAACGATCTTCTCGTCTTCGCCGGAGACCAGGTCGTCCTTCGGCACCTGGGTGCTCCACGTCAGCAGCGGCTGCGCCTCGGCGCGATCGACGCCGGGGCGCAGGAACACCGCCAGCTCCGCATGCTGGTCGTCGCCGCGGCAGGTCGGCGCGGCGCCGCAACCGCGGTGCGCCAGCGCGGCGGCCAGCACTTCACCGCTGCGGTCGTCGACCAGCACGGCGGCGCGCTCGGCGCCGCCGTTCATCCGGCGGTAAGACGACAACAGCCGCCGGTCACCGGGCAACGCGAGTTCCTTGCGGTGCATGGCGGCGGCCAGACCGTCGATCAGCTGTTCGGCCACAAGACCTTCTTGCCAGAAGTAGGAACCCGACGCCATGCCCGCGAAGCGCACCACGGCGCGGTCCAAAGCGGGCACCTGCACGCGTTCCGACTGACCGCCGGCGTTCAGGAACGGAATGGGCTCGGCCGCGAAGGCAGTGCCCAGCGAGGAAAGCGACGAGACGAGGAAGGCGGAAGAAAGAGCGAGGCGAAATCTGGAAGGCATCGAAGAGAGAAAAACGAGAAAAGCGAGAAGGAGCATTGCGCTCCGCGCGGGCTGCGCGCAGCCGCTGGGGGACGGATTCTAGAAGGCAGGTGCAAACCCGTGGGTCAGTCACGGTTGATCGGCAATGGCCTCGACACGTCGACGAACAGCGCGCAGTGCGCCGCAGCGCCCTGGCGTTTCAACCCTCACACCGCGGCGGCCGCGATTTCCAGTTGCGTCAATCGCCTGGCCATGCGGCCGACGAAGTTCTGCGTCACGTGCGGCAGCACGCGCTGCGAGGGCACCACGATGCCGACCTGCAGTTGGTCGAGCGCGGGCAGTTCGAAGGGGCGCCAGATCAGGTCGCCGCGTTTCAGGTCGTCGATGAACGCGATCTTCGAGAAGCACGAGATGCCCTTGCCGGCGATGATCAGCCGCTTGAGCATCGGGGTCGAATTGCAGGTGGCGGCCGGTTCCATGTCGTCCCAGAACGCGGCGAACTCGGGCGACAGCGCCGCGCTGATGACCGGGTGCGAGCTGGAGCGCAGGAACGGATAGCGCGCGCACTCCTTCAGCGACACGCTCGCATGGTTGGCCAGCGGATGGCCCGGCGGCATCACCACGCCGATCGGCAGGTTGGCCAGCGCCACCGCCGCGACGCCGCCCGGCAGCCGGCTCACGAAGGTCATGCCCACGTCGACCTGCCCCGACATCACCATCTGCGCCACGTCCATCGGCTGCACCGCGGTGATGGTGTACGTCACGGCCGGGAACACCTGCAGAAAGTCTTCCACCGCCGAGGGCAGCATCTCCTCGAAAAACGAGTCCATGGCCGCCACCTTCACGTGGCCGGTGCGCTCGCCCTTGAGCGCATCGAGCTCGGTGCGCATCACCTGGTATTCGTGCAGCGTTTCCTGCGCATGCTTCAACAGCCGCTCGCCGGCCGCATTGAGCCGCAGGCCGTTGGGCATGCGGTCGAACAGCTCCACGCCCAGCTCGTCTTCCAGCTTGTGGATCTGCCGGTTGACGGCGCTTGCGGCCACGAAGAGCCGTTCGGAGGCCTTGCGCACCGAGCCGCAGCTCGCGACCTCGATGAAGTACTTGAGGATGCTGGCATGCATCAGCCGACCCCCCCCGCCTGCAGCCGTTCACCCGGCCGCAGGCGGCATGGCGGCAATGGCCGGATGGTCGCAGGCCACGCGCCGCGCGTCGGCGCCGCCCGGCGAACCGAGCCCGCTGACGTTCGCCGCGAAGAAGTCGCGGTTGATGGCGGTGAAGTGCGCCATGTCGGGCGGCAGCCGAAGGTCTTCGTAGATGGCCTGGGTGGGGCAGGCGGACACGCAAACGCCGCAGTCGATGCATTCATCCGGGTGAATGTACAGAGTGCGCTCGCCTTCGTAGATGCAATCGACCGGACAGCACTTGACGCACGCGCCGTCCTTGACGTCGATGCAGGCGGCGGTGATGACGTAGGCCATGGCATCGAGCGGCGTTTGCCTAGCGGCCCAGCCACTGCGGCTTGCGCTTTTGCTGGAACGCCAGCACGCCTTCGTTCGCGTCTTCGGACTGCAGCGCCGCCACCAGCGCCGGCAGCCGCATGCGGTGCGCCTCGGCCGGCGACAGCGTGCCGGTGCAGCGCACCACCTGCTTGATCGCCTTGAGCGACAGCGGCGCGCAGGCCAGCAGCTGCTGTACCCAGCGGCTCACGGCCGTATCGAGCTCCGCGCGCGGCACCACCTCGTTGACCAGGCCCATCTCCAGCGCACGCTGCGCCTTCACGCGCTGGCCGGTGAGCATCATGCCCATGGCCTGGCGGTAGGGAATCTGCCGCTGCAGCAGCAGCATGCCGCCGTCCAGCGGCAGGCGGCCGACCAGCGGCTCGGGCAGGCCGAAGCTCGCTTCCTCGCAGGCCACCACGATGTCGCAGCCGAGCACCATCTCGAAGCCGCCGCCCAGCGCAAAGCCGTTGACGCGCGCGATCACCGGCACGTCCAGCGTCTCGCGCAGCGCGATGCCGCCGAAGCCGCCGGGGCGCGCCGCCGCCCAGTACTCGACGCCCTTGAGGTTCGATGTGTTCTTCAGGTCCGCGCCCGCGCAGAACGAACGCTCGCCCGCGCCGGTGAGCACCACCGCGCGAATGTCGTCGCGCGCTTCGATCTCGCTCCAGATGCGCTGCAGCGCGGCCTCGGTCGGCAGGTCGATGGCATTGAGCACCTCGGGCCGGTCGATGGTGACCGTGGCGACATGGTCGACGACTTCAAAAAGAACGCTCATGCGCCGGCCTCCTCGATCAGCGCGCGCGCTTCGGCCAGCACCTCTTCGGTGTGCTGCCCCAGCCGGGGCGGGTCGCGCCGCAGGCCGGCCTTGGCGCCCGACATCTGGACCGGGCTGGCAATGAACCTGAGCTTGCGCCCGGACGACGAACCGCCTTCGAGAATCATCGCGTTGTGCAGCGTTTGCGGGTCGACCAGTGCCTCGCGCATGTCGCGCACCGGGGCTGACAGCAGGTCTTGCGCTTCCAGCCTGGCCAGCCAGTGCTCGCGCGTGTCGCTGGCAAAGCGCTCGTGGAAGATCGCATGCAGCGCCGTCTTGTTGGCGAACTGCGCCTTCAACGTGGCGTAGCGCGCGTCCAGCGACAGGTCTTCGAGCCCCAGCGCCGTGCAGATGTCGCGCAGCGGGTTGGCCTTGAAGGCGCCCACCAGTACCAGCGGCCCGGTCTGCGTGTCGAACACACCAGAGAGCGGCATGGCGGCCCAGTTCACCTCGGAGTCTTCCATCATCACCATGGCCGCCTCCTGCATCTGCATGGCGAGCATGGAGTTGTAGAGCGACACCGCAATCTTCTGGCCTTCGCCCGTGCGCTCGCGCTGGAGCAGCGCCAGCAGAATGCCCTGCACCATGTGCATGCCGGCCGTGTAGTCGGCCAGCGCCGTCGGGTAGATGGACACCGGCACCGAGGCGTCGGCGCGACGCGCCATCACGCCGGTGAGCGCCTGCGCCAGCACGTCCTGCCCGCCCTTGTGCGCATACGGGCCGGTTTCGCCGAAGCCCGTGCCCACCGCATAGACGATGCGCGGGTTCAGGCGCTTGCAGTCTTCGTAGCCCAGGCCCAGCCGCTCCATCACGCCGGCACGGAAGTTGTTGGTGACCACGTCGGCGCCGGCAATCAGCGCCTTCACCAATTCCATCTGCCCGGCGTCGCGCAGGTCGATTTCCACGCTGCGCTTGTTGCGGTTCAGGCTGCAGAAAATCGGGTTGTCGTGGCCCGCCACGGGCGCGAAGGTGGAGCGGCTCAGGTCGCCCGCGCCCTTGCGCTCGATCTTGATCACGTCGGCGCCATGGTCGGCCAGCATCTGCGTGCAGACCGGGCCCATCATCACTTGCGTGAAGTCGATCACGCGGATGCCGTCCAGCGGCAGTGCAGCGGTGCTCATGCGGCCTCCTGGGTGAACGAACGTGCAATGGCCGGCACGTCGGCGTTCGGGCCCTTCTGGTCGCCCGGGTCGGCGCCCTGGGCGCGCAGCGTCTTCTGCAGCTTCGCGATGTCGACCTCGCGCACCGACACGCCCGCGTTCAACGCCAGCGCCGCGGCCGTGCCCGTGGCCTCGCCCATCGCCATGCAGGGCGGAATTTCGCGCGATATTTTCTGCGCGGCCGAGGTGGCCGAGTAGTGGCGCCCGGCCACCAGCAGGTTCTCCACGCTGCGCGGCAGCAACGTGCGATAGGGGTAGTAGTAGTCGCGGCCCCGCGCCACGCTGTCCTCGAAGCGCGTGCGCTGCGCCACGTCTTCCTTGGTCATCACGTAGGCGCCTTCGAGCAGCCGCGTCTGGCGGATGCCGGTCTGCGGCGCCATGTCGATCAGCGTGCACTTCGCAAAACCCGGCAGCCTGGCGCGCACGAACTCGATCACCTTGTGGATGGTGGCGCGGCCCTGCACCTCGGCACGCGTCAGGTCGCTCACCTTCAGGCCGTCCAGGCCCGGCATGTGCGGGCAGTTGCACCACACCACGCCCGGCAGCGGCGTCTTGAGCCACCAGGCGTCCCACGCGCCGCCCAGCATGTGCTTGATCTCGCGGTCCAGCGCCTGCCAGGCCACGGGTTCCTCGCGCTCGAAGCGCTCGGCCTCTTCGGTGTCGACCGCGCCCAGGCGGAACACGGTGGTCACGATGTAGCTGCCGCTGATGTGCGGCGCGCCGGCCGAGGCGGCCACGTCGAGGTCGCCGGTGGTGTCGATCACCACCTTGCCCAGGATGGCCTCGCGCCCGCCCTTGGTCTCGCAGACCACGCCCTTCACCTTGCCGTCTTCCACCAGCGTGCGCGAGAACCACGAATGCAGCCGCAGTTCGATGCCGGCCTGCTGCACCATCTCCAGCGAGGTGCGCTTCCACGCGTCGGGGTCGAAGGCGGCGGCGAAGCAGATGGGGTGCGGCTTCTCCTTGCTGTGGAAGTCGTAGGTGCCCCAGCGCTTCCAGCGCCGCACCGAATCGGGCAGCGTGCCCCAGTCCTGCTGGCGCGGGTACTCGGCCAGGCCGAGCGCGGACATGCGCTCGATCATCTCCAAGCAGATGCCGCGCACCGAAATCTCCTGCTGGTGGCTGTCCCACATGTCGTCCAGCACCAGCACCATCCCGCCCGAGGCCAGGCCGCCCAGGTGGTTGTAGCGCTCCAGCAGCGTCACGCTCGCGCCGTTGCGCGCGGCGGCCAGTGCCGCGGCCTGCCCCGCGGGACCGCCGCCGACCACCACCACGTCCGATTCGGCCGCCACGCGCACGTCGTGCGCGGGCTCTTGCATCCAGTCGCCAATACGGCTCATAGAACTGTCTCCTTTAGAAATGTCGGGGTGCGGCGGCACGCGGGCCGCCACTTGTTGGAAGTGCGGCGGTGCTCAGTGCACGCTCTCGGGTTGCCAGCGAATGACCCACTTCTCCGCCAGGGTGACCAGCAGGAAGAACAGGCCCGACAGCGTGGCGCTCATGACGATCGCGGCGTAGAGCAGCGGCGAATCGAAGTTGAAGGTGGCCTGCAGGATCATGGCGCCGATGCCCACCGTGGCACCCACCCACTCGCCCACCACCGCACCGATCACGCACATCGACGCCGCGATGCGAAGGGCCGAGAACAGGTAGGGCAATGCGTTCAGCAGCCGCAGGCGAAAGAAGATCTCGGTCTTGCTGGCCGACAGCACGCGCATCAGCTCCATCGCCTGCGGGTTGACCGACTCCAGCCCGCGCACCATGTTCACCAGCGTCGGAAAAAAGCACACCAGCGCAGCGATGGTGATCTTCGGCTCCATGCCGTTGCCCATGATGAGCACCAGCACCGGCGCCTTGGCCACCAGCGGCACGGCGTTGAACATCAGCACCACCGGAAAGAAGATGTCCTGCAGCGTCTTGTTGTGCACGAACACCGTCGCCACCGCAATGGCCGCGAGGTTGCCCAGCACGAAGCCGCCGGCCGCCTCCATCGCGGTGGGCAGCAGGTTGTCGAGCAGCACGGCGCGCTTGGCGTAGAGCGTCTCCAGCACGGCCCACGGCGTGGGCGCGATGAAGGGCTTGACGTCGAACACGACAATCACGGCCCACCACAGAAACAAGAGCCCGACGATGCCCAGCGCCGGCAGGATGCGCCGCCGCCACAGGCGCTTTTGCCGCGCGGCGGCCCAGGCCTGGTACTCGGGGTCCAGCGGTGCGGTGAAGGCGCCGGGCACGGCGGTGTCGAGGGAGCGTGTGTTCATGGCATCGGCCTCAGCAGGTTTCCAGCACGCGCCGCAGGTGGCTTGTGAGGCGAACGAATTCGGGGGTCTCGCGCATCTCGAGCGTGCGCTCGGCGGGCAACTCCACCGGCACGATCTCGCGCACGCGCCCGGGGTTGGCCGCCAGCATCAGCACGCGCTGGCCGAGGAAGGCCGCCTCGTGGATGCTGTGCGTGACGAACAGAATGGTCACGCCGGTGTCGCGCCACACGCGCAATATTTCTTCGTTGAGCCGGTCGCGCGTGATCTCGTCGAGCGCGCCGAAGGGCTCGTCCATCAGCAAAATCTTCGGGTCGCTGGCCAGCGCCCGGGCAATCGACACGCGCTGGCGCTGGCCGCCCGACAGCTCATGCGGAAAGGCGTGCGCGCGGTCCTTCAGGCCCACCAGTTCGAGCAGCTCCTGCGGCGAGCGGCGGCCCTTGCGGCTCGCACCGCCGCCCACCTGCAGCGGGAGCTCCACGTTCTGCAGCGCGGTGCGCCACGGCAGCAGCGCCGCGTCCTGGAACACGAAGCCGATGTCACGGTTCTTGCGCGCGGCCTGCGGCGTGGACGACAGCACCTCGATGTGGCCGCGGCTGGGTTGCAGCAGGTCAGCCACCACGCGCAAGAAGGTCGACTTGCCGCAGCCCGAGGGGCCCAGCAGCGTGAGGAACTCGCCGTGCGCCACGTCGAGGTCCAGGCTCTGGATGGCGGTGACGTCGCGGCGCTCGGTGAAGAATCGCACGCCGATGTCGCGGCACGCAATGGCCGGTGCGGGTGAACGGGCTGGGTCGAGAACGGCGGCCATCGTGTCAGCCCTTCATCGCCCGCGCGGCAGCGGTGGCCTTGAGCGGGTCGAGCGAGATCACATCTTCCACCTTCGGCGTGCGTGCGGTGAACTGGCCCAGCTCTGCATAGGTGGTGATCTGCTCCTGCCACACGGCCGGGTCCATGGCGCCCCAACCCTGCGTCTGCGCGGCGCCGCCGAACGCGTACTCGAGCATCACGTCGACCGCCACGCGCTCGTCTTCGCGCTGGAGGTTGGGATACTCCTTCACCAGCATGTCCACCGACGCATCGCGGTTGGCGCGCACGTGGTGCCAGCCCTTGGCGGTGGCACGCAGGAAGGCCTCGATCACCTTGGGCTGAGTCTCCAGCGTCTTGGTCGATGCGTAGTACGGCAGCGCATAGAGGCGCACGCCCGCGTCCCACTGCGTGAGCGTGGCGATGTCGGGACCCAGCACCTTGATGGCGGTGGTGTTCGTGAGCCAACCCGTCACCACGTCGACCTGGCCCGTGAGCAGCGGCGACATGTCGGCGCCGATGGAGACGATCTTCACGTCCTTCTCGGCGATCTTGTTCTTCGCGAGCAGCGCGCGCAGCAGGATGGCGGCCGTCGACGGAATGCCCACGCGCTTGCCCACCAGGTCGGCGGGCTTGCGCACCGGGTTCTTCGCCAGCGAGAAGTAGGTGTACGGATGCTTCTGCGCGCCCACCGCGAAGCACTTGATCGGCAGGCCCTGCGACACGGCCAGCATGATCGACGGGCTCGACGACACCTGCCCGACCTCGTAGCGGCCCGAGGCGATGATGGCCACGCCGTCGATGTTGGGACCGCCCGGCTGGATCGCGAAGTCGATGCCTTCCTGCTCGTAGAAGCCCATGCGCTTGGCGACCACCTCGCCGATCTGGTTGCCCCCGACGATCCAGCCCAGCTGCATGTTGATGCGCGCCTTGCCCTGCGCGAAGGCGTCCACGCTGAGCAGGCCGCCAGCGGAGAGCCCGCCGGCGATGAGGGACGTCTTCAGGAGACTTCGGCGACCGGGGTCGCGCAGGTTGGCCATGGCGGATTCCTTGTGGATGCGATGAGGTGAACGGATGCTAGGAGCGCGCGGCGAGCGCACCAAGCACCGTTTTTCGCAACGGGTGACCTAAAAAATAGGTCCCCTTGCGTCGCCCCAATGACATCGCGGTGCACGCGGCGCGCGGGCGTGCACCACATTCGGGAAAACGTGCATCGCCGGTGCACGCCTTTCGGTTGCCGCGGGCCGGAAATCCCGGTCGCCGCGCTAGAACAGACCTTGCTGCGAGGTCGTCAGCGCCATGAAGCTCTCCCCCATGGGCTGGAGGATCGCGTCGGCAATCGGCTGCAACTGCTTGCTCAGGTAGTGCTCGTAGTCGATGCGGGCATGGCGTGTTTCCAGCGGCTCCGGCCCGTTGCGGGTCATGACGTATTGAATCCAGCCACCGCTCTGGTACTGCATGGGTCGCCCGACGCTGGCGTTGTACGCGTCGGCGATGCGCGCGGCGCGCACCTGCGGCGGCACGTTGACCAGGTAGGCATCGAGCGGGTGGCGCAGGCGCTTCCTGTAGATGAGCAGGTCGTCCTTGGCGCCGGCCAGCGTGGCGCGCGCGTAGTCGGTCACGAACGCCTTGTAGGGCTCGCCCTGGAAGATGCGCGACAGCAGCCCCTCCTGGAACTGGCGCGCCAGCGGCGTCCAGTCGCTGCGGGCCATCTCCAGGCCGCGGTAGACCATCTCCTCCTTGCCCGAGGCATCGGTGCTCAGGCCCGCGTAGCGCTTCTTGCTGCCCACGTCCGAGCCGCGGATGGTGGGCATGAAGAACTTGCTGTAGTGCGTGTCGAACTCGATCTCGAGCAGGTTCTCCAGGCCCTGTTCTTCGCGCAAGGTGCGCGTCCACCAGCCGTTGATGTCCCGCGCCAGGTCGGCCGCGACGGCGTGCGCTTCCGCGTTGGCATGGGCACGCCCCAGCCAGATGAAGATGGAGTCGGTGTCGCCGTAGATGGCCTCGTAGCCCCGGCGCTCCACGAATTCGCGCGTGAGCTTCATCATCTCGTGGCCGCGCAGGGTCACGGCGGACACCAGCTGCGGATTGAAGAAGCGGCACTCGGCCGCACCCAGCACGCCAGCGAAGGAGTTCATGAGCAGCTTGAGCGCCTGGGACAGCGGCGCGTTGCCGACCCGCTTGGCTTCGTCGCGGGCGCGCCAGAGCGTGGCCACGATTTCGGGCAGGCAATGCTTCTCGCGGGAGAAAACGGTGCCTCCAGGCCCCTTGACCCGCAGGGCCGGGTCGCCGGCGTTCGCACCTTCCATCAAGCCCACCGGGTCGACCAGGAAGGTGCGGATGATCGACGGGTACAGGCTCTTGTAGTCCAGCACCACGACGGAGTCGTAGAAGCCCGGTTTCGAGTCCATCACGTACCCGCCGGGGTAGGCCTTGCTCGCGATCTCACCCACGCTCGGCGCCACGTAGCCCAGGCGATGCATGCGCGGCAGGTAGTGGTGGCTGAACGCCGCAATGGAGCCGCCGAAGTGGTCGGCCTGCAGGCCCGTGGCGTGGGCCCGCTCCATCACGAACTGCAGCAGCTTCGCCTTGTCGAAGATGCGCAGCACCAGCTCGCAGTCGCGGATGTTGTAGCGCGCGAGCGCGGGCTTGTCGTGCTGGTAACGCCGCTCGATCTCGGCCATCTTGTCGTACGCGTCACCGATGGACTTGCCCTCGCCGAGCAGCGTTTGCGACACGGTCTCCAGGCTGAACGAAGGAAAGCTCCACACCGCGGCCTTGAGTGCGTCGATGCCGTCGATGACCACCCGCCCGGGCATGGGCGCGAACAGATAGCCCTGCTTGCCGGGGTGGGTGCGCCATGCGATGGGCCGCCGCTCCCGCCCCAGGAGCAACTGCGCCCCGCAGTCGTCGGCTGTTTTCTGCAGCACGCGCAGGTCGAACTGGATGACGTTCCAGCCGATGAGCACATCGGGGTCGTTGCGCTCGAACCAGTCGTTGAGCCGCTCGAGCATGGCCTTGCGGGTCGGGCAATAGACGAGGGCGAAGTCCATGGGCTCGTCCGGCTCGCAGGGCGAATCCGGTGGCGGCTCGCCCAGCATGAAGACCACGCGCTCCGGCGTGCCGTCCAGTGCAATGGAATAGAGCGCTTCGTCCTGGCTGGTCTCGATGTCCAGCGACACCACCTTCAGCACGGGCCGGAATTCGGGCGCGGGCTTGAGCTTGCAGTCGACGAGGGTGGCGCCGTTGGCCAGACCTCCCTCCACCCGAACGCCGGCCGTGATGAACCGCTCCATCAGGTAGCGGTCGTGCGGGCGCACGTCGGCTTCGAGCACGGGAATGCCCTGCGGCTGCAGGGCGCGTGCCAATCGGCCGAGCTGGCGGAAGTGCGTCGCATAGATGCCGACGACGGGGTCCTGCTGGAAGGTCTTGAGCTCCAATTCGCGCAACTGCATGCCCGGCATGGCCGCGAGCTGCGCCTGCACCGCGGCCCGGTGCCGCGTGGCGACGAAGGCGACGCAGGTCTGCGAGGTCAACAGCACTTTCACCGGACCTGCATCGGTGGCCAGCCAGTATTCGATTTCGGTGCCGGCAGCAGCATCGCGCCAATGGCGCGTGAGGATGAAGCCCTTGAGTTCGGTGGATGACACTAGCGCCCGCCTGCGCCCTCGATGTCGTGCGCGAACTTCTGCAGCAGCCGCACCAGGTCCTCGAATTCCTGCGGCTCCCACTGGTCGAAGATGGCGCGCCCCAGGCGTTCGCGCGCCGTGTCCACGGCATCGGTCATCACCTTGCCCTTCGGCGTCACGATGGCCTGGCGCACGCGCCGGTCGTGAACGCCGCCCTGGCGCTCGACCAGGCCCAGGCTCTCCAGCTTCGCAACCTGCCGGCTGACCGTCGTGTAGTCGCGCCCCACACGGTCGGCCAGTTCGACCACGCCGATCGGTCCCACCCGCTCGATGCCCACCAGCAACGGAAACAAGGCGCGATCGAGCGAAATGCCCGCTTCGCGCACCATCGCCTCGTCGCGCTGCGGGCGGTTCATGACGCTCACCACGGTCAGCAGCGCACCGTGCAACGCGCGCAGTTGCGTCGACATATGTGCATCTTGCACATTTATTTTCTTTGGCATAGCATCCGCTCCTGTTGAGTGCATATTACACACATTGGAGCTTTTCATGACCCAGGACTTTTCTGCAGACGTACTGATCTGCGGCGCCGGCGCGGCCGGGCTCACGCTCGCCATCGACCTGGCGCGGCGCGGCGTTTCGTTCCGCCTGATCGAGAAGATGAACGCGCCTTTCAGCGGCTCGCGCGGCAAGGGCATCCAGCCGCGAACGCAGGAGGTCTTCGAGGACCTGGGCATCCTCGATCGCGTCGTCGCGGCCGGCGGCGTGTACCCGCCCTCGCGGGAATACCGCGCCGACGGCAGCTTCACCGAATCGCTGGTGATGACGCACGAAGCGCCGACGCCCGCCGAACCCTATGGCATTCCGTTGATGGTCCCGCAGTTCCTGACCGAGGGCGCGATGCGCGAGCGCCTGGCCGAGCTCGGGGACCGGCCGGAATTCGGCTGCGAACTGCTCGGCTTTTCGCAGGACGAAAACGGCGTCACGGCGCGGCTGGCCGACGCCGCGGGCGAGGAGAAACTTCGCGTGCGTTTTCTCGTCGGCGCCGACGGCGGCCGCAGCTTCGTGCGGCATGCGCTGGACATCGGCTTTCCGGGCAAGACGCTGGGCGTGCGTGCCGTGGTGGCCGATGTCGTGCTGACAGGGCTCGGGCGCGACGCGTGGCACCGGTTCAACGAAGGCGACATGGCGGTGCAGATGTCCCTGTGCCCGCTCGCAGGAACCGAGCTGTTCCAGCTGCAGGCACCGATACCGCCGGAGGGCGACATCGACCTCGGCGCGCAGGGCCTGAACGCGATGGTCGCCGCGCGCACCGGCCGTGACGACATCCGCATCCACTCGGTCTCGTGGGCCTCGGCATTCCACGTGAACGCGCGCCTGGCCGATCGCTACCGCGACGGCCGCGTGCTGCTGGTCGGCGACGCCGCTCACGTCCATCCGCCCACGGGCGGCCAAGGGCTCAACACCAGCGTGCAGGACGCCTACAACCTCGGCTGGAAGCTGGCGGCCGTTGCCGCCGGCGCGCCCGCGACCCTGCTCGACAGCTACGAGGAAGAACGCCGCCCCATCGCCGCACAGGTGCTCGGGCTTGCCACGAAGTTGCTCGGCGATGCGAAGCGGGGCGAGATGCGGCGCGGCCGGGAGGTGCAGCAGCTCGACCTCGGGTACGCCGGCTCGTCCCTCGCAGTGGAAGCGCCGGCACGCGTCGACGGCCTGCGTGCGGGAAACCGCGCGCCCGATGCACCGGTCACCGGTGCCGCCGGCCAAGCCACGCGCCTGTTCCAGCTGTTCAAGGGCGCGCACTGGACGCTGCTGGGCTATGACGCAGACCGCCGCGACGTTGCGCCGCGCCCGGGCCTGCACGTTCACACCTTCGGCGACAAAGGCGACCTGCGCGACGATGGCGGCCACGTTCGCAATGCCTACGGGCTCGCTGCTGGCGATTGGGTGCTGGTGCGGCCCGACGGCTACCTGGGCGCCATCGTCGCACGCGCCCATGCCGAGGCTTTGGAAGGCTGTCTGCGAAGCGTCGGCCTGCACGTTTTCGCCGCTAGGACGCCTGTGAAGAGCCCCTGACCACCAGTTCGCCGGGCAGCAGCAGTTGGCGCGGCGGCACGTCGAGGCCGCGCAACCGCTCGATCAGGCAGGTGGCCGCCGTGCGGCCGATGGCGTCGGTCGGCTGGGCCACGGTGCTCAGGCCCGGGCCGATGAGCGAGGCCCACTCGGGATCGTCGAAGCCGACGAAGCCCAGGTCGTCGCCGAACCGCCAGCGCAGCCGTGCCATCGCCTGCGCGACACGCAGCGTGACCACGGCATTGCCCGCGACCACGGCCGCGCGCCGACCGCGTTTGGCGCGCTGGCGCAGGGCGCGCAGGGCTTCGTCGAGCGCGTCGTGACCCCCTTCGACGCATTCGAAGATCTCGCCCGCCACGCGCGGCTCGTGCGCCGCCACGCAGGCGCCGAAGGCGGCCGTGCGCTCGCGCCGCGAGCTCACGCCCTTCTGCGGCTCGGTCACGTACAGCAGCTCGCGGTAGCCGCCTTCGACAAGGTGGCCGCAGGTGGCCGTCATCGCGGCGTGGTTGTCGAGCGAGACGAAGTCGGTGTGCATGCCGGTGTGGCGCCGGTCGACCAGCACCGCCGGCTTGCCGTGCAGCGTGACCGCGTCGACCACGTTGCTGCCGCGGCCCAGCGTGTTGAGGATGAAGCCGTCGACCTGGTAGCCCGCCAGCGCATCGATGGCCTCGCGCTCGCGTTCGCTCTCGTTGCCGAGGTTGAACAGCATCACGAGGTAGCCGGCGTCCTGGCAGGCCTTCTCGGCGCCGCGCAGCACGGCCACGGAGTAGGGGTTGGTGATGTCGGCCACGATCAGGCCGATGAGCCGCGAGCGCCCGTGGCTCAGCGCCTGCGCCATCGGGCTCGGCGAATACTGCAGCGCCGCGATGGCAACCTCGACGCGCGCCGCGATGTCAGGGCTCAGCAGGCGTTCGCGGTGGTTGAGAAAGCGCGAGACGGTGGCTTTGGAAACGCCGGCAGCCTCGGCCACGTCGGCGATGGTGGCGCGCCCGCTGGGCTTCATGGTCGGCTCTCGCTCCCTCTCCCCTTGGGGAGAGGGTTGGGGTGAGGGCCAGCGGCGATGGTGCGGACAGCATTTGCGCGAAGGCCCCCGCCCTCACCCCAACCCTCTCCCCAAGGGGAGAGGGAGCAAGACAGGGCTGTCATGCGCTCGCCGTGTCGTACGGCGCCGTCGGCTTCTCCCCGGCCAGCACCTGCAGCAGATTGGTCGTCGCAAGCTCGGCCATCGCATGCCGCGTCTCGTGCGTGGCAGAACCGATGTGCGGCAGCGGCGTCACGCGCGGATGCGTGCGCAGCGGGGACTCCGCCGGCAGCGGCTCCTTCGCGAACACGTCGAGCCCGGCGGCGCGCAGCGTGCCGTGGTCGAGCGCATGCAGCAGCGCCTCTTCGTTCACCGTGGCGCCGCGACCGCCGTTGATGAACGACACCCCCGGCTTCATGCGCGCAAAAAAGCCAGCATCGATCATGCCGCGCGTCGCATCCGTCAGCGGCAACATCGCCAGCACGATGTCGGCACGCGCCAGCAGGTCGTCCAGCGGCGTGTGGGTGGCGCGGCCCTGCAACTCGGGCGCCTGCGCAGCCAGGTCGACCGCGCGGCGCGAGTGATAGAGCACCGGCATGCCGAAGCCCAAGGCAGCACGGCGCGCCACGGCCTGGCCGATGCGCCCGAAACCGAGGATGCCCAGCGTCTTGCCGTGCACGTCGGTGCCGAACAGCTCTTCGCCGATGTTCTTCGTCCAGCGGCCTTCGCGCACCAGGTTCGACAGCTCCACCACACGGCGCTGCGTGGCCATGAGGATCGCGAACACCGTGTCGGCCACCGTCTCGGTCAGCACGTCGGGCGTGTGGCACAGCACGATGCCGCGTTGGTGCAGCTCGGCCAGTGCGTAGTTGTCGACACCGACCGACACGCTGGAAATCACCTGCAGCTGCGGCGCCGCGTCGAGCAGCGCGGCGTCGACGTTGTAGCTCGAGCCGATGAGTCCGTTCGCGGTGCGCAGCGCGGCGGCAAAGGCCTCGGGCTCCTTGCGCGGATCGGCCACGGTGACGTGGTGCGCGGCCAGCAGGCGCGCCAGTTGGTCTTCGGGCAGCGCCCGGAATACGAGCACGTTCTTTTGCGTCATGGTCAGAGCCCCGCTTCTTCGAGTTGCGCCCGCGTCGGCAGGCCTTCGGTATCCCCCAGCACCTGCACGGCGCGCGCGCCGATCCAGGCACCGCGGCGCACGGCGTCAGGCACGCTGCGGCCTTCCAGCAAGGCGCTCACCACGCCGGCCGCGAAGCCGTCGCCCGCGCCCACGGTGTCGATCACTTCCTTCACCGGGAAGCCGTCTACATGGCCGGTACCGGCCACGTCGCTGTCGTAATAGGCGCCTGCGGCGCCAAGCTTCACGACCACCAGCTTCGCACCGCGCTCGCGGTAGAACCTGGCCACGTCCTCGGGCTTGTCGTGGCCGGTGAGCAGCAGCCCTTCCTCGATGCCCGGCAGCACCCAGTCGGCACGCGAGGCGAGCTCGTTGACCCAGTGGCGCATGGTCTCGGTGGACGACCACAGCGTGGGGCGCAGGTTGGTGTCGAAGGAGATGGTGCGCCCGGCGGCGCGCATCACGTCCATGGTCTTCAGCGCGGCCTGCAGGCTGGTGTCGGAGATGGCGGCGAAAACGCCGGTGGCGTGCAGGTGGCGCGCCGAGCGCAGCCAGGCCTCGTCGACATCGGCCGGGCCCATGTGGCTCGCGGCCGAGCCCTTGCGGTGGTATTCGATCGGCGGGTCGCTGCCGTCGGTGACGCGGCCCTTGAACTGGAAGCCGGTGCGCTGCGCCGCGTCGGTGATCACGTGCGAACACTCGATGCCTTCGGCGCGCATCGCGGCCAGCAGCGCGCGGCCCATCGAGTCGGTGCCCAGGCGGCTGGCCCAGCCCACCTTCAGGCCCAGGCGCGACAGGCCGATGGCCACGTTGGTCTCGGCGCCGGCGGTGCGCTTGAAGAACGACTCGGCGTTTTCCAGCGGGCCGGGGCGGTCGGCCACGAGCAGCAGCATGGCCTCGCCGAACAAGGCCACGTCGAAGGCGGTGGGTTCTGTCATGTCGTTGTCGGGTTTTTCGGGTCTACGACTGCGCGCGCGCGGCGCGGATGAAGTCGATCTGCGCGCGGGTCACCCCGGCCAGGTCGTCGCCCACGAGCGGGTATTCGATGGCATGCGGCACGTCGGCCGGCAGCGCGCGCAGCACCGCGCGCCACGGCGCGACCGAGTCGCCCAGCGGCACCGCCACCCATTTGTGCGGCAGGCGCTGCGCACCCTTGCAATGCACGTAGCGCACGCGTTTGCCAAGGGCCTGCGCGGCCTGCAGCGGGCACTCGCCCACCCAGTGCCAGTTGCCCATGTCGAAGGTCATGCCCAGCGACACGCCGGCGCGGTCGGCCACGTCGAAGAAGGTCTGCAGCGCGGCCAGCGTGCCGGCGCGCACGGTCTGGTCGTTCTCGATGACGAGCTCGATGCGCGTCTCGGCCAGCTGCACCTTCAGGCCCCACAGCGAGCCGTGCGACGACGCCTGGAAGTCGCCGATGGACATCTTCAGCCGCTTCGCACCCACGCGCGTGGCGGCATCGATGCCGCGCTTGAGCGCGGCGCTGTCGAGCCAGCCGCCCTCGGCCCACAGCCCTTCGGGGCTGGAGTACACGGAGGCGAGCCCGTTCAGCGCGGGCAGCTCCGCATCGGCGTCGCGCAGCATCTCGCCGCGCACTTCCACCGAGTCGGCGCCGGCCGCGCGGGCCAGCTGCGAGCACCACAACTGGCCGTGCCGGCCCACCTCGGCCGCACCGAAGGACGACAGAGAAATCAAGACCTCGAAGGACATCAGTGGCCTTGGTGGGAACTCAGGATCTGGCCGAGGAACTGGCGCGTGCGCTCGTCCTTCGGGTTGCCGAAGAATTCTTCCGGCGGCGCCTGCTCGACGATCTTGCCTTCGGCCATGAAGATCACGCGGTCGGCCACGCTGCGGGCGAAGCCCATCTCGTGCGTGACGCACAGCATGGTCATGCCGTCTTCGGCCAGGCCGATCATGGTGTCGAGCACTTCCTTGACCATTTCGGGGTCGAGTGCCGACGTGGGTTCGTCGAACAGCATGATCTTGGGCGTCATGCACAGCGCGCGCGCAATGGCCACGCGCTGCTGCTGGCCGCCGGAGAGCTGGCTCGGGTACTTCTTCGCCTGCTCGGGAATGCGCACGCGCGTGAGGTACTTCATGGCCACCTCTTCGGCCTGCGCCTTGGTCATGCCGCGCGAGCGCATGGGCGCGAGCGTGCAGTTCTCCAGGATGGTCAGGTGCGGGAACAGGTTGAACTGCTGGAACACCATGCCCACTTCGGCGCGCACAGCGTCCACGTTCTTTCCGCCCGCAGTGAGGTCGATGCCGTCGACCACGATGCGGCCCTTCTGCACCGTCTCCAGCCGGTTGATGCAGCGGATGAGCGTCGACTTGCCCGAGCCCGAAGGCCCGCAGATCACGATGCGCTCGCCCTGGCGCACCGACAGGTCGATGCCGGTCAACACCTGGAATTCACCGTACCACTTGTTGACCGCTTCCATGCGGATGATCGATTCCGTCGTCATGCCAGGGTTTCCTTCCAACGCTTTCGCTTATTGCATCTTCGGCAGGTCGGCCTGCAGCCACTTCTGGTACAGCTTGTTCAGCTCGCCGTTGGCGGTGTTCTTCTGCACGAACTCGTTCACGGCCTTGGCCAGTTCTTCCTGGCCGGGGCGCATCGCGATGCCCATCGATTGCTGCACCAGCGTGAACTTGTTTTCGAAGCTGTTGGCAGGCACGCGCTTGGCGATCTGCGCGGCCACGGTCACCGAGCAGCCGATGGCATCGACCTGGCCGGAGATGAGCGCCTGCATGGCCGAGGCGTCGTCGTCGAAGCGGCGGATCTCGGTGCCTTCCGGTGCGGCCTTGGTCACGGCCACGTCTTGCGTGGACGCACGGGCCACGCCCACGCGCAGGCCCTTCAGGTCGCCTGCCGCCTTGATGGGGGTCTTGGTCGCGCCGTACAGCACGATGGTGGCGGCCGCGTAGGGCTGCGAGAACTGCACCTGCTTGGCACGCTCGGGCGTGATGGCCAGCGAAGCCACCAGCACGTCGACCTTGTTGGTCAGCAGGAAGGGAATGCGGTTGGGGCCGGTCACCGGCACGATGTTGGCCTTGACGCCCCAGTCCTTGGCCAGCAGCTTGGCCACGTCGGCGTCGTAGCCGTCGGGCTGGTTCTTGGCGTCGGTGGTGCCGTAGGGCGGAAAGTCGACCAGCATGCCGATGGTGATCTCGCCCTTCTTCTTGATGTCGGCCACGCTTTGCGCCGAGGCGAAGGGTGCGAACACGGTCAGCGCGGCGCCAAGGCCCAAGGCGGCAATGGCTGCACGGCGGGTGGTGGTACGGGTCATTTGATGTGTCTCCTGAATAAAGAAAGGAAGCGACGAGAAAGAAAAAAGCGAAAGCGAAAGCGGAAAGCGGGACTTCAGCGTGCGCTCAGCGCGCCAGGGCACGGGCGCGCTTGCGCTCCATGCGCGCCGCCAGCAAGGACAGCGGCCAGCAGATGGCGAAGTAGATCGCCGCCACCACCGAGAACACGATGAGCGGCTGGAAGGTGGCGTTGTTGACGATTTGCCCGGCGCGCGTGACCTCGACGAAGCCGATGATGGCCGCGAGCGACGTGCCCTTGATGATCTGCACCACATAGCCCACGGTGGGCGCCAGCGCAATTTTGAAGGCCTGCGGCAGCACCACGTCGCGCATGCGCGCGCTGTACTTCAGGCTCAGCGCCTCGGCCGCTTCCCACTGGCCGCGCGGAATGGCCTCGATGCAGCCGCGCCAGATTTCGCCCAGGAAGGCGGCGCTGTTCAGGATGAGCGCCACACCCGCGGCCACCCACGGGTTGATGTCCAGCCCCAGCACCGGCGCACCGAAGAACACCAGGAACAGCTGCAGCAACAGCGGCGTGCCCTGGAAGATCTGGATGAAGGTGGTCGACACGCCGCGCGCCCAGCGCGACTCCGACGTGCGCATCAGCGCAATGGCCAGGCCCAGGACGGCGCCGCCCACGAAGGCGATGGCCGACAGCGCCAACGTCCACTTGGCCGCTTCGAGGATGAAAAGGAATTCGGGAAAGCCGAAGGTACGCATGTTGATGTCTCCGTCCGTCGCCTGTTACCGGCGGTCCGGGTAGTTGAGCGTGCGCTTGTAGATCAGCTTGAACATGCCCGAGAAGGCCAGCGCCAGCGCCAGGTAGATGCCCGCGACCACGATGTAGATCTCGAAGCTGCGGAAGGTCTGCGACTGCAGGTTGGCGGCCACCGAGGTCAGGTCGTCGGCCGAGATGACCGACACCACGGCCGAGCTCAGCATCAGCAGGATGAACTGGCTGGTGAGCGCCGGGTAGATGGCCTTCAGCGCGGGCTTGATGATGATGAAGCGAAAAATTTCCCACGACTTGAGGTTGAGCGCGCGGCCCGCCTCGATCTGGCCCTTGGGAATCGACTCGATGCCCGCGCGGATGATTTCCGTGGCGTAGGCGCCCAGGTTCACCACCATGGCCACCAGCGCGGCCGTTTGCGGCGACCAGCGCAGCCCGATGGCCGGCAGCGCGAAGAAGAAGAAGAACAGCTGCACGAGGAACGGCGTGTTGCGGATCACCTCGATGTAGGCATTGATGAAAAAGCGCAGCCACCCCGGCCCCGAGGTCTTGCCCCAGGCGCAGAAGATGGCGACCAGCAGGCCCAGCACCGTGGCGATGAGCGACAGCTGGACCGTGATCCACGTGCCCTTGAGCAGCAGCGGCCAGGCGGCAAAGACGGCGTCGAATTGAAACTGGTAGTTCATGGTGGGCAAGCGCTGCAGGGGCGCCGGATGTGCGCGTGCATGCCTCGAAAGCAATGCTTGCAGCTTATATGAAACCGGTTTCAGGTCGACCTAGGGATTCCCCTAGGTGGTCGTTTTGTCCCAGCGGCTGCCTACACTTCGCGATGCTGAACCCACCCGCGGACGCCATGCCCCCCAAGACAGATTCGGCACATCCCCACCCTGCGGGCGCTCCCGTCGTGCAGCATTTCAGGCAGGCGCTGCTGTGGCCCCTGCGGCTGATGCCCGCGCCCGGCGCCAGGCCGCCCCACCACGGGCCCTGGCACGTGCTGCGCGAGATGGGCGACGCCTCGCCGTGGCGCGAGGAGGTCGACGAATACACCGGCGACAGCAGCCGCTTTCACGAGCGGCACTACAACGAGTTCGTGAGCTTTTTGCCGTATGTGCAGCGCTTCCTGTACGGCGAGGGCCGTGGGCACGGGGACAGCGGCAGCGACGGCGATTCGCCGATGCGCATCTTCCGCCGCCACGACATCGCGGCGGTGCGCGTGGTGGCGCAGCCGGGCGACGCGCCGGTCACGCTGCAGGTGGTCCATTGCGACCTGTACTTCTTCTTCGACATCGACGTGGTGCTGCTCAACCTCGAGGTCGGCGCGGACCACCTGAGCCTGGCCCAGGCGCAGGAAATCCTCTACCGCTTCGGGCGTGCGTACCCCGCGGGCTGGGAGCCCGACGGCACCGCCCTGCACTGCATGGCCAGCGTCGAATGGCTGGCCGCCGACGGCCGCGTGCTCGCGCGCTCCGACGCGCAGCAGCGCGATGCCTTCCTGTCGCACGTGGCCCAGCACCGCGCGCCGCGCATCTCGTCGCACTGGGCGTTTTTGATGCAGCCGCTGGTGACCGACTACTCCGACGAGCCCGGCGCGCTGCGCTACCGGCAGATCGAGTACTACCGCATGCCGGTCATGGCCTACCTGTCGCTGGACGATCCGCGCCGCCTCACGCGCGACGACTTCGTTCGGCTGGCGCTGGTCACAGGCGCGGGCGCGGCCGATGCCCACCTGCCGTATGCCGAGCACCACCTCGCGGACTTCGAGCACAAGTACTGCTACGACCGCTTCTGGGTCGATGCCGGCGCGGCGCCGCGCACGCGCTACCTGTGCAACGGCCATGCGCTCGTGGTGGTGGGCGACGCGCGATCGGAGTTCTTCTGCTGCCGCGACCGCGGCGTGCTCGCGCAGTTTCGCCACCAGCACTTTCTGCTGTTCCTGATCGCGCACTTCCAGAAGGCTTCGCTGCTGATGTTCTCCGACCAGCTGGTGGAGGCGCTGAAGAAGCTGGACATCCGCAGCACGCCGAGCGTGAAGCAGTTCAAGCGCGCCATCCGTGCGAGCTTCGAGCGCTTCCTGCGCTTCACGCACCGCTACTGGTTCCACGAGATCTCGGAACAGGCGCAGGTGCGCGCGCTGTCGCACATGTGCACCACGCACCTGGGCCTGGACGCGCTCTACGACGAGGTCAAGTCGCGCATCGCCGACATGAACACCTACCTGGACGCCGACAGCCTGCGCCGCCAGGCCAGCACCGTGGTGCGGCTCACGGTGGTCACGCTGTTCGGGCTCATCGGCACCATCACCACCGGCTTCCTGGGCATGAACCTGCTGGCCGAAGCCGACGCGCCGCTGTGGCGCAAGGCGGTCTGGTTCGGCGTGGTGTTCGTCGCGACGACCTGGCTCACGATCTACACCATGGTGAAGTCGCAGCGCCTGTCGGACTTCATCGACGCGCTGTCGAACGACAGGCTGGGGTTGCGGGGGAAGATGGCTGCGCTGGCGAGGGTGTGGCGCTCGGGTTCGGACTAGCCAGGCGCGCTGCCTGCCGCAGATCCAGCGCAGCGCAGCGAGGCGGTCTGCGGCTCGGGCTGCGGCAAGCCCTTCAGCGCGCCGCCTTCTTGCGCTCCATGTCCTCCAGCAGCAGGTGCAGCGCGGTCAGGTGCTTGGCCAGCGCCGCGCCGGCCTTGTCCGCCTCGCCCTCGCGCATCAGGCGCAGCACCTTGCGGCGAACCTGCACCACGTTGCTGTGCGGCGCCTGCAGCTGCGCGATGAGCCCGCGCAGGATTTCGGAGAGCGCGTCGATCAGCATCACGATCACCTCGTTGTGCGTCGCACGGCCGATGAGCCGGTAGAACTCGGTGATCAGCGCGCTGTCGCGCACCGGCTTGCCCTGCTTCACGAGTTCGGCGAAGCGGTCGATGTCGGCCTCGATGGCGGCAAAGTCGGCCTCGGTGCCGCGCTCGCAGGCCAGCCTGATGGCCAGACCGCACATCAGGATGCGCGCCTCGGTCACGTCCGAAACCGGCACCTGGTTGAGCGCCACCATGTCGCGCACCGCCTGCGTGATGCCCTCGGGGTGAGACTGCTTGATGTAGAAGCCGCCGTTGATGCCGGTCAGCGCCTCCACCATGCCCGCCATCTCCAGGCTGCGCAGCGCCTCGCGCACGCCGCTGCGGCTCACGCCGAACTGCTCCGACAGGTCTTTCTCGCTCGGCAGCCGGTCGCCGGCGGACAGCACGCCGTCGGCCACCTGCTGGCGGATCTGGTCGCAGATGGCCTCGAAGGCGCGGCGCATGCGCACAGGCGCGAAGACAGGTGTGATTTCAGACATGGCTCTTTTCCTCCTCTGGATATCGCGAACGGGCTGAATGCCGGATTGCCGGATCAGGGCCGCTAGTGTGCCGCCTCGGGCCGGTGCGGTTGACCATTCTCTCAGTATTCATCATGGTTGAACCAATGATGCTACAAGTCAACCCCATGAGACCATCCGATCGACTGACGCCGACCCGAATGCTGGCGGCCACGGGCCGCATCGAGCCCCGAGCCGCGGGCGCGACAAGCGCAGCAGGGGCAGCGCCGATATGATTCGCGCAGCCCGCCGACGGACTCCCCGCGCTTGAACAACGACACCCCCGCAGCCCCCGCCCACGCCCCTTCCATCTGGCGTCCGCTCGAGCACCCGCCCTTTCGCGGCCTGTGGACGGCCGGCAGCCTGTTCTTCGTGGGCAACGCGATGCAGAACATGGCCGCCTCGTGGCTGATGATCGAGCTCACGGCCTCGTCGTTTCTTGCGGCGCTGGTGCAGACCGCGTCCTTCCTGCCGATGTTCCTGCTGTCGCTGCCCGCCGGCGTGCTGGCCGACACCACCGACCGCCGCAAGCTGATGCTGCGCATCCAGGGCGTGTACGCCGTGGCGGCGCTGGCGCTCACCGGGCTGGCGCTGGCCGGCTGGGCAGGGCCGGGCACGCTGCTGTTCTTCACCTTCCTGCTGGGCGTGTGCACCGCGCTGCAGTCGCCTTCGTGGAACTCCGCCGTCAGCGACACGGTGGACCGCAAGGAGCTGCCCCAGGCCATCACGCTGGTGTCCATGGCCTTCAACGGCGCCCGTGCCGTGGGGCCGGCGCTGGCGGGGCTGGTGTTCGCGTTCACCGGGGCCAGCGCGGTGTTCGCGATGGCCGTGCTCACGGCCATGGGCATGAGCTACGCCACCCGCCGCTGGCCGCCGCGCCCGCCGTTGCCGGCCAAGCTGCCGGCCGAGCGGTTGTGGGGCGGCATGCTGAGCGCGCTGCGCTATGCGCGGCACTCGCCGGCCATCTTCGCGCAGCTGGTGCGCACCGCGGGCTTCAGCGGGCTGGGCTCGGCGCTGTGGGCGCTGCTGCCGGTCATCGCGTCGCAGCGGCTGGGCCTGGGCGCGGCGGGCTACGGGCTGCTGATGGCCTGCCTGGGCACGGGCGCGGTGTCGGCGGGCTTCTTCGTCGCGCGCATCCGCTCGCGCTTCGGGCTCGACGCACTGGCCGCATGCTGCTGCCTCGTCTTTGCCAGCGCCATGCTGGTGGGCGCGCTGTCGACCTGGCGCCCGCTGGTGTACCTGAGCTTCGTGCTCGGCGGCGCGGCCTGGATGACGATGATGTCGACCTTCAACGCCGCCACGCAGACCAGCGCACCGCCCTGGGTGCGGGCGCGCGCCGCATCGCTGCACACGCTGTGTTCGCTGGGGGCGTTCGCGATCGGCTCGGCGCTGTGGGGCGCGGTGTCCAGCCTGCTGGGCTTGCCGGCGGCGCTGTGCATGTCGGCCGCCTTCATGCTGGCGAGCGTGGGCCTGGCGCGGCCGTACCCGCTGCGCATGGGCGCGGACGACGAAGTGACGCTGGCTGCGCACAGCGACGAACTGCTGCTGGCGAACGAACCCGAGTTCGAGGCCGGGCCCGTGGCCGTCGAGGTGGTCTATTGCATCCGCGAGGCCGACGCGCGGCGCTTTCTGGACACGGTGCAGCAGCTGGCCGTGCCGCGCCGGCGCGACGGCGCCACCTTCTGGCGCGTGTACCGCGACCTGGGCGACCCCAGCCGCTACGTGGAACGCTTCATCGTCACCTCATGGGCCGACTACCTGCGCCAGCGTTCGCGCGCCACGGTGGCGAGCAACGAGATGGAGGCGAGCGCGCGCGTGTTCCAGATGCCCGACGTGCCGGTGGTCACGCGGCATTACCTGGCCGAGCGCAGCCCCTGACGGCGAGCTTCAGGCGTCCACCCAGCGGGACGCCTCGTCGAGCGTGGCGCGCGTGGTGCGGAAGCGGTTGGCCGGATGTTCCGGGTCTTCGTAGCCGAACGAAATGCCGCACACCACCTGCCGGTCTGGTGGAATGTCGAACCACCGGTGCAGCAACTTCGCGCGCGACGCGATGGCCGCCTGCGCGATGCTCGCCACGCCGCGCGCCCTGGCGGCCAGCATGAAGTTGCTCACGTAGGCGCCGCAGTCGAGCACGCCGTAGGTGCCGAGCACGGCCTCGGTGGTGACGAGCGCCATGTGCGGCGCACCGAAGAACTCGAAGTTCAGCTGCGCCTGCCGCGCCGAGGCCTCGCGGTCGCCGTGCGCAATGCCCACGCTGTCGTACAGCTGAAAGCCGCACTCGCGCCGCCGCTCGCGGTACACGCCGCGGTACTCGGCCGGCGGCGCGATGTCGAACGACGGGTCGGCCGAAGCCTCGGGCTCGGCCATGGCGCGGCGCAGCCGCTCGGTGGCCGCGGCGCTGGTCACCGCCACCTGCCAGGGCTGCGAGTTGCACCATGAGGCGGTGCGCTGCGCGGCGCGCAGGATGGCGTCGATCACCTCGCGCGGCACGGGCTCGGCGAGGTAGCCTCGGCAGCTGTAGCGCGCGTCGAGCACGGCGTCGAAGGCACCGGCCTGCAAGGCGTCTGAAGGGGTGGGTTTCATGCCGGGTCCACCAAGGGTTGCATGGGTTCGGCGCGCGTGCGCAGGAAGCCCTGCGCGGGCGCGATCCAGTCGACGGTGTGCGGCGACGCGGCCACTGGAGCGAACGCGGAGAGCGCGGAGGGCGTGCAGTGGCCGCTGAAGAGCGTGTTCTCCTGCGTGAGCAGGAAGCAGCGTTCACCTGAAACCTGCACGGTCTTCAGCGTCAGGCCGCCGAGGTCGAGCAGGCCGTTCGGGTGTTGCGCCGGGTCTGCGGCGCCGGTGCACAGCGTCCAGCGGATCTCCCCTGGTGCCGCCGCCCGCACGGCGGCCAGCGCGATGTCATCGCCAGGGGGATCGATCAGCGCCCATTCGTTGCGTTCGCCGCCGCCCACCAGGTAGCTGTTGCGCTCGGCCTGCGCACCGGTCGTCACGCGCACCACATGCGGCGACAGGCGCACCACCAGCCCGTCTTCCAGCGCATGGCGGCCCTGGCCGTGGCCGTCGGGGTCGATGCGCCCCAGCTCGGCATAGGCCGGCTCCCACGGGTTCACCGGATGACGCCCGCCTTCGCCGGTGGCCACGCGCGGCATGATCATCGGCACCTCGCGCAGCGACTGCGCATGGTCCATGCAGGCCTGCGCCGTGCCGAAGGACTGCAGCTGTTCGAGGATGCGGCGCGTCACGTTCATGAGCTTCAGCGCGCGCTGCTCGCTCAGCGCCTCGGCGGGCGTGAGCCACAGGCACTCGACGGTCTCGCGCGTGTCGGCGCTCGGGGTCTGCGCCCGCGGCGCCAGCGCGACGAAGAAGCGGGTGTCGAAGCGGCGCGGCATGCCCGGCGGGGTGAGCCAATGGCTGAAATAGCGCAGCCGGTCGACCGCGAGCCGCCAGCCGCGCTCGCTGCACATGTGCAGCAGCGCGTCGGAACCCAGCTCGGCCGCGTGGCGCATGGCGGCGCGTTCGTCCTGCGGCAGTGCGTCGAGCGCCACCGGCTGGCCCGCGGCGTCCGAGGCGAACAGCAGCCCGGCCTCCTCGAAGCACTCGCGCACGGCGGCCACGTAGTAGTCGAGCCCGTTCGAGGGCACCGCCAGGCGCAGGCTCGCGGCCGCGTCGTCCAGGCCGCGGCAGGCCGCGTGCATGGCGGGGTCGTGCGTGTCGACCGTGCCGCCGGGGAACACGCTGGCGCCGCTGTTCTGGTCGGCTTCCTTCTCGGCCCTGCGCAGCATCAGCACCTCGAGCCCGGCCGCGCCGTCGCGCAGCACGATGAGCGAAGCGGCCGTGCGAATCGGCCGCACCCCGGGCGCAGCCGGCGCCTTCATGCCTTGGTTCATCGGGACATTCATCTGTGGTGGATACGTTCAAAGGTTAGCGGGTCGGTCGCCATGGGGCGTCCCGGGCGCGACACCCGACGGCTTTTCAGCGCCGGAATTTCAGGGCCGCATCGCCCTGCGGATGCGCCGCCAAAGTATCTTCCAGCCGCCCGCCGCCCGCAGCAACCGGTCGTGGTTCTCGACCACGGAGGGCGGCCTCCGGATGCCCAGGCACCTCCCTCATCGCCTGCGGCCGGTGCACACGCGATGAGCGAGTGTCACCAGGCCGACGATGCCGACGATCGCCAGCGCGGCGATCCATTCGTAGCGCTCGAGGCCCTCGAACAGACCTTGCATGGTCCGGCCGAACAGGAATCCGGCGCCTGCCACCAGGGGCGCCCAGATCGCCGCGCCGATCATGTTGAACAACAGGAAGCGCCGCGCCGGAACCTGGCTCATCCCGATCACGATCGGGCCGACGATGCGCAGCCCGTACATGAAGCGCACGCCGACGATCAGCGCGGCGTGGTGGCGCAGCAGGAGTCGATCGATTCGTCCGGCCCTGTCCGCCAGCCGCGGCAGGCGGCGAAGTAGCGCATGGCCATAGCGGCGGCCAATGAAGAAGAAGATCTGGTCCCCGAGCGTGCCGCCGCAAAAGGCCACCGCGACGACCCATGGGAAAAACAGATAGCCCTGATGGGCGGCGAAGCCCGCCAGGACGAGAACGGTTTCACCTTCGAGCAGGCTGCCCACGAAGACGGCCAGATATCCATAGTCGGCAAGCAGCCCGGGCACAGACATTGTTTCTCTCTCGGCGTGCGGGCCAGCCCCGCACTCGGCTCAGTGGATCACCGACGACCGCGCAGCGCTTTCCTGACGACGGCCAAGGGCCCGAACTCCAACGCACCCAGCAGCGTCAGGACCCAGACGATCACGGAGATCGGGCCGACCACCTGGATGACGGCCGCGGGCATTTTCAGATCGGCCCAGACATCGGCGAAGACGATGCACGTGAACACGAACAGCATGAACAAGCGGTAGGCCGACACCTGCTGCGGGCGCGGGCCGGGTTTGCGCGGAAGGCGAACTCTTTGCGGCCATGGGCCGGGGATGCCGGCGGTCGGGGGCGTTGCTGCATTCACACTCATCAAGGAAAACTCCTGGGGCTCGTAGGGAGCCTCGATCTTGAGCGCGCGGTGCATGACCATGACCTGACTTTGTCCGCGTGCCAGACCCGATTCTTCTGCCGATGCCGGCGCTGATTCTTTCTGTCTCTGACGTAGAAGCCCGGTTGCCTGGAACGTCGTGCCCTGAGAAAGGCGCACTACGAATTCGCATCGCCCACGGCTCGGCGCGGCATCCTGACAATGGCGATGGTCCTGATGCGATGACCTTCTGTGTCGAGCACACGAAACTCGAAATCGTGGTGCACGAGCACCTCATCGCGATGTGGAATACGGCCGAAAGCGGATCGTCAGGTTCGCACCGCCCAGCTCGCTGTCGGTCAGTTGCACTTCGGCGCCATGCAGGAGCGCGATTTCCTTCACGATCGCCAGGCCCAGGCCGGTTCCTTCACCGGTGGGTTCGCGTCCGCGGACAAAGCGCTCGAAGACCGCCTCTCGCTGATCGGCCGCAACGCCCGGACCCGAGTCGGCCACGCTGACAGACGCAGGGGAGGCATGCAGCGAGATCAGGACGCTTCCGCCGGCAGGCGTGTAGCGGATGGCGTTGTCGATGAGGTTGCCCAGCGCCTCGCTCAACAGGTCCGGCTGGCCACGGACCACAACCTCCGCTTCGCTCGATACCAGTTCGAGTTCGATCTTCTTTTCAGACGCCATCTCGAGATACGTCTCCCCCACCTCGTGCGCGAGCACGTTCAAATCGACGTCCACCAGATCCAGATCGACCCGGCCTTCCGGATCGAGCCGACCCATGGCGAGCAGTTGCTGCACAAGTCTCGCCGTGCGTTGGGTCGAAGCACCGAGCTCCTCCACGACTGCACGCATCGACGCAGCATCCCCGGCCTGGGCAGCGCGAGCCAGGCCCAGGCGCAATCCCGTCAGCGGGGTGCGCAATTGATGGGCCACCGTGCTTGCGAACTGGCGTTCCCGTTCCAGCATGGCTCGAATACGCTGGAGAAGATCGTTGAGGGCGGAAGCGAAGGGCATCAACTCGCGCGGAACGTCGTCAACCGGAATCGGGTCCAGCGAGACATGGGATCGCTCGTTCCATCGGGCGGCGATGCGCTCCAGGGGACCGATCGTGCGCCGCACCGTCATGCCCACGATCAACGCAGCCACCAGCACGAGAACGCCGATCGGCGCCATCGTCAGCAGCAGATCGCTGCGCGCGCGCTGTCTCTTGACGAGCGTCTCGGCGCTCAGCACCGACAAGCCGCTGGCGCCGGGCGTGGTGACCGGGATCCAGGCGACGCGAACGTCCCGGCCCTCGTAGCGTGCGTCGTAGGCGCGTGCCCCGAAGCTGTAGCTTTTCTCGCGATCGCCGTGCAGCGGCAGTCCGACGTGCCCGACAAGGTGCTGGTTGTCCTGCACGACTTCGAAGTAGATGCGGTCCGAGACGTCATAGGTCAACAGCGCTTCCGACTGCCGCGAAAGTTCGATCAGGGGCCGGCCGTCGACAACGCGCACCTGGTCGGCGAGCGAACGAGCGGTATCGAGCAACCAGCGATCGAACACCTTGTCGACCATGAGCTGCGCACCGAAGGCGCCGAGCAGGCCGGTCAGGGCCACGATGACCAGCACCGGCAGCATCAGCCGCAGGTTCAGCTCGTTCTGCAGTCGACGCACGCGGGACTGCTTCACGCCGAAGGCTCCCCGTCGGCGCCCGGCGCGCCGGTCACCGCGAGGCGGTACCCGAAACCGCGCACCGTGAGAATGGTCACGCCGGAGTCCGCCAGCTTTCGGCGCAGCCTCGACACATAGACCTCCACGGCGCTGTCGCCAACTTCCAGGTTGCGCTCCGTCAGCGCTTCGATCAGCACGCGTTTGGAAACCAGCCGCGGAGATCGCCTCCCCAGCAGGCTCAGCACCTCGAGTTCGCGTGGAAGCAGGTCCATGGGCTGGCCGTGGAGAAATGCCCGTCCCTGCTCCGGCAGCAGGACCAGCGGTCCGCACTGGGTTCCCGCGCTGCGCACCACCTGGGTCCTGCGCTGCAGCGCCTCCATGCGCGCGTCGAGTTCTTCGGGAGCGAACGGCTTGACGAGGTAGTCGTCGGCCCCTCGTTTCAGTCCTTCGACCCGGTTGGCCACCTGGTCCCGGGCCGTCAGCACCAGGACCGGCGTCTGTGCATCCTGCTGGCGGAACCGATGCAACCAGTCGAGCCCGTCGCCGTCGGGCAGCTGCAGATCGAGGACGACCAGGTCGGCACCTGCTTCGCCGATGGCCGCGTCCGCCTGGGCCAGCGTGTCGCACGAACGGACGACCCAGCCACGTGCACGCCAGCGCAACTGCAGTTCGCGCGCGATGGTGACGTCGTCTTCGATCAGAAGCAGTTGCATGGCAAACGGATGCCGGCGGCCGTCGCGGCCCGGCGACATCCGCGAGGTCTGTGGGAACTACGTAGCTGCCGTGATAGGTGTTTGCAAGGTTGCCTCACTAGCCTCATCCCGCTCGGCAGCTCCCCACCCGGGACGCCGCGAGATCCGCGACGTCGGCATGCCAAATCAGAAAGTACAGCGAACATGAAACGAAAGCAGGCTCTCTTGGGGGTGCTGGCGACAGTCATTGTGGTTTCCATGGCAGCGTGGCTTCTCGCGAACCGTCGGCAGGACCCGGTGGCCGGCAAGGCCGAAGTGGCGGCCGAGCCCTCCGTCAACGGCGCTCGCAACAGCCTGCGCTACCCGGAAGGTGCCTCGCAGCTGACGATGATCGAATCGCGTGCGATCCCTTCCTCGCCGGTCCCGCTGGCGGACGCCCTCAGTGCGCGCGTAGTGTATGACGAGGACGCCACGGCGCGCATCGGCGTCCCGATCTCGGGCCGCATCCTGACGCTGAAGGCGGCGCCGGGCGATCTCGTCAAGGCGGGCCAGGTTCTCGCCGAAATCGACTCGCCCGATGTGGGCACCGCCTACGCCGACCTGAACAAGGCGCACGCCGACGAAGGCCGCAAGCGCCTGATCCTGGAGCGCGCCAAGGACCTGGCGCCCGGAGAAGGCATCGCGGCCAAAGACCTGGAGGCCGCCCAGGCCGACTATGCGCAAGCGCGCGCGGAAAGCGCGCGCACCGAACTCCGCCTGAAGAACCTGAACCCGCGCGGCCTCGCGGTGCAAGGCCAGCGCGTGAGTCTCGCCAGTCCGTTGAACGGGGTCGTGGCGGAGCGCACGGCGAACCCCGCGCTGGAGGTCAGTCCTTCCTTGTCGGCACCGCTCTTCGTCGTCACCGACCCCAAGCGCCTGTGGCTCATGATCGACCTGCCCGAGAAGCTGCTCGGGCGCATGAAGCTGGGCAGCGCGGTCTCGGTCGAGAGCGATGCGTATCCGGGCGAAAGCTTCAACGCGAAGGTCGTGCAGCTCGGCCAGGTCGTCGACACCAACACGCGCCGGGTGACCGTGCGGGCACGGCTGGACAACGTCGACGGCCGGCTGCTGCCTGAAATGTTCGTTCGCGCCTCGGTGCTCCAGGACAGCGGCACCGGCGTGCGGGTGCCCAACGGCGCCCTTGTGAATCGCGGTGTCTATGCATTCGTCTTCGTGCAGCCGGCGCCGGGGGAATTCCAGCGCAGGCAGGTCAAGCTGCTGACGAAGGGCAGCGACTTCAGCTACGTGGGCGAAGGCCTGCAGGGCGGCGAGAGCGTGGTCGTCAGCGGCGCGCTGCTGCTGGACGCCGAGCTGAGCGCCCGCGCGGGCGACAAGCAATGATCGACCGGATCATCGTCTTCGCGCTCACGCAGCGCGTGTTCGTGCTCGTGCTGGTCGCCGCGTTGATCGGCTTCGGCGGCTATGCGCTGTCCAACCTGCCCATCGAGGCCTTTCCCGATGTGCAGGACGTGCAGGTGCGGGTGATCTCGCAATTGCCGGGACAGGCACCCGAAGACATGGAGCGCTCGGTCACCTTGCCGATCGAGCGCGAACTGTCGGGCACGCCCCAGCTGATCAACGTTCGTTCCGTCACGATGACCGGGCTGTCGATCATCACGCTCACCTTCGCCGATGGCACGGACAACTATTTCGCGCGCCAGCAGGTGACGGAGAAGCTGTCGACCGTCACCTTGCCCACCGGCGTCCAGCCGCAGCTGGCGCCGCTGTCCACCGCGGTGGGCGAGATCTACCGCTACACCGTCGAGGCACCGGGCATGACGGACGCGGAGGTGCGCACGCTCCAGGACTGGACCATCCGCCCGGTCTTGCGCATGACGCCGGGCGTCGCGGACGTGGTGAGCTTCGGCGGCGCCATCAAGGAGTACCGCATCGAGGCCGATCCGCTCGCCCTGCGCAAGTACCAGGTCACGCTGGACCAGCTCAGCCAGGCCGCCGGCAACGGCAACGGCAGCGCCGGCGGCGGCCTGCTTCGCCAGGGAGATGCTTCGCTGGTGGTGCGCTCCGCCGGTCTCTACGCGAGCCTCGAGGACATTCGCAAGGTCGTGATCGCCGCGAGGCAGGGACGCGCCATCACCATCGGCGACGTGGCACAGGTGCGCGAAGGCGAACGCCCGCGTTTCGGCATCGTGGCCGCGGACCAGCGCGACAGCATCGTCGAAGGCATCGTCTCGATGACCAAGGGCGGCAACCCTGCCAAGATCAACGCGGACCTGAAGGAGCGCATCGCCCAGGTGCAGACGCGCCTGCCGGCGGGCGCGAAGATCGTTCCGATCTACGACCGCACCGAGCTCGTGCGGCATACCGTCGCCACGGTCGCGGAGAACCTCGTGATCGGCGCGTTGCTGGTGATCGCCGTGCTGGTCGTCTTCCTGTCGAGCTGGCGCGCGGCCCTCGTGGTTGCCACGGTCATTCCGCTGGCGCTGCTGTTTGCCTTCATCCTGATGAACGCACGCGGCGTGTCGGCCAACCTGATCTCGCTCGGCGCGGTGGACTTCGGGATCATCATCGACAGCGCGGTGGTCATCGTCGAGGCCCTGATGGTGCGGCTCGCGCTCAGGTCTGCCCAGGACGAGCACCCGCTGTCCGCCCGAAAGCACCGCCTGCACGTGCTGCACCGCACGATGACGGACCTGTCCCACCCGGTGCTGTTCTCGAAGGCGATCATCATCCTGGCGTTCGTGCCGATCTTCACCTTCCAGCGCGTGGAGGGAAAGATCTTCACGCCGGTCGCGCTGACGCTGAGCTTCGCCCTGCTGGGGGCGGTGCTCCTGACGTTCACGCTGGTGCCGACCCTGCTGTCGTACGTGCTGCAGCGCAACGCCCTGGCCGAGCGTCACAAGCCCTGGCTGGACTGGCTGCAGCAGCGCTACCAGCAGCTCGTGGGGATGACGATGCGGCGCGGTCACGTGGTGCTGTGCCTTTCGGTGGTTCCCGTGGCGGTCGCACTTCTGCTGGCGCCCCGGCTCGGCAGCGAATTCCTTCCGAAGCTGGACGAAGGCAACATCTGGCTGACGGTGACGCTGCCCACCTCGGCCTCGCTGGAGACGACCAAACAGGTCGAGCGCCTGGTGCGCGCCAGGCTTTTCGACTACGCCGAAGTGGCGCATGTCATTGCGCAGACCGGCCGGCCCGACGACGGCTCGGACCCGAAGGGCCCCAACAACCTGGAGATCCTGGTCGACCTCAAGCCGCACAAGGAATGGCAGTTTTCGAACAAGGAGGCGCTGGTGGCCGACATGTCGAACCGGCTGGGCGCGATCCCCGGCATCAGCACCAACTTCTCGCAGGTGATCCAGGACAACGTGGAGGAATCGCTCTCCGGGTTCCGTGGCGAGATCGTGGCCAAGATCAGCGGCAACAACCTCGACATCCTGGAGGACAAGGGCGCGCAGGTCGCCAGCGTGATCCAGGGCATACGGGGGGCGACGGACGTTGAAGCCACCCGCATCGGCGGGCAGACGGAGGTCGTGGTCACCCCCGACCGCGGACGCCTGGCCCGGTACGGGATCGGCATCAACGATGTCAACACGCTGGTGAACCAGGCCATGTCCGGCGTGGCCGTGACCAGCTTCTTCCAGGAGGACAAGCGTTTCGACGTGGTGGTGCGCGTGGACGAGAAGAACCGCAACAGCGTCGACGCGATCGGCAACCTGCAACTCGCGCTGCCTGGCACCCAGGTCGGCAACGGTCCGGGAACCGTTGCCCTGAGCGACGTGGCGACGATCGAAGTACGCCAGGGTGCCTCGCGCATCCTGCGCGAAGCCGGTTCCCGCAGCGTGATCGTGAAGGTGAACCTGATCGGACGTGACCAGGGCAGCTTCGTGGAAGAGGCGCAGCGCGTGGTCGCCGACCAAGTGAAGCTGCCACCGGGCTACGACTTGAGCTGGGGTGGCCAGTTCGAGAACTCGCAACGCGCCACGAAGCGGCTGATGGTGATCATCCCGCTGACGGTGCTGCTGATCTTCTCGCTGCTGTTCTGGGCGTTCCGTTCCGTCCGGCTGGCGGGCCTCGTGCTCGGCATGGTGCCGTTCACGCTGATCGGCGGCCTGGCCGCATTGGGACTGGCCGGGCTGCATCTGTCGGTCTCCGCCGCGGTCGGCTTCATTGCGGTGGCCGGCATCTCGGTGCAGAACGGCGTGATCATGGTCGAGGAAGTGATGCAGCGGGTGCGCGAGGGCGCCGAGGTCGCGCAAGCGATCACCCAGGGAGCCGCCATTCGCCTGCGACCGATCCTGATGACCGCGCTCATGGCGGGCCTGGGTCTGCTGCCCGCCGCCTTGTCGCAGGGCATCGGCAGCGAAACGCAACGTCCCTTTGCCTGCGTGATCGTGGGCGGCATCGTGACGGGAACGATCTTCACCCTGCTGGTGCTGCCGGTGGCGATACGCCTGTTCGGCAACTTCTCCGAACCGGGCGACGAACCGGGCGCGCCCGCCTCGCCCGTGCCTGCGGGCCCGCTCCAGGAGGCCTGAAAAAATGAAACGCCATCTTCCCGGCATTGCCTTGACGACCTTCGCCGCCGCCGCGCTCATGGCGGGCTGCGCGGTCGGTCCGGACTATGTCCGGCCCGAATTGCCACCGTCCAGCGGCTACGGCTCGGACCCGGGGTTTCCCGGCACTGCCACGGCGGCCTCGGGTGTCGAGGCGCAGCGCTTTGCGCTGGAACGCGACATCCAGGCGGACTGGTGGACGCTGTTCGAATCGCCGGTGCTCAACGCGCTGATCGAGCGGGCCTTCCTGGCCAACCCGACCATCGAATCCGCACAGGCAGCCCTGCGTGCCGCGCAGGAGAACGTGTCCGCGCAGCAGGGCTTCTTCTTTCCGACGGTGCAGGCCAGCTACTCGCCGGCACGGACCAAGATTGCCGGCAACCTGGGCGGCAACTCTCCCGGGATCCAGGGCAACGGCTCGGTCATCAGCACCCGCCAGAACACCCCGGCCAGCGAAGGCGGCAGCGCACCGTTCAACGGTCCCGTCATCTACAACTTTCATACGGCGCAGATCACGGTCGGCTATGTGCCGGATGTCTTCGGCGGCAACCGCCGCCAGGTCGAATCGCTGCAAGCGCAGGCCAAGGCGCAGGAGCATCAACTGCGGGCGACCTACGTCACGCTGGCGTCGAACATCGTCGCCGCGGCCTTCCAGGACGCCTTGCTGCGCCGGCAGATCGAACTCATCCGGCAGATCGTCGACGCCAACGCCGCATCCGCGGACCTGGTGCGCCGGCAGCTGAAGGCCGGTTACGTCTCGCGACTGGAACTGGCCTTGCAGGAGAGCGCCCTGGCCCAGTCGAAGCAGCTGCTGCCGCCGCTGCAGAAGCAGTTCGAGCAGAACCGCGATCTGCTGCGGGCCCTGGCGGGCAAGGCGCAGGACGACGACGTTCCTTCCTTCGATCTCGACACGTTGCGGTTGCCGTCGGAGCTGCCGCTGACCTTGCCCTCGCGTCTGGTCGAGCAGCGCCCGGACGTGCGGGCCGCCGAGGAGCAGCTGCGCGCGGCCAATGCCCAGATCGGCGTGGCGCGAGCCGCCCGGCTGCCGCAGTTCTCCATCGACGCGACGGTCGGCGGTGCTGCGAGCCGTTTCAGCCAGATGTTCTGGAACAGCGGCCGGTTCTTCGATCTGGCGCTGGGCGTGGCCCAACCCATTTTCGACGGCGGCACCCTGCGGCATCGCGAACGTGCCGCGTACGAGCAGCAGCGCCAGGCCGTGGCCCAGTACAAGTCGACGGTCATCGTTGCGTTTCAGAACGTGGCCGATGCGCTGCACGCCATCCAGGCCGACGCGGACGCACTGGGCGCGGCTGCCGAGGCGACCAGCGCGGCGAAGACCGCGCTCGACCTGACTCGGCGCCAACACAGCCGCGGCTATCTCGACCGGGTCGCGCTGATCGCGGCCGAGCAGTCTCACAGACAAGCCGAACTGAGCCTGGTGCAAGCGCGCGCCAGCCGCCTCGGCGACACCGCGACGCTCTTTCAGGCACTGGGCGGCGGCTGGTGGCACAGCGATGCGAAGGGCCTCGCCGAGGAGGCGGTCTCGGCAAAATGACGGTCAAGGCGATGCATATCCTTCTGGTCGACAACGACCCGGTTCTCAGCGACTTCCTGCTGACCAGTCTGAGCGACTCGGGTCACCAGGTCGTGCTGGCGACGAATGTCGAAGACGCCGACTGCAAATGGCGCACGCAAGGCGCGGATGTGGTCGTGCTGGATCTGCTGCTGCCGCATACCGCCAGCACGACCAGTGGCTTCGCACGTGAACTGGCGGTGCTGCGTCTGGCGCGCGACCGCGGCGATCGCACGCCAGTGCTCGTCCTGAGCGCGCGCGACACCCCCGACGAGCGCATCGCCGGACTCGATGCAGGGGCCGACGACTACCTTGGAAAGCCATTCGACGTCAGTGAGGTCCAGGCCCGGTTGCGTGCGCTGGTGCGCCGTTCGCAGGGGATCGAAGACGTCGTCACGGTCGGGCAGCTGAGGCTCGATCGCAAGGCGCGCCGCTTCGCCGTGGCGGGCACGCCGCTCGAGCTCCCGGCCCGGGAGTTCCAGATCCTGTGGGAGCTCATGAGTGCGCCAGGGCAAGCGGTTGCCAAGAGGGTGTTGTCGGGGGCGCTCTCTCTGGAGACCGAGTCGCTGCGCGACAACGCCATCGAGGCTTTTCTCTCCCGGCTGCGCAAGAAGCTGTGCGGCAGCGGAGCGTCCATCCTCACGATGCGCGGCGTCGGCTACCTGCTGCAAGCCACGACGGCCGGCGAGGACGATCGCCATCGATGACGATGACGCAGGCCTGTGGCGCGCGGGCCTGCACGGTGACGCTCGGAGCGGTACCGCACAGACGCAGGGCCTCGCGCATGCGACAGTGCCGGGGGCATCGGCCTGCGCCGATGCCTGCGCGCCACCCTGCCTCCAGAAAGATCTCCACGATGTCCGACGCCCCCTACTTTCATGACGCCTCCGGCACGGTCCGCTTCTCGGTGACCGTGGACGGCGGCCAGGCCGTGAGCGCCAGCATCGGCAGGGAGGCGCTGCGCTACCACTTTCGCACCGCCGAGAGCGCCGATTCGCTCGAGACCTTCGGGCAGCACGTCGAGGAGATCGAGGCGGCCGTGCGGCGCCGGCTGGCGCAGGGCGCGATGGAGCCCGTGATGCTGCGCGAGCACGACATGCGCAGCCCGGCCTGAGAAGCCCGCGAGCGAGCCCCAGGCTTGACTCCTAGCCTTGGGCGAGCAGGTCCGCGTAGCTGCGCCGGTTCGCCCGGTAGCAATCGCAGGCCGCGTTCTCCAACCCTTGTCGGTCGGTGATGGTGATGACGCCGCGGCGATAGTCGATCAGGCTGCGCGTGTGCAGCGCCGTGGCCGCGTTGGTGATGCCCACCCGTCGCACGCCCAGCATGCGCCCCAGCACCTCGTGCGTGAGCGTCAGGCGCGCCGAATGCGCGCAGTCCTGCGTGGTGAGCAGCCAGCGCGCCAGGCGCTCCTCGATCTGGTGGAACTGGTGGCACAGGCCCAGGCGGCCGAACTCGGCCAGCAGCACGCACACATAGCGATTGAGCACGCGCTTCAGCGTGGCGCTTTCCAGCAGTTCCTCTTCGAACGATTTCGCCGTCAGCCGCCATGCCAGGCCCGCGCCCTGCACCAGCGTGCGCAGCGGCGCGCGCTGGGCGTCCAGCGACAGCTCGTAGCCCAGGGCACCGTCGTTGCCGACCATGCCGGTCTGCAGGCCGTCGTGGCCGTCCGCCACCGACACGAGCGACACAAAGGCGCTGGTGGGAAAGTGAATGTGCCGGATCGCGTCGCCAGGCTCGTACAGAACCTGCGCCGCCCCCAGCTGCACGTTGTCGCAGCGAGCGAGCAGGCGGTCCCGGTCCGCGGGCGGCAGCGCTTCGAGCAGCCGGTTGAGAACCGGGGCGGCGGGGTCTGGAGTCACGGAACCGCCTGTTGAAAAGGGGAAAGAGCCGAAGCGCCTTCGCATGAACACGTCGGCGTCTGCATTGTTGCCCGCCGGAGTGTCGTCATCTGTGCGCCTGCGTACCGAGTGGAATACGGAAGCCCGGGCGCGCAGGCTCAGGTGGCGGGCCGGTCCGGCAGCAGCCGGTCCGTTTCGCGCTTGACGACTTCGTAGCACTCGCACACCTGGCGTTCGAGCCCGGGCCGGTCGAGCACGGTGATATGGCCGCGCGCGTACTTGATGAGGTTCAGGCGCTGCAGCTTGCCCGCCGCCTCCGTCACGCCTTCGCGCCGCACGCCGAGCATGTTGGCAATGAGCTCCTGCGTCATCACCAGCTCGTTGCCGGGCAGCCGGTCGAGGCTCAACAGCAGCCATCGGCACAGCTGCTGCTCCAGCGAATGGTGCCGGTTGCACACCGCCGTCTGCGACATCTGCGTGATGAGCGACTGGGTGTAGCGCAGCAGCAGGTGAAGCAAAGGGCCGCCTTTTTCGGTCAGTTCCTTGATATGGGTCGAGCTCACCCTGTAGGCATTGCCCGCGCTTTGCACCACCGCCCGATTGGGCGTGCTGCCCCCGCCCATCAGAAGCGAAACCCCCACCATGCCCTCGAAGCCCACCACCGCAATTTCAGCCGATTGCCCGTTTTCCAGCACATACAGCAGCGAAACGATGGCGTCGGTCGGAAAAAACACGTGCTGCTGCACCACGCCGGACTCGTAGAGCACTTCTCCCAGACGCAGCGGCACCAGTTCGAGAAGCGGTTTCATCCGGGCCATCACCTCGGCGGGGATGACATCCAGCAGGCTGTTGCGCGCGGCAGCCGCAGGCAACGAAGATGAACGCGAAGGCAATGCCATGACAGGGAGCGGCTTCCAAAGTTCACATGATTCTGCGGCGCAACCGCCTGCGTCTGTGCGGTTGCGCACAAAGCGCGGTCAATTTGTTTTGGGGCGCGTCGGTGCGCTGGCGAACGGTGCCGGCACCGCTTTGCGGCTAGCGTGGGAACAAGTCACCCCTGCGCCAGAGGAAAACCCATGCGGGGGCGCAGGAGGTCGAATGCCCATGCGAATGCTCAGCCGCCTGTGCTGCGCGCGATTGCCGTTGACGATCGACGACCAGGAAGAAATCCAGATGTGCGACGTGCTGCGCAACGCGGGACTCATCGAGGCCGACCTGCCGCCGGTGCTGTATCAGCGCGGGCGCACCGTGTATTCCGGCCAGGCCACCGTGATGCGCGTGACGCCCAAGGGCCACTCCGCGTCGGGCCGGAAGCGCTAGCGGCGGCGCAAGCCGGCGCCGGGCCGGAAGCCGATGGCCTGCATCAGTGCGCTGGGGAATTTGTCGATTTCCATGCGCGCATTCCCGTCGGCGGCATGAAATTCGATCGCCATACCACAGTGCCCGAAAAAAACCGATTTTCGCCACCCTGAAACCTTTCGATTGCAGCAAAATTCCGGGCTTCGAGAAAACTCATTCCAAGATCGCGATGACGCTGGACGACCTGTTTGCCGATAGCCATCTGCTGCCCACGGTACCGAAGGTGGTGTTCGATCTCATCGAGATCCTGCGCGACGAAGATGCCGCGGTCAGCGCAGTGGCACGCAGGCTCGAACTCGATCAGGTGCTGACCGCCAGGGTCTTGCGCCAGGTCAACTCCCCCTATTTCGGGCTTCGCCGAAAGATCTCGTCCATCCAGGACGCGATCCAGATGCTGGGTTTCTCCTCGATCCGCTCCCTCGTGGTGAGCTCTGGCCTCACGGGCACCTTCCGCAAGGTCGACGGCGTGAACCTGCCGGCGTTCTGGTCGCACAGCCTGCGCGTGGCATCGGTGGCGCGCTACCTCGCCGGCAAGACCCGGCGCGTGGACCAGAGCCTTGCATTCACCGTCGGCAGCATGCACGCCATCGGCCACCTGATCATGGCCGGCGCCATGAAGGAGCAGATGGCAGCGCTCAATGCAGCCCACCCCTTCGACGCCATGGGCCGCCTGGAAATGGAAAAGCAGCAGTGGGGCTACCACTACGGCGACGTCAGCGCCCGGCTGGCGGCACGCTGGGAATTTGCCTCCGACTTCACCAGCGCCCTGGCCGGCTTTGCCGACCCGATGGCTTGCGAACAGCAAGACCCGCTGGCCAATGTTCTGCATCTCGCGGTGTGGCGCGTCGCGCTGGAGCGCGAAGGGCTCGTGATCGGCGATGCGAAGCACGTCTGGCCGGCCCTCTCGGCCGACGCCATCGGCCTGTCCGAGGAAATCGTCCAGGAAATGCCGGCACCGCGCGAACTGGCGTTCGATCTGGAATCGATGATCGCCTGAGCCCGCGCAGTCCATGGCACAAGGCAAGCGGGTTTCCGCCGACATCGGCGAGAACGCTCTTCAGGCGATCAAGGACATGGGTGCCGCCGCCAAGGCGGGGCGCATCGGCGCGGGCGAGGGCCAGTCCGCGGCGGCCGCTCGACTGGGCGTGCACGTGCAGACGATCGCGCGGATCGAGTCCGGCGAACCGGGCGTCGCCATCGGGCACGTGGTGGGCATGCTGGTGCTGTACGGCATCACGACGCAGCTGCGGCAGCCGTAGTCCCCAACCAGGCGGCGAGCCCGTTCAAAGGGCACCTGCAAGGGTCAGATGTCGCCGGCTCACCCAAAGGTTGACCAGGGCGTCGAGTTCCGTGGCATGGAGCCGGTCGGGCCGGACAGTTCCTTCGTCGACCAGGACCCCGGTCGCGAGCGAGGCCTGCCAGCAATTTTCAGAGCGCTTCCTGAAGTGGCCGAGGCATATGTATCCAAATGGCGCCGAGATAGAAAAAGCACACCGCCGCAGCAGCATGCCGTCGCTGCGGGCGCCTTCCACGTCCTTTGTCGACACGAGCACGTGCACGCCATCGTCCTGGAGGATGTTCTGCCTCGGCAGGATGGCCAGGAGCTGTGGAGGGCGGTGGGGACTCGAATCGGGCATGACTGTTCATGTATCGGCAATCGGGTGCGCAATTTGAAGGGGGTGCTGCCCGGACAAGGTTGAGCGGGCCCGCCCGCCCCCAAGCAAAAACCCCGAAGTCGCGCTATGGTTCGGTGCCGCTCCCCCCGGCGGAATTTCACAAAAAAGGCACGGCCCATGATCGACCTCCAAATCAACGGCCAGTCCGTTGCCGTCAACGCCCCCGCCGACATGCCCTTGCTCTGGGCATTGCGCGACATCGTCGGCCTGACCGGCACCAAGTTCGGCTGCGGCATCGCCCAGTGCGGCGCCTGCACCGTGCACCTGGACGGCCAGCCCGTGCGCTCGTGCGTGCTGCCGGTCGGCAGCATCGGCAAGAAGGCCATCACCACCATCGAGGCCATCGCCCAGACGCCGGCCGGCCAGAGCATCCAGAAAGCCTGGCTCGACGTCGACGTGGTGCAGTGCGGCTACTGCCAGTCGGGGCAGATCATGTCGGCCGCCGCGCTGATCCAGCGCACGCCCAACCCGAGCGATGCCGACATCGACGTGGCCATGTCGGGCAACGTCTGTCGGTGCTGCACCTACTCGCGCATTCGCGCGGCCATCAAGCAGGCTGCGACCGGCAAGCCCGAGGTGCTGCAGTCGGTCGTCGCCATGCCCGCCAGGAGCGCATCGTGAGCGCGGCACGGACGCAAGTCGCCTCTGGCGCCGCGGGCATCGGCCGGCGCGCCGCCCTGCAGGCCGGTGGCCTGGCACTCGCCTTCACCTGGGTCGGGGGCAGCAAGGCCTTCGCGGCCATCAGCGCCCGCCAGCAACCCGCCGACGCGGCCGCCGCGCTGGCGGACGGCAACCCGGCCTTCGCGCCCAACGCCTTCATCCGCGTCGATGCCGACGGCGGCGTGCGCCTCGTGATGCCGATGGTCGAGATGGGCCAGGCCATCTACACCGGCTCGGCGATGCTGCTGGCCGAGGAACTGGGCGTCGAGCTGGACCAGGTGCGCGTGGAACATTCGCCGCCGAACGAGGCGCTCTACGGCATGCCGCTGCTGGGCGGGCAGATCACCGGCGGCTCGACCAGCACGCGCGGCACCTACGCCGTGCTGCGCGAAGCCGGCGCCGTGGCGCGCACGCTGCTGGTGGCGGCCGCCGCTGCGCAGTGGAAGGTCGACCCGGCGAGCTGCACCGTGGCGCGCGGCGTGGTGAGCCATGCGGAGTCGAACCGGCAGCTCGGCTTCGGCGCGCTCGCCGGTGCCGCCGCCAGGCTGCCGATGCCGGGCAAGGTGGCGCTGAAGGAGCCGAAGGACTTCAAGCTCATCGGCCAGCCGCTGCGGCGCGTCGACTCCGCCGACAAGGTCAACGGCAAGACGCAGTTCGGCATCGACGTGCGCGTGCCGGGCATGAAGGTGGCCACGGTCAAGGCCTGCCCCACGCTGGGCGGCGTGCTGGCCTCGGTGGACGACAAGGCGGCGCGCGCCATTCCGGGCGTGGTAGCCGTCATTCGCATCAAGGACGCGGTCGCGGTGGTGGGCGAGCATTTCTGGGCCGCCAAGCGTGGCCTCGACGCACTGAAGCTCACCTGGACGCCCGGGCAGAACGCCGCGCTCACCACGCAGCAATTGCGCTCGTCGCTTGCCGACGCGCTGGCCAAGGGCAAGGCGATCGTCGGCAAGGAAACCGGCAAGCGGCCCGAGGGCACGCTGGTGCAGGCGACCTACGACCTGCCGATGCTGGCCCACGCGACCATGGAGCCGCTCAACACCACGGTGCATGTGCGGCCCGACGCGTGCGAGATCTGGGTCGGCACGCAGGTGCCGGCGCGCTGCGTGAGCGTGGCGGCCAAGATCACGGGGCTGTCCGAAGACAAGGTGGTGGTGCACAACCAGTACCTGGGCGGCGGTTTCGGGCGGCGGCTGGAGACCGATTCGGTCGAGCAGGCCGTGGCCTTCGCCAGGCAGGTGCCCTACCCGCTGAAGGTGGTGTGGACGCGCGAGGAAGATATTCGCCACGACATCGTGCGCCCGATGTACCACGACGACATCTCGGCGGTGGTCGACGGCGACGGCAACATCCTGTGGTTCGGCGACCGCATCGCGGGCGGCACGGTGCTGGGCCGCTGGGCGCCCGCCTTCATGGGCAAGGACGGCATGGACGGCGACCTGATCGAGTGCGTGGCCGAGCCCTGCTATGACCTGCCCAACCTGAAGGTCGAATGGGTGCGGCACGACATGCCCGCGGGCCTGAACGTGGGCTGGTGGCGCGGCGTGGGGCCCACGCACAACCTGTTCGTGATGGAGAGCTTCATCGACGAACTGGCGCAGCGCGCCAAGAAAGACCCGGTGGCCTACCGGCGCGCCCTGCTGAAGAAGAACCCGCGCACGCTCGCGGTGCTCGACCTGGCCGCCGAAAAGATCGGCTGGGGCAAGGGCGCGCTGCCAGCGCGTGTCGGCAGAGGCGTGGCGGTGGGCGACCCTTTCGGCAGCCGCGTGTGCGCGATGGTCGAGGTGGAGGTTTCGCCGCAGGGCGAGGTGCGCCTGCGGCGCGCGGTGGTCACGCTGGACTGCGGCATTGCCGTGAACGCCGGCTCCGTCGAGGCGCAGATCCAGGGCGGTCTGCTGTTCGGTCTGAGCGCGGCGCTTTTCAGCGAAATCACGCTGCAGGGCGGCGCCATCGAGCAGAGCAACTTCCACGACTACCGGATGCTGCGCATCAACGAGTCGCCGCCGATCGAGGTGCACACCGTCAAGAGCAGCGAGGCCCCCGGCGGGCTGGGCGAGGTGGGCACCGCCATCGCCGCGCCGGCGCTGGCCAATGCGATCTTCGCGGCCACGGGCGTGCGGCTGCGCGCGCTGCCGGTGAACCGCGCGCTGCTGGCGCAGGACAAGGAGGCGCTGAAGAAGAAGGTGGCCGATGCCGGACACGGAGCGCATGAAGCCCAGGGCGAAAGGAGCGCGGCATGAAGCGGTTCTTCAAGGTGCTGGTGGCGCTGTTCGTCGTGGCCGCGGGGCTGTATTTCTTCCTGAACCGCACCGACAAATCCGAAGGCGAGGCGCCGGTGCTGGCCGGCGCGCCGAGCGATGCGGCGCTGCTGGTGCGCGGCGAATACCTCACCAAGGCCGCCGACTGCATCGCGTGCCACACGGTGGCCGGCAAGGGGCAGCCCTTTGCCGGCGGCGTGCCCTTCGTGCTGCCTTTCGGCACCATCTATTCGTCCAACATCACCGCCGACCCGGCCACGGGCATCGGCGGCTGGAGCGACGAGCAGTTCGTGCGCGCGGTGCACGACGGCGTGAGGGCGGACGGCAAGCGCCTGTACCCGGCGTTCCCGTACACCTCCTACACGGCGCTCAGCCGCAACGACGTGCTCGCGATCAAGGCCTACCTCTTCAGCCTGCCGCAGGTGAACCAGCCGAACAAGGAGGCCGACCTGGGCTTTCCGTTCAACCAGCGCTGGGCCATGGGCTTCTGGAACGCGGCCTTCTTCAAGAGCAGCCGTTTCGAGCCCGACCCGGCCAAGCCCCTCGCATGGAACCAGGGCAAGTACCTGGCCACGGCGCTGGGCCATTGCGCCGAGTGCCACACGCCGCGCAACCTGGCCTTCGCGCTGGAGACGAGCAACAACCTCGCGGGCGAATCGATCCAGGGCTGGCGCGCCTACAACATCACGTCTGACGCGAAGAACGGCATCGGCGCCTGGAGCGACGCCGACATTGCCAGCTACCTCACGACTGGCCATGCCGACGGCCGCGGCTCGGCCTCGGGCCCGATGGGCGAGGCGGTGGAGCACAGCCTGCAGCACCTGAAGCCGCAGGACACGGCGGCGCTGGTGAGCTACCTGCGCACCGTGCCGGCCAGGACGGGCAAGGACCCGATCGAGATCGACGCCAAGGCGCCGTGGGCCGTGGCGGCCAGCGCGGCGGCGCCCGCCGCCAACACGGCCGAAGGCCACGAGCAGGGGCTGCGGCTTTTTGCGGCGGCGTGCGCCAGCTGCCACCAGTGGAACGGGCAAGGCCAGCAGACCAACTTCGCGTCGCTGCTGGGCACGCGCGGCGTGAACGATGCGGGCGGCGCCAACGTGACGCAGATGATCCTGCAGGGCGTGAACATGCGCGTGCACGACAACGAGGTGTACATGCCCGCGTTCGGCAAGGCCTACACCGACACCGAAGTGGCGGCGCTCGCCAACTACGTCATTGCGCAGTTCGGCAACAAGCAGGGCACGGTCACGCCGGAGTTCGTGGCGAAGCAGCGCACGCGTTGAGGCAAAGAGGCAAAAGGGGATCCGTGCATCGTCGATGACCGGATCCAGCAACTCAAGCTCAGCTCTTGATGAACGCCAGCAAATCCGGATTGATCACATCCGCCTGCGTCGACAGCATGCCGTGCGGAAATCCGTCATAGCTCTTGAGCGTGCCGTGCTTGAGCAGCTTGGCCGACAGCGGGCCCGAGTCCGCGTAAGGCACGACCTGGTCGTCGGTGCCGTGCATCACGAGCACCGGCACGTCGATCTTCTTCAGGTCTTCGGTGAAGTCGGTCTCGGAGAAGGCCTTGACGCACTCGTAGTGCGCATTGGCCGCGCCCATCATTCCCTGCAGCCACCAGCGGTCGATGAGGCCCTGCGAAATCTTCGCGCCCGGGCGGTTGAAGCCGTAGAACGGGCCGGTCGGCAGGTCGATGTAGAACTGCGCGCGGTTGGCCGCGAGCGCGGACCTGATGCCGTCGAACACTTCCATGGGCAGGCCGCCGGGGTTGGACGGGGTCTTCACCATGACGGGCGGCACGGCGCTCACCAGCACCGCCTTGGCCACGCGGCCCGGCTTGGCGCGCGCCACGTAGCGCGCCACCTCGCCGCCGCCGGTCGAGTGGCCGATGTGCACGGCGCCCTTCAGGTCCAGCGCGTCGGTCAATGCGGCGACGTCGGCGGCGTAGGTGTCCATTTCGTGGCCGCCCGAGGTTTGCGACGAGCGTCCGTGGCCGCGGCGGTCGTGCGCGATCACGCGGAAGCCCTTGCCCAGGAAGTACAGCATCTGCGTGTCCCAGTCGTCGCCGCTCAGCGGCCAGCCGTGGTGAAAGACGATGGGCTGCGCGGTGCGCGGGCCCCAGTCCTTGTAGAAGATGTTGGTGCCGTCCTTGGTGGTGACAAAGCTCATGGTGGATCCTTTGGTGTGATGGGAATGGGTTGCGGCTGGCGCTGAGAGCTTCTGCGCGGCGGCCAGGGTCGAGGTGCCGAGGGCGGAGACCGTCACGATGCCTGCCGCACTTGCCAGAATGCTCCGCCGCGAGGCGCCTGTCGATGTTTTCGTGTGAATGTCGGACATGCTTCTTTCTGTGCCTGGAGTTGCTCGGCAGCGAATGCGGGATTGCCTCGCTGGACACCGGTACTCTCCGCGAACCGGCGCGGCAAATCTTGAACGGAATGCTTGCGCTTTGAACGTTGTCGCTGGCCGCCTGCGCTCCCTGCGCCCCACCGGCAGCGTCGGACACCCCGAACTCGGGATACACCTCACCCTGCGGCGCCCGCGCCGCGTTCTGTGGAACCGAGTTGCAGCAAGCCAGACCGTCGCACGAGAAGGCCGCCCGCAAGGCCTTGTCGGGGATCGTCGCGGGGGGCTTCTTCATGCAGTCGCTCGACACCACGGTCGTCAACACCGTGCTGTCGGACGAACTGGCCGCCACCGCGCTGGCGTTCCGCTACACCTTCATCGCGGTCGGCGTGATCACGCTGCTGTCGGCGGGCGTGTTTCGCTGGCTCGACGAGGCGCGGATCAAGGCGCAGCCCCGGCGCACCTGAACGCCAGGCCCCGCGCCTCCCGCAAGGTCAGCGCGTCACCCGCACCAGCTCGAGTGTCTCGTCGGTGGCGCTGAACGGCGGACGCGTGTTCTGCGCCTCGAACCGCACGACACGCGCCAGGCCGGGTGCGTACAGCAGCTTGATGGACAGCCGGGTGGCGCGCGGCGCCAGCGGTGCGCCACCCGCATACCCCGAGTAGATCCAGCCTTCGTAGCTGACCTCCATGGCCTGCACCTCGTTGCCGTCCACTTTCGTCGTCCGCTCGCCGCCCGCGGTCGCCTTGAGCTCGTAGCGCAGCTTTTCGCCCGTGGCGGGCATGTAGTCGAGGTACCAGAGCATGCCGGGCCGGATGTCCTTGCGCACCCATCCGCCGGGCGGCGATGCGGTGTCGTAGATGCCGCCGACCGGCGTCGTCACGGACAGCACGCGCCCATCGGTTGTCTCGATGCGCCCGCCTGCGTTGAACGACACCTCCTCGCCGCTGACCCGGTCGACGCGGTAGGTCACGGGAATGCGGGTGCCGGTGAGGCGGTCGGTGCGCACGTACTCGAGCGCGTCGCCCATGCGCAACGGGGACGCGGGCGTCAAGGCGGCGCGGGCGCCGGCCGGCTCCCGGCCGCGCGCCGCCATGGCGGCCTGCGCCCGTACCGGGAGTTCCGCGAAGAACGACGCCGGAATGGCAACGCCGCCGGCGCCCCCGTCCGGCGCGGCGGCGCTGGTGATGCCCAGCAGCCGGCCCTCGGCGTCGAACAAGCCGCCGCCGCTCGCGCCCTGGGCCACCGCGGCGGTCATCTGCAGGAGCGGCAGGTCGGGGTCTTCGCCGCCACGCAGGCCCGTGAGCATGCCTTCGGTCAGCGTGTTCTCGAGCCCGCGCGGATTGCCCACGGCATATACGCGCTGCCCCACCCTTGCGGCGCCGGCCGGTGCCACGGGCACCGGCGGCGCGTTGAAGTTCGCCACCCGGATCTGGCACAGGTCGCGCGCCGGGTCGGGTTGCTCCAGGGTCGCCCCGTAGGTGACGTTGTCCTGCCGGATCACGAAGGTGCTCGCCTTGGCGAGCACGTGGCAGGCCGTGACCAGGCGGCCCGGTGCGACGACGACCGCGCTGCCGTTGCGCAGCGGGCGCTCCTGCGCATCGAAGGTTCGCACCGACCACACGCTGGGCGAGACCCTGCCGAACAGCACGTCCGGCTCGATCGCCCGGGCGCCTGAAACAAGACCGCAGGCAAGAACGGCGCAGCCGGCGAACGGCAGCAGGCGCGAGTTGCCGGCCCTCATGGCTTGGCGGGCAGCAAGCCCCGGAGGTCGTCGATCGACACGCGGGTGGCCGGCGCAGAACGCGGCGCCGCGGCGGCAACGGGTGGTGCGACGGAGACATCCGGCACCGCGGGTGCCGCGGCGACCGGCACAGGGGGCGATGCCGGTGCCGGTGCCGGTGCCGGTGCCGGTGCCGGTGCAACCGATATGGCCGCTGTCGAGGCCGGTGGAGAGGACGGCGCCGGTGGCGTGGCCGAGGCAAGGCGCGTTTGACCGATCTTCAAGCCCGCCAATGCCTGGTCGCCGTTCTGGCTGCTCCTGTCGAAGGTGCGGACCTCGCCGAAGACCAGCTGCATCCAGCTCGGGTAGTTGAAGCCGGCGCCCGTGCCCGAATCGATGGCCGCCCCCACGAGGCCGCCGAGCAGGATGTTGCCAACCATGCCGCCGTTGACACGCGACGTGGCCTGGCCGCTCGCCGGTGGCTGGCCGGGCTGCGTGCATTCGATGCTCAGGTTGCCGCCCGAGCGGCGCACCGGCACGGTTTGGCCGGAGCGCATGACGGCTTCGCTCTTGTCATTGGCCACCGTGCACTCGGCGCCGTCGACAAGCTCGCCGCTCGCGGTCAGGGTTTCGATCTTCACCGCCTGCGTGGTGCCGTGCGTCACCGACGCGCAGCCCGTCAAGAGGGACAACAAGCAAGCCAAGGCCCACGGGCCCAAAAAACGCAAGTTCACGACAACCATCTCCTCGATCCTTTTTGTATGGAAATGCTACGGCCGGCAGGAGTCTAGCGGCTGCATCGCCATTCCCTCCCGCTGCCGAACCGGGCCGGCGCATCAGGCACTCATCGGCAACCCATCTCGCCCACCACCCGCCGCACCGTCTGCAAGGCGCTGCGCAGGCCGTCCAACCCGACAGAGCCCAGCGCCAGGCGCAACGCATGCGGCAACTGCGCCGACGTGGCGAAGGGCTCGGCCGTCGACACCGACACCCCTTCGCGCAGCAGCGCCGCCGCGACCCCGTCGGCACGGGTGTCTTCCGGCAAGGGCAGCCAGACGAAGTACGACGCAGGGTGGCGCACGCACCTGAGCCCCGCCAGCGCTTCGGTGGCAATCGCCTGCCGCAGCGCGGCGTCCTGCCGCTTTTCCGATTCGAGCCGGCCGACCGTGCCGTCCGCCAGCCATGCGCAGGCGATGGCGGTCGTCACGCCCGGGGTGCACCAGGTGGTGGCCCGGATCGCGCGTTCGATCTTCGGCACCCAGGCCTCGGGCGCCACCACGAACCCCACGCGCAGGCCGGTCGCCACGCTCTTGGACAGGCCCGAGACATACACCGTGGTCTCCGGCGCCAGCATGGCCAGCGGCGCGGGCGGCATCTTGTTCGGATCGTCGGCCAGGAAGGCATAGGCCGCGTCTTCGATGACCAGCAACCCGTGCCGCCGCGCGATGGCGACCAGCCGGCGGCGCCGACTTTCGCTCATCACCCAGCCCAGCGGGTTGTGCAGGGTCGGCATGGTGTAGACGGCTTTCACGCGGCGCTTCGCGCACAGGCGCTCCAGCGCGTCGAGGTCGGGCCCCTGCCCCGAGGCGGGAACGGGTGCCAACTCCAGGCGATGCGCTTCGGCGAGCGCCTTGAAGCCCGGGTACGTCAGGGCGTCGACCGCGACCACGTCGCCCGGTTTCAGCAGCGCCATCACCGTCACCGCCAGGCCGTGCTGCGCGCCGTCCACCAGCATCACCCGCGACGGCTCTGCCGCCAGCCCCCGCGACACCAGGTGCCGGGCGACGCAGGCGCGCTCGTGCATGCGCCCGCCATGGGGCGCATAGCGCAGCATCGACTCCAGCTCGCCACCGGCGGCGAGTTGCCGCAACGCTGCGCGCAACAAGTCGGCCTGCCCCGGCAGCGACGGGTAGTTGAAGTTCAGGTCCACCAGGCCCGCCGCCACCGCCTGCTGGTCGATGCCCTGGCCCGGGGGCAGCGCGGTCTCGCGCACGAAGGTGCCGCGCCCCACTTCGCCGCTGACCAGCCCCATCGCCTCCAGCTCCGCGTAGACACGCGAGGCCGTGGCCAGGGCCAGGCCGTAGTGTCCGGCCAGCCGCCGGTGCGTGGGCAGGCGGGTGCCGGGCGGCAGGCGCCCGGTGCGGATCTCGGCCGCGAGCTCGTCGACCAGTTGCTTGTATCGGGCTTCAGCCATCGCGGGATGTATCCATGACAATTTTTTGATTGTATGGACCGACCTGCCTACGATCGGCACATTCCGCGCCCCCAACCCCACGACAGCCCCCGCCATGCACATCGCCATCCTCACCTTCGAAGGCTTCAACGAACTCGACTCGCTCATCGCGCTGGGCGTGCTCCACCGCATCAAGAAGCCGGGCTGGCGCGTGACCCTGTGCTGCCCGAGTCCGCAGGTCACGTCGATGAACGGTGTGACGGTGCATGCGCAGTCCTTGCTGGAAGAAGCGCGCCATGCGGATGCCGTCGTGATCGGCAGCGGAAGCAGGACGCGAGAGGTTGTCGGCAACCCCGAGTTGATGGCGCGCCTGGCGCTGGACCCTGCGCGCCAGTTGGTCGCCGCCCAGTGCTCCGGCACCTTGATCCTGGCCAGGCTCGGGCTCGTGGGCAGCGTGCCGGCATGCACCGACCTGACCACCAGGCCGTGGGTGCAGGAGGCGGGCGTGGAAGTGCTGAACCAGCCCTTCTACGCACGCGGCAACGTGGCGACCGCGGGTGGGTGCTTTGCCGCGCCCTACCTGGCCGGCTGGATCATCGCCCGCACCGAAGGGCTGGAGGCCGCGGCGGCGGCGCTGCACTACGTGGCGCCTGTGGGCGAGAAAGAAGCGTACGTGGCCAACGCGCTCGGCAACATCACGCCGTACCTGCCGAAGCAAGGCAGCGCGGCCTAGTTGCGTTGCTGGAAGACGGGCACGTGCACGTTCCACTTCTGCGCGGGGTTCACGGCCCGCGTGCAGACCACCGAGATCACGCGACGGCTGTGCTCCGACAGCTCGCCGCCCTTGGCGTTCGAGAGCCAGCGGATCGTGTCCCACCGGGCCGTCAAAGGCACCGCGCACCTCGGCACCAGAACCTTGAGGTTCGGCTCCATGGCTTCCCAGGTGCCTTGGGTCTTGGCGTTCTCGCGGGCGACGAACTCGCGCGCCGCCTCGCGTATTTCGTGGAGGCCGTGGACCGTGTCGCTGGAGCGCATGCCCTCGATGCCCGACGCGGCGAGGCAGTGCACGGAGGCCGTCAGGCACGAGAGCGCAACGAGGCGCAGCAGGCGGCGAAAGAAGTGCATGGTTTCATGGCGGAAAAAGCGGAAAAAGCGGCTCAAGCTGAAGTCTCGCCTGGCCGAGGTCACGGCGCCCCTTGCAACGCGTCGACCAGAAAGTCGACCATCACGCGCACCTTCGCGCTGAGGTGCCGACGGCTCGCGTAGATCGCCAGGATGTCGATCGGGGGCATGCGATAGCCGGGCATCACCTCGACCAATCGCCCGGCCTGCACATCGTGGCCCACCACGAAGCTCGGCTGCCAAATGACGCCCGCACCCGCAAGCGCCGCCGCGCGGGCGGTGTCGCCGTTGTTGGCCCGCAGGGCCCAGCGCACCCGCACGGATTGCAGCGTTCCGCCAGGGCCGGCAAACTGCCATTCATCGGATGTCGCACCGTACGTGTAGCCCAGGCACAGATGCCGCGCAAGGTCCGCCGGGACCTCGGGCATGCCATGGGTCGCAAGGTACGCGGGCGACGCGCAGACCAGGTTTTGCGAACACCCCAGGCGGCGCGCGATGTGGTTGCCCGACGTGGCGCGCGAGATGCGGATGGCCAGGTCGTAGCCCTCTTCGACGATGTCGACCACGCGGTCGATGAGCGCAATGTCGAGCTCGACGTCGGGGTACTTCGCCATGAACCTGGGCCACAGGGGCGCCAGCACCAGGCTGCCGAAACTCAGCGGCGCATTGATGCGCAACCGCCCGCGCGGCTGCAGCGATGCGGTGGTGGCCAGCGCCTCGGTTTCCGCCACTTCTTCGAGGATCGACCTGGCCCGGTCGAACAAGGCTTCGCCGCCTTCGGTAAGCGACAAGCGGCGCGACGTGCGGTTGATGAGCCGCGTGCGCAGGTGGGCTTCCAACTCGTTGACATAGCGCGTCACGTTGGCCGGCGAAGTGTCCAGGGCATCGGCCGCCTTGGTGAAACTGCCCCGCGCCACCACGGTGACGAACACCTCGTATGCACGCAATCGGTCCATGGGCGTCGGCTCCAATCATTCAGAAAAGCTGAATGAGTAAACCACTTTTGAGGCCTTTCTGAAAGCGAAGCTGAAACATAAATTCACGTCCACCCTACCCACCGACAGAAAGGACCTCCACATGACCGACACCCAACCCACCCCGAGCCGCCGCGCGCTGATCGCAGGCGCCCTCGGCATCGGCGCCGCCCTGACCCTGGGCCGCGCAGCGCACGCCGCCCCTGCCGCCGACGCGGTGCCGGGCTTTCGCGCAGGCACCGCGGACGTGAACGGCACCCGCATCCACTACCGCATCGGCGGCAGCGGGCCGGCCGTCGTGCTGCTGCACGGCTACGCCGAGACCGGGCACATGTGGAACCCGCTGATGCCGCTGCTGGCGAAAACGCACACCGTGGTCGTGCCCGACCTGCGGGGGGCGGGCGATTCGTCGAAGCCTGAAGCGGGCTACGGAAAGAAGAACATGGCTGTCGACATCCACGAACTGGTCCTGTCGCTCGGCATCCGCAGCGTGAGCATCGTCGGCCACGACATCGGCCTGATGGTGGCGTACGCCTATGCGGCGCAGTTTCCTTCGCAGACCGACAAGGTGGTGCTCATGGACGCCTTCCTGCCCGGCATCGGCGCATGGCAGAACGTGTGGCTCCTGCGCGACCTGTGGCATTTCCATTTCCATGGCGCAACACCGCTGGCGCTGGTCAAGGGGCGCGAGCGCATCTACTTCGAACATTTCTGGAACGACTTCGCGGCCGACCCCAGGCACTCGGTGCCGCAAGCCGATCGCCGGTTCTACGCCAAGGCCTACGCACAACCCGGCGGCATGCGCGCCGGATTCGAGTACTTCAAGGCCTTCGAGCAAGACGCGGCGGAGTTCGCGGAACTGGGCAAGACGCCTCTGCCCATGCCGATGCTGGTCCTCTCCGGTGAAAAGGCCGGCGGAACCTTCCTGATCGAACAGGGGAAGATGGTGGCGACCGACGTGAAGGGCGTGATCGTGAAAGGCTCGGGACACTGGTTGATGGAAGAGGCGCCCGACCAGGTCATTCCGGCGTTGATCGACTTCCTCGGCTAGCGCAAAGTCAGGCTTCGTTCGAAACGGGTGCACGAGCACCGAACTCGATGGACACAATCGTTCGGCCCATCAACCCATCACCCCATCAATCAACCAACCAAGGAGATCGACATGGATTTGCAACTGAACGGCAAGCTGGCCCTGGTCAGTGGCAGCACGGCCGGGATCGGCTACGCCATTGCGCGCACGCTGGCCGCGGAGGGCGCAAGCGTCATCGTCAACGGCAGGACGCAGGCGGCGGTCGACGAGGCGGTGGAGCGCATCCGCTCGGAGACGAAGGGCACGGTCGTCGGCCATGCCGCGGACCTGAGCCGGGCCGATGCGGCCGAGGAGGCGGTGCGCCGTCACCCCGGCATCGGCATCCTCGTCAACAACCTGGGCATCTTCGAGGCCAAGGCTTTCGAAGATATTCCCGACGAAGACTGGCGGCGCTTCTTCGACGTCAACGTGTTGAGCGGCGTGCGCCTTGCGCGCCTGGTGCTGCCGGAGATGAGGCGGGCGAACTGGGGACGGATCATCTTCATTTCGAGCGAAAGCGCGGTGCAGATCCCGACCGAGATGATTCACTACGGTGTGACGAAGACCGCGCAGCTTGCGGTGTCGCGCGGGCTTGCGGAGTCGGTCGCCGGGACGAACATCACCGTCAACAGCGTGCTTCCGGGCCCGACGAAATCGCGCGGTGTCGGCGACTTCGTGGAAGGCATGGCGCGGTCGAGCGACAAGAGTTTCGAGCAGGTCGAGGCGGAGTTCTTCGACCACGTTCGCCCGACGTCGCTGATCAAGCGCTTCGCCTCGCCGCAGGAGGTGGCCTCGCTCGTGGCGTATGTGGCGAGTCCGCTCGCGTCGGCGACCACGGGCGCGGCGCTTCGCGTCGACGGCGGCGTCGTCAAGAGCGCGTTCTGACGAAGGCACGCCGAACATTGAACCGAGTGCGGCTCGACGGAACTTGCCGCACATCCTTGGAAGCAGCCGACCCCGCCTCACCCCGGCTGCTTCCGACGGTGCCGCTCGACCCGCGGCGGCGAAGCCGCCAGGCCGCCAAGCCGCCAAGCGCCGCCTAATTCGTGTCCCAGACAATGCGCCCCATGCCCCCCCGCAACCGCATCGTCCCCCTCATCGTCGCCTCTCCGCTCTTCCTGCAGAACCTCGACACTTCGGTGATGGCCACCGCCCTGCCGACCATCGCCGGCGCGCTCGACGTGAGCGTGCTGCACCTGAACCTGGCCATCACTTCTTACCTGCTGAGCCTGGCCGTGTTCCTGCCCGTGAGCGGCTGGCTGGCCGAGCGCTTCGGGGCCCGACGGGTGTTCTGCGTGGCGGTGGCGTTCTTCTCGCTGGGCTCCACCTTGTGCGGCGCCGCGCAGACGCTGCCGCAGCTGATCGCGTTCCGCGTGCTGCAGGGGCTGGGCGGCGCGATGATGCTGCCGGTGGGCCGGCTCATCCTGCTGCGCAGCGTGCCTCCCGCACAGATGGTGTCGGCCATGGTGTGGTTCACCGTGCCACCCGCGTTCGGCCGGCTGGCCGGGCCGCTGTTCGGTGGCGCCATCGTCACGCTCACGTCGTGGCGGTGGATTTTTCTCGTCAACATTCCCTTCGGCCTGCTTGCCATTGCCGGGGCGCTGCGCTTCATCGACAGCGACCTGCCCGAAGACAGCGCGCACTCGCCCTTCGACATCGAAGGCTTCGTGCTGCTGGCCGTGGGGCTCACCGCGCTGCTGGGCAGCCTGGAGATGGTGGGCAAGGCCCTGCTGCCGGTGCCGGCCATCTGGGCGCTGGCGGGCTTCGGCGCGCTGGCCTCGCTGGTGTATCACCTGCGCAGCCGCCACAAGGCCAGCCCGCTGATCGACCTGGGCATCTTGCGGTTCTCGACGTACCGCGCATCGATCGTCGGCGGCACGCCGCTGCGCATTGCGATCGGTGCCTCGCCGTTCCTGCTTCCGCTGATGCTGCAACTGGGCTTCGGGCTGTCGCCGCTGGCCTCGGGCAGCCTGACGATGGCCACGGCACTGGGCTCGCTGGCCACGCGCACGGTCATGGCCCGCGCGATTCGCACGGTCGGGTTCCGCTCGCTGCTGGTGGGCGCCACCTGCCTCACCTGCCTTTGCTATGTGAGCTACGGCCGCTTCAAGCAGACCACGCCGCATGTGCAGATTTTCATCACGCTGCTGTTCGGCGGGCTGGTGAACTCGATGGCGATGGTGTCGCTGCAAACGCTGGGCTTCTCGCAGATTCCCAAGCCCCGCATGAGCCATGCAGCCACGCTGAACAGCATGGCGCAGCAGCTGTCGCTGAGCCTGGGCGTGACGCTGGGCGCCTCGCTGGTCACGCTGGCGGCCTGGTGGCACGGCAGCGGCGCCCAGCTGACGGCGGCCGATTTTTCGCCGGCCTTCGGCGTGGTGGGGGCGATGACGCTGCTGTCGCTGCTGTCTTTCACCAAGCTCTCGAAGGACGAGGGGGCGGGGTTGCGCTGACACGGCGCCGCGTGGCCTGTGCGTGAAGAACCTCAGCCGACGATCCGCTCAACCCAGCACCGCCAGCAAACTGGCAACCCCGAGCCCCACCGCGGCGAGCGCATCGCCGGCGATCAACCCGCCGCCGAACAGCGACGCGCTGTTCATGTCCTGCGGCGCATCGTGCCGCGCGGGCGCACGCGACGACCACACGCTGCCTGCGACCCCGCCCGCGCCGAGCCACAGCGACGTGGGCAGGCTGACGAAGCCGCCGAAGGACAGCGCATAGGGCGACGGCAGCACGATGGCGTCGAGCACGAAGCTGCGCGGACGCAGCCACTTGCGCAGCACCTCGATCGCCAGGCCCGCCGCCATGCCCACGCCGATGGCCGTGCGCTGGAACGGCAGGTCGGTGGTCAGGCTGCGCAGCACGCCGACGAACTTGTACGTCATGGCCGAACTCCATTCCGCCGGCTGCTGGTCGGCCTTCAGCACCGTCTGGTCCTGCAGCAGCACCGGGTAGGCGGCCATGAAAAGCCGCGCGAAGACCACCGCCAGCACCGCCCCCACCACGACGCCCAGCACCTGATAGCGGAACTGCACCACGCGCGAGGTGCCGAGCCGCCAGCCGGTCGAGCGGTCCTGCTGCATGTCGCAGGCCACGCCGGTCGCCACCAGCAGCACGGCACCGGCCATCAGGCCCACGCCGGGGTCGCGCAGGCCCAGGGTGGCAAGGATGACGATGGTCACGACGAACGCCGAAGAGATCGGGTTGGCGTCGCTCACGCCCACCGAGATGCCGTTGACCAGCGCGAACAGGAACACCAGCGCCACCGCCGCCGCGAGGTAGAACACGGGCTGCCCCAGCAGCCAATGGCCGCAGGCCACGGTGGCGCCCGCCCAGAACACCACCCACAGCACGAGGCGCCGGCCGCCGATGCCCAGCCCGGCACCGGCGACGTTCGCCGCGGGCTGCGGCGCATCGAGCTCGGCCTGCCGCCGCGCGCGCGGCAGGGCCCGCGCGAAGATGAGCGCCATGTCCACCAGGGCCGCGCCCATGATCGCGCCGAGCGCAATGAGGAACATGATCTTGCGCGGCGGATCGCCGGCCTGGAGCCAGCCGATCGAGACGAAATGCGGCTGCATCGCCACGCCGATCAGGCCCCCCGTCACCGCCGGAATGCCGATGCGCGCGCCCACGACCAGTCCCGCGCCGAAGGTCGATGCCGACAACCCGATGGCGCCCAGCCAGGGCAGGCGCGCCGCGGCCAGCCCGGTCATCAACCCGAGACCCATGCCCCCGCCGAGCTGGCGCACCGAGCGCCGCAGCAGCGTGGGGTCGGTCAGCGCCCGCAGGATGTTGGCCACGGCCAGCCCCGACGGAAACGCCAGGCGCATGCGGTCGACCAGCACCGGCGTGTAGAGCATGCCCACGCCGACGCCGAACATGCCGACGCAGCCCAGGTACAGCACCATCTGCCAGGCCGGCGGCTGCGGCAGCCCCATCCACGCCATGGCCTGCAGCAGCACGCCCAGGCCGCTCATGCTGGCGACCGAGGCGGCGGCGGTCTGGATGTAGTTGGCGCCATGCCGCCCGCCGGCGCCATAGCCCGCGGTGACGACGGAGCCGAGCAAGCCCGCCAGCACCTGGCCGCCGACGAAGAAGCCGAGCGAGAGGTTCATGTAGGCCGCGGTCACGCCGGCCAACGGCCCCAGCACGAACATGCCCATGGCCGCCAGCAGCAGGTGATAGCGCCAGCTGCCCTCGACGGGCAGCCAGCGCCAGCGTGGGCCTCGGGGTGAATCCATGGGCACGGTGATCGCGCGCTTGAACTGGTGGCCGAAGACGGCCCGTCAGGCCGCGGTCGGCACCTGTGTGCGCAGCGCGGGCTGATCGGCCTCGGGCTGAGGTTGCAGCGGCAGCCAGAGCGTGAAGCGCGTTCCACCGAGGCCGGACTCCCAGCGCACCGCGGCGCCGATGGCCCGCGCGCGCCGCTGCTGGTTGTGCAACCCCCGGCCGCCGCGCTGCAGGGCCGCCTGCACATCGAAGCCCGCGCCGTTGTCCTCGATCACCACGCACACGCCCTGGCCGTCCGTGGCGGTGCTGAAGCCGATGGTCGTGGCCCGCGTGTGGCGCAGCACGTTGGCCACGCACTCCTGCATGATCCGCAGGATGTGCAGCGCACTGCTCGGGTCCAGCCAGGGCAGCGCAGGCACGGGCTGCACGTCCCAGCGCAGCGCCACGCCGGCGCTCTCGATGCGCGGCGCCAGGCGAAAGCGCAGGGTGGCCAGCAGCAGCAGCAGGTCGGCGTCCAGGCTCTCCATGGAGTCGATGGCCAGCTTCAGGTCGTCCATGCAGCCCTTCAGCACGCCGGACACCTCGGCGTCGTTCATGGCGCCCTGCTCCACCGACCGGATGGCGCTGATGAGCGACGAGCCCAGCCCGTCGTGCATGTCCTGCATCAGGCGCCGGCGCTCGGCACCGAGCATCTGCTGGTTCTCGATCACGCGCAGCCGCTGGTAGCTTTGCTCCAGCTCGGCCTCGCGCGCCCGCAGCCGCTGCGCCAGGCCGGTGTTCAGGCGGCCCACCTCGGCGAAGGCGTCGGTGTACCGCTGGAACATGATGTACGAGAAGATGAAGAACAGGCCGATGATGGCGTAGGGCGAGGTGTACACGCTCTCCGGGCTGACCAGGTTGTTCTGCAGCAGCCCGTCGTACGAGGTGAACACGACGGTGAACACGGCCCAGCCCGCCACCAGCCGCCCTTCGGGAAATTTCGAGCGCAGGGCCTTGCGCAGGTTCACCGAGAAAATCAGCACGGCCACGGGCAACACCACCAGGTTGAGCAACGGGGTGAACAGGTAGAGGCTGGCAATCGACCTGGACACGTGAGGCAGCGTGGCGACATTGCAGACCACCGTCAGGGCCACCGACAAACGGGTCAGCCAGACCGAGGGTTGCCGGTGCAGCCGCTGCAGGAAAAGGTGGATGAGAATGATCAGCCACAGCATCGAGGCCACGGTCATCCATTCGAACCACTCGTCCGAAACGGGCAGGTAGTCGCCGCTCACGAAGTAGTGAAGCATGCGCACGAAAGCCAGCGCCGAGATGACCGAAAACAGCAGGTAGAGCGATTCGCGCCGCTTGCCCGCCCACACGGCGAAAGCGAACGCGCCCACCGCCAGGAACGCGGCGCTGCCCATGAACGGCAATTGCACCTGCAGCAGCTGGCGGACCTGGTAGCGCCAGTTGAGCGAAGCCCGGTCGCCGACCCACGCCGTCGAAAATCCGCTGCCGCTGCTGCGCAGGCGGTCCACGCGAATGAGCACGGTCGTGGGCGCCGGCGTGCGTGCCGTCGCGTTCAGCGGCAGCAGCAGCGGATGGTTGAAGCCGTTGTGCACGGGGCTGCCCTGCGACTGGTAGAGCAGCACGCCGTCGCCGTACACCGCGATGTGGCCCAGGGTCTTCCAGCGCGGCAGGTAGAGCAGCAGCGGCTGCGCCGACGGGGCCAGCCCGGCCAGGTCGATGCGGTACCAGTCGGTGAGGGTCTGCACGCCGCCAGCCGGTGTGGGCACCAGTTCGCGCGGGGCCGTGTGCGGCAGGCCGACTGCGTTCCACCCTTCGCTCGGCAGCCCGGCGTCCTCGATGCGCCGCACCGGCGCGGAATAGCCGGTGCCGGGAACGGACAGCAGTTCGGCCCGGGTGATGTGGACCGCACCGTCGCGCTGCACCTGCACCTGCACCTGCACCTGCACCTGCACCTGCACCTGCACCTGCGCCTGCGCCTGCGCATCCGCTGTCGCCGGCTGGCTCGCGGCCATGCAGGACAGGGCGATCAACGGCAGGGCCAGCCACAGCTTCGCGGTCCACCCGCCGAGCCGCCACGCGTGCTTGCCGGGTAGCTTCACGGCAGCGGAAGAAGACCGAAGTGCGGGCATGGTGCGATCGAAGTGACCAATGGCGGGAACAGCCGGGAAGGCCGGCCATTATCCATACGCCTGCGCAATGGCACCTTCACACCTTCGCTCCCTCGCGCGACCTCAACTCACCATGTAGCCGCCGTCCACCGGCAGGATCACGCCGGTCATGAACGACGCGGCCGGCGTGCACAGGAACACGGCCGCGCGGGCCACGTCGTCGGGCGTGCCCCAGCGGCCCATGGGCGTGCGCGCCAGGATGGGGCCGGCGCGCGCCGGGTCGTCCTGCAGCGCCTGGGTCATCGGCGTGGCGATCCAGCCCGGCGCCACCGCGTTCACGCGAATGCCGTCCACCGCGTAGGCGATGGCCAGCGACTTGGTGAGCTGCGCCACCCCGCCCTTGCTGGCCGCATAGGCCGGCACCAGGCCGCCGCCGAAGAAGCTCAGCATCGACGCCGTGTTGACGATGCAGCCCTTGCTGGCCTTCAGCCGCTCGCGCGTGGCGCCGCACACGCGCATGGTGCCGGTGAGGTTCACGGCCAGCACTTTCTCGAACACCTCGATGTCGTGCTCCGCGCCGCGCTGCAGGATGCCCGCGCAGTTGAAGACGATGTCGAGCCGGTCGATGCCGGCCAGCGCCGCCTCCAGGCTCGCGCCCGAGCCGATGTCGGCCTGCCGGACCTCGACCGCCGCATCGAGCGTGCCGTCGCCGCCGCTGCGCCCCAGCGCCGTGACCTGCGCGCCGAGCGCGGCCAGGTGGTTGGCGATCACGGCGCCGATGCCCTGCGTGCCGCCGGCGACGAGTGCGCGCTTGGCGTTGAAAAGTCCGGGCTGGTAGGTCATGGTGTGTGTTGTCTCGGGAGGTGGCAATGTGCGTGCGCAGTGTAGACAGGCAACCGCGAAGGCCCGGGCCTCCACGAAATCTCCCAGATTGGTCGCCATCATTCCCCTGTCCGCTTGATTCCTCCGGCGGACACCTCCCTCCACTGGCCCTTTGCGAGATCGGGGCCATTCAGCCCGCCTTCGTGCGGGCTGTTTTTTTGGCTCGGCGGGCCGTCGATGCTCGCACCGACCCCGACCTGCTCATCCTGGCGCGCACCGCCGCGGCCGGGCCGCGGCTTCGCGTCGCGCTCTTCGCTCAGCACAACAACTGCCCCAGAAAAGCCTGCGTGCGCGCGTGCCGCGGGTTCGAGAAGAACGCATCGGGGGGCGCCATCTCCACGATCTGCCCCTGGTCCATGAAGATCACCCGGTCCGACACCTGGCGCGCGAAGCCCATCTCGTGCGTGACGCACAGCATGGTCATGCCTTCGTCGGCCAGAGAGACCATGGTGTCGAGCACTTCCTTCACCATCTCGGGGTCGAGGGCGGAGGTGGGCTCGTCGAACAGCATGAGCCTGGGCTTCATGCACAGCGCGCGCGCAATGGCCACGCGCTGCTGCTGGCCGCCCGACAGCTGACCCGGGTGCTTGTGCGCCTGGTCGGCGATGCGCACGCGCTCCAGCAGTTGCATGGCCGTGGCCCTGGCGGCCGCCGGGCTGGCGCCCTGCGCCCACACCGGGCCGATGGTGCAGTTCTCCAGCACGGTCATGTGCGGAAACAGGTTGAAGTGCTGGAACACCATGCCGACCTTGCGGCGCAGCGCGGTGATGGCCTTGGGGCTGCCGCCGGTGGTTTCGCCGTCGACCTCGATGCTGCCCTGCTGGTACTCCTCCAGCCGGTTGATGCAGCGGATCAGCGTGGACTTGCCCGAGCCCGAAGGCCCGCAGATCACGATGCGCTCGCCCTGCGCCACGTCGAGCTGCACGTCGCGCAGCGCGTGATACGGGCCGTACCACTTGTTCAGCCCCGTGATGCGAACCAGCGGCGCTTGGGCAGGGGAGGCGGGGGTTGCGGTGCTCATGGGGTCGGGTTCCGGAGTGCGCTCAGGGCTGCGCATCGCGTGCCCTGGCTTCGAGGCTGCGGCTGTAGCGCGACATCGAGAAGCAGAAGATGAAGTACACGAGGCCGACGAACAGGTACACCTCGGTGCCGAAACCCTGCCAGTCGGGGTCGGCCACCGCGCGCTTGGCGGCCGTCATCAGGTCGAAGATGCCGACGACGATGACGATGGAGGTGGCCTTGAAGAAGCTGATGAAGGTGTTGACGATGCCCGGCACCGCATGGCGCAGCGCCTGCGGCAGGATCACCAGCGCCATCTTGCGCGTGTAGCCCAAACCGATGGCGTCGGCCGCTTCGTGCTGGCCCTGCGTCACGGCATGGAGCCCGCCGCGAATGACCTCGGCCAGGTAGGCGCCCACGAACAGCGCAATGGCCACCTGCACGCGCAGCAGCTTCGACACCTCCACGCCCGCGGGCAGGAACAGCGGGACCATCACGCTCGCCATGAACAGCACGGTGAGCAGCGGAATGCCGCGCGCCAGCTCGATGCAGGCCACCGCAAAACCGCGCAGGGCCGGTGCCTTCCTGGCCTGCCGAGCCAGCGCCAGCGCCACGCCGATCGGAAAGCCCACGCACAGCCCCACGGTCGACAGCAGCAGCGTCACGGGCAGGCCGCCCCACTGGTCGTCGGGCACGGGGGTCAGGCCCAGCACGCCGCCCCACATCAGCACGGCGACCGCCGCGCCCGCCGCCAGCCACACCAGCGCCAGCCACGGCCGCCAGCTTCTGCGCCACATCGACAGCGCGTAGAGCAGCACCAGCACCACGCAGGCCAGGGCTGGGCGCCATTGCTGGTCGTACGGATAGAGCCCGAACACAATGAGCCGGCCCTTCTCGGCCACCACCGGCCAGCAGGCGCCATGCCCGGCCGCCGCGCGGCATGCGGCCAGCGCGGCCTTGGGGTCGCCATGGCCGAACACGGCCGACAGCACGCTCCACTCGAAGAAGGCCCATGCGCCCCAGCCGAGCAGCAGCACGAGCGCGATCGTCAGCACGCCCGAGGTCCAGCTGCCGAAGTAACTGCGCGCCACGGTCTGCGCAAGGCGCGTGCGCGCCACCGGGCGCGGCTGCGCCGCGATAGCCTCGGTCCGGATGAAATGCGTTGCCATGCCGCTCACCGCTCCCGCAAGGCAAAGCGCCGTTGCACCAGCTCCATCACGGCGCTGACCGCCAGGCTGACCACGACGTAGAACAGCATGACGAGCCCGACCACCTCGATCGCCTGCCCGGTCTCGAACAGCACCGAGTTCCCGATCGCCACCACGTCCTGGTAGCCGATGGCCACGGCCAGCGAGCTGTTCTTCAGAATGCCCAGGTACTCGCTGGTGACAGGCGGCATCGACAGGCGCGCCGCCTGCGGCAGCACCACCTTGCGGAACACCACGCCGCGCGTGAGGCCGATGGAGCCGCCCGCCTCCCACTGCCCGTGCGGAATGGCGAGGATGGCACCGCGCACGATTTCGGCGATGAACGACGCCGCATAGGTCGAGATGCCGATCAGCAGCGCCGCGTACTCCGGGCTCATGCCGATGCCCCCCGCCACGTCGAAACCGTCGACCCTCGGTATGTCGAAGGACGGCAGCCACTGCCCCAGCTCCCAGTGCAAGGCCGGCAGGAAGATGCCCCGGTTCGAAGCGATGAACAGGCCGAAGGGGTTGTACGCGTCGGTCGGCCCCGGCAGGTTGATGGCCAGCTGGTACCAGATGAAGATGTGCAGCAGCACCGGCACGTTGCGCATCGCCTCCACGTAGGTGGCGCACACCGCGCGCACCAGCGGGTTGGCGGACAGCCGCCCCGAGCCCACCAGCACGCCCACCACCGTGGCCAGCACGATGGCCGCGATCGAGATCTTCAGCGTGTTGACCACGCCGATCAGCAAGGCGCGCGCATAGCTGTCCTGCCCGCTCTCGAACGCCAGCGAGGCGTTGGCCACCGGCACGCGCGCCACCGCATGCAGGAAGTCGAAGCCCGACGCGATGCCGCGGGCATGCAGGTTCTGGCTGGTGGTGCGCAGCAGCAGGAACACCCCGATGCCCATCACGCCGAAGGCCGCGGCCTGCCACAGCACCAGGCGCAGGCGTTGCGCATTCATCGCCGAGGGCGGCGGCGGCACGGGTGGCTTCAGCGCCCGGTCCATCGGGCTCGACTCAGCGCAGCGGCGGCGCGTACTGCAGGCCGCCCGCCGACCAGAGGCGGTTCAGGCCGCGCGGCAGGCCGGTGGCGGCAAAGTGGCGCGACCACATCTCGCCGTAGTTGCCCTCGGCGCCCACGATGTTGGCGGCCCACTTGTTGTCCAGCCCCATCGCGCTGCCGAGGTCGCCCTCGACGCCCAGGAAGCGCTTGACCGCCGGGTCGGTGGAGCCTGCGAAGGTCTTCACGTTCTCGGCCGTGATGCCCAGTTCTTCGGCCGTGACCATCGCGAAGTGCGTGTAGCGCACGATGTCCAGCCAGCGGTCGTCGCCCTTGCGTACCGCACCGCCCAGCGGCTCCTTGCTGATCACTTCGGGCAGCAGCACGAAGGCATCGCCGCCCGCGCCCATCGAGGCCTTGAAGTTGGCCAGGCTGGAAGCGTCGCTCATGTAGGCGTCGCAGCGCTTGGCCAGGAAGGCCTTGCGCAGCTCCTCGCCGTCCGAAAAGATCACCGGCTTGTAGGGCGTCCTGATTTTCGCGAAGTACTCCTGCGACACCGCCTCGGCCGGCCCCGCCAGCATGCAGATGCTGGCGCCCTTGAGCTTGGCGGCGGTGTCGACCTTCAGCGCCTTGGGCACGATGAAGCTCGCGCCGTCGTAGTAGTGAATGGTCGCGAACTGCACGCCCGAGCGGGTCTCGCGCCCCATGGTCCAGGTCAGGTTGCCGAACACCACGTCGACCTCGCCGGTTTGCAGCGCGGTCAGGCGTTGTTGCGGCGTGAGCGTCACGAACTTGACCTTGGCCGCATCGCCGAACACCGCCGCCGAAATGGCGCGGCAGGCGTCGGCGTCGATGCCGCGCATCACGCCCTTGCTGTCGGGCAGCGAGAAGCCCGGGCTGCTGCCGATCACCCCGCAGGCCAGCGTGCCGCGCGCCTTGACAGCGGTGAGCGTGGGCGAAGCATTGGACGGCACGGCATCGGCCGCCGACGACGGGGTGGTGACCATCGGCAGCAAAGCGACGAGGGCACACGCAATCAGGCGAGAAAGGTGATTCATACCGGGGCCATGAAGTTGAGACATGCGTCGAATCTTAGGCATCCGCGCCGCGCCGACGAGGCCAATCGTCGATGCGGGTGTTGCAGGATTTCGAACGCCGCCGCAGCGAGCCGGCGCCGCGGCGCGGCGGGGCCGCTCTTAGACTCGGCCCCATGAACAGCCCCTTTCGCCGTCACTTCGATCTTCCGTCGTCGGTCTGCTACCTGGACGCCGCATCGATCACGCCGCGCGCGACGCACGTCGCCGCCGTCGGCATCGAAGCCATCGGGCGCACCGTGCGGCCCTGGGCGCATCGCAACTTCGACAAGGCGCCGCTCGTGCAACGGCTGCGCGAAATGACGGCGGCGCTGATCGGCGCGAACCCCGGCGACATGGCGCTGGTGCCCGCCGTGAGCTACGGGATCGCGACGGCCGCGGCCAACGTGACGGTGCGCGCCGGCAGCCGGGTGCTGTCGCTGGAAGGCGACCATCCGTCGTCGGTCCTGGCGTGGCAGGGCGCGGCGCTGGCCGCCGGCGCCAGCGTCGACATGGTGGCGCGCCCCCCAGACGGCAACTGGACGCGCGCCATCCTCGAACGGGTGGAAGACACGCAGGCACCGGACGTGAGCGTGGCCGCGCTCGCGCCCGTGCACTGGTCCGACGGCGCGCTCATCGACCTGTCGCGCATCGCGCCGCTGCTGCAGGCGCGCGGCGCCGCGCTGGTGATCGACGCGACGCAGGCAGCGGGCGTGATGCCGCTCGACGTGCAACAGCTGCAGCCCGACTTTCTGGCCTTCCCCGCCTACAAGTGGCTCATGGGCCCGTACGGCTGCGCGTACCTGTATGCGCACCCCAGGCATCAGCAGGGCGTGCCGCTCGAACACCACATGGGCAACCGCGTGTTCCCCAACCTCACGCTGCGCGATGCGCCGCGCGACTTCGCGTTCCTGCCAGGTGCGCAGCGCTTCGACCGGGGCGAACGCGACGACGGGTTGCTGCTGTCGCTGGCGGTGGAAGGTCTGGCGCTGGTGCATTCGGTGCCGGCGACGGAACGCCTCGCACACGTGAGCGCATTGAGCGCCCGGCTGGTCGAAGGGCTGGCCGGCCTGCCGCTGGATTGCCTGCCCGCGCCGCTGCGGGCGCCGCACATCGTGGGCCTGCAACTGCACGGTGCCGAAGCCTTGCCGACGGCCCGGGCGCTGGAGCAGGTGTCGGTGTTCACCAGCGCGCGCCTGGGCAACCTGCGCGTCGCGCCTTACTTGTACAACGACCACAACGACATCGACACCTTCATCGCCAGGCTGGCGCCGTTGCTGGGCGCCTGAGCGACAGGCTAGGCGAAGGCGATCAGCCCGGCCTGGTTCTCCAGCGCGGCCAGCACGCTCATGCCGGTGATCTGCGAGGTCTTCGGGTTGTCCGCCGCGCTCTTGCCGCCGACCACCACGCTCAGGCTGGCGTAGGCGCCTTCCGCGTCGATGCGGCCGATGTTCTCGGCGATCGACGGGTCGGCCACCAGTTCGACCTGGGTGCGTTCGAGCCCCAGCCCGGCGAGCGCCACGGCCGCGGCGAGGTTGGCGTTCTTCGGATACAGGCGCGCGGCCTCGGCCGCCGTGCCCGAGAAGATCACCGTGGCGCGCGTGAGCTCGTCGAGGCGGAATGCGTCCTCGGCGGGCGTGTCTTTCCATGAGGCGGGCGGCTTGGTCGAGGTGTACTTGACCTTCGACAGGCCGGCCCGGCGCAGCGACAGCAGGCCGTCCAGCCCGGCGATGGCGCCCGCCGGCAGCAGCATGCGGCTGCCGCCTTGCAACGCCGCGCGCTCCAGGCGGTGCAGCAGCGCGGCATCGGCGAGGCTGCCGACCGAAACCAGCATGAGGTCGACGCCGGCGACAAGAATCTTCTCGCCATGCGCGCGCACCGCGCCGTGCCCCGCCACTTCGACCACGCGGTGCAGGCCGCTCGCAAGAAACTCGTCGATGCCCGTGCACACGGCCACGCCGGCCGGCACGCTGCGCGCGGCTTCTTCGCGCTGATGCTCGCGCACCAGCAGCGCCGCCAGTGCATGCCCGGGGACCTGTCGTGCCCGCCATGCGTCGACCACCGAACGGCCGATCGCGCCAAAACCAATGATGCCTACGCGTTTGTCCATGGCCGGGAGTGTGTCGCACGGCGCATGCGCTGGGAACGCACGGCTCGCGCACACGGCGGTGCAGAAATCGCAACGCCGCGCGGGCGCCATCGCGTTAGGCCGCGAGCGCCACCTTCTGCATTTCCTCGATGAACAGGCGCAGCAGACGCGCAGGCTCCCGCGCGCGCAACGCGATCACGTCGGCCGTCGTGCGGTTCAGGCCGTCGTCGCTCAGCGTGAGCATTTTCAGGAGGCCGGCCTTGCGCTCGGTCTCGATCGTGAGCCGCGGCAGGATCGAGCCGCCGGCGCCCTGCCGCGCAAAGCCGCGCAGCGCCTCGAAGGAATCGCTCGTGAGCGCGGCCTGCAGCGTCAGTCCCTGCGCCTGCAGCGCCGCGTCGAACAGGCGCCGCACGCCGAAGCTGGGCTCGGGCATGCCCAGCGGAATGTGCCTGAGCTCGGCCAGCGCCACCGCGCTGCGGTCGGCCCACGCATGGCTCGGCGAGATGGCCAGCACCACCGGCTCGGCAAAGCGCGCGAGAAAGCTCAGCTCGGTGTCGGGCGGCGCGCAGAAGGTGACGCCGATGTCGACCTCGCCGCGCTTGATCACCTCGATGACCTTGGGCGCGGGCAGCATCTTCAGCTGGAAGTTGACACCCGGAAAGCGCTCGCGGAACCGGGTGATGGCCGACACCACCCGCTCGGAAATCGTGCTTTCCACCGCCGCGATGCGGATGAGCCCGGTACGCACGCCACGACGCTCGTTGATGTCCGAGCGCAGGCTGTCGTAGTCGAGCAGCACCGTGCGCGCGAACTCCGCGACCATGCGGCCCGCGTGCGTGGGCACCACGCCGGCCGCGGAGCGGTCGAACAGCTGCGCGCCCATTTCGTGTTCGAGCAACTGGATCTGCCGGCTGACCGACGAGGGCGCGAGTTCGAGCTTTTCGCTGGCACCGCGGATGGAGCCCACCCGGATGGCTTCGTAGAAAGCCCGGAGGCCGCCTGGGAACGACATGAGTGAAATCCTTCTGCCTGGACGCCATGGCCGCGACGAAGGGGCCTCGCGCACATGAACTGCCTGAAAAGAGCGAACCGCGTACCGCGCCGAACGCCCGGCACTTTTGCGCCCGATCCGCTGTCCGGCGCGTGAAGCAGATTGTCAGCGTTGGGCAACTTGCCCGTCATGCACAACGCTCATGTGCCGGCGCCGGCAGTGCCGCTGGCGCTCACGCGCACTCGGGCGCCACGGTGTCCAGCACCCGTGCCAGGTGTTCGACGAGCCGGGTCGAATACACCTGTGCCGGATGAATGATGTCCGCCATTTCCGTGGCGTGCACCGGCACGCTGCCCCAGTCGACGAAAGGCACGGCCAGGTCCCGGGCCACGCGCCGCACCGTCGCGTCGGCCTGCGCGCGCACGTCGGCCCCGCCCAGCGTGCGCGACAGGCCGGTCAGCACCACGTGCCGGCCCTCCGCCCTGGCCTTGGCGACCATGGCGCGCAAGGAGGACTCCAGGGGCAGCCCCTGCATGGCGTCGTTGAGCCCATGCTCGATGACCACGATGCGCCCCGAGCGCGCTTCGCCGGCGAACGAGGCCGAGCGGCTGCTGGCCGTTTCGCCGTTCACGGATCGATCGACCACGCTGTACCGGGGGCGCAGCCGCCGCAAGGCGTCGGCGGGCGGCTCCCGCAGCCGACGGTCGCCCGAGTAGCCCCCGTGCAGGATCGAATCGCCGTACAGCTCCACACTGCATGCGCCTTGCAGCCCCGCGGCAGCCGCGTCGACGCCCCGTTGCCCGTCTGTCGAAGGGCCAGGGCGCGATGCTGCCGAGACCCGCGCACGGTCTTCGACCCGCGCGACATGGGATTGCGAACAACCGGCGGCCAGCGTCGCGCCGAGCACGGCGGCCAGGGTCTTGAGCAGGCGTGCTCGGCGAGTGATGAGGCGGGTGGAGTAAGGCACCCGCCGACACTAGGGAGCAATCGAGGGGGAATTGTGGAGACGGCGCGCGGGCAGACGCCGGTCACCGTCTTCAGGCCGGCCCCCGTGACATCGCAGGCGCCGGCCCACCGGCCTCGAAGCGCAGGAACCGCGTGGCCACCGCGGCCGCAATGTCCTCGTCGTGCGTGACGAGTACCAGCGCGGCCTGCGCCTCTTCCACCGCGTCGAGCAGCACGGCCATGGCTTCCTGCTGCGAGATCGGGTCGAGGCGCGAGGTGGGCTCGTCGGCGAACAGCAGGGCCGGCCGCACGAGCAGCACCCGCGCCAGCGCAATGCGCTGCAGCTCGCCGCCCGACACCTCGCCGGGGCGGCGTGCGAGCAGTGCTTCGGGCACGCGCAGCTGCGCCAGCCGCGACTGCACCGCCGACCAGGCCTGCCCATGCCGGCGCGCCACGTCGCGCAGCGAGCGCGCCAGGCTGATGTGCGGCGCGAACGAGGCCACCGGGTCCTGGTAGAGCTTTTGCAGGGCCTGCGGCGGCAGCGACGGCGCCCGGAGCACCTGCCCCCGGTCGGGCGCCAGCAGCCCCAGCAGCACATTGCCCAGCGTGCTCTTGCCGGTGCCGCTCTGGCCCTGCACCGCGAGACGGTCGCCGCGGTGCAGGTCGAGGTCGATGCCCTCGAAGACGGCGCGCCCGCCAAAGTGCCTGGCCAGCCCGCGCGCCTGCAGCACCGGCGCACCTTGGGCTGGTGCGCCTTGAGCCGCTGCACCTCGTCCCGGCAAGGCGGCGCTGCCGGCCCGCGGCCAATGCACCGGGTCCGCAGCCACGAGCCGGCGCGTGAACGCGTGCGCGGGCCGGGCCAGCACACTGCGCGCGTCGCCCTGCTCCACGACTTCGCCGTCGCGCAGCACCATGAGGCGACCGCCCAGCGCCTGCGCCACGCGCAGGTCGTGCGTGATGGTGACCACGCAGCCGCCCGCCCGCTGCACGCCCTGCAGCAGCGCGACCATGCGGTCGCGCCAGTGGGCGTCGAGCCCCTTGGTCGGCTCGTCCACCAGCAGCACCGGCGCGCCGCCGGCCAGCGAGACGGCCGCCGCCACGCGCTGCGCCATGCCGCCCGACAGTTGCCAGGGGTACTGCCGCACGGCGCCGGCGAGCCCCGCCGCGTCGAGCTCCTGCAGCGCGCGCAATTCGGCGGCACCGCGCCCGGCGCCGCGCACCAGCGCATGCACCTCGGCCAGCTGGGGCGCAATGCGCACCAGCGGGTTCAGCGCCACGGTCGGCTCCTGCGGCAGCAGCGCCAGCTTGCGGCCCCACAGCGCCCGGCGTGCGCGCGGCGCATCGGCGCGGCTGTGCATGCCGTCGAGCGTCACGCTGCCGCTGGCGCGCAGCGCGTCGGGCAAGGTGCCCATGACGGCCTGCGCCAGCAGCGACTTGCCGGCGCCGCTCTCGCCGAGCAGCGTCAGCGCCTCGCCGGCCTGGAGCGCGAAAGACACGTCGCGCAGCAGTGCACGGGCGCCGACGTGCACGCACAGGCCGTCCACGGCCAGCAATGTGGTGTGGTCGCTCATGTGGTCTCCCCTTCTTTTTTGCCGTCGCCGGTCACGAGCATCATGCCGAGCACCAGCAGCATCAGCAGTGCGACGGGCGCCGCAATGAGCCACGGCGCCTCTTGGTAGTGGGGCAGGTACTCCGTCATCATCAGGCCGAGTTCGGCGGTCGGCGGCTGCAGGCCCACGCCGATGAAGCCCAGGGCCGCGAGCGACAGCACGGCCTGCGCCGCGCTGAAGGCCAGCAGCGTGCCGAGCACCGGCGCCAGCGCCGGCAGCAGGTGGCGCCGCAGCACATAGGCCTGGCCGAAGCCCAGCAGCCGCGAGGCCTGCACCGCATCGCCCGTCAGCACCGGCCGGCTGGCGGCGCGGCTCACGCGAAAGTACTCCACCCACAGCGACAGCGACAGGCCGACGTACAGCGCCCAGTGGCGACCCGGCGCCAGCGCGGCGAACAGCAGCACCAGCAGCAGGCCCGGCACCGCGAGCACGGCGTCGGAGAGCATGACCAGCGCGCGCTCGGTGCGCCCGCCGCGCCAGGCGGCCGTCACGCCCAGCAGCACACCGGGCACGGCGGCCGTGACCGCCGCCAGCAGCGCCAGGCCCAGCGACAGTTGCGCGGCGTGCGCGAGCCGCGCCAGCACCGAGCGGCCCAGAAGGTCGGCGCCGAGCCAGTAGGCCGCGCCGGGCGGCGAGAGGCTGTCGGCCAGCACCTGCCGCGCGGGGTCGATGCCCACGGCGAACGGGCCGAACAGCGCGAAGGCGGCCAGGAGCGCGAGCAGCACGATGCCCATGCGCCGGCCGAGTTTTCCGAGCCGGCCGACCCGGCGTGGCGACAGCACAGCGGAGGGGTTCGCGTCGTTCATGCGCGTGCTCCCTGGCGTTGCCGCGGATCGAGCGCAATGCACGCCGCATCCACCAGCAGGTTGAACACCACGAACAGCAGGCCCATGCACAGCGCGGTGCCCTGGACCATGGGCACGTCGCGGCCGAACACCGCATGCACCAGCGCATGCCCGATGCCGGGCCAGGCGAACAGCGTCTCGACGACGACCGCGCCCTCGACCAGCAGCACCGCGTGCACGCCCAGGTAGGCCACCACCGGCACCGCGGCATTGCGCAGGCCATGGCGCAGCAAGGCCTGCATGTCCGACAGGCCCTTGGTGCGCGCGAACTCGTAGTGCGGCGACACCACCACCTCGCGCATCGCGCCGCGGGCCACGCGGGCCAGGCCCGCCGCCAGGCCCAGGCCGAGCGTGAGCGCGGGCAGCAGCAGGCCGGCGCCGTGACCGTGACCGTTACCGTTGCCGCTGCCTCTGCCGCCGATGGGCAACATGCCCAACTGCACCGCGACGACCAGCATCAGCAGCACGGCCAGCAGAAACGGCGGCATGGCGCGCAACACCACGGCGAACACGACCGTCGCGCGGTCGACCCAGCCGCCGGCGTGCAGCCCGGCCCACACGCCCAGCGGCAGGCCCGCGGCCACCGCGACGAAGAGTGCGCTCGCGGCCAGTTCGACGGTCGCTCCCAGCTGATGCGCCACCTCGCGCCACACGGCATGGCCGGTGACCAGCGACGTGCCGAGGTCGAGCCGCGCCATGTCGCCCCACCAGTGCAGCAGCGCGAGCCACACCGGGCGGTCGAGGCCGAGCTCGCTGCGCACCGCGTCGGCTGCGGCATTGCTGACCAGGTCGTAGCCGTAGCGGCCCGCGGCGATGCGCGTGGCGAGGTCGCCCGGCAGCGAGCGGACCATGAAGAAGCAGAGCGTGCCGATGAGCAGCGCCAGCGCCACCACCTGCACGGCGCGGCGGGCCAGCAGCCCGGGCCATGGGGATGCGGTCATGTTGTTCCTGTGGTTGTTCCTGTGGTTGTTGTTGTTCATGCGCGCCATCCCATCTGCGACAGGCGGTAGGAGCGCTCGAGCACGTCGAGGCTCACGCCCGTGACGCGCGGGCCCACGGCCACCTGCTGCCGGTACCAGGTGACGGGAACGACGGGCAGTTCGCTTTGCAGCGTGGCGGTGATGCGCCGGCGCAGCGCGGCCACGCGATCCGGCGGCAGGCCGCCGCGCGCGAGTTCGGCCAGCGCGGCGGAAAGGCCGGCGTCTTGCCAGCCCATCGCGCCCCAGTCGCCTCCCCCGCTGTTCGCGCCACCCGTGCCGAAATCCTGGATCAAGGTGCCCGTCGGGTCGGGCACGTTCGCGTAGTTGCGCGCCGCCAGCGCCAGTTGCAGGCTGCCGTCGCGGTGGCCCAGCGGAATGTCGCCCGAGTTGCCCACGCTGACCTGCACCGCAATGCCGGCCTCGCGCCATTGCGCCTGCAGGGCGGTGGCGATCACCGGCAGTTCGGGCCGGTCGACGAAGGTGCGCAGCACCAGCCGCAGCGGCTGGCCGTGCGCATCGCGAAGGCCGTCGGCGGCGCGCCGCCAGCCGGCCTCGGCCAGCAGCCGAACTGCGGTGGCCTGGTCGTGCGCGAGCGGTGTCAAGTCCGGGTCGTGCCAGCCTGTGAGTGTGGGTGGAAACAGCTGCGTGGCGGCCAGCGTGGGGTCGCGCAGCAGTGCCTTGGCGATGCCGGTGCGATCGATGCACAGGCTGAGCGCCTGGCGCACCCGCACGTCTTTCAGCGCCGGCAGGCCGGCGTTGAGTTTCAGGATCACCGTGCGCGGCAGCGTGACCGTTTCCACACGCAGATCGGTGCGTGCGGGCCGTGTGCGCAGGCGCTGCAGGCTCGCCGGATCGAGCCCGTAGGCCAGGTCGGCCTGCCCGCCCTCGACCATGAGCGCGCGGGTCTCGGCGCGCCCGGCCGTGAGGTAGCGCACCGACTCGACGGCCGGGCGCGCGCCGTCGAAGCCCTCGAAGACCGTGGTCGCGATGTGCTGCGGCGGCGTGACCGACACGATGCGGTACGGGCCGCTGCCCACGATGGCGCGCACGCGGCCGTCCGCGCCGTAGCTCGCGGGTGCGAGCACCAGCGTGCTGCTGTGGGCCAGCAGCGACGGCAGTCCGGCATACGGCGCCGTCAGCCGCACAACGACGACCGAGGCGCCCTGCGCCTCGATGGCGCGAACCGGCGCCGCGCTCAGCATCGCGGGCGCGACGCGCGCGGCCTCCAGGCAGCGCACCACGGCCTGGGCCGTGACCGCCGTGCCGTCGTGAAAGCGCGCGGTCGGGCGCAGCTCGAAGCGCCACGCCAGACCGTCGGCCGACACGCTCCAGCGCTGCGCGAGCGCCGGCCGGGGCGTGCCGTCGTCGGCCGCGTCCATCAGCGTTTCGGCCACCTGCAGGCGGGTGAACATGTAGCCGCTGTTGACGGGGGCGAGTCCGCTGATTTCCCAGGGCCCGACGATCTGCAGCGGCGCGCGCGTCTGCGTCTGCGTCTGCGTCTGCGCCAGCGCTGCGCGAGCGGCGCCCGCTGTAGACAGCGCGGCAATGGAACATCGAAGCGCCTGGCGGCGCGAGGCATCGAAAGCTGTCATGGCCATCAGAACCTGGCCTGCAACCCGAGCGTGACGCTGCGCGGCGTGCCCGGTGTCACCCATACGCGGCTGTACGAGCTGGTGTAGTAGGTCTTGTCGAACAGGTTGTCGACGTCCAGCGTCACGCGCAGCATCGGGTTGATGCGCCAGTAGCCCACCAGCTTGGCCGTGGTGTAGCCGGGCAGCTCGAAGGCCGGCGTGCCCGCCATGGCCTCGGCCTGCGTGCGCGCCTGCCCGAGCCGCTTGCCCATGTGGGTGACGCCGCCGCCCAGGCCCCAGCGCTGGCCGTTGGCAAAGGCGTCTTCGTACACGGCCAGCACGCTGCCGTTGACGCGGGGCACGTTCAGCAGGCGGCCGCCGGCTTCCAGCGTGTTGTCTCGCGAAACCTCCACGTCGTTGAGCACCAGGCTCGCGTTGACGCGCCAGTGCTTCGTCGCCTGCCCCGCGAAGTCGAGCTCCAGGCCGCGGCTGCGCACCTCGCCGGCCGCGACCGAGAAGCCCGCGTTGGCCGGATCGGCGGTCAGCACGTTGCGCTTGCGAATGTCGAACAGCGCCGCGGTCACGCCCATGTCCTGCGCGGCGCTTTCCCATTTGGCACCGAACTCGAAGGCGCGGCCGGTTTCCGGCGCGTAGGCCTGCGCGTTCACGTCGGCGCCGGTGTTGGGCCGAAACGAACGCCCGGCGTTGGCGTACACCGTCCACTGCGCGCCAGGCAACCAGCTGAGCCCCAGGCGTGGCGAGGTGGACGACGGTGTCTGGCGGGTGGTGGTGCCGACGATGCGGTTTTCCAGCGACTGGCGGTAGTCGTCGACCCGCACGCCCGCCACCAGGCGCCACTGCGGCGCGAGCTTGACTGCGTCCTGCACGTAGAAGGCCGTGCCGCGCTGGCGCTCGTCGGTGTCGGTGTTGCGCAGCGGCACCGGCTGCGCCTGGCCGTACACCGGGTTGTAGATGTTGATTGCGTAGGGCCGCGCGGTGCTCGGGTTGGCGCGCAGCATCAGCGAGTCCATGTGGAAGCGGAAGCTCTCCATGCCCAGCAGCAGTTCGTGCTCGGCGGCGCCGGTGTCGAACCTGCCCTGCACCTCCGCCTGCAGCGCCACGTCGTTCGAGGCGAAGTCGCGGTAGCGGCGCTGGCGCGTGAGCGTGGCGTTGTCGGCACGCAAGGCGGTGGGCTCGGTGGAAAAGCCCTCGAGCGTGGTCTCGCGGTACGACACGCCGACGCGGCTGCGCCACCGGGTGTTCCATTCGTGCGTGAGCACCAGCTGGTGGGTCTGGTTGTCGACCGTCATGCGGCCGTCGGCCGGCTCGCCGAGAAAGCGGCTGCGCGGCACCGCGCCCAGGCGGTTGCCCACGGCCACCACGCCGCGGTCCAAAGGCGTGGCATGGCGCAGGAACTCGCCCGTGTACTCCAGCACGGTGTCGCGCCCCAGCTTCCAGGTGAAGGCCGGGGCCAGCACGCTGCGGCGGGCACCCACGTGGTCGCGAAAGCTGTCGCGGTCTTCCACCGCCACGTTCAGGCGGTAGGCGAAGTTTTCGCCCACCGGGCCGGTGCTGTCGAAGGCGCCGCGCCGCAGGCCGTGGCTGCCGGCGTAGGCCTCGACCGAGTTGGCGCGCTGCCACAGCGGCTTCTTGGTGACGATGTTCAGTGTGCCGCCGGGCTCGCTGCTGCCGTAGAGCGCGGCGGCCGTGCCCTTGAGGAACTCGATGCGCTCCACGCCGGCCAGGTCGCGCGGCGCATTGAAGCCGCGGTTGGCCGAGAAGCCGTTGAGCAGCGTCGCCATGCCGGTGTTCTCGTTGCCGGGCAGGCCGCGAATGGCCACGTTGTCCCACAGCCCTCCGAAGTTGTTCTGCCGCGAGACGCCGCCCACGTAGTCGAGCACGTCGTCCAGCCGGGTCGCGCCCAGGTCGTCGATGGCCTGGCGCGTGACGATGCGCACCGACTGCGGCAGCTCGCGCAGCGGCAGCTCGGTCTTGGCGCCGGCGGCTTCTTCGGCGTGGTACGCGCCCGACTCGGTGCGCCCGACCACTTCCACGGTGGAAAGCGCGGGCGCATCGGCCGACACGGGGGTGGGCTCGGCGGCCACGGCGGGCGCGCAGGCGAGCAGCAAGGGAGCCATGGCAGTGGCAAGGGGGTTTTTCATTTCAGGCAATCGGATGCGGCGTGGCCGCGCACCGCAGGCACAGGCGCATTGCGCCAGGCTCGGCGGGGGCCACAGGGGTTCGAAGACGCGGGCACGCGGCGCCGCGCGGCCCGTCAGGGGCCTGTGCGTCGCGTGCGGGGCGAAAGAAAGCGCGCCGCGAAGGCGCGTGTCAGACGGCGAGCGCCGGGGGGTCGCGCGAGGCGAAGCGCCAGCGGCCCGTGCCGGGCACGAAGGTCAGCACCAGCGCGGGGGGCTGCGGGCCGGCCGATGCCGCAGGGCCTTGCCACGCCGAGGGCGCGGGCCACGCGGCGGCTTCGAGTGCATGCGTCAGGCACCAAGCGCAGCGGGCGTGGCTTTCGGCGTCGGGCGCGGAATCGTCGGCCTGGGTCTGTTCTTGCGCTTGCGCTTGCGCTTGCGTCTGGGCCTGTACCGCTTCGACGCCCTGCTGCGCGATGTGCCAGGCCTCGTGCACAGGCGCGCCGACCACGGCGTTGAACAACGCCGTGAGCAGAAGAAGCCAGAGCAGGGAGCGGCGCAGATGCATGGGAGGGCGGGATCATACGGGCCGTCGATTGCGCAACCGCTGAAACCCGCCGTTGGCAGGGGCAGGCGCGCCAAAAGGTCGCCGTCGCCTTTCCGCGGTGCACGACATCGCCGCAAAAAAGCCGGAAGCGCTGCGGCGGAGGCAGCATCAAAACACCATGATTAATCTATCGAAATAGACAATTTGCTTTGAAAATTTCCGTTATTTGCCTACTATGATGGTCAATATGGCAATGAGTGTCCCTGCCCCCTTTGCGTCGGAAACAACCATCGAAATCCATGCGGACGGGCAGTGGCGGCCGGCTGCCACCTTGCAGGTGTCCGGTGGCGCCAGATGCCGCTTCGAGTACCTGCCGGACTACGTCTTCAGCGACGCCCCGCTGCCGGTTGCGCTGGGCCTGCCCCTCGGCATCGCGCCAGACCGCCTCGTCGACGGGCCGACCGGGCGGGAACCCGACCGCCGGCCCCCCGCGTTCCTCTACGACCTGGTGCCCCAGGGCAAAGGCCGCAGGTATCTGCTCGATCGCCTGAACCTGGCGGACGGGGACGACGTGGTGCTGCCGCTCGTGCTTGCCGGCGCCTTCAACCCGATCGGCAACTTGCGATTCACGAGCGCGCTCGCGTTCTTCGGCGAACAGGCCCGGCTCAACGCCGACGCGGCGACCGACAGGGGCTTCGACTTCAAGGAAATCCTGGCGCACAGCCAGGCGTTTCTGGACCACCTGTCCCTGCATGCGATGCTGGCCTCAGGCACCACCGGCGTGCAGGGTGTCGCACCCAAGTTCTTGCTCACCTCCGACCTTGACGGGCGCTGGTTCGCCGACATGGCGCTGCCCGACGATCGCGCGCATGCGCATTGGCTTCTCAAGCTCCCGCGCGGCAAGAGCGAGACCGACCGTGCGGTGCTGCGCAACGAGGCCGGCTTTCTGCTGCTGGCCGAGCGCTGCGGAATCCGCACCTTCGCCCCACCGCAGCTGCACAACGAAATCCTTTTCGTGCGGCGCTTCGACCGCCGGGTGATCGACGGCAAGGTGCACAGGCTGCACCAGGAGAGCCTTGCAAGCATCTGCAACCTGCGCGGCTTCGGCATGCCCGCCAGCCAGCAGACCCTGCTCGAAGGGCTGCGCCGCGCGGTGTCCGACCCGCTGGGCGAGACGATCGAATTCATGAAGCGCGATGTGCTGAACCTGGCCATGCGCAACACCGACAACCATGCGCGCAACACCGCGGTGCAACGCCTCGTCGACGGATGCGTGCAGCTCACGCCGGTGTTCGACTTCGCCCCGATGTACCTGGACGACGAGGTGGTCGTACGCAGCTGCCACTGGCGCGATGCGCAAGGCAGGACGCAACGCACCTGGACCGAGGTGGTGTCCTCGCTGAACGTGCCGGACCCCGAGCGCGCGCAGATCGCAGCCGCGCTGGCGCAGTTTGCGCAGGTGGTCGCCGCGCTGCCCGAAACGGCGAGGGACTGCGGCATCGAGCCCGCGGTGATCGCGGCATGCCGCGCGACGATCGATGCCCAGGCGGGGCAGTTGCAGGCGCTCGCAAGCATCGCCGGAGCCAATGCGCAGCCGAAGGCCCCCCGTGGATAAGCGCCGCAAGCGCTCCGATGCGCGCGCCGAAAGCGCGCTGCGCACCGCCATCTACGGCGCCATCGCCGCGGGCGACATGTCGGTGGGCCAGGCCGTGGCCGCGATGCGCCGCATCAGCAGGTTGACGCAGCCGGAGTTCGCCAGGCACCGCGGGCTGAGCGTGCAGAGCTTGCGCGCCATCGAAGCCGACAAGGGCAACCCCACGCTGGAGACGCTCGACAAGGTAGCCGGCATCTTCGGCCTACAGGCCGGCTTCGTGCCGAAGGGCATCCAGCGCGTGTCATGGCGCGATCTCGAGGAGGCGCAGTCCGCGCAGCCGGCGCCGGATGCCGGCGGCGTGACCCCGCCCTGAGCCGGCTCAGGGCGCCTCCATGCCCTTCTGCACCAACACCGCGCGCCCCTCGTCACTGCCCAGCAGCGCCAGGAAGGCCTGCGCAGCCGAGGCGTCGCGCGCCGCCGAGCCCACCGCGCCCGCATACACCGTGTAGTTCTGCACCTCCGCCGGAATCGGCCCGACCAGCGTGGCGCCCGGCACGGCCAGAATCTCGCTGACCTGGTGCACCGCGATGTCGGCCTCGCCGTTCACCACGCGCTGCGCCACCAGCCCGCCGGGCACCAGCACCGCATTGGCCTGGATCTGCGGGGCGATGCCCATCTTCACGAACAGCTGCGACAGGTACACGCCGCTGGAGCCGCCCGCGGCCGGGTCGATGTAGGCGACCGCGCGCGCGTCCAGCAGCGCCTGCCTGAAGCCGGCCACGCTGGAGATGTCCGGCGCGGGCGCGCCCTGCTTCACCGCCACGCCGATGGCCACGCGCGCCAGCCGCGCGGCGCTGCCCGCCACCACCTTGCCCGACGCACCCAGCTGCTCGATGGCCGCGGGCGTGAGCACCACCAGGTCGAAGGCCTCGCCGTCGCCGATGCGCTTTTGCAGCGCGCCGGCCGTGTCGTTGTCGATGCGCAGCTTGTGCCCCGTGCGCTGCTCGAACACCGGGGCCAGCGCCACCACCACGGGCTTGAAGGCGCCGGCGGTCAGCACCTTCAGCTCGGCCGCCAGGGCGCCGGTGCACAGGGTCAAAAGCGCGAGGGTCAGGGTGAGTTTTTTCATGTGTTTCCTTGAAGGAGGAGTGCGGCCGCCACGGGCCGAAGTCTCGCATTTGCGTTGCGACGGAATGACCCTGCCGCACTGTATCGACTAAGCTTTGCCGCCATGCAGTTCCCGCGCAAGACCCGATGGCTGTGCGCAGCCCTCCTGACCGTGGCATGCCTCCAGAACGCGCTCGCCGCCGACGAAGAGTCGGTGCGCGAACTCGCCGAGGCCTCCCAGCACATGCTCAACGACCTGGCCAGCCAGGTGACCGACCTGCGGGCCATGGCCGAGCGCAAGACCTTCGACACCGTCACGAAGACGCTGGAGAAGCAGGTCGGGCAATGGCCCACCGAGACCGACGCCACCGAGAAATACCGGCCGTGCAGGAACGCGCTCGAACGCGCGCTCGACGTGGCGCGTCTCACGCACGCCAAGGCCACCGGCACGAAGTCCGCCACGCCGGCCGACGAAAAGGCATGGCTGCAGGAACATGCGAAGCTGACCGACAGGCGCACGGTCTGCGAGCGCGTGCTGCGGCATCCGCTGATCCGGGCGTCCTGAGCCCCACGCTCCCGCCGCTCTCCTTTCACTTTCCGGAGCCCGCATGGCGTCTTCATCCCCCGCCGCACACACCCACGCACACCCTCATTACGACCGCCTGATCGCCGCGGCGCGCGCCCTGCCCCCGCTGCGCGTGGCGGTGGTGCATCCGGTGAACGAGGTGTCGCTCGAAGCGGTGCTGTCTTCCGTGCGGCTGGGCCTGATCGCGCCGGTGCTCGTGGGCCCGCGCGATCGCATCGAGGCGGCTGCGGCGGCCATCCGCGCCGACCTGTCGGCGTTCGACATCGTCGACGCGCCGCACAGCCATGCGGCCGCCGACGCCGCGGTGGCCATGGCCCTGCGCGGCGAGGTCGACGCGCTGATGAAGGGCAGCCTGCACACCGACGAGCTCATGGGCGCCGTGGTGCGCCGCGAAGGCGGCCTGCGCACCTCGCGGCGCATCAGCCACTGCTTCGTGATGGACGTGCCGGGCCACTCGCAGCCGCTGGTCATTTCGGACGCGGCGATCAACATCGCGCCCACGCTCGAAGAGAAGGTCGACATCGTGCAAAACGCGATCGACCTCGCGCATGCGCTGCACATGCCCGCGGTGCGGGTGGCGATTCTGTCGGCCACGGAAACGGTCAACCCCAAGGTGCCCTCCACGCTGGACGCCGCCGCGCTGTGCAAGATGGCCGACCGCGGCCAGATCACCGGCGCGCAGATCGACGGCCCGCTGGCAATGGACAACGCCATCGACCCCGAGGCGGCGCGCATCAAGGGCATCGTCTCGCCGGTGGCGGGGCGCGCCAACGTGCTGATCGTGCCCGACCTCGACGCGGGCAACATGCTCGCCAAGAGCCTCACCTTCCTGGGCGGCGCCTATGCCGCGGGCATCGTGCTGGGCACCAGGGTGCCGGTGATCCTGACGAGCCGCGCCGACTCGGAGGCGGCACGGCTCGCCTCGTGCGCGGTCGCGTCCATGTTGGCGAAGGCGGGCCGCGAGCGGCTCATCAAGGCCGTGGGCTGAGCGCCCTTCGGCTCAGTCCTGCAGGCAGAGGTACTTGAGCTCCAGATAGTCCTCGATGCCGTGGCGCGAGCCCTCGCGCCCCAGCCCCGACTGCTTCACGCCGCCGAAGGGCGCGACCTCGTTGGAGATGAGCCCGGTGTTGATGCCGACCATGCCGGTCTCCAGTTGCTCGCCCACGCGCCAGATGCGGCGGCGGTCTTCGGTGAACACGTAGGCCGCGAGGCCGAACACCGTGTCGTTCGCCATGGCGATGGCTTCTTCTTCGGTGTCGAAGCGGAACAGCGGCGCCAGCGGGCCGAAGGTTTCCTCGCGCGCCACGCGCATGCGCTGCGTCACGCCGGTGAGCACCGTGGGCTCGAAGAAGGTGCCGCCCATGGCATGCGGCTTGCCGCCGGTGCGCAGCTGCGCGCCCTGCGAGAGCGCGTCGTCGATGTGCTCGCGCACCTTGGCCACGGCGCGCGCATCGATCAACGGGCCTTGCGTGACGCCGGCTTGCAGCCCGTTGCCCACCTGCATCGCTTCCACCGCCTGCACCAGCCGCTGCGACAGCGCGTCGTGGATGCCCGACTGCACGTAGATGCGGTTGGCGCACACGCAGGTCTGCCCGGCGTTGCGGAACTTGGAGGCCACGATGCCCTCGACCGCGCGCTCGAGGTCGGCGTCGTCGAACACGATCAGCGGCGCGTTGCCGCCGAGTTCGAGCGACAGCTTCTTGATGGTCGGCGCGCACTGCTGCATCAGCAGCCGGCCCACGCCGGTGGAGCCGGTGAAGCTGAGCTTGCGCACGGTGTCGCTTTCGCACAGCGCGGCGCCGATGGCGGGCGCGTCGCCGGTCACGATCTGCAGCACGCCCGGCGGCAGGCCGGCCTCGAGCCCCAGCACGCCGAGCGCGAAGGCGCTCAGCGGCGTGAGCTCGGCCGGCTTCACGACGATGGTGCAGCCCGCGGCCAGCGCGGGGGCTACCTTGCGCGTGATCATCGCGGCCGGAAAATTCCAGGGCGTGATGGCGGCGCACACGCCGATGGGCTGCTTGAGCACCACGATGCGCTGGCCGTCGCGCTGCGGCTGCAGCACCTCGCCGTCGACGCGCTTGGCTTCTTCGGCGAACCATTCGATGAACGAGGCCGCATAGGCAATTTCGCCGCGCGCCTCAGCCAGCGGCTTGCCCTGCTCCAGCGTCATGAGGCGGCCCAGGTCGTCCTGGTGCGCGAGCATCAGGTCGGCCCAGCGGCGCAGCACCTGGGCGCGTTCGCGCGCGGTGCGTGCGCGCCATGCGGGCAGCGCCGCGGCGGCACCGGCAATGGCGCGCTCGGTCTCGGTGCGGCCCATGCGGGGCACATCGGCGATGTGCTGGCCGGTGGCCGGGTCGGTCACGGCGAGCGTGGCGCCGCCGTCGGCGGCGGTCCATTCGCCATCGATGAGGCAGGCGGCCTTCAGCAGGTCGGGGCGCTTCAGGCCCAGGGCGTGGGTGTGGGTGTGGTCGCTCATGCCTTCAATGCTCCGTCGATGATGGTCAGGGCGCGCTCGAACAGCGCATCGGGAATGGTCAGCGGGTACAGGAAGCGGATCACGTTGCCGTACATGCCGCAGCTCAGCAGCAGCAGGCCCTGCTCCATCGCCCTGGCCTGCACGCGCTTCACGGCTTCGGCGTCGGGCGCGCCGGTGGCGGGGTCGCACAGTTCGATGGCGACCATCGAACCCTGCGCGCGCACTTCGGCAATGGCCTTGTTCGACTCCTTCGCGTCGAGCAGGCGCGACACCAGTCGCGAGCCCAGTTCGGCGGCGCGGTCGCACAGCTTTTCGTTCTCGATCACGTCGAGCACCGCGTGCGCGGAGGCCACCGCCAGCGGGTTGCCCGCGTAGGTGCCGCCCAGGCCGCCTGGGGCGGGCGCGTCCATGATGTGCGCGCGGCCCGACACCGCCGACAGCGGCATGCCGCCCGCCAGGCTCTTGGCCAGCGTCATGAGGTCGGGCTCCACGCCGTGGTGCTGCATGGAGAACAGCTTGCCGGTGCGCGCGAAACCGCTCTGCACCTCGTCGGCGATGAACACGATGCCGTGCGCGTCGCACAGCGCGCGCAGGCCCTGCATCAGCTCGGTGGGCGCGACGTTGAAGCCGCCCTCCCCCTGCACCGGCTCGATGACGATCGCGGCCACGCGCTTCGGGTCGATGTCGGTCTTGAACAGGCGCGCCAGCGCGGCCAGCGAATCGGCCGAGCTCACGCCGTGCAGCCCGCTGGGAAACGGCACATGGAACACGTCGGCCGGGAACGGGCCGAAGCCCAGCTTGTAAGGCGCGACCTTGCCCGTCATGGCCAGCGTCATGAGCGTGCGGCCATGGAAGGCGCCGCTGAAGGCCACCACGCCGGCACGGCCTGTGTGGGCGCGCGCGATCTTCACGGCGTTTTCGAGCGCCTCGGCACCGGTGGTGAAGAAAGCGGTCTTGACCTCGCCCGAAATGGGCACCAGCGCGTTCAGGCGCTCGGCCAGCGAAATCACGCTTTCGTAGGGAACGATCTGGTAGGCGGTGTGCGTGAAGTTCGCCAGCTGCGCCTGAATGGCCGCGACCAGCTTCGGGTGGCGGTGGCCGGTGTTGAGCACCGCGATGCCGGCGGCAAAGTCGATGTACTCGCGGCCTTCCACGTCCCACAGGCTCGCGTTCTCGGCGCGCTGCGCGTGAAAGTCGCACATCACGCCGACGCCGCGGGGGGTGGCGGCCAGGCGGCGGGTCTTGAGTTCGCTGTTGGTGGTCATGGAGGCTCGCTTGAAAAAGAAGGGGGGTGGTGATCGTTCGGAACTTCTGATTGAATCCCCTATTGGCCCCACCGAAAAGATCCGCTTCTGCTCCAACGCATGGAGCCAATTGAAAACCGCATGAAATCCATCTGCGCCGACCTCGTGCTGCAACGCATGGCCCCCGACGCGGCCACGGCGGCGATGGCGCTCAACCGCCAGCTTTACGACTGCCTGCGCGAGGCCATCCTCGACGGCAGCCTGCCGCCGTCGAGCCCCCTGCCCGCCTCACGCGACCTGGCGCGCGAAACCGCCATGTCGCGCAACACCGTGCTGCACGCCTACGCCCAGCTGCAGGCCGAGGGCTACGTGCATTCGCGCGTGGGCAGCGGCACCTTCGTGGCCGCGACCACGCCCGAGAGCCAGCTGAGCGCCGGCCGCGCGCGCACCGCCGCACCCGAGGCGCCCGGCACCGTGCGGCTCGCCAGGCGCGCGCAGGCCCTGGTGGCCGACGCCTCCGCCGCGCCGCGCCAGTGGGGCGCCTTCATGCCCGGCGTGCCCGACGTGACGCAGTTTCCGCACCGCACCTTCGGTCGCATCGTGTCGCGGCTGTGGCGCGCGCCCCCGCCCGAGCTGCTGACCTACTCGCACGGCGGCGGCCACCCCGCGCTGCGCGAGGCCATTGCCGAGCACCTGCGCGTGGCGCGCGGCGTGCGCTGCAACGCCGACCAGGTGCTGGTGACCGAGGGCGTGCACCAGGCCATCGACCTGTCGCTGCGCATGCTGGCGGACCCGCGCGACACGGTGTGGGTCGAAGAGCCTGGCTACTGGGGCTTTCACAAGGTGCTGCAGATGGACGGCACGCGCGTGCGCGCGCTGAAGGTCGAGGCCGGCGACGAAAGCCCCCAGGCCGGCTGGCCGCGCGGGGGCACGCCGCCGCGCCTGATCTTCGTGACACCCTCGCACCAGTACCCGCTGGGTTCGGTGATGAGCCTGGCGCGCCGCCGCGCGCTGCTCGACCACGCGCGCGCCTCGGGCGGCTGGGTCTTCGAGGACGACTACGACAGCGAATTCCGCTTCGCGGGCCGACCGATTCCCTCGATGCAGGGCCTGGAGGCCGACAGCCCGGTGATCTACGTCGGCACCTTCAGCAAGACGCTGTTCCCGGGCCTGCGCGTGGGCTACATGGTGCTGCCGCGCGCGCTGGCCGCGCCCTTTCGCACCGCGCATGCCGACCTGTACCGCGAAGGCCATGCCATCACGCAGGTGGCGCTGGCCGAGCTGATCGAGCAGGGCCACTACGCGGCGCACATTCGACGCATGCGAGTGCTGTATGCGCGGCGGCGCGCGCTGCTGGCCGGGCTCATCGCCACGCAACTGGGGCCGGCCTGGCTGCATTCGCAGGCCAGCAATGCCGGGCTGCACCTGGTGCTGCAGTTGCCCGAGGGCAGCGACGACGTGGCGATCTCGCAAGACGCCGAGGCCCACGGCGTGCTCACGCGCCCGCTGTCGCGCTACTACCGCCGAGGCGGCGCGCAGCGCGGGCTGCTGCTGGGGTACGCCTGCGTGCAGGAGGCCGACATCGAGCCCGCGTTCCGCGTGCTGCTGGGCTGCCTGCAGCGCGCCGGCGCGACTACCATTCGCGCGCATGTCTCCTGATGCCCTGCTCCCCGTCGCTGGATCGATCGGCTTCGAAGGCCCGTCGCTCGAGGTGGCACGCCGCCTGATCGGCATGACCCTGCTGATCGACGGGGTGGGCGGGCGCATCGTCGAGACCGAGGCCTACGACAGCACGGAGCCCGCTGCCCACGGCTTCGGCGGCCTGCGGCCGCGCAATGCCGCGCTGTTCGGCCCGCCGGGGCACGCCTACGTCTACCGCTCCTACGGCATTCACTGGTGCCTGAACTTCGTCTGCCGCGAGGCCGGGCACGGCGCCGGAGTGCTGATTCGCGCGCTGGAGCCGACGCATGGCATCGAGCGCATGCGAGAGCGGCGCGGCCTCGAAGACCTGCGACTGCTGTGCGCCGGCCCTGGGCGGGTCGGGCAAGCGCTCGGCATCGACCGCAGCTTCGACGGCATGGCGCTCGACGCGCCGCCCTTCGCGTTGCTGGCGCCGGCTGGCAACGGTCCATTGCTTGAACTCGACGTCGGGCCGCGCATCGGCATCACGAAAGCGATCGATCTGCCTTGGCGCTTCGGGGAGAAGGGCTCGCGCTACTTGAGCATGCCGTTTCGGCGGGCATGACCGCGGGGCCTAGCGCCTGGGCAGCGCGTCGAAGAACGACAGCAGCTTGACGCCCGCTTTCCACTGCCGTGCCATGGCGGCACCGATGGCCTTGAACTCGGGGTGCGCGCGCGCATGCACCGCCATTTCGGCGCGCGCCTGCTCCACGCCGGCGGCAGTGCGCTGCGCAATCTCCCTCAGGCGCACCGCAGTCAAGCCGGCCCGCTCGTGCGCAAAGCGCACCAGGGTCTTGTCGGGCTCACCGAGCTTCTTGCCGGCGATGGAAATCGCGGGAATGTCATTCTTGTATTGCGGGTAGACCTTGGTCGTGACCATGTCGAACATGGGCGCGAGCCGCACGCTCGAAGCGTCGCCATAGACCAGCCCGAAGTTCTTCAGATGGGCGTCGGTGTTCCCCACCGCCATCGACAACAGGTGCGCCGCCATCAGCGTTTCCTTGGCCTCGATGCGCTGCGGCCCTCGGGCGCAGGCATCGATCGCCTTGAAGATGCGCTCCATGGTGCCGCCGTACTTGCGCTCGGGCGGCATCGCGAGCAGCGCGCAAAAATCCTCGAAGCCCAGTGCGTTGCCAAGTTCGTCGTGGTCGAAGCGCTTTACCGCCAGGATGGCGCCGTTGTCCGCCAGCTTGAACTCCGGTGTCTCCAGGCCCGCGCATTGGGCAGCGCGCATCGTGAAGAACTCGTTGGTGGCCAGTTCAGGCAGGCTGGCGTCGCCGGCTTTGAGGATCCAGTGCTCGTCGCGAAGGGTGGCGCGGCCCTGCACCAGCACTTTGGGCAAGGCGCCCGACACGCCGAAGCCGATGTACCGGTCCAGCAGTTCGGCGAAGAGCGAGCCCACCTGCCTGTCGGCCATCAGTGAATCGATGTCCACCTGCAGCGGCCGGGTCCAGTTCAGGGCAAAGCCGGAAGGCACCACACGCTGGCGGCCAATGGGGTTGGCGCCGGTCAGCGCCAGCAGCACGAAGTCGTCGGTGGCCAGCACCTTGCCGAAGCGCTCTGTGATGTTGCGGCGCAAGAATCCTTCGGGCAGGTTCTGCTGGAACGTCGGAATCAGGGCCGAGGGCGCCGCGTAGCTCTCCAGCCGCACGGGCATCAGCAGCGAGGCGAAGTCGCGCGCGGCCACGTCCGGCAGGTAGGCGAACACGCTGCCGGCGGCGCCCTGCCGCTCGAGCGTGCCGACCCGGTTCTCGCCGACGTACACATCGAGCTGGTGTGCATGGGCCTGGACCTTGGCGAGCAGGTCGGTCACGCCGGGCGCTCCGCTTGGGCCGCGAAGTCGCGGGCGGCGTCTTCCATCGCCTCTTCGAGCGTCATGCCGTGGCCTGCGGGTCGCACCACCAATTGCAGGTTGAGGTACTCCGCCACGCGCAGCAAGCGCCGCGCGCCGATATCGTCCAGGTCGCCGCGCTCCAGGCGGGACAGCGTCGCGATGCCCATGCCCAGCGCGCTGGCCACGGCCTTCAGCGTGTGGCCCTGTGCTTTGCGGGCGTCGCGAATGGCTTGGCCGATCTCTGTGAGCGTCATGTTTATCCGATCTGACAAATTTTGGCTGAATTTACTTGATGTTTGTCGTATGCGATAAGTTATGGACCGCATAAATTATCTGATCCGATAAATTAATCGTTATATTTTCTCATTTTTATCGCATGCGATAAGTTTTATCTTGGTGTGCTGCAGGCCGTTCTCGCCCTGTTCGAGCGCGTCGAGCACGCGGTGCGCGCCTTGCAGAAACTGCTCGGCCTCGCGTGTGACAGCGTGGCCGCGAACACCGTGAGTTGGGCCGGCCCAGCACCAGATGGCTCCTTTTCTGGTCTGGCTCAAGCGCATCACTTGTAGGGCATGGCGGGACAAGACGCGGGCGCGCATTGCATCTGTGAAGGGGGTGCACAGATCGCAGAGTTCGCGTTCTTGCACGATCTGTTTGCGCGATGAGCGCTGCCGGATTTGTTTCTTGCGTGGAAGCAAATGTGGCGCTGCTGTGCTTGACGGGAGCAGGCCAGTGAGGCCCCTGCACGGCGTATCGCAGAAGCTGTATTTGTTCGCGCTTGTCGAGACTTCGTGGCGCACGAAACGGCTATTGCGCCGAGACGTTCTCTACAGTGAATGCCCCTGTCACTCACTACCCCAACAAGGGAACACGGAAGGCGCTACACACACAGCCACTGAATGTTTGAAGGCTGCTTGCCTCGCGGCAGGTTGTCGGTGCGAAAGCAGCGATGCGAATGCGAGGTATCAAAGGCGACGGCCGGGGTGTTAGAGCATCCCGACCGTCTAACCAAATCAGTGCACTTACCTCTAAAGGACCGCACAAAAATGGCTACTAAGACTATAGCCCGGCCTCGCACACCCGGAGCTTCCGAAGACAACGCCCAAGACCAGGCGGATCTTCTCGAAAACACACTCTCTCAGCTCGAAGCCCTCCTATGGGTCTGCCATGGGGAAGACATCGATTGGTGCAGCGGGAGTGGGCCTCGACAACTGGACAACTTGCTTTGGCTTGCGGCTGAATTGGCGCGGAAGGCTGGGGAGTTGTTTCAGATGAACGAGAAGGCGCGCAAGGGCGCGTCTGAGACTGGCGGGTAGGGCTGGTCTGGCGGGCTGCGATTTCGCCGCCCGTCTATCGAGGGCAGACGGCCAGCCACGTAGATCAACGCACAACCTACGGCCTTCGCCCAAACTGCTTCAGATTGGCATCGGTCATTTCGGCTAGGCCGCTCGACGACCAATTTAGATTCCACTTCCGGACGTGGTGCCATTCCGCCAAATTAAGGGAGTCCTAGGCCACCAATAATCTCGTCAACGTCTGCATTACTCAGAAGATGGGAGTTGCTCGCGATGTCCAGCGCCAACGCCCGATTCTCCGCGCTGTCGATGCTTGTAATGAAGAACTCAAGAGAGCAGGCAGTGAGGGCTCGTCGTACGCCCTCGGCGGTATTGAACGTCTCACATGGCCCGTCCAATTCTCCAATGAGGCACGTTTCTGTATCCAAAGGAAGCAGCACACCAATCATCGGCGTAGTGGCATCGTTGAGAGGCACTGCCTGACGCTCGCCCTCCACCGCGTACACGGCTGCCGAATCGCCCAAGATGATGCCGCCGCCTGGGTACTTGTGAATATGAAACTTCAGCTTCGCAAATGCCTCTTCTCTGGCCGAGCTTGTACCAACGCGTTTGAGTGCCTTTAGGTGCCCGGACTTCATCGCGCCTTTAAGCAAGCTTTTCGCCAGTTTCCCCTCAGCTTGCAGCGCCGTTGCCTGCTCGCCAGCGCTTGCCATGAAATGCGCAGACAGTTGCGTTCTAAGTTGCTGGAGAAACGCCGGGGTTATTTCCTCATCCAAGCGTCGACTCAGTTCCTCGGGAGGAACACGATCACCAGCAAGCGCCGTCCGAAATTGCTTGACGATACGAGTCAAATTGACATTGTCTTTAATTTGCTGAATGAATAAAGCGGCCAACTTCTCCGGATCCGCCATCGCGCTGTATACGCCTTCCAGCAACTCGCCACTCATCTTTCCGAAGTTTTCGCGAACATGCCGCGTGCGAACCAACATGTGAGCGACCAATTTGGCCGCCTGCTGTGAATCCACGTTCGTCCCGCCTGCAGCGGCACGCAGGTCCATCACGAATGCTGCCAGAGCGCCTTCGTCGTCCGTAATCGCGTCGTCCACGGACGTGTCGCCGTCGTGTGCGTAGAACTGCCCCTCGATAGCAATGTTCTGGATGTTGGTGTTGAGCGGTGGCCTATCCTTGCGAAAGACCCAAGCATTGCTTGCGTTATCTGGGCTAGCAAACCCGCGCTGAAGAAATTGAGGAATGAAGTGGTGTCGCTTACCTGCCATATCGCTTCCTCACACAGCTTTTTTGTTCTTAACGAACTCCGCCATATCTTCAAGGTAGCCAGCCATCGCCACCGCAGAAACAATGTACTGGTTCACTGCTTCTGGCGTCACGTCCATGTCCACGGCGTGCACCGCCATGTTCCGCAGTTCTCGCAGGTGACGAAACGCATTCACCTGAGGGGCCGTTAGGACGTCGAGTTGCTTTAAGCTGTTCAACAGCTGCAACGGGCCTACAGCGTTCGGCATGTGAAGCCCAGCTTGCCTTACCACCTCTGCCGCGTTGGTTTCGACGCGCACCCAAGCCTCCACGATGGCCGCCCTAGGCGAGATTTCTCCGATCTGTCTCAGTCGAGCAATGTCAGGGTCTTCGAAGGGCGGGGTAGCAGGGATCGCGGTTTGAGTTTCGGCCGCCAACTGCTCTGCCTGTTTTTCAAACTCCATCTCCAATCCGCTGAATTTGAGTTTTCTCAGCGAGCGGGCGAGGGCTGGCAGGTGTTCCTTTAGGTACCAAAGTAACCACACGACGATTGCGGGCCACGCAAGCGCTTCTACGAGTTTTGAAATAAACGTCAGTACATCCATATTCAAGAAAATTTCGTCAAAAGGAATTGTTCGACAAATCCAATGACGCTACTAACATCCGGTTCGGTGAGCTTTTCCCAATCTGCGTGCAATGCCATGTTTCTAATTCTCGGCATGGTATCCAAGAGGGACTTTTGAGCCCCTGAAACGTATCCGGCACCTTTCAGCGCTCCCACCACATCCTGCATCGTCTTCCCATCGACGTTCAATCCATTTGCTTGAGCGTAGCGCTTCAAAGCGTCTTCAAGGGCGGCACACGCGAGTACTGCAGCAACGTCCTTTTTTCCTTCAGCAAGCGCAGTCTTGGCAAGCCCGACGAAATCACCAAAGATTTCTCCCGATACACGGAGCTCCACATTAAAGACATACCCGCCATCAAAGTCTTCCTTTGCGCTAGAGAAAATTTGGTAGAGCCCCCTTAATTCGCTCGCATCACCATACCGGTCGTTTGTTTGCGCTGACTGTTTGCTGAAGTTCTGATAGTGCGGGGAGTTTTCCGAGAAAACAGCCTTAATCAGATTTTGCGCGCTAGATGCCCATCCTTTCCATCCGCCTTGCTCGCTGCTCTCATATCCATTGCTTGCTCGGCGGATTGGAATTTGAGCAAACGATCTATCGAGTTCGCTAAATCGCTTTTCAAATTGATCGCTAATCATCTGATTTGTTCGGGAAAATTTTGTGCTCCATCGCCGTGAGACGGCGCGAGCTTCGATTCACACACTATCTCTGGAATGCCGATCATGACGGCAAGCATCCTAGACGCCAATAGATGAGGTGCTTATGTTGAGCAGCAGCCCCGGCTCGTAGGCCAGGCGCATATAGCGCCAGTCACGGCAGGCCCTGAAGAGGCGTGCAACGCTGCCTATCCGACATTCGTTAGCGACAGCTTTGGTTCAAATCTCCCCAGGCGTACTCAAACCTTCTTGAGTAGCACTTGCCACCAACATGCCGTTCCTCACCCCAGCACATCCTTCCCCTGCTCATTGAATTCAGTCTGACTCAGCGCCGCGCCGATCTCCCTCGGCAGCGCGTCGCGCACCGAGAACACACCCAGAATCTTCGTTCCCGACACCAGCGGCAGATGGCGAAAGCCCCGTTCGAGCATCAGCACCACGGCGTCGGACACCCGCATGTCGGGTGGCACGCAGATCGGGTTGGGCGTCATGACCTCGCGCACCGCCGTGCGATCGGCGTCGAGCCCGCGGGCCAGCACCCGGGTCATCAGGTCGCGCTCGGTCAGGATGCCCAGCAGGGTGTCGGGCAGCTCCATGACGAGCACGCTGCCGCAATTGGCGCGCGTCATCACGCAGGCGGCGTCGCGCACGCTGGCCTGTGGGCCCAGGCTGACGACATGCGTGCGCGAGATGGACTGAAAAACCGTGCGCTCGGCCATGGTGCGACCTCCGGAATTGGCGTGCGTGATGGTGCGCCCGGCCTCGGCTCAGCGCAAGGAAGCGTTGAGCCGCTCCAGTGCCTGGGCGCCGGGGCAGAGCTGGGCCGGCCCGAGTGTGTTGAGCGGCCGGTCGCTGGTGTTGAGCGCCGTGTGCAGGTCGGTGGCCAGCGGGTCGACATAGAGCAGGCCCGTCACCACTTCGCCCATCGCGTGGTGCCGCTGCATGTAGGCCATGGCGGCGTAGCGGTCGCCGGGGTTGTAGTCGGGGTGCAGGCTGCGCAGGCGCAGCAGCGTGCCGTCGTGCTGGCGCACGTCCAGCACTTCGCCCGGCCCCATGTCGACGGTGATTTCTTCCCGCCCGCTGATGAAGTCGATGCGGCTCACCGCCTCGTTGTGCTCGCGCACGTAGTCGTAGCTCTTGGTGCTGCCCGGGTGGTTGTTGAAGGCGACGCAGGGACTGAGCACGTCGATGAACGCCGAGCCGCCGTGGCTGATGGCCCCCTTGATGAGCGGCACCAGCTGCGCCTTGTTGCCCGAGAAGCCCCGGCCCACGTAGCTCGCGCCCAACTGCAGCGCCATGGCCACCAGGTCCACCGGGCTGTCGGTGTTGACGACGCCCTTCTTGCTCCTGGAGCCCTGGTCGGCGGTGGCGGAGAACTGCCCCTTGGTCAGGCCGTATACCCCGTTGTTCTCCACGATGTAGGCCATGCGCACGCCGCGCCGCATGGCGTGGGCGAACTGGCCCAGGCCGATGGAGGCCGAATCGCCGTCGCCCGACACGCCCAGGTACAGCAGGTCGCGGTTGGCCAGGTTGGCGCCGGTCAGCACGCTGGGCATGCGGCCGTGCACGGTGTTGAAGCCGTGAGAGGCGCCCAGAAAATAGTCCGGCGTCTTGGAGCTGCAGCCGATGCCCGAGAGCTTGGCCACGCGGTGCGGCTCGATGTCCAGCTCCCAGCAGGCCTCGATGATGGCCGCGGAGATCGAGTCGTGGCCGCAACCGGCGCACAGCGTGGAGATCTTGCCCTCGTAGTCGCGCCGCGTGTAGCCGACCTTGTTGGTGGCCAGCGTCGGGTGGTGCAGCCTTGGCTTGGCGAGGTAGGTCATGCGGACTCCTTGGTATCGATGGCGCGGGACGCTTGCGTCTGCACATGCGCGGCGATGGCCTGCACGATGAAGCGCGCCGTGATCGGCGTGCCGTCGAAATGCAGCACCCGCACCAGCCGTGCCGGGTCCATGTCCAGCTCGTTGACCAGCAGGCTGCGCATCTGCGCGTCGCGGTTCTGCTCGACCACGAACACCTGCCGGTGCTGCGCGAGAAACTGCTTCACGCTGTCGGGGAACGGAAAGGCGCGCAGCCGCAGCGCGTCCAGGTGTATGCCTTGGGCCTCCAGCGCGTCCAGCGCCTCGTGCATCGACGGACTGGTCGAACCGAAATAGATCACGCCCAGCTCGGTGGCCTGCGCGGCCGGCCGCGGCACCGGCTGCGGCACCAGCGTGGCCGCGGTCGCGAACTTCTTCAGCAACCGTTCCACGTTGTAGATGTAGTCCTCCCCGCGCTCCGAATACCGCGCATAGGCGTCGCGCGTGGTGCCGCGCGTGAAGTAGCTGCCCTTGGTCGCGTGCGTGCCCGGCAGCGTGCGCCAGGGAATGCCGTCGCCGTCCACGTCCTTGTAGCGGCCGAAGTCGCGGCCCGCTTCCAGCTCTTCGGCGGTCATGACCTTGCCGCGGTCGTAGGCCTTGCTGTCGTCCCACGCAAAGGGCTCGCACAGGCGCTGGTTCATGCCGATGTCCAGGTCGGTCATCAGGAACACCGGCGTCTGCAGCCGGTCGGCCAGGTCCAGCGCCGCGGCCGCATGCTCGAAGCACTCGTGCGGGTCTTCGGGAAACAGCAGCACGTGCTTGGTGTCGCCGTGCGACGCATACGCGCACGAAAGAATGTCGGCCTGCTGCGTGCGCGTGGGCATGCCGGTGGAAGGCCCGCCGCGCTGCACGTTGATGAGCGTGACCGGAATCTCCGCGAAGTAGGCCAGGCCGATGAACTCGGTCATCAGCGAAATGCCGGGCCCCGAGGTCGGCGTGAAGGCCCGTGCGCCGTTCCATCCGGCGCCCACCACCATGCCGATGGAGGCGAGCTCGTCTTCGGCCTGCACGATGGCGAAGCGGTGTTGGCCGGTGGCCGGATCGATGCGGAACTTGGTGCAGTACTTCTGGAAGGCCTCGGCCACCGAAGAAGACGGCGTGATCGGGTACCAGGCCGCGACGGTAGCGCCGCCGTACACGCAGCCCAGCGCGGCGGCGCTGTTGCCGTCCACGAAGATGCGGTTGCCCACCCGGTCGGCGCGACGCACCTGCAGCCCGATGGGCTCGCGCAGGTTCTCGCGCGCGAAGTCGCAGCCCAGGTGCAGCGCCTGCACGTTGGAGGCCAGCAGCTTTTCCTTGCCCTTGTACTGCTCGCCGAACAGCTTCTCGACCACCTCGGGCTCGATGCCCAGCAGGATGGCCAGCGCACCCACGTACACGATGTTCTTGAACAGCTGGCGCTGGCGGGGGTCTTGATAGACGGCGTTGCAGATCTCGGTGAGCGGCATGCCGATCACGCGAATGTCGCTGCGAAACTTCGACGGCGGCAGCGCTCGCGTGCTGTCGTAGAACAGATAGCCGCCGGGCTCCAGCTCGGCCACGTCGGCATCCCAGGTCTGCGGGTTCATCGCCACCATCATGTCGGTGCCGCCGCGCCGCCCCAGGTGGCCCGCTTCGGTCACCCGCACTTCGTACCAGGTCGGCAGGCCCTGGATGTTGCTCGGGAAGATGTTGCGCGGGCTCACCGGCACGCCCATCCGCAAGATGGCCTTGGCGAAAAGCTCGTTGGCCGAGGCCGAGCCCGAGCCGTTGACGTTGGCGAACTTGATGACGAAGTCGTTGACTGCCGTGATCTGTGGCGTGCCGCTCATGGAGTCACCTCTGTGCGCGTGTTGCTCCCTTTCCCCCTGGGGAGAGGGCGGGGGTGAGGGCCGGCGACGATGGCAGGGGCGGCGGGCTTGCGAAGGCCCACGCCCTCACCCCAACCGTCTCCCCAAGGGGAGAGGGAGCAAGAGCAAGAGCGAACGTTCATGCGGCCACCCCCTGCCCCGCAGGCGTCATCTTCAACAGGAATTTCTGCATGTCCCAGGCGCCCGTGGGACAGCGCTCGGCGCACAGGCCGCAGTGCAGGCAGACGTCTTCGTCCTTGACCATCACGCGGCCCGTCTTGAGCCCGCCGGACACGTACAGGTCTTGCGCCAGGTTCAGCGCCGGCGCCTTCAGCCGGGGCCGCAGTTCGGCTTCGTCCGCGTTGTCGACGAAGCTGATGCAGTCCATCGGGCAGATGTCCACGCAGGCATCGCATTCGATGCACGCGGGCTCGGCGAACACGGTCTGCACATCGCAGTTCAGGCAGCGCTCGGCCTCCTTGAAGGCGGTGGCGGCGTCGAAGCCCAGTTCCACCTCCACGCGAATGCTGGCCAGCGCCGTTTCGGCCTTGGCCCAAGGCACCTTGTAGCGCAGGTCGTTGGAGGTGTCGTTGTCGTAGCTCCACTCGTGGATGCCCATCTTCTGCGACACGAGGTTGGTCATGGGCGCGGGGCGCACGTACACCGGCTCGGCGCGCAGCAGCTTGTCGATCGACACCGCGGCCTCATGGCCGTGGGCCACGGCCGTGATGATGTTCTTGGGGCCGAAGGCCGCGTCGCCGCCGAAGAACACGTGGGGCACGGTGGACTGAAAGGTGTTCTGGTCGAGCGTCGGCAGGCCCGACTTGTCGAAGGCCAGGCCGCAGTCGCGCTCGATCCAGGGAAAGGCGTTTTCCTGCCCCACGGCCACCAGCACCTCGTCGCATTCGACATACGCATCGGGCTCGCCCGTGGCCACCAGCGTGCGGCGGCCCTGGTCGTCGTACTCGGCACGCACGAGTTCGAAGCGCATGCCCAGCAACCTGCCCTCCTCGTGCACGAAGGCCTTGGGCACGTGAAAGTCGATGATCGGAATGCCTTCGTGTTGGGCGTCTTCCTTTTCCCAGGGCGAGGCCTTCATTTCGTCGAAGCCGCTGCGCACGACGACCTTCACGTCGGTTCCGCCCAGGCGGCGTGCCGAGCGGCAGCAGTCCATGGCAGTGTTGCCGCCGCCCAGCACGATCACGCGCTTGCCGATGCTGCTGATGTGCCCGAACGACACCGAGTTGAGCCAGTCGATGCCGATGTGGATGCTGGCCGCTGCTTCTTGCCGGCCGGGCACGTCGAGGTCGCGCCCGCGCGGCGCGCCGCAGCCGACGAAGATCGCGTCCCACCCCTGCGCCATCAACGCCTTCATCGAGTCGATGCGCTCGCCGCCGCGGAACTCGACGCCCAGGTCGAGCACGTAGCCCGTCTCTTCGTCGATCACCGACTCCGGCAGGCGAAAGCGCGGGATCTGCGTACGGATGAAGCCGCCGGCCTTGGCTTCGGCGTCGAACACGGTCACCTCGTAGCCCAGCGGTGCCAGGTCGCGCGCAACGGTGAGCGAGGCCGGGCCGGCGCCGACGCAGGCAATGCGCTGGCCGTTCTTCGGCACGGGCTTGGGCATGCGCGGGCGCACGTCGTCCTTCAGGTCGGCGGCCACACGCTTGAGCCGGCAGATGGCCACCGGTTCGGGCGCCTGGGCGTTGCTCTCTTCCACACGCCCACGCCTGCAGGCAGGCTCGCAGGGCCGGTCGCAGGTGCGCCCCAGGATGCCGGGAAACACGTTGGAGGCCCAGTTGATCATGTAGGCGTCGCCATAGCGGCGCTGCGCGATCATGCGGATGTATTCGGGGACGGGCGTGTGCGCCGGGCAGGCGTACTGGCAATCGACCACCTTGTGAAAGTAGGCCGGGTTGGCTATGTCGGTTCGCTGCAAAGCGTTGTCTCCTGACGGTCGCCCGGGAGCCCGAAGGGGCCGGCGCGCGGCTCGGCTGCGAGTATGCGCCGCACTGGTGGCTGGCAAAACTTGGTGGAATCCCGCAGCAGCGCAAGCCATCGGACGACAGATCGATTCGAGCGGCGGCACTGCAGGGTCAGCCGACCGATGGCAGCGCCTATGCTTCGCGGTCAAGAACAAGGCCACTGTCCGGCCACTGCCGCAAGACACACACCTCCCATGCACCCGACCGGAACCCTGCGCGGCATTGCCGCGATGCTGTTGGCCTGCGCCTTCTTTGCCTGCATGGACGCGCTGCTCAAGAACCTGGCCGGGCACTACCCGCCGGTGCAGGTGATGGCACTGCGCGGTCTTACCGCGCTGCCCCTGGTGTGCCTCTACATCGCATGGCGGCGCGAGGCCGGCGGCGTGTTCCACCGCCGGCTGCGTTGGCGGCTGCACCTGCTGCGCACCGTGCTGAACATGGCGATGCTGGTGCTCTTCGTCTACGGCCTGAAGACCCTCGGCCTGGCCGAGGCCTACACGCTCACCTTCATCGCGCCGTTGTTGATGGTGCTCATCGCCGTACCGATGCTGGGCGAGTCGGTGCGGCCGCGGCACTGGGTCGCGATCGGGCTGGGCTTTGTCGGCGTGGTGATCGCGCTGCGGCCCGAGCAGGGTGCGTTCCTGTCGATGGGGGCGCTGGCGGTGCTGGTGGCCGCGGTCTGCTATGCGGTGTCGAACATGCTGGGCCGGCTCATCAGCCGCACCGAGCCGAGCACCGCGCTGGTCTTCTGGACGACCGCCGGCATGGCGCTGGGCGGGACCGTGTTGGCGGTGCCGCAATGGGTGCCCCTTCAGGCCGAGCACACGTGGATGCTCGCGGGCCTGGCCATCAGCGGCTTCCTGGGCCAGATGGCCATCGCCGAAGCGTTTCGGCACGGCCAGGCTGCGGCCATCGCTCCGTTCGAATACAGCGCCCTTGCGTGGGGGTTGATGCTCGACTGGTTGTTCTGGCACGCCGCGCCCGATGTGTGGACGCTGGGTGGCGGGGCGTTGATCGTTGCGAGCGGGCTGTGGCTGGCGCGCAGCGAGGCGCCGAGGTCTGCGCGGAAGAAGCGGCGCGCCGTCTAAGCCGCGGTGAGGTGCGTGGGCGAAGCCGCGCGCCGCTGCGAGTCGACCTGAGCAGACTCCGCGGCTTTTCCTTTATGCAAAGGAGCGACCCGCGATGGCAGTCTTGGACACCGGCCCTTGTTTCCACGGCACGCGGGCGGACCTGCAAGTGGGCGACCTGCTCACCGCAGGCTTCCGCTCCAACTGCGACGGCCGCGTCGTCATGAGCCACATCTAGTTCACCGCTTGGCCAAAGGGCGCCGGGCTGGCGGCGGAAATGGCGAAGAGCGACGGCCGTGGCCGCGTGTACATCGTCGAACCCACGGGCGTCTTCGAGGACGACCCCAACGTCACAGACAAGAAGTTTCCGGGCAATCCCACACGCTCGTACCGCAGCCGCGAGCCGCTTCGGATCGTCGGCGAACTGGAGACCTGGGAACTCTTCGATGCGGAGTACCTCCGGCAGCTCAGGGAGCGCGTAAGCGCAGGCATGGGAGAGATCATCAACTGAATCTCGCCTGCCATGCCGTGCTGGGCAGCGATTGGAAATGGACTGGGTTGGTGACAGCCTTGGGCTCCTCGGCGCCACTGGTGCGTGGCAGGATTCGGCCAATACCAGCCCTTCGTCGCAGGTGGGCAATTCAAGGGAGGTGTATGGAAGTTCGACAAATCGCCGCTTCGGAACTCAAGAGCCTGCTGGCCCTGTACCAGCATCTTCACGACGTTGATGATCCATTGCCGGATATTGCCGCTGTCGAGTCTATATGGCAGGAGCTAGTAGGCAACTCGCGCTATAGGTACTTCGGGGTCTACACAGCGGAAAAGCTCGTCTCCAGCTGCACCGTCACCGTCATCCCGAATCTCACTCGGGGCTGCAAGCCATATGCCGTGATCGAGAACGTCGTGACCCACGCAGACCATCGCAAGCGTGGATACGGCAAGGCGGTACTTGTCGAGGCCCTAGCTTTTGCTTGGTCGCAAGGCTGCTACAAGGTCATGCTGATGACCGGCAGGAAGGATGAAGCGACCTTCCAGTTTTATGAGGCGGTCGGTTTCAACCGCAGCGACAAGCAGGCCTTTGCTGTGAAGGCTCCCGCCACCAACCCCGGAGCCAGATAGGACCGGACCCGGCCAACAGCGGTCATCCAACTTGGACTCTCAATTCAGCTAGAACACATGCCAAGCGTGACAATTGACGTCGTGAGTTTCGACCCTGTCCGTGACCAGTACGCGCTGCATCTGGTTGAAAGCGAAGATTTGCCCGACCACGTTGATGACAGGCGCGCCCGATTGAAGGCAATTCAGGACAGGGTCTTCAGCGCCGTAGATGCAGCAATTGATGGGCACCTTGCAGAGAAGTACCCTGAAACGCTTGGGCAGACAGTTCGAGTTCAAGTGGACAGCCCCTCCGGGAGAAATGATGAAATCGAGCTGGTGGTCAGCCGCGTGGCCGACTACCTCAGCACCGACCCGGAATACGTCACGGCAACCAAGAAATCGACTTACGTCAGGGCCGTACACGTGCTCACCAGCCATCAACTTGGTAGATTCCAGCCGTAGCTTCTGGCGTGCCGCCCTCGGCCAACAGCGGACGGTCGACCTTAGCGTTCCGAAGCGCGTGCGCACTCACAGCATGACGGATAAAAATCGCTGGCAGTAATCTCACCAATGTGTCACTCGCTCAGGACTTCCGGATGGACTGCAAAGCTCAAATCTATTGCCCTCACTGCAAGTTCAGACCGCGAGCTGAAGACCGGTGGTTTTGTGTGCCAAGCTGCGGTACTAGCTGGAACACATTCTGGACACGAGGCATTTGCCCCGGCTGCAGCGTCAGATGGCCTCAAACGCAATGCCTCCAGTGCGATATCTATGCGCCACACGAAGACTGGTATCACTATCCAGAACCTGAAGAAGTTCGAGAAGACAGCGATGCCATGCAGGAGCCAGTCCTTGTGTGAGCTCCAGTCTGGCAACAATCGGCAGGACCAGACGTTCACGCGCAGGCTAGATTCACGCCCATGACACGTGCACGGACACCTATCGAGGCTGCCGCCGGCAAGCTCATGGCGGCGATTCAGAAGGAGTGGGACATCGAAGCCGGCGAGCCGGAGGCGGCAGCAAGCGAGAGCGTGATGCACGCGGCGCACGACTTGCTGCAGGCCGCGTCCGAGTTTTGGTCAATCGCGAACGCCATCGACTCGGGCTCCGTATCGACGTTCATAGGCGCCCAGTGGGTTGAGGTCCATCCGCGAGTCCTGCCATATATTGCGGCGCTCGAAGGCGCTCAATGAGCAACGGGCGGAAATCGGCCACAACCAGACGTTCAGCTTCATGGAGAAATTTGCTTCAAAGCAGACATCCGCCCTGTGAAGAAGGCAAGGAAGAGTCACTCAATGTTCAAACTATTGCCAATTCGGCTGCGCCCGATGGATGTCAATCTTGATCAATTCCTTTTCGAAAGCGACTTGCCGGAGGCTGAGCTCGAAGAGTATGGCTTTCAGTTTGAGGACGTCTTAGACGAGATTGGTTCGGCGCGCGTCTGCCTCATCTGCGCCGATGAAAATCGATACTTCATCCTGCATCTTCGCCCAGAAATGCCTGAGGTTCGACTCCATGTGTGGGGCATCATCACGGCTGACATAGCCGAGCAGATCGATCAATTTACGGCGGCAACAGGGTTCAAAGCTGAGGAAATCTCATATCGGATCGATCAACGATATGTTGGCTAGGCGCGCAAATTCGGTGCATCTCAGCCCGACAAGCATCTGTTCGGCCGCGATGCTCCTTGAGGCGCGACCGGCTGCAGTCGGCCGAGGCTGTGTGAAAACGTTCGAAGGTCATGTTTCCATGGGTAGCCAAACCATTCCCGAAGCCTCGATAGTCGATCCTGGCGCGATCTGAGAGGTCGACTTTCACGCAAGGGGCACAGCACCAACGTTTTCACACAGCCTCGGCCAGGACCGGACCTTTGCAACTGGTCGCATGAACCAAATCAGGTGTCTTTAAATGAGCAAGTCGGATGCAGATGTCGTTTCGTATCTGGTCGTGGTGCGCGGCTTGCACGAATCTGCGCAAAGGCAGTTCTTCGAGAAATTTCCAAAGCACAGGGGCGGAGCAACTCCGGGGCCAGACCCTCGAGAAATCTACTTGGTCGTTGATTGCGAACCGGACGAAGTGAGTGCGAATCTCTGCTGGATTGCCGAAGCGATACCGAGAAAATACCGGGCGGTTGAACTCGGCGTCCACATCTATACACCTCGCAACTGGGCGAATTTCGATGTGCCGGCGGAACTCCTCGGGGCGGCACATCAATACGGTGCAACTCTTCGCGTTTCGTTCATGTCGCCCGCAATCTGATAGCAATGGTGGCGGGGGTGACAGACCGCTTTAGGGAATCGGCGACCGGCTGCTCTGGGCCCTAAGCGGAAGTCTGTCAAATTCCAGCAACAGGCTTGGAGCTACAGATGAGATTTGCCGGTCCAGTGACTGCTAAGGCCAATACCGACCATCCGACCCGGCGCTGGTTGAGCGACCGCTGCACTTCTTGCAGCTGAAGTTGGTCGGCCATGATCTCGATTCCGGCGGCGCGCACTCGCGATGGCACTTGATTGTGCGATTTGTCCTTGCTTGCGCACCGGGTCACCGAAACCGACTGGCTACCAACCTCCGCTACCGGGTCCGCCTTTGAAGGGCCCAGCCAAGTCGGGCGTGATCCAGCCCCCATAGAAGGCGCCCTCCTGTGGATGGGCCTTCGATCCGCCGACACGGCAGTCAAGATTGTGGGCATAGAAGGCCACGCACCCGGCGAGTGGCTCGGCACCGGACAAGGGATGGGGGTAGCTCCAGGCGACCTGGTCCAAGCGACGTGCGCCGTCTACCAGATTCCAATAGCGCGCCGGTCCCTTCCACTCACAGAACGAGCCACCGCCAGCGGGCTGCAACAGTCCAGGCTGTACGTCGACCAGCGGCAGGTAGAAGGTGGGTGGGTGGGCCGTTTCGCGGACAGCCCAGGCGGCGCGTGTGCGCGCTACCTCCAGGTGGCCCCAGAGCACGACGATCTCACGTGCTTCGCGTACGAGCTCTGGCGGCCTCGGGAAATCCCAAACCGAAACCTGCCCTGACGCAGGGACATCGGCGAACGGGGGCCGCTCTTCCCCTCGCCAAAGCCACTGCGCGCGGGCGCTCTCAAGCCATTTGGAATCGCTGCTCATGATGGCTCACAGAATACATGACGAGGCCGAAGTGCCGGTCGAAAGGCCGAGAACCCAAGGCGGTTCAGAAAACCAGCTTTTGGCGGAGCCGGTGATGCCGACGATGTGCACCTGCAGCCAAAACATTGGCCGTCAGCGCTTGGGGGATAGCCGCGACATTTTTCCCGATCGAACAAGCATCACGAAAGAACGGCCTCGCCCGATTCCAGGCAATAACGTGGAGCCTCCTTTGCGCTTGCGAAGCAACGCACAAATGATTGTCCCGGCGCCCAAGAACACATCGGGCGATCTCCCACCCAAGACTCGTACCCGACGGGAAGCATCATCTTGAAAGCATCGTCGATCCAGCAGGTACCGCTGCACATTCGGTCTCCCTGGATCTGCCGGTCTCGTGACCTGCCCGGAGCTTGTCGAACAGGGAAATTTTGCTGGCGGTGCCTGCACCGTCAGCGCGAGCGGTCTTGATTCGGGGGATATGCCGGTGCACGCGCCGTACTCATCGCTCACGAACCAATCGGACGTATCGCCAGCCTCCCCAGACGGCCCCGACGATGATGCCGATTCCGACGCTCCAGCCCACCGGCAAACCCAGTCCGAATGTGAGGAGGAGCATCAATCCAGCGCAGGCCATCGAGATGAAAACCATCGTGACGAAGTCAAAACGCGCGACCTCGAGCGTGTCCGCAGCAACGCCACGGTCGGAGCGGCCATGCTTGCGGCGCAGGCCTCTGAACAACAAGACGTCGATGACGAAATCGAAGATGCCGACGACAAGGTCGGCCAAGATGCTCCACATGAAGGTGCTCCATTTGCGGTGACACCCCGGGCCATCACTGCTCTCATGACGATCCGGCCAGGGTGGAGAGAGGCATCGTACCGAAATGTTGCCGGGTTTGCGACGAGCGATGCTTTCGCAAGCAGTCATCTCGAACGCAGGGTCGACCTTGATCGGCAAAGGTCTGAAGCAGAGCACGCCGCCGGGCTGCGCAATCGAAATGGACTTCGAGTCGCACAGTCAAATCAACGACATCAGGGCAGATCCGGAATGGCGCTCGTCTTTTCGTCTTTCAACGACCACTTGGGCACGCTGCCGCCCGAGCTCAAGCAAGAAGTTCTGAGCCTTCGGTCGCAGGCCTGAGCGGCGCGCGCACCTCAGGCTGCCGAGCCGGCCACGATCGCGATGCCGCGAATCTGGCCTGCCACAGGCGCGCCTTCGGCCGACGCCGGCTTCGCATAACGCGACGGCGCAAAGCGGTGCAGCAACTCGGCTTCGCGAACGCGCACCGACGCGAGGTTGGCGAGCTTCACATGCCCGAAGCCGCGCACCGACATCGGCAGCACGGCCACGCGCGCTGCGGTCGATTGGTTGTCGGTGGTGAGCTCGGTGCACATGTCCTGCAGCAGGCTGTCGAAGTGCGTGATGAGCCCGCGCTCGGTGCGCCGCTCTTCGGTGTAGCCGAACAGGTCGAAGGCCGTGCCGCGCAGCCGCTTGCCGTGCGCCAGCCATTTCATCGCGGGCAGCATCCACGCACCAAGGCGCACCTTGACCGGCGCCTGCCCGTGCGCGGGGCGCGCGAGCAGCGGCGGGGCCATGTGGAACTCGAGCTTCAGCTCGCCTTCGAACTGGTCCTGCAACTTCTGCAGGAAGGCGCCGTCGGTGTACAGGCGCGCCACTTCGTACTCGTCCTTGTAGCTCATCAGCTTGAGCAGGCCGCGCGCCGCATTGCGCGTGAAGGGCAGGCTGACATCGCCGCCCGCCAGTGCGGACTCGGCCTTTTGCAGCGCGCGAATGCGCGTCTCGAAGCGAGCCGCCCACGCGGCGTTCTGGTAGCCGGTGAGATGGCGGCGCGCATCGGCCAGCAGCGTTTCCAGCGGGCGCTCGTCGGCTTGCTGCGCTGGCGCATTCATCGGCGCCGCGCGCAATTGGTCGAGTGCGGCCGGGTCGCCCGCCGCCAGCCGCCCCAGCGAGAAGGCCGACTGGTTGGCCGCCACCGCCACGCCGTTGAGTTCGATCGCATGCATCAGCGCCTCCAGGCTCAGCGGAACCAGGCCGCGCTGCCACGCGTAGCCGGTCGCCACGATGTTGGCGGCCAGCGTGTCGCCCAGAAATTCTTCGGCCAGGCTCTGCGCGTCGAAAGTCTCGACCTGGTCTTCACCCGCGACGAAGCGCATCTTCTCCAGCAGCAGGTCGACGTGCAGCTCGGCATCGGGGTTGCGCAGCGACTCGGCCACGGGAATCTCGTGGATGTTGGCCAGCACGCGCGTGCGTCCGTGCCGCACGGTCTGCAGCGCGTCGGCCGATGCACCGACCACCACGTCGCACGCCAGGATGGCGTCGGCCTGCTGCGTGTCGATGCGCACCTGGTTGAGCCGCTCGGGCGCATCGGCCAGGCGCACGAAGCTCAGCACCGAGCCGCCCTTCTGCGCGAAGCCCATGAAGTCGAGCACGCTGGCCGACTTGCCTTCGAGGTGCGCGGCCATCGCGATGACGGCGCCCACGGTCACCACGCCGGTGCCGCCAACGCCCGTCACGAGCAGGTCGTACGGCGCGCTCCACGCATGCGCCGCGGGGTGCGGCAGCGCGGCCACGCGGTGCAGGAAGGCGTCGCGCCCCGCGGCCAGCGCGCCGCTCTTGCGGCGCAGCTTGCCGCCGGTCACGCCCACGAAACTGGGGCAGAAGCCCTTGGCGCAGGAGTAGTCCTTGTTGCAGCTGGTCTGGTCGATCTTGCGCTTGCGGCCCATGGTCGTTTCTTGCGGCAGCACGGCCACGCAGTTGCTCTGCACGGTGCAGTCGCCGCAGCCTTCGCACACGGCCTCGTTGATGAACAGGCGCTTGGGCGGGTCGGCCAGCTCGCCCTTCTTGCGGCGGCGGCGCTTCTCGGCGGCGCAGGTCTGCTCGTAGATGAGCACGGTCACGCCGGGCATCTCGCGCAGGCGGCGCTGCACGGCGTCGAGCGCGGCGCGGTCGTGGAACTCGGTGCCCGCCGGAAAGCGGCTCCTGATGGCGTCGTACTGGCCGATGGCATCGCTCACGACCACCACCTTCGTGACGCCTTCGGACTCGACCTGCCGCGCGATGGCGTCCACGCTGATGACGCCGTCGACCGGCTGCCCGCCGGTCATGGCGACCGCGTCGTTGAACAGGATCTTGTAGGTGAGCGTGGCCTTGGCCGCCACCGCCTGGCGAATCGCGAGGTAGCCCGAGTGGTAGTAGGTGCCGTCGCCCAGGTTCTGGAACACGTGCGGCGTTTTCGTGAACATGGCGTGCGAGATCCAGTCGACGCCCTCCCCACCCATCTGGATCAGGCCCGCCGTGCTGCGGTCCATCCAGTTGGCCATGAAGTGGCAGCCGATGCCCGCGCGCGCGGTGGAGCCTTCGGGCACCTTGGTGCTGGTGTTGTGCGGGCAGCCGGCGCAGAAGTACGGCACGCGCTTGACGGCGTCGCTCGCGTTGCCCAGCAGCTCGGGCGGCGTGAAGTCGCGCACATGCTGCAGGTGGTCGCCCAGGTCGTGGTTGTCCGGAAAGTGCACGGCCAGCCAGTGCGCGACCAGCTCGATGAGGCGCGACGGGCGCAGCTCGCCCAGCGCGGACACCAGCGGCAGGCCCGCGCGGTCGTGCTTGCCCACGAGCACGGGGCGCGCACCGGCGGGCGCGTTGTAGAAGATGTCGCGCAGCTGCGTCTCGACCACCGCGCCCTTTTCTTCCACGACGAGGATCTCGTCGAGCCCCTGCGCAAAGGCCTTCAGGCGCGTCTGCTCCAGCGGAAAGCTCAGGCCCACCTTGTAGAGCCGCACGCCGGCGCGCGCGAGCTGCTCGGGCGAGAGTTCGAGCCGGCGCAGCACCTCCATCAGGTCGTGGTGCGCCTTGCCGCAGGTGACGATGCCCACCCTGGCATGCGGGCTCACGATGACGTGGCGGTCGATGCTGTTGCGCTGCGTGAAGGCGGCCACGGCCGCGAGCTTGTCTTCGAGCCGCGACTCGATGCGCAGCGACGGCAGGTCGGGCCAGCGGTAATGCAGGCCGTCGGGCGGCGCGCGGTGGCCGGTGGCGGCGCGCACGGCGTCGGCGTCTTCCCAGGCGGCGACGCGCGCATTCACCGCGTCGAGGTCCACCGTGCCGGCGCTCTCGACAATTTCTGACAGCGCCGCCATGCCGACCCACGCGCCCGAATAGCGCGAGAGCTCGTAGCCGTACAGGCCGAACTCCAGGTACTCGGCCACGCTGGCGGGCTGCATCACGGGCATGCGCCAGGCCATGAAGGCGTGGTCGCTCTGGTGCGGCATCGACGACGACACGCAGCCGTGGTCGTCGCCCGCCACCACCAGCACGCCGCCGTGCGGCGACGAGCCGTAGGCATTGCCGTGCTTGAGTGCGTCGCCCGCGCGGTCCACGCCCGGGCCCTTGCCGTACCACATGGCGTACACGCCGTCGACGGTGCGCTCGGGGTCGGACTCGACGCGCTGCGTGCCCAGCACCTGCGTGGCGGCCAGTTCCTCGTTGACGGCCGGCACGAAGCGGATGCCGGTCTGCTTGAAGCGCTCGCCGGCCTTCCAGATGGCCTGGTCGACCATGCCCAGCGGCGAGCCGCGGTAGCCGCTGACGAAGCCCTGCGTGTGCAGGCCGCGCGCCGCGTCGCGCTGTCCCTGCATCGCCAGGATGCGGATCAGCGCCTGCGTGCCGGTGAGAAAGACCGAGCCGGCGCCGGCCCAGAGGTTGTCGGACAGCTGGTAGTCGGGCCGTTGGAGGGCGGTGGCTGCGTGGGGGGCGTTCATGCCCGGAATTGTTCTGCCGCACCCGAAGGAAGTGTTTCTTCAATACACTGGCGCAGACCCTTGTTTGAAGAAAAATCCTCTCAAAAACCGCCATGAACGTTGGTTCTGTTTCTCTCGACGAGCACTGCCTCAAGATTCTTTCTGCGCTGCAGCACGACGGGCGGCAGACGGTGCAGCAGATTTCCGAGGCCGTGGGGCTGTCGCCCACGCCCTGCTGGAAGCGCATCAAGGACATGGAGGCGGCCGGCGTCATTCGCGGCTACACGGCGCTGGTCGACCCCGAACTGGTGGGCCTGCACGTGTCGGCCGTGGCCGAGGTAAACCTCGACCGGCACAGCGAGGCGCTGGTGCAGCGCTTCGAGGAAGTGGTGGCCGCAAGTCCGCAGATCATCCGCTGTGTGTCGGCCACCGGGCCGGCGGACTACATCCTCCACGTGACCGTGCCGGACATGAAGCACTACGAGCGCTTCCTGCACGAAGTGCTGTTCAGCCTGCCGGGCGTGACGCACGTGCGTTCGAGCATCGTGTTGCGGGAGATCAAGTCGGAAACGGCGCTGCCGCTGGCGCACCTGCTGGGCGCCAAGGTGAGCGTGCGGCGCGGCCAGGCCTGAAGCTCGAAGGGGCGCTGGCCTGCAGCGTCCGGACATCGAGCTGCGAAGGCGGCGGCGCCGAAGAACTCGCGCGCAACGGGTCGAGCCGCGTGTTTTTCGGCGCCGTCGTAGGAGGCCCACTCACACCGACACGCGGGCAAAGACCACCACCGCGCACCGCAGGCCGCATAGCCTGTGAAAAAAACGGGACGATCAGGAAAAAAATGGCTGTCATCACATTCCTCGTCGAGGACAACAAGACGATTCGCGACCAACTCATTCCCACGCTGGAAGACCTGACAAGCGCCAGGGTGCTGGGAACCGCCGAAACCGAAGCGCAGGCCATTCACTGGCTGAAGGCACATGACGGCGACTGGGACATCGCAGTGGTCGATCTCTTTCTGAAGGAGGGCTCCGGGCTGGGGGTGCTGCGCGGCTGCGAGCAGCGCGCGCCGCACCAGTTCGTGGTGATCCTGTCGAACTACGCAACGCGCGAGATGCGGGCACAGTGCCTGGCCCTGGGTGCCGACGCCGTGTTCGACAAGTCGACCGAACTCGACCACTTCTTTCACTTCGTGGAGCGCATTCCGGGTCATGAGGACCGCAGCTGATGCGGTCGCCGCCAAAGCGGCCAACCGCTGCAAGGGCGTTGGGCGCACACTCGCTCATTGCCTGGCTGTAGTCTGTCGAGACGAAAAATTCAGGTCGCTCACGGGACGAAGCCTCGATGCCAACTGACGACGACCTCCACGAACTGCTCTACATCAGCGTGATCGCGCCCGCGGCCCCGCTGGACACGGTGGGCAAGATCGCCCGCCACGCCCGGCAAGCCAATGCCGACGTGCACATCACGGGGCTGCTCGTGTTCGACGGCGAGAGGTTCTGCCAGTACCTTGAAGGCCCCGCGGACGACGTCGGCAGGCTCTACGAACGCATCGAGGCCGACCCCAGGCACCGCGAGGTGCGGCTGCTGCACAAGGGCAAAAGCAATGAACGGCAATTTCGCCGGTTCAGCATGGGCTTCCTGAGTGTCGACGGCGCGGAAACGCTGCAGCGGATCGACAGCCAGGAGAGCGCCGCCGCGCGAGCGGCATTCGTCGCGCTGGTGCCGCTGATGGACATGGAGCCGTAGCGGCGATCGCCGCCGGTGACTGAAGGGGCCGCCTTGACATTTGCCCGCGCAGTCCCGATCTTCCCGACTGCAGGCGCCTACCCACACCGTCACGCGCCTGTTCCCCGTGACCCTGAACCCGTTTCACCCCGCCGTTGCCCAGTGGTTCCTCGGAACCTTTCCCGGCCCCACGCCCGCACAGGTCGCGGCGTGGCCGGCGATCCGTGCCGGGCGCGACACGCTGGTCGCCGCGCCCACCGGCTCCGGCAAGACACTCACTGCCTTCCTGGCCGCGCTGGACGACCTGGTGCGCCAGGGGCTGGCGCCCGGCGGGCTGCCGGATGAAACCGCCGTCGTCTACGTCTCGCCGCTGAAGGCGCTGTCCAACGACATCCGCCTGAACCTCGACGCGCCGCTCGCGGGCATTCGCGCCGCGCTGGCGGCGCTCGGCCTGCCCGACGTCGACATCCGCACCGCCGTGCGCACCGGCGACACGCCGCAGCGCGAGCGCCAGCAAAGCCTGCGCCGACCGCCGCACATCCTGGTGACCACGCCGGAGTCGCTCTATGTGCTGCTGGGTTCGGCGTCGGGCCGCAAGATGCTCTCGACCGTGCGCAGCGTGATCGTCGACGAGATCCACGCCATTGCCGCGAGCAAGCGCGGCAGCCACCTTGCGCTGTCGCTGGAGCGGTTGCAGGCGCTGTGCGTGGCGCACACGGGCGCGCGGCCGGTGCGCATCGGCCTGTCGGCCACGCAGAAGCCGATCGACGAGGTGGCGCGCTTCCTGGTCGGCGCCGGTGCGCTGCACGCCGACGGCACGGCAGCCTGCGCCATCGTCGACATCGGCTATGCCAAGCAGCGCGACCTGGCGCTCGAGCTGCCGCCGACGCCGCTGGAGGCGGTGATGTCGGGCGACCAGTGGACGCAGGTGTACGCCCGCGTGGCCGAACTGGTGTGGCTGCACAAGACCACGCTGGTGTTCGTCAACACGCGCCGCATGGCGGAGCGCGCGGCGCGGCACCTGGGCGACATCCTCGGCAAGGAGGCCGTGGCCGCGCACCACGGCAGCCTGTCGAAAGAGACGCGGCTGGACGCCGAGCAGCGCCTCAAGCGCGGCGAGCTGAAGGTGCTGGTGGCGACCGCCTCGCTGGAGCTGGGGCTGGACATCGGCGACGTCGACCTGGTGTGCCAGCTCGGCTCGCCGCGCGCCATCGCCACCTTCCTGCAACGCGCGGGGCGTTCGGGCCACGCGGTGGGCGGGGTGCCGAAGGCACGGCTGTTTGCGCAGTCGCGCGACGAGCTGGTCGAATGCGCCGCCCTGCTCGACTGCATCCGCCGCGGCGAGCTCGACGCGCTGCGCGTGCTGCCGGCGCCGCTGGACGTGCTGGCGCAGCAGATCGTGGCCGAGACCGCCTGCCGCGAATGGCACGAGGACGATCTCTTCGCGCTGGTGCGCCGCGCGTGGCCCTATGCGAACCTGACGCACGCGCGCTTCATGGACGTGGTGCGCATGGTGTCCGAAGGCTTCGCCACGCGGCAGGGGCAGCGCGCCGGCTACGTGCACCGCGACGCGGTGAACCACCTGCTGCGCGAGCGCAAGGGCGCGCGCATGACCGCGCTCACATCGGGCGGCACCATCCCCGAGACCGGCGACTACACGGTCATGCTGGAGCCGCAGGCCGACAAGATCGGCACGGTCAATGAAGACTTCGCGGTCGAGAGCCTGGCGGGCGACGTGTTCCAGCTCGGCAACACCAGCTACCGCATCCTGAAGATCGAGCCGGGCCGCGTCCGGGTGGAAGACGCGCACGGCGCGGCGCCCAACATTCCGTTCTGGCTCGGCGAGGCGCCGGGGCGCAGCGACGAGTTGTCGTTCGGTGTGTCGCGGCTGCGCGAAGAGGTGGCGCAGGCGCTGGAAGAAGGCGGCCGCGACGGCGCGATGGCGCTGCTGACGCAGACCCTCGGCCTGGACGGCGAAGCCGCACGCCAGATCGTGGAGCACCTTGCGCACGCGCTTGCCGTGCTCGGCGCGCTGCCGACGCAGCGCACGCTGGTCATGGAGCGCTTCTTCGACGCATCGGGCGGCATGCAGCTGGTGATTCACTCGCCCTTCGGCAGCCGGCTCAACCGCGCGTGGGGGCTGGCGCTGCGCAAGCGTTTCTGCCGCACCTTCAATTTCGAGCTGCAGGCCGCGGCGACCGAAGACGCGATCGTGCTGTCGCTGTCCACCAGCCACAGCTTCGCGCTCGACGAGGTCGCGCGCTACCTGCATTCGGCCTCGGCGCTGCACGTGCTGGTGCAGGCGCTGCTCGACGCGCCGCTGTTCGGCGTGCGCTGGCGCTGGAACGCGACCACGGCGCTCGCGCTGCCGCGCTTCAGCGGCGGGCGCAAGGTGGCGCCGCAGCTGCAGCGCATGCGCTCCGAAGACCTGCTCGCGGCCGTGTTCCCCGATCAGGTGGCGTGCGCGGAGAATATCGCCGGCGAGCGCGAGGTGCCCGAGCACCCGCTGGTCGTGCAGACGCTCGACGACTGCCTGCACGACGCGATGGATGCCGAGGGCTGGCTCGCGCTGCTGCGCCGCATGGAGTCGGGCGAGGTGCGCGTGCTGGCGCGCGACCTGCCCGCGCCCTCGCCGCTTGCCATGGAAGCGCTGAACGCGCGCCCCTATGCCTTCCTCGACGACGCGCCGCTGGAAGAACGCCGCACGCAGGCCGTGCAGAACCGCCGCTACACCGACCCCGAGAGCGCCGACGACGTCGGCCAGCTCGACGCGGACGCCATCGCCAGCGTGCGAGAGGAGGCCTGGCCGCAGCCGCGCAGCGCCGACGAGATGCACGAGGCGCTGGGCATGCTCGGCGCGTTGAGCGACGACGAGGTGGCGCACGAAGTGGCACGCGGTGCCGACTGGAAGCAATGGCTCGCCGCGCTAGCGAAGGCCGGCCGCGCGACGCGCCTGCTGCACGAAGGCACGGGACGCGCGGCACGCGGCCTGTGGGTGTCGGCCGAGCGCCTGCGCCTGCTGCAGGCCGTCGTGCCCGATGCACCGATGCAACCGGCCATCGAAGCGCCCGCCGACGCCGAGCAGCCGGCCGACCGCGACACGGCGCTGCGCGAGTTGCTGCGTTCGCGCCTTGGCGGTCTCGGGCCGGTCACCGCGGCGCAACTGGCCGCGCCGCTGCGCCTGCCGGCCGCCGACGTCGAAGGCGCGCTGCTGGCGCTGCAGGCCGAAGGCAGCGTGCTGCAGGGCCGCTTCACGCCGGGCACGGAAACCATCGAATGGTGCGAACGCCATCTGCTGGCGCGCATCCACCGCTACACGCTCAAGCGCCTGCGCCGCGAGATCGAGCCGGTCGAGTCGCGCGACTTCGTGCGCTTTCTCTTCGAATGGCAGCGCATCGGTGCGGCCGCGCGCGTGAGCGGTCCGCAAGCGCTGTCGGGGATCCTGTCGCAGCTCGAAGGCTACGAGGCGCCCGCGCCGCTGTGGGAGGCCGAGCTGCTGACCGCGCGCGTGACCGACTACGCCGGTGCGTGGCTCGACGACCTGTGCACGGCCGGACGCGTGCTGTGGACACGGCTGCGCCCGAACGCCGCGGAGGGCCAGAGCGCCAGAAAAGGCGCGGGCAGCCTGTCGTTGCACGCCACGCCGATCGTGCTGTTGCCGCGCCGCAGCGCGGCGCTGTGGACCCGCCTGGCGCCGGCCCCCGTCGACGACGAAACGCTGGGCTCGCGCGCCACGCGGGTGGCCGCGCACCTGGCGCAGCACGGTGCCTGCTTCTTCGACGAGATCGCGTCGGGCACGCGGCTGTTGCCGGTGGAGATCGAAGAGGCGTTGACCGAACTGGTCGCCAAGGGCCGCGCGCGCTGCGACAGCTATGCCGGCCTGCGCGCCTTGCTGGTGCCCGCATCGAAGCGGGCCTCGGCCGACACGCGGCGGCGGCGGCGCGCGCCGCTGTTCGGCATCGAGGATGCGGGGCGCTGGACCCTGGTGCGGCCGCCCGCCGCGGCCGAGGCGATGACGGCGACCTCCGCGCAGGCGATGGAACAGGTCGTGCACGTGCTGCTGCGCCGCTACGGCGTGGTCTGCTGGCGCCTGCTCGAACGCGAGCCCGCATGGCTGCCGCCCTGGCGCGACCTGGTGCGCGTGTGCCGGCGGCTGGAGGCGCGCGGCGAGATCCGCGGTGGCCGTTTCATCGCCGGGGTGTCGGGCGAGCAGTTCGCGCTGCCCGAGGCGGTCGCTTCGATGCGGCAGGTGCGCAGGCAGCCCGGCGATGGTGCGCTGATTGCGCTGGCCGCCAGCGACCCCGCCAACCTGCTGGGCAGCATCGTCCAAGGGCCCAGGGTGCCGCGCGTCGCGGGCTCGCGCGTGCTGTACCGCGACGGTGTGCCGATCGCGACCAGCGTGGCCGGTGAGATCGCCTGGCTGGTGACGCTGGACGCGGCGCAGGCGCAGGCGGCACGCCGCGCGCTGTCGCTCGAACCGTCGCTGCGCCTTTTCGACCTGGCAGTGCAACGGCAAGGTTGAGCGCCGGGGCGGGTAGCGAAGGGTGGGGTCGCGCACAGCGCAGAGCCGCACGCCGGCCGACTGTCAGCATCCACCGCTGACGCCACGCGAAGAATTCGAAGAACACATCGCACAGAACGAGTACATCCGACTGCAGTGGAAGGCCGAGTCACCCGAAAAGCGTATTGCGCAATATCCCGATTTGTTTACATTTCGTCGCACCATTTCGGGGCCGATCGGCGCGGCAAAAACGAGGACGCCGCGCACCGGAGGATCGAATGCCACTCTTTTGCCTGATGCGGCTCCAGCACGCCCGCTTTCCACTTCGCCTGGACAAGCCGGAAGATGTCCGGCGCATTTCCATCCTGGCCGCCACGGGCCTGGTCGAGGCTGAATTCAACACGCCGCCTGCGCTCAGGGGTGCCTATGTGGTGCCGCGGATCGCCGTGGTGAAGTGCATCACCGACGACGGCCTGCAGGAACTCGAACGCTTTGTCGGCGAGCGCGTCGGCCACCGGGCCGCCAGGAACCCGGACGATCGCGGCCTCTGAGGCGGGCGGCCGCCGAGGCCAAGCGCGGCACGCCGTCGAACAGCCGTTCGCGGCTTTCCAGCATCACTTGCGCGGCGTTGATCGCTGCAGGTCGCGTTCGCGCGTCGCGTGCCAGCGATCCTGTGTAATGATGAAAATCGTGGCTTATTTCCTTGTCTTTTTGATGTTCTTCGCGTCGCTGTGCAACGCGCAGACGGCGCCCGTTCAGCGCCTGCGCATCGTCGGCGGGTTGGGCGGTGTCACGCAGTACACGGGGCACGAGGAACAGTTCTGGACACGCGACCTGGCCACGCTGTCCGGCGGCCGCTACACCGCGAGCATCGTGCCCTTCGACCGCGCGGGCATTCCGGGACAGGAAATGCTCAACCTCATGCAGTTGGGCGTGGTGCCCTTCGGCACCGCGCTGATGAGCCAGATGGCCACGCAGTATCCGGAATTGGGCGCGCCCGACATGGCCGGCCTGAGCCCCGACATTCCCACGCTGCGCCGCGTGGTGAGCGCGTTTCGCCCCTACCTGTCCGAGACCTTGCGCGAGCGCTACGACGTGGAACTGCTGGCGGTGTACATCTATCCGGCGCAGGAGGTGTTCTGCAACAAGCCGATGCGGCAACTGGCCGACCTGGCGGGCCGGCGCACGCGCGTGTCGAGCGCAACGCAGGCCGACTTCGTCACGGCGCTGGGCGGCACGCCGGTGTACACCGAGTTCGCACAGGTCATCGCGAACATGAGGTCGGGCAACACCGACTGCGTCATCACCGGCACCATGTCGGGCTACACGCTGGGACTGCACGAAGTGACCAGCACGCTCTACACCATCCCCTTGAGTTGGGGCGTGGCGGTCTTCGCGGCCAACCGCGAAAGCCTTGCCGCTCTGCCACCCGACCTTCAAGCCTTGCTGCGCAAGGAACTGCCGCGCCTGGAGGCAGCGGTGTGGGCCCAGTCCGAACGCGAAACCGACGAAGGCATTGCCTGCAACACCGGGGCCGCCGGCTGCACCAAGCCCGGCAAGGGCCGCATGGTGGCCGTGGCGCCTTCGCCGCTGGACGAGACGCGCCGCAGCGAGATCTTCGCGGCCCGTGTGCTGCCGGGCTGGGTGCAGCGCTGCGGACCGGTGTGCGCCAAGGTCTGGAACGACACGCTGGGGCCGGTGGTCGGCCTGCGCGCGGCCACCACGCCGTGAGCGCCGACACCCCCGTGGGCACCGACCGCGCAGCGAAGCCGCACTTTCCCCGCCGTGTCATTGCCATCGTCTACGGCGTGGCCGTTCTCTTTCTCGTCACGGTGGCGACCGTGGCCGGCGTCATCGTCTGGGAGGCGCGCCAGAAGACGCTCGGCGACCACGAGAGCCAGGCGGTGCGCTTCGTGGGCGGCTCGGAGGCCGCGCTCAATCGCGCGCTGCTGAGCGTGGACATGCTGCTGGCCGGCGCCAACGAGCTGCTGCGCGACTCCACGGCCGGCAGCGCCGGCGTCAACGCGGGCGGCTTCGAGGCGCACCGGCTGCTCGACAACGTGGTGCGGCAGAACCTGCTGGTGCGCCACGTGGCCTTCGTCGATGCCAACGGCGCGGTGATTGCGTCGTCCGACCGGCGCGGCGCCCAGTTGCCGCTGGCGCTGCCCGAGGGCTTCGTGCGCAGCGTGCTGGCCAATCCGGTGTCCACGCTGGCGATCAGCGAGCCGGCTGCCAGCCTGGTCACCACGCAGAACGTGCTGTTCTTCGCACGCGCCGTGACGCTGGCGGACGGCGCGCGCATGGTGGGGGTGGCCGAGGTGCAGCTGTCGCTGCTGGCCACGATCATGACGCAGGGCGCGGGCATCCGCGGCCTGGAGGTCACGCTGGAACGCGACGCCGGCCCGCTGCTGGCGAGCCTGCCGCCGCGCGACGACCTCACGGGCAAGCAGATCGAGCCCGCCCTTCACGAGCAGACCAGCGACGGCAAGCCTTCGCGCATGGCCGCGCGCCTGAGCGGGCTGCCGGCCATCGTGGTGGCGCGCCCGACGCTGCATCGCAACATGCTGATCGTCGCGAGCATTCCGCTGACCGCGGCGCTGCGGGACTGGCGCCGCGAGCGCGACCTGATCGCCTGGACCGCCGCGGCCATCGGGCTGATGATCCTGGCGGTGGCGCGCTTCACGCACGTCCAGCTGCGCCGCCAATGGCGCGCGCGCAACGAGCTGGTTCGCTCCAAGGCCATGCTGGACCAGGCGCTGGAATCGATGATCGACGGCTTCGTGCTGCTCGACGCCGAGAACCGCGTGCTGAGCTGGAACCGCCGCTTCATCGCGATGTTTCCCTGGACGGCGGCCATGATCGCGCCGCAGTTTCCGTTTCGCAGCATCGTGGACGAGACCGCCAGGCACGTGGTGCACGAGCGCGGCCCGGCCGACTGGACGGCCGTGAACATGCCGCAGATGAGCCAGATGCACTCCGAGCAGGAGGCGCTGCTGCAGGGCGGCCAGGTGATCCGCGCCACGCGCAGCCGCACGCCCGACGGCGGCACCGTGTGCGTCTACCAGGACATCACCGAGAAGCGCCGCCACACGGCCGCCATCATCGAGAGCAAGGCGCAGCTGCAGGCCACGCTCGACGCGCTGCCCGACCTGTTGCTGGAAGTGGGGCTGGACGGCCGCTGCCACGGCTACCACGCGCCGCGCGGCCCGTTGCCGGTGACCGACGTGGAAGACCCGGTCGGCCATGTGCTGGCGGAGCTGCTGCCCGCCGAAGCCGCGGCGGAGGTGATGAGCGCCTTGCGCGAAGCCGACGCCACGGGCCATTCCGCGGGCCGCCAGTTCGAGCGGCGTGGCGCGCGCGACAACACCTGGTTCGAGATCTCGGTCTCGTGCAAATCGGTCGGCGACGAGGTCGATGCACGCTTCATCGTCATCCTGCGCAACATCACCGAGAGCAAGCGTGCGGCGCACGAAATCGAGCACCTCGCGTTCTACGACACGCTCACCGGCCTGCCCAACCGGCGGCTGCTGCTCGACCGCCTGAAGCAGGCCATCGGCGTGACCGCGTCGAACGCGCAGCGCTCGCGCCTGTGCGCCTTGCTGTTCCTGGACCTGGACAATTTCAAGACGCTGAACGACGCGCTGGGCCACGACATCGGCGACGTGATGCTCAAGCAGGTGGCGCAGCGGCTGAAGGACTGCCTGCGCGAGGGCGACATCGTGGCGCGCCTGGGCGGCGACGAGTTCGTGGTGATGCTGGAAGACCTGAGCGCGCAGGCCGTCGTTGCTACCTCGCAGACCGAGACCATGGGCGCGGCCATCCTCGCGCGGCTCAACCAGCCCTACCAGCTCGGCTCGCAGCAGCACCACAGCACCTGCAGCATCGGTGCGGTGCTGTTCGAGGCGGAGCACGCCTCCATGGAAGAGGTTCTCAAGCAGGCCGACATCGCGATGTACCACGCCAAGACCGGCGGCGGCAACGCGCTGCGCTTCTTCGAGGCGGGCATGCAGACCAGCATCACGGCGCGCGCCACGCTGGAGAGCGAGCTGCACGCGGCCATCGCGTCGCAGCAGTTCGTGCTGCACTACCAGAGCCAGGTGACCAGCGACAACCGGGTGACCGGTGCCGAGGTGCTGGTGCGCTGGCACCATCCGCTGCGCGGCCTGCTGCTGCCGCGCGAATTCATCGACGTGGCGGAAGACACCGGGCTGATCATTCCACTGGGCCTGTGGGTGCTGGAGACGGCGTGCAGGCAGCTGACCGCCTGGCGCGCCGACCCCGGCCGGGCCCACCTGCAGCTGTCGGTGAACGTGAGCGCGCGGCAGTTCCGCGAAGACGACTTCGTCGACCGGGTGCGCGCGGTGCTGCAGCGCACCGGCGCCGACCCGGCCCGGCTCAAGCTGGAACTCACCGAAAGCCTGCTGCACGACAAGGTGATCGACACCATCGAGAAGATGGACACGCTGGCCGCGCTGGGCATCCAGTTCTCGATGGACGATTTCGGCACGGGCTACTCGTCGCTGTCGTACATGACGCAGCTGCCGCTCAGCCAGGTCAAGGTCGACAAGTTCTTCGTGCACAGCATCGGGTTGAATCCGAAGGTCGAGCTGATCATCCAGACCATCATCGGCATGGCGCGCAACCTGGAACTGGAGATCGTGGCCGAGGGCGTGGAGACGCAGGCGCAGCGCGACTTCCTGGAGCGCAATGGCTGCCTGCTGTGCCAGGGCTACCTGTTCGGCAAGCCGCAGCCGCTGGACGCCTACGAGGACGCGCTCGACGCCGGCACGGCTACCGCCTGATCTGCGGCGCGGGCACGCCCTCGATCATCACGTTCAGGCACGCAGGCAGGCCGCTGGCGAGCGCGCGATCGGCCGCAGCCGGCAGCGAGGCGGCATGCGTCACGCACTCGCCGTGCGCGCCGAAGGCCTGCGCGACCATGTCGTAGCGCGTGGGCCGCAGCTCGCAGCCGATCAGGCGCTCCGGGCCGTAGTCGCGCAGTTGGATCTGGTACTCCGCATTCCAGCGTGCGTCGTTGCCGATCACCGCGAGGAAGGACAGGCCGTGGCGAACCGCGGTGTCGAACTCGGCGATGTGGAAACCGACGGTGCCGTCGCCCATCACCGCGACGACCGGCGCCTCGGGCCGGGCGCAGCGCGCGGCCAGCGCGTAGGGCAGCCCGGCGCCGATGGCGCCCGCAACGCCGTTGATGACGCGGTGCGGCGCCTGCAGGCAGGCCGTGGCCCACTGGCCGATTTCGCCGCCGTCGCACACGAGCACCGACTCGGGATGGCTGTCGAGCACCGCCTGCAGGGGCCGCAGCATCTGCACCGGGTGCAGGCGTTCCGGCGATGGCGCGCGGGCGCTGTCCCACGCGGCGGGCCGGTAGCGCACAGCTTCGCGCACTTCGTTCAACCAGGTGGAAGCTGCCGCACCGCGCGCCGCCTGCGTCAATGCGCGCAGCGCCGACGCCGCATCGGCCTGCGCGGTGATCCGCAACCGGTCGCCCACCGCACGGCGGCTGCGCGCGAGCTCGCCGGGGTCGGCATCGACCTGGTGCACTTCCACCGCAGCGGGAAAGGCCGCGCCGAACCTGAGGGTGAAGTCGAGCCGCTTGCCCACGAGCACCAGGCAGTCCACGCGTGGCAGCAGTTCGGCGAAGGCGCCGAGGCTCGCATCGGCGATGCCGCGCGGGCTCTCCATGCCGACCACCGGGATGCCCGTCGCCGTTTCCAGCGCCTCGGTCAGTGCGCGACCGGCACGCGTCATGCAGGACGGCCCCACGAGGATCATCGGGTTCGAGGCCTGCGCAAGGCGCTGGATCAGTTGCGCCGCGAGCGCCGGGTCGAGCGGCAGCGGGTCGGGCGCGAACGCGCCCACCTCCAGCAAACCGGCAGCAGCCGTACCTTCGAGCACGTCGGTCGGCAGGCTCAGGTGCACCGGTCCCGGCCGCCCGGACCTGGCGAGGCGGATGGCCCTGGCGACATCGGTGGCCACGTCTTCAGGACGGGCGCATGTCCAGGCCGCCTTGCAGACCGGTGCGGCCATCTCCGCCTGGCGCATTTCCTGGAACGCACCTTGCCCGAGCTGATCGTTCGGCGCGTGACCGGACAGCAGCACCACGGGCGCCTCGGCCATCTGCGCGGTGTACAGCGCAGCCACCGCATTCGCATGGCCCGGCCCGCCGGTGACGAGGGCGATGCCCACCTCCCCGGTGATCCGCGACCACGCATCGGCCATGTGCACCGCACTGGCCTCGTGGCGCGTGTGGACGAGCGCGATGCCGGAAGCGAAGGCGGCGTCGAACACCGACATGATGTGGTTGCCCGACAGCGTGAAGATGCGCTTCACACCCGCTATTTGCAGGGACTGGATCAGCGCATCGGCGCCTCGAGGGCCGGAGTTTTTTGGCATGGTTTGGCGGAGTTGGAATGTCCGGGGATTCTGCAGCGAGCGCTGCGCGAGGCCTGGCCTTGCGGGCAGCGCACCACTCGGGCACATCGCCTACCCCCGCTCGCGCGAGCGGATGACCGGGGCGACCTGATGCCCGTCGAAAAGTGCGGGTTCCACAACAAGGAGCAGCAATGGCCCAATACGGAGACGGACTCAGAGGCGTCAACACGCCGTTCCCCCCTGTCGAAGCGAGCGGCAGCCAGAGCGGCGTTTCGTGGGGCGCGATCTTTGCCGGCGCCGCAGGCGCCGCATCGCTGTCGCTGATCCTCTTGCTGCTCGGCACCGGCCTGGGCATGTCGAGCATCAGCCCCTGGGCCAGCCAGGGCGCGAGCGCGACCGCCGTCGGCGTGGCGGCCGTCCTGTGGCTCACCTTCACGCAGATCGCCGCATCGGGCATGGGCGGCTACCTGGCCGGCCGGCTTCGCACCAAGTGGGCCGGCGTCCATACCGACGAGGTCTACTTTCGCGATACGGCCCACGGCTTCCTGGCCTGGGCGGTCGCAACGCTGCTGACGGCCGCGCTGCTGAGTTCGGTGGTGGGTTCGATCCTGGGTGCCGGCGCGCAAGCGGGCGCGACGGTGGTCGGCGGCGCGGCCACGGCCGCCACCGCAGCAGGTGGCGCGGCGGCGGCGCAAGGCGCCTCCGACGCGAGCCCGGGCCCCATGAACTACTTCATCGATTCGCTGTTCCGTCGCGATGCCGGCAGCACCGCGCCCGCCTCCACCGACGCCGGCGCCGCGCCCGCGGCCATGAGCACGACGCCGGACCGCAGCGCGGGCTCGACGAGCACGGAGGTCAGCCGCATCTTCCTCAACAGCATTCGTTCCGGCGCGCTGCCGCCGGAAGACGCGAAGTACGTGGGCCAGGTGGTCGCGCAGCGCACGGGGCTCAGCCAGCAGGACGCGGAGAAGCGCGTGAACGACACCTATGCAAAGGCGCAGGCGGCCCTCAAGGATGCGCAGACCAAGGCGAAGGAAGCCGCCGACGCGGCCCGCAAGGCTTCGGCCTACGGCGCGCTCTGGCTGGTGATCTCGATGCTCATCGGCGCCTTCGTCGCGAGCTTCGCGGCAACCTACGGTGGCCGTCGCCGCGACCTTTGAACCTCATCTGCCTCAAGGAGAATTCTCATGCGCTCGCTTCTCTTGCTGTTCCTCGGTGTTCCGATTCCGATCATCATCCTGATCGCGCTGTTCTTCCACTGATCGCCGACCTCTACCCGGCCGCCGGCGCGATGCCTTTCCGGCCGATCTCATGACCGCGGCGACCTGGGATCTCATGGTCGGCGCGCTGCTGATCCTGATGGCGCTGTCCGGCACGCTGCTCAAGACCTTGCCCATCAGCGCCGCGGCGCTCTACATGGGCCTGGGCTTCATTGCAGGCCCCGGCGGCTTCAACCTGGTGAAGCTGGGCATGAAGGCAGATGCAGGACTCGTCGAGACCATCGCCGAGGTCGCGGTGCTGGTGTCGCTCTTCGCCGTGGGGCTGCGCCTTCGCATTCGCATGCAGGTGTCCAGCTGGTTCCAGCCGGTGTTGCTCGCCACCGCGGGCATGGTCATCACCATCGCGCTGATGACGCTGGCGGGTCTTGCATTGCACCTGACGCTGGCCAGCGCGCTGCTGCTCGCGGCCATCCTCGCGCCAACGGACCCGGTGCTGGCCTCCGACGTGCAGGTGCGGCACGAGAACGACCAGGACGACCTTCGCTTCGGACTCACCGCCGAGGGCGGCCTGAACGACGGCGCGGCCTTTCCGTTCGTGATGCTGGCGCTCGGCCTGGCCGGTGCGCACGAACTGGGCACCGGCGGGCTGCGCTGGCTGGGGCTGGATGTGGTGTGGGCCGTGGGGGGCGGCCTTGCGCTGGGCTGGACCTGCGGCGCGGCATTCACGCGGCTCGTGCTCTTCCTGCAGAACGAGAAGAAGCAGGCGATGGGCATGGAGAGCTTTCTTGCGCTGGGGCTCATCGCGCTGACCTACGGCATCGCACTGCATGCGTCGGTGTACGGCTTCCTTGCCGTGTTCGTCGCGGGGCTGAGCATGCGCAATGTCGAGCACGCCGTCGAAGACAAGGCCGACGAAGCGCGCACCGGCGCGGCACCGCGTGAAGCCAAGGTCGTAGCGATCGAACAGGCCAGGACCGCCGGTGCCATGACACGCGACGTTCTGGCGTTCGCCAAGGAGCTGGAGAAGTTCGTGGAGCTGGCGGCGATGCTGGTCATCGGATGCCTGCTGCGCACCGAGATGCTGACATTCAGGAACCTGTTGATCGCAGGCGTCCTCGTCGCCATCGCCCGCCCGGTCGCCGTGTACATCTCGACGCTGGGCGGGCCATGGAGCGCGTCGCAGCGCCGGCTCGGCGCATGGTTCGGCATTCGCGGCGTGGGCTCCATCTACTACCTGGCCTACGCATCGACGCACGGCGCGCCGTCGTCCGAGATCGGCGCTATCGGGGGCGCCGTGCTGGTCACGGTGGCGCTGTCGGTGGTCGTTCACGGCATCTCGGCCACGCCGCTGATGAACATCTACCAGGCGGCCGGCCGGCGGCGGCGCTGACCGAACCGATGCCGCATGCCCTCATGCGGCTGGACGCGCCCGCTTGCGGTGCCGGCGCGCCACCCAGGCGCTCGCCACGCTGACCGCCGCCAGGCCGATCAACTGCCGCGTGAGCGTGGCCGTTGCCTTGCGCGTACGTTGCGCCACCAGCTGTTGCGCGGCTTCGATGCGTGCGATGCCTTGCGCGTCGGGCTGCTGCACGGCGCCGTCGGTCCCGGCATCGGCCTGCCGTGCCGCGTCGTGCGTGGCAGCCTGGGCCTTGGCCGCGGCGACGGAGCCGTGCGCGGTGGCATACACCTTGGTGAACTCGGCACCGAGCAGGAAGATCTGCGCCGCGTAGTACACCCAGGCCAGCAGCACGACCAGCGAGCCGGCCGCGGCAAAGGATTCGTTCACGCCGCTCTTGCCGAGGTAGAGGCCGATCAGCACCTTGCCGACCTCGAAGAGAACGGCGGTGACGGCCGCGCCGATCCAGACGTCGCGCCATGCAATGGGCGCGCTCGGCATGAACTTGAAGATCATCGCGAACAGCAAGGTGAGGATGCCCAGCGACACCCCGACGTTCAGCGATTGCAGCAGCAGCTCCCACCCGGGGAACAGGCCCGTGCTCCAGGCTCCGAGCACCGCCAGGCCGGCGCTGACGACGAGCGAGACCATCAGCAGGAACGCGAGGCCCAGGATCAGGCCGAACGACAGCACCCGCGCGCGCAGGATGCCCCACAGGCCCTTGGGCTTGGCCCGCTCCGGCACGTGCCAGATGCGGTCGAGCGCGCTTTGCAGTTCGGCAAAGACCGTGGTGGCGCCCACGATCAGCACGACGATGCTGATGCCGCCCGCAATGAGCCCGCGCGAGGGTTCGCTCGCGCTCTTGATCAGGCCCTGGACCGCCAGCGCGCCCTCTTGCCCGATCACGCCCGACAGCTGCCCGGCGATCTGCCCGCGCACGGCTTCCGCGCCGAACAACGCGCCCGCCACCGCGATGACGATCACGAGCAACGGCGCCAGCGAGAACATCGTGTAGTACGAGATCGCCGCGCCCATGCTGGGGGCGAAGTCGTCGATCCAGGCCAAGGCGGCATCGCGGCACAGGCGGTAGAGCTGCATGAACTTCGGCTTGAGGGCGGCGGTGGTCAAGGTGTGCTCCATGGGCGTCGGCCGGACTCGGCGACATGTTGCAGAAAGAGTCGCCGCTTCCACGGCCACGCGAAGTAGGAAATTCGCGCGTCCGTGGGGCAGGCTCAGGCCGGGTTGCCCGCCCGCGCGAGGGGGCGGCGCGCGCCGTCCTTGCCCGGGGTGACGATGCGCGCACTCTCGACGAAGCCCTGGATCAACCGCAGCCGCGCCGACGCGCGCAGCCACAGGATGCCGAAGCGCCGCGACTGCGACGGCATCGGCAACCGGATCTTCACGACCTTCTGGCCGTCCAGCAGCGGCGAAGCGATGTCGGGCACCAGCGAGACGCCCAGGCCACGGTCGACCATCATCGCGATGGCCAGCAGCGAGCTGAGTTCGAAGCGCTCCTGCGGCACGATGCCCGCGGCGCGCAGGTAGCGGTCGGCCTGCTTGCCGCTGCCCAGGCTGCGGTCGTAGCGGATCAGCGGCGACGTGCGCAGCAGTTCGTGCGGATCGCGCCGCGCGAGGCGGCTGGGCGCGAGCAGCACCAGCGGCTCCTCGCGCAGCAGCGACCAGTCGAAGGTCTTGGCGAGCGCGAACGGCGGGTACTCGCACACGGCGGCGTCGAGCTCGCCTTGCTGCACCCCCTTGTAGAGCGTGGCGGTGGTGCCCGACTTGAGGAACACCTTGGCGTGCGGATGCGTCCTGACGAAGCGCGCGAGGATGTCGGGCAGCAGGCTGTGGAGGGCCGTGTTGATGGTGCCGATGGCGAGTTCGCCTCCGGCCGCGCCGCTGCCCAGCAGCGCCTTGATGTCGCCCACCTCGCGCAGCAGCGCGCGGGCGCGGGCCACCAGCTGGTGGCCCGCCTCGGTGGGCTGCACCGTGCGGCCGGCGCGCGCGAGCAGCGGCGCGTTGAGTTCGCGCTCGAGCGCGCGGATCTGCTGGGCGACGGCGCCGGGGGTCAGGTCGAGCCGGCGCGCGGCCTCGGACATCGAGCCCGACTCCACCACCAGGAGAAAGCTGTGCAGGTAGGCGGTTTCCATGAAGATAGATTTTCTGCGATGTGATCGCAGGGAGTGCCTGCTTTTCTCATCTCATGAACTGCGGACACTGCGGCCATGAGAAGCAAACTCTTCGTACCCGGCACCCGCCCCGAGCTGTTCGCCAAGGCACTCTCCAGCGCGGCGGACGCCATCTGCCTCGACCTGGAAGACGCGGTGTCCGAGCCGCGCAAGGACGAGGCGCGCGAGACCGTGCGCCACTGGCTGGCCCGCGGCGACGCGGCTTCGTCGCGAAAGACATTGATCGTTCGCGTGAACGCCATGGACACGCCGCACTTCGAGCGCGACGTGGCGGCAGCGGTGCAACCGGGCGTGCACCTGGTCAACCTGCCCAAGCCGCAAAGCCCTGCGCACGTGCGCACGGCCGTCGAAGCCATCGAGCGCGCGGAGCGCGCCAACGGCGTGCAGGCACCCATCGGCCTGCTGCTGAACATCGAGACGCCCTGCGCCTTGCGCACGGCTTCGGCGCTGGCGCTTGCGCATCCGCGCGTGGCGGGGCTGCAGCTGGGGCTGGGCGACCTGTTCGAGCCGCTGGGCATCGCGCGGCGCGAACCGTGCGCGATCCGCCAGGCGATGTTCGCGGTGCGCATCGCTGCCGGCGAGGCGGGGGTGTATGCCTATGACGGCGCCTTCGCGAACATCGGCGATGCCGAGGGATACCGCGCCGAGGCGATGCTGGCGCGCGACCTGGGCTTTCTGGGAAAGACGTGCATCCACCCGAGCCAGATCGCGATATCGAACGACGTGTTCCGCCCCACCGACGAGGAGATCGCGCATGCCTGCAAGGTGGTGGAGGCGGCCCGCGAGGCCGATGCCCGCGGCATGGGTGCCTATGTGGTGGACGGACGAATGATCGACATCCCGTTCGTGATCCGCGCGCGAGCGATCGTCGAGAGCGCGCGCAACCTGGGGCTGCTTGCAGGCTGAGCCTGCGGTTGCCACCCGAATTCAAAAAAAGAAACCGGAGACAAAAAATGAAAATTCGCTCGACCCTTCGTCCGCTCGCAGCGGCCGTGCTCGCCGCTGGCTGCCTGCTGTCGGCCGGCGCCTTCGCGCAGGCACCCTACCCCACCAGGAGCATCACGATCGTGGTGCCCTACCCCGCCGGCGGCTCGAACGACACCTTCGCGCGCCAGGTCGCCAAGGAACTCGGCGACGAGCTCAAGCAGCCCGTGATCATCGACAACCGCCCCGGCGCGAGCGGCAACACCGGCACCGGGCAAGTGGCGCGGGCCGCGCCCGACGGCTACACGCTGGTGGCGGTGTCGTCCAGCATGACGACCAACGCGGCCGTGCAGTCGAAGCTGCCCTTCGACCCCGTGAACGGCCTCGCGCCGGTGGCCATGTTCGCCAAGGGCCCGTTCATCGTCGCGGTGAACAACGAGTTTCCCGCGAAGACGCCGGCCGAGCTCATCGCCGCCATCAAGGCGAGGCCGGGCCAGTACAACTATGCGTCGTCGGGCTCGGGCAGCGTGAACCAGTTCGGCACCGAACTGCTCAAGGCCAAGGTGGGCGACCTGCAGATCGCGCACATCCCCTACAAGGGCATGGGCCCGGCCGTGACCGACCTGATCGGCAACCAGACGCAGCTGCTGATTTCCAGCGGGCCGTCGCTGCTGCCGATGGTGCGCGCGGGCAAGCTGCGCGCCGTGGGCATCACCAGCCTGAAGCCGAGCCCGGTCGCGCCCGAGCTCACGCCGATGTCGGTAGCGGTGCCCGGCTATGAATTCGAGCTCTGGTGGGGCCTGCTGGCACCGGTGGGCACGCCGAGCGAGGTGGTGGGCACGCTCAACCGCGCCGTCAACCAGATCCTGGCCAGGCCGGCCGTCGCGGCCAACTTCCTGCGCGAAGGCGCGATCGCCACGCCGCTTTCGCCGGCGCAGTTCGGCGCGGTGATCACCGAGGACGTGGCGCGATGGAAGAAGCTCGCGAAGCAACAGAACATCACCGCCGATTGAGTGAACACCCATGAGCATCACCGCGCCCGACGACAGCACAGACACCGAGCGCCTTCCCGAGCGCAAGGGCCCGAGCGGGCCGTTGAGCGGGCTTCGCGTGCTCGACCTGAGCGCGTACATCGCGGGCCCGTACGGCTGCTCGCTGCTGGCCGACCAGGGCGCGGAAGTCATCAAGATCGAGCCGCCCGCCGGTGACAACCTGCGCAAGTACCCGTCGACGCTGGAGGCCGAGAGCCGCGCGTTCATCGGCGTGAACCGCAGCAAGCTCGGCGTGCTGCTCGACCTGAAGGATGCGAACGACCTGGCCGCGCTCATGGCGCTGGTGCGCACGGCCGATGTGCTGGTGCACAACTTCCGCCCCAGCGTGCCGCCGCGGCTGGGCATTGCGTACGACCAGCTGAAGGGACTGAACCCTCGCCTGATCTACTGCGCCGTGACCGGCTACGGAGAGACCGGCCCGCTGCGCGAGAAGGCGGGCTACGACCAGGTGCTGCAGAGCATGACCGGCATGTGCGCGCTGCAGGGCAAGCGCGGCGAGCCGCCCGAGATCATCTACGGCTCGGTGGTCGACTACTACGCGGCCGCGCTGGTGGCCGCGGGCGTGGCCTCGGCGCTGTACGAGCGCGAGAAGAGCGGCGAGGGCCAGTACGTGGGCGTGTCGCTGCTGCGCTCCGCGCTCGCCATGCAGTCGGCCCGCATGGTGTGGGCCGAGGGCGAGCCGAAGGACGTGGGGCGCGACATGCGCTCGGGCGGCATCACCGGCCTTCACCCGACCCGCGAGGGCCACCTCTACATCTCGGCCAACACGCCGCATTTCTGGCAGGCGCTGTGCGCCAAGGTCGGGCTGCCGCAGCTGGCCCGCGACGAGCGCTACGACTCGGTGCGCAAGCGTGCGCAGCACGTCGCGCAGATCGTTCCCCTGCTGCGCGAAGCACTGGCGGAACGCTCCGCGCTCGAATGGGAGGAACTGTTCGGCGAAGAGGTGCCCTGCGCGGCGGCCCGCACCGTGGAGGACATGTTCGACAACCCGCAGGTGCTGGCCGAGGACATGGTGGCGAACTTCGCGCACCCCACGCTGGGCACCTACCGCGGCTTCACCCGGTCGGTGCAGTTCGGGCGCACGCCGGGGCCCGAGCCTTTCGCCGCGCCCACGCTGGGGCAGCACACGCACGGTGTGCTGGCGTCGCGAGGCAGCGCGCGCCCCAGCGTCGAGTGACCTAAGACGCGGGCCGGACGTGCGCCTGGAGCATGGCGCCCATCTTTTCGTGGATGAGGTTCACGGCCTTCAATGGGCGCAGCATCACCTTGAACTCGGTGATCCTGCCGGCGTCGTTCCACTTGAGCATGTCGACGCCGTTGACGGTGATGCCGTCGAGCTCGACCATGAACTCGAGCACGGCGTCGCGCTCGCCCTTGAGTTCTCGCACGTAGCGAAAGCTGTCGTTGAAGAACACCTGGAACGCCGCGGCCAGGTACTTCTGCGTGACGGCCTTGCCCACCTGCGGCTTGTGAACCACCGGTGAGTGAAAGACCGCCTCGTCGTCGAGCAGGGCATCGAGCCCTGCCGCGTCATGGCTCTCGACGAGCCGGTGCCAGGTTGCAAGGGTGTCGATCGGCATGGAGTCTCCGGGTGAGGTGAAGCGAGTAACCGGCGCGCAGTCTATCCAAGACCGCTGCTTTGCCTGTCGCCCGTGCGGCTTCCACCCCAGCGAGGGAGAACCTGCTCGATCCGAAGAAGGCTACGAAGCCCACATCGGCAAAAGCCACTAACGGCACGTATTACTGAAGCATCACGCGCAGCGGCTCTGCTGCTTCGAACACCCCGAATGCTAGCCTTGCGCGCTGGATCGGCTTCGCATCCACAACGCGACCGCTTCCAACTCCTCGGCCGTGAACCTGCCGAGCAGCTCCTGCGCGGTCGGGTCGACCATCGGCGAGGCCACGAGGTCGGCATACATCGCAAGCCTGCGCGATTCGAAATCCCGGGCGGTCAAGGCGAGCGGCATTTCAGCGGTGAAGCGCCCACCGGCCCTGAGCCGCACACGCACCTGTTCCTCGATGGTCTGGGTGTTGGCCACGTAGATGTTGACCAGGCTCTCGCCGGCCGCTGAGTGAAAACAGGTTTCCAGGGCGTTCCGGCTGATCTTGGCGGGAGTGCGCCTGCGGCCTTCCTTGTGAAAGAAATACAGCCAGTCTTCGGCGTTGTCCGGGTTGGTCCATTCGTCGTTCATGCGTCGGCGTGCCGTGTGGCAACAAGTGAGTCCAGACGCATGGTCGAAGCAATGGCGCAATGCCGCCAGGAGGCCATTGACGCCACGGTCTGTAGGCCGATCTCATATCCGAGGAAAAAGTCACACGCCCAAGCGTGTGGCGCCGTCAGATGCCGGCCACGCCGCGCTGAAGTGCGAAGTCGAGAAGCACGCGATCGGAGGGCTCCTCCGGCCAGGTGGTCTGGGCCACCCACTTGTAGAACGTGCTGGCCGCCACGCGGCTGGCGGGACCGTCGCGCCGCCAGGCGCGGGCGATGGGCAGGGCCAGCTGTTCCAGCCGCTGCGCTTCGAACTGGCTGCGCAACTCGCCTTGCGAGGGCGGTTGCATTTCGGCGAACATCGCGCGGGCCTGGGCCATGCGGTCGTTTTCCCAGAGCTCGCGGATGCGCTGCATGCGGTCGGACGGCGAGAGCGAGATCACCGGATGCGCTGCGGTGTTAGTGCTCGCTGACGCCGCTGGCTTTGCCGTGTCGGCAACTGGCAGGGACTTGACGGCCGCATAGCCCTTCTTGAGCGCGTCCTTGAAATACGCGGCGGGCGATTTGAGCTCGGGCATGGTCGGGCTGAGCAGGCGCTGATCGACGTGGTCGAGCGTGGCGCGCAACTGGTTCTCGTCGGTGGTGGCGTAGAGGTCTTGAGCCTCTTCCTGCTTGATGCCGAGCGCGATGAGCCGGCCCACGAGCGCCAGGTCGAAGACGTTGCGCTCTGCGTTGGGAATGTCACCCAGGCGCTGCTGCACCTTGGGGATCACGCGGAACTGGATCTCCTCGATCTTTCGACCGCGCTTGTGCTCGATGAGCTCGATGCTGAAGTCTTCGCACAGGGCGTCGATTTCGGCCAGGGCCTTGGAGATCACGTCGCGCTTGAGAAAGCGGTAGTCGACCTCCTTGATGTCGCTGCGCCCGGTCAGCACGGCTGCCCACCACACCACGTCCTCGCGCATCGACAGGCGCCCGGGCGATGTGAGATAGCGCGCGCCGATCTCGTACAGCACGGCGGCGGAGTAGCTGCGCATCTGGCCGCTGATTTCGAGCAGCACGCGGGTGTACTGGTGCGGGCGCACCAGACGCTCCTTGATCTCCTCCGGATAGCGCCAGGTCACCATGCAGGGGCGTCCCCTGCCCTGCTCCTCGATGGTGACGGTGCCGAGCAGCTGGGACGACACCCAGCGCTTCAGCGCGGGGCCGCTGGTCGACCATTCGATGGTCGTCGCCTGCATGTCGCGCAGGTGTGCCTTGAGCAGTTCGGTGTTGTTGGAGTTGAAGCGTGCGTCGCCGATGAGTTCGCTCAGCGCGAGCTTGTAGACGGGTTCGTCCACGCCCTGGCGCTGCGAGTGGTACAGCAAGGCGTTGTAGATGCGGCGCGAGAGCAGCGTGAGGCGCCCGCGCTTGGGGCGGATGGCGATGGCTTCGTTCGCCTTGGCAACGCTTTGCTCTTCCGCGGTGGGAAGCTGGCGCGGAGCGCTGGGGGGAACGTCTTCCTCGGCCATGTCTGATGTATCGCAATTGCTTGGGTTCACATCATGCCTTCGTATTGTGAATGGGTCAAATCACAAAGAATCGGCCCGTCTTGTTCTATTTGATAAATAACACTTGGAAAATTGAAGAGTTTGGCAAGTGAAATTCTTGTTGCATGACAAGGACTTGGCGCGGGTTGTGTGAGTGATTCTGGGATTCAATGTGAGATCGGCTGGGATTTGATGTGAGATCGATTGGGGTTCTTCAGCCGTTGTTGTGTGTATCTATGGGGTTTGATGTGAGTGGATATGGGGTTCTTGCCATCCCAAGGGTGCCTTTTCTGCAGTTCCGCCCTGTTATCTGTCCTGAATGAGCCTCGACAGAGCACAGGGGGCACCCGGGGAGGGCGCAACACCGCAAAATCGCCCCTTGTGCAAGGGCGTCAGGACGGGGTTCCCTATCGGTTCTCACATTAGGCAGGTGTGCGAAGACTGAGGAATCGGTATAACTTGTTCATTCGATGGATTCTCGTAGAATTGGCGGATTCTGTCGAATAGGGTCTACCCAATGTCCGTCCCCGTGCCTCCCGTCAGTGGAAACCAGGTTTCCACCGACACCCAGTCGCCCCCGAGGCAAGTCATCAACATGGAGCGCATCGCGGGCCTTGCCACGCGGGCCGGTTCCATGGTCGAGCAGATCCGCGGGATGCTGCTGGCCCCCGAGGCCCGCAAGATTCCGCCGGTCTATTCCACTGCGCAGCTCGCTGCGCTTTGCGGTGTCGACAAGGCGCACGTGGCCTATCGCATCACCAAGGAAGATCTTCCGGCCGGCCGCCTGACGCCTTCGGGCGGCAAGCGCACCTTCGAACTCGAAGAACTCCGCCGCTGGACGCGCACCTACCGCGCCGACAAGATGCGCCCGACCGGACGCAAGGCGATCACCATCGCCGTCGGTAACTTCAAGGGCGGCGTAGCAAAGACGACCACCGCGATGGTGCTGGCACAGGGCCTGAGCTTGCGGGGCCACCGCGTGCTGGCGATCGACACCGATCCGCAGGGCTCGCTCACCACGCTGCACGGCTTGCTGCCCGAGGCCGAGGTCACGGAAGACATGACGATCGGCCCGTTGTGCGATGGAACCGAGAGCGACATCCGTTATGCGATTCGCTCCACGTACTGGGACGGCCTCGACCTGGTGGCTGCAGCCCCGTTCCTGTTCTCGGCCGAGTTCGCCCTGCCCGCCCGCCAGATGCAGGAGCCGGGTGCGAAGTTCTGGGACGTGCTCAATGTCGGGCTTGAAAGCGTGCGCGATCTGTATGACGTGATCGTCATCGACACGCCGCCTTCCCTTTCTTACGTGACGATCAATGCGCTCTGGGCGGCGAACGGCATCGTGGTGCCTGTGCCTCCGTCGGGGCTGGACTTTGCTTCGTCGGCACAGTTCTGGTCGCTGCTGGCCGACCTTGGTTCCAACCTGGACGGTCAGAGCAAGGACCGGGAGGGCAAGGCCTTCGAGTTCCTGCACGTGCTGCTGAGCCGCGTCGATGCGGCCGATCCGGCCATGCCGGCTGTTCGGCAATGGATCCAGGCGACCTACGGCGAGTACACGCTGCCGGTAGAAATTCCCAAGACCAGCGTGACGAGCAACAAGGCCGCCGAGTTTGCGACCGTCTATGACGTGCAACGGTACGAAGGCGCAGCGAAGACTTACAAGCGTGCCGTGGATGCGTACGACGCGTTTGTGGAACTGGTCGAGCAATCCGTGGTCGGCGCATGGTCCGCGCAAGGGAGAGCGCGCTGATGGGGGAGAACCGCATTCAAGACAGAATGACTTGGAGCGCCAGGAGTAGCCGGGTGACCGGCACCGGCGTGGAAACCTGGTCTCCACGCGGCGTGTTGCAGTGGCAAGGCGAAGGTCGGAAAGCCGGACCGTTGAGGAGTCCAGTCTGCGCATTTGCCAATACGGGAAAGCTCTCCAAAGCGCGCTGTGCCCGGCGCGAATTTCCCGTGGCTGTGGAAACCAGGTTTCCACAGCCATCGGTTCACGCGTGCCCTTGCGTGGAATCGACGCGTAGCGCACGCCAGAAAATCGATTGGAAGTTGGAAGCGGAGTCTTCCCTTCTCACCAACGGGCGCCATCGAGTTGCGCCCCAACAGCGACGGACAAAGCCGCCGTCGCCGCCGATCGGGGTGTCGCGATCCCCGCTTGTGGAAACCTGGTTTCCACGTTTCAGGAGTCCGCACCATGTCTAGTACCCGAAAGCGCCTCGAAGCGCTGACTGCCAACCTGTCTCTTCCGCAGGCGCCTGCAATGCCCATCGACCTGCCCAAGGCCGCACCCGCAGAAGAGCCGACAGCGCCACACGCGGCGACGGGCGTGGAAACCAGGTTTCCACCAGCCGTCGGCGGCAGCCACGCCCCGCGCACCGGCCCCGGCCAGATGCTCGCGTTCCGCGGACAGATCCAGCAGGTCGAAGGAGAGATGGCAACGCTGCGCGAAAAGCTGCGCCAGTACGAAGGCTCCCTGCCGACGCGCAAGATGGACCCCGCCACGATTCGCCCAAGCCGCTGGGCCAACCGCCACGAGTCTTCGTTCAAGACCAGCGAGTTCGCAGGGCTCAAGGCCGACATCGAACATGCGGGCGGTAACGTCCAGCCGATTCTTGTTCGGCCGCTGAAGGAAGAGCCTGGGCAGTTCGAACTGGTTTTCGGTCATCGGCGCCACCGTGCGTCGCTGGAGCTGGGTATGCCAGTGCTGGCGTCGATCTGGGTGGACGACCTTGGCGATGCGGCGCTCTTTGCGGCCATGGACCGGGAAAACCGCGAGCGCGCGGACTTGTCTCCGTATGAACAGGGCGTGATGTACCAGCGTGCGCTGGAAGAGCAACTGTTCCCGACGCAGCGCCAGCTGGCAGAAGGGCTGGGGGTCAGCCATACCTGGGTTCGCAAGGCGCTGATGGTGGCGCAGCTGCCGTCGGCTGTCGTGGAGTGTTTCAGGTCTCCGCTGGAGATCAGCTTCCGTCATGCCGAACAGGTCAACGCCGCCATGGCGCTGGACCGACGCGGGCTGCTCAAGCGCGTGGAAAAGTTGCGGGGTCAGACCTTGTCTCCTGCGCTGGTGCTGGCGCGCCTGCTGGATGCGCCGCCCGGCTTCGAGCGCACAGAGCGCCTCGAGGTTCAGGCCGACGGCCAGAAGTTCGGCACACTGGTGCGATCGAAGGCAGGGGAGGTGACCATCACCCTGACCTCAGGCGCCGCCATCGGGGCGTCTGTGGAGGTGCTGGAATCCGCGATCGCTGATGCGCTTCGCAGGGCGCGCAGCTTCAGTTGAACCTGATCGAGGGCGGGCACTCTGCCCTTGATGTGAGATCCATTGGGATTCCAACCCGGTTGCACGAGCCGCTACTACACCTTTCAGCAGTTCCGGGTGAAAGATTTCTTCAAGAAGTGGGCGCAGGCTTCAACGCGATTTACCTGCCGCGACAACAGGTTGCCGCAAGTATCTAGATCTGGTTGCAGATGTACCGTCGAAGTTGCGGCCGGAGGCGCTGAAAATGCCCCTGCCGCGCGAAACCAGGGCCTTCCAGCCCATGTTCGCCGGAAGGCCCAGACGGCGACGTTCTCATTAATTCCAATCAGATCAACAAGTTAGTTCAAGGTCACATCGTGGAGTCTAGAAATGCATCCAAATATTGCATGAATGATTATTCGGCTAATCATCGAAATAGAATGCCCTCTCACTACACAGTTCATCACCTCATAGGAACTCATGACATCAACCGGCCCGTCATCCCCTTTCGCACACTTCGATGACGAGACCCTCGCGGAATTGGCACTGACCTGGCGCGCCCGCGCGCACCGTGGCGAGCGGGAAGCCTTTGGCACCGCACACGCGCTGGAAGTCGAAGTGCGCCGTCGCATGCGCGAAGCTGAAGAGTCCGCGCCCATGCCACCTGAAGAAGCAGCTGCGCCGGCGCCCGAGCGCGCCTGGTGGAAGTTCTGGCACTGAGCTGACAAGCACACAGCATCCCGCCCCATGACCAAGCTGCCGCCCCGCAAACTGCACCGAGGCCACTTCGCCTTCATGCGGGCGTTGGCCCAGGGCATCGACGAGCGCACTGCCTGGGACCGGTACCTCCGCCTGGAAGGCGAGCACACCGACCTGCGGGTCGTGCGCCGCACCATCGCCTGGATCCGCGACGAGTTCGCCGCCGCTGCGCGCAGGGAGCAGCGGCCCGGCACCGCCCGCCTGATCCTGCTCGATCCCGAGCAGTTCTCCCCGGCGGCTCCGTTGCCGAGCCTGAGCGACTTCGCACAGGCGCAGGGCCTGGAGGACTTCTCGGAAGCCGAGCAGATCGAGGCGTACGAAGCCGCCTTCCCGGGGGGGGCGCACCAGGGCGGCGGCGCCGGCCGCGCGTCCCGCCGCGCACGCGTCGTCGAGCGTCAGCTCGAGGCGTTGCGCTGGCTCGAAGGCCACACGGCGCAAGACCCCCGTGCGGCCGACGGTGTCTCTGCCTGGCTCAACCCCGCCGTGGCCGCGCGGCTGGAGCTCGGCGGCCTGTCGACCCTTGCCGCGCTGGTCGCGCGCATCAACGAAGCGGGTGCGCGGTGGTGGGTGAGGGTGCCGGGCGTCGGCGAACGCAAGGCCGCGCGCATCCTCGACTGGCTGCGCGCCAACGAGGAGCCGCTGGGCCTTCGCGTGGGCACGCATGCCGCCCACCGGCGCCGCCAGGTGGGCCCGCTCGACCTTGCCGCGGTCGTGCCGCCCGGCGCCGCCTTGGTTCCGTTCGAGAAGTTCGTGGCGCCCGCCGAGCTGGACGGGCGAGCCGGCCGCTACCGCGCCCCGCCGGACCAGTGCCTGCTGACGGCCCAGACCGACCATGAAGCCATCGGCGCCTGGCTCGCGGCCAAGCGCTCCCAGGACGCGGCCGGCGAACTCTCGCCCACCCAGCGTTCCTACCGCAAGGAAGCCGAGCGGCTGCTGCTGTGGGCCGTGCTCGAGCGCAAGACCGCCCTGTCGTCGCTCGGCGCCGAGGACGCCGTCGCCTACCGCCTGTTCCTCGGCGACCCGCCCGCCGCGTGGTGCGGCCCGCGCCACAACCAGCGCTGGTCACCGCTGTGGCGGCCGCTCGAAGGGCCCCTGGCGCCTACGGCGCTGCGCCAGGCCATGTCCATCCTGCGCAGCCTGTTCGCCTTCCTGATGCGCCAGAACTACCTCACAGGCAATCCTTTCGCCGCCATGACCGAGCGGATCGACGCGCCGCGCGCGCTGGGCCTGCACCGTACGCTGAGCCTTGCGCAGTGGGAGCACCTAGATGCGCTGCTCGCGGGCCACGCCGCGACCGAAGCCGGCCGTCGCCTGCGCCGCGGCATGCGCTGGGTCTACGCCACGGGCCTGCGGTTGTCCGAAATCACGGGTGCCACATGCGGCGACCTCCAGCAGGTGGTCTATCGCAGGCCCGACGGCCGCGACGCCGGCGGCTGGCTGCTGTCGGTCAAAGGCAAGGCCGGGCGCCAGCGCGAAGTGCCGGTGCCGGCCGAGCTGGTGACCGATCTCGAGGAAGAGCTCGCGCACCACGGCTTCGAGCCCCGCGTCGGCGCGCAGGGCAACCGACACATCCACGTGCTCGCCCGTTTCGACCTGAAGCCCGTGCACCCCAAGCCGTGGTCGGCCTCGGGCTTCTACAGCGCCATCAAGCTGTTCCTGGCGCAGGCCGCCCGCATGCTCGACGATGTGCAGGCAGAGCATCTGCAACGCGCCAGCATCCATTGGCTGCGCCATGCCCACGGCGCGCACGCGCTGCAGGGCAGGGCAGGGCGCCCGCCCGTGCCGATCCAGGTCGTGCAGAACAACCTGGGCCACGTGTCGGTGGGCACGACGGCCGGCTACCTGAGCGCACAGAGCAGGGCGGGCCTGATGGAAATGCAGGGCTTCTGGACACCGGCCACCGAGCCGGCGCCCGACACGCCCCGCTAGCCGCGAACGAGTTCGCCGGTCAGCGCGTCGCGGATCTCGCTCGGCCTCGCGAGCCCACCCACGGCGCCGTCGACCAGCACGTCGATGCCACTTGGAAAATACGACAGCACCTCGCTCGCCGTGCGTGCGGCCGGACGGCCATGCGGATTGGCGCTGGTCGACACCAGCGCACCGCCGAAGGCGCGGCACAGCGCGCCCGCGCCGGCGTGGGCCGTGACACGCAGCGCAATGCCCGGATGCCGGCCCGACACCCATGCCGGCACCTGCGCGCTGCGCGGAAAGATCCAGGTGAAGGGCCCGGGCCAGCTCGCCAGCACCCGCTCGAGCGCGACCTGGGGAACTTGCGCCATGTCGATGTAGGGCGCGACCTGCGCGAAGTCCGCAGCGATCAGCAACACGCCCTGCGCGACCTCGCGCTGCTTGAGCATGCAGATGCGCGTCACCGCCGCCTCGTTCGACGGATCGCAGCCCAACCCCATGACGGCTTCGGTGGGGTAGGCCACGACGTCGCCGGCACGCAGGCGTTGCGCCACGCGTTTTGCTTCGGCTGTCGAATCAGGGAAGGTCTGCATGGTCGGGGACGTCACCGGTGGAATGGAGTGCGCCAGTCTATCGACGCGGCGGGCTCGGAGCGTCGCCAAAGTAAACTCGACACCCCCTCCGAATGGACCGTTCAGGCACCCGTTCGCATGCGAGGGCCAGACCCAACGCACCACGTCTTTCAGCGCTTGCAGCAGCCCGTGGCCCGCGATACGCGACGACGCGCGCAAGGCCCGAGAAGCACCGGCCGACAGGCCGACCCATCCCCCGGGAACCGATGCGCGCCATGGCGTCTCTGATCCCCCTTACCTGCATTTCCATGACCAACGCTTCCACTTCTCCACCCCTCACCGGCGAGACCATCGACCGGGACCGCCTGAAGCGACTGCTGGCCGAGGCGCAGTGCGCGCTGCACTTCGCGCAATGCGACTTCGACGGTGCCGACCTGTCCGACCTCGACCTGCGCCGCGCGCAGTTCGTCGGCTGCAGCTTCGCCGAGGCCACCTTGCGCAAGACCGTGCTGGCCGACACCCGCTGGACGGCGTGCCGCGCGCGCCAGGCCGACTTTCAGATGGCCGACCTCACGGATGCCCGCTTCACGGCCTGCGACCTGAACAACACCGGCTGGCACCGCGCCAGGCTGTCCGCCACGCGCTTCACCGAGGTCAAGCTCACCGGCGCGCACTTCCACGAAGCGCAGGTGCTCGGCATCGGCTTTCACGACTCGCTGCTCGCGGGTGCCGACCTGCGCGGCATGTCGTTTCGCAAGCAGACCCTCGAGCGGCTCGACCTGTCCGATGCGGATCTCGGAGGCTGCGACTTTCGCGACGCCGTGTTCGAAGGCGGCAGCCTGCGCGACGCGAACCTCAAGAACGCGCGCTTCGACGGCGCCGACCTGCGCTCGGTCGACCTGGGCGGCCTGCGCATCGCGAACGTGGCGCAGCTCTTCAAGGGCGCGATCATTTCCTCGGATCAGGCCGCCGCGCTGATCGGCGAGCTCGGCCTGCGCGTGCTGTGAGCAAAAGGTATTTCTTCTTCCGATGAACAACGAAATTCGCGACACCGGCGCCGAACTCTCGCGCTTTCGCCGCCGCCTGCTGGTCATCGCCTGCGTGGTGCTCTTCGGCTTCGGCCTGATCGGCGCGCGGCTGGTCCACCTGCAGGTCGTGCGCTACGACGAGCTGGCCGAGCGGGCCGAAAGCAACCGCACCGCCATCGTTCCCATCGTGCCCAACCGCGGGCTGATCCTGGACCGCAACGGCGTGGTGCTGGCGTCCAACTACGCCGCCTACACGCTCGAAATCACGCCGTCCAAAGTCGGTGACGCCGGGGCCGTCGGCACCGCCATCGACGAGCTGGGCACCCTCGTGGAGGTCACGCCCGGCGACCGGCGCCGCTTCCAGCGCCTGCGCGAAGACTCGCGCAGCTTCGACTCCATTCCGATCCGCACCCGCCTGAACGACGAAGAGGTGGCCCGCTTCGCCGCGCAGCGCTACCGCTTTCCGGGCGTGGAGATCAAGGCGCGCCTGCTGCGCAGCTATCCGCACGGCGAGGTGGCGTCGCACGTCATCGGCTACATCGGGCGCATCAACCAGCGCGAGAAGACCGCGATGGAAGACTGGGAGGAGGGCGACCGTGCCAACTACCGCGGCACCGACCACATCGGCAAGCTCGGCGTCGAGCAGAGCTACGAGACGGTGCTGCACGGCCAGACCGGCGCCGAGCAGATGGAAACCTCGGCCGGCGGGCGCGCCGTGCGCCGCCTCGCGCGCCATGCCGCGGTGCCGGGCCAGACCGTGATGCTGTCGCTGGACATCAAGCTGCAGAAGCTGGTGGAAGACATGTTCGGCGAGCGCCGCGGCGCGCTGGTGGCCATCGACCCCAAGACTGGCGAGGTGCTGGCCTTCGTGAGCAAGCCCACCTTCGACCCCAACCTGTTCGTCGAAGGCATCGACACCGAAAGCTGGAAGGCGTTGACCGAGTCGCCCGACAACCCGCTGCTGAACCGCGCGCTGCGCGGCACCTACCCGCCCGGCTCCACCTACAAGCCCTTCATGGCGCTCGCGGCGCTGCAGACTGGCAAGCGCGCGGCCGCCAAGGTGGAGAACGACCCGGGCTACTACAACTTCGGCGGGCGCACCTTCCTCAGCCACCGCGGCGGGCTGGGCGGCGTGGACATGCACCGGGCCATCCAGCATTCGAGCAACACCTACTTCTATTCGCTCGCCACCGAGATGGGCGTGGACCTGATCCACGACTTCATGGCGCCGCTGGGCTTCGGGCAGATCACCGGCATCGACCTGATGGGCGAGGTGCGCGGCGTGCTGCCGAGCACCGCGTGGAAGCGCAATGCGTACCGGCGCGCCGACATGAAGCAATGGCACGCGGGCGAAACCATCTCGCTGGGCATCGGCCAGGGCTACAACAGCTTCACCATGCTGCAGCTCGCCTCGGCCAACGCCACGCTGGCCAACGCCGGCGTGCGCTACCAGCCGCACGTGGTGCGGGCCATCAAGGACACCGTCAGCGGCCAGGTCGTGCAGCAGGTGCAGCCGCCGGCCCAGGACCTGGGCTACGCGCGCAAGCACGTCGACGTCGTGCGCAACGCCATGGTCGCGGTCACCCAGGGCGGCACCGGCACGCGCGTGTTCGCGGGCGCGCCGTATGCGTCGGCCGGCAAGACGGGTACCGCGCAGGCCGTGGGCCTGAGCCCCAAGGCGCGCGCCAGCGGCAAGGCGCTCGATGCGCGCCAGCGCGATCACGCGCTCTACATGGCCTTCGCGCCGGCCGCGGACCCGACCATCGCGGTGGCGGCCATCGTGGAGAACGCGGGCTTCGGCGCGGCCCATGCGGCGCCGATCGTGCGCCGCGTGTTCGACTACTGGATCGCAGGCCAATACCCGAACGAAGCCGACATGGCGGCCGTGCGGGCGGGAACGGCAGGGGCGCCGATCGGCAAGCCCTTGCTGGCGAGCGAGGTGCCGACGCTGGAGAGCCGCGCGGAAACCGGCGGCACGCAGGACGACGCGGCCGAGCTGTAGAACCCGCCGGGTTCAGGCCCTGCGCTTGAACATCGCCGAGGCACCGCTGGCCTGCGCCACGTCCTCGGCCGACAGCAGCAGCGTGGGGCCGAGTTCGAGCATGCGTTCTTCCGTCAGGCGCACCAGCGGCCCGGCGATGGTGATGACGCCGATCACCGCACCGTTGCCGTTGCGCACCGGCGCGGCCATGGCCGTCATCGCCGGCGCGAACACCTCGTTGATCGTCGCGAAGCCGCGCTTGCGCGCCGCGCGCAGGTATGCCAGCAACGCCTTCACCGTGGTCGGCGCCTTCGGGCCGTAGTCCTCGGGCTTGCCGAAGCCCTGCCTGGCGACCAGCTGAAGGGCCTGTTCGTCCGTCATGGTGGAGAGCCACGCGTGGCCGGCCGAACTGCATGAAAGGTTCACCGACAGGCCCATGTCGGGGTCGTAGCGCAGGCCGCGGGTGGCGCCTTGCGCCTTGGCGACGAAGGTGAGCTCGTCGCCGTCGACCACGGCGAGCCGCACCAGCTCGCCCGATTCGGCCGCCAGCCTGTCGAGCAGCGGCTGCGCCACGTCGACGATGCCGCTGTTGCTCAGGAAGCTCAGGCCCAGCGACACCAGCTTGATCGTGAGCATGTAGTCGCCGTGGCTCTGGTCCTGGCGCACATAGCCGCAGCGGATCAGTTCGGTCAGAAGGCGGTGGGTGGCGCTCAACGGCATGCCCAGCGCGCCCGACAGGGCCGACAGCGCGCGGCCTTCGGGATGGCCGGCCAGGTGTTCGAGGACCTTGAAGCTGCGTTCGAGTATGGCGGTCATGGCGTTCGGAAGGTGGGGCAGACGCCACTCTAGCGTTTTTGCCAAGTGTTTTCACTAGTGGAAATACTTTCCACTTTCAAATTAAGATCGCGCCGCCCGGGGCCTGGAGGCAGCAACGGACCGCCCCGACGAGCACCTACAACACAGCAGGAGATCATCTTGAGCACGCTTCATCGTTCACTGGCCGCGGCCGGCCTTGCCCTGGCCCTGGTGGGTTCCGCCTTCGCGCAGGACGTGCAGGAGCGCGTCATCCGCTTCGGCCACCTCAACAACGCCGACCACCCGGTGAGCTTCGGCGTGAAGCGCTTCGCCGAGCTGCTCTCGGCCAAGAGCGGCGGCAAGATGAAGGTGCAGGAGTTCCCCGCCTCGCAGCTGGGCAACGAGATGCAGCAGCAGTCGGCGCTGCAGGGCGGCGTGCAGCAGATGTCGGCGCCGGCCACCACCTCGCTGGCGGGCATCGTGAAGGAGTTCGGCCTGGTGGACTTTCCGTTCGCGGTCGGCAGCTTCGCGCAGGCCGATGCGCTGCTCGACGGCCCGCTCGGCCAGCAGCTCATTGCCAAGCTGCCTGAGAAAGGCCTGGTCGCGCTCGGCTACTGGGACCTGGGCTTTCGCAACGTCACCAACAGCAAGCGCCCCATCACCAGGCCCGAAGACCTAGAGGGCCTGAAGATCCGCGTCATTCCGAACCCCGTGTTCCTGGAAACCTTCAAGGCCTTCAAGTCCAACCCGGTGCCGATGCCCTTCGCCGAGCTGTACGGCGCGCTCGAGGCCAAGGCGGTCGACGGCCAGGAGAACCCCTACGCGGTGATCCTGTCGAACAAGTTCTACGAAGTGCAGAAGTTCGTGAGTGCCACGAACCATGTGTACGCGGCCAACATCGTGCTGGTCAGCAAGAAGTTCTGGGACTCGCTCACGCCCACCGAACAGAAGTTGATGCGCGAGTCGGCCGACGAGGCGCGCGGCTACCAGCGCCAGGTGAGCCGCGCCGCCGCGCAGAAGGCCGTGGGCGAGCTGCAGGCCAAGGGCGCGCAGTTCAACGAGCTCGCCCCGTCCGAGCAGGCGCGCATGCGCCAGATCGCCAAGCCCGTGACCGAGCGCTTCGCCGCGAGCTACGACCCCGCCCTCGTGAAGCTCTACAACGACGAGCTCGCGCGCATCCGCAAGTAACTACGCCACCCCGAACAGCCACACGCCCCCGCCATGAAAATCCTCGTCCTGCACGGCCCCAACCTCAACCTGTTCGGCCGCCGCGAACCCCACATCTACGGCAAGACCACGCTCGCGGAAATCAACGCGCAGCTGGGCCGACTCGCGGATGAACTCGGCGTGACGCTGGACATCCTGCAGTCCAACCACGAAGGCGAGCTGATCGACTTTCTGCACGCGAACATCGACGACGCGCAGGGCGCGCTGATCAACCCCGCCGGCCTCACCCAGCACGGCGTGCCGCTGCACGATGCGATCAAGGCCATGCCGTTTCCGAGCATCGAGGTGCACATGTCGAACATCGCCGCGCGCGAGGCCTGGCGCGCGCACTCGATCATTTCGCCGGCGGTGAAGGGCACCGTCCAGGGCCTGGGCCCGCAGTCGTACCTCGCCGCGCTGCGCGCGCTGGTCGAGATGCAGCGGCAAGACGCCGCGGCCTGACAGAGAGCCACGAAATGAACCAATGGATCGACAGGTGCTGCGGCGCCATCGAAGCCCTGATCGCGGCCGCGCTCGCGGTGATGGTCGTGCTGGTCTTCGGCAACGTGGTGCTGCGCTACGGCTTCAACTCGGGCATCACGCTGTCTGAGGAAGTGTCGCGCTGGCTCTTCATCTGGATGACCTTCCTGGGCGCGGTGGTCGCGCTGAAGGAGCACGGCCACCTGGGCGTGGACATGGTGGTGCAGAAGCTGCCGCCTGTCGGCAAGAAGATCTGCCTGGCCGTGGGGCACGTGGTCATGCTGTACATCGTGTGGCTGCTGTTCCAGGGCAGCATGGCGCAGACGCGCATCAACTGGGACGTGACCGCGCCGGTCACAGGCGCCTCGATGGCGGTGGTGTACCTGTCGGGCGCGGTGTTCTCGGTGCTGGCCGCGTTCATCCTCGCGCTCGACCTGCTGCGCCTGCTGACCGGGCGCATCGCCGAGAGCGACCTCGTGATGGTGAAGGAGTCCGAAGAGGCGGTGCAGCTGCAGCAGATCCTGGGCGCGCAGGGCGACGCACGGGGAGCCGGCAAATGACAATCGCCGTCTTCGTGGGTTCGCTGCTGCTGGCCATGGCGATGGGCATTCCCATCGCGTTCTCGCTGCTCGCCAGCGGTGTCGCGCTGATGTGGCACCTCGACCTATTCGACGCACAGATCCTCGCGCAGAACGTGATCGGCGGGGCCGACAGCTTTCCGCTGCTGGCCGTGCCGTTCTTCATGCTGGCCGGCGAGATCATGAACGTCGGCGGGCTGTCCAAGCGCATCGTCGACTTCGCGCTGGCGCTGGTCGGCCACGTGAAGGGTGGCTTGGGCTACGTGACCATCATGGCCGGCTGCCTGCTGTCGGCGTTGTCGGGTTCGGCCGTGGCCGACGCGGCCGCGCTCACCGCGCTGCTGCTGCCGATGATGGTGAAGGCCGGTCACGACAAGCCGCGCGCGGCCGGGCTCATTGCGGCCACCGGCGTCATCGGCCCGGTCATTCCGCCGAGCATCGGGCTGGTGATCTTCGGGGTGGCGGCCAACGTGTCGATCTCCAAGCTGTTCCTGGCGGCCATCGTGCCCGGGCTGCTCATCGGCGGCGCGCTGTGGGTCACCTGGGCCTGGCTGGTGCGGCGCGAAAAAATCGTGCCGCCGCCGCGCAAGCCGGCCGCCGAAATTCTCGGCGCGTTCCGCAAGGCGCTGTGGGCGCTGATGCTGCCGGTCATCATCCTGGTGGGCCTGCGCATGGGCGTGTTCACGCCGACCGAGGCCGCGGTGGTGGCCGCCGTGTATGCGCTGTTCGTGTCGACCGTCATCTACCGCGAGATCACCTGGCGCGACCTGTACGGCATTTTCGTGAGCGCGGCCAAGACCAGCGCCGTTGTGATGTTCCTGATTGCCGCGGCCATGGTCAGCGCGTGGCTCATCACGGTGGCCGACCTGCCGGCGAAGGTGGTGGGCCTGCTGCAGCCCTTCATGGGCAACCAGATTCTTCTGATGATCGCGATCATGGTGCTCGTGATGGTGGTGGGCACCGCGATGGACATGACGCCGACCATCCTGATCCTCACGCCGGTGCTCATGCCCATCGTGAAGGCCGCGGGCATCGACCCCGTGTACTTCGGCGTGCTCTTCATCATCAACAACTCGATCGGGCTGGTCACGCCGCCGGTGGGCACGGTGCTCAACGTGGTGGCCGGCGTCGGAAAGATATCGATGGACGATGTCACGCGCGGCGTGGTGCCTTTCATGATCGCGGAGTTCGCCGTCATGTTCCTGATGGTGCTGTTCCCATGGCTGGTGACGGGACCGGCCAAGTTGTTTCACGGTTAGAAAAACGCACAAGGAGACTTCCGCATGAAGAGTTCGACCAGGGTTTCGACAAGGACCAGGACCATGACCAAGAGGGTCTTCGTGGCAGCCATCGCCGCGCTTGCCACGGCAGCCATGTCCGGCGCCGGTGCGCAGGTGAAGGAGCGCACGCTCAAGTTCGCGTTCCAGAACCAGACCGGCCATCCGCAGGCCCAGGGCGCGCAGAAGTTCGCCGACCTGGTGGCCGCCAAGTCCGGCGGCAAGATGACCGTCAAGCTGTTCGCGGGCGGCGCGCTCGGCGGCGACCTGCAGACCGTGTCGGCGCTGCAGGGCGGCACGGTCGAGCTCACGGTGCTGAACGCCGGCATCCTGTCGGCGCAGGTGAAGGAGTTCGCGGCCTACGACTTTCCGTTTCTGTTCAACAGCGGCAAGGAAGCCGACGCCGTCACCGACGGCCCCTTCGGCCAGAAGCTGATGGCCAGGCTGGAAGACAAGGGACTGCACGGCCTGGGCTACTGGGACCTGGGCTTTCGCAATCTCACCAACAGCAAGCGGCCCATCGTGAAGGCGGACGACATCGCGGGGCTGAAGATCCGCGTCATCCAGTCGCCCATCTACATCGACCTGTTCGGTGCGCTGGGCGCCAACGCCACGCCGCTGCCGTTCCCCGAGCTGTATCCGGCGCTCGACCAGAAAGCGGTCGACGGTCAGGAGAACCCGAACACCACCATCCTGTCGTCCAAGTTCGCCGAGGTGCAGAAGTACATCACCCAGACGCGCCATATCTACAACCCGCAGGCGCTGCTCGTCAGCAGGAAGACCTGGGACGGCATGAGCGCGGACGAGAAGAAGATCATCACCGAGGCGTCGAACGAATCGACCGCGTTCCAGCGCGAGGTGTCACGCGGCGCGGCCGACAGCGCGCTCGATGCGCTGAAGAAGGCGGGCATGACCGTGTCCGAGCTGCCACCGGAAGAAATGGCCAAGCTGCGCACCAAGGTCAGGCCGGTCATCGACAAGTACGCGGCCTCGGTGGGCGAGGCGACGGTGAAGCAGTTGATGGCGGAGATCGACAAGGCGCGCAAGTAGGGCGCAGGAGTCGCGTCGCAGGCCCGCCTTTCGGGAGGCGGCGCACCCCGCCCAAGCTTTTCAGCGGTCGCTCAGAACTTGTACCGCGCAATCACCTGCGCACTGCGCGGCGCCCCGTACGTTCCCGAATACCACCAGCCCGACATCGATGCGATGTACTTGCGGTCGAACAGGTTCTGCACGTTGAGCGTGACCGACAGCTTGTCGTTGACGTCGTAGCGCGCCATCAGGCTGGCCACTGCGTAGGCGCTCTGGCGCGCGGTGACGGTGCGATCGATCTGCCAGGCCTCCCCCGTGTAGCTGATGCCGCCGCTCCATTCCACGCCGCCGCCCAGCGTGAGCCGGCGCCATTCGCCGGGCAACCTGTACGTGGTCCACAGCCGGGCCATCTGGCGCGGGAAGGTGGTGTTGATGCGCCGGCCGGTCGCGTCCTTGGAGCCGCTGTAGTTGTACGAGGCCGTCAGGTTCCAGTCGCGCGTGAGTGCACCGTTGAGCTCCAGGTCGATGCCTTGGGTCTTCGCTCCCTTCACCGCGCGCGATGCGGTGTTGGTGGTGCCGGGAACGAACTGCCCCTCGTCCACCTCGGCCAGGTTGTCCTGCCGGATCTGGTAGACGGCGGCGCTGCTGGTCAGGCGGCCGTCCAGAGAGCTGCTCTTGATGCCGGCCTCGTAGGTGTTGCCCTCCTGCGGGTCGAGCATCACGCCGCGGCGGTCCAGCGATGTCTGCGGGTTGTAGATGGTCGCGAAGCTCGCGTACAGCGTGTGGTTGGCGTTCAGGTCGTACACCAGCCCGGCGTAGGGCGTGAACACGCGCCGCTCGGACGACGGGTTGCTCGCGTCGTAGCCGGCGGTGGTCTTGGTGATGTAGTCGCTGTCGTAGTTCATCACCTTGCCGCCCACGATGAGCTTGAGCTGGTCGCTCAGCTGGAAGCGGCCCGCACCGTAGATGCTCTTCTGGCGGCGCGTGCTGTCGAAGGTGACGAAGCGCTCGCCGAACACGGGGCTGCCGCCGTTGTCCCAGCGGTACACGTTGACCGGCGCACCGTCGAGTCCCGAGATGTCGAAGCTGCCGTGGGTCAGGCTGCGGAAGTCGGTGTAGTCGAAGCCGATCACGGCCTCGTGCTGTCGACCGAACAGGCTGAAGGGGCCGCCCAGCTTCACGTCGACGGTCTTGGTGCGCAGGTCGTAGTCGCGGCGCTCGCCGTTCAGGTGGAGGCCGTCGCCGGTGAACTTGTCGAACAGGCCGCTGTTGACCGCCAGGTAGACGGAGTCTTCCCGCTGCCTGGAGCGCAGGGAGTTGGCCGAGACCTTGAGCTTCCAGTCGTTGGCGAGCGACTGCTCCAGCGCCAGGAAGCTGCTGGTGGAATTGGTGTCGAAGCGGTTGTTGCGGCTGGCGCCGCTGAACGACACGGGAAAGTCGGTCTGCTCTGCGCTGCTGTTGAACAGCGGAAAGCCCAGGTACGAAAGCGATCCGCGCGACCGGTTCTCCTGGTGGTCGATGCCCGCCGTGAGCTTGAGCGACGCGCTCAGGTCCGCTTCGATGACGCCGTAGAACACGTCCTTCTTCTTGCTGTAGTGGTCGATGTAGCTGTCGCCCTGCTGGTGCAGCGCCACCATGCGGCCGCGCACGCTGCCTGAAGCATTGAGCGGCGTCGACAGATCGAGCACGGCGCGCCGGTCGCCCCACGAGCCGGCGCTGGCTTCGACCGAACCCTGGAAGGCGGCCGTGGGCTTCTTGCGCACCAGGTTGATCACCCCCGACGGGTCGCCCGCGCCCGTGGTCAGGCCCGATGCGCCGCGCAGCACCTCGACGCGGTCGTACAGGGCCATGTCGGCAATGCTCTGCGTGGGCAGCGCGTCCAGGCCCAGGAACTCGCTGTGGGTGCTGACGCCGTCGAGTTGGTAGTTGGTGATGGCATAGCCGCGCGCGCTGGCGGCGGAGCGTTCGGTGCCGAGCACCGAGGTCGAGATGCCCGGCGTGCGCGCCAGCACCTGGTTGACGCTGGTGAGGTTCTCGTCCTCCATGCGCTGCTGCGTCATCACGCTGATCGACTGCGGCGTGTCCTTCAGGCTCAGGTTCAGCCCGGTGGCCGCGACGCTCGGGCCGCGCGCGGCGTAGCTGCCCGTGCCCTCCGTGGTGCCCGAGCGGTCGGCCAGCGCCGTGACGCGCACTTCGGCCAGCGCAGCGCTCGCTTCGGCTGCCGTTGCTGCCGTTGCTGCCGGTGCGGCCGACGCGGCACCGCTCTCGGTGGCGACGACCGTCAGCGCCCCGCCGGGTGTCTGCGCCAAGGCCAGCCCGCTGCCCGCAAGCGCCTGCTGCGCGGCCTGCGCCACGGTGAAGCGCCCTTGCACGGCGTGGGCGCGGCGCCCGGCCACGAGGGCGGGGGCGGCGCTGATGGTGCGGCCGCCCTGGCGGGCAATGCGTGCAAGCACGATGCCCAGTTCATCGGCCTGCAGGCTCCACGTCATCGCGCCGTCGGCCACGGCCGGAGAGGCGGAGAGGGTCTGTGCGAACGGCGCGGTGGCGCATGCGAGCAGGGCGGCCAGCGCCAGCGTTGCCTTGCGAGCGGGCATGCGTGTGGCGGCCGGCAGGCGGGCGGGCGGAAGAAGGGGCAGTGTCACGTCGGACATCCTCGAAGCGGTTCTGGTTGATCGGAGCGTTCAACCCTGTATGTCCCGCGAGGTGTCGCGAACCCGTCAGTCGATGCGCGTCGATGCGATGCCGATGCGTGGGTCAGGCGGCGCGCACGTCCACGTACACCAGCCAGTCGCCCCAGCGGCGCACGCGCAGCGGCAGCGTGTCCACCAGGGCCTGCAGCACGTCCATCGGCCGGTCCAGCGGGTAGACACCGTAGACGCCGACGCGCGCCGCCTCGGGGCTCGCGCGCAGGATGGCAGGCGTGTAGGGGCGCAGGGCCTCGAGCACGTCCGACAGCGGCTGGTCGTGCACCTCGAGCACGCCGGTGGACCAGGCGCTCGGATCGATGCGCGCGGCGGACACCGCCTCGATGCGGTCGGCGTGCATCCAGGCGCTGCGCCCTTCGGGCAAGTCGATGCGGGCCTCTTCCTGCCGTGGCGTCAGGCGCACGCTGTGTTCCAGCACCGAGACCAGCGTGCGAGCGTCGTCCTGGCGCACCATGAAGCGCGTGCCCAGCGCACGCACGCTGCCCTGCGCGCTCTGCACGACGAAGGGCCGCTGCGGGTCGGCCGCGACCTTGACGATGAGCGCGCCCGCGCGCAGCTGTACAAGCCGTTGCGTGGCGCTGAAGTGCAGGTCGGCCGCCGAGCGTGCGTTGAGCAGCAGGTCGCTGCCGTCGTCCAGCACGAAGCGCCGGCGTTCGGCGGTGCCGGTATGCAGGTCGGCCGACCACGCCGTCAGCGGCGCGCGCCGGTCGGCCCACAGGGCACCGCCGCCGCCCGCGGCGCCCAACAGCGCCACCGTGGCACTGCCGAGCAATGCGCGGCGGCGGGCGCTATGGTCGGGCGGCGTGCTCAGGGCACGCACGCCGGTGGGCGCGTGGCCGCCCGTCTGCAACCGGGTCAACGCCGGAGCGATCCGCTGGCTCAGCCGCTGTTGCAGCGTGGCCCACGCCGCGGCATGGGCGGGGGCGGCGGCGAGCCACGCCGAGAAGGCCTGGCGGTCGCTGTCGTTGTCGTGGCCCGAGTCGAGCCGCACCAGCCAGTCGATCGCCTGCTCGGTCACGGCGTCGAGCAGCGGGGCGCCGGCGTGCCCCGGCGCCTCAGGCATCGGGTTGCGCCGGGCAGGTGTACAGGTGCACGATGGCCTGCTTCACGTAGCGTTCCACCGAGGTGACCGACACGCCCATGCGCGCCGCGATGTCGCCGTAGGCCAGCCCTTCGAGCTGGCGCAGCAGGAAGGCCTCGCGCACCTTGGGCTGCAGGCCGTCGAGCCATCGGTCGAGCGTTTCGATGGCCTCGCGCACCAGGGCATACGTTTCGGGCGAAGCCGCCAGCGCTTCCGGCTGGGCGGCGAGCGCGTCGAGCCACGCGCGCTCCAGTTCGCGGCGGCGCCAGAAGTTGTAGAGCACGCGCTGCGCCAGCGTGGTCAGGTAGGCGCGCGGCTCGCGAATCGCCTGCACCTGGCCGCCCATGATGACGCGCACGAAGGTGTCCTGCGTCAGGTCCGCGGCGGTGTGGCCGTCGCCCAGGCGGCGCCGCAGCCAGGCCTGCAACCAGTCGCGGTGCTCGCGGTAGAGCGCGTCGATCGGGGCTGCCGCAGCGGGGGAGGACATGAAACGAATAGTTTGTTAATGAGAATTACTCTCATTCTATCCGGCGCTGTGCGGCGCCCCGGGGAAACGCAGGCACGGCCGCACAATGCGCCGATGAACCCGCACCCCGTGAGAACCGTGGCCCTTCCGGCTGAAAGCGACATCGCCCATCTGTTTGCCGACGCGCACCTGGCCGACGCTTTCGCGATCACGCTGCCGGCCGACGCGCCGCACGACACCGAGCTGCTGGCGCGCGCCGTGCTCGGGGACCCCGCGCCGTGGTTTCGCGCGCTGCTGGCCTTCAGGGACGCCATCGTCGGCCCGTTCGGCGTCAAGACGTCGGCGCGGATCCGCCGGGAACTGGGCGGCGGCGGGTCGGCCACGCACATCGACTTTTTTCCGATCGTGGCGCGGCACCCCAAGGAGCTGATCGTCGGCGAAGACGACCGGCACCTCGACTTCAGGGCCTCGGTGCTGCAGCGCGCGTCGGCCGACGGCCAGGGGCGCGAGCTGGTCATGACCACGGCCGTGCACTGCCACAACCTCTTCGGTCGGGTGTACCTCTTCGTGATCTCGCCCTTCCACCGACTGGTGGTGCGCTCGGCCCTGGCGCGGGCCGCGGCGCGCGGCTGGCGCGGCGGTTAGCGCCGGTACAGCGCCTGCTGGATCCGCGCGAGGTCGGGCGGCTTGGGAAAGTGCGCATCGAAGCCCGCGTCGAGCGCCTTGGCGCGGTCCGACTCCTGGCCGTAGCCGGTCAGCGCCAGCAGCACCATGCCGCGCCGGCCAGCGTGGGAACGCACATGCCGGGCGAGGTCGTGGCCGCTCATGCCCGGCAGGCCCACGTCGAAGATGCCCGCATCGAAGTCTTGCGCGTCCAGCAAGGGCAGGGCGCTTTCGGCGCTGTCCGCGGTCGCCACGTGGTGGCCTTCGAGCGTGAACCATTCGGCCAGCACGCTCAGCGCGTCCCGGTTGTCGTCGACCAGCAGCAGGCGCAGGCGGGGCCGCGCCTCGGGTGCCTGCCCGGGCGCGGACAGCAGCTGCGCCGGTGCCTCGGCCGGCGCCAGCGGCAGCCGCACGGTGAAGGTGCTGCCTTGCCCCTGGCCGGCGGAGTGCGCCGCAATCGAGCCGCCGTGCAGCCGGACCAGGCTGCGCGCAATCGCCAGGCCCAGGCCGAGGCCGCCCGCGGCGCGCTGCAGCTGCTGCGCGCCCTGCACGAAGCGCTCGAACACCTGCGCCAGCAGCTCGGGCGCGATGCCGATGCCGGCGTCGGCCACGGTCAGTTCCGCATGGTGGCCGTCCGTGCGCAGCGCGATGTCGATGCGCGCGTCGGGCGCGGTGAACTTGGCGGCGTTGTTCAGCAGGTTGCCCACGATCTGCGCCAGGCGCAGCGGGTCGCCCTGCACCGGCACGGGCGCATCGGGCAGCGACACGCTGGGCATTTCGGCGCGCGCCTGCAGGGCGGGCAGCGTCAGCTCGATGGCCTTGGCCACGGTGTCGCGCAGGTCGACCCGCTCGGGCCGCAGCACGATCTTTCCCGAGACGATGCGCGAGATGTCGAGCAGGTCGTCCACCAGCCTCGACAGGTGTTTCACCTGGCGTTCGATGATCTGCCGCTCGCGCGGAAAGGCCTTGTCGTCGCGCCGCTCGATCAGCGTGAGCGCCAGCGAAATGGGCGCGAGCGGGTTGCGCAGCTCGTGGCCCAGCATGGCGAGGAACTCGTCCTTGGCCTTGCTCGCGACTTCGGCCTGGGCCTGCGCGGCCCGCGCCCGCGTGAGCAGGCGCACGTTGTCCAGCGCCAGCGCCGCGCGCTGCGCCAGCTCGCCGATGAGCGCGCCGTCCTCCGGCTTGAAGCGGCGCTGCGAGCGGTCCTGCAGGATGGCCATGGCGCCGATGGTGCGGCCGCGCGCCACCAGCGGCACCACGCAACCGGCCGTGACGCCGAGCGCCTGCACGAACTCGCGCAGCTGCGGGTGGAGCCGCTCGACCAGGCCCGGCTCGTCCAGGTTGTGCAGAAAGGTCCGGCCCGTGGCAATGGCCCAGGGAAAGGAGCCCACCGTGTCGGCGGAGGCCTCGCGGGTGCTCACCATGCGCGCGATGTCGGCGCCGCGCGCGGGGTCGACGTGGTGCGTGAGCTTGCGCTGCAGTACGTCGTGCTCGTCGAGCAGGTCGATGCGGCAGAGGTCCGCCACGTCGGGCACGATCACGTCGGCAATGGCGCGCAGCGTCGACTCTTCCTCGAGCGAGCGCGACAGCGCCGCGCTGGCGCTCACCAGGCGTTCGAGCCGCAACTGCGCGCCCTGGGCCGCCGTGCGGGCGTCGCGCTCGGCCCCCAGCAGGCGTTCGCGTTCCGCCTCGTGCTGCAGGCGCTGGCCAGCCGCTGAAGCGAGGGCGCGGCCGACCGCGTCGACCTCCGCGATGCCGGCGCGCACCTCGCTCACCGGCTGGCCGAGGCCGAGCGCATCGGCACTCTTGCGCAGCCTGGCCATGGGCCGGGTGATGGCGCGTGACATCCACCAGGCGGCGAGACCGCCCACGAGCAGGGAGATCAGCAGGCCGCTGCCGTAGGCGATGAGCGTGCGGCGCAAGGCATCCTCGGCCACCACGGTCGGAGCGCCCAGCGCCACCGTCCACGGGGCGAAGGCGAGCCGCGACACGGCGGTCTGCACATGCGTGCCGTCGACGTTGCGGGTGGTGCCCACGAACTCCTGGCGGTCGCGCCGCGAGCCGAGCAGTTCGCGCAGCGTGTCGCTCGGCGGCTGGCCGCGAAAGCGTTCGTCGTCGCGCGAGCGCGCCACGCGCAGGTCGTTGGAGTCGAAGATCGACACCGCCCAGCCCTCGGGCACGCGCTGGCGCGTGAGCACCGCGGCAATGGCCTCGGGCCGCACGATGGCCGTGAGCACGTAGCGCACCTCGTCGTTGCGCACCACCGGCACGCGCACCGCGAAAGCTAGGTTGCCTTTCTTGCCGGGCATCAGCGGGCCGACCGCCGGCTGGCCGGTACGCACCACCTGCGCCAGGCTCGCGGCTTCGACCACTTCCTCGTTCGTACCGTTCGCACCGGTCACGGCGCCCTCGGTGCTGAAGACGACCTTGCCGTCGGGCGTGACCAGCAGCACGCCGCGCCACTCGGGGTGCGAGGCCCGCAAGGCCTTGGCCAGCAGCAGGGCGTCCACCAGGCCCGACGCCTCCGGTTCGCCGAGCGGCTCGGTCAGCGCGAGCGCCTGCAGCGCCGCGACGGTCAGCCGCAGTTCGCTGTCCACGGCGGTGGCCAGCGCACGGGCGACGCCGAGCGTGGACGCCTGCGTCTGTTCGCGCTGCACGTGGAGCAGCCCGTGGAGTGCGAAGCCGCAGACGACCGCCAGGGGCAGCAGCGCCGCGGCGGCAACCAGCAGCAGGCGGGCGGACAAGGTGGGGGTGCGCATGGGAAGTGCGGGCTCTGGTCTCTGGGAGGCTGGAGGCGGAACGCGGGAAGGCGACATTGTGGCGCGAGGGCGCCGCCACGAAGGCCGGCCGGCCAACAAATGAACGCGCCTTCTGCCTACAGTTTGTTGCACAAAAAAGCCCGACCGTATCGGGCATGAAGCTTGCCGTTTACATCGTCGAGGACGACCCCTCGATCCAGGACAGCCTGAAGGTCGTCATCGAGGCCTATCTGCGCGCCGAGGTGATGGGCTGGGCGCCCTCCGAGGCCGAGGCGCTGGCATGGCTTCGCGCCAACGATGGCCGCTGGCACCTGCTGGTGGTCGACCTCACGCTGGCGCAAGGCTCGGGGCTCGGCGTGCTGGCAGCGGTTTCGCAGATGCGCAACGGCAAGGGCGTGGTGGTGGCGCTCACCAACGCCGCGTCGCCCGGCAACCGGGCGACGTGCTTGCGGCTGGGGGCCGACGCGGTGTTCGACAAGTCGGAAGAAATCAACCAGTTCCTCGCCTACTGCGAGAAGACGATTCCGGGCGCCGAGGCCTGATCGGCGTCGGCACAGTTGGGGTTTGAACGGAGGCCCTGCGCCCCGGTGCGGTGAGAGCATGCCAGCGCACACCCCCAGACAGGAAAAAACAATGCACTCCAGGATTCCCCGTGTCGCGGCGATGTTCGCGGCCCTCGTGCTCTGCGCCTGCTCGCAAGTTCCGCAAACCTATGCAGAGAAGGCCACCGCCCAAGGCACCGCCAACGCGCAGCCGGGTGCGCGTCGCTCGCCGGCACAGCTCAGCCCCGCACCCACCAGCGAGGTCAGCCCGCAGATGCAGGCGCTGATCGCAGGGCCGTACCCGGCGCATTTCAACGCGGACCCGAAGACCGCGGCCGAGTGGAAGGCGCTCATCGACAGCCGCGCCGCACCCGTGATCGCCGCGATTCCCGCGCTCAAGCGCAAGCTCGGCGTGAGCGTGCAGTCGGTGAAGATCGCCGGCGTGAATGCCTTCGTCGTCACGCCCGACAAGATCGCGCCGGGCAACGAACAGCGGCTGCTGATGCACGTGCACGGCGGCGGCTATGTGTTCGGCCCCGGCGAATCGGCGCTGCCCGAGGCGCTGCTGCTTGCGAGCATCGGCGGCTACAAGGTGGTGTCGGTCAACTACCGCATGCCGCCCGACCACCCGTACCCCGCCGCCATGGACGACGCCATGGCCGTGTGGAAGGAACTGCTCAAGACCAACCGGGCGAAGAACATGGCGGTGTTCGGCACCTCCACCGGCGGCGCGATGACGCTGGCGCTGGTGCTGCGCGCCAAGGCCGAGAACGTGCCGTTGCCCGGCGCCATCGCACCGGGCACGCCGTGGTCGGACATCGCGAAGATCGGCGACACCTACCAGACCAACGAATGGATCGACAACGTGCTCGTCACCTGGGACGGCTGGCTGGGCCGCGCCGCGCTGCTCTACGCAGCAGGCCGCGACCTGAAAGACCCGCAGCTGTCGCCCATCTACGGCGACTTCAAGGGCTTTCCGCCGGCCATTCTGACCAGCGGCACGCGCGACCTGTTCCTGTCGAACACCGTGCGCACGCACCGCAAGCTGCGCCGCGCCGGCGTGGAGGCGGACCTGAACGTGTACGAAGGGCAGTCGCACGCGCAGTACGGCATCAACCCCGACGCGCCAGAAACGCGGGAAGCCTTCGGCGACATCGCGCGCTTCTTCGACCGGCACCTGGGGCGGTAGGGGCGCGGCTCTTGGCCGTACCGGCTCGGCTACGACGGCTTGCGGTGCTCGACACCTGCGTGGAGAAAGGGCAGGCACCTGAGACGATTTCCTCAGTGGACAACAACCCCGACGCCGACCGCTCGCGGCCGATGTGCCGCTGGCCGGCGTGGCCGATGTTCACGGGCGCAGCGGGTGCGTCAGTGAGCGAGGCGGCAAACTTCAGCTGCCGGACCCGCTGAACACGGCGTGCATGGCCGGGAGGTCCGGGCTTTCCTGGAGATCGCGAAGCGCAAGCGCCGCAGCCGGTTTTCCACCGGTCCGGGGCGGGATGGCTGCAACCCGGCGAAACTAGGCGCCCACCCTGCCAGTCTTTCCCCGGGAGCCCGCCACTTGTCATCCAACAAAGTCTTTCGCGTCGCCCTGTCGGCGTCGGCCGCCGCCATCGGCAGCCTTGCCGCGTACTGGACCCTGCTGGCCACGCGCCAGGGCGACATCCTGTTCAACGCCCGCAAGCTGCCCGTCGTCCACCTGTCGGAGGACTTCTCCACCTACTCCCACACGGTGCCCGGCGGCATGGTGCGCGGCTACGTCTATCACCCGCAGGGCGAAGACGCGCTGCAGGATCTTTTCATCTACTTCGCCGGCCGGGGCGAAGACGTCCGCGCCACGGCGCAGATGCTGCACTGGCTGCCCGAAGGCTTCGGCTTCGCCGCGCTCAACTACCGGGGCGTGGCCGACTCGCAGGGGCGCCCGTCGGAGATCGCTTCGGTCGAGGACGCGGCCCAGTTCGCCAACCACCTGCGCCGCGCCTTTCCCCAGGCCCGGCTGCATGTGGTCGGCCGCAGCCTGGGCACGGGCGTGGCCATCCAGCTCGTGGCACGGCAGCCGTTCGAGAGCCTGCAGCTGGTCACGCCCTACGACTCGATGCTCGCGGTGGCGAAGAAGCGCTTTCCGCTCGTGCCGCTGTCGCTGCTGCTGCGCCACCAGTTCAACTCGCTCGAGCACAGCCGCGAGGTCGCGGCGAAGACCCAGGTGCTGCTGGCCGAACACGACGATGTGGTGCTGCCCGAGCGCTCCGCCACACTCATCAACGCCTGGCCGACCCCGATCAGCGTGCAGACGGTGCCCGGTTCGGACCACCACAGCATCATGGGGCTGGAGGCCACGTGGCTCTACCTGATCGACTTTGCGCTGACCGCGATTCTTCCGGAGCCGAAGGTGGCCTGAGGTGCGGGGTGCCATGACGAGCCGGCCGGCAAGACCTGCGTGCCGCTGAAGCTTCTGCCCGGGGCCAGGCTCCTGTTCACCGAGCAGACTTCCACTTGACCCGGCCCCTGCGGCCACCTCGATAAAGGCGGTCTCCAGTCCAACCCCGAGGTGATGCCGTGACCCCTTCCGCCCGATTCCTGAACCCCGCCGAAGCCGCCAGACGGCTCGGCGTCTCCGCCAAGGCCCTGCGCCTGTACGAAGAGCGCGGCCTGGTGGCCCCGGCGCGCAACGCGGCCGGATGGCGCTCCTACGGCCCCGAGGAGATGGCGCGTGGCGCCGACATCGTGGCCCTTCGCGCGCTCGGCCTCAGCCTGGCGCAGGTGGCGCGTGTGCTGCACGGCGACGCCGAGGGGCTGGAGCCCGCGCTGGCGGCGCATCAGGCGCTGCTCGAAGGCCGTGCGCGCGAGCTTTCGGGCACGCTCGAGAAGGTCCGTCGCCTGCGCGCCGATCTTGCCGGCGGCCAGACGCCGACGGTCGGCGAGCTGACGCGCCTGCTGCCGTCGTCCCCCGTGCCGGGTGTCGAGTTCGCGCTGCCCTGGCCCTGGGGCGGCGAACGGTTCGAGTGGCGCGACATCCGGGCGCTGAACTACATCGTCGGCCCGCTGGGCAGCGGCAAGACGCGGCTGGCCTTGCGCCTGGCCCGGACCCTGCCCGACGCCGCGTTCCTGGGGCTGGAGCGGTTGGAGAACGGCGCTGCCACGGCGCGGCTCGACGCCTGTCCGGCGCTGCGTTCGCGTGTCGATCGGGCGATGGCCTGGCTCGTCGAAGATGGCGCCACGGTGTCCGCGGCATTGACCGCCCTGCTGGCCGCGCTGGAAGCCGAAGGCCCGGCCGTGTGGGTCGTCGACATGGTGGAGCAGGGGCTCGACCACGCGACGCAGCAGGCGCTGGCCGCGCACCTGCGCCGGCGCGGGCCCGAGGGCCGACCCGTCTTCCTGCTCACACGCTCCTGCGTGATCCTGGACCTGGCGGCCGTGGGCGCGGACGAGTCGATCGTGCTCTGTCCCGCCAACCACAGCCTGCCCACGCGCGTGGCGCCGTATGCGGGCTCGCCCGGCTACGAGGCCGTTGCGACATGCCTGGCCACGCCCGAAGTGCGCGCGCGCACGCAGGGCCTCGTGGCGTCGTGGGCGGGTGGCATCGCGCAGGGCGTGCCCGGCGGCGCCCGCTAGAAGCCGAAGACCAGCAGCAGGTTGTTCGCCGGCATCGCATGCCGCTCGCGCAGCGCGAGCCCTGAGCGGCGCGCCTGGGCCTTCACGTCCTCCAGCCGGCGGATGCCCCATGCAGGGTTGCGTGCGCGCAGGCTCCCGTCGAACGCCACGTTGCTCGGCGCCGGCGTGTCGTCTTCGAAGTACGGCCCGTAGGTGATCAGCAGCCCGCCCGGCAGCAGGTGCCGCGCGGCCCCCTCCATCAGGGCGGCGCACGTGGCCGGCGGCGAGATGTGCAGCATGTTGGCGCAGTAGACGGCGTCGAAGCGCTCGGCGAACGCGTCGCCCTGCGACGGCCACTGCGCAGACATCACGTCCAGCAGCAACGGTGCGCGCAGGTTGGGCAGCGCGGCCTGCGCAACGCGGCTTGCGAGCACGGGCAGCAGGCGCGCGTCCGCATCGGTGGGCTGCCAGGTCCATCCGCTCAGTGCGGCCGCGAACCAGGCGGCGTGCTGCCCGGTGCCCGAGGCAATTTCCAGCGCGGTGCCGCGTGCGCCCAGCGTCTGCATCAACACGTCGAGGATGGGCTGCTTGTTGCGGTCTGCGGCGGTGCTGGCGGGAAGGTCGGTCATGCGGATGCGGGCTGGAGCGAAGGGGCTCGAAGGGTATCAGGCCGGTGCATGGCGCAAGGCGCAAGGCGCGTCATTTCCACAAGGCGCACTTGCTCTCTTCCTTCGCGGTGAAGACCTCCGCGCCGGGCAGCGTCTTCACCAGCTTCGTGTAGTCCCACGGCGCCTTCGACTCGGCCGGCGACTTGACCTGCATCAGGTACATGTCGTGCACCATCCGTCCGTCCGGGCGAATCACGCCCCTGGCGTAGAAGTCGTCGATGGGGGTCTTCTTCATGTAGACCATCACGGTGTCGGCGTCGGTCGTCTTCACGGCCTGCACGGCCTTGAGGTAGTTCATGGTCGCCGAGTAGTCTCCCGCCTGCAGGTCGGTCGGCATGCGCTTGGTCTTCTCGAAGAACTTGCGGCCGAACGAGCGTGACGTCTCGTTGAGGTTCCAGTCCCAGCTGGTGGTGAACAGCAGGCCTTCGGTGTTCTTCAGGCCCATGCTGTGGAAATCGGTGATGAAAACCAGCAGCGCCGCGACCTTCATCGACTTCGTGATGCCGAACTCCTTCGCCGCCTTGATGGCGTTGATGGCATCGCCCCCCGCCGTGGCCAGGCCGAGGACCTGCGCCTTCGAGTTTTGCGCCTGCAGCAGGAACGAAGAGAAGTCGGAGGCATTGAGCGGATGGCGCACCGCACCGACCACCGTGCCGCCCTTGGCCTTGACCACCGCGGCCGTGTCCGCCTCGAGCGCCTGCCCGAAGACGTAGTCGGCGGTCAGGAAGAACCATGTCTTGCCGCCACCCTCGACCACCGCGCTGCCCGTGCCCCGGGCCAGCGCCACCGTGTCGTAGGCGTAGTGGATGGTGTAGGGACTGCACTGCTCGTTGGTGAGCGCGGGGCTGCCGGCGCCCACGCTGATGAACACGCGCTTCTTGTCCTGCGCCAAGCGGGCCATGGCCAGCGCGGCACCCGAGTTGGAGCCGCCCAGCAGCATCGTCAGGCCTTGCGTGTCGATCCATTCGCGCGCCTTGGTGGCGGCGATGTCGGCCTTGTTCTGGTGATCGGCGCTCACCAGTTCGATGGGCTGGCCGAGCAGCCTGCCGCCGAAGTCGTCGATCGCCATCTGCACGGCGATGGCGCCGTTCTTGCCGTCGATGTCGGCGAACAGGCTCGACATGTCGGTGACGAAGCCGACCTTGACCTTGTCGGGCGCCGCGGGCTGCGCCAGGGCGGGCGAGACGAAGCCGGCGGCAAGCAGGGCCACCGACAGGAGGGAGAGAGAGTTTTTCATGGCGAGAGTCTTCAGGGGAGGGGAACGCAACGGCCGTCGTTTCAGCGCTTGAGCAACTCGTCGCTGATGATCACCTTGCGAACCTCGGTGGTGCCCGCGCCGATCTCCAGCAGCTTGATGGCGCGGTACAGGCGGTTGACCTCCGACTCCCAGATGTAGCCCAGGCCGCCATGGATCTGCACCGCCTCGTTCAGCACCTTGTTCATGGTCTCGGCCGCGTACATGACCGAGGCGGCCGTGATCATGTGGATGTCGCCGCGCCCGCCGCCGCCCACTTCGAGGTCGTTCGCCGCGCGCAGCGCCTGGTAGGTGAACACGCGCATCGATTCGATCCAGACGTACATGTCGGCCAGCTTGGCGCGGATCATCTGGAAGTTGGCGATCGGCTGGCCGAACTGCTGGCGCGTGCGCGCGTAGTCGATGGACAGCTGCAACGCGCGCTCCGAGATGCCCAGGCAGATCGGCGCGATCATGGCGCGCTCCAGGTCCAGGCCGCTCATCACCACCTGCACGCCGCGGTCCTCCCCGCCCACCAGGTTGGCCGCCGGCACGCGGCAGTTGTCGAACACGAGCTCGGCCGTCTGGCTGCCGCGAAATCCCATCTTGGTGAGCTTCTGCGCCACCTTGAAGCCCGGGAACTCCTTCTCGACGATGAAGGCCGAGATGCCCTTGGCGCCCTTGTTCTTGTCGGTCTTGGCATACACGAGCATCACGTCGGCCACCGCGCCGTTCGTGATGTAGATCTTGGCGCCGTTCAGCAGGTAGTCGTCGCCGTCGCGCGTGGCCGTGGTGCGCATCGAGCCGAGCGCGTCGGAGCCCGCGCCGGGTTCGGTCAGTCCGAGCGCGCCGATCGTCCTGCCGCTGCACAGGCGCGGCAGGTAGCGCTGGCGCTGCGCTTCGTCGGCATTGCGGTAGATGTTGTAGAGGCACAGGTTCTCGTGCGCCACCCAGCTCAGCGCCAGCGCATGGTTCCACCGGGAGAACGCCTGCACGACCAGGCCGCTGGCGAACAGGTCGAGCCCGACGCCGCCGTAGCGCTCCGGCACGGGGATGCCGAAGTAGCCGGTGCTGCCGATCTGCGCGAACGCTTCGGGCGGCCACCATTCCTCGTTGTCCATCCGGGCCGACAAGGGGTAGAGCGCGTTCTTCGCGAAGTGGTCGGCCTGCGTCAGGATTTCCTGCTCGTCGTCCGACAAGCCCGAAAAGCGCTGGGCCGCCGAGGCCGTGGATGTGCTCGTGTGCATGGTTCTCCGTCGAGAAGAAAAAAGCGGGTTGCGCCGTGGGCGGCGTCGATCGTCCGGCCGGCGAGGCCCGGCAGTTCGTCGCGGCAAGCGTGCGGCTGAAAAATGACCTGAACTCAATAACTGTTCTTTGACACGCAATGAGACGCCATCTTTTTGCGTTTGAATAGCAGTCATTGGTCGGGTTTTACCCTTATCAAATAATTTGAGTACATCTCATTGAATCGTTGACACCAGGTTGTTGCAGCCGGAAGATTCGACGCACGACAAGCGCCGCACCGTGGCGCGGAGACACGCACCGATGCCGACCGACACCCCCCCTGCCGCCAACCTCGACCGCTACCGTTCGGCGTTCCGCCCCGGCCTGTTCGAGGGCCGGACCGTGGTCATCACCGGCGGGGGCAGCGGGCTGGGCCGTTGCACCGCGCACGAACTCGCGAGCCTGGGCGCGCACGTGGCGCTGGTGGGGCGGCAAATGGCCAAGCTCGACGCGGTGGCCGACGAGATCGCGGCGATCTATCCCGAACGGGCGGGCGATGTCTCGCGCCACACCTGCGACATTCGCGACGAAGCGGCGGTCACTGCCACCGTGGCGGAGGTGATCGCCACGCACGGGCGGCTCGACGGCCTCTTCAACTGCGCGGGCGGGCAGTACCCGGCGCGCCTGCGCGACATCTCGCTCAAGGGCTGGGACGCGGTGGTGCGCAACAACCTGCACGGCACCTTCCTGTTCTCGCGCGAGTGCTTCGTGCAGTGGATGGCGCAGCATGGCGGCAGCATCGTGAACATGCTCGCGGACATCTGGGGCGGACTGCCCGGCATGGGCCATTCGGGCGCCGCGCGCGGCGGCGTGCTGACGTTGACCGAGACGGCCTCGTGCGAATGGGGCCATGCCGGCGTGCGCGTCAACGCGGTGGCGCCGGGCTGGATCGCCTCGTCCGGCATCGACACTTATGACGAGGACTACCGCACCTTGCTGCGCGGCATGCGCGGCAAGGTGCCGCTGCAGCGCTTCGGCACCGAGGCCGAGCTGTCGTCCGCCGTGGTCTACCTGCTGTCGGAGGCCGCCGGGTTCATCAACGGTGCGGTGATCCGGGTCGACGGCGGCGTGCCGACGGCGCGGCACACCTGGAAGCTCGAGGCCGCCGAGCGCACCTTCCCGTACGACGGATTCCCGCAGTACCAGCCGCCCGTGACATTCGCCGACGATGCGGCTGCGCCGAAGGGCGACGACCGCTTGCCGGAGCGCCGGCCATGAACGCTTCCGTCATGGCGCCCCAGGCCGCCGGCAAGCAGACGCCACGGCGCATGAAGCGCGCGGGCGAGATCCTTGCCGCCGCGCGCGAGGTGTTCCTCGAGAAGGGCTTCGAGCGCTCGTCGGTGAGCGAGATCGCCACCCGCGTGGGCGTGGTCGAAGGCCTCGTGTATGCCTACTTTCCGACCAAGCGCGACCTGCTCAACGAAGTGCTGCGCGGCATGTACGAGCCGCTGATCGCCGACATCGCCGAAGGTTTCTCGCGCATCGAGGGGCTGCGCAGCCGCCTTCGCTTCCTGGTGTGGCGGCACCTGCGCGTGTATGTGGAGGAGCCCAGCCTGTCGCGCATCGTGCTGCACGAGGTGCGCACGAGTCCGGAGTATTTCAAGTCGGTCCTGCACGACCTGCAGGTGCGCTACACGGCGTTCCTGCTGCTCACCGTGCGCGAGGCCGTGGCCGCGGGCGAACTGCCTGCCGACACCGACGCCGAGATGGTCCGCAGCATGGTGTATGGCGGCATCGAACACCGCATGTGGTCGCTGCTCTACGGGCGCGGCACCATCGATGTCGAGGCGACCGCCGACCGCTACACCGCCATGCTGATCGGCGGCCTGGTCCCTGCGCCGGGAGCCGTGCAGGGCGCCGGGGCAGGCGCCGGATCGCCAGGCGGCGACGTGGAGCGCCGGCTGGCACGCCTGGAGCAGATCGTGGCCGCCGGCGCGCTGCCCGCGCGCGCCAAACCCCGCCCCGCGAAGCGGCACGGAACATCCTCATGACCCTCATCCGCAAGCTCTTCATTGCCAACCGGGCCGAGATCGCGCTGCGCATCGCACGCACGGCGCAGCGCCTGGGCATCGACACAGTGGTGCCCTGGCATGCCCGCGACCGCGCGGGGCCCGCGCTGCTTGTTGCGACCGACACCGTCGAGGTCTTCGGCGATCCGCCCGTGGCGGCCTGGCTCGACGGCGACGCGATGATCCGTGCCGCACGCGACAGCGGCTGCGACGCGATCCATCCGGGCTACGGCTTCCTGTCGGAGAACGCGGGGTTCGCGCAGGCCGTGGTGGACGCCGGCCTGGTCTTCGTCGGCCCGCCTGCGTCGGTGATCGCATTGATGGGAGACAAGATCAGCGCGCGCCGTTTCGCCGTGCAGCACGACGTGCCGGTCACCCCTTCCGCCGACGAGGCGGACGACCCCGCCACCTTCGCCGAGCGCGCGCGCGCCGTCGGCTTCCCCTTGCTGATCAAGGGCGCGGCCGGGGGCGGCGGAAAGGGGATGCAGATCGTGCGGCAAGAGGCCGAACTGGCGGGCGCCATCCACACCGCCCGCGCCGAGAGCCAGCGCTACTTCGGCGACGGCCGGCTGTTCGCGGAGCGCTTCGTCGAGCAGCCGCGGCACATCGAGGTGCAGGTTTTCGGCGACGCGCAGGGCCGCGTCATCCACCTGGGCGAACGCGAATGCTCGATCCAGCGCCGCTTCCAGAAACTGATCGAAGAGTCACCCGCGCCCGGCCTGGCACCCGAACTGCGCGAGCGCATCTGCAACGCCGCAGTGCGGTTGGCCGCGGCGGCCGGCTACGTGAACGCCGGCACCGTCGAATGCATCGTGGCGCCGAGCGGGGAATTCTTCTTCCTGGAGATGAACACGCGCCTGCAGGTGGAGCACCCCGTGACCGAAATGGTCACCGGGCTGGACCTGGTCGAACTGCAGTTGCGCGTGGCGCAGGGCCAGCCCCTGGGCCTCGCCCAGGCCGACGTGCGCTGGTCGGGCCATGCCATCGAATGCCGCCTGCTCGCGGAGGATGCCGACGCCGGCTTCGTGCCCGACACCGGCCGCGTGCTGATGCTTGTCACGCCGCAAGGCCCGGGCGTGCGCTTCGACGGCGGCGTGACCCACGGCGCGGCCGTGACGGCGGACTTCGATTCCATGCTCGCCAAGCTGGTGGTGCACGGTGCCGACCGCGCGCTGGCCATCTCGCGCATGCGCACCGCGCTGGCCGAGACCACGATGCTCGGCGTCACGGTCAACAGCGACTTCCTGGCGCGGGTGGTGCAGCACCCTGCGTTCGCGCGCGGCCAGACCGATACCGGCTTTCTCGAACGCCACCGAGCCGACCTGGCGCCGAAGCCCTTGAGCGACGCCGAGCGGCAGGCCGTGCTGGCGGTGGCGGCCAGCGCCGCGCCCGATCCGGCCTTTCACTTCGTTCCCGAGCCCTATGCGTCGATGGGCGCATGGCGCAACTAGCGCACCCCCATGCCATGACCCACTACCAATTCAGCAAGACGCCGGCGGTCACGCACGGCGTCATCCGGCGACCCGGCGGGGCGCAGGTCGACGACGTTCGCGTGCCGGTGCAGGACGTGGGCGGCGGCCACTTCGTGGCGGTGGTCGACGGGCGGCGCGAACGCCTGCAGGCGGCCACGCACGGCGACGCGGTGTTCGTCCAGCTGCGCGGGCGTGCCTGGCGCGTCGACCGGCTCGATCCCACGCGCTCGGCGGTCGCCGCGCCTGTGGCGGGCGCCGGTGTGTCGCTCGCGCCCATGCCCGGCGTGGTGATCTCGCTGCAGTCCGGGGTCGGCCAACCCGTGCGCGCCGGCGCGCCGCTGCTGGTCATCGAGAGCATGAAGCTGCAGCTGACCATCGAGGCCACTGCGGACGGCGTGGTCATGGAGCTGCCGTTCGCGGTCGGGCAGACTTTCCAGCGCGGCGCGGTGCTGGTGCGCACCGCCGCCGAAGCCGAAGCCAAAACCGAAGCCAAAACCGGAGGGGTGGCTGCATGAGACGCCTCGAAAGCAAGGTCGACACCAGCACGGCCGCCTACAGGAACAACCATGCGGCCATGACGCAGCGCGTGGAGGCGCTGCGCGCACAGGTGCAGCGCGCGCGCTTCGAGCGCCCGGCACGCGATCTCGAACGGCTGCACCGGCAAAAGAAGCTCACCGTGCGCGAGCGGCTGGAGTTGCTGCTCGACCCGGGCACGCCCTTTCTGGAGCTCAGCACGCTGGCCGCCAACCGCGCCTACGAAGGCGAGGTGCATGGGGCGGGCCAGGTGTCGGGCATCGGCATCATCAACGGGCGCGAGGTCATGATCCACGCCGACGACCCGAGCATCAAGGGCGGCGCGTGGTATCCGCTGTCGGTCAAGAAGATCGTGCGTGCGCTGGACATCGCCATCGAGAACCGGCTGCCGGTCGTCCACCTGTGCGACAGCGCGGGCGGCTTTTTGCCGCTGCAGTCCGACCTCTTTCCCGACAAGCATGCGGCGGGGCGCATCTTTCGCAACCAGTGCACGCTGTCGAAGATGGGCGTGCCGCAGATCGCCGTGGTGCTGGGCCATTGCACGGCGGGCGGCGCCTACATTCCGGCGCTGTGCGACTACAGCGTGATCGTGCGCGGCAACGGCGGCGTGTTTCTTGGCGGCCCGCCGCTGGTGAAGGCGGCCACCGGCGAGGTCGTCACCGCCGAGGCACTGGGCGGCGCCGAGATGCACACCACCATTTCGGGCACCTGCGACTACCCCGCCGCCGACGAGCCCCATGCGATGGCACTGGCGCGCGACATCCTGGCGCAGACCTCGCCCATGCCCAAGCAGCGCATCGACCGCATCGAGGCCGAGCCGCCGCACCACGACCCCGGCGAGCTCTACGGCATCGTGCCCGCCGACTGGAAGACCGGCTTCGACATCCGCGAGGTGATTGCGCGCGTGGTCGACGGCAGCAAGTTCCATGAGTACCAGCCCGGCTACGGCACCACCATGGTCTGCGGGTACGCGCGCATCTGGGGCTGCAAGGTCGGCATCCTGGCCAACAACGGCGTGCTCTTCAACGACAGCTCGCTGAAGGCGGCGCACTTCATGCAGCTGTGCGACCGCGACCGCACGCCGCTGGTCTTTCTGCAGAACATCACCGGCTACATGGTCGGGCGCGAGTACGAGGAACGCGGCATCACCAAGGACGGCGCCAAGATGATCATGACGCAGGTCGGCTGCACGGTGCCGAAGTTCACGGTGATCGTCGGCGGCTCTTTCGGCGCGGGCAACTACGGCATGTGCGGGCGCGCATTCGACGGGCGCTTTCTCTGGATGTGGCCGCAGTCGCAGATCGCCGTGATGGGCGCGGAGCAGGCCGCCAACACGCTGGCCGACGTCAAGGTGCGCCAGTTGCAGCGCCAGGGCCACGAGCTCACGCCCGAGCAGGTCGCGGAAATCCGCGAGCCGGTACTCAGGAGCTTCGAGGCCGAGAGCGACGCCTATTACTCCACGTCGGAACTGTGGGACGACGGCATCCTCGATCCGGTCGACACGCGCAATGCCCTGGGCATGGCGATCGTGGCGTCGCTGAATGCGCCCTTCAGCGAGGACACCGGCTACGGTGTGCTGCGGCTGTGACCGGCCCCGCCGAGGCATACGCACCAGGAAACAGGCCGTGATCGCGATCGACGAACAATCCACCATCGGCGAAACCTTCTTCCGCGCGGCGCAGGCCTATGCGGACCATGCGTTCCTTGCCGTGCCCGCGAACCCGGCGCGCGCGTACGCAGCCGAAGGTGTGGAGATCACCTATCGCCAGGCCGCCGTCGAGGTGCGCGCGCTCGTCGGCATCTATGCGCAGGCGGGCTACGGCATGGGCCACCGCATCGGCCTGCTGCTGGAGAACCGGCCCGAGCACCTGCTGCACAAGCTGGCCATGAACGCGCTGGGCATCTGCTGCGTGCCGCTCAACCCCGACCATCGCCCCGGCGAACTGGCCTACGTGGTGGACCACGCGAAGATCGACCTGGTGGTGTGCATCGCGTCGCTCGCGCCCTTGCTGCAGGCGGCACTGCGTGAAACGCGGCGGCAGCCGGCGGTCGTGCGCCTCGGGCAGTTCGCACCGGGGCTCGCGCCGCCGGCCGAGCGTGCGGTTTCGAGCACCCCCGACGGCCAGACGCCCGCGAGCGTGCTCTACACCTCGGGCACCACCGGGCGGCCGAAGGGCTGCGTGCTGTCGCATCGCTACGAGCTCGCGTCGGGCGCCTGGTACGCCACGCTCGGCGGCCTGTGCGCGTTCGGCGAGGCGTGCGAGCGGCTCTACAACCCGCTGCCCGTCTTCCACGTGAACGCCTCCATCCTGTCGTTCTTCTGCGTGATGCTCAAGGGCAATTGCCAGGTGCAGACCGACCGCTTCCAGACGGCGCGCTGGTGGACCGAAGTGCGCGAGTCGCGTGCCACCGTCGTGCATTACCTGGGCGTGGTGGTGCCGATGCTGCTGGGCCAGCCGCAGGGCCCGCAAGACCGCGAGCACCACGTGCGCTTCGCGATCGGTGCGGGCGTGGAGCCGCAGCGCCACGCCACTTTCGAGGCGCGCTTCGGCTTTGCGCTGATCGAGATCTGGGGCATGACGGAGATGGTGCGCGCGCTGACCGACAACCGTTCGCCGCGCCAGGTCGGCACGCGCGCCTTCGGCCGCGCGCAGCCGGGCGTCGAGGTGCGCGTGGTGGACGACGCCGATTCCGATGTGCCCGACGGCGCCGACGGCGAGATGGTGATCCGCCATTCCGAGGCCACCCCGCGCAAGGACTTCTTCAGCGGCTACCTGGACGACGCCGCGGCCACCGCGCAGTCATGGCGTGGCGGCTGGTTTCATACCGGCGACATCGTCACGCGCGCGCCCGACGGCATGCTGCACTTCGTCGACCGGCGCAAGAACATCATCCGGCGCTCGGGCGAGAACATCGCGGCGGCGGAAGTGGAGGCGCTGCTACAGATCCATCCGCTGGTCGAGCACGTGGCCGTGCTGGCCGTGCAGGACGAGATCCGCGAAGAAGAAGTGCTGGCCTGCCTGGTACTGCGCGGCGTTCCGTCGTCCACGGCGTCCACGGCGGACATCGACATGGCGGTGCGCACGCTGTTCGATTTCTGCAACGCGCGGCTCGCGTACTACAAGGCACCGGGCTGGGTCTGGGTGACCGACCGCATCCCGACCACGGCGACGCAGAAGATCCAGAAGCACCAGATCTTTCCCCAGGGCGTCGACCCGCGGGGCCTGGCGGGCATGCGCGACCTTCGAAGCTGGAAGAAGCGCCACGTGCCCGCGCGGGCCTGAGCGCTCGACGCGCACGCCTTCAACAAGAAGCAGCAGGAGACACCATGGGTTGGTATTACGAAGACTTCGAGCCCGGCCGCGTCATCGAGACGCCGGGGCGCACCATCACCGAGGCCGACATCGGCGCCTTCGCGGGCTTGAGCGGCGACTTCAACCCGATCCACACCGACGAGGTCTTCGCCGTGGCGGCCGGCGTGGGCGGGCGCATTGCGCACGGCCCCATGGTGCTGGGCATGGCCTTCGGGCTCGCGTCGCGCGCGGGGCTGTTCGACGAGACCGTGCTGGGGCTGCTGGGCGTGCAGTGGACCTTCGAGGCCCCCGTGCGCCCGGGCGACACCCTGCGCGCCGCGGTCACGGTGCAGGAGATGCGCACCACGCGCAAACCCGACCGCGGCATCGTCGGCTTGCGCATGAACCTGCGCAACCAGCGCAGCGAGCCGGTGCAGACCGGCCACTGCCAGATCATGTTCAAGCGGCGCCCCTGACGCGAACTTCCCGACCCTTCTGTCTCGCCTTCCACGCCTTCCAAGGAAACGACCATGACGCAAGAACACGCGCTTTCGGACAGCTTGATCCAGCGGGTGAACGTGGGCGACCTGCTCACGCGCAGCGCCGCGCGCGCGCCCCGGCGGGACGCGGTGATCGACGGTGCGCGCCGCTTCAGCTACGGCGAGTTCGAGCGCTTGAGCAATCGCGTCGCTCACGGGCTGCTCTCGCTCGGCTTTCGGCCCGGCGATGCGCTGGCGCTCATGTCGGGCAACAGCGCCGAGTTCCTGGCCACGTATTTCGCCTGCGCGAAGGTCGGTGTGGTGTGCGTGCCGATCAACCTGTTCTGGCGCAACAAGGAACTGGGCTACGTGCTGGGGCATGCCAGGGTCCGCGGCGCGGTGGTGGCGGCCGGGCTGCTCGACCAGTTCATGACCGGACTGGAAGCCGGGCAGCCGCTGCGCGACGTGGTCGTCATCGGCGATCCCGGCCCCGCGCTCGACGCCTTGCCCGCGGGGCTGGCATCGCACGGATACGAGGCCCTGCAGCGCGGCCAGCCAGAACAGGTGCCGCAGGTGCTGGTCGAGGACCGCGCCGCCATCTCCTACCTGTACACCAGCGGCACCACCTCCGCGCCCAAGGGCGTGGTGGCGAGCCACCTGGCCATCTACCTCGAGTCGCTGGGCACCGCGGTCGACACCCGCATGAGCGGTGACGACCGCGCCGTGGCCATGATGCCGATGTTCCATACGGCGCAGCTCAACGCCATCTGCACGACGGTGGTGGCCGCGGGCGGAACGATCTGCGTCATGAAGGGGTTCGACGCCGAGGCGCTGCTGGACCTCGTCGAAAGCGAAAAGCTCAGCGTGCTGTTCGGCTTGCCGATGATGTACCGCGCGCTGCTGGAGGCCCAGCGCGCACGGCCGCGCGACGTGCGCAGCCTGCGCCTGGCGGTCTACGCCATGGCACCGATGCCCGACCAGGACCTGCGCGCGGCGATCGAGACCTTCCGCTGCGATTTCTCGCTGATGTTCGGCCAGACCGAGATGAGCCCGGTCGCCACCTTCTTCCGGCCCGAGCACCAGCTGAGCCATCCGGGCGCCGCGGGCACGCCGGGCACCAACGTGCAGGTGTGCATCCTGGATGCGCAGGGCAAGGCGCTGCCGCAGGGCGAGGCCGGCGAGATCGCCTACCGCAGCCCGCAGGCCCTCAGCGGCTACCTGTACAACGAGCCGGCCACGCGCGAGGCGTTTCGCGACGGCTGGTTCCACTCGGGCGACGTGGGCTTCTTCGATGCGGACGGCATCCTCTGGTTCAAGGACCGCTTCAAGGACGTGATCAAGAGCGGCGGCGAGAACATCGCCTCCATCGAGGTCGAGAAAGCGCTGTACGAAGCCGAGCCGGGCATCGCCGAGGTCGTGGTGATCGGCCTGCCGCATCCGCACTGGGCCGAGGCCGTCACCGCGGTCATCGTGCAGCGCGCGGGCGTGCGCATCGACATCGCGGCGCTCGAAGCCCGCCTGCGGGAAAGGCTGAGTCCCTACAAGTGCCCCAAGGCGCTGATCCTGGTCGACGCGCTGCCCAAGACCGCGACGGGAAAGATCCAGAAGAGCGTGCTCAGACAGACCTACGCCGGGCACTTCGACCCGAAGGATGCGACGCCTTCGCCGCACTGAGCCGGCGACGATGCCTTCCCCTGGGCCGAGCAACACAGGGAATGGGACGAGCGGCAGGAGGGCCCGCTGCCCGCGCTGGTGCTGAAGAAAGAACCCGACCAGCGCGAGCTGTGGGTCACGGCGCTGGGCAGCGACCGCGCAGGCAGCTACCCGCTGCAGGCCGTGTCGATGAAGCTGCGCAAGGGCTTCTTCGGCAAGGGCAAGCTGGAGCAGGACGCGAGCGTTGTCGATGCGCGCAACCGTGGCGAGGTCGACCGGCTCTGCGAGCTTTTTTGTGGCGGACAGCACGAGGCCTTCGACCGCGAGGTGGCCCGGCTCGCCGAGCGCCACGGCGACGACTGAGCGACGACTGAGCGACGACTGAGCGACGCGGCGCACCCCGCTCGGCCTGACCGGAGCGTGGCCGTCCGTATGGCACGATCCGCGCATGAACGAGCCGTCACGCCGTATCCCGTATCGCACCTGGCCCGGCGCGTTCGCCGTCCTTCTCGCCATTGCCGCCTATGTGGGCGGCCTCGCCTTCTGGGACCGCCACACGCCCGGTGCCCGGCCGCTGCAAGAGGGCGAAACGGTGGCCGTCGGCCAGGCCCGGTTCGTGCCCGCCGACGGATGGCAGATGGATGTGTCGCGCTCCAGGACCGGCCGGTCGCTGATGCTGTTCAAGGGCGCCCACAAGTTCCGGGTGACCACGGGCCAGTGGCAGGGCGGGCCCGACGGTCCCCTGGTGCGGCAGCAGCGGCTCATGGAGCGCGGCCAGGGCCTGACCATCGACGGCGACGTGTCCGGCTTCGTCACGTCCTGGGGCCTGCAGGGCAAGACCTTCGCCTACTACGGCGCGAAGCTGGCCGGGCGCTTCTGGCAGGTGGTCGACCTGCCGCGCAAGTCGCTCGTGCAGATCGACTTCTACGGCGCCAACGACGGCCTGGAGGAAGCGCAGGCCGACGCCCGGCGCATGCTCGACTCGATGGACCTGGAGGCACAGCCGCAGTGAACACGCCCGTCTTCGCGCATGCGCAGGCCCTGGACCGGGGTGTCTGGCCGGTCGGCACCGACTCCTTCTTCCAGCCCCGTCGCGCGGCCTTCTGGGTGCTGGCGGCGCTGATCGTCAACGGCCTGTTCTACACGGTCCATATGTTCTCCATGGGGTTTCGCGTGGTGCCGGTCACCGCCTTCCTGGGGCTGCTGGCGTGGGGCATGTACACGCTGCTTTTCTTCCTCGCGTTTCGCACGCTGGACCTGCTGGAACAGCATCCGCCGGAGGGCTACATCCTGGCCTTTGCATGGGGCGGCATGGGCGCGGTGTACTTCGCGGCGCCGGCCAACATCGCCATCCAGAGCCTGTGCGCCAAGCTGGTGTCGCCGGAGTTCGCAGCGGTGTGGGGGCCGGCCATCGCGGGGCCGATCACCGAAGAATTCCTGAAGCTCGCCGGGGTCGTTTTGCTGGTGCTGGTGGCGCGCAACCAGTTCGAAACGTATCTGTCGGTGCTCATCGTCGGCGCCATGGCGGGCCTGGGTTTCCAGGTGGTCGAGAACCTGAGCTACACCGTCAACGCCTCGATGCGCTTTCCGCTCGAGAACCAGGTGTATCCGGTGCTGCTCAACCTGCTGACGCGCGGCCTGATGAGCGGGCTGTGGAGCCATGCGGCCTACACCACCATCGCGTCCTTCGGCGTCGCCTGGTACCTGCTGCACCCGGAGCGCCCGAGGGCGGTACGCATCGCCGTGGCCTTCCTGTGCTTCGCGCTGGCGTGGGCCATGCACTTCATCTGGAACTCGCCGTTCCTCGAAGGCCTGCTCGACGACGGCTATGGCGAAATGGCCGTCCTGCTGGCCGTGAAGGGCATTCCCGCGGTGGTGGCGGCCGGCATTTTCTGGCGCGTGGCCGCGCGCGAGAACGGCGCCTACCTGCATGCGCTGGCGGCGTACTTCGTGCCGGAGCGCGAGCTGATCCGCGACGACGAATGGGTGCGCCTGGGCGACCCGCTGGCGCGCTATAAGGTGCGCCGCGAAATGGGCTGGGCCTTCGGCCTGCGTGCCCGGCGCCTGAAGGCGCAGCTGCAGCGCGAGCAGATGCGGCTGATCCGCAAGGCCGCGACCTGCGGGCGCGGCGCGCAGACGCTGCCTCATGAAGTCGCGGTGCGGCGCTTGCGCGCCCAGCTGGCGCCGCTCATCGCCGCGGCACCCGCGCAGGCCTGAAGCCGCACGAACTGCCCGCATGGATTCGCTGATTGCCGCTTCCGCCCGCGCACTGGCCGCGGGCGATGCGCTCGGCGCGCTCAAGCGGATCGCGCTGCGCGACGACCCGCCGGCGCTGGCGTTGCGCGGCATCGCGATGGCCCAGCTCGGCGAACACCCGCGCGCCCGCGAACTGTTGCGGCGCGCCGCCAGCGGCTTCGGCGTGCACGAAGAACTGGCGCGCGCGCGCTGCGTCGTCGCCGAGGCCGAGGTGGCGCTGGCCATGCGCGACCTCGGCGGCTCGCCGCGCGCGCTGGCCGCGGCGGCACACGCGCTCGAGGCGCGCGCCGATCACGCGAATGCGCTGCAGGCACGGCTGATCGCCGCGCGCCGGCTCCTGCTGCTCGGGCGCCTCGACGAGGCGTCGGCCGCGCTGGCGATGCTCGACGCGCGAGGCCTGCCGCCCGCATTGGCCGCGGTGGCCGAACTCAGCGCCGCCGAACTCGCGCTGCGCTCGCTGCGCATCGACACCGCGCGCACGGCCCTCGCACGCGCCCACGCCGCGGCCGAGCGCGCACGCGTGCCGGCGCTGCTGGCCGAAGTGGCGGAGGCAAGGGCGGTGCTCGAGCGTCCGGCCGCCCGGCGCCTGGCCGACGGCGGCGAGCAGGCGCTGCGGCTCGACGAGGTCGCGACCCTGCTGGCGTCCGAGGCGCTGGTGGTCGATGCCTGCCGCCGCGGGGTGGGTGCGGATGCCGCCTGGCAGCCACTCGCACGACGACCGGTGCTGTTCGCGCTGGCGCGCGCGCTGGCCGCGGCATGGCCCGGCGATGTCGATCGCGAAACCCTGATTGCCGATGCCTTCCGCACCCGCCGGCCCGACGAAACGCATCGCGCGCGGCTGCGCGTCGAGATCGGCCGGCTGCGCGCGCTCCTGAAGGCGATGGCGCGGATCGAGGCGACGCCGCGCGGCTTCGTGCTCAAGCCGCAGGGCGAACGCACCGTGGTCCTGCTGGCGCCGCCCATCGACGGCGAGCAGGCCTCGCTGGTGGCGCTGCTCTCCGACGGCGCGGCCTGGTCGACCTCGGCGCTCGCCCTGGCCCTGGGGGCCAGCCAGCGCACGGTGCAGCGCGCGCTGGCCGAGCTCGAGGCCGAGGGACGCGTGCGCGCCATCGGGCAGGCGCGGGCACGGCGCTGGCTGGCGCCGCCGCTGGCCGGATTCACGACGATCTTGTTACTCCCCGCCGCGCTGCCGATTGAATAGAGTCGTCTCCAGGGCGCCGATCCGCGGTGCACCACAAGGAGCCAACGATGACCCGCAATGCAAGCACGGCAGATTCCCGAGACAGTTTCCGAGACGGTTCCCGGACCAAGGCAAAGGCCAACGTGCAGGCCGCCGAGATCGTGCGCGAGTACGGTCCCTTCCCCGGCAGCGACAAGGTGGCCGGCGTGACCCATGACGGCCAGCGCGTCTGGGCCGCGCTGGGGGCGCAGCTGATCGCCTTCGATCCGCACAGCGGCGAGCCCACGCGCACGCTCGACGTCGCCTGCGACGCCGGCACCGCCTTCGACGGCAAGCACCTCTACCAGATCGCCGATTCGCGCATCGACAAGATCGACCCCGCCACGGGCCATGTGATGGCCTCGATTCCGGCGCCGGGCCATGGCGCCGACTCCGGGCTCACCTGGGCCGAGGGCAGCCTGTGGGTAGGCCAGTACCGCGACCGCAAGATCCACCAGGTCGACCCCGAGACCGGCGCGGTCGTGCGCACCATCGAGTCGAACCGCTTCGTCACCGGCGTGACCTGGGTCGACGGCGAGCTGTGGCACGGCACCTGGGAAGGCGACCAGAGCGACATCCGCCGCATCGACCCGCAAAGCGGCGCCGTGCTCGAACGGCTCGAGATGCCGAGCGGCGTGGGCGTGAGCGGGCTGGAGTCCGACGGGGCCGATCTCTTCTATTGCGGCGGCGGGGACAGCGGCAAGGTGCGCGCCGTGCGCCGCCCGAAGGCCGTACCGGTCTGAGCGCAAAACGTCGCCACGTCATCGGTGGCACCCGGTTCAACTGAGTACTTTCGAACCCATCAAGAAACATCGGTTACTTAATGAAGCACTTCAGGGTAGGCCGGTACCCAGGGTAGTTCGTGAGACCCAGCACGCGGAAAAAACCAGCTTTTCGGTCATCGAAGGGGTACCCGGTTTCAGGCATATCGCCGGTTGGTACGCGTGCTTACATTTTTGACTTGTATTTCGAAATCGACAGCGTGTGGAGGGGGCGAGCAATTGCTGCTGCTGCATGCGGGCGCCTGCCCGATCAGGTAACGAACAAGTTGAAAACCATGAACAAGATCTTCCGGACGCTTTGGAATCCAACGCTCGCTGCCTGGGTCGCCGCACCCGAAACCTCGCGCGGCCATGCGCGGTCGTCCAGCGCGGGCAGCGGCACGGCGGTGGCCATGGCGGTGGTGCTGCTGTGTGCCGGGCCGGCACTGGCGGCCGGCGGCGCGGGCGGGCAACCGGTGGGCAACCCGGTGCTGAACGCCGGCGCCGGCGGCAGCAACGGCACCGGCGGCAACGGCGGGCTCAACGACACCACCGTCAACGCGAGCGGCGGCGCCGGCGGGTCGTCGACCCCGGCGGGCGTCACGGCCGGGTCGGCAGCCAACACCGGCACCTTCGTTGGCGCCACCGCGGGCACGGGCGGCGCGGCGGGCGCCACCAGCAATGCGGCCGGCCCGGGCGCGTTCCAGGGGGCGAGCGGCAGCGCCGGCCAGGCGCAGACCGGCGATGCGCTCAACGGCAACGGCTACGGCGGCGGCGGCGGGGGCGGCTTCCAGGGGGCGTCGATCGCCAACAACGTCTCCTCGTCCACCAGCAGCTACACCGGCGGCAACGGCGGCGCGGGGGGCAACGGTTACTGGGCGGCCGGCGGTGGCGGTGCCGGCGGGTACGGGTCGATCCTCAGCACGCCCCTGGGCAGCTACACGGCCACGGGCACGTCCACGGGCGGCGCGGGCGGCAAGGGCGGCGACGCGTTTTCGCAAGCCGGCGGCGGGGGCAGCGGCGGCGGCGGGTTCTACCTGAGCACCACGACGCCGGGACTCACTTTCACCAACACCGGTGCCATCACGGCGGGCGCGGGCGGTGCCGGCGGGACCAACCTGCTGCCCAGCCAGCTCAACGCCTCGGGCGGCGGCGGCGGGGCGGGCGGCATCGGTGCCACGCTGGCCGGCAGCGCCGTCATCGTGAACAACACCGGCCAGATCACGGGCGGCGCAGGGGGCGCGGGCGGTGCGGGCGGCGGGGGCGGCACCGGCACCGGTGCGCCGGGCGCGGGCGGCGACGGCGGCGCAGGCCTCTCGTCCACGGCCGCCGCGGCGACCATCACCAACACCGGCACCATCGCGGGCGGTGCCGGCGGAGCGGGCGGCGTCAACAACAACGGACGGCCCAACGGCGCGAACGGCGTGGGGGGCGTGGGCGTGGTCGGCGCCAGCCTCGCCCTCACCAACAGCGGCACCATCGCCGGCGGGCTGGGTGGCGACGGCGTCACCCGCGCCTTGGCCGTGGAATTCACCGGCGGCAGCAACAGCCTCACGCTGAACACCGGCTCGGCGATGTCGGGCGCCATTGCCATCGACACCGGCGCCACCGCCCGCGTCGTCGCCGGTGCCGACGGGCTGGTCGTGGGCAATGCCTTGCTGCTGGGCGGCACGGGCACCGTCGACACCAACGGCCGCAGCCTGAGCTGGACGGGCCCGATCTCCGGCACCAGCGGCCTGGTGAAGGCCGGCGCGGGCGTGCTGACGCTGAGCGGCGCCAACACCTATGCCGGCGGCACCAACGTCACGGCCGGCACCTTGCGCGCCGCCGCGGCCAACACGCTCAGCAGCGCCAGCGCCTTCACGGTGGCCTCGGGCGCCACGCTGGACCTGGCCGGCAACAGCCAGACCGTGGCGTCCGTCACCAACAGCGGCGTCGTGTCGCTGGTGGGCAGCGCGCCCGGCACCACCCTCACCGTCAACGGTCCGTGGGTGGGCAACGGCGGCACCCTGCGCCTGGGCACGGCGCTGGGCGGCAGCGCCAGCGTGAGCGACCGGCTCGTCCTGAGCGGCAGCACCGCCATTGCCATCGGCACGACCAGCGTGCAGATCGTCAACCTGGGCGGCCTGGGCGCGCTGACCACCGGCAGCGGCATCGAGATCATCAGCGCCTTGAACGGCGCCACCACCACCGCGCAAACCACCAAGAGCGCCTTCAGCCTGGCCGGCGGCCACGTCGATGCCGGCGCCTACCAGTACCGGCTGTACGCCGCCGACGCGAGTGGCGCGGGCGAGAACTGGTACCTGCGCTCCAGCACCACGGCCAACGGCGCGGTCGTGCCCACCTACCGCACCGAAGTGCCGCTGTACGCGGCGCTGCCCGAACAGCTGCGCCAGGCCAACCTGTCGATGCTGGGCAACCTGCACCAGCGCGTGGGCGACGACGGGCCGAGCGGTGCCAACACCGCATCACCCGAGCAGGGCTACCGCCAGGCCTGGGCCCGCATCATCAGCACCGAGCGCACCATCGGCCAGGCCGGCAACGTCAGCCCCACCAGCAAGGGCCGCCTCACCGGCTTCCAGGCCGGCACCGACCTGTGGGCCGACCCCAACTGGCGCGTGGGCGTGTACGTCGGCCAGCTCGACGGCGACATGCGCGTGACCGGCTTCGCCAACGGCGTGCAGAACTACGCGAGCGGCTCCAACGACCTGCGCAACCAGTACCTGGGCGCCTATGCCACCTGGAAGAACGCCGACGGCCTGTACGTCGACGGCGTGCTGCAGGGCGGACGCCACCGCTACACCGCCTCGCCCACGCTGGGCTTCGGCAGCTCGGGCAAGGGCGACAGCCTGCTGGCCTCCGTCGAGGTGGGCCAGGCCTTCGCCATTGCGCCGAACTGGACCATCGAGCCGCAGCTGCAGCTGGTGCACCAGCGCGTGAGCCTGGACGACAACAGCATCGCCGGCGCCCTGGTGCAACAGAACAGCCACAACGGCTGGCTGGTGCGCGCCGGCGTGCGGGTCAAGGGCGAGATCGCGACGAGCGCCGGCCTGCTGCAGCCCTATGTGCGCTTCAACGTGTACCGCAGCGGCAGCGGCACGGACATCACCCGCTTCGTCGGCCCGGCCGCCTACACCGACATCGCCACGCGCACGGGCGGCACCAGCACCGAGCTGGCGGCGGGCGGCACGCTGCAGCTCACAGAGAGCACGAGCCTGTATGCGGAGCTGGGCAAGCTGTGGGCTTCGGGCGGCGACACGCGAACCAAAGGCAGCGTGCAGGCGAGCCTGGGCGTGAAGGTGCGCTGGTAAGCATGCGCTGATCGAAGCGCCCCGGCGCCATCCGCCGGGGCCGCATGCTGCCATGCGCGCAGTCGCACACCCGCCGCGCGTGTCACTGCGCGGGCACCTGGATGAACCGCCCTCCCGCGTACACCAGCAAGCCGCCGGCCTGCTGCCACGCGCCGACCACCTCGCCGAAGATCACCGTGTGCGAGGCGACGGCCGTGGCCGTCGACACCCGGCAGTCGAACGCGGCGGCCCGGTTGCTCAGCACGGGCGCGCCCGAGTGCAGCGTCGTCCAGCCGTCGTCCCAGAAGCGGTCGGGCACGGCGTTCATGCCGGCGAAATCGCGTGCGATCTGCTCGTCCCCCGCCGACAGCACGCTCACGCCGAAGAACCCCGCGCGAATGACGGCGGCGTGCGTTCGCGACGCCTGGTTGAGGCACACCAGCAGTGTGGGCGGCTCGGCCGACACCGAAGTGACCGCCGTGGCCGTGCAGCCCAGGAAGCGGCCTTCGTCGACGGTGGTGATCACGCACACGCCCGCCGCAAGCCTTCGCATGCCCGCCTTGAAATCGTGGCCGAGCGCTTCGCGCGCCACGGCGGGTACGCGCTCGATCGTTCGCGCGAACAGCGGCCGCGTGGCGTGCAGTGCCGAAGGCGCGGTGGCCGCAACCTGCGCCGCGCGGCTCACAGCGCCACCAGGGGAATGCCACCGTCCGCCCCCAGCAGCAACCGGCCGTAGGCCTCCTTGCCCACTTCGGTCGTCACGTAGGCATGTCGACCGGCGATCTCGCTGTCGCGCCAGAGCTTGTTCATGATGTTCGGTTCCGCGAACGCACCCGCGCCGTTGGCCGTCATCAGGATGTCGAAGGCCTCCTTCACGAGCGCGAAGATGTGGCCGGTGTCGTTGCGCACGCGCCCGCGCTGCAGCAGCGACATCACCTCGCCGCGCGCCGCCGCGCCGTCGATGTCCGCGCAGGCGCGCTGCATCAGCAGGTAGGCCAGGTCGATCTTGGTGTCGGCCGAGGCCACGGCGAGCTGGTGCGTGGGCGAGTTCTTCGACTGCGCATAGGTCGTGTATGCCACCGGCTTGTTCGGCAGCCGCTCCAGCGTCAGGTCCATCATGGCCCGCCCCAGGCCGAGTTGCGCGCCCACCAGCACCAGCGCCGCGACCGGCACGAACACCATGTTGGCCAGCGGCTCGGTGTCCTGGTGCGGGGTGGCGAACCTGGCCTCCATCAGGTCGGCGAAGGTCTGGATGCGATGGTCGGGCACGAAGTGGTCGACCACGACGATGGTGTTGCTGCCCGAGCCCTTCATGCCGGTGACGAACCAGGTGTCCTCGATCGTCCACGCGGACGCCGGAATGAGGCCCAGCGCCGGCGTGAAGCCGCCTTCGGCGTTCGGCAGGAACATCCCCAGCGTGCCCCAGTCGGCCGCGAACGAACCCGACGCATAGGCCCATCGGCCGCTGACCATGTAGCCGCCTTCCACGCGCTCGGCCTTGGTCCCCGGCGTGAAGATGCCGCAGCACTTGGCGTTCGGGTTCTCGCCGAAGACCTCGTCCTGGGCGCGCTGCGAGTAGGTGGTGGCGAACCAGGTGCACACGTTGAGCAGCGCGACCGCCCACGACGTGGAACCGTCGCCACGGCCCACCTCGGCCACCGTTTCCATCATGGTGCGCAGGTTGGTGCCGAAGCCGCCATAGCGCTTGGGCACCAGCAGCCTGAACAGGCCCGCCTGCTCGATGGCCTGCATGACGGCGGGCGCGACCTGGCGGTCTTCGGAGGTTCTTGCCGCGTGCTCGCGGATCAGCGGCACGAGGCGGGTGGCGCGCTCGATGATTTCGCGGTTCGGTCGCACCCATTCGTCGACGTTGACCGCCGGCTGCTTGCGGGGAACCGCAGAGCTGGCGGCAGGGGTTGCGGCGACAGGGGGCCTGACAGTGGTGAGCATGTGGATTCCTCGAATGACGTGATGTACCCCGGGGCAAGGCGCCATGCCTTGCCCGGCTTCGTGAAATCGATGCGCATCGACGAGTCGAATCTAGCGCCGGGCCCGCATGCCGGCCACATCTGTTTCCCTATGTGCAAATGACGATCCGTCATCCTGACGGAGTGTCCGCTCGGGTGCATGCCGATGGTGCGGCGGCGCAAGCGCACCTATATTCGGCGACCCCGATTCATCCGACAAAGAAGCAGGAGCGCAGCACCGATGGCGGACACCTTCGATCACCGTCCCGAAGTGGCCGAGAAACGCCGCGCGCTCATGCGGGCCCGGATTCTCGAAGCGACGGCACGCACGTTCACCGAACGGGTGAGCGCCATTCCGGGCATCGAGGATGTGGCGCGCGAGGCGGGGATTTCGCGCGGCACGTTCTATCGCTACTTCGAGTCGCTGGACGACGCGGTCGTGGCCGCGGGCATCGCGATGAGCGACGCGCTCATGACCGACATCCTGCCCGTCTACGACTTCCTGAAAGAGCCATGGCAGCGCTTCTCCGTCGGCTTCCGGCTGTATCTCGTGCGCTCGCTGCAGGACCCCAAGCACACCGAGTTCCTGATTCGCATGGACGTGTGGCCGCACGGCTCGCTGGTCGACAAATACATGTCCGCCGACCTGGTCACGGGGCGCGACCGCGGACAGTTCGAAGTAGAAAACGTCGAGGCCGCGACGGACTTTCTGAAGGGTGCTTCGGCCGGCACCATCCAGGCCGTGCGACGCGGCGTGGTCGAACCCGAGGGCTACATCGACGCGGCGGTGCACATGGGGCTGCGCAGCCTGGGATGCGACCTTGCGATGTGCCGCAAGGGGGTGGAATTTTCTCGCACGCACGTGGCGAGCCTGCCTTCGCGCGAAGGATGAAAGGGCGCGGCGAACTGGCCTTTCGGACCATGGCCGCAAACCCCCGCGCCAGGTCCGCCAGCAGATTCGCAGCCGCCGCCGCCGGACGCGAACAAACAGCGGCTTAAGTCGCACTTAAGCAGCAACCGCCGAAGATCACGGGTCGCATGATCCTCAGCAACGCCCACTTGTTCGAACTCATCAACGCCGGCCCGCAGCCCGCACCGCTGACGCTGGCGTTTGCGCGCCTTTGCGCCCAGTGGCTGATCTTCACTCTTCCTGTCGTCGGCGGTGTACTCTGGTTGCGCGGAGGCCAGCGCACGCGGCTCGACCTTCTCTACATCGCGCTGTCCGTGCTGCTCGCCCTCGGCATGGCACAACTGTTCGGCATGGCGTGGCCGTCCCCACGGCCGTTCGCACTGCACATGGGTCATCAGTTCCTGGCGCATGTGGACGACCCGGGCCTGCCGAGTGACCACGTCACGCTGATATGGACGGCCGCGTTCGCAACGCTCGCTTCGGCACGCGGATCGTGGCTGGTGTTCCCGCTTCTGGCGCTCGGCCTCGTGGTCGGCTGGGCCCGTGTCTACCTGGGCGTGCACTTTCCTTTCGACATTGCCGCCGCGCTGCCGGTGGCAATGCTCGGTGCTGCCGCGGCGTGGCGCCTGCGCGGCCGGCTCGAAAAATGGATGGTCGCGCTGCTGACGCGCTACGATGCCTGCGAGAGCGCCGCGCTCCACTTCCTGCATCGCGAATGAAGGCACCGGTCCATCCATGCGTCTGTTGCTCGTCGAAGACGATCCCATGATCGGCAAGGCCGTTCGCCAGGGCCTGCTCAACGCCGGCTTCGCCGTTGACTGGGCACACGATGGCGCGGCTGCCGAACTGGCGTTGCGCAACGGCGTGTACGACCTGGCAATCCTGGACCTCGGACTGCCCGTCAAGGACGGCATGGCCCTGCTCGACAGTGTGCGACGAAGCGGCAACCACCTGCCGGTGCTGATAGCGACCGCGCGCGATGCCGTCGCGGCACGTATCGCTGGGCTCAATGCCGGTGCCGACGACTACCTGGTCAAGCCGTTCGACATGGACGAGTTGGTGGCACGCGTGCGTGCGCTGCTGCGCCGACACGCCGGAAGCGGCTCTTCGTTGCTGAGCGCAGGCGACCTGGTGCTGGACCCGCTGCGCAAGACGGTCACCCAGGGCGGGCAACCCGTTGCGCTGTCGGCGCGAGAGTTCGCCCTGCTTGAAACACTGATGCAGCGGCCCGGCGTGGTGCTTTCGCGCGAGAAACTGGAGGAGTCGATGTACGGCTGGGGCGAAGAGATCGGCAGCAATGCGATCGAAGTGCATCTGCACTACCTGCGCAAAAAGCTTGGCGCCGCCGTCATCGTCAACGTGCGCGGCGTCGGCTACCGCGTCGCGGACTGATCTTGCGCTCGCTGCGACGCGGACTGCTGCAATGGACGCTCGGCGCCCTGGCGTTCGGCTCGATCGTGCTCGTGCTCGTGGCATACGTCTTCGTGCTCGACGAAATGAACGAAGTGCTGGACGAAAACCTGCGCGAAGTGGCCGCAGCAGTCGGGCGCTACCACGCCGAAGGGCAGGCCCTTCCGGCCATTGCCCAGGCCGCGCAACCGCGCACGCGCGCTCCGGACCAGTCGGACCTGGTCACGCGCGTCTGGCGGCGCGACGGCCAACCTGTCGGTGTACCGGACGGCGCTCTCGCGTTCCAGTTTCATCCGGAGGCTGGAGCGCGCCGCGCGACCCTCGAAGGTGTCGAATGGCGCACCTGCACCGTCGTCGAAGGCAACTTCGTGGTGCTGGCCGCGCAGCGCACTGCCGCCCGACAGGAGATGGCGGTGGAAGCTGCGTCCAAGCTGCTGCTCCCGTTGCTTCTGCTGGCGCTCATGATCGCAGGCTTGCTGGTGTTGGCGCTGCGCCGGGGATTGCATCCGCTGCACGAGGCAACTGCGCAGATCGCCCAACGCAACGCGCTCACGCTGGAGCCGATCGCGGGCACCGAAATGCCGCGCGAGCTGCAGCCGCTGGTCCGTGCATTCAACGGCTTGATGGACCGGCTGGGCGCCGCGTTCGCTCTGCAGCAGCGGTTCGTCGCCGATGCGGCGCATGAGCTGCGCTCGCCCGTCACCGCCTTGCGCTTGCAGATCGGTCTGCTGGAGCACACGCATGACACCCAGAGTCGCGCGGCCGCGTTTCGCGATGCACGCGAGGGCATCGATCGGCTGCAGCGCATGGTCGAGCAACTGCTTCAGCTCTCGCGCGCCGAACCCAGAGGTGGGAACCCTGACCGGGAGGAGGTCGACCTCGATCAACTGGTTCGCGACACGGTGTCGGAACATGCGGCGGCCGCCTCGCTCCTGAAGATCGATCTGGGCGCGGTCGCCATGTCGAAGACCTCCGTGCTGGCAAACCCTCACGAACTGCGGGCGCTGCTGAACAATCTGGTGCAGAACGCTCTGCACTATTCGCCCGGTGGCAGCACGGTCGACGTGAGTTCGGCCATCGTCAACGGCGCCGCCGTTCTGAGCGTGACCGACAACGGCCCCGGCATTCCGCTCGCGGAACGATCCCGCGCATTCGATCGCTTCTTTCGCGGTGCAGGCCCGCATGTGCGCGAAGGCGATCCGGCCGGCAGTGGCCTGGGACTGGCTATCGTCAAATCGATTGCTGAGCGCCACGGCGCGACGGTGTCCTTGCATGAAGGTCCGCAGCAGACCGGACTTGAAGTGCGGGTGTGGTTCGGCGCGCCCACCGGACACGACAACAGCGCCGCCCCATCCGATTAGCAACCGCGTCAGCGAAGCTCTTTCCGGGCGCCCGACGAACGGGATGCGCCCACGGCAGCCACAAGGCCCGGCACCAGAATCAAGGCCCAGATGATCACTTCGAGGTGATCCTTCACCACCGGCAGGTTGCCGAAGAAGTAACCGGCCAGGCACAGTGTCACCACCCACAGAATGCCCCCGATGACATTGAAGGCACTGAACCTGCCCCGGCTCATCTGCGCGACCCCGGCCACGAATGGCACGAAGGTCCGGATGAACGGCATGAACCGGGCAAGAACGATGGTCACGCCACCATGGCGGCCATAGAACGCGTGCGCTCGGTCGAAGGCCTTGCGATTGAACCATCGCGAGCTTTCTCCCCGCAGCACCTTCGGCCCGAAGTAGCGCCCCAGCGCGAAGTTGCACTGGTCGCCCGAAATGGCCGCCGCCAACAGGACCGGTACTGCGATTGCGCAGGACATGAGCCCGATGCCGCACAGCGCACCGACGATGAAGAGCAATGAATCGCCCGGCAAGAAGGGCGTCACGACCAGGCCGGTCTCGGCAAAGACGATCACGAAGACCAGCGCATAGACCCACAGTCCATACGCAGCAACGAATGCCTCGAGGTGCTTGTCGATGTGGAGTCCGAAATCGATGACGAGGCTGATGATGTCCATGGAGACCCGCGGTGACAGCAAAGAGAGGTGCCAGCGAGCCTAGGCGAGGGCGACTTAACCGCTGCTTAAGGTGCGAAGCCCCGGGGGCTGCAGGCCATTAAGTGTTTCTTAAGTCGCTGCATCTCACACTGGAGCGCAACATGTTCCTGCTGCACTCACTCCAACGCCGCGTGGCCGGTGCCACTGTTGCCGTCGTCATGGCGTTTTGCGCATCTGCCGTGCAGGCATCAGGCGCCGAAGAACTGAGCGGCAAGCTCCTCCTGTTGCACGGTTTGCTGGACAGGTCGACTTTCAAACGCCCCCTGATACTGAACGCGAGCGAGACGACGAACGGATTCAAGGGCGACGTGTACGCCATCGTCGATCATCCGGTCTCGGCGATCAGTTCGGCCCTGCGTACGCCCGAAGCCTGGTGCCAGGCCATGCTGCTGCATATCAACAATCGAGACTGCGCAGTGTCGAAGAACGGCGGGAGCCCTGTCGTCGCGCTGAGCGTGGTGCGCAAGTACGACCGGCCGGTCGACAGTGCCTTTCGCCTGGCCTTCGATTTCCATGTGGTCGACGCGACCCCACAGCACCTGGAGGTGGGACTCGGTGCGCAGGCCGGACCGCTGGGCACCGGCAACTACCAGATCGCCTTCGAGGCCGTGCCTGCCGATGCAACCCACAGCTTTCTGCATTTCTCGTACGCGTATGACGAGAACGTCCTTACTCGCACCGCCATGGAGGCCTACCTGGCCACCTTCGGCCGCTCGAAGGTCGGCTTCACTGAGATTGGGCAAAAGCCAGAAGGCCAACCCGAGTACATCGGAGGAACGCATGGACTGGTCGAGCGCAACGCAATGCGCTATTTCCTCGCGGTAGACGCTTACATCGGCGCCAGGGACGCCGTATCGCGAAGGAATGCCTGGTACACGGAGACGGAAAAATATCCGCGGCAGTTGCATGAAGTCGACCGCGGAACCTACCTCGCGCTCAAGGCCGCCGATGAGCATCACTGACGACACCGGAGCGCCAAGGCACATCAGCGTGGGCAAGATCGCAGAAGTCACCTTCTGGTTCTGGGTCATCAAGATTGCGGCGACGACGCTTGGCGAAACCGGTGGCGACGCGGTCACCATGTCGATGAGTCTGGGCTATCTCACCGGCACCGCCATCTTCGCCACGCTGTTCGTTGTGGCCGTGGCGGCGCAGATCTCCGTCCGGAAGTTCCACCCCTTTCTCTTCTGGACGGTCATCATCGCAACCACCACCGTGGGAACGACCTTGGCCGATCTGCTCGACCGGTCGCTGGGCATCGGCTACCTGGGAGGCACGGCGATCCTGCTGACGTTGCTGCTCGCAACCCTGGCCCTGTGGCACCGCGCGATGGGGTCGGTCTCCGTGTCGGACATCTCGTCGCGCAAGGCGGAGATTTTCTATTGGACGACCATCCTCTTTTCACAGACCCTGGGCACGGCACTCGGCGACTGGATGGCCGACAGCAAGGGTGGCTTGGGTCTGGGCTACGAAGGTGGCGCCCTCCTTTTTGCTGCGGGACTCGCACTCGTGGTAGCCGCCTACAGGTGGACGAAGGTGTCGCACACGGTCCTGTTCTGGGTTGCGTTCATTCTCACGCGTCCGCTCGGCGCGACCGTGGGCGATCTGCTCGACAAGCCGCTCAGCAGCGGCGGTCTCGCGTTGAGCCGCTACACGGCTTCGGCCGCGCTGGGCGCTTTCATACTCGGTTGCGTTCTGCTGATTCCTCAGCGCGCCGAGCAGCGCCGAGACTGACCTCGGGACCCGAGGCGCAGGTCAGAGGCAGAAGGTTGCGTGCCTGCGGAAGCTCACGACGCGTTACTTGCCGCATGCTTCGCGTCGCGGTTTTGCAATGGCAGAGGACCGTCGGCGAACGCCTCCATGTTTGTCGCGGATTCGGAACGCCAAGTCAGCCCCTGGTAGGCCGGTCGTACTACAAACGGCTGCGATGAACTCTTGGCTGAATCCCCCCGCCGGTCGTGCCCTGCCGGCGACCGCGCGACCTTTCCCACTGCACTGCGCGGTCCTTGCCGCACTCGGCATGCTGGTGGTGCTCTGGACCTTGCCCATGGCAACCTTCTACGAGACACCCCCGTGGGACAACGTCGAGGAGCTCTTCTGGGGCGGCAGCCTGGAATGGGGCTACTACAAGCATCCGCCGCTGCCGAGCTGGCTGATGGGCCTGCTGGTCTCCCTGGCTGGTCGTCAGGCTTGGCTGACCTACGCCGCAGGAGTGGGCTGCGGGGCAGGGGCTCTCTACATCCTGTGGCGCTGGTCGCTGGGCATGATGTCTCCCGCGCGGGCGGCGCTGGCCGTGCTGCTCGGCACGCTGGTGACCTACCACGTGCAGCGCGCGACCATCTTCAACCACAACACGGTGCAGCTGCTGCCGATGGCAGGCTACTGGTGGATGCTGTGGCGCGTGTTGCGCGCGCCGGCAACGGGGCGCCTCGACTGGCTATGGCTCGGTGTGTTCGCCGCGCTGTCGATGCTCACCAAATACAGCGCCGTGGTGCAGTTCGCGGTGGGCGCGGCCTTCATCGTCCGCGAGGGAGCGTGGCGCGATGCGCGCGTGCGGCGCGACCTGCTGCGCGCTGGCGCGGTGGCACTGCTGCTCATGGCGCCGCACCTGGTGTGGCTGTTGCATCATGGCAACCAGACCATCGGCTACGCACGGCACTCGGTGCATCCTTCGGGCCTGGCCGCGCACGTGCACTCCCGGCCGCTTCGCATCCTGCTGGTGCAGGTCGCGCGGCTGTCGCCGATGCTGCTGTTCGTCGCAGTGGCCTGGTTCACCCGCGAGCGCAGCCCGGGTGTGCGACCGGCGGCGCAGGATGGCTTCGACCGGCAATTTCTCGCTTGGGCGACCCTCGGGCCAGCGTGCCTGGTGCTGGCAGCGTCGGCCCTGCTGCAGACGCACCTGGTGGCCTCGTGGCTCAGCACCTTCTTCCTGCCGGCTGCGGTGTGGGCAGTGGCGGTGGTGCCGGGTCTCGAGGCGGAGCGCTGGGGCCGGCGCCGCTGGGCCGTCACGCTCGCCGCGGCGGCACTGTTGCATGTCGCAGGTTCGTTCGGTCAAGCTTGGGTCGACGGTGTCTGGAGCGCAAGGCACGGCTACATCACGCGTGCCAACCTGCCCTCGCGACAGATCGCCGAGGCCGTCGATGCCGTGTGGCGCGAGCGCGCTGGCGACCGTCCCCTGCGGCTGATGGTGGGCGACACCTGGTTCGCCGGCGCGGTGGTCCTGCACATGGACCCGGCCGTGCAGTTGCTGATCGACGGCGACCCGCGCACCTCGCCCTGGCTGGCCCCCGGTGCGCTGGCACGCGAAGGCGGCATGGTGCTGATCCTCGACACGCCGGAGTTCCGCTCAGAGGGAGCGCTGCTGGAGCCGCTGCTGGCCACCGCCAGCTGCACCGGCAGCCTGCGCCTGCCCTGGGCGGACGAGGACGACGCGCGCAGCGTGCGTGCACGCTGGGGCATCCTGCCACCCGAGGGTGCGCACGGGCTGTCGGGCTGCCTGCCGACCTCCTCTAGCGCATCTACCTCCTTGCCTTGACGCAGTGCGCCGATCCCGCGTTTCGTTTGACCGTCCCGCCCAAGCGACGAACCCCACCCAGAGCCATCCAGCGACTGCCAGCAATGCGAACGCCAGCATGAGCGTCGTCGACGAGCGCGATCGGCGCCAGTGAACAGATGATGCTTTCAGTCGATTGCGATCAGCACTGTGCGCACGCACCTGCGCCACATCTTCGAGAAGACCGGCGTGGGGCGTCAGGGAGACCTCATCCGGCTTGTCTGTGGCGAGCAAGATCCAGCAGGGCAGTCCCGCAGGGGAACGTACAGCTGGCCTGCCATGAGGCGACGCGCCGTGCGTGTGAGGCCCAGTGCAGAGAAGCGGGTGTTCGCCGGGTGGTCGGATGTTTCGGCCACCACCTTCACTTCCATCACGCCGAGCGGATGCCCGATGCGCAGCGTGCCCGTGGCCGCGCGCCCCGCGCCGACAACCTGGTGCGCCGTGGAGCCGGTCACGCGCGAGGCGGCGGCCGTGCACAGCGACCCGGTGCCGGCCATGCTGTCGTGGCACTTGCCGAGAAACACGAGGCGCGCCCGCAGGTCCATGGCGGCGGCCGCCTGCGTGCGGCCATTCACGTCCACGTAGTCGGCCGGCGGCGCGACGATCACCGCCAGCGGCAGGCCGGGCAGGTGCACCTCGCGCCAGTCGGCGTAGAGGCCGATGCGTTCGCCCATCTTCGACTGGATCTCGCCCAGCGTCTCGATGAGCGCGCGGTCGGCGCTGATGGCGTCGGGCAGCTCGCTGCCGTGCAAGCCGAGCGATTGCGCCGCGATGAACACGCAGGGGTTGGCCGTGTCGCACAGCGAGACCTCGATGCGGCGGCCGTCCTCCAGCGTCACCGTGTCCACCGCCTGGCCCGTGGGCAGCAGCCGGCCGGTCTTGGCGCCCACGGTGCCCGCGTAGTCCATGAGGATCTCCGCGCCTGTGCCCGGCACGCCGGGAATGGCGCAGTCGCCGTGCACGCGGGCCTTGCCGTTCTTCACCTGCACTTTCGACACCAGCAGCTTGCCGGTGTTGGTGTTGTGGATGCGCACGGTGGTGACCGGCTCGACGGCCTCGACCAGCCCTTCGTCGATGGCGAAGGGCGCGACGGCCGAGGAGATGTTGCTGCAGTTGGCGTCGTAGCCGACGCCGTCGCGCTCCACGTCGACCTGCGCGAAGGTGTAGTCGACGTCGGCATCCTCGCGCGCGGAGCGCTGGACGATGGCGACCTTCGAGGTCACGAGCCGCGAGCCGCCCATGCCGTCGATCTGCAGCACGTCGGGCGTGCCCATCGCGCGCTTGAGCAGCCGGTCGCGCGCGGGGCCCGCGGGCGGCACGTCGCGTTCGTGAAAGAAGAGCGCCTTGCTGGTGCCGCCGCGCATCAGCACGCAGGGAATCGAGATCTGTTCTTCGTCGATGCTCGCTTCCGTTTCACTCTGATGCTCGCTCATGGCCGGCCCTCGCCGACGCGCTCCAGGCCCTTGCGCATCTGCTTTCTGTGGTCGATCAGTTGTGCAATTGAGATGATCGGGATGCCGTGCGTTGATGCGAATCGCAGGAGATCAGGCCGCCTCGCCATGCTGCCGTCCTCGTTCACCAGTTCGCACAGCACGCCACCTGGGGAACGGCCGGCAAGCTCCACCAGGTCGGACGCCGCCTCGGTGTGCCCGGGGCGCACCAGCACGCCGCCAGGGCGGCTGCGCAATGGAAAGACATGGCCGGGCCGAGCGAAATCCGATGCAGTCGACGACGCGTCGGCCAACGCGTTCAAGGTGCGCGCTCTGTCGGCTGCGGATACGCCGGTGGTGGTGCCGCGCCTGCAATCGACGCTCACGGTGAATGCAGTCTGATGCGACTCCTCGTTGTCGCGAACCATCAATGGCAGCGCCAGGCAATCAAGCACGTCCGCCGGCAGGGCCACGCAGACGATGCCGCTGGTGTGGCGCACCATGAATGCGAGATGCGCAGGGGTGACGGCATCGGCAGCGATGATGAGATCGCCCTCGTTCTCGCGATGCTCGTCGTCGACGACCAGCACGAACTCGCCGCGGGAAACAGCCCGCACGGCAGTGTCGACCTCGTCGAAGACCACGCCGCCCGGCGCCAACCCGCGCTCTGGCGAAAATTCGCGCAGGTTGTCTGCGCCCGGCTCGACGCCCTGCGCGTTCATGCCGTCACCTCGGTCATGCTGCCTGCAAGTTTTTTGGAGATGCGCCCTGCGGCAGCGGCAAGGCCGCGCGGCACCTCGCCATCCCATTCAATGCCCAGTCGGGTTGCGCACGAGGTCACGGAAAGCGCCATGATCATCTGGCCCTCGGCATCCAGGACCGGCGCGCTGAAGGCATTGACGGCAATCTGGTGAATCGGCGAAGGCGTTGCGCCGACAGCGTGGGCAATGCCCCGTTGGCGCACCAGACCCATGACGACATCGAATCCCGCGCGCCGCTCGGCAATGGTCTCCCGTGTGGCGGTCGAGACGCGCAGGTCCTCCTCAACCAAATGCTGGGTCATCGCATCCGGCAGGAATGCGGCGAATGCACGGCCTGTCGCGGACCGCGTGATGCTCATCACGAGGCCGGGGCGCAATTGGTCGCTGACCGGTTGGCGCGACGGCTCCCAGTGAATGGCCGTCGGTCCGTGGTTGCCCCACACCGAGAGGCACACCGTGTGGTCTCCGAGCGCAGCAGCGATGCGGGGCATTTCATCGATGGCAAGGCGGATTGCTCGAAGATCCGCCGGCTTGGACGTTCCCAGCCGCAATGCGGTGGGTCCGAGGTCGTGGGCATAGGCCACCAGGTATTTTCCGTTGCCGAAAGCAAGGGGACGTTGGCCCGATTGCGAAATGCGCTCTACGCGACCGATGTATACGACGTGGTCGCCTCCGGGGTATTCGGCGACCTTCACGCATTCAAGATGCGCTGCCGCGCCGTCGAGCACCGGAACGCCGCCCACGCCGCTGGCGTGCGCCATACCGCTGAACTTGTCGTCGCGCGACTTTGCAAAATGGTTCGACAAGTCGATCTGATCGTCAGCAAGGATGTTGACCGCGAAATGATCGCTGTCATGAAACGCCTCGTAGCTCCTGGACGACAAGGACTGGCTCCACAGGACCAGCGGCGGGTCTAGCGATACAGAGCTGAAGGAGTTCGCGGTAACCCCGTGTGCGACACCGGATGCGTCGCGCGTCGTGACCACGGTCACGCCGGTAACGAAGGTGCCTAGAACGTCGCGCAGTTGGCGAGCTTCGAATGATGCGATCGCTTCCATGTGTTTGTCTCCAAGTGCATTTCAATGCGCTGGAGTCTAGAAACCGCGGTCGCACTCAACAATTCGAGAGTTGCGATGAATTGATAATTTGGCTCGATGAATCGAGGCCAGCAGGCGCGCCGCGAGTCAGTTGCTGGGGTGGATGTCCGCTTGCCTGACGAACCGGATGAAACTCTGAGTGGCCGGACTGAGCTGAGCCGTGCGAGCGGTCACGACACCGAAACGCCTCGTCATGTCAACGCCCTCGATCTCGATATGCGCATGCTTGGCCACACTGCCGCGGTTGGACACAGACCTCGGTAGCAGCGTCACGCCCATGCCCGCGTCCAGCATGCCGAGCAACGTGTTGAGATTGCCGACAACCTTCGACGGGGGCAGCTTCAGCCCCCGTTCCTGAAGCGCGTCGGCGATGCGCGCGCGCACGCCCTGGTACTGGTCGACCACCATGAGCGCAATCGACGCCAGGTCCTCGGGGCCCACGCTCTTGCGCTGGGCGAGCGCATGGCCTTGGGGCGCGACGAGCAGCATGTCGTCTTGCCAGAGCGGGACAAAACGGTAGCGCCTGTCACTGCCTTCAAGTGCCAGCACTGCAACGTCGGCATGGCCGTCGTCGATGGCGGCCAGCACGCTCGCGTACTGCAAATCGAGCAACTCGACCTCGACATCCGGATAACGCTCCGCATACGCTTGAATGATGGGCGGCAGGCGAAGCGCGGCGATGGTCGGCGTGGCCGCCACCACCACACGTTGGCGCGCGTTGCGTGCTTTCTTGCGAAATCCGTCCACCAATCGCGCGAGGCCATCGAGCGTCTTGACGGCCTCGCGCAACAGCGATTCGCCCGCTTCCGTGGTCTCCACCTTGCGCGTCGTGCGGCGCAGCAACTGCGCGCCCAGCGAGGCTTCGAGCCGGTTGATGCGCCCGGTCACGGTGGGCTGCGTGACGTGCAACTGCTGCGCCGCCGCGCTGAAGCTGCGGGCGCTCGCCACGACCACGAAGGTCTCCAGCTCGATCAGCTCCAGCCCGATCACCGTGAGTGCCTGCAAGGTTGCGGCGGGGGAAGAAGATGGCATGCAGATCGACCCGATTTATCGAGATAATTTATAAGTGTATCGTGGTTCTCGATTTGTTCGAGAGGCTGGTGACCTCAACAATTGCTGCATGCCCTGCAAGACGGGGCGACAACAAAAGTTGGAGACAAAACCATGATCGATCGCAGAAACTTCTGCCTCTCCGCGCTGGCGGCCTCGTCGCTGGCCACATTCGACGGCACCGCGTTCGCCGGCGACTATCCAGACCGCGCCATCAAGCTCATCGTCGGATTCCCTGCAGGCCAGAGTACCGACACGAGCGCACGCCGCGTGGCGCAGAGCATGTCCGAGACGCTCAAGCAAGCGGTCTACGTCGACAACCGGCCCGGTGCGGCGGGCATCATTTCGCACGAGGCGGTCAAGAACGCTTCGCCCGACGGCTACACGCTGCTGATGGGCTCGACCGGAACGCTCGCGATCAACCCGTGGCTCTACCAGAAGCTGCCTTATGACCCGATCAAGGACTTCGAGCCCGTGGCATCCGTCTCGGCGTCGCCGCTGGTGCTTTTCACGTCCGCGGATTCGCCTGTCAACGACCTCAAGCAGCTGATCGCGCTGGCCAAGTCGCGCCCCGGGAAGGTGAGCTATGGCTCGAGCGGCAATGGCACTACCGGCCACATCGCGATGGAAATGCTCAAGAAAGAAGCCGGCATCGACCTGCTGCACGTGCCCTACAAGGGCTCGCCACCGATGATCACCGACGTGATCGGCGGGCAAGTCAACGTTGCATTCGACACCGCAGGCGCTGTGCTCCCGATGGTCAGAGGCGGCCGCATCAAGATGCTGGGAATCGCCACCCTCAAGCGCTTCCAGACCGCACCCAGCGTGCCCACGCTGGCTGAGCAGGGTCTGACCGGCTTCGAGGCCATGCCGTGGTCCGCCATTCTTGCGCCCAAAGGCACCCCCGCAGCCGTCGTGCAACGGCTGAACGCCGCGGTCGACACCGCGCTCAAGAATCCGGCCGTGCTCGAGCAGTTCGTCTCGACAGGCAGCTACGCGCTTGGCGGGTCGCCCTCGCAGCTCCAAAGCTACCTGGCGCAACAGCATGCGCTCTGGGGCAAAGCCGTGGTCGCCTCTGGCGCGCGCGTCGACTGAACACATCCCATCCACCCGACAAGGACAACTTCCATGAAAAACACCTCGCCCTCTCGGCAGATGAGTCTGATTGCCTTTATGCAGGCACAGAACTGCACCAACTATGTCGGCTCGTGGCGCCATCCCGCGAGCATGAGCGACTTCATGACACCGGAGTACTACCAGCGCATTGCCCGTACGCTGGAAGACGGCAAGTTCGACATGGCGTTCTTCGACGACCGCCTGGCAATGCCCGACATCTACGGCGACGATCACCGCGAGACGGTTGCCCATGGCGTTCGCTGCGTGAAGATGGACCCGTCAACCATTCTGATGGCCATGGCCGCCGCAACGACCAGGCTCGGACTGGGCGCCACCTACTCCACCACCTACTACGAGCCTTTCCACGTGGCGCGCCTGTTCGCGACGCTGGACTTGATGACCAAGGGTCGCGTGGCGTGGAACGTCGTGACTTCGCTCAACGATTCGGAAGCCGCAAACTTCGGCCGCGACGAGCACCTGGAGCACGATCTGCGCTATGACCGCGCGGACGAGTTCATGGAAGTCGTTCAAGGCCATTGGGACAGTTGGGAGGACGACGCGCTGATCCTGGACAAGGCGAACGACCGTTTCGCCGATCCGGACAAGGTGCACCGGCTTGATCACTCCGGCAAATTCTTCAAATCGAAGGGTCCGCTTCCTGTGCCGCGTTCGCGCCAAGGCAATCCGGTGATCCTTCAGGCCGGCTCGAGCGGTCGCGGCATGGCGTTTGCCGCACGTTGGGCAGAACTCGTCTTTGCTGCCTATCCCAACCTCGAAGTGGGCAAGAAGCAATACGCGTATTTCAAGAACGCGATTGCCGAAGCGGGTCGTGACCCGGCGCAGGTCAAGGTCGCACCCGCGGTCAAGTTCGTGGTCGGCGAGTCCGAAGCTCATGCGCAGGACAAGCTGGCGTTGGCCACCTCGACGGCGCGCCCCTTCGACGGCCTGGCTCTGCTGTGCGAAGTCCTCAATGTCGATTTCGCCGCTCGCCCCTACGAAAAGCCGTTTTCCGACGAAGAGCTGGCTTCGCTCTCTTGGCACGGCTTGCGCGACAAGGTGGTTGCCAAGAGTGGCAAGAAGAACCCTTCCGTCAAGGATTTCGTGGAAGCCTCGGGCCGCGGCACCGTCGCAGAAGGTCCGAACTTCGTCGGCACGCCGGCCCAGGTTGCCGATCAAATGGAAGAGTGGTTCAACGGTGCTTGCGACGGCTTCGTGATCCAAGCCCTGCACACGCCAGGAAGCTACGAAGACTTCGTGCGCCTGGTCGTGCCGGAACTGCAACGCCGCAACCTTTTCCGCAAGGAGTACAGCGGTGACACGCTGCGCGAAAACCTGGGACTGAAACGTCCTCAACCTCGTGACTGGCGTCGCGCGCAGGACGCTCTGTTGGCGCAGAAGGAAAAAGCAGCATGACCAAGAAGGCTGAGATCAAGATCCTCACGCCCGTGGGCATGCTCGGTTACGGAATTCCCGAAGCCGACTTCTGGCGCGGCATCGACGCAGGCGCCGACGCCGTGGTGGTGGATGCGGGCTCGACCGACCCCGGCCCGTATCTGCTGGGACTCGGCAAGATGATCGTTGCGCAAAGCGCGCTGGAGCGCGATCTTCGCCTGATCCTTGCCGGTTGCGACAAGAACAAGATTCCTCTGCTGCTGGGTTCCGCCGGAGGACCGGGCATTGGCAAGCACGTCGACGAGACGATCGACATCATTCGTCGTATCGCCAAGGACAAGGGTTACAAACTCAAGGTCGCTGCGATCTATGCCGACGTCGAGCCCGAACTGGTGCACGCACGCTTCAATGCCGGTCGCGTCACGTCCTGTGCCTCCGCACCGCCTGCCACCAGCCACGACATCGAGAGTTCGGAACACATCGTCGCGCAGATGGGGGCCGAGCCGATCCTGGCGGTCTTGCGAGAACATCCCGACGTGAACGTGGTCGTGGCGGGGCGCGCATACGACCCCGCGCCCTACGCCGCCTTCTGCATGCTGCACGGCATCGAAGACCCCGGCATCTTCTGGCACATGGGCAAGATCATGGAGTGCGGTGCCAACTGCGCCGAGCCCAAGGGCAAGGTGATCCTGGCCACGATCCGACAGGACAGCTTCGACCTCGAACCCATGAGCCCGAACGAGCGCTGCACGCCTCTGTCCGTTGCCGCGCACACGCTGTACGAGAAAACGCGGCCGGATCTGCTGTCCGGCCCCGGCGGCGTGCTGGACCTGAACGGCGCGCAGTACGTGCCGTTGAACGAGCGAACGGTGCGCGTCAGCGGCAGCGTGTTTCGTCCCACACCCAAGTACCTGGTCAAGCTCGAGGGTGCCGCCATCGCCGGGCAACGCACGATCTTCATGGGCGGGGTCCGCGACCCGATCCTGATCGGCCAGATCGACACTTTTCTTGAAGCACTGAAAAAACGTTTGAACGCCGTCTATCCCGAGTTGCGTTCGGGCGAGGCGCAGGTCAACTTTCATGTCTACGGCAAGAACGGTGTGATGGGCGCGCTCGAGCCGGAGAAGGATTTTGTGCCGCTGGAAGTCGGTATCTTGGGTGAGGTGACGGCACCGACGCAGGATCTGGCTACCGCGATCTGCAGCAATGCGCGCATCGGCGTGCTGCACATGCCCTACCCGGGCCAGATGGCGACCGCGGGCAATTTCGCGCTGCCGCTCAATCCGATGGAAAACCCGATTGGACCCGTGTGCCGCTTTTCGCTGTATCACCTGATGGAAGTCGAATCGCCGCTTGAACTGTTTCCATACCGCATCGAGGAGGTGGCATGACTCAACTGAAAGACCTGGCCCAGGTCATCCGCAGCAAGAACTCCGGCCCCTTCGAGATCACCTTCGACGTGATGTTCAAGGATGCTTCGACCTACCAGCTCGTCCAGGAAAGCGGCGTACTGAATCACGCGTTGGTGTGCAAACTGTACGGCGTGAAACGGGAGGACATTGTCGCGCTGCTGTTCTTCAAGCCCGCCCAGGCCTTCAAGTTCACGCTGCGGCGCAACTGGGCACAGGGCAGCATCAACGAGCGCGACACCTTCGGCGCGCAACAGCACGCGCCCCTCATGACGATCGAGATCCCAACGGGATCCAGGTGACATGAACGCGCCGCACTTTCACCGCACTTGTGCCGCTTTCGCACTCGCGGTCAGCGGCTTTTTGCCGATCGCATCGGTGTAGGCAACTCGACGGCGGACTTCAACAAGCAGATGGTCCGCGACTGCGACCACTGGACGCGCCTCGGCCAGGATGCCGGTCTCCAGGTCGAGTGAAACCGTTTTCACCTGATCAACATCTACGCGGAGTTTAAAAAACCATGAACGCAAACAGTCAAACCGAAGTCAATGCGCTCGCGCAAACCGAATCCGAAAAGATCGCGCAGTTTGCGCTGAACCTGAAACTTGAGGATGTCCCGGTCGATGTGATGACGCTGGCCAAAGAGCATTTTCTCGATGTCATCGGCATCGCGCTGGCGTCCTCCAAATTCGACATTGGTCAATCCGTGCTGCGGGGCGCGCAGGAGTTGGGGCGTGGCGATGACGCGATGGCCATCGGCAGTGGCGCACGGCTGCCCGCTGCGTCCGCCGCCCTGGTGAACGGCGTGCTCGCCCACGCGCTGGACTTCGACGACACACACATCGGGGCCATCTACCATGCAAGTGCGCAGGCCATGGCGGCTTCGGTCGCGGCAGGACAGGCCAACAAATCGACTGGCGAGGAGGTCCTGCTTGCCTTTATCGCAGCATTGGAGATCGGTTGCCGGCTTGCGACGGTCGGCGCGCCAGACTTTCATAACCGCGGCTTTCATCCGACTGCTCTGTGCGGCACGTTTGCGGCAGCAGCTGCGGCGGGACGCCTTTACAAGGTCGATCACAAGTCGCTGGTTTCGTCGCTGGGTCTGTGCGGCAGCCAAGCCTCGGGCATCTTGATTGGTGGCACCTCCTGGCTCAAGCGCTTGCACCCGGGCTGGTCTGCGCACAGCGCGCTCGCGGCGGTGGCTCTTGGCCGCGCCGGTTTTCTTGGCCCGAACACTGTGTTCGAGGCCGCCAAGGGCGGCTTTTACGCCACGCATATCCAGCGCATCCCTGAAGGCGACAAACTGCCGAGTTTCGGCTTGGGCGAGCCGCAACAAGACTGGCAAACGCTCGGCATCGCGCTCAAGCCGTATCCGGTCTGCCACTTCATTCACGCGTTTGTGGACGCAGCGCTGGAACTGCGCGGTCAGTTTGAATTGGACGAGATCGAGCGCATCGAATGCCCGTTGACAGCCGATTTGCACAAGATGGTGGCACTGCCGCGTGAAGCCTGCATCAAGCCTTCCATCCCCTATCGCGCCCTCTTCAGCGTTCAGTATGTGGTTGCACTCGCGTTGGCAAGAGGTCGAGTGGATATTGCGGCTTTCCATGATGAACCGCTCGACTCGCCTGACGTTCTTGAAATCGCCGAGAAAACCTTCTGCGTTGACGACCCGGCCAGCGATTTCCCGGTGCACTTTCCTGGAGAGGTAATTGTTCACCTCAAGAATGGACGCGTTGTGCGTTGCCGCAAACCCGCAAGTCTCGGAACGGCCGACGTGCCACTGTCGACCGCTGCACTCAAGGCGAAGTTCATGACCAATGCCACGCGCGCAATAACACCGCGCGCCGCCGAGGAACTGATCAACAAGGTGTTGAACCTGGAAGCCGCGTCTTCGCTTGACGAAATCATGGCGCTCTGCGTGATCTGAGCCTTCCCGCCGAGGCGGTCGTCGCCTGATGCCGATTGAAAAAAGAGACAAAAACAACATGGCCTACACCGCAGCGCAGCGGCTTGACCGCCTGCCCGAATCAAGATTCCATCGTCGGATGGCGCTCATGATCGGCGCAGGACTTTTCTTCGACGCATTCGACCTCTACCTTGCGAGCGGCGTCATGGTCGCGCTCACTTCGACGGGATGGTCGACGATGGCGGGCAATGCCAACTTTGCGTCGGCGGGAGCACTCGGCACTTTGATCGGCGCGTTCATGGCCGGCTGGCTGGGCGACCGGTTTGGACGGAAATTCACATTCCAGTTCAATCTGATCCTGTTCGGCATCACTTCGGTCGCCGCCGCGTTCTCACCCAGCATGGAGTGGCTGATTCTCTTCAGGTTCGTGATGGGCATCGGCCTTGGGGCCGAGATCGTCGTCGGCTACGCCACCATCTCGGAATTCGTTCCGCCCGCCAAGCGCGGCAAATGGGGGGCTGTGCTCTTCTTCCTGGCGACGTCGGCGCTTCTCGTGTCGAATGTGGTCAGCTACTTCGTGATTCCGACCCTGGGATGGCGCTGGATGTTCGGCATCGCGGGTGCGGGCGGCCTGATGGTCTGGGCAATGCGCCAGAAGATGCCCGAGTCGCCGCGTTGGCTGGAGTCGGTTGGACGTGGAGCCGAAGCGAATGAGATCCTCGATGCGATCGAGGCCGAGGTCAGACAAGAAACCGGGCGACCGTTGGCCGACCCCGTTCCCGTGCCCGATGCGATTCCTTCCAGCTTTCGATTCGTGGACTTGTTCCGGCCGCCCCTGCTTCGTTCGACACTCGTCGCAGTGACCCTGAATGTGGTGGCGCTCGCCTCGCTGTACGGCTTCATCATCTGGCTGCCCACCTTCCTGGTCAAGCAGGGGCTGTCCATGTCTTCGTCCTTGGGCCACACCGCACTCATGTCGTGCGGAAGCCTGCTGGGTGTCCTGCTGGCGGCGCAAGTCACGGACACATGGAGTCGCAAGAAATGGATTGTGCTGGCATCGATCGGTTCGGTGGTGCTTGGCTGGGCCTATGCCAATGCGGGCAGCCTCACCGCGACGACGGCGGTCGGCGTCGCGTTCATGACCGTCAGCTATTTCGGCTCGACCATGGGGTTCTCGACCTACGTTCCCGAGATCTTTCCGACGCAAGTGCGACTGCGTGGTGCTGGCATCGCCAGTGTTTCGGGTCGAGCCGCGTCCATTTTTGCCCCGCAGGCGGTCGCCGTCCTGTATGCGTTCGATGGCGTCAACGGCGTGATCTTCACCGTGATGGCATTGGGCATTGCACAGGCAATCGTTCTGGCGATTTTTGGCATTGAGACGACTCGGCGCTCATTGGAGGGCGAATTCGTGTCCGCGCATTGAATCCAGCCGCGCCCGATGTCGCTCTCGTGCTCGGCCCCAAGCCGCGCGATTGTTCCTGCGACTGAATGCGCCAGCTTTGGCAACGGCCGAATCATTCCTCTCTTTGGATTTTCATTTCACACACGCGCTTGGAGAAAAACATGCACAGGAGACAGTTTTCAAAAACTATGGCGAGCGCTGCGGTTCTGACCACCGTGGCTCGGATCGGCCACACCCAGGAGCGGTTTCCCAGCCGCCCCATTCGCTTGGTCGTCGGCTTTCCCGCTGGACAGTCTTCTGACGTGGGCGGGCGGATCGTTGCGGCAAGGCTCAGCGAGGAGATGGGGCAATCTGTGATAGTCGACAACAAGCCGGGCGCCTCAGGGATCATTGCGCATGACTTCGTCAAAAAGTCAGCGCCTGACGGATACACGTTGCTCCTCACCTCGACGGCCCCACTGGCCATCAATCCGTTTCTGTTTCGCAATATTCCTTACGACTCATCGAAGGACTTCACGCCGATCATCCTGATCAATACCAGTCCCATGTTCCTGGTGACTGCGGCCGATTCGCCCTTCAACACGCTTCGTGAATTCATTGACCATGCGAAGGCGAACCCTGGCAAGGTTTCGTACGGTTCGAGCGGAAGCGGCACGACCGGGCATATCGCGATGGAAATGCTGAAGAGCGAAACCGGACTCGATGCCGCGCATATCCCGTACAAAGGCTCGGGCGCGCTCATCACGGACCTCATCGGTGGTCGCGTGCAGGCCGGATTCGATGCGGCCAGTTCCATCGCACCGCTGCTCAGTGCTGGCAAGGTCAAGGCACTTGCAACCAGCGGCGCCGAGCGCTCTCCGCGTTTTCCCAAGGTCCCTACCGTCGCCGAGCAGGGTGTCCCCAACTTTCAGGCTTTGACCTGGGCCGGGCTGGTGGGGCCAGCCGGCATGTCTCCCGCAGTGGTCGATCAACTGAACGCCGCTGTGAACCGCGCACTGAAGAACGCTCAAGTGCTGAAGCACTATGAAAGCGTCGGCTCGGTTGTCAACGGCGGGACGGCCGCAAGCTTCGATCAACTCGTTCGCCAGGAACTGAAGCGCTGGGGCCCTGCAGTGAAGGCGTCAGGCGCGCAACTGGATTGACCGACTTTTTGTCGGAGCATTCCGTTTTCTCGACCGCGGACAGTCCATTCAGAGGCTTCATGATGCATGGCGTGGGTTAATCTGATCTGTACGATGGCGCACGCAAGCGCGCACGCCGCAGGCTCGGACTTTCAGATAAAACGTGCCGCCGTGCGCCACTTTCCGCGGCAATCCCACCCTCGAGGTGGCCCGCAAGTGGCACCACGTCTCTCGGCATTGCTTGAGCGACGACAACCTCATAATGCAACCGGGTGCCGACGAATTTGCTTGCCTGAGAGTCGACGCGACTTCAGAGCTGCGCCACGATGCGCCATCCTTCGGCCGGTTAGACCCGCACGCATACCAGGCAATGGCCGACACTTCAGTACCTGTTTTTGGAATTCGAACAGCCCAAGGGACCCGCATCGTCGGGCTGGGTGCATCTGCGGGCGGACTGGAACCACTGGAACAGTTCATTGCCGGCATCCCTGCTTCGAGCGGCCTTGCCTATGTGGTCGTCCAGCACATGGATCCGACGCACAAGGCGTTGCTGGGCGGGCTGCTGCAGCGGGTTACCGCGATGCCGGTGCATGAAGTGACGCAAGCGCAGCGGATCGAGCCCGACACCGTCTACGTGATTCCCCCCAACACGGAACTCACGATCGTCGGCGGCACGCTGCATCTGGCGAAACCATCGCAATTGCGCGGAAGGCGCCTGCCGATCGACGTGCTGTTCAGTTCGCTGGCGCGAGAGTTCGGCGATCGGGCCATCGGTGTGGTCCTTTCAGGCATGGGGTCGGACGGCACGCTGGGGCTGCAAACCATCAAGACACAAGGCGGCATGACCCTGGCGCAGCAACCCGATTCAGCCCAGTTCGATGCCATGCCCAAGAACGCGATCGCATCGGGGTGCGTGGACATCGTCGCGCTGCCGGGCGAAATGCCGGCGCGTATTCTGGGCATCTCGGGCGCGCAGGTCGCGAGTGAGTCGGAACCGCCCGAAGCGGGCAATCATGCGGGGGCCCTGGCCCGCATTCTCGAACTATTGCACGAGCGCACCCGGCACGATTTGGCGGACTACAAACCCAACACGCTCGTGCGCCGCATCGGCCGCCGCATGGCCGTTCACTCCATGGACACGATGGCGGCCTATGCCGCCTACCTGCATGGAAACTCGCAGGAACTGGACCTGCTGTTCAAGGAGATGCTGATCGGCGTCACCACCTTTTTTCGCGACCCGGAGATCTGGCAGGAACTCAGCGACCAGGTCTTGCCGGTTGTGCTCGCGCGCCGTGCGGCCGCCGGTGGGCCGCTTCGCGCCTGGGTTGCCGGGTGCTCGACCGGGGAGGAAGCCTATTCGCTGGCCATCGCCTTCGCGGAAGCCATCGAGTCGATGCCTCAGCACGCTGATCGCACGCTGCAGATCTTTGCGACCGACCTGAACGCGGATGCGATCGCAACGGCGCGCAGCGGTCGCTTTGCCCCGGCGATTGCGCAGGACCTGACGCCCGACCGGCTGGCAAGGTTTTTCACCGAGCGGCCCGACGGCTACCTGATCGACAAACGCATCCGCGACATGGTGCTGTTCGCTCGCCACGACGTGATCATCGATCCGCCATTCACGCACCTGGACATCCTGTCGTGCCGGAACCTGATGATCTATTTCAGCGCGGTGCTGCAGCGGCGCCTGGTGCCACTGTTTCACTACAGCCTGCGCCCCGGTGGCGCCTTGTTGCTTGGCAATTCGGAGACCGTCGGTCGGGCCCAGGCGCTGTTCATTCCACTGGCCCCGAAGTCGAGGCTCTTCTGGCGCGGCGACAATGCCAGTGCTGTCGATGCCGTGGTCTTTCCGACCAACCGACGCCCCGCCTCGCGATTGGCCACGCAGGAGCCTACCTTGCCCGCATTGAATTCTTCTCCGGCCAACTTCCAGTCCGTAGCAGATCAACTGATCCTGCAGACGGTTGCGCCGCCCGCGGTGCTGGTCAATGAGGGCGGTGACATCGTCTACGTCAGCGGGCGCACCGGCCGCTATCTGGAGCCCGCGGCGGGCAAGGCGAACTGGAACATCCATGTGATGGCGCGGCCATCCATTCGCACGCAACTGGCGATTGCGCTGAGGACGGCCCTGCAGGACAAGACCTCGGTCGAACTGCGCGGACTGAGGCTCGATGACGAACCGGCGATCAGCGTCGACATCACCGTGCAGGCGGTGCTCGAGCCCAAGTCGCTCGACGGCATGGCGATGATCGTCTTCCGTCACGCGGCCCTGCAGCCAGGCTCACGCAGCAAGCGCACTAGATCGGCAGGTGCCGTGAACGCGGACGTGGACGGCGAACTGGTTCGCGCGCGCGAAGAGATCCGGGCGCTGCACGAGCAGATGCGGTCGTCCCATGAGGAACTGCAGGCAGCCAACGAAGAGCTGCAATCGACGAACGAAGAACTGCAGTCGGCCAACGAGGAACTGACGACCTCCAAGGAAGAGGCGCAGTCAATGAACGAGGAACTGCAAACGATCAATGGGGAGCTGCAGTCCAAGCTCGACGACCTGGCGCTGGCGCAGAGCGACATGCAGAATTTGCTGAACAGCACCGACATTGCCACGCTGTTCCTCGACAACAACTTCAACGTGCGGCGCTTCACCGAGCAGATCGCCCGCGTGTTCCACCTGCGCGAAGGCGATATCGGCCGCCCCTTGAGCGAGTTGGCGAGTACGTTGATCTACCCGGAGCTTCACGCCGATGTGAAGGAAACGATGCGCACGCTGGTCTTCAGCGAGAAGCAGATCGCGACCACCGACGAGCGTTGGTACACCGTGCGCATCATGCCGTACCGCACACTGACCAACGTGATCCAGGGCGTGGTGATCACCTTCGTTGACATCACGGCCGCAAAACAACTCGAGTCCCGCCTTCGTCAGGCGTAGAGTGAAGCAATATCCAGCCCCCGCAGAAAGCCTGTATGCCCGACCACGTGCTCGAAACGACAACACCCACTGATCTTCGGTTTCGAGCGGCGAGCCAGCTGACCGGCGTCGATGGCGGGAAGAGTTCGGCGGCCAGGGCCACCAACGCACTGGCCGTGCTCCACGCGTTGGCGTCATCGCCCGACACGGCGCCCGACGCGCTGGCCTTGCTTCATGAACTGCAAGTTCATCAGGTCGAGCTGGACCTGCAGGCCGAAGAATTGAGAGAGTCGCGTGCCGAGCTGGAAATAGCGTTGCGGCGGCAGATCGAGCTCTACGAGTTTCAACCGGTCGGCTGCTTTTCCTTGGACGGCCACCTCGTGATTCGCGAAGCGAACCTGAGGGGTGCCAGCATGCTGGGGCTCGAGCGCGACGAGGTGTATGGGGTTGTCATCGCCACATTTTTTGCCGCCGACGCCTTGGGTACGCTGCAAGGCTTGATAGCCAAAGCAAACCTGGGAGGCCACGCATCTGGCACGCTCAAGTGCCGCCATGCTTGCAATCTCGTGAAAACGGTCTGCGCTGAAATTGGCCGGGCTCCCTCAGGAGGCGGATATCTTGTCGCGCTGATGACCATCGAAGACGTCCCCAAGCCCGATCCTGCAAGCGGCTGACCTGCTGCTTTGGACGGCCGTGGCCTTCGGGAGCAGCCGCTCGTACTCCCGCTTCACGACGTTGTAGCACTCGCAGCACCGTTGCTCCAGTGCCGCCCGGTCGATGACCGTGATCTGGCCTCGCGCGTAGCGGATAACGCCGGCGTGCTGCAGCTTCAATGCGCTCTCCGTCACGCTCTCGCGGCGAACGCCCAGCATGTTGGAGATCAGTTCCTGCGTCGTCGTCAACTGAGGTCCGCTCGATCTATCGAGGCTCATCAGCAGCCACCGGCACAGCTGCTGATCGAGCGAGTGATAGCGATTGCAGATGGCGGTTTGTGCCATCTGCGTGATCAAGGCCTGGGTGTAGCGCAGGAGCAGGTGCATGACGGGCATTGAGCCGCTGAACTCGGACTTGATTTCCGCCGCCGGCAGTCGATAGCCGTGGCCGGCGCTTTGCACGACCGCGCGATGAGACGTCGTATCGCCGCCCATGAACAACGCAATCCCGACGAGCCCTTCGTTCCCGACGACTGCAAGTTCGGCGGACGAACCGCTTTCAGTGACGTAAAGCAGCGAAACGATGGCCGTGGTCGGAAAGTACATGTGGTTCATTACGCTTCCCGACTCGTGTAAGACCATTCCGAGTGGGAGCGCCACCGGTTCGAGCAGCGGGGTCCAACGTTTCATTTCGATGCCGGGGAGCGATTCGATCAAGGCATTCAAGTGAGAACCGCTTTTTTGAGTCATGAGGTTGCGCTGGCTGTGTCTTGCTCGCTCTATCCGCGTTGAACAATCGGGTGCCTGCATTCGCTCGCGCTATGTGCGCTACCGAACGGTGAAGCCCGCTTTGAACCGATAGCTTGATTCTCCTGAAGCAAAGGAGGACCGATGGCCGACTCTACGATAGCCGCCCGGCAGCTGGTGTGCCGTTACCTCGACGGACGAACCATGGATCCTGTCATGTTCGATGCAATGGCATGGGTGGTCGCGAAACGCTTGAATGAAGGTCTTTTGCCCACGCTGTCCGCCACTCTTTGCGAGGACATCGACAACCAGGCGCGTGCGTCGGCAGGAAGCAATGAAATGCGGGCTGCACGTGCGTCGAGCCCAGCTCAGCGCGAAGCATCCGAAGATTTTGGCTTCCGCGCGCCCGACAGATGAGGTGAAGGCCACTGCTTGCACGAGCGTACGTCGAGAGTGCTGGGTGAGCCACCGTTGCCAGGTCAGTTGTTCATCCTCATGAAACCGAATCTCTTCCGCATTCAGACGGCAGGCCTGCCGGGCTGACCTGATGCATGCGCTGGCCGAAAAGCTGCGCATCGCCGTCGGGCTGGCGGTGGGCTAATGCCCGCCGCCCAGGTAGGCGGCCTTGACAGCCGGGTCGCTGCGCAGCTTGGCCGCCGGCCCGTGCAGCGAGATGCGCCCGTTCTCCAGCACATAACCGTAGTCCGCCACGCCGAGCGCGGCGGCGGCGAACTGTTCCACCAGCAGCATCGTCACGCCCTCGCTCTTGAGCCGCTCGATGATGCGGAACACCTCGGCCACCAGGATCGGCGCCAGGCCCATCGAAGGTTCGTCGAGCAGCACCACCTCGGGGTTCAGCATCACGGCACGCGCCATGGCGAGCATCTGCTGCTCGCCGCCCGACAGCGTGCCGGCCAGCTGCATGCGGCGCTCCTTCAGGCGCGGAAAGAGTTCGAGCGCGCGCTCCAGGTCGCCCGCCACGTCGCCGCGCGGGCGGCTGCCGGTCAGGCGCGGAAAGGCGCCCAGCGTGAGGTTGTCGGTGACGGTCATGGTCGCGAACACGCGCCGGCCCTCGGGCGAATGCGCCAGGCCCAGCTTGGCGATGTGGTACGACTCCAGGCCGTCGATGCGCTTGCCGTTGAGCGTGATCTCGCCCGCGGTGGGCGCGATCATTCCGGACACGGCCCGCATGGTGGTGGTCTTGCCGGCGCCGTTGGAGCCGATGAGCGTCACGACCATGCCCTTGGGCACCTCGATCGAGATGCCGTGCAGCACCTGCACCTTGCCGTAGCCCGCAAAAAGATTCTGAATGCTCAGCATGATGGGTTTCCTGCTCTTGCGCTTCCTGCACGGGTGATTTCGGCGCGGGTCATGCGGTGCCGCCCAGGTAGGCCTCGATCACCTTCTCGTCGGCCTGCACGCGGGCCGGCTCGCCCTCGGCGATCTTCTGGCCGAAGTCGAGCACCGAGACGGTGTCGCACATGCTCATCACCACGTCCATGTGGTGCTCGATCAGGATCACGGTCACGCCGTGCTCGCGGATCTTGCGGATGATGGCGAGCAGCTCCTTGATGTCGGGCGCGGTGAGCCCTGCGGCCGGCTCGTCGAGCAGCAGCAGCTGCGGGTCGAGCGCCAGCGCCCGCGCGATCTCCAGCAGGCGCTGCTTGCCGTAGGGCAGGTTGCGCGCCTCCTCGGTGGCGAGCGACTCCAGGCCGACGAACTTCAGCAGCCCCAGCCCGCGTTGCACCGCGGCCGCGCTCTCGCGGCGGTAGCGCGGCGTGTGCACCGCCACGTCGAGCAGGTTGCTCGCAAAGCTGTGGTGCAGGCCGACCTGCACGTTCTGCAGCGCGGTCATCTCGCCGAACAGCTGCACGTTCTGAAAAGTGCGCGCAATGCCCGACAGCGCGATGTCGGCCGAGGTGCGCCCGACCAGCGATCGGCCGCCGAAAGAGATGGCGCCGGCCGTGGGCACGTAGATGCCGGTCAGCACATTCATCATGGTGCTCTTGCCCGAGCCGTTGGGCCCGATCAGGCCGTGGATGGTGCCGCGCCTGATGCGCAGGTCGACGTTGTTGAGCGCCTTCAGGCCGCCGAACTGCATGAGCACGCCCGAGGCCTCGAGCACGTCTTCGGTGCCGCCGGCATGCGCCGCGACGGACACCGCGTCGGCCGGCGCAGCACCCACGTCCACTGCTGCAATCGACGCCACGGGCCGGCCCATGTTGAAGGCCTTGCGCACGAAGCCGACGATGCCGTCCTGCAGGTAGTACACGACGAACAGCATGATCACGCCGAAGATCGACAGCCGCCAGTCGGTCATGGCATCGAGCCAGAAGGCCAGGCCCGCCAGCGCGATGCTGCCGACCACGGGAATGGCCATCTGCGCGGGCGTGGCGCGCTGCCGCCTGATGGCGACCACCGCCGTCACCAGCACCAGCACGGCCAGCGCCACCGACACGTAGCGAAACAGCACCACGTCGTCCAGCAACTTGGGCAGCAGCACGATGATGGTGGCGCCCAGCATGGCGCCGATGCGGCTCTTGCGCCCGCCCATGATCACCGCCAGCAGGAACAGCACCGTGAGCTCGAAGTTGTACGAGTTGGGCGAGATGTACTGCTCGGAGTAGGCATACAGGCAGCCCGCGAGCCCGGCGAAGCCCGCGCTGATGACGAAGGCGTAGACCTTGTAGCGGTACACCGACACGCCCATGCAGTCGGAGGCCACCGGGCTGCCGCGCAGCGCCTCGAAGGCCCGCCCCAGGTGCGAACGCAGGATGCGGTGCACCACCACCAGCGCCAGCACCATCAGCACCGCCACCACCCAGTAGTACTCGCGGTCGTCCAGCTTGTGGCCGAACAGCGCGGGCTTCTCCAGCTTGATGCCCATCGGGCCGTTGGTCAGGAAACTCATCTCGTTGATGAGGATCTGGATGATGGTGCCGAAGGCCAGCGTGACCATCGCGAGGTAGGGCCCCGACACGCGCAGCGCGGGCAATGCCAGCAGCGCGCCGAAGCCCGCCGTGACCAGGATGGCCACCGGCACGGTGATCCAGAACGGCATGGCGAGCTTGAAGACGAGCACGCCGGCGGCATAGGCGCCCAGGCCGAACAGGCCCGCGTGCCCCAGCGAGACCTGGCCGGTGTAGCCCACCACGATGTCCAGCCCGAACAGCAGGATCGCGTAGATCATGATGGTCTCGAGCAGGTGGATGTAGTACGGGTTGTCGATGCCGACCGGGAACAGCAGCAGCGCCGCCACGCCGGCCGTCGCCAGAAGCAGATGGCTGGTTTTCATTTTTTCGGAGTTCATTGCGCCGCGCTCACACCTTCTTGATGGCAGCCTTGCCGAACAGGCCCGAGGGCCGCACGGCAAGCACGATCAGCAGCAGCACCAGGCCGGGCACGTCCTTGTAGCCGGTGCTCAGGTAGAAGCCGGTGGTGGTCTCGGCAATGCCCAGGATGATCCCGCCCACCACGATGCCCATGCCGCTGGTGAGCCCGCCGATGATGGCCACCGCGAAGGCCTTCAGGCCCAGCACCGCGCCCATCGAGGCGCCGGTCAGGGTGAGCGGCGCAATCAGCACGCCCGCAAAGGCGGCCGTCATGGACGACAGCGCATACGAGAAGGTGATGACCAGGCCGGTGTTGATGCCCATGAGCTTGGCCGCGTCGCGGTCGTTGAAGGTCGCGACCACGGCCTTGCCGTAGATCGAGCGGCGGTTGAACACCTCGACCGCCAGCATCATGAGCAGCGCGCCGACGACCACCAGAATCTCCATCGGCAGCACGTTGGCGCCCAGGAAGTGCAGCGGCGACTCGGGCAGCGGCGACGGAAACTTCAGGTCGTCGCGCCCCCACACGTTCTCGGCCACGTTGGTGAAGATGATGCCCAGCGCAATGGTGGACATGATCCAGCCGAACTCCGACTTGATCTTGATGGCCGGCCGCACGGCGATGCGCTCCACCACCGTGCCCTGGAAGGCGCCGAACAGGCACACCAGCGGAATCATCAGCCAGTAGTTCAGCCCCAGGTTCACCAGCGTGAGGCCGACCATGGCCCCGAGCATCAGGGCGTTGCCCTGGCCGAAGTTCAGGGTGTCCGACGTGGCGAAGGTGAGCTGGTAGCCGAACGCGATGACGGCATAGATCATGCCCAGCGCAATCCCGCTGAAGATGAGTTGGGTGAGGATTTGCATGGCGGCTCGAGGAAAGCGTTGGACCAAAAAATGCGCCGCCGCGGGAACAGGCCCCGGGGCGGCGCCGGCACCCGGGCCGGTGTTTACTTCTTCAGCAGGGCGTCGTTGGCCGCCGCATCCTTCATGCGCACGGTGCCGGCGCTCTTCTGGTCGTCGGCACTCGCAAAGACCACGCGGCCGCCCTTGACCTCGCCGAACACCGGAATGTTGGCGGTGATGGCGTCATGGTCGGTCTTGGAGAAGGGCTTGTTGTAGGTCGTCACCACGCCTTCGACCGGCGCCTGCAGGTCTTCGAGCGCTGCCTTGATCTTCGGGCCGTCGGTGCTGCCGGCCTGCTTGATCGCCGCGGCGAGCAGGTAGATGGAGTCGTAGCCCTGCGCCGCCGACACGGGTGAATCCATGCGGTTGTTCTTCGGCTTGAACTTGGCGACGAAGGCTTCGATGAAGGCCTTTCGCTTGGGCGTGGTCGGCTCCTGGATGAAGGTCTGCGGCATGCGCGCACCGTCGCCGCCGGGGCCGGCGTTGTCGATGAAGTTGGCCATGGCCAGGGTCCAGCTACCGACGATCGGCACCTTCCAGCCCAGCTTGGTCATGCCGTTGGCGATCTGGGCCAGCTCGGGGCCGATGCCGTAGGTGAGCACGGCCTCGGCGCCGGCTTCCTTCGACTTCAGCAGCTGGGCCGTCATGTCGACGTCCTTGATGTTGAACTTCTCGACCGCCACGGGCGTGATGCCCTTGTTCTTGAGCGCGCGCTCCAGGTCTTCGCGGCCGAGCTGGCCGTAGTTGGTGGAGTCGGCCAGGATCGCGACCTTCTTGTAGCCGCGGCGCACGATGGCCTCTTCCACGATCATCGGCGCCTGGATGCTGTCGTGCGCGGCGTTGCGAAAGACGTAGTTCTCGGGGTCCTTGTCGAACTGGTGCGTGATGACCGAGCCGGTGGCCACGTTGTTGAGCACCGGAATCTTCGCCTCCTGGAAGAAGCGCTGCGAGGCCAGCGCCACGCCGGTGTTGATGTAGCCCACGGCCGCCACGACCTTTTCCTTGTTGACGAACTCCTGGGCGATCTGCACCCCGCGCTCGTTCTTGGCTTCGTCGTCGCGTTCGATCAGCTGGATCTGACGGCCGAGCACGCCGCCGGACTTGTTGATTTCCTCGGCAGCCAGGCGCACGCCGTCGCGCATGCTCACACCCATCGAGGACGAGCCGCCGGTGTAGGGACCGTCCACGCCGATCTTGATCGGATCGGCCGCGAAAGCGGCGGCCGAAAGGGCGAGGGCGCTGCTCAGGGCCAGCAGCTTGAATCGGAATTGCATTGAAAGGTCTCCAACGATGTTATGAAGGTCTGGGTCGGAACGAAAGCGACGACGCGCAAGCACGAAGCCTGCAAAACATAGTCGATAACCTTTCAGCGCCCAGAGAGTGACAACCCTAGCCGGACCACCACATCCGCCCGGCGTTTCCCCGCGTAAGCGTTGTACCCGCCTCGCGCAGCACCACCACAAACGCCGGAGACACCCGCCTCATGAACCTTCCTTCCCGCACGGCCACCCGCCCCTGGCTGCTCGGCGCCCTGTTCGGCAGCGCCGCCGCGTGCGCCCAGCAGACCCATCTGCCCGAGATCCAGGTCGTCGGCCCGCGCGACACCGCCATCGGCACGGCCGACAGCGCGAGCGAAGGCGCGGTGGAGCGCGAGTCGTACCAGTCGCGGCCCAAGCTGCGCCCGGGCGACATCGTCGAGGCGGTGCCCGGCGTGGTGGCCACGCAGCACTCGGGCGACGGCAAGGCCAACCAGTACTTCCTGCGCGGCTTCAACCTCGACCATGGCACCGACTTCGCGGTGACGGTGGACGGCATGCCGGTGAACATGCCCACGCACGGCCACGGGCAGGGCTATGCCGATCTCAACTTCCTGATGCCCGAGCTGGTGTCGGGCGTGCGCTACCGCAAGGGCCCTTACTTTGCGCAGAGCGGCGACTTTTCCCTGGCCGGCAGCGCGTCGCTCGACTACTTCAGCGCACTGGAGGCGCCCTTTGCCGAACTCACCGTGGGTTCTCACGACTTCAAACGGCTGCTGGCCGCGGGCTCGCGCACCGTGGACGACCAGACCTGGCTCGGCGCCATCGAGCTCGAAGGCAACAACGGCCCGTGGAACGTGCCCGAAAACCTGAAGAAGGCCAACGCCGTGCTGCGCTACTCGCAAGGCTCGCCCACGCGCGGATTCAGCCTCACCGGCATGGCCTACAAGAGCAGCTGGACCTCGACCGACCAAGTGCCCGAGCGGCTCATCGACAGCGGAGCGCTGCCGCGCTTCGGCAGCCTGAACCCCACCGACGGCGGCAAGACGCAACGCATCAGCCTGTCGGGCAAGTGGTTCGACAAGGGCCCGAGCGGCGACACCGAGTTCAGCGCCTACGCCATCGACTACCGCTTCGACCTGTTCTCCGACTTCACCTACTTCCTGAACAACCCCGTCAACGGCGACCAGTTCGAGCAGACCGACCGGCGCCGCATCTTCGGCGCGCAGGGCTCGCATTCGATGGGCAACAAGATCGCGGGGCTCGACGGCCTGCTGAGCTTCGGCGCGCAATGGCGCGGCGACCGCATCGCCGAGGTGGGGCTCTACGACACCGAGGCGCGCCAGCGCCTGGGCACGGTGCGCAACGACAAGGTCTCGCAGGACCTGTTCTCGGTGTACGGCCAGCAGCTGGTGAACTTCAGCGAGCGCTGGCGGGCCTACGTGGGCCTGCGCGGCGATGCGCTGCGCTACAACGTGCAGGGCCGCGAGCCGGTCTACGGGCCGCTCAACAGCGGCAAGGGACACGATTCGCAGCTGAGCCCGAAGTTCGGCCTGGCCTTCACGCCCACGCCGGCGCACGAGTTCTACTTCAACGCGGGCGTGGGTTTTCACAGCAACGACGTGCGCGGCGCCACCATCACCACCGACCCGCGCAGCGGCCTGCCGGCCGACCGCGTGCCCGCGCTGGTGAAGGGGCGCGGCGCCGAAGTCGGCTGGCGCTTCCAGCCGAACGAAGACCTCACGGCCACGGTGGCGCTGTGGAAGCTCGACCTCGACTCCGAGCTGGTCTACGTCGGCGATGCGGGCACCACCGAGCCGGGCCGTGCCAGCACGCGGCGCGGCATCGAGGCCACGCTGCGCTGGAAGTTCGACCGCGCCTGGCGGCTCGAGGTGGACGGCGCGCTGTCGCGCGCGCGCTTCAAGGGCGCGGCGCCGGAGGGCGAGGGCAACCACGTTGACAACGCCGTGGAGCGCGTGGTCGCGGCCGGCATCACCTACATCGAAGGCCCGCTGACCGCGTCGCTGCGGCTGCGCTACATGGGGCCGCGCGCGCTGGACACGCTGAACACCGTGCGCTCGCGCGCCACCACGCTGCTGAACTTCGGCGCGCGCTATGCGGTGAACCGGCAGCTCACGCTGGGGCTGGACGTGTTCAACCTGGCGGGGCGCAAGGGCAACGACATCGAGTACTACTACGCCTCGTGCACCGCCGGCGAGGTGGCCGGCGGCAGCTGCAACGGCGGTGTGAACGACCGCCACGTGCACCCGATGGAGCCGCGCACGGTGCGCGTGAGCGCGCGCTACACCTTCTGAGCGGCGAGCGCGTCGCGCGCGGGGCCGAGCCGGCGCGACCAGACAAAGATCGCGCCCATCGCCAGCACCAGGAAGCCGCCGAAGCCCGCGAGCGTGGGCAGCAGCGGGGCGTCGAGCCAGACCAGCGCACCGTACACCGCGAGCATGGCCAGCGAAGCGGTGCTCTCGTTGGCGTTCTGCACCGCGATCGACTGGCCCGGGTGCATGCGCAGCAGCCCGCGGCTTTGCAGCAACGCATTCATCGGCACCAGCAGCAGGCCGGCCAGCGCGCCGATCGCCACCAGCATCACGGCGGCCACCGCGGTCTGCGTGACCAGCGTCATCGCCACGACCACGGCGCCCAGCGCCACGCCCAAGGGCAACGCGCGCATGGCGCGCTGCAACGGGAACCAGCGTGCCGCGCCCATCGCGCCGCCCACCATGCCCACGGCCACCGCGATCTGCAGCAGCGCGCTTTGCGACAGCGTGAGCCCCAGCCGCTCGGCGCCCCAGCGCAGCACCAGGAACTGCAGCGTGGCCGACGCCGCCCAGAACAGGCTGGTGACGGCCAGCGAAATGCGCGCATCGGCATCGCGCCACAGCAGCCGCAGCGAGTGCCCGAAACCGCGCACCAGCTCGCCCGGACGCGCCAGCGCCGCGCGGTTGCGCGCCGGGCTGTGCGGAATGGCGAGCGTGCAGGCGGCGGCCAGCAGGTACACCGCGCCGATGGCCGGCAGCGCGTGGCCCTTGTTCACCAGCGTGCTGCCCAGCGCCACGCCGAACAAAATCGACACCACGGTGCTCGCTTCGACCCAGCCGTTGGCCTTGACCAGTTCGTCCTGCGGCAGCAGCTCGGACAGGATGCCGTACTTGGCCGGCGAATAGGCCGCCGCGCCCAGCCCCACCAGCGCATACGCCACCAGCGGCTGCACATGCCACACCAGCAGCGCGCAGCCGCCCAGCTTGACGAGGTTGGAGACCATCAGCACGCGGCCCTTGGGCGCGGCGTCGGCCACCGCGCCCGCGAAGGCGGCCAGCAGCACGTAGGAAAGGTAGAAGAACACCCGCAGCGCCGGCGTCATCCAGCCCGGCGCGTGGCGCTGCATGAGCAGGCCGATGGCGACGATCAGCAGCGCGTTGTCGCCCAGCGAGCTGAAGAACTGCGCGGCCACCACCGAGCGCAGCGCGCGCCGCGAGCGCGCGGAGGCCTGCACCGGTGGCACGGGTTGCACGGGTTCGGTCACGCCGCCACGCCGAAGAAGTGCTGCCGGTAGCGCGGCGACACGTCGTCGATGCGCAGCATCAGGGGCAGGTCGGCGGTGTTGAATGCGACGTCGAGCGCGGGCGGGCCGAGCAGGCGCGCGCCGCAGCGCAGGTAGCCCTTGATGAGCGGCGGCGGCGCGGGGGGCGCGGCATGGATGTCGTCGTCGGCGTGAGCCTCGGTGTCCAGCGGCAGCGCGATGCGAGGCGCCACGCGCCAGCGCTCCTCGACCAGATGCGTGCGGCACAGCCGGTGCCACAGCCGGGCGGCGCTCAGGCCATGTGCGTCCAGGCCGATGCTGGCGCAGCCGATCATGGTGTCGAGCCGGTGCTCGACCATGTACTGCCCCAGCGCGGTCCACAGCGCCATGATGACGCTGCCCGTGCGCCACTGCGCGTCCACGCACGAGCGGCCCAGCTCCAGCGCGCGGCCGCGCAGCGGCGCGAGCGGCGACAGGTCGAACTCGGTGTCGGTGTAGAAGCCGCCCGCGCGCCGCGCCGCCCCGGGCGTCAGCACGCGGTAGGTGCCGATGAGCGGGCCGGGGCCGTGCACCGGGTCCACCGCGCGCACCAGCAGGTGGTCGCAGAAGGCGTCGAAGCGGTCGGCGTCGAGCCCGCCCGGCGTGCCCTCGGGCGGCGTCAGGCGCGCGCCCATCTCCAGCGCGAACACGCGAAAGCGCAGGCGCTGTGCGCAGCGCACGTCGTCTTCGCAATCGGCCCAGCGGGTTTCCAGAACGGGTGCAGCGACAGTGTCCGTGTGCATGCGGCAACTCAGTTGGAGGGCGGGTAGCGATCGACCAGCCGGTTCTGCCGCCGGTTGAGCCGCGCGAGTGCCAGCAGGCCGATGGGCCGCACGCCGGCCTTGCGCTGCGCGGCGCCGATGGCGAACAGCAGCCGCTGCTTGGCGAAGACCATGCGAAAGCCCTGCAGCACGCCGGTGTCGGGGTCCCATGCCTCGATGGCCTCGGAGCCCGCGCCGTTGATTTCCATGATGGTGAAGCCGCGCCCGGCACCCAGTTCGCGCAGGCTGTCGTAGCGCACGTCGAAGCGCCCGAAATGAAAGTCGGGCATGTCGCGCGCGACCGCATCGACGGCGCGCACCAGCTCGGGCGTGATGAGCGCCGCGCCGTCGCGGTACAGCCCGCCGACGCGGGTCGAGCCGATGGTGGCCAGCCGCACCTGCTGCCCGGCCGCCGGCACGCTCTCGGGCGGCACGCTGCACTCGTGGCGCGGCGAGCGCGCGATGCGGCGCGCCCGCGCGTCGGCCGCCACCAGCTGGGCCACGGTGCTGCGGCCGTCGCCCGTGACGCGCGGAAAGTAGCGCAGCGCCAGGCCGATGATGCGGCCCTGGCCCGTGACCGGGTCGCGTGCGTAGAAGATGCCCGCCTCGCCCTCCTGCGGAAGGTAGCGCTGCAGCACCACCGTTTCACCGGTGGGAAACGCGGCCAGGTAGGCCAGCAGTGCGGGCATGTCTTGCACCAGGCGCACGCCGTAGCCGCACAGGCCGAGGTCGGGCTTGGCGACCACGGGAAAGGCCAGGCCGCTGCGTTGCATCGCCGCGCGCAGCACGGGCTGCGTGGCCGCGCCGTCGTTGAACACCGCGCAGTGCGCCGCCGTGACCGAGCGCGCCAGCGGTCCCATGCCGCGGAAGTACTCCAGCTTGCCTTCGCCCACCAGCCCGCCCGAGGTCAGGTGCGGGTTGGCCGCCGAAGGCACTGTCGCGCCGCCGTGGCGCAGCGACAGCCACAGCCACTGCACGACCAGCGGCACGCAGATGAGCCACTTGGGCATGCGCTCCAGCACGCTGCAGTCGCGCACCCCGGCCAGGCTTGCAGTGTCCAGCCCGAGGTCGAGCCCGGCGGCCATCACGCGTTCTCCTGCGGCCGCGTGGCGACAAGGCCCACCGCCGCGATGCGGTCGATGTGCGCGTACACCGAGCGCTCCAGCTCTTCGCCAAACACGTCGGGGTCGATCTCCGCATACGACCAGTCGCAGCCCGAGCCGTCCAGCAGGGGCCGCATCTCGGCCAGGAACGGGTCTTCGCCGTCGACCATGGCCACGCCCGTGTACAGCAGCAGTTGCCCGCCCGGTGCCAGCCGCTGGAGCGACTCGGCGGCAATGCGCGCGCTGAGCGCCCGCCCGAGCCGCATGCCGCCGTGGCGGTAGGCGCGCTGCGCGGCGTCGTCGAGGTAGGGCGGGTTCGACACGATGAGGTCGAACTCGCCGTCGACGGCTGAGAGCGCGTCGCCCTGCGCCAGCGTCACCGGCACGCCGGCGGCCTCGGCGTTGACCGCCGCGTACTGCAGCGCCAGCGGGTTGATGTCGTTCATGACCACGCTCGCCGGCGTGCCTGCGGCGGCCAGCGCCCGCGCGATGGCAATGCCGCCCGCACCGCTGCCGCAGCCCACGTCCAGTACCCGCAGTGCGCGCGCGTGGGGCTGCGCCGTGCGCCCGGCCAGCGCATGGAGGACGAAGCGCGCAAAGCGGCTGGTGTCGGGCCCGAAGAACACCGCGTTCTCTTCCACCGTCGGGTAGGCCGAATGAAAGAACAGGTCGTCGCCCAGGCTCGCGATGCGCACCGTGCTGCGCAGCAGCGTGCCCATGCGCCGCGCGAGGCCGGCGTGTTCCATGCTCGCCAGCAAGTCCGGCGGCAGCGCATTCGCTTCGAACGGCAGGTTCCAGCCGAAGATGTCCCGCAGCGTGGTGCCCGGCTCGCGCCCGCGCCGCGCGAGCACGCGCTGGTGGGTGAGCGGCGTGACCGTCGTGAAACGGTAGCCGGTGGCCGCCACCTGGCGCAGCACGGGGGCCGCGTTCAGCATGCGGCGACCTCTTCGGTGTGCGGTTCCCGCAGTTCCAGGGTGTAGCGGTCGAAACAGCGCGCACCGCACACGAGCCGCATCAGCGCGCCTTCGGCAATGAACTGTCCGCACGCCGGGTCCTCGTGGACCAGCGGGTGGATCACCTCGCGCAGCCAGGCGCGCGCGTGCGAAACATCCAGCGCGCCATGCAGGTCGAAGTAGGCGCGCGCCCGCCCGCTCAAGCCCAGGCGGCGCATGCCGGCGGCCACCTGCTTCACGCGCCCGGGGGCCGTGAGCTCGATGACGCCGAGCGCGCCGATGGCGTGGTACGCGTAGCGGCGCGTGGTCGCCAGCCCCACCATGGTGTTGGCCAGCGCAAGGGATTCCCACACTGTGGTGTCGATGGCCGGGTGCAGGTCGAGCTCGCGCACCATGTGCGCGAGCATCTCGCCATGCATGGCGCTGCGCTTGCCGTGGCCCATCTCGTCCCAGAAGTTGCGCGCGCACTCCAGCTTGGGTTGCGGCGGCAGCTTGACCTGCGTGTAGGCCAGCAGGTCTTCGAAGCCCGCTTCGCCCGCGGCCTCCTGCGTGAGGAACCAGCGCATCTGAGGCAAGCTGGCCTCCTGGGCGAGCCAGTCGAACAGCGCATGCGCCTGGCCGGGGCCGGTGTGCGCGAGCGATTCGAACCAGTGGACGAAGTGGCCTGCATTGCCGGCCGACACGCAGGCTGCCGTGCGCACCGTGACACGCAGGTCTTCGAGAAACCGGCCTTCCAGCAGGCGATGCTCGTGCTCGCGTGCAAGGTCGTCCTGCCAGTGCAACGACGGTTGTCCCGGGTTCAGGCGCGTGGCGTTGAAGCGGGCCAGGCGCCGGTGGAGTTTTGCGGGCGGCGGCAGCGGCCCTTGCAGGCCGGGGTCCGTGATGTCGTGTGCGGACATGGTCGGTCCTTCTCGTCCGATGGAGCAAAAGACGCAGCGTGCGCCTTTGCTCGGCCTCTGTCCGTCAGACAGCGGCTACAAATCCGCCGTGCGTGCTCAGACCCGGGGCGGGTCTCAATCGCGCGACGGATGGCGTTGCTGGCCCACGGCCGCGGCGACTGCGCGGGCGATGCCGAGAGCTCGGGCGTGACCGGCGTCTGCAGCGCGCGCTGCAGTGCGCCGGGCACGGTCTTCATGCCCAGCCCGGCCGCCACCTTGGCGGCGAGTGCTAGGCCGCCGGGGGCCGCCCGCCGATCAGTGCGAGCAGCGCATGCGGCTGCAGCGGCTTGCCCAGGTGCGCATCGAACCCCGCCTCGGTCGCCTTGGCGTGGTCTTGCGGCCGGGTGAAGGCGGTGTGGGCCACGCAGAACAGCCGGGGCTTGCCGAGCGTGCGCTCGCGCTGGCGCACTTCGCGAATGAGGTCGTAGCCGTCGCGCCCCGGCAGGCCGATGTCGCTGATCAGCACGTCGGGCCATTTCTGCTCGAACAGCTGCAGCGCGCTGTCGAAGTCGGCGCCCAGGCGCACCGTGGCGCCGGCGTCGGCCAGCACCACCGTCATGATTTCGCTCGCATCGGCGTTGTCTTCCACGATCAGCACATCGAGGCCGGCCAGCACGCGGTCGTTGGTCGCCGCGGGCCGCGTGTCCTGCGCATCGAGCAACACGATGGGCACATCGCCCGAGGGCACCACGCCCAGCACCACGCGCAGCATGGCGCCCCGGCCCTCGCCTTCGCTGTAGGCCGAGACGCTGCCGTCGTGCAGCTCCGCCAGGTTCTTGACGATCGACAGCCCGAGCCCCAAGCCGCCGTGGAAGCGGTTGTCCGGCGAATCGCTTTGCGAGAAGCGGTCGAACAGGTGCAACAGAAATTCGGGGCTGATGCCGCGGCCGAAGTCCTGCACCGACAGGTCGAGCAAGTCGCCGTCGCGGTGCAGCTCGACGAGGATGCGACCGCCTTCGGCGGAGAACTTGATGGCGTTGGACAGCAGGTTCCACACGATCTGCTGAAAACGCGTGGCGTCGAGCCAGGCCGGTGCGTCCGCCGGCGCCTGGTCGAACTCGATGCTCACGCGCTTGGCCGCGGCCGGCGCGGCGAGTGCCTCGATGGCGGAGCTCACCAGCCCGCGCGGCTCGATCCATTCGCGGTGCAGGCGCAGCTTGCCGGAGCTGATGCGCGACACGTCCAGGATGTCGGCGATCAGCCGCGTCTGCGCCTTCACGCTGCGGTCGATGGCGTTCAGGCCTTTTTCCATCTGCTCGGGCGTGCGGTTGCCCACCTTGAGCACGTGCACCCAGCCGCCGATGGCGTTGAGCGGGTTGCGCAGCTCGTGCGAGAGCACGGCCACGAAGTCGTCCTTGGTGCGGCTCTGGCGCTCGGCCGAGGCGCGCGCGGCCTGCTCGCGCTCGAGCACCTCGCGTCGGCGCCCTTCGAGCTCGAAGCGTTCCGACACGTCCAGCGCAATGCCCACGCGCAGGCCCGGCTCGATTTCGGCCGACATGGTCCATTCGAGACGGACCCAGGAGCCGTCCCTGCGCCGCAGCGGGAACTCGCCGTTCCATGGCGTCGTCGGCGTGTGCGCGCCCAGTGCGCCTGCCGTGTGGGCCGTCACGAAGGCCGTCCATTCGTCGGGCGCGAAGGCGCTGACCGGCTGGCCGATCAGCGTGTCGCGCGCCTGGCCCAGCATGCCGACCATGGCCGGGTTCACGTCGGCGAACCGGCCCTCGGCGTCGATCAGCGCCATGCCCGTTGGGGCCTGGTCGTAGATGGCGCGAAAACGCGCTTCGCTGTTGCGCTGCTTTTCCTCGGCCATGCGCGCGCGGATCAGCGCCTGCAGCGTGGCCACCAGCACCGGGGGCTCCACAGGGTGCACCAGGTAGGCGTCGGCGCCGGCGTTCAGGCCGGCCACCTTGTCCTCGTTGCGCACGAAGGTGGCCGACAGGTGCACCACGGGCAAGGTGGAGGTCGCCGGCTTGATGCGCAGTTCGCGGCACACCTCGAAGCCGCTGAAGTCGGGCAGGTGCACGTCCAGCACCACGGCCGAGATGTGTTGCGAGGCCAGCGCAAGTGCCTCGCCGCCGGTGCCCGCCTCGCGCGTTTCGAAGCCGGCGGCACGGATCACGCGTGCGGTGGTGTAGCGCGTGGTGGGGTTGTCGTCCACCACCAGCACGGTGTGGCGCGACCGGTCGATCGTGGTGTTGATCAGCGGTTCGGTTGGCATGGCTATTCCGGCAGCGCCGATTCCTGACGGTGGAGCTGCACCGGCAGCGTGACGGAAAAGACCGAGCCTTTGCCGAGCTCGCTGGCCAGCTCCACGCGCCCACCCAGCAGCACCGCGAGCTGCCGGCTCAGCGACAGGCCCAGCCCGGTGCCGCGCAGGCGCTTTTGCACCGGCGAATCCACTTGCGAGAAATCGTCGAAGACGGCGGCGTGGTTTTCGGGTGCGATGCCGATGCCCGTGTCCGCAACCGAGAACCGTACCTCGTCGTCGCCCACGCGCATCGCGGTGACGCGCACCTCGCCGTGCGGGGTGAACTTGAGCGCGTTCGAAATGAAGTTGCGCAGGATCTGCGAGAGCTTGCGGTCGTCGGTGTAGAGCTTGGGCAGCCCCTCGGGCTCCTCGAAGATCAGCGCGGTGGCCGGGTTGTGCAGCACCGGGCGGAACATGCCGCGCAGCGCGGAGAACAGGTCGACCATTTCGAACCAGGCCGGCGAGATGTCGACCCGGCCCGCCTCGATCTTGGCCAGGTCGAGCAGGTCGTCGACCATGTCGGCCAGCTCGGTGGCGGTGGTGTCGACAAAGCCGACCTGCTTTTCCTGCTCGGGCGTGAGCGGCCCGTCCACGCGGTCGCTCAGCAGGCGCACGATGCTGCGGATGGCGTTGATCGGGGTACGGAATTCGTGGCTCATGTAGGCCAGGAATCGGCTCTTGAGTTCGGTGGCCTTCTGCAGCTGCTGGGCCTGGGCGTCGAGCTCGGCGTACAGCGCCACCACGCCGCGGTTGGTTTCCTCGAGCTCCGCGCGCAGCTCGTCGACTTCGCGCCGGCTTGCGGCCAGCGCCTGCACGGTGTCTTCACAGTCGGCCGGGCCGTTGCTGTTCATGCGTTTTCCTTTTGGCGGATCACCACCACGGTGGCGTCGTCGCGGTGGCGGGTATGGTCGCGCAAAAGAACCGCCGCGACCAGCGCCGGGTCCTTTTGCAGCAGGGGACGGAGGCGATCGACGCTCCAGCGGGTCTCGATGCCGTCGCTGTGCAGCACCACCAGTGCATGGGCCGGCAACTCGAGCGAGGTGACCTCGGGCTTTCGGATCTGCAGGCCCGCGGTGCCGTGCTGGGTGACGACAGATTTGTCGAACACGCCCGACAGCACACGGCCCACGATGTTGCCGGCGCCGGTGTAGGTGACGGTGGCGCTCGCGGTGTCGATGCGCAGCGCGCACATGGCGGCGCCGCGCGTGGTCCGGAGTTCGCTGTGCACGCGCTGCACGGTGTCGCGCAAATCGGCGTCGGGCGCCGTGGCGAAGGCGTCGATCGCAGCCTGCGAGGCCTTGGCCGCTTCCGGACCGTGGCCCAGGCCGTCGGCCACCAGGAAGGTGGTCTGTGCGCCGTGCGTTGCGGCTGCCCAGGCGTCGCCGCACACCGATTCGTAGGGCGCCGGCAGGCGAATTGCCCCGATCTGCAACGCCGGCGCAGCCTCGGACTGCGTTGCCGCTGCCGCCGACGGGCCCGCGGACGGGCGCACGCGGGCCACGCTCACCGTGCCGTGCGGCACCGACGAATGAATGTCGAAATCGCTCGCCAGCCGGCGCACCGCCCCCAGCCCCGTGCCGGGCGTCGTGCTGGAGGAGTGGCCGTCGCGCATGGCGAGGGCGATGTCGGGGATGCCGGGGCCTTCGTCGATGCAGATCATTTCCATCTCACCCGCCCCGCCCGTCCCACCCGCCCCGCCGGGCTTGCCGGCCGGGGGCCGCGCCGCGATCAGCAGCCGGCCTTTCTTTGCATGGCGCACGAGGTTGGTGCCCAGCTCGGTCACCACCAGTGCCAGCCGCCCCGCGTCGACCTCGCCCCAGCCCAGGTCCGCCGCCGCCTGCGCGGCATGCCGGCGCGCCTCGCCGACGCGGCTGGCGTCGTCCATGGGAAACGCCTTGTGGGTCCAGCCCGTGATGGTGGCGCCTACTTCCACTTGGTGATGCTCACTCGGGTGCCCTGGCCCGGCGCCGAGGCAATGTCGAACTCGTTCACCAGCCGCTTGCTGCCCGGCAGGCCCAGGCCCATGCCGCTGCCGCTGGTCCAGCCGTCGGTGAGCGCGAGCGCCATGTCGGCAATGCCCGGCCCCTCGTCCTCGAAGTGCAGCAGCAGGCCGCGCCGCCCGTTGCGTTCGACGAATTCCCAGCGCATGCGCCCGCCGCCTCCGTGGATCAGCGTGTTGCGCGAGAGCTCGCTGGCGGCGGTGATCATCTTGGTCTGGTCGACCAGCGAGAGCTTCAGGTCCAGGCACAGGGCACGCACCATCTGGCGGCTGGCGACGATGTTCTGTTCCGTCAGCAGCGGCAAGGTGCCGGAGAGTTCAATGGCCAAGAACATTCTCCAGCCGGGAACGCCGCAGGAGCTCCATGCCGCGCTCGACATTGAGCGCCGTCTTCACGCCGTCGAGCGACAGCCCGAGCTCGACCAGCGTGATCGCCACGGCGGGCTGCATGCCCACCACCACCGTCGTGGCCGAGAGGATGCGGGCGATGCCCGAGATGCTGGTGAGCATGCGCCCGACGAAGGAGTCGACGATCTCGAGCGCCGAGATGTCGATCATCACGCCCGAGGCGCCGGTCACGGCGATGCGGTTGGCCAGGTCGTCCTGCAGCGTGAGGGCGGTCTGGTCCTGCATGTCGACCTGGATGGTCACCAGCAGCGTGTCGCCCATGCGAAGAATTGGAATGCGGTCCATGGTGGGTGCCGCTTACTTGTCTGCCGCGCCGCGCGTGACGCGCCAGCCGGTTTGCTGCAGCGCGAGCGCCAGCGCGTCGGCCAGCGTGGCCTTGGTGCGCACGCCCTGCAGGTCGATGCCCAGGTGCACGATGGTCTGCGCAATCTGCGGGCGAATGCCGCTGATGATGCAGTCCGCGCCCATGAGCCGGATGGCGGTGACGGTCTTCAGCAGGTGCTGCGCGACCAGCGTGTCGACCGTGGGCACGCCGGTGATGTCGATGATGGCCAGCTCGGAGCCGGTTTCCACGATTTTCTCGAGCAGGGCTTCCATCACCATCTGCGTGCGGCTGCTGTCGAGCACGCCGATCATCGGCACCGCGAGCACGCCGTCCCACAGCTTGACGACGGGCGTGGAGAGTTCCAGCAGCTCTTCCTGCTGGCGGCGAATGATTTCTTCGCGCGCCTGCTGGTAGGTGCCCACGGTGTGCTGCGCCAGCTTGTCGACGGTGGTCGACAGCGCCCAGAGCGAACTCGCCATGGCGAGCGCGTCGGTGCCCAGGCGGCGCTGGATGGCGGCGAACAGCGGCTTCTTGAGTGCGAGCACGAACAGGCTCGTTTCGGCCACCGACTGGCCCTTGGCCGCGCGCGTCTGCGACAGCGCACCGAGCGTCTCGCGCAGCCCGGCCCAGGCGGGCACCTCGAAACGCGCCGGATCGCCGCCGGCCTGCAGCCCTTCGCGCAGCTGGCGAAGGATGTCGGTCGCCTCGGCTTGCGCGGCGCGGCGCGCGCCCGGTTCGCTGACCTGGGCTTCGTCCAGCCAGGCATCGACGACGGTCGTTTCTTCGTCGCGCAGGGTGTCCAGCAACGCTTGGTATTCGCTCTTCATGAAGTTCCTCTTGGATTTTTTGGGTGCGTCCGCGTGAAACGACTGAAGTGCGAGCGCGAGCGATGTCTGCCCGCTGCAATATGTCGCGTTTCACTGGGCCAGATCGTAGCCCTTGCACACCGTTGTTAACGGTGTTTGCAAATGCGAGATGCCGCCAATTCACGTAGGCCCATGCCTACAACGACATGCTGCTTGCGCGCACGCGCCGGTGCGATGCAAGGTCTTCGGTGCTGGAGGCACCGCCGTCGAGGCAGCCGTTTCAGGAAAAAGGCAGCACCTTCACGTCGAACACCCGCTCGCCCAGCCAGATGGCCGCCACCAGCACCGCCAGCGCCGAGCCGCCGCGCAGCACCAGCGGCGGGTAGCGCCGCCAGTGGCGCAAGGCCAGCAGCGCGACCAGCACCACGGCCACCACCATCAGCTGCCCCGCTTCCACGCCCAGGTTGAACTGGAGCAGGGCGACGACGAAGTCCCGCAGCGGCAGGTCGAGCTCGGCCAGCGCACCCGCGAAGCCGAAACCGTGGATCAACCCGAACAGGAAGCTGAAGAGCTTGCGCCGCCCGCGCAGCACCGGGTAGATGTTGTCGATGGCGGCCAGCATGATGGTGATGGCGATGCCCGGCTCGATGATGCGCGGCGAGATGGTCACCACCTTCAGGCCGGCGAGCGCCAGCGTGATCGAGTGCGCGATGGTGAACATGGTGACGATGCCCAGCATCGGCCACACCGCCTCGCGCCAGCCGATGACCGGCTCCCACCCCTCGGGCCTGCGGCGCAGCACGGCGGGCAGCAGCAGGCACACCAGGAACAGGATGTGGTCGTAGCCGATCAGGATGTGATGGATGCCGTCGCGAAAGAAGCTGGTGTCGGACGCGGGCGTGTCGGCCATGGCCGTTGCCGCTGCGCCCGGCCAGGGCACCGCGACCGCGCCGGCCGACGGATCGAGCGAGCGCACCGTCGGCTGGACGGCGCCTTCGACTTCCACGCGCAGCAGCCCGCGGTGCGTGGGGTCGACCTCGCGGAACAGCCGGTAGTCGATGTCGAGCGCGGTGCTCGCTGCCAGGGCGGGGCATTGGCCGCGCAGCTGCAGCACGAGGTAGGCGCCGTCGATGCGGTCTTCGACGGCGGCGGGTTGTGCTTCGGCCAGCGCGCACCGGCCCTGCTGCAGCCGCAGGCGTGCCAGCGCATAGCCGCGGATGTCGGCCAGGCGCGTGCGCACCTCGCCCCAGCTGAGCTTGCGGTCGGCGTTGGTGTCGAGGTCGAGCAGCGCGTCGAGGTCGCGCAGCGCGATGTCCCAGCGCAGGTCGATCGTGTCGCCGCTGCGGTGCAACAGCAGGTAGGCGTCGCTGGCCTTGTGGGCATGGGCCGGCGCCGCTGCGAACAGCAGCGCCAACAGCATCGGCACGGCCCACGCGGCCCACGCGGCCCGCGAGGCCCGCACGGCCCGCACGGCCCGTTCAAAGCATCGCATCGACACGCGCATCCTTCAGTCCGATCTGTTGCATCAGGGCCTTCACTTCGCCGCGCGCGGCGTCGTTCCTGGCGGCCGCGGCGGCGCGGGCGAACACCAGCAGGTCGATGGGTTCGCGCTGCAGCTTGACGTTCAGGCGCGCGAGTTCGAGCGCGCGCTGGGGGTCGTTCTGCACGTCGAGCGCGAACATGGCTTCTTCGCGCGCATGCAGCGCGGTGGTGCCGGGGCGCAGCGCGGAGGCCTCGAAGCGCTGGCGCAACTCGTCGGCCTCCGCCTGGGCTCCCTTGTCGCGTGCGGATGCAGCGGCAATGGCCAGGCGCAGCAGCACGGCATCGCTGCGTGCTTCCTTGGCGAGCAGGCCTGGAATCTCGGCGTGCCGCCCGGCGCGCTGCAGGTAGTCGCTGTAGGCCAGCAGCAGGTAGCCCGAGCGCTGCGCCGCCACCGCCTTGCGGTAGGCGGCATCGGCCTGGGCGGACCGGCCCGCGAGCTCCTCGACCTCGGCCACGCTGGTCAGCAGCCACTGGCGCGTGCCGGCCTGTGCGGCGCCGGCCAGCGCCGGGTTGGCCAGCAGCTCTTGCAGGGTGTCGCGCGCCTCGTCGTGCCGGCCGCGCAGGCCGGCGTTCTCGGCCAGGCAGGCGACGCCGTACAGCGCGGGACCGACGCGGCCCAGCGCGCGGCAGGCGGCGTCCGATTCGTTGTAGCGCCCGCGCACGCGCAGGATGGTGGCCAGCGTGATCCAGCCTTGCGCGTCGTTGGGCTGGCGTGCCAGCGCGACCTTGAGGGTGGCCTCGGCACCGTCGAAATCGTGCAGGAACTGCGCGATGGTGGCGCGCATGACCAGCACGGCGGGCGGCGTGTCGGCCGCGGGCTGGGCCTCCCAGGCCTGCAGCGCGCCCAGGGCGTAGCCGGCATAGCGCGCGTCGCCCTGGTCGCGCGCCAGGTTCAGATAAGTGGTCGCCGCCTCGATGGCGGTGGCCGGGTCGTCGGGCCGCCGCACCAGTTCACGGCGCAGGCGGCGTTGTTCGCTCGACCAGCCGGCCACGGCGGGCAGTGTTTCCACCACCGCGTCGTCGCTGGCCGGCACGCGGGGCACGGCGTGCGCCGCGCCGGCGAGCACCAGCATCGCCGCCGGCAGCACCAGCCACCGGCCGATGGGGCCGATGGCGCGGATGGCACGCGCGAAGGGAATGCAGGCTCGCATGGCGCGGTGCCTAAGGCGTGGCGACCGGGTCCCGCGTCTCCGACGTGGGCGGCGGATCGAACTGCGCCACGTTGGCCGCGTCGTCGGTCTCGGACTGCGTGGCCACCAGCGCCACCACGTAGGCCACGAAGGCGTCGTAGGCGCTGACCTCCACCGGCGGCTGGTTGTCCGGCGGCGGTGTGGTGGCGATCGGGAACGGGTAGAAGCCGCCCCCGCCGCCGCCCCCGCCGCCGCAGCCCGCCAGGGCCGCCGCAAGGACGACCGCACCGGCGGCGCAAGAAAGGAGTCGTGTGTTTTTCATGGGATACCTCTGGTTCATGGCACGTTCACTGCGGGTTCACGGCGCCAGGCAGCGGAAGGTTCAGGTACGGAAAGGTGTCGGGGAACTGCGCCGGGCTCTGCAATGCGCCGTCGGTGATGGCAGCGCCGCCGGCCGGTGCGTCCGCGGGCTTGCAGCCCACCTTGAGCGCGTCGTTGGCGCCGGTCAGCACGCACAGGGCGCCCATGGCCACGCGCAGCTCGATGTCGACCACGTCGTCGCCCGGGCGGCGGCCGTTCGGAAAGCCCGCGAGGTCGTTGCCGGCCACGCCCAGGTTGCTCTGGCTCGCCTTGGGCGTGGGCGTCGTGCTGGTGTTCAGGCGCAGCATCTCCGACGCCTTGACGTTGGTCGGCTGGTTCACGCCGGAAATACCGGTCAGGAACGCGGCCACCAGGTCGGTGCGCGGGAAGTTGGTGGGCGCCGGGGCGCTGGGAAACAGCGTCTGGATCAGCGCCGGCAGCGTGGGGTTGGTCACGTAGGTGGCGAACTGGCCGTCGTCCATGGGGCGTGAGCTGTTGAACTTGTCCTTGTCCTTCAGGCCGATGACCACCTCGTTGACCAGCGGCATGCCCAGGCGCGACACCTGCGCCCAGGCACCGCCGTTGAGGGTGGTGGTGCCGTGGCCGCTCTTGGGCGGGTTGGCGATCAGGCGGCCCTGGCGCGCGCTGGCCGTGGTCCAGCCGCCGATGATCGGGCCGGTGCCGCCCGCGGTGAGGCAGGCGATCGGCACCTCGAGCGCCAGCGTCGACACGTTCTTCTGCGCCAGCGCGTCGGGGTTGGCGTTGGTGGTGCCCAGCGGGTTCAGGTTGATCAGGTCGAACACCTGGCCCAGGGCCACGGTGAACGGGTCCTTGCGCTGGCCGGCGAACACGCGGCCCGGCGTGCTGCAGCCCGGAATGTTGACGCTGTACAGGTGCTGCGCCGCGTAGGCGGCATAGCCGGCCGGGCCGCCGAAGGTCTTCTCGCCGATGTTGTCGGTCGGGCGGTCGAACACGTTGGAGCCGTTGGCCGCGTTGGTGACGGCCTCCGACCGGCCCTTGCGGCGGTCGCCTCGCACCACGGTGAGGGTGAAGGTTTCGCGCAGGTTGCTGGTGGCCTGGTTGGGGCCGGTGATGGCACCGGCCTGCACCAGCGGAATCGACACCTGCTTGCCCGAAATGGGCAGCTGGATGTCGCGCAGCGTGTTGGTGAAGCGGAACTGGAACGTGAGCGCCTCCGTGGCGCTGCCGGTGTTGTCGATATGGATCTCGTACAGCCCGTTCGGGTCCATGGTGAAGTAGTTGGGGCCGCCGTAGGCGCTCTGGTCGGGCTGGTAGTTGGCGATCAGCGTCACGAAGTCCTGGCGGTTGGCCTCGTAGCTGCGGAACATGTAGAAGTCCGTGCCGTCCAGCTTGGGCATTCCCGCGATCGACGGGGCCTCGCGGTGGCTGGACGCGAACGCACCCGTGGCGGCAACCGCGCACAGGGCCAGAACACAGGCCCGAACGGGCGTTTGGGGCAATCTCATCGGCGTCACCTCGGTAGTGAAGATGTTGGAATGGGCACGAACGACACACGCGGCGCAAAGGCCGTCGCTGTTTGAGTACGCGCAACAAGTTCAGCCGGATGTGCGAATGCGGGTAAGTAGTTACGCGCATTGCCAGCGCGGCGCGGTAGGCGCAAACGCGTGCGCCCGCGGTCAAGCCGCGCTCACGAGGCGCACGGGGGCTTCAGGTCGCCCAGATGCGCGGCGTGGCCGCGCCCAGCTGCCACAGCTCGCTGCGCCATGCCTGCCACACCTGCCGCAGCAGGTGCATCGCGGGCTCGACCACCGGGGCCAGCACGCGCAGCACGACGATTTCGCCATGCGGGCTGGTGGCGCCCGCGCTGTCGAACAGGGGGCTCGCCTCGAGCAGCGTGCGCGCCTGCGCGAGCAGGGCGTCGCGCCGCGCGCGCGCCAGCGGGGTGCCCGCCACGAAGAACAGCGAGGCCATGCAGCGGTGGCCGCCCAGGCCGATGGGGCTTTGCAGCAGCCGGTGGTCGGCCGCGTCGATGCGCCCGCGCTCCAGCCACACGCCGGGCACCTCGATGTGCTGCAGGTAGGTACCCCGCTCGAAGGGCTGGTTGGCGTTGGGCAGGCCGAGCGCGGTGACGTCCCAGCCGAGCAGCTCGGCGCCGGGCGCGACTTCGATGGACAACCGGTTCTCCGCCTGGCAGCCGCTGTAGCAGATGGCTTCGAGCGGCAGCCATTCGAGCCGCGCGCCCGCCGCCAGGCGGATGCGCGTGCGCTGCAGCGCCAGCTCGCCCTCGGAGCGGTAGAAGCGCGAGGCGCCGGGCGTGGTGATGAGGCCGTGGCTGCCGTCGGCGGCCTCGATGTCGATGTCCAGCGTGTCGCCGCCCACCAGGCCGCCCGGCGGGTGCACGAGCACGTTGTGGCACACCGTGTCGCCCTCGGGGTACAGGCTCTGCAGGATGCGCAGCGGCCCGTCGTGGCGAAAGCGCGCGACGGTGCGGGCGGACTCTTTTTGATAGGCGAGATGGAGACGGGCGTGCCAGGGCATGCAGCGAGTCTAGAGGCAGCGCCCGCCGTTTCTGGTCAGGGCAGCAGCAGGATCGCACCGGCGACCGAGCGGCTTTCCGCGGCCCGGTGCGCATCGGCCGCGTCGGCCAACGCGAAGCGCGCGCCGATCGATGCGCGCACCGCGCCCGAGGCCATCGCGTCGAACACGTCCTTCGCATTCGCGCGGAAGGTGGCGGGGTCGGCGTTGTGCGGGAACACAGAAGGCCGTGTGAGGAACAGGCAGCCCTTCTTGTTGAGCAGCTCGGGGTCGATGGCCGGCGCCGGCCCCGAGGCCGCGCCGTACAGCACCACCATGCCGAAGGGCGCGGTGCAGTCCAGCGAGCCCATGAAGGTGTGCCGGGCCACCGAGTCGTACACCACGCGCGCCTTGGCGCCGCCGGTGGCGGCAATCACCTGCTGCACCCAGTCGGCCTGCGAATAGTCGACGGCCACGTCGCAACCGGCGGCGCGCGCGGCCTCGCACTTGGCCGCGGAGCCGGCGGTGCCGATGACGGTGGCGCCCAGCGCCTTGGCCCAGCCGCTGAGGATCTGGCCGACGCCGCCCGCGGCCGCATGCACCACCACGATGTCGCCGGGCTGCACCGCGTGCGTCTTCTTCACGAGGTACTGCGCGGTCATGGCCTTGAAGAACACGGCGGCCGCGTCCTCGTCGGAGATGGCATCGGGAATGCGCACCAGCTTGGCGGCCGGCACGTTGCGGCGTTCCGCATAGGCGCCCACGCCGGCGTTCATGTAGACCACGCGGTCGCCGATGGCCAGGTCGGCGACCCCGTCGCCGAGTGCCTCGACCACGCCCGTGGCTTCGTGGCCCAGGCCGGTGGGCGAGGGCAGCGGGTACTTGCCGCTGCGCTGGTAGATGTCGATGTAGTTGAAGCCGGCGGCGGTCTGGCGCAGTTGCGCCTCGCCCGCGGCGGGCGCGGGCAGCTCGACGGTCTCGAGGCGCATGGCTTCGGGGCCGCCGAATTCGGTCACGCGGATGGCGCGGGTCTGTGTGGGTCGGGTCATGAGGGGCTTGCTCCTTTGTCTCGTGGGCCGTGGTTGGCCGACGCGATTCTGAGCGAAGCCGCGGTCCCGGGCAGGCGCGGGTCTTTCAGACCTTCCAGGCCCCGTCGTGCGCCGCGCTGGCCTCGTCGACCAGCGCGGGTCCGATGCACTCGATGGGGTGCGGCGAGGCGCGAAACACGTCGCGGCACGACAGCTCGGCGTCGCGCTGGTCCTGCCGCTCGCCGCGGAACACGCGCAGTCGTTCGGCGTCGATGCCGAACACCACGCGCCCGATGTTCGACCAGAAGATGGCGCCGGCGCACATCACGCAGGGCTCGCCCGAGGCATAGAGCGTGGCGCCCGCCAGCGTTTCGCGCGAGATGTTGCGCCCGGCCAGCGCGCGCAGCGCATTGACCTCGGCATGCGCGGTGCAGTCGCCGGTCTCGATGTTGCTGTTGCCGGCCTCGGCCAGCACTTCGCCCGAGGCCGAGACGATGACCGAGCCGAAGGGGCGGTTGCCCCGCCGGCGTGCCGCGTGCGACCACACGATGGCCTTGCGCAGGTAGCGGCCGTCGCGCTCTTCGAGCGCGGTTTCGGCGGGGTAGGTGGTGGTGTTGCTGTTGAAGTTCATGACTTGGGAAGATTGCGTTCGCTGCGCAATGGGAGCATCGAAGTGTTGAAGATGGCGTCGGACGCGGGCTTGACCTTGAGGCCGAACACATCGGCCACCTCGTCGACCTGCTGCTCGAGCGTGAGCTTTTTGATGTCGCCCAGGCCGTGGCCGCGCGTGTCCGCCGCGCCCACGTACTGGGCGGTGATGCCCCAGCGCTCCAGCTCGATCTTCTCGTCGAGGATGGGCTCGCGCTGGCGCATGGCCGCGATGCTGGGCGCCGGGTTGGCGAAGGTCTCGACGATGGCGCGGTTGCTCGCGCGCAGGAAGGCGGCCACCACCTTCGGGTTCTGCGCAATGAGGTTGCTGCTCGCGAGGATGGCGTTGCCGTACAGGTCGACGCCCGCGTCGGCGTACTTGAGCACCGACAGCTCCTCGGGCTTCATGCGCGCGAACAGCGAGACGGCCGAGTCGTGGAAGTAGGTGGCGGCATCGACGTCACCGCGCACCATCACGTTGTCGCGCGCGCTGAAGTCGGTGGTCTGCCACTGGAAGGCATCGCCGCGCATGCCCTGCTTGCGCGCCACCAGGGGCCAGGCGCGGCGGGTCGACTCGACGGCGGCCGCGGCCACCTTCTTGCCCTGCAGGCTCTTGAAGTCGGCCGTCACGCCGCGGTCCTTGCGCCCGATGATCACGAACGGTGCGCGGTTGTAGTACTGGTACACGGCCTGCACCATCGGCGTGCCCGCGTTCTGCGCGTTGAACTCCACCAGCGAGCTGATGTCGCCCAGGCCCAGCTGGTACACGCCGCTGGCGATGCGCGTGATGGAGGCGACCGAGCCGGCGCCCGTGTCGATGCTCACGTCGAGCCCTTCGTCCTTGTAGTAGCCCTTGGTCATTGCCAGGAAGAAGGGCGCGGTCTGCCCGTTGATGCGGAAGTCGAGCGTGAACTTGAGGGGGGTGAGCTTGCCGCCGCCCTGCGCGAAGACGGAAGGGGCGGCGATGGCGGCTGCGGTGGTGCCGGCGGCTGCAAGAAAGAATCGACGTTGCATGGTGGGGCCTCGGAATCTTCGGGTCTCTTGAATCCCCCCGCAAAAAGCAGAAGGCGTTTCAAGAGCAATTTCCGGGCGGCGCACGTTCGTGGTGCGTGCGCTGCTGAACGCTTCTACTCTTGCGGCCGGTGATGCACGACGCATGCCAAGGGCGATGCCAACCGGTTTTGCTCGGGCTTTGCGACCGGGGGCTTGGAGCGATGGCGCAGCCGCGTCACAATCCGGGCGCGCAATTTGCATGGCAGGTTGCGCAGAGTAGAAGCGTTCAGCCGCGCGGTGCCACCCCTCCCCCCGCACCCCCGGCAGGAAATTGCTCTTTCAGTTCGTCCCCACACGACCACAGAAGGAGTCCGCGCATGCTCGTTACCCAACAACCCGTCTTCCGCAAGTTCTGGCATGCCGTCATGCCGCTCACCGAACTGGCCCACGGCCCCAAGCCTTTCAGGCTGCTGGGCGAAGACATCGTCCTCTTCATCGACGCCGGCGGCCAACCGGCCGCCTTGCGCGACCGCTGCTGTCACCGCACCGCCAAGCTGTCGAAGGGCTGGTGCGTGGACAGCCAAGGCCAGGCCTGCGGCACCGGTGCCATCCAGTGCGGCTACCACGGCTGGACCTACGACCGCAGCGGCCAGGTGGTGCGCATTCCGCAGTACGAGCCCGAGCGCAAGATCTCGCCCGACTACAAGACCACGGCCTACCGCTGCACCGCGCGCTACGGCTACGCCTGGGTGGCGCTGGAAGAGCCCATTGCCGACATTCCAGCCATTCCGGAGTTCGACGACCCGGGCTACCGCACCATCTTCCAGTTCTACGAGGAGTGGCAGACCAGCCCGATGCGCGCGCTGGAAAACTCCTTCGACAACTCGCACTTCAGCTTCGTGCACCGCGCCACCTTCGGCGTGGCCGCGAGCCCGAAGCCGAGCAAGTACGAGCTGGTGGAAAACGAGTCGGGCTTCCACGCCGAGACGGTCATCGAGGCCACCAATCCGGTGAAGTTCCTTGCGATCAGCGGCGTGACCGACCCGATCACCACGCGCCACATGCGCAACGCCTACTTCCTGCCGTTCTCGCGCCGGCTCGACATCGAGTACCCGAGCGGGGTGCGCCACATCATCATCAACTGCTTCACGCCCATCGACGACGCGCGCATGCAGCTGTGCCAATGGCTGTTCCGCAACGACACCGAGGCCGACTGCGCCGCGCAGATGCTGATCGACTTCGACGATGCGGTGACGCGGGAGGACAAGGACATCCTCGAGTCGACCGACCCCGACGCGCTGGTCGACACGCGCCGTCGCGGGGTCGAGTACTCGATGGAGTCGGACCGGCCGGGCATGCTGATTCGCAAGCACCTGATGCAGCTGCTCGCCAGGCATGGCGAGGCGGAGGTTCACCGCGGCATGCACGCGGTCATTCCTGTGGCAAGGGCTGCCTGAGCGGCTGTCAGGGAAACGCGGGCATCGGCAGGCACTCGAAGCCCGGCTTCGCGAACAGGTAGCCCTGGAACAGGTGCACGCCCTGGTCTTCGAGCCAGCGCAACTGGTCGGTCGACTCGATGCCTTCGGCGATCAGGTCGATGCGAAGCTCGCGGCACAGACCCACGATCGCCCGCACGATCGACTGGCGCGGTCCGCTCATCTGGATCTGGCGCACCAGGGCGATGTCGACCTTGAGCTGGTCGGGCTGGAATTCGGCCAGCAGGTTCAGCCCCGAGTAACCGGCCCCGAAGTCGTCGATGGCCACCTTCAATCCCTGGCGCCGGTACACGTCGATCGACTCCGAGAAGCTGCGATGGTCCTGAATGGCCTCGGTCTCCGTGATCTCGATGACGATGCGCTCCGGCGCAATGCCGCATCGCATGGCCGCCTCCAGGGTGCTGTCCAGGCCGCGCGGCGACGCGATGGCGCTTTGAGGCATGAAGTTCAGGTTCAGGTCGCAGTCGATTCCCAGGCGTGCCGCCTGCTCGATGGCGTCGACCCGGCCATCGGCGTCGAAGCCGTAAAGCTGCGCGGCAGGCACCGCTCCCAGCACCTGGAACGCCGATTCGCCCCGGGCCCCGCGAACCAGGGCCTCGTACGAAACGACCCTGCGGGTCGCCGTGTCGATGATCGGCTGATACGCGTAGCTGCGGCCGTACGCCGAGCGCCAGGCCGCTGCTGCAGGCGCGGAGACGTCCGGGTCGGCGGCGGCGATGCTTCCTTGCGCCGCGCGACCGGCGATGTTCTGCCGCCAGCGTCCGTCGGCAAAAGCGGCGATCACACGGCGCGCCTGCGCCGGATTCATTTGCATGAACGTCGCGCCCGCGTCGAAGAAGTCTTGCAGCCCGTCGATGGCGCCGAGCTCGGCCCGGGTCAGTGTCATGGAGGACATGGACCATTCGTCGAACTGGCGCGCTGGAAGGGGCTCTTTCAGGATGCAGACGATCTCGCCGTGGCGCGCGTCCGCGACGATCTTCTGCAAGGTCTCCTCGACCACGGCCGGCGGGCCCTCCAGCAATTGAAAGAAGTGGCGGTCGTCGTAGAGAAGAAAGCCCGTGAGCCCACGGCTTTCGTTGGCGTCGCTGGCCCGTTGCATCAGCTGCGCCAGGGCGCGGGGTTCGAAGGCCTGTGTCGCTTTGCTCGCGTAGGCGATGTGAATGAGGGGTTGCATCAGTTGATTCCGTGCGCTTAGGGTAGCAACGGAAACGGACTGCGCAACCACGACTTCGCGGCGATCGTGTAGGCCGATGTGCCGTGAAGCTGCCGACGCTTCGGGCGGGAGCCGGGGGGTGGCGTCAGGCCGGTGCGGTCGCCGGGTTCGGGCGCGGCGCGCGCGACGGGCCCTGTGCGTAGCGGTCCATTGCCAGCCCGTCCGTGCGAATCTCCGGCCGCTGGCCCATCACCATGTCGGAGATGAGCTTGCCCGAGCCGCAGGCCATGGTCCAGCCCAGCGTGCCGTGGCCGGTGTTGAGGAACAGGTTGGCGTAGCGCGTGCCGCCGACGATGGGCGTGCTGTCGGGCGTCATCGGGCGCAGGCCGGTCCAGAAGGTGGCGCGCGGCAGGTCGCCGCCGGGGAACAGGTCGCTCACCACCTTCTCGAGCGTGGCGCGGCGCGCCGGGTTCAGGCGCAGGTCGAAGCCGCCGAGCTCGGCCATGCCGCCCACGCGGATGCGGTTGTCGAAGCGCGTCACCGCCACCTTGTAGGTCTCGTCGAGCACGGTGGACTGCGGCGCGAGCGATTCGTCCAGCAGCGGCACGGTCAGCGAGTAGCCCTTGACCGGGTACACCGGAATGTCCAGCCCCAGCGAGGCGACGGCGGCGCGCGAGTAGCTGCCGAAGGCCATCACGTAGCGGTCGGCCGTGAGCACCTTGCCGGCGGTGGTGCGCACGCCGGTGATGCGGCCGCCGTCGGTTTCCAGGCCGTCGATGGTCTGGCCGAAGCGAAAGTCCACGCCCAGGCCGCGCGCGATGTCTGCCAGGCCGCGCGTGAACAGGTGGCAGTCGCCGGTTTCGTCGTTGGGCAGGCGCAGCCCGCCCGCGAGGCGGTCGCGCGCGCCGGCCAGCGCGGGCTCGACGCCGGCGAGCGCGTCGCGGTCGAGCAGTTCATAGGGCACGCCGCACTCTTCGAGCACCGCGATGTCGCGCTGCACCGCGTCGAGCTGGGCCTGCGTGCGAAACAGCTGCAGGGTGCCGCCGGTGCGCTGCTCGTACTGCAGGCCGGTGTCGGCGCGCAGCTGCTGCAGGCAGCCGCGGCTGTATTCGGCCACGCGCATCATGCGTTCCTTGTTCACCGCATAGGCCTCGGGCGAGCAGTTGCGCAGCATGGCGGCCATCCAGCGCAACTGGAACAGCGTGCCGTCGGGGCGGATGGACAGCGGCGCGTGCTTCTTGAACATCCACTTGATCGCCTTCAGCGGAATGCCCGGCGCGGCCCACGGCGTGGAGTAGCCGGGCGAGACCTGGCCGGCATTGCCGAAGCTGGTTTCCTCGGCGGGACCGTCCTGCCGGTCGAGCAGGGTGACCTCGGCGCCCGAGCGCGCGAGGTAGTAGGCCGTGGTGGTGCCGATCACGCCGCCGCCGAGAACGATGACTTTCATGGTGTATTCGCTGATTCAGATGGAATAGATGGAATCTAAAGGGCACAATGCCGTGGATTCCATCGTTTTTAGAGATTCGGCAGTGAAAGTAGCTGCCGAAAATCGTCCAATGCCCCGCGCGAAGTGAAATGCCCGAACTCGACCGAATCGACCGCAAGATCCTCGATGTCCTGCAGCGCCAGGGGCGCATGTCCATGACCGAACTGGCCGAGCACATCGGCCTGTCGGCGTCGCCCTGCGCCGAGCGCGTGAAGCGCATGGAGCGCGACGGCGTCATCACCGGCTACCACGCGCGCGTGTCGCCCGAGGCGCTGGGCAAGACGCTGCTGGTGTTCGTGGAGATCAAGCTCTCGGCCAAGTCGGGCGAGGTGTTCGACAAGGTCAGGCAGGAGCTGCTGCACATGCCTGAGGTGCTCGAATGCCACCTGGTGTCGGGCAGCTTCGACTACCTGGTGAAGGCGCGCCTGAGCGGCATGAGCGAGTACCGGCACCTGCTCGGCGACATCCTGAAGAAGCTCCCCGTGGCGGCCGAGTCGCACAGCTACGTCGTCATGGAGGAAATCAAGGAGACGCTGGTGCTGGCGGTGGACCGATGAGCGCCAGCCGCGTCGCCTTTTTCCCCGTGCTTTCCTGTTCCTGATTCACAACCACGCCCCACCAAGGACACCGGCATGACCATTTCGATTCGCCGCGACGGCACCACCGGCACGCGCCACATCCTGAAGATCCGCAACCACGAGATTGCGGTCGATGCCTCGCCCGCCGGTGGCGGCAGCGACGCCGGCCCGGACCCGCACGACCTGTACGACGCGTCGCTCGCGGCCTGCAAGGCGCTCACCGTGCTGATCTACGCGCGCCGCAAGGGCATTCCGGTGGAAGACATCGAGGTGGTGGTCGACCGCGACAACAGCGACGAGCGCAAGGGCGTGTACCGCCTGAAGTCGGGCCTGCGCATGACCGGCGATTTGACCGAGGCGCAGCGCGAGGAGCTGCTGCGCGTGGCGGCCAAGTGCCCGGTGCACAAGCTCATGACCGAGGTGAAGACCGAGATCGAGACCGGCTGGGCGGACTGAGCGCGCCGCGCCGCACGACGGCGCACCCCACCGCGGTTCAGGCCCAGGTCATGAACCGGATCGCGCGCAGCACCTCGGCCTCGCGCTCCATCAGGAAGTCGGCGTGGCAGGCGTTGTCGAGCGTCAGCCGATGCGGGGTGTTCAGGGCAGCGACCAGGCGGTCCGAGTTGGTCTGGTAGACGCGGCGAATCACGCGCAGCAGGTCCGCCGCGTACTTCTCGGTGGTGGCGTCGAACGGCTGCGCCAGCCATGGCAGCAGGTCGCGCGCGGTGGCGGGCAGCGCCGTGACCACCAGCGAGGGCGCGCGCACCGCGTGGTAGTCGGGCATGAAGTTGTGGGCGGCCACGTCCATCGCGGTGGCTGCGCTGTCCGGCGTGTTGGGGCGCACGCTGCCGTCGGGGCGCAGGTCTAGCGATTCGCGCAGGTTGGCTTCGAGGGCAGGCCACCAGTTCTTCACCAGCCGGCGGTTGAAGGCCACGGCGGCTTGCAGCGAGCTGCGGTCGGCGTCGCCGGGCACGGGCTCGTCGAGCGCGGCATTGACCGGCGGATCTTCGCCGCCCGTGTCGGGGATGTCCTGGTAATGAAAGGTGGTGTCCAGGTACACGAGGCCTTGCACGCGCTCGGGGTAGAGGCCCGCGAAGCGCGTGAGCTCGTTGCCGGCGATCGAATGGCCGGCGAGCACCACGCGCGGCAGGCCCAGGTCGTCGAGCACCGCCTTCAGGTCGGCGGTGAGCGTGTCCGTGTCGTAGTACTGCGTGGCCGAGCGCACCGGCAGCGGCTTGTCCGAGAGGCCGTAGCCGCGCCGGCTGATGGCCACCACGCGCGAGTCGGCCGCCAGCGCAGGCGCCAGGCTGTCGAAGTAGCGGGCGTTGGCGCCCAGGCCGGCCAGCAGCACGATGGTGGGGCCCGTGTTGCCGGTGCGTTGCCAGTCGCGCACCTGCAGCGAGACGTCGGGTGTGTGCGAGACCTGCACGAAACGGTCCGTGACCGAGACGGTGCCCACCGCGGGGTCGGCAGGGCCGGCGCTCGTGCCGCTTGCACTGCGCCCTCCGCCGCAGGCCGCAAGCCCGGCAACGCCGGTCAGCGCCATGGCGCGCAAGAGGTCCCTGCGCCGGGGCTGGAAGCGGTTGGGCCGCAGGTGCAGGAGCGTGGGTGCGAGGGGGCTGTTCACGTCGGTGTTCCGTGTGGGAAAGAGTCGTTCCAGTGTCCGGTTCGCACCTGAAGAGCGGCTGCGCCCTTCATGAAGATTTCCTGAACTGCGCCGCCGGTGCTTCGCAGATACTTCGGCCTCCCCCGGCACCGTGCTGGCTAATTCGCGTGGAGCGCCATGAATCTCTTGCTGGTTGAGGACGACCTGGATCTCGGCAACGGCGTGCGCATTGCGCTGGCCAACCAGGGCATGGACGTGGTGTGGGTGCGCCGGCTCGACGACGCGCTGCGCACGCTCGACGGGGGCACCTTCGACATGGTGCTGCTCGACCTCGGCCTGCCCGACGGCGACGGGCTCGACCTGCTGTTTCGCCTGCGCCGCGACAAGCAGATCCTGCCGGTGCTGGTGCTGAGCGCGCGCGATGCATTGAACGACCGGCTGCGCAGCCTGGACGACGGCGCGGACGACTACCTCGTCAAGCCCTTCGCGCTGGCCGAGCTGCTGTCGCGCGTGCGGGCGCTCGCGCGGCGCAGCTACGGCTTCAACGACGAAACCATCCGCATGCGCGGCCTGGCGCTGCACGAGCCCACGCGCGGCGTGATCGTCGACGGCGAGCCGGTGGAGCTGTCGCGCTGCGAGTTCGACCTGCTCGCGCTGCTGCTCAAGCGCACCGGCCGCGTGGTCACGCGCCGCGTCATGGAAGAACAGGTGCTGCCCGGCGGCCAGGCCAACGGCAGCAATTCGCTGGAGGTGCACATCTCCAACCTGCGCAGGAAGATCGGGCAGGGCTACATCCGCACGGTGCGCGGCATCGGCTACGTGGTCGACGTGCAGTCGCTGGTGCGGAGCACGCCGAAATGATGCTGGCGCTGTCGAGGCGCTGGAAGAACTGGAAGCAACCGTCCCTGATGCGGCGCCTGCTGCTGGCGCAGATGGCCGTGGTCGCCCTGCTGTGGACCATGACCATCGCGCTGCTGCTGTACGACTCCTATGACGACCCCGAGCTGCTGAAGTACGACAAGATCTTCAACGCGGTGCTGGTCGTTGCGCAGAGCATGGCCGAGCAGCCCCAGCGGCAGCAGGAAAGCCTGGCCGCCTTCGACGCCGCGCTGGTGGAGACCGTGGGCGACGGCGACGCCGCCTCGGACAGCGCGCCGGTGCTGCAGGTGTGGCAGCACGGCAAGCTGATCTACCGCTCGACGGCGGGCGTGCCGGTCATTCTGAACAGCGCGCCCGACCGCATCGAGACGGTGAAGGCCGGCAACCGCGAATGGCGCGCGCGTACGCTGGTCTCGCCCACCTCCGACACGCGCGTGATGCTGGCCGAGCCCAGCGTGTGGCGCCTCACGGTCACGGTGCTCAACCGAGGCTACTACCTGCTGCCGCTGGTCATCAGCCTGCCGTTCCTGATCTTTCCGGCCTGGCTGTCGGTGCGTCTCGCGCTGCGGCCATGGCGCCAGGTGAGCAGGGAAACCGCCGAGCGTGGGCCGGCCGACCTCTCGCCGTTGTCGTACGCGCCGCCGCACAAGGAGCTGCAGCCGCTGGTGCAGAGCATCAACAGCCTGCTGCAACGGGTGCGCGACAGCACCTCGCGCGAACGCAGCCTGATTGCCGACGCGGCCCACGAGCTGCGAACGCCGCTGGCGGCCATGCGCGTGAACGTGGAAGCGCTGAAGGAGCAGAGCACCGACGAGGACCAGCGCGAGCTCATGGGCAACCTGCTGCGCAGCAACGACCGCGCGGCGCGCCTGGTGGGGCAGCTGCTGCAGCTGATGCGCAGCGACGCGGTCTCGGACAACAGCCTGCCGGTGATGCTGTCGCTCGACGCGCTGGTGCAGGACCGGCTCGCGATGATCGAGGGGCTGGCCAGCGCGCGCCATGTGGAGCTGGAACTGGTCTGCGACGACCGCGTGCCGGTGCTGGGCGAGCGCGAGAGCCTGGTCTCGATGATCGACAACCTCATCAACAATGCCATCAAGTACAGCCCGGAGGGCGCGACGGTGATGGTGCATGTGTTGCGCGACGGCGCGCACGCGCTGCTGACCGTCGCCGACAGGGGGCCGGGCATTCCGGCGCTGTTGCGCGAGCGGGTGTTCGACCGGTTCTTTCGCAATCCGGAACAGACGCAGAGCGGCAGCGGGCTGGGCCTGGCCATCGTCAAGTCGGTGGTCGACCGGCACGGCGGGGAGGTCGTGCTCGGCGAGGCGGCGGGCGGCGGGCTGCTGGCCACCGTGCGGCTGCCGTTGGCCGAGGCGGATGCGCCGCTGCCCTTGCTGTGCGGCTGAAAAAGCCCGAGATGCCCTTCAAAGACCCGGTCAGCTCCATTTTGGGGCGACGATTTACACTACCGGGCTGCCTCCGGGTGCCGTTTACAGGACACTTTCACCAATGAAGTGGGTCATTCTTGCCATCTTCGCGCTCAGCGCGCTCTACGTTCACTTCCGCGGCCAGGTGCGGCACAAGTTCTTCAGACAGCTCTCTGACCACTCGACCTTCCTCGCGCCGCTGAACGTCTTCATGTACCTTTTCTCGAAGGTGCCGGGTACGCCGTACCTGTCGCCCGCGCAGTTCCCCGAGATGCGCATCCTCGAGGAGAACTGGGAAGTCATTCGCGAGGAAGCGCTGGCCATGCGCAACGGCGGCAGCATCAAGGCGTCGAGCCAGTTCAACGACGTGGGCTTCAACTCCTTCTTCAAGAGCGGCTGGAAGCGCTTCTACCTGAAGTGGTACGACGAGGCCCATCCGTCGGCCGCCGTGTTGTGCCCGCGCACGACCGAACTGCTCAAGGGCATCGGCACCATCAAGGCCGCCATGTTCGCCGAGCTGCCGCCGGGCAGCCGCCTCGTGCGCCACCGCGACCCCTTCGCCGGTTCGCTGCGCTACCACCTGGGCCTGTGGACACCCGGCGTCGAAGGCTGCTACATCGACGTGGACGGCCAGCGCTACCACTGGCGCGACGGCGAGGCCGTGGTGTTCGACGAAACCTTCATTCACTACGCCGAGAACACCACCGACCACGACCGCGTGATCTTGTTCTGCGACATCGAGCGCCCGCTGAAGTACCGCTGGGCCAGCGCGGTGAACCGCTGGTTCGCGAAGAACCTGCTGGCCGCCGCGAGCTCGCCCAACGAAGCGGGCGACAAGACGGGCGGCATCAACCGCGCGTTCAAGTACATCTACCAGATCCGCGTGGTCGGCAAGCGCCTGAAGGCCTGGGACAAGCGCGCCTACTACCTGGTGAAGTGGGCCATCTTCGGCGGCCTGGCGCTCTGGATCTTCTGGTGACCGTGCGGCCTGGGCAACCAGCCTAGGCTTCCTTCCACACCAGCCGGTCGCGCGCGGTGCCGGCCCAGGTCACGGCGCCTGCGAGCAATGCGCCGCCGAGCACGTCGAGCAGCACATGCTGGCGCGTGGCCAGCGTCGAATAGACGATGCCGACGGCCCACAGCACGTTCGCTGCGCGCACCCATGACGGCGCTCCCACGCTGCGCAACTGGTGGCCCAGTTGCACGGCGGCGAGCACCGCGAACGCGACGTGCAGCGACGGAAACGCGTTGCCGCCCGCGTCGGCGCTTTTAAGGAACTGCAGCGCCGGGTACTGCGCCCAGTCGATGCCGAAGGCGGGCACCACCGTCGGGAACAGCCAGAACACCGCGAGGCCCACGGCGGCCATCAGCGTGGCGTCGCGCGCGCAGGCCCACAGCGCGGCCTTGTCCTTGGCGAAGGCCGGCGCCAGCGAGATGTAGAACCACAGCGAAGCGTAGAGCAGCATGGCGTCGTCGCTCACGCCCACCCAGTGGTCCAGCGGCGTGAGCGGCATCACGGTCGGCTCGCCCAGCGGGTTGTGCATCACCCAGAAGTAGAGGAAGAAGAAGCCCGAGATGCCGGCCGTGGTGCCGATCATCTTCACCACCCAGAGCGTTGCGATGCGCCGGCCCAGCGCCAGGTACCAGGGGTCGCAAGGCATGCCGGGCAGGGGGGAGGGAATCGCCGAGCGGGAGTTCACCGGTGCTGCTTTCGGAGGGTTGGGGGGCGCTCCAGCTTAGGCGCGTGCATTGCGTGAACATTGCGTCGTTTGCAAGAAGCGCTCTCCTAGAATGGCCGGCCCTTTCGCTCCCTTCCCTGCGCATCACTGCCTCATGAGAATCCTGCTCGTCGAAGACGAAGTCGACCTGGCGCAAGCCCTGGCCTCGGCGTTGCGGCAGAACCAGGCGGTGGTCGACGTGGCCGGTTCGCTGCGCGAGGCCGAAGAGGCGGCGCTGTGCGCGCAGCACGACGTGATCGTGCTCGACCGCGGCCTGCCCGACGGCGACGGCCTGTCGCTGGTGGCCTTCCTGCGGCACAACGACATTGCCGCCGCGGTGCTGGTGCTCACCGCCATGAGCGACGTGGCCGAGCGCGTGCTGAGCCTGGACGGCGGCGCGGACGACTACCTGGCCAAGCCCTTCTCGATGGACGAGCTGATGGCGCGCGTGCGCGCGCTGGCGCGCCGTCCGGCGGTGCGTGCCCACCTCGTCATGACGCTCGGGCAGCTGCGCTTCGACCACCACATGCGCCAGGCCCATGTGGGCGAGGCGAGCATCACGCTGCCGCGGCGCGAGCTGCTCGTGCTCGAGGCGCTGCTCGAGCACCGCGGACGCACCGTGCTGCGCGCGTCCATGCAGGAGCGCGTATATGGCGACCGGGACGAGATCCAGTCCAACGCGCTCGACACGCACGTCTCGCGCCTGCGCTCCAAGCTCGACAGGGCCGGCGCGCAGGTCGAGATTCATGCGATCCGTGGCGTGGGCTACCTGATCTGCGCGGCCACGCCGCGCGCGGCATGCGCCTGAGCCTGCTGTCGCTGCGCTGGCGGCTGATCTGGAGCCTGATCCTGCTGCAGGTGGTGGTGGGCTCGCTGGTGATGGGCGGCTTTCTCGGGCTGGCGTGGTCGCTGGGCCGCGTGGTCGACGAGACCGGGCAGGAGACGGTGGCCGCCATCCAGCGCGCGCTGCTGCGCGACGCCGACGGCACGCTGTCGGCCGAGCCGACGCCCGAACTCCGGCGGCTGCAGCAGGCCGATCCGTCGCACTGGTTCATCGTGCGCGATGCCCGCGGCGCGGAACTGCGCCGTGGCGAGGTGCCGCCCGAATACCTCAAGCTCCTCGTCGCGTTCGACGGCATGGACCGCGTCGCCATCAACCCCGAGCCCGACAGCACCCGGCCCAAGGCCCGCTTCGAGCGTGTCGAGAGCCGCGCGGGCCCCGTCGCCGTGATGGCGCAGACCGGCGGGCCGCTGACAGTGCGCAACACGCTCAAGGGCACCGGCATCGCCTTCCTGTTCATGGTGGCGCCGATGGCGCTGGTGACCTGCCTGGGCGTGATCCTGGCCACGCCCTTCGTGGTGAAGCGCGGCCTGAAGGGCGTGGTGGCCACCGCCGAGCATGCCGAAGGCATCGACGTGCACGAGCGCACCACGCGGCTGCCGCTGGCGAACGTGGCGAGCGAGATCCGCCCGCTCGTCAATGCCGTGAACCGCGCGTTCGACCGGCTCAACGAGGGCTACGACCGGCAGGAGCGCTTCCTGGCCGACGCCGCGCACGAGCTGCGCACGCCCATCACCACGCTGCAGATCCACATCGAGGGCCTGCCGAACGACCTGCTCAAGGTGAAGCTGATGCAGGCCTCGGCGCGGCTGGCCACGCTGGCCGAGCAACTGCTCGACCTGCAGCGGCTGGACCGCATCGCCTCGCAGGACCGCCAGCAGGTCGACCTGAAGGCGCTGTGCGAGCGCATGGCGGCCGACATTGCGCCGCTGGCCGTCATGAACCGCTGCACGCTCTCGGTCGATGCGCCGCGCCCGCTGTGGGTGCGCGGCGACGCGCCTTCTCTGGAGCGCGCGCTGGCCAACCTGATCCAGAACGCCATCGAGCATGGCGGGCAGGGCTGCGACATCCAGGTGCGGCTGTGGGAGCCCTCTGGCTTCGAGGTGCTGGACTCGGGGCCTGGCATTCCGGAGGCCGACCGCGAGCGCGTGGTGGCGCCGTTCCACCGGCTGGTGCCGCGCGGTCGCGGCGCGGGGCTCGGGCTGCACCTGGTGGCTGAGGTGGCGCGGCTGCACGGTGGGCAGCTCACCATCGGGTCGAGCGAATCGGGTGGGGCGAAGATGCGGTTCGAGCTGAACCTCGGCGCTTAGAAGGAGTACAGGCATGAACACATATGCGATGTCATTCAATTGAATTACACTAAATCCGTTGTTCTTTGACTTGGAGGCCTGCCATGGTCGCAAACGCATTGGTACAGACCCGCATCGACGCTGATGTGAAGGAGCGCGCCACCGCGGTGCTCGACAACATCGGCCTCACCGTCTCGGATGTGATGAGGATCGTTCTGACCCGTGTGGCCAAGGAGGGCGCATTGCCGGCGGGTTTTACCGTCGACGCTGCGGCGCACGACGCCTGGTTCCGAGCCAAGGTGCAGGAGGCCTTGGATGATCCGCGCCCTGCCATCCCCCACGAGAAAGTCGAAGCGCATTTCGCCAGGCGCCGAGTCGCTGCGCGGCTCAAAGCGGGTGAAGGCGACGCGTGAGACTGGAGTGGTCGCCGTTGGCGATGGATGATCGAGAGCGGATTTTCGACTTCATCGAGCAGGACGATCCGCGCGCGGCGATTGCAGTGGACGAGCGCATCGCCGCGCAGATGTTGGTGCTGGTGCGGTTTCCAGAGGGCGGGCGCCCAGGGCGCATCGAAGGGACGCGCGAGCTGATCGTTCGCCGCACGCCGTACATCGTGGCCTACCGGGTTGGAAAGGATCGCGTTCGCATCCTGCGAATTCTTCACAGCGCGCAGCTGTGGCCCGGCGAACTGCCATGAACCTCATCGACCGGCTGCCGGAGCCGACCAACCTCGCCGGCGCACAGGCGCTGATCGCACGCGTGCTGGCGCTGCTCGATGCCGCAGGCGTCCCGATGCGCGCGCCGCCGCCCGAGCCCACCACCTGCTGCGGGCGCGGCTGCAACGGCTGCGTGTGGGAGGGCTGGCTCGCGGCGGTGAACTACTGGCGCGACGAGGCATCGCTGCGCTTGGGCGACGCCCCCGCCGAGCCGCGCCCTGCGCGGCCACGGGCGCCGACCGGAAACTGAATCGGCAGCAGATTCAGGGCGCCTTCGCGCCGGTCATTTCGTTGCTGCCCATTCCCCGGCCGACTGCATGAAGCGATCGGCCGCCTGCAGCTGGGTGGCGCAGATCCATTCGTCCGGCTGGTGCGCCTGCGCGATGTCGCCAGGGCCGCACACCACCGTGGGAATGCCGGCCTGCTGGAAGAAGCCCGCCTCGGTGCCGAACGGCAGGTCGGCCTCCGGCCAGAGCGCGCCGAGTTGGCGCGCGACCGAGACCGCCGCGTCGTTGTTGCGCGTCGACAGCGCGGGCACGCCGGCGACCTGCACGGCCTCGACCGTGACACCGGCGGGAAGGTCCATCAAGGCATTGCGGACCGCATCGCGCACGCGTCGCGCCGCCGCTTCGTCCTGCGAACGGAACTCCCACAAGACCTCGCAGCAGCCCGGCACGATGTTGATGGCGGTGCCGCCGTCGATCCGGCCGATGTTGAGCGTGGCCTCGCTGCCCTGCGTGGCGAAGGCGCGTCGCAGCCCGGCCAGGCAGGTGACCAGGTAGGCGGCAGGCTCGATCGCGCTGGTGCCGAGCGACGGGTCGCTCGAATGCGCGGGCAGTCCGCTGAAGAGCGCACGATGCCCGAAGAAGCCGCGGTGCCTGACGCCGATCCGCATCTGCGTCGGCTCGCCGATGATGGCCACCGCGGGCGCCGCCACCTGCGTCTGCAAGCGGCTCACGAGCTGCGGGACACCGAGGCATCCGACTTCTTCGTCGTAGGAGAACGCAAGGTGGATCGGACGAGCCAGCGCACGCCCTTGCCACGACGGAACGGCCGACAGGCAGGCGGCGATGAAGCCCTTCATGTCCGCCGCGCCGCGGCCGTGAAAGCGACCGTCGCGTTCGACCAGCCTGAAAGGGTCGGAACACCAGTTCTGGTCGGCCACGGGCACCACGTCGCTGTGTCCCGAGAGCACCATGCCGCCCACCGTGTCGGGCCCGATGCTGGCAAGCAGGTTCGCCTTGCGTGCGTCCTCGCTGTGCACGAGGTGCCCCTTCACCCGATGCGCCGCCAGGTAGTCCGCAATCCAATGGATCAGCTCGAGGTTCGATCGGTGCGACGTCGTGTCGAACGCCACCAGGGTTCGCAGGATCTCGACGGTGGTCATCGGTTCGACGGGCATGTGCGGCCTATCTGACCAGCCCGATCCGGATCCTTCGGTTGTGCTGCCCCTTGTTCTCGATCTTCAGGATGCGCAACGGTGCCGATTGCGAGGTCTTCGCGAGATGCGTTCCGCCGCAGGCCTGCCGGTCCAGCCCCACGATTTCGATGATGCGCGTGGTGCCGTCGTCCTGGCTCGGCGGTGCGACCGACCGGCTGCGCAGCACGCCCGGCTCGCGCGCGAGTTCGCTCGCGTCGAGGTACACCGCATTCACCTGCAGTCCGTCGCCAATGAGCGTGTTGAGCTCGGGCTCGAGCTTGCGCAGGTCGTTGTTGTCGGCCTCGGGCAGATCGAAGTCGATGCGGGCGGTGCCGTCGACCGCCATCTGCACGCCGGTCACCAGGGAACCCTCGAAGCGCTGGTAGACCAGCGCGTTGAGGATGTGCAGGCCGGTGTGCAGCTGGCTCATCATGAAGCGGAAGTCGCGGTTCACGTGGGCGACGACTTTCTCCGCGGACATTGCCGGCATGGCGGCGATGTCCGCATCATCGAAGCAGTGCCACGCATGGCGGCCCTCCATCTCGATGCGGGCGATTCTGGCCTCGCCGCCGTTCCATTGCAGCGCGCCGCGATCCGCCAGTTGCCCGCCGCCGCCCGGATAGAAGAAGGACCGGTCGAGCAGAACGGCGTTCGGGCGGCGCGCCACCACGTGGGCTTCGAAGCTGAAGCAGTCGGGCTCGGCATGGCAAAGATAAGGAGACATGAATTCCTCGCTGGCGGAATGTCTAGGAAAACCGGCGCGCGGTCACGATGCCGATCAGGATGACGGCGGCCCCCACGAACTCGGGACCGCTGAGGTATTCGTGAAAGAGCCAGGCGCCGAGCACGGTGGCAATGACGGGCTGTACCAGCAGCGTGATGGAAGACAGCGCCGCCGGGAGCTTGGCCAGCGCGTAGGCGATGAGGCCCTGGCCGCCGACATGGGACACGACCGCCAGCGCCAGCAGCATCAGCATGCCGTGCAGCGTGTGCGGAACCAGCGATTCGCCGCGCAGCAGCGTGATGGGCAACAGCACGATCAGCGTGCCCACGCTGCTCCACGCCATGACGGTCATGGTCCGGTAGTTCGAGCGCACGAGGCTCACCGCCAGCAGGTACGAGCCGTAGAAGACCGCCGTCAGCAGACCCAGCAGATTGCCGGTCATGTAGTTCGAGCCGAAGTCGAGCCGATGGCCGATCAGGATGAATGCGCCGGCCAATGCGAACAGCATGCCGAACAGGAAGCCTGAACTGAATTTCTTGGCCAGGAACAACCTGGACCCGAGCACCACGAAGATCGGCGCAAGATTGGCCAGCAGATTCGAATTGGCCAGCGTGGTCAGCGTCATCGACCAGTGATAGAGCGCCAGATTCCCCGAAAAAATGAACCCGACCAGGATGAGCCTGATCGGAATGCCCGGCATGTTCTCGGGTTTCGAAAGGGTCGTGCCCACAGGCTCGGCTCTTGCGGCAAGCCTGTCGAGCAGGAAGAAGATGGGAATGGCGAGCGCCACCCGATACACCGCGCTGGCCGTTGGCGGCAATTCGCTGTGCCGGAGAAAAACGCCGCCCAGTGCCAACGCCGCCGCGCCGAGCAGCAGCGCCACGAAGGACAGGAAATTACTTTTCGAGGCAGCCGGTAGTGCAATGGATGTCGTCATGTTTCGTCGAGGCGCGACCGGGTCTTGACCGATCGGGCCCGTCGGTTTGTTTTTGAACGATCGAGAAAGCGGGGCGAAGTCTCGATGCGCTTCACGATAGCCAGCGCGCAGGTGCCCGTATTGGCAAAAATTGCGCGGCGCAGGAGCGGGACGCCCTCAGCGCGCGGCGCGAGGGCTGCTGCAACCCTCCGTCAGCGTGCCCGTGCGCGGACGTACTGCAGAGGCGTCATGCCGAAGGTGCGCTTGAAATGCCGGGTAAGGGCGCTCTGGTCGTAGAAGCCGCTTGCAACGGCGGCTTCGATCAGCGGCCTGCCTGCGGCGAGCTGAGCGATGGCGGCCCTGAGCCGCAGCTGCGTCAGGTAGGCGTGCGGCGTCAGTCCGATCAACCGGTTGAATGCGCCGATCAACTGGAACGGGGTGAGCGCGGCGGCTGCCGCCATCTGTTCGAGGGTCAATCGCTCCGAGAAGGCGTCGTGCAGCAGTTCCAGCACGGGCGCCAGCACGCGGGCGTCCGCGGGTACCGGTAGCACGCGTTGCCCTGGCTGTGCGTGGCTCTGGAAGAGCGTGCCGAAGCTGTGGACGAACAGCTCCTGCCGGCGTAACGGATCCCACTGCGCGCTGTGTCCGTCGAAGGCGCGATGCAGTTCCAGGAAGCTGGCGATCAGGTGCGGGTCGCGCAGGACGTTCGACCCGAAGTACCGGGTCTGGTCGATGCCCAGCGCGGTCATCAGGTGCCTGATGCCCGGCTCGGCCAGGTAGACAGAGCGGTAGCGCCAGCGCGCGCTGCCGCCCATGCGTCCCGAGTGGGGTTCGGCCGGGTTGAACACGAGCAACGCTTGCTGATTGGCAACGCCCGTTCGGCCGCGGCTCCTGAATTCGGACCCGCCGACCTCGGTGACCGCGATCACGAAGGAATGGTGCACGTGGGGCGCGTACTCGTGGGTGGTGAAGTCCGCATGCAGCATGTCCATGCCCGGCAGGTCGGGCACTTGCCAGTAGCGCGATGTGTTCAGCGGGTCCAGCTTGGCCAAGGAAGCCTCCGTGTGGATCGGCCGTTGCACTTCGGGCACGCAACGGCTGTGCCATTGTGTCGGTTCGGCGGGACGCGCGGCTTCGTGCCGCCTCGGCGCGGCGCTTCAGTGCCCGCGCGTTTCCCAGAACCCGCGGTGCGTGTCGATCATCTCATCGGCCACTTCAGCCACCGGCCCGATGACCTCGATGCGCTTCTGGCCGCGCGCGAACACCTCGCGGCGGGGCAGGCTCAGCGTGGGGTTCTCGGGGTGGTCGCCGGTGAGCGCGAGCAGCGCCGATTCTTCCGCGCCGTAGACGATGCGCCCGATGTTCGCCCAGTAGCTCGTGCCCGCGCACATGGCGCAGGGCTCGAAGGTGGTCACCAGGGTGCATTGCCACAGGTAGTCGGCCGGCCAGTTCAGCGCCGCGTGGCGCGCGAGCGTGGCCTCGGCGTGGTGCACGGTGTCGATGTTGCCCTGCTCGGCGAGGATGGTTTCGCCGTCGGGCGCGACCAGCACGGCGCCGAAGGGATGGCGGCCCATGGCCATCGCGCGCCGTGCCACCTCGTTTGCGCGACGCAGCGCGCGAATCATCTGGTCGTGGGTCATTCGCACATTATTGGTTCTGCGAACCGCGGTGCGCCCAGCCCGTGGTGTGCTTCTCGATCACGCTGAACAGTTCGTACATCAGCATGGCCATCGCGCCCACCACCATCAGGCCCGCGAAGGCCAGGCCCATCTGCATGGCCGAGCCGGCGGAAATCAGCAGGTAGCCGATGCCTTCGTTCGCGGCCGTCATCTCGCTCACCGTGGTGCCGACGAAGGCCAGCGTGATCGCGACCTTCAGCGAGCCGAAGAAGTAGGGCATGGAGCGCGGCAGGCCGATCTTCATGAGCACGTCCCAGCGCTTGGCGCCCAGCACGCGCAGCACGTCTTCGAGTTCGGGCTCCAGAGTGGCAAGGCCAGTGGCGATGTTGACCATGATCGGAAAGAAGCTGATCAAGAAGGCCGTGAGAATCGCCGGCCCCGCGCCGATGCCGAACCACACCACCAGGATGGGCACGAAGGCGGCCTTGGGCAGCGCGTTGAAGGCCGTCATCAGCGGATACACCGCCGCATACGCGATGCGCGAACTGCCGATGACGAAACCCAGCAGCACGCCCACCACAATGGCCAGGCCAAAGCCCGCCATCGTGACCCAGAAGGTGCGCCATGCATGGCCCGCGATGATTTCCTTGTATTCCCAGAACTGGCTCCAGATGCGCAAGGGGCTCGGAAAAATGAAGTCCGACACCTCGAAGCCCGCGCAGACGATTTGCCACAGCAGCAGCACCGCGACCAGCAGCAGCCAAGGGGACCAGCGTTCGATCTGCTTCGTGTTTTTCATGCGGAGGCTCCCGCGGCGGCCGTTTGCGCGGCGCTGATGCCGGTGTTCCGGATGGCGCCGATGTGCCCGCGCAGCTCCAGCACGATGTCGGTGAACTCCTTGGTGTAGGTGAGCTCCAGCTCGCGCGGGCGCGGCAGCTCGATGTCGCGCTTCACCACGAAGCGCCCCGGGCTCTTGCTCATCACGTACACCGTGTCGGCCAGGAACACCGATTCGCGCAGGTCGTGCGTGACCAGGATCACGTTGAACTGCTGCTCGGTCCACAGGTCGCGCAGGATGCACCAGAGCTCTTCGCGCGTGAACGCGTCGAGCGCGCCGAAGGGCTCGTCGAGCAGCAGCATCTTGGGCTCGTGGATGAGCGCGCGGCAAATGCTCGCGCGCTGCTGCATGCCGCCCGAGAGCTGCCACGGAAACTTGTCTTCATAGCCCGCCAGGCCCACCTTCTGCAGCAGCTTGCGCGCGCGCTCCACGTATTCCTTGCGCTTGGCCTTGAAGCTGGAGCGGTAGGGCTCCACGATTTCCAGCGGCAGCAGCACGTTGTCGACCGTGGTGCGCCACGGCAGCAGCGACGGCGCCTGAAAGGCCATGCCCGAGATCTTGAGCGGGCCCGTCACCGGCTGCCCGTCGATGCGGATCTTGCCCATCGAGGGCATCTTCAGCCCCGTGGTGAGCTTCATGAAGGTCGACTTGCCGCAGCCCGAGGGGCCGACGATGGCGATGAACTCGCCGCGCTTGACCTTCAGGTCGATGGCCTCGACCGCGAAGTGGTTCTCGCGCAGCAGCTCTTCGTTGTAGGCGAGCCAGACGTCCTGGAAATCGACGAAGGGGGCGTCCGCCTGCAATGCGCCGCTTGCCATCACTTCTTCAGCACGTTCAGTTCGGCCGCCGGCGGCAGCAGGGCCGCGGTCCACACCGCGTCGGGGCTCACGCGCGTCTTGGTGTTGAACGCGTCCGACACCTGCGAGGCCATCAGCGACATGCGGCCCGCGTTGACCGCGCCGAAGCCTTCGGCGCGCGCGTCGGCGCTGTTGATGACGGTGTCGATGGCCAGCTGCAGGCGGCGCGTTTCGAGCTTGCTGTCGATGATGCCGTCGCGCGCCTTCACCGACTCGATGGCCACGGCCGGGTTGGCAATGACTTCCTTCGCGCCCTTGGCGAAGGCCGAGAGGAACTTCTTCACCGCCTCGGGGTGTTCCTTGATGAGCTTGGGCGACGCGATGATCACGTTGCCGTACAGCTTCACGCCGTAGTCGGGGTAGGGGAGCACCACCACGTCGGCCGTCTTGGCGCCGCGCGCCTCCAGGTTCAGCAGCGAGGTGAAGGTGAAACCGGTGATGGCATCGACGTCGCCGCGCATCAGCATGGTTTCGCGCAGCGTCGGGTCCATGGCGGTCCAGTTGACCGCGCCGATGTTGTTGGCCTTGGCGAAGATCGGGAACGCGCGGCGGCCCGCGTCGAACACCGGCGCGCCCAGCTTCTTGCCGGCGAGGTCGGCCGGCTTGGTGATGCCGCTCTTCTTGAGCGCCATGACCGAGGCGGGCGTGTTGTTGTAGACCATCATCACCGCGACCGGCTTGTTCGGGCTGTCGGGGTTGTTGGCGTGGAATTCCATCAGCGCCGCAAGGTCGGCAAAGCCCATGTCGTAGGCGCCCGAGGCCACCCGCGTGACGGTGCCGCCCGAGCCGTTGCCCGCGTCGATGCTCACGTCGAGGCCGGCGGCCTTGAAGTAGCCCTTGGCCGCGGGGTGCAGGAACAGCGCGGCCGGTCCTTCGAAGCGCCAGTCGAGCTGGAACTTGATCGGCGTCGGGGCCTGCGCGAAGGCCGACGTGAGGCCGAAGCTGAGGGCCGAGGCGGCGAGGAAGGACTGGAGCAGGTGGCGCTTGTTCATGCGGGATCGATCCGTGAAAGGTGAATGCAAGGGAGGTCATCGGCATTCAAGCAAAAACGGTGCCCGCACGTGATTGGTGCGAACCCTTCCCGTGAATCACGGCGGTGCGATATTTGCACTCTTCAAGGGATGTTCAGACCAAATATCGTCGGTTCCAGCGGGTTGATGCACCGAAACCGAGCCAATTCTGAACTCCCGCTCACGCCGCCTATTTGTCCACCGTCACCTTCGCCACCGCCAGCGCCGTCATGTTGATGATCCGGCGCACCGTCGACGACGGCGTCAGCACGTGCGCCGAGCTGGCCGCGCCCAGCAGCACCGGCCCGACCGTGATGCCGTTGGCACCGGTCATCTTCAGCACGTTGTAGAGGATGTGCGCCGAATCCAGGTTCGGGCACACCAGCAGGTTGGCTTCGCCGCTGAGCGTGGTCTCGGGCAGGGCAGTGCGGCGAATGTCTTCCGACAGCGCCGCGTCGCCGTGCATCTCGCCGTCGCATTCGATGTCGGGCGCCATCTGCGCGAACAGGTCGCGCGCCAGGCGCATCTTGCGGGCTGAGCCGCGGCTGGAGGTGCCGTAGTTCGAGTGCGACAGGAAGGCCACCTTCGGCGGCAGGCCGAAGCGGCGCACTTCCTCGGCGGCCATCACCGCGATGCTGGCCAGCAGCTCGGCGGTCGGGTCTTCGTTCACGTTGGTGTCGGTGATGAACACGGTGCGCTTGTCCAGCGTCAGCGCGTTCAGCGTGGCGAAGCCCGGCGCGCCGCGCTTCAGGCCGATCACGTTGCGGATGTGCTCCAGGTGCACGTCGAAGCGCCCGACCAGGCCGCACACCATGGCGTCGGCGTCGCCCAGGTGCAGCATCAGCGCGGCAATGGTGGTGTTGGAGCGGCGCACCAGGGTCTTGGCGGCCTCGGGCGTCACGCCGCGGCGGCCCATGAGCTTGTGATAGCCCTCCCAGTAGGTGCGAAAGCGCGGATCGTCCTCGGGGTTGACGATCTCGAAGTCGGTGCCCGCGCGGATGTGCAGGCCGGCCTTCAGGATGCGCGCCTCGATCACTGCGGGACGGCCCACCAGGATCGGGCGGGCCAGGCCCTCGTCCACGGCCCACTGGGCGGCGCGCAGCACGCGCTCGTCTTCACCTTCGGCGTAGGCCACGCGCTTGGCGGTGGCCAGCTTGGCGGCGGTGAACACCGGTCGCATGAACATGCCGGTCTGGTAGACGAAGCGCGTCAGGTGCTGGCGGTAGGCCTCCATGTCTTCGATCGGGCGGGTCGCCACGCCCGACGCGGCGGCGGCGCGGGCCACGGCCGGCGCGATGCGCAGGATCAGGCGCGAGTCGAAGGGCTTGGGAATGATGTAGTCGGGTCCGAAGGCCAGCTCCTGGCCGGCGTAGGCGGTGGCCACCTCTTCGCTGATGTCTGCCTTGGTCAGGTCGGCGATCTCGCGCACGCAGGCCAGCTTCATTTCTTCCGTGATCTTGGTGGCGCCGCAGTCCAGCGCGCCGCGGAAGATGTACGGAAAGCACAGCACGTTGTTGACCTGGTTCGGGTAGTCCGAACGGCCCGTGGCAATGATGCAGTCGGGCCGCACGGCCTTGGCCAGCTCGGGGCGAATTTCGGGCTCGGGGTTGGCCAGCGCCAGGATGATGGGCTGCGTGCCCATGGTCTTGACCATCTCGGCGCTCATGACGCCGGGGGCCGAGCAGCCGAGGAACACATCGGCGTCCTTCACCACGTCGGCCAGGGTGCGCGCGCCGGTGTCCTGCTGGGCGTAGCGCGCCTTCGATTCGTCGAAGCCGCCCGCGCGCCCCGCATAGATCAGGCCCTTGGAGTCGCAGGCGTAGATGTTGGCAGGCTTGGCGCCCAGGCCGACCATCACGTCCAGGCAGGCGATGGCGGCGGCGCCGGCGCCCGACACGGCGATCTTCACGTTCTCGATCGTCTTGCCGACCAGCTCCAGCCCGTTGAGCAGCGCGGCGGCCGAGATGATGGCCGTGCCGTGCTGGTCGTCGTGGAACACCGGAATGTTCATGCGCTCGCGCAGCTTCTTCTCGATGTAGAAGCACTCCGGCGCCTTGATGTCTTCCAGGTTGATGCCGCCCAGCGTGGGCTCCAGCGCCGCAATGATGTCGACCAGCTTGTCGGGGTCGTTCTCGGCCAGCTCGATGTCGAACACGTCGATGCCGGCGAATTTCTTGAACAGGCAGCCCTTGCCCTCCATCACCGGCTTGGCGGCCAGCGGACCGATGTTGCCCAGGCCCAGCACGGCCGTGCCGTTGGTGATGACGCCCACCAGGTTGCCGCGCGCCGTGTATTCGTTGGCCAGCGAGGGGTCGGCCGCGATGTCCAGGCAGGGGTACGCCACGCCCGGCGAATAGGCCAGCGACAGGTCGCGCTGGTTCAGCAGGGGCTTGGTCGGGGTGATCGAGATCTTGCCCTTGACGGGCGAGCGGTGGTATTCGCGCGCTGCCTCGCGAAGTGCTTCTTCTGCGGGGGAAAGGGGTGCAGCCATGAAAGTCTCCTTGGTTCGGACGGGCAACGAGGCTACCGCAAAAGCGCGGCTTGTTCTTGCGGGGGACATGCCGAAAACGCCTGAACCCATCGCTTGCGCGGGGCCAGGACGGACGGTTCGCTAAACTCCGCGGCTGTTAACCACAGTTAAAAACGGTTAGCGGACCATCGTCAATCACATCTAAAAAAATGACAACGGAGGGCAGCGCATGACACCCGGAGCTTTCACCACCACCGACCCCGACGTCGTGGTCATCGGCGGCGGCCCTGCGGGCTCCACCGTGGCCGCGCTGCTGGCGGACAAGGGGCATGACGTGGTGTTGATCGAGAAGGCGCAACACCCGCGCTTTCACATCGGCGAGTCGCTGCTGCCCATGAACATGCCGCTGTTCGACCGGCTGGGCGTGCGCACCGAGGTCGAGGCCATCGGCCTCAGGAAGCACGGCGCCGAGTTCGTCTCGCCCTGGCACGATCACACCAGCCATTTCGACTTCGGCCAGGCGATGGACAAGAGCTTTCCGTACGCGGTGCACGTGCGCCGCTCCGAACTCGACGAGCTGCTGTTCCGCCACGCCGGCAAGCGCGGCGCGCGCACCTTCGAGGGGCAGCGCGTCACGGGCGTGGACATGGACGCCGGCAAGGGCACGCCCGACAACCGGCCGGCGGTGAAGGTCAGGGCCGACGACGGCACCGAGACCGCCTGGCGCCCGCGCTTCGTGATCGACGCCAGCGGGCGCGACACGCTGCTTTCGAACCAGTTCGACGTGAAGCAGCGCAACCGCAAGCACGCCAGCGCCGCGCTGTACGGCCACTTCGCCAACGCCGAGCGCCGGCCGGGCCGCTTCGAGGGCAACATTTCGCTGTTCTGGTTCGACCATGGCTGGTTCTGGTACATCCCGCTGAAAGACGGCACGGTGAGCGTGGGCGCGGTGGCGTCGCCCGCCTACTTCAAGCGCCGCAAGGGCTCGCTCGAAGACTTCCTGATGGAAACCATCGCGCTCGCGCCCAAGCTGGCCGCGCGTCTTGCGAACGCCATGCTGATGGAGGGCGCCACCTCCACCGGCAACTACGCCTACGACGCCGAGTTCTGCCGCGGCGACCGCTTCATGATGGTGGGCGACGCCTATGCCTTCGTCGACCCGATGTTCTCCTCGGGTGTGTACCTGGCGATGAACAGCGGGTTCGAGGCGGCCACTGCAGCCGACCTGTGGTTGAAGGGCGAGGCGAAGGAGGCCGAGCGCGCTTTCCGCCATTACGAGAAGGTCATGAAGCACGGGCCGAAGATGTTCTCGTGGTTCATCTACCGCATCACCTCGCCGGCCATCCGGCGCCTGTTCATGGCGCCGCGCAACATCTGGCGCATGCAGGAAGCCTTGCTGTCCATATTGGCCGGCGACCTGTTCCGCGACACGCCCATCGGGCCGCGCTTCTGGGGCTTCAAGCTGACGTACTACGTGTCGTGCATCGGCATCCTGCCGCAGGCCGTGAAGACCTGGGCATGGCGCCGGCGCAACCTGAAAGAGTCGCTGGACGCGGCGAAGAATTAGCTCGCCCCCAGGCTTCGCGCACTACGTGTCGCTTCTCCTCCCCCCTACCGGGGGCAACACCTGAGGCCCGGCAAAGCCGGTTCCTCGGTGTTTCGCGATCAATCCGGGGACACCTTGTGCTGTGCCAGCGCTTCGAGCGCGCGCACCAGCGCCGAGTGGTCCAGCTGGCCGTAGCCCAGCGCCGCGCACGCGTTCATCAGTTGCGCGGCCCCCGCCGTCTGCGGCAGCGCCACGCCCAGCGTGCGCGCGCTCTGCAGCGCCAGGTTCAGGTCCTTCTGGTGCAGCGAAATGCGGAACCCCGGCGCGAAGGTGCGCTTGATCATGCGTTCGCCGTGCACCTCCAGAATGCGCGAGCTCGCGAAACCGCCCATCAGCGCCTGGCGCACGCGCGCCGGATCGGCACCGGCCTTCGCGGCGAACACCAGCGCCTCGCTCACCGCCGCGATGTTCAACGCCACGATGATCTGGTTGGCCACCTTGCACACCTGGCCGTCGCCCACGCCGCCCACCAGCGTCACGTTCTTGCCCATCCTGTCGAGCAACGGCTTCACGCGCTCGAAGCTGCCTTCGTCGCCGCCGCACATGATCGTCAGGCTCGCGGCCTTGGCGCCCACCTCGCCGCCCGACACGGGTGCATCGACATAGCCGGCGCCCGCCGCGGCGATGCGGCGCGCAAAGTCCTTGGTGGCAATCGGGTCGATGGAGCTGCAGTCCACCACGATCTTCCCGCTCGAGCCCTTCAGGCCCGCGGCCACGCCTTCCTTGCCCGGCTCGCCGAACAGCACCTTCTCCACGTCGGGCGTGTCGGGCACCATGATGAAGACGATGTCCGACTGGCGCGTGACTTCGGCGGCCGAGGCACAGATGGTGGCCTTCGACACGAAGGGCTCCGGCGTGTTGCCGTGCGTGTTCACGAACAGCTGGTGGCCCGCGTCGAGCAGGTGGCCCGCCATGGGCGCGCCCATGATGCCGAGGCCGATGAATCCGATTTTTTGTTGTGTCGTCATGTCTCTGGGTCCTGTGTGGTTCATTGCTTTTGCGTGAGCGCTTCGCGCCAGCCGAGGCCGTCGACTGTGTCGCTGCGGGGCTTGTATTCGCAGCCGATCCAGCCGCCGTAGCCCAGCCCGTCGATGTGCCTGAACAGCCACGGGTAGTTGATTTCTCCCGTGCCCGGTTCGCCGCGGCCGGGGTTGTCGGCCAGCTGGATGTGGCCGATGCGCGCCAGGTGCTTCGTGAGCGTGTTGCCCAGCTCGCCTTCCATGCGCTGTGCGTGGTAGATGTCGTACTGCACGCGCAGGTTGGCCGAGCCGACCTCGTCGATCAGCGCCAGCGCCTGGTCGGTGCGCGTGAGAAAGAAGCCGGGAATGTCGAAGGTGTTGATGGGCTCGATCAGCAGACGCAGGCCCGCCGCTTCCAGTTCTCGCGCGGCGATGCGCAGGTTGCCGACCACCGTGCGGTGCGCCGCTTCCTTGCTCACGCCTTCAGGCACTTTGCCGACAAGGCAGTTCACCTGCGGGCAGCCGAGCGCGCTCGCGTAGTCGATGGCCATGCCGATGCCTTCGATGAATTCGCCCGTGCGCTCGGGGTGGCAGGCGATGCCGCGCTCGCCCTGGTCCCAGTCGCCGGCCGGCAGGTTGTGCAGCACCTGCTGCAGGCCGTTGGCGCGCAGGGCGGCCGTGAGTTCCTTCTTCTCGAACGCGTAGGGAAAGAGGTACTCCACCCCCTCGAAGCCTGCCTTGGCGGCGGCCTCGAAGCGTTGCATGAAGGGCAGCTCGGTGAAGAGCATCGTGAGGTTGGCTGCGAACTTGGGCATGTCTTTCCTTTTCAATCCAGCATCGCCACGGCCAGCGCGGTGGGTGCGTCGACCGTGCTCTCGGCCAGCGGTTCGAATTCGTTGATGGCGTCGATCTCGGTGCCCATCGCGATGTTGGTCACGCGCTCCAGCATCACCTCGATCACCACCGGCACGCTGAACTCGGCCATCAGCGCTTCGGCGCGCGCGATGGCGGGCGCCATCTCTTCCTGCTTGCACACGCGAATGGCCTTGCAGCCCAGGCCTTCGACCACCTTCATGTGGTCCACGCCGTAGCTGCGCTCGATGCCGCTGTCGGGCGCCGCGTTGATGTTGTCGAACGCGAGCTGCACGCAGTAGTCCATCTCGAAGCCGCGCTGCGCCTGGCGAATGAGCCCGAGGTAGGAGTTGTTGACCACGATGTGCAGGTACGGCAGCTTGAACTGCGCACCCACGGCCAGCTCTTCGATCATGAACTGGAAGTCGTAGTCGCCCGAGAGCGCGACGATCTTGCGCGTGGGGTCTGCCGCACGCACGCCCAGCGCGGCGGGAATGGTCCAGCCCAGCGGGCCGGCTTGGCCGCAGTTGATCCAGTGGCGCGGGTTGTACACGTGCAGGAACTGCGCCGCCGCAATCTGCGACAGGCCGATGGTGCTCACGTAGCAGGTGTCGCGGTCCAGGTGGTTGTTCATGCACTGGTACACGCGCTGCGGCTTCATCGGCACGTCGGCGAAGTTGGTCTTGCGCAGCATCGTCTTCTTGCGCTCGCGGCATTCGCCGGCCCATGCGCCGCGGTTCGGGAGCTTGCCCGCGGCCTTCATCTCCTCGGCCACTTCCACGAAGAGCTGCAGCGCGGCCTTGGCGTCCGACACGATGCCGAAGTCGGGCGTGAACACCCGGCCGATCTGCGTGGGCTCGATGTCCACGTGCACGAAGGTGCGGCCCTTGGTGTAGACCTCGACCGAGCCCGTGTGGCGGTTGGCCCAGCGGTTGCCGATGCCCAGCACGAAGTCGCTCGCCAGCAGGGTCGCGTTGCCGTAGCGGTGGCTGGTCTGCAGGCCGCACATGCCGGCCATCAGCGGGTGGTCGTCGGCAATGGCGCCCCAGGCCATCAGCGTGGGAATCACCGGCACGCCGGTGGCTTCGGCGAAGCGCACCAGCAGGTCGGCCGCGTCGGCGTTGATGACGCCGCCGCCGGCCACGATCAGCGGGCGCTCGGCCGCGTTCAGCATGCCCAGGGCTTTTTCGATCTGGGCGCGCGTGGCGGCCGGCTTGTAGGGCACGAGCGGCTGGTAGGCGTCGATGTCGAACTCGATCTGCGCCATCTGCACGTCGAAGGGCAGGTCGACGAGCACCGGGCCCGGTCGGCCCGAGCGCATCAGGTGAAAGGCCTGCTGAAAGACTTGCGGCACCTGGCCGGGCTCGCGCACCGTGACCGACCACTTGGTGACGGGCTTGGAGATCGACTCGATGTCCACCGCCTGGAAGTCTTCCTTGTACAGGCGCGCACGCGGCGCCTGGCCGGTGATGCACAGGATGGGAATGGAGTCGGCCCAGGCCGAGTACAGCCCCGTGATCATGTCGGTGCCCGCCGGCCCCGAGGTGCCGATGCACACGCCGATGTTGCCGGCCACGGCCCGCGTGTAGCCCTCGGCCATGTGCGAGGCGCCCTCGACGTGGCGCGCCAGGATGTGCGCGATGCTGCCGCGCTGGCGCAGCGCCGCATACAGCGGGTTGATCGCCGCGCCCGGCACGCCGAAGGCCTGCGTCACGCCTTCCTTTTCCATCACCAGCACCGCGGCCTGGATCGCTGTCATCTTTGCCATTTGCATGTCTCCTTGAGGTGGGCCCACTGTAGGAAGCGGGGCAGGTTCGAAGAAGACGGCTGCGGGCCATAAAACCTATTCCAGAATGGAATAACTGGCTACGATCCGGCCCATGGACAGATTGTTGGCAATGGAAATGTTCGTGCGCGTGGTCGAGACCGGCAGCTTCTCGAAAGCCGCGCGCGAGTTCAACACCACGCAGCCCACCGTGACCAAGCAGGTCGCGGCCACGGAAGCGCGGCTGAAGGTGCGGCTGCTCAACCGCAACACGCGCGGCGTGAGCCTCACCGAGCCCGGCGCGCTGTACTACGAGAAGTGCAAGATCATCGTGCGCGAGGCCGAGGAGGCCGAGAGCATCGTGCAGCTGCGGCAGAACCAGGCGCAGGGCCTGCTGCGCGTGGGCACGTCGGTGGCCTTCGGGCGGCGCGTGGTGGTGCCGCTGGCGCTGGAATACATGCAAAGGCATCCGCAGGTGCAGCTCGACCTGAGCTTCGAGGACCGCTACGTGGACCTGATCGCGCAGGGCATCGACATCGCCATCCGCATGGGCAAGCTGGCCGATTCGTCGCTGGGCGCGCGCTACCTGGGCGCCAACCCGTGGGTCATGGTGGCGTCACCCGCCTACCTGAAGAAACACGGCACGCCCCGGCGCGCGCAGGACCTGGGCGCGCACGTGGCGCTGATCTACAGCAGCGTGGTGGGCGACGAGTTCTGGCGCATGCACACGCCCAAGGGCGACCCGGTCACGGTGCCAGTGTCGGGCCGTTTTCGCTCGAACAACCTGTCTGCCGTGCTGGCCGCGACGCGCGACGGCCTGGGCATTGCGCTGATGCCGCGCTACGTGGCGAGCGAGTCGCTCGCCACGGGCAAGGTGCGCGAGGTGCTCGGCGACCATGCGCTGCCCGAGCAGGAGATCCACGCCGTGTTCCCGTCGCCCAAGCTGGTGCCGGGCAAGGTGTCGGGCTTCGTGGCCTTCCTGCAGGGGCGCTTCGACGAAGGCTGGTGGGCCGCCTGAGCACGCGCCGCGCCTCTCTCTGCCTCTCGTTCAGGCCGGCACGAAGGCGCCGTGCAGGCCCAGCGGCAGCGCATACGGCAGCGTGGCCTGCGCCACCGGGCCCGCCCCGAGGTGGTCTGCCGCGAAGCACGACAGCACCGTCTTCTGCCGGCCGAAATCCAGCACGGTGCCCAGCACCCACCCCGGCTTCGCGCCGTCCGGCACGTAGACGTGTTCTTCCACCAAGGCCTGCGCGCCATAGCTGAACTGCTGGCTGCGGCCGCTCTCGACATCGGTGCGAGCGACCGCGCCGAAACCCGGCAGGTCGGGCCGGATCTGCGTGGCGTGAACCACCTGCCGGTGGCGCAGGCCCACGCGGCGCGGATCGATGCGCGGAAACTCGGCCTCCTGCGCCAGGGCCGTCTGCGTGGCGGTGCCGGTGGCCAGGTTCAGCGTGGCAACCGTCAGGCGCGGGTCGGTGCTTTTCACGCGGCGCGCGCGCATCACCTCACGGCTGGTGGTGAACACCGAGTCTGCGTTGTCCGAGCGCACATAGTCCACGTGAATCAAGGTGCCGCGCGTTGTTTCTTCTTCCCAGGCGTTGCCCACGTGGAACAGGAAGCCGGCCGGCAGCGCCAGCATCTGGCGCTTCTCCCAGTTCTGCTTGTCGACCACCAGCGCGCGCATGCCCAGTTCGGGCCGCCACACGTGGGCGTCCAGAAAGCTCGCACCGGCTTCCTTGCGCTTGCCGTCGTACACCAGCGGCGGCATCAAAAACACCAGGTGCCGCTCGGTCACGGCGAAGTCGTGGACCATCGGCATGTCGGCCACCGGCACCACGGCCGCGCGGCGCAGCGTGCCGTCAGGCGCGATCTCGTACAGCGCCAGCAGGCCCTGGCCCGAGCTGACGCCGAAGTTCCACACCGTGCCGTCGGGGTCCACCTTGGGGTGCGCCGAAAAGGGCATGCCCGCGAGGTCGGCGCGCCAGGTCTTCACGCCCAGCGTGTCCAGCGTGCGCGCATCGACGCGGGTGGCCGATCCGCCTTCCCACAGCGCCAGCACCTCGCCCTGCAGCGGCAGCACGCTGGTGTTGGCCACGTTGATGCTGTCGGCCGAGGTCGGCGGCTCGACGCCCGGCGGCATGGTGCCGAAGGCCTCCGTCAGCCGGCGGCCGGCCCGCACCTCGGCCGTGCGCTTGGGCGTGGCGACGTAGCGGCCCTGGTGGCGCACGTCGGCACCGTCGATCACGAAACGATGCACCATGCCGTCGCCGTCGAACCAGTGGTGGTAGCGCTCGCCGCCCAGGTCGTGGCCGGCGGGGCCGATGCGAAACAGCGTGCCGGCCACGGCATCTGGAAAGCGTCCGCGCACCGTGGCGCGGGTCAGCGGCAGGTCGCCCGGGGGCGTGGCGAAGGCGGTCTTCCAGGGCGCGCCGGCGGCTTCGAACTGGGCCTGCCAGTCTTGCGTTCTTTCGGTGCCGGCGGCACGCGCAAGGGGCGCCAGCAAGGGCAGGGCGCCGGCGGCGGCCAGCAGGCGCAGGAGTTCGCGTCGTTCCATGGCGGCCTCCTCAGCGCAGGTGAATCACGGTCTGCAGGTCGGCGTCGAGGCCGAAGGCGGCGGCCTCGAAGTCGGGCGGGGCGCGGTTGCCCTTGGCGTCGTTCGAGAAACCGTAGCGTTCGGTCGGCATGCCCATGAGGTTGGTGTCGAGCTTGCCGTTGCCGTTCTCGTCGGCGAACACGCGCAGCGCGTAGCGCCCCGGCGGCAGCCCCGCGAACACCAGCCGTGCCTTGCCGCCCTGCATCGGCGCGGTCTGCGATGCCACGGCCTTGCTGGCGGCGTAGCCGGCGGCGTCGTTGTACAGCGCGACATAGACCGTGGCCTCTGCCGCCGGACCGTCGGCGACGCTCAGGCTCAGGTCGGCGGCCAGGGCGCCGAGCGGCGCCAGCGGCACGAGGGCCGCGGCGGTGCACAGGGCGCGCACGGCCGGGCGGGACAGGAGAGCAGGAAGATGCATGGGGGGCCTCGTCGGAAGTTGGAGGCCCGACGATCTCGCAGGTCGGCTGCGGTGCCCAGCGCCATGTGACGAAACGCGGGAAAGCGAGCGTGAAGCGCGCGTGAAGCGCGCAGGGGGCGTGAGTGACGCGCGGTTGGGACGAAGCGGGCCGGCGCCCGCCGGCGCGTCAGCCCTTCTTCGGGTCTTCGGCGCTCTCGTGCCCGTTGCCCACATGCCCCGAGTCCGCGAACAGGCCCCAGGCCGCCATGAACAGCGCCGCGATCACAGGCCCGATCACGAAGCCGTTGATGCCGAAGATCGCCATGCCGCCGATGGTCGACATCAGCACGATGTAGTCGGGCATCTGCGTGTCCTTGCCCACCAGCAGCGGGCGCAGGATGTTGTCCACCAGCCCGATCACGAACACGCCCACGAAGATCAGCACGCCGCCCTGCCAGAAATGCCCCGTGGCCAGGAAGTAGATGGCCACCGGACCCCAGATCAGCGCTGCGCCCACGGCAGGCAGCAGCGACAGGAAGGCCATCAGCACCGCCCACAGCAGCGCGCCCTGCACGCCCAAGAACCAGAAGGCCAGCCCGCCGATGGTGCCCTGTGCAATGGCCACGGCCACGTTGCCCTTGACGGTCGCGCGGATCACGGTGGTGAACTTGTTCAGCAGGTAGTGCGTGTGCGGCTTGGCCAGCGGCAACGCGTCGCGCACCTTCTTGGAAAGGTCCGCGCCGTCGCGCACCAGGAAGTACAGCAGGTACAGCATCACGAAGAAGCTGACCACGAAGTCGAAGGTGTTCTGCCCGATGGTGAGCGCCTGGCTTGCCACCACCTGGCTGCCCTGCGCGGCGCCGGCCGAGATGCGTGCCTGCCATGCCGCCATGTCGCCCAGGTTGAAGCGCTCCACCAGGTTCAGCAGCCACTGCGGCGCCGCGTCCAATATTTGCTGGAAGTAGGCCGCGAAGTTGATCTCGCCCGAGCGGATGCTCTGCGTGACCAGCGCCACCTCCTGCACCAGCGACACGCCCACCATGGCCAGCGGCAGGATCACGATGAACAGGCAGATCGCCAGCGTGCACAGCGCCGCCAGGTTGGGCTTGCCGCGCATCTTGCGCAGCAGCCACTTGTACAGCGGCGTGAAAAGAATCGCCAGCGCCACGCCCCAGAGCACCGCCCCGAAGAACGGCAGCAGCACCCAGATGAAGGCACCAGTGACAGCGGCGAGAAGGGCGAGGAAGACGCCGCGCTGGAGTTGGGGAGAGTTCATAAGTGAGTCGGACTGTAGCCGAGCCGGTACGGGGCGACGTGTCAGCGGGCGCGCCCTCGTGCGGGGCCTTCCGGCGCTTTCTGCCGCTTCCTGCCGCCCCCGGTGCCGATCTCAGCGCTTGGCGCGCGGCAGCGCCACGGGCGCCAGCGTGGCGCGCAGCCGGCTCGGCGCGTCGGGCTCGGCGGCGGCGTCCACCTCGAGGGCGCGCTCGACATTGCCGATGTGCGCCAGCATCAGCAGGCGGGCCTTGCCGGTGTCGCCCTCCTCGAGCGCCTCGACGATGGCGCCGTGCTCCGCGCATGACTGCCAGGCCTCGTGCGTCGACTGGTACAGCGTGGCGGCCAGCGTGGTGCGCGCCGTGAGGTCGCGCAGCACGTCGACCAGCAGCTGGTGCCCCATCTGCTCGGCCAGGCACACATGGAAATCGGCCAGCAGGAAGGCGCGCGTGGCGGCGTCGGCACCGTCGATGGCGCGCTGCTCGTCGGCGATGTGGTCGCGCAGCTTGCGGATCACCTTGGCCAGCGGCCGCCCCTCGCTCGCCGCCAGGATGCCGGCCTCGACGATGCGCCGCGCCGAGAACGCGTCGCGCGCCTCCTCGGCCGAAGGCTCCACCACGTACCAGCCGCGGCGCGACTGCACCTCCACGAAGCCGCGCGCCTGCAGCTGCATCAGCGCCTCGCGCACCATGGTGCGGCTCACCGCGAAGTTCTCTGCCAGCGCCTGCTCGCCGAGCCGCTCGCCCGGCGCGAGCTTCTGCGCGAGGATGGCCTCGACGACGCGTTCGGCGATGGCGGTGGGGCTGACGTCGGCGGCGGGCATGGGCGTGGGGTTCAGTGGGCGCTGGAAGCTGTGGCGGTGCCTGTGTGTACCACGGCATCGGCCTCGGCCAGCGGCTCGTCGTCGGGCGAATAGCGCCCGTCGAGCACTGCGTGCGCGCGCTCGCGGTCGATGTCGCCTTCCCATGCCGCGATGGCCACCGTGGCCACGCAGTTGCCGATCAGGTTGCCCAGCGCGCGGGCGATGCCCATGAACCAGTCCACCGACAGCACCAGCACCAGGCCGATGGCCGGAATCGCCGGAATGGCGTGCAGCGTGGCGGCCAGCACCACGATGGCCGAGCCCGGCACGCCGTGCGCGCCCTTGGAGGTGACCAGCGCAATCGCGAGGATGGTCAGCAGGTCGGCCATCGAGATCGGCGTGTTGGTCGCCTGCGCAATGAACACCGCCGCCAGCGTGATGTAGATCGAGAAGGCGTCCAGGTTGAACGAGTAGCCCGTGGGAATCACCAGCCCCACCGTCGAGTCGCGGATGCCCATGCGGCGCAGCTTGGCCATGACCTGCGGCAGCACGCTGTCCGACGAGGTGGTGGCGAACACGATGGTGAGCTCTTCGCGCAGGTAGCGCAGCAGCTTGATCAGGCTGAAGCCCGACAGGCGCATCACCAGCCCCAGCACCCCGAACACGAAGATCAGCACCGCGCCGTAGAACAGCGCCACCAGCATGCCCAGTTGCTTCAGCGAGCCCACGCCGTACTGCCCCACCGTGAAGGCGATGGCCCCCAGCACGCCCAGCGGCGCCAGCTTGATGATGATCCCCATGATCTTGAACAGCACCAGCGAGGTCGCGTCGATCACCGCCGCCACGGGCTTGCCGCGCTCGCCCAGCATCGTGAGCGCGCAGCCGAACAGCACCGCGAACAGCAGCACCTGCAGCACGTCGCCGGTGGCGAAGGCGTTCACCACCGTGGTGGGAATGAGCTTCATCAGGAAGTCGACCGTGCCGCCGCTGGTGAGCTTGTCGGCGTTCGACGCGTACGCGCTCATGGCGGCCGGGTCGAGCTTGGCCGGGTCCACGTTCATGCCCGCGCCGGGCTGGAACACGAAGGCCAGCACCAGACCCAGGGCCAGGGCGACGGTGGTCAGCACCTCGAAGTAGATGAGCGACTTCACGCCCACCCGCCCCACGCGCTTCAGGTCGCCCGCGCCGGCGATGCCGTGCACCACCACGCAGAACACCAGCACCGGGATGATCATCTTGATCAGCTTGATGAACCCGTCACCCAGCGGCTTGAGCTTGACGGCGTACTCGGGGGCGAACAGCCCCGCGAGCACGCCCAGCACCAGCGCGATGACCACCTGACCGAAAAGCGATTTGGCGAAGCGAGGCATGGGAGGCTCCTGTTGTCTGTCTTGTCGAGGTTTTGCATGCAAGCAACGCCTTGTCTTGCATGCAAGAAATGTAGGCAAGAAGGCTTCGGGGCCGGAAGAGGGTATTCCCGGTGCATCGTGCCTACGGGGAATCAAGTTGTGGACCGGGGAATAAAGCGCTGGACTGGGAAACAAAGCGGTGGACTGAATGCGCGGGAGGTGTTGATTGCCACCGAAAATTGACCCTCTGAACGCAGTAATTTCCGTCTAGGACCGACCCACGTAAAACCCTACCCTGCTCATTTTTGAAGCGGGGGATCCTAGGAGTTTTGGACGTGGCGACATTGAGTGTCATCAGACGTTGGGCCCTGCGCGAGCAGATGCGCTACGCCAAGCGGGCGAGTTCCAGCAAGCTCGATCCCTATGCCGAAAAGCTCGCGACCTGGCTCGCTATCGAGGCCACCAAATCGCGGAAACAGCGGCGCAATCTGCGGCAGATCCACACAGCCGCTTCAACAGGTCGCGCAGAAGCCCTTGATGAAGACTCTCATTGCGTTCAATATAATGGTGTAAATCATTTACACCATATTTGGAACTCTTCAATGACTGACTCCGGCCTGCCCACCAACGACACGAATTCCGCGCACAGCGCCCCCACAGACCCGGCGGTGGCTGTCTCCGCAGCCCAGCCGCCGGCAGCGCCCACAACTCCCGTCGCAGCGCAGCTGGCATCGAACTCTCCAGCAGCGGTGCCGGTTGCACGCAAAAGGCCGGCGCTCAAGAAGGCGCCGGTGAACAAGACCGAAGCAGCTGCAACCAAGAAAGCGGCCGCGAAGAAGGTCTCGCCTCGGAAGGCCACGCCGGCAAAACCCGTGGTCACGAAGCCCTCTGCAAAAAAGGGACCTGTGACCGAGAAGGCTGCGTTGGCCAAGGTCGGCGCCAAGACGGTTTCATCCAAGAAAATGACGTCGACGAAGAAAGCATCAGCGAAGAAGACAGTTGCAAAGAAGACGGTGCCACTGAAGGCAAAGCCTGTGAAAGCCGTGCTCGCGCCGTCTCAGGTCGGACGGCCTACGGCTCCCCGCACGGAACCGGCAACGTCTCTCCAGGCCGCCGAGTCCGTGCGCGACGCAGCGAAAACCAAAGCGAAGCTCGTGCGAGACAGTTTCACGATGCCCCAGCAGGACTTCGGCTTGATTGCCGTTCTCAAGGACCGCGCACTGGGTTTCAAACGGCCGGCCAAGAAGAGCGAGCTTCTGCGAGCCGGGCTGCATGCGCTTCAACAGCTCACCGATATCCAGCTGCGTGGTGCGCTGGATTCGCTGGCGCCGCTGAAGGCTGGGCGTCCGAAGAAGTAGGCCAGACAATGCTTCCGTGATGCACGACAGACCTCATTGCTGCCAAGAACACCGTAGTCACGTGCGGGTCAAAATGCAATGCGACGATGTATGGTGACGGCCGCCGGACGCTGGTAGGGAATGCAGTTTGCGCCTCGAATCCCGAGGTTCCCGATGTCCGCGACCGTCGCTACAACAAGCCTGCGCCTTTGCCCGCGCGCGCCAAGCGCGCCGTCCGGTCGGCGAACAGGGGCACATCACAATAACGCAGGGGCTTGCGTGCGCGGGACTCGTCGAGCGCCAGCCGTTCCACCGCGTCATGAACCTGAAGAACATCGGCGTCGTGTGCTCCGTACAGGGCCTGCATTCGCACCAGGAGGTGCTGCAGGCGAGCTTGATCTTTGCTCATCGCATCGTCCTTCCTTGCAGGCTGAGAAAGCCATGGGGGGTGGAACTGTCGCCTCAGCGCCAGGCGCAACTCTACATGTCAAATATGGGCAAGGTCCGGTTCATTTTTGTTTCGAAGCGCAACTCGCTTCGGAGCGTTCTCGTACATGCATGTATGCGGCCCTGTCATGCGGCGCCCCAAGGCACCTCCCCAGCGGAATTCATCCAGCCGCGCTTGGTGCGCTGGCAAGCGCCCGGATGCAACCGTCACTCCTTATTCCGAAAAGTTTGGAGCGATTGAAGGAGGGGGAGTGCCACAAATGCGACGTTCAACATCACGCTGGGGGTGAAGCCATGGGAAAAAGGCCGCAACGCCTAAAGAGCGGACCTCGCTGCCCGAAGCTGGCGACGCACAGCGCTGATGCCTGCGAACACCTGTTGGCCGGAGCCCTTCGCACAATGGTCCAAGGCCTGGCGCAGCACGGTATCCACACCTCGCAGTGACAGGCCATAGCGGGTCGCGACCTCATCGCGCGTCATCTCGTCGATACGCAAGGACATGAGCACTGCACGGTGGCGCCGCGGCATGCGCTCAATTGCACGATCGACCGCATGCAACTCCGAGCGGGCTTGCGCAATCGTCTCCGGACCGGGCGAAGGATCGACGAGTTGCTCGAGCACAGCCTCGGCGTCGCCGCTGTACTGCCACGGCCGATTGGCGCGAAGATAGTCGATGGCCACGTTGCATGCCACGCGGTAGACGTAGCGCTCGGGACTGTGCACCGGCTCGCAAACGACTGTCTCGCCCAAACGCAGCCAGGTGTCATGCAGGCAATCGCTGGCCATATGAGCGCAGCCGACACGGTGCAACAGACGTTGGCGAAGACGCTCATAGTTCGCGACAAGAAAATCCTGCAGTGCAAAGCCATGATGTGCCTGGCCGAGCGAATCGTTCGCAGCCTCGGTGCCGGGGGTCGGCCGCAAACATCGAAACACGCCCGACGCCACGGGCAACGAGTTGCCCGGCAAGTCATCGGCATGCGCTGAACCCAGCGACAGGGAAAGCATGACGTGGCCTACCGAGACTGTTGCACGCGACGACGCTCTTCGTCCGTCAGGCGGGCCAGTTGCTTCGGATCGAAGCTGTCACCGAGGCCCACGAGCTGCATCGGAAACGACGGATCGTACGGATGCTTCCTGCCCGCCTGACGAGCTGACTCCGGTGGCGGGGAAGCTTCGGCGCCGTTCCTCGGGCCAGCGTCATCGCCGAAGCCCAATACCCGCACCGTGAACACAGATGGCAAGCTTTGCCGAACTGCGGCGCGTTCGCGATGCAGCACGTCCTGCGAGGCGCTGGCGGCCTGCGATGCGGCGGCGCTCGCGTTGGTGAGCGCGCCCACGTTCACCGCCGCGATCACCGGAATGCCCACGGCCTGCCCCTTCACCTGGATGTTCTCGGCGTTCACCACATGCAGCGCCGCGAGGTTCACGTTGCCCGACACGCGAATGCCGGCCTCGCCCGCGTCGATGGTGCCCAGCGGCGCGATCAGGTCCACGTCGCCCGGCGGGATCTCCGGAATCGGGTTCAGCGTGGCAATGCCGGCGCCGGTGTTCGGCGTGTTGGGCGACAGCGCCACATTGCCCACGTTGTCATAGGCGCGCCGTTGCGGCGTGTAGACGATGGTGGTCTTGGCGCCGCGACCCGCGTTGATGTCGCCCTGCGCCGACCACGCCAGCACGTTGCCGCCGAAGGTGGTGAAGATGCGGCTCTGGCCCAGCAGGAGGCTGCCGCGCGTGTAGACGTTGATGTCGCCTTCGCCCTGCGTGAGCAGGCCCGAGCCTTCGCCCGGCGTGAAGCCGCCGTCCACGCCCACCACCGCGCGCCCGCCCGGCACCAGCAGGCTGATGTCGCCGCCGAAGTCGGTGTGCATGCCGGCGTCGAGCACCTTGTAGTACGGCAGGCTGGAGGCTGCGCTGCCCATGGCCAGCCATTCGTCGTAGCGCAGATAGTTCTTGCCCGGCAAGGCTCGCTTGGTCGGCTCCGCGCCGGCCTGCTCGTAGTACAGGGCGCTGCTGAACATGGTCAGGTCGCCCATGTAAATACCAGTTGAGCCGCGCGGGTTGCCCTGCGCGTCTTGCGACGGCAGCAGCGTGGCGATGGCCTCGCGCCCACGCAGGTAGCTGCCGCCGCGGCGGCTCTCCGGGTCGTTGTACTCGCGACCGCCGGCCTTCAGCTCGGCGTAGTACACGTTGCGCAGGAAGGCGCGTTGCTGCGGTGGCGGCAAGGCGTCGAAGAAGGCGCGTGCGTCCATCGTCCTCGCATCGAAGTGCAGGCCCAGGCCGTTGGCGCCGCCGAAGCGTTCGGTGAGCCAGTTGACCAGTTGCAAGCCGCTTTCCAGGCGGTACTCGCGCTCCAGCGTGCGGATGGCCGCGCCACTGCCGGTGCTGCTGGTGCCTTGACGTGCACCGTCGAGCTCGGCCTGCTTGCTCGCCAGGTACGCGGAGGCACCCGCCTCGTCGCCGCCGTAGCCGAACTCGCGCGCCAGCCATTGCGACAGCGACAGCGCGCCTTCGTAGGTGCGCAGCGCCTTCCCCGGCTGCTCGGCGAAAGACTGCTCGGCGTTCGCCAGGTTCTTCGGATCGAGGTAGCGCGCGGCAAAGGCTGCCCAGTCGGCGCCTTCGCGGCCCGCGCCCGCAGTCACCGCAATGCCGGCGCCGCTACGGCGATCGCCCGGCGCCACGCCGGGCCCGCGCGCCACCGAGCCGATGCTGCGCAACTCGGCCTTGTCGGCCATGTACACGTCGCGGCCCGCCGTGAGTTCGAGCTGGCCAGGGCCCGCCACGTAGAAGCTGCTGTAGCGGATGTCCCGGCCCGCCTCCACTACCGACACGTCGTCGATGTTGTTGTGCACGATCAGGTTGCCCGTTGCGAATCCGTTTGCCTGGGAGGAGGCCGGTTTGTACGGCGCGTTGTCGTCGGCGCGGCTCGCCAGGCGCGTCCAGCCCAAGGCATCGGCCGGCAGGGTCTCGGCGACGCCCAGCGGCGTACCGGCATTCACGATGTCGCGGCCGGCGCGGATCGCGACCGGGCCGCTGCCTTCGTACCAGGTGTCGACAGGGCCGGTGGCCTCCAAGCGCGAGATGATGGAGCCGGTGCGCAGGCCGACGATGTCTCCCTGCACCGCGTAAAAGCGCGACGGCGCATGGCCCGTAACGCTGTAGCCGGAGGCCGTGGGTGACACGAAGCTGAACAGCGGATAGCTCTGAGGGGTGGCATTGGGCATGGTGTTGCCCGACACCAGCACCGAAGGCGCGATCGCATCGGGGTGCACGTTGGTGATGCGAAGCGGCCCGTACCAGACGGCCTGGCCCAGGCCGACAAAGCCCGGGTTGAAGGGCGTGGGCAGCATCGCCGGATCGACGCCCGAGGGCGTCACGGCGTAGCCGCTCGCGTAGATCGAATCGCCGGCCAGCAGCTCGAGCTGCGGCTTGCCCTGGCGCACGAACTGCGCGCCGACCGGTGTCGGTGCCAGCAGGATGCCGGTGCTCGACTTGTCCGGCACGTTGCTGCTGTTGAACGTGCCGGTCACGGCGTTGCCGTAGTAGAGGCTGCCGTTGGCCGACGCCGCGCGCAGCACCGAGGGGTAGATGAAGCGGTCGCCGCTCGCCACCTGGTCGCTCCGGCCGCGGTTGTCGGTCCAGGCCATGCCCGGCGTCAGGTTGCCGCCGGCCGAGAACAGGTCGACCGCTGTCGACGGCGTCCACAGCGAGAACCAGCCGATGCCGCCGCCAGCGAAATGCGTGCCGTTGGAAGTGAACGGCACGCCGCCGTTGAACTGCGGGACGCGCCCGGCATCGGTCACCGTGCCGATCACCAGGTCACCGCGCGTTTCCATGCGCATGCCGCTGTCGCCCAGCACCAGCACCGGCCCGCCGCCGGCAATGCCGGAGCTGGAGACGTCGACGCGCAACGCGCGCGACTCCGTCGGGTCGGCCCGGTCGTAGCGCAGTTCGATGCCGCCTACCGAGCCCGCGTCCACGCGCAGCGCGCCGCGCAAGTTGGTGAAGGTGCCGTTCAGGTCCTGCCGCTGTTCGGTGCGGCGCAGGTCGCTCGCGTACTGGCGGTTGCCGTTGGGGGCGAAGCTGCGCGTCTCGGCCACGGGGTTGAGACCGCCGCCAATGCGAATGTCGAGGTCGCCGCCGCCGGTGAGCACCAGCTCGCCAGCGGAAGTCACGCGGCCGGTGCTGCCCACGGCAAGGTTCAGGCCCTGGCTGCGCGAGACGAAGGCGGCGTTCCAGTCGCTGAGGAGGTTGAGCATGCCGGCATTGCGGCCTGCCTCGAAGACCAGGTTGCCGCCGCCCAGCGTGCCGAAGCCGGTGAAGCCCGTCAGGTAGGGTGCGCTGTCGTTGGTGACGCCGGTTACGTAGGTTCCGAAGTTGATCCACCAGGCCGTCGGGACGTCCTGGGCCACGGTGCCGCCGCCCTGGCGCCACAGCCATTGCCCGACGGAGCTGGTGCCCGTCATCGCCCCGCGCATGCGCAGCGGGTCCGAGCGGATCAATCCGCCGGCACTGCCGATCTGGTCGCCCATGACGTCGCCCCCCGCGCGCAGCAGCAGGTTGCCGCCGTGCTCGGGGTACCACGCCTGGTAAAGGCTCTGGCTGCCGCTGCCGCTGCCGTCGACGAAGGGCGCGAGCGTGGTGCCCAGCGAACCGAGCGCGCTGCCGTCGGCCTGTTGGCCGCGGGGCAGGTTATGGAGATCGGGCTTGCCCGGCGCGGCCAGCGAGGCCGAGGGCGTGCCGGCGGTGTAGACCCCATAGGGCGAGGTCATCAGGATGTCGCCGCCGGAGACCAGGTCGAGGTCGCCGGTGCCGGTGCGCAGCACGCTGAAGATCGGCTCGCGCAGCGACTTTTCTTCCAGCCGGGTCTCCGGCGGCTTCGCGGGCCCGGTCTGCACCAGCAGCGGACCGACACCGAAGTCGTTGAGTTCCAGGCCGCCCCAGCCCATGACCTCCTCGACCTGCGCCGGTGTCAGCGCCTGCCCTGGGTGAATGTCGAAGCCCAGGCCTTGCTCGTTCCAGAGCGCCACGTCGGCATCGATCGCCCACATGAACTCGCCGGGCGTGGCGGTGCCGGGAATTTCAACCCTGATGAAGTTGGAGCCGTAGTGCGTGTCGGACAGGCGGATGCCGGCCCTGGCATGCGGCTGCGTGAGGCGCGTGTCCGCCGCCGACAGGTCGGCCCCGCCGACCAGGCGCAGGTCCCAGGACTGCGAGCCCTGCGCCAGCAGCGGCGCCAGTGCCCAGGTGCGGCCCTGGGTGCCGTCGGTCTCGCGATCGCGCAGGTCGACGAAGTTGATGCCGCCCGGCAGGCGCACCAGGGTTTCGCTGGGAATGACCGCGCCCTTGGCCAGCACGAGCGGCCGCGCGAGCTGCACGCCGTTGAGAGGCGATCCCGGGAAGGCCTCGTCGCGGATGACGCCGTCGGGGAAAGGCAGCGCCACGCCATGCGGCCAGGTCATGGCAGCCACGTTGGCAACGCTGTTCAGGCGGAAGCCCGCGCCCAGGCGGGCGCCGGCGGGCAGGGTCACGTCCGACGCGAGCACCGTGCCCGCGGCATACAGCGGGTTGCCCGCCGCATCCTGCACCGCGCCGCCGAGCACCGTGCCCTTGGCCAGCGCCAGCGGCTGGCTGAGCGTGGCGGTGGCGGGCAGCAAGGTGCCGCGCGCCAGGCTCATGGGCTGCATGGGCAGGTCGTAGTTCAGCACGCGGCCCGACTGGAAGAAGGTGCCGGTGTCCAAGGTCACGCGCCCGCCATGCGGCAGCACCATGTCGCCGCCCAGAGGGATGCGGCCGCTAGGGAGCACCCAGCCCTTGTCGTCGGGCGTGACCGGCAGGCGCGCACCGTCGAAGCCGTCGCTCAGGCTGCCGAAGACGTCCAGCCTGCCCTTGGCGCGCAACACCAGCGCACCGGCTTCGCCCGAGCCCGCGACGCCGGTGCGCGACGTGTGGGGGTTGATGCCCTGGTAGCGGTGTCCCGACAGGTCGATGTCGCCGTCCAGGTGCAGGTCGCCGTCGGCCGTGCGGCTCGCGATCTCGATGCCCGGGCGCAGATGAAAGGCGTCGCCGTACGCGCGCAGGCCCTGCAGCCGGGTGTTCATCAGCGCGCCGTTGGCCAACGCGTTGGCCATGAAGACCGTGCTGTCGGCGTGCTTGGCATCCAGGTAGGCCTGCGTGACCGACTGGTAGCTGCGGCCGTCCACGCCAACGTCGGTGCCCACCGGCGCATCGTCATAGCGCCAGAAAGCGTTGAGCATGATCGACCGGGCGCCTTCGATGGCGATGCCGCCGGCGGCATCGATGCCCACGTCGTTGCCGGTCGCGCCGCCCAGGCGCGGTGCGTTGAGTGCGACGGTGCCGAACGTGCGGCCCGAGTTTCCCGCGCGCAGGTCCATGCGCACGCCGGGTTCGATGCGCAGGCGTCCGCTGCCCGCGTCGATCTCGATCACCGCACGGTTCGGTGCGTCGATGGCCTGGCCGTAGCTGTCCACGCGCAGCACGCGGCCATGCGCATCGAGCACGGCGTTGCCGGCCAGCGTGACGCCGTTCTTCGCCGCGAGGCGGATGCTGCCGACCTGCTCGCCGCTGGCGTCGACGGTGCCGGCCACGGTGAGCTGGCCGTTGTCCACCGACACGTTGATCTCGCGTGCGCGCAGTTCGTCGCCCAACCGCAGGTCGCCCTGTTTGAGCTGGAAGCTGCGCCCGCCGACCACGCCGCCGTCGTTCAGGCGCTGGTTGAGGCCGGTGAAGTCGTCGATGTGCTGCGCGCGAATGTCGGTGCGGCCCGCCGCATAGGGCACGTCGGTGCCGCCCGCGTCGTAGTGGCCGCTGCCGGCGCCGCGCAGGGTACCTGCAAGGGACACCGTGCCCGCGGCATCGCCCAGCGCCATTGCCACGATCTTGCCGGCGCGGTTCTCCACCGCCGATACGTCGATGGCCGAGCCCGCCGCCTGCGCGATGTTGCCCGCGCGGCTTTCGAGCAGCACGTCGCCGCCCCAGCTGTGCTTGGCGCTGTCGAAGAAGTCGATGCGCCGGCCCGCCATGTCGACCTGCGCGCCCGCCCCCAGCAGCAGGTCGCCCTGCGCCGCGAGGCTGAGCTTGCCACTGGGCAGCAGCACCGCGGTGTCCAGGCGCAGGCTGCCGTTGCGGCTGTCGAGCGACAGCTCGGCGCCGAGCGCGTCGGCCAGCGCCGCGTTGTCGGGCACACCTGCACGGGCGCCGGGGAAGGCCACGGCTTCGATGCTGCCGCCCGCCACCATCTTGTTGACCGACCCCGCGCGGCCGGTGAGCAGCGGCGTGCGCAGGTGCAGCGTGCCGCCGCTGTAGCTGAAGTCGTTCAGCGTGTCGTCCCACGCACCACGGCTCTGGTAGACCGACAGCGAGCCGCTGCGGTTGGCCGTGATGCGCTCGCTCGCGTTCAGGCTCACGTCGGCAAAGCCGAGCGTCGTGCGGTCGAAGGTGTGGACCGAGTCGACGCGCGCACCGGGGCCGAAGCCGAACTCGATGCGGCGCGCGTCGATGGCCAGGCTGCCGCTGCCGGTGCCCGCGCCGCCGGCCACCACGTTGCCGGGCGGCGTGGTCGCGCCGTTCCATACCAGCGTGTCGGTCTGGATGCGCGCGAGCGCATCGGCGCCGCCGTGGCCATAGATGGCGGGTGTGCCCAGCACCAGCCGCTCGACCGACGATCGGCCGGTGGCGGGGTCGATGGTGGACAGCGTGGTCGTGTCGTAGAAGTTGAGCGAATCACGCACCGTGAGAATCAGGTTCTCCAGCGCGGGCGCGCCGGCCTCGGGGTCGCCGCGCAGCAGGCGGTCGAGCACGCCCTGGTTGAGCGTGAGGCCCGGCGGCAGCACGCCGCGCGTGGCGGCGTCGGCCAGCGACTGCTCGCTGCCCACGTTCACGCCGCCCACGGCCAGCACCAGGTTGCGCGTGCCGTAGCGCACCGCTTCACCAAGGTCGAAGGCGTTGTCGGTCGCGGCCGTGATGGTGCCTTCGGAATACAGGCGCGTGACCCCGGCGCACGGCGTGAGCGTGCAGGCGCCGATCCGGATCGCGCCCGCGCCCTTGCCGTCGCCTTCGGTCGGCAGGGTCGGCGCCAGCATGTCGAGCCAGCCGTTGGACACGGCCACCAGGCTGTTGGGGCCCGGCGCGAAGACGAAGCCGTCCTTCGAGTCGTAGGCGGCCTTGCCGCGGCCCAGCGTGTTGATGCTCGCACCCTGCTCCACGGTGATGCCCCCGGCGCGCGAACTGGTGATCAGAAAGACCTCTGCCGCGCGCAGTTCGCTGCCGGCGCGCAGCACGATCGAGCCCGACTGCGCCGTGGCGTTGACCATGTTCGCCTGCTGCAGGCTGCCCTTGCTGTCGAGGTAGGAAGTCGTGAGCTGGCCGCCGATGACCAGGCGCGCGGCGCCGATGGCGTTCAGCTCGGAGGCGTTGATCGACACGCCGGTGAAGCCCGGCGTGCGCGAAGCGCCGTCGGGCAGGATCTCGAAGTCGCTGCCGCCGCCGGCCGCCACCGTGCTGCCGCGCCCGCCCTCGGCCGGCGCGGCCAGCACCGTGCCGGCAAAGCGCAGTTGCTGCGGCCGTCCGAACGAGCCTTCTTGCGTGGGCGGCAACAGGTCCAGGCGCATCGACTTGGCGTCGCGCTCCAGCACTGCGCGCGGCACGCCTTCGCGCAGGGCCTGCGCTTGTGCGAAGGCGCTGTAGCCCATCTCGTTGTACTGCGAGTAGCTGCGCAGCATGTCGGCCGGCGTCAGGATCACCTGCGTGGGCATCGCATCGCGAAACACGGTGCCGGCCGTGCCGAGCTGCCCCGAGGCCGCCCACGACCCGTTGCGCATGGCGTTGGCGGTGCCCATGGCGCCCACGCTGGGCGCCAGGCCGTTCAGCTCGACGCGGAATGCCCCCGGCATCAGCGCGTAGGTGGAAGGCAGCAGCGTGTAGGTGCCTGGGGGCAAACCGGGCACGCCCGCTCCGATGGTGATCTGGCGGCCCACGGCCGCGTTGCTTGCACCCTTCTCCCCGTTCACCGGCGCATAGGCGGCCTGAATGCCCGGCACGATGGCGTACACCGGGTTGGTCGCAAGGCCCGGCAGCACGAAAGCGCGGCCATCGGCGCTGCGCTGCATCAGCGGATTCATGCGCGCATCGACCGAGCCGCCACGGCCCGGCAGGAAGGCTGTGCCCGTGAGTTCGCCGCCGCCTGAAAGATCGACCACCGCGCCCGCGTGCACGTCCACCGCGTGGCCCACGAAGTTGAGCGACGGCTCCCCGCCCACGCCCCGGTACACCACGTCCTGGCCGTTGAAGACATAGTTCAGCCCGTCCGACGTGCCGCCATAGGGCATGCGCAGCCCGGCCGCACTGACCGAGGTGACGCTGCCCGGCATCAGCTCGACAACCCCGGTATAGCCGCTGCCCGATGCGCTGCCCAGCGTGATGCTGCCCAGCGGCGCGCGCAGCACGCCGGCCTGCACCACCTTGGCCGCCGATAGCGTGAGTTGGCCAAACACACTCTGCGGCATGCCCGGCAATGCGTCGCCAATGCGCTCGACGGTGAGGGTGCGCTGGGGGTCGAACGCAATCTGCATCGTGCCGAATTCAGGGTTCAGGCCGCTGTAGCGTCCGACCACGACGGTGCCGATGTCGTTGCTGGCCGGATAAATCTGCGCCGCCGCGAGCGTGAGGTTGCCGGGTACATAGAGGCCGCCCCGGTCTTGGAAGCGGATGTCTCCCTGACTGGCCAGGCGCATGTCGTCGAAGGCAAAACGCTCCACGGCCACCTTCTTGCCGTTGTTCAGATAGATCAGGCCGCGGGTGCCGGTCATGACGTCGCCCGCAATGTCGATCTGGTCGGCATCTACCCGCAAGCTGCTGCCCGCCGCCACCTTCGGAGTGCCCAGCTCCCCACTGCCCTGGCCGTAGTTGCGCACGCCGGTCACGGGGTTGGGCATGAGCGTGTTGTCGACCTGCCGGTTGGCTGAACCGCCCAGGCGCACATAGGGAGCTGCGAGCACGATGCGGCTGTCGATGGGCGCGTTCTCGACCAGGCCCAGGCTGCTGGCGGTCAGGCGCAGGCTCTGGCCCAGCCGCAGGTCCACGGAGCCGTCGAAGCTCAGCACGCCGTTGACGCCCAGCGCCAGGTTGTCGAAGCCGCCGGCCTGGATGCGGTCCACGCCGATGCGCGCGCGGCCATACGTCAGCGCGGGATCGGCCGCGCCGGCCCGCAGGCCGGCCGCCAGCACGCCGTCTCCCTGCGTCTGTGCCAGCACCAGTTCACGGGTCTGGCGCACCGTGTCGGTGACATTCGGGCCTGCGTAGGTGAAGTTGGCGACCGGGCCGTAGATCGGCGTCTCCAGCGTCACGGCCAGCGTACCGCCGGCCACGCCAGCGCCGCCCGATGCGGCACGCATCCGGCCGTCCAGGAACAGGCCCCGCGAAGAGGTCAGCGAGATCACGCCGCCCTGGCTTGGCGCTTCGACGGGCCCCGAGCCCGGCTGGTACAGCGTGGCCGTGGCGCCCGACGCGTCGAGCCGCGCACCGGGGCGAACCACCACGAAGGTGTCGGCCTGCGCCGACTTGCGGGTGTCGAGGTCGAAGGGCACGCCGATCTCGATGGTGCCGCCCGCGCCGACCTTGCCGTAGGCGTGGCCGAGCGAGTCGGTGGCGGTGAAGGCCCGTCCGGACACATCGAGTTCGGCGTGCTCGCCGATCCAGATCGAGCGGCTGTCGCCGCGGCCGCTGGCCGCGCCCGATGGCCCGACCTCGTTGTAGGCCCCGCGCAGCACCGAGATGCGTCCGCCCGCGGCCTGCAGCAGCCCGTCGATCGTGGTTTGCGCATTGCCTTCGAGCGCAATGGTGCGGCCCGGGTCGACCTCGATGCGCGCACCGCCTCCGATGGTCAGCGCCCCTTCCGCTTCCGGCGTCCCCGCCTTCAGCGACAGGTCGGCGCCATCACGCACCGTGAGCGTTCGGCGCACCGCATTCTCTTGCTGCAGCGGCGGCAGCCAGGCCTGCAGCGCCTGCGAGGTGTCGCTCCCGGTGGCGAGCATGCGGCCCGCGGCCGGGTCGAAGCGCAGCACCGGCATGACGACTTGCAGCTGCGCGCCGTCGACCACCGAGATGCCGTCGGGCGAACTCACCGCGTAGCGGCTGAAGCCGCGCTGGAACAGGCCGGGGTCCAGCGCGAGAAAAGGCGCCACCGCGACCGTGTCGGGCCACACCGTACCGGTGGCGATGCGCGTGCCTGCGGGCACCGTGGTCGGGTATTTGGCCGTGGTGCCGGCCTTGTAGACGGTGGTCTGCTCGAAGGTCGGCAGGCCCCTCGGGAACACGTCGGCCGGCAACACATAGCCCGCGGGAATGTTGGAGATGACGACCAGGGTGCTGCCCGCCGGCACCACCTGGTTGGCGGCAATGAGCTTGCCCGAGGCCAGCTGCACGGTCGATGTGCTCACCCACGGTGCGGCGGTGATCACGGGGTTCTGCTCGTTCAGCCGCGGCTGCGCGTCTTGCCGCACCACCTGTCCCGGCGCCAGCCTGTCGCTGGTGACGGAGAAATCCATCGGGATCGACGCACCCGCGCCAATCAGGTAATCGTTCACCAGGCGCAGCGGCTGCGCGCTGGCCAACCCGCCCTGCAGCACCTTGTCGGCGGCGGTCAGCACGCCGCCGATGCTGACGGTGGTGCCGTGTTCCAGGCTCAGCTTGCCGCCGCCGCGCACGCCATGGCCGCGCAACTCGCCGTCCAGCGTCAACGCGCCGGCGCCCAGGTTCTGGCTGGCACCCAGCGTCACGTTGCCGCCCTTGCCGCCGCGCAGCGAACCGTCTTCCATCAGTGCCGCGCCGGAAGACACGTCGATCAGGCTGCCCGTGCCCAGCGCCACGCTGCCGGTGCTGCGCACCGACACGCTGCCGCCGTCCACGTAGGGCAGGCCGGCAATGTCGCTGCGGTCGATCTTCAGGTTCGTCCAGAGGCCGCGCGCGTCGAGCGTCACGCCGTCGGCCACCAGCGTCCGGTTGACGTAGCCGCCGGGTGGCATCTTGTCGATCGGCTGCTCCAGCCAGGGCTGGGCCAAGGGCGTGTGGCGCTCGATCATGTTGCCCAGCAGGATGCTGCCGCCGCGCGCCGAGAGGTCGGCATTGACCTTCACCTCGGTCGCGTGCAGCGCCAGCGTGCCGCCGTGGGCAACGCTCACCGCGCCGTCCACCTGGATGCCACCCGTCGCGTACACGCGCAGTTCGCCCAGCCCCAGGCTGCCGAGCCAGCCGGCGTCGAGCAGCATGCTCTTCGCGGCTGCTTCGGGCAGCGGTTGCGCGAGCGCAAGGTCATCGGCCTGATGGCGTGCGTGCGTGCCGATCTCGACCTTCTCGGCCATCGCGTCGGGGCTGTTGCGCAGGTTCTGCAGGGCCTTGTCGTAGTACGGCGTCAGCGCGCCGATGACGAGCTGACCCTGCTTCGCAACGGCGGTCTGCGCCTGCAGGTAGCCGTCGATGCCGGCTTCGCGTGCACGTTGCTGGCGCGGGCCCTGGAAGGCGGTGGTCGTGAGTTCGCCTTCGAGCACCGCGGCGCGGGTGGACACCACAAGCCGGCCGGCGTCGCGGCCCACGGTGTAGCCGCTTTCGAGTCGCTGCTGCGGTGCGATCAACGGGTTGTAGAAGAAGTCGGTGGCCGATTCGCCCCAGCGCTTGTGCGTCGACTCGAAGCCCTTGTACACACCGTCGTACAGCAGGTCGCCCGGTGCCCTCGAGGCTTCGTAGAGGCGGCCGTCGCGGCCCTTCAGGTAGCTCTGGCGAATGTTGCCGGTCTGCACGTTGATCGTGCCGCCCGAGAGGTTGATGTTCGAGCCGCCCTGCGTCACGAGCTCGCCGCCGCCGAACTGCACTGTGCCGCCCTGCGCCGCCCATTCGCCGATGCCGTGGCCATCGGTGCCCAGGTAGCCGCCCACTTCGAGCAAGCCGCCGGCCGTGTACCAGCGGTCGCTGTCGTTGCCCTGCGTGCCCTTGGGCACGCGCACCAGCGTGCGCCGGTCGATCCACAGCTTGCTGTTGTTCAGCCGCTTGCTGTCACGGTTGCCCGGTGCGTCGCGCTGCTCGTTGCCCTGCACGTCGACCTGCACGTTGTTGGCTTCCATGGCCACAGGGACGCCCACCGCGCCCGAAACGTCGATGCGCGCGCCGCTGGCCACATGGCTGCGACGCACCGCGTCGACCATCACCTGGCCGCCGGTGGCGAGCGTGAGCGATTCGCCCTGGAAGTCGACGTTGCCGCCGCTCGCAATGCGCACCAGCGACTGGTCTCGGCGGTTGAACCCGTCGCCGCCCGTCTTGTCGCTGTCCATCAGCAGCGACTCGCGCTGCACGTCGAGTGCGGTGGCGGGGTCGGTGTCGAGCCGGATCGCGGTGATGCTGCCCGGCGCAAGCGTGACCGTGGCCGCGGCCTGCTTCTCGTCGGCCACCAGGTGAATGGTGCCGCGCGTGTGCACGGAGGTGGTCGCTTCCAGCACGCCCTCCTGGCGCACCTGGCGACCGACCAGTGTGATGTCGCCGGTAGGCGCGTGCACGAGACCGCTGTTGACCACGCGGCCGGCGGCCGAGTCGGCCAGGTACAGCGGCGTGACCACGTTGCCGCGCGTGCTGGAGGTCTGGTTGGCATCGGTGCCCGCACCCTTGCGGATCACGAAGGCGTCCCCAGCGGCCAGCACGGTCTGGCCCGAAGGCGTTTCGATGCGCCCGCGGTTGACCGTCTCGCGGCCCGCGAGCAGCACGTAGCCACCGCCCTCGGTCACGCTGGTGGGCTTGTGCGTGGCAATGCGCGCACCGGCCTCGATCGTCACGTCGGCCGTGGCCGCGCCGTGGGTGAAGCCGGTGGCTGTGGTCGCAAGGTCGTTGGCCAGCGTCGGGATGAAGGCCGAAGCCTGCGCGTCGCTGTACAGGCCCTTCTTGAACTGCGCGTCGCTGAGGCCGACGGCGGAGGCCACGAGGTTGCGCGTGTTCACCTGGCTGCTGCCGCTGAACACGATGCCGTTGCGGTTGACCACCAGCACCGTGCCGTCGGCCTGGATCTGCCCCTGGATCTGCGAAGGCCGGGCCTTCGGGTCGTTCACGCGGTTGAGCACAGCCCAGCTCGGCTGCTGCTCGAACTTCACCGTGGTGTTCTTGCCGACGTTGAAGGTCTCCCAGTTCAGGGTGGCCTGCGCGCCAGTCTGCGCGATGGTGACCTGGGTCTGGGCGCCGCTCTGGGTTTGCACCGGCGCATTGGCATTGACCCAGCCTGCGGTGAGGCTGGCTGTGTCCACGCGCAGGCCGCCTTCGGCCAGGCCGTCGGGCACGCCCTGCCCACTTTCGAGCGCCGCGCGCCGCGCAGCCTCTTGTGCGGCCTGCTGTGCCGCAATGCCGCGCGCGGCCAGGTTCAGGTTGCCGAAGGAGCGCTGCAGTTGCTCGGCCGCGCGCTGCTGCTGCGCCTGCGGGCTGGTGAGCATCGAGGCCGGCATGCCGTTGGGCAGCCGGCCTGTGGCTGCGGCCGCGTTCTGGATCGCGCCCTTGTCGTTGAACCAGGCCGGGCTGAAGGCGCGCTGCTGCGCATGCGCGACGCCGGCCACGCCGCTGGCCATCAGAGTCAGCGCGACGGCGCGCGCGACGGGTGCCATCCGGAAGAGACTGCCCTGGGTCGTGGTCGCTGGCCTGTGGTGGCTGCGTGCGCGTGTGTTCATGTGAAGTCTTGCCGATAGGTTTTGAGCGATGCCATCCGGCTGCCAGGCACATGCCGGCGCAGCCGCTTCCGTGGGGCGGCACGCACGGCCCGCGAACCCGTCGCCTGCCATGCCTGTCTCGCCTCCGATGCGCTAAGACGGAGCCAGCCTCTGCAAAACCGCAAACTATTTTTGAGGCGCCGTGTGGCGCTGTCTTGTCATGCGCTGCGCACCACGACGCCGCGTGCACCGTGTCTTTGCACGGTCATGTTCACGCGGGAGAAAACCGGCGCTTCAGGCGAGGATGAGCAAGCCGCCCGGCAAGGTGCGGGCGCTCAGATCGAAGTTGTGCTGGAGCTGCGCAAGCGCGGAGTCCAGCGCCTTGATGACGAAACGGCCGCTCACGCGGTTGTCCTGCACGCGCGTGTTCATCAGCACCACGCGGCCCGCGCGATAGCGGTTGATCTCGTCGATCACCTCGGCCAGCCGCGTGTTGTTGAACACCAGCTCGCCGCGTCGCCACGCCGCCGCGTCGGCCACGTCGACACGGCCGATGCCGCTGAGCGCGGCGGCGTCGTACACCGCCTGCTGCCCAGCCCCGAGTGCCTGCACGCCGACGGGATGCTCCACCCGCACCGAGCCTTCGATGCAGGTCACGCAGACCTTGCCCGCGAGGTACCGCACCTCGAAGCGCCCAGCCTCGGCCAGGCTGCGGCCCACGCCGGCCACCACGCTGAACGCAGGGCTTGCCGCGCGCCGCCCCGCCGGCATGTCGACGGCCGCCTCGCCCGCAAGCAGGTCGATGCCTACGGTGTTGCCATCCACCACCTGGCGGCGAATGCTGGTCTGCGTGTTCAGGGTGACGCCGACGCTGCCGGCCAGCGTCAGGGCCTGCCGCTCGCCCACCGCCGTGCGGAAATCCGCGCGCCATTCGCCGGGCGAGTACAGCAGCCGCGCCGGCGGCTGGAACACGGCCACGCCGGCCACAGCGGCTGCCGTGCCCAGTGTCGCGCCAAGGAAGGCACGACGCTTCATCAGCCCCGGCCCCTCCAGCGTGCGCGCGTGGAACTCGGCGGCCTGCGGGTTGGAGCGCAGCATTTCGCCCACCACGGGCTTCAGCGCGGTCCACCGTGCCTTCACTTCGCGAAAGGCTTCTTTGTGCGCCGGACTGGCGTTGAGCCAGCGCTTGAACGCCTCCGCGTCCCATGGCTTCACGTCTCCCGAGGAGAGCGTGCGCAGCCACACCCGCGCCTGCCTGTGCGACAGGTCGGATGCAGCGTCACGGTCTTCGGGAGATTTCTGCATGTTCATCGGCTCGGTTCAGCGGGGTCCATGGGTCATGACGTTTCGACGTACCCCAAAACCGCAATCAATTTTTTTCATCGGCCATCCGCATGTCGAGATATTCGTGGGCGCGCTTGAGGTCCAGTTCCACCGTGCGCAGCGACACGCCCAACTGCCTGGCCACCTCTTTCTGGGCCATACCCTCCCATCGCACCAGCACGATCACCTCGCGCTGGCGCTTGGGCAGGCGGTCGAGGTGCTTCATCAGCGCGCCGAGGTTCGAGCGCGCCTCGGCCACCTGCGCCGGCCCTGGTGCCGTGTCGGCCAGATCGAGCAATGCCGCCACATCGTCGTGGGGCAAGGACTGGCCGTGCCTGCGCTGGATGTCCACAGCAGCATTTGCGGCCATGCGCATCAGGTACGCACGCGGGCTCTGTATGGGGCCTTCCTCGTCCTCGCGGCTCTTCAGGCGCAGCCAGGTGTCCTGTAGTGCGTCCCCTGCCAGCTCGGAGTTGCCGAGAACCCGTGTGAGCCGTCGCTTGAGCTCGCCGTAGCCTCGGGTCAGGTAGTCCAGCAGGACCGGCTGTGCCTTGTCCGACATGCTCAGGACACCGCACCATTGCGTGCTGCGCAAGCGCTGCCCGGTGCGGCGTCAGGGCCGCTGCGCTCGCTCGGCAAGATGAGCATCGTCATTGGTTGGAGCATTCCCGGCGGCGGGGGCGCATCCATGCGCACATGGCCCAGAGCTTCGAGCATCGCGGAGTCGCGGTCTGTGTCACCGGTCGATCCAAGCAGCTGGACCCGGTGAATCCCGCCAACCGGGTCTACACGAAAGCGCAGCAAGGCGCGGTAGCGGCCCGGCGCCGTGCGGATGCCCCCGCACAACGCCTGCCAGAGACGGGCTTGCACCAGGCCGGGATAGTCACCGGCACTTGCCCATGCAGCCGGCATGGAAGGCTCTGGCTGTCCGAGCACTTTCAATGCGAAAGCCTCGACCGGTCCAGTCCGGGTCCGCTCGGCCACCACGCCGGTGCCTTCCAAGAGCATGGCCAGAGCCGCTTCGGGCGTGTAACGGCCTCGAACGGCTGACGACATGCGCCCGACAACGACTTCGCTGCGGAACAGCGCAGCGCGCTCGGTTATTGACGCATAGTGATTGAGCGCTGTCGCCAGAGGCTGCGCCGGGATGTCGAAGCTGAGGAACTGGCCCGTCATTTCTGGTGCAGGCGCCTGATGCCGCATGTCACCGGACGGCGGCATGAGCACACCGTCTGCGGCCCACGCCGAGGCAGCAAACCCGTACACGACCCACAGCACCACGCTGTGCTGGCTCAAGAGGAGGGCTTGCAGGCGCACCCGGGGCCACCCCCATCGCCATCTATCTGGCCGGTATCGCCATGGACGGCAACGCTCCCACGGCCATTCCGAAGGGCGAATCGAAAAAGGCTGGATCGGCGTAGCAAAACTTGGGCACTGATTTGAAGCATCAGATGGTGGCAGTGCCGCGTGACCACTTCGTTACACACAGGGGGTGTGCACCCGCGATACTCCCGCGCGGGAGGCGGCGGTGCCGGTGCTCTCTCCGAATTCACTCTCCAACCGGCCTCAATCGGATCGTGGAGGACACATGCAGAACGCCGTGGCTTTTGCCAACAACGAGGTGATCATGGTCGCATGGAGCTACGGCAAGAGGCCGGATGGCTGCATGGGATTCGCCGTCTACCGCATCGCCCAGGACGGCCGCGAAACGCCACTCCCGGGCCAGGCACGGTTCAAGGGCATCACGCCCAAGAAATGGACTACCGAGGAACTGCCGATCCAGAAGTTCTACTGGAAAGATCCTTACGCACGGCTCGAAGCCGAGAAGAGCAAGAACCGGATTTTCCGCTACAAGATCGTGCCACTGGAGGGCGCACCGGGAAAGCTCCAGCCCATGGCGAAGCTGCCGATCCTGTTGACCAACGAAGTGGAGATCACCCCGGTGATCGACGACAAGCTGAGCGTCTACTTCAACCGCGGATTGATTTCCACACAGCGCGTCGCGCGCGCGCTCGGCGCCAAGGGCATGAAGGACTCGCTGATCGAGAAGATCTCGGACCCCAACGACAAGAGCAAGCTTCGCGAGAGCCTTTCGGGCGACATGATCGAGGCCATCCAGGAGTTTCTTGCGCGCGCCGACGGCAAAGGCAAGATCTACGCGGCACTCTACGAACTCAAGGACCCGCAGCTGATCGGCTGGCTCGCGGGGCTGGGCGAACGCCTCCACATCGTCCTGGGCGACTCCAAGGAAGACGAAGATGTGCTGGGCGAGGACGGCAAGCCGGTGAAGGTGACCAACCCCAAGACCGGCAAGACCAAGGTCAAGACCGTGAAGGTCGATGGCAACGAGCAAGCGCGCAAGACCCTCACCAGCACCGCTGCGGAGACCCACAGCCGCATCATGGCCAACGGCCATATCGCTCACAACAAGTTCTTGGTCTACGTCGACTCCAATGGCAAGCCCAAGGCGGTTTTCACCGGCTCGACTAACTGGACGGCCACCGGTCTGTGCACCCAGACCAACAACTCCATCGTCATCGACAACGAGGCGCTCGCCGGGCGCTACCTGGCGTACTGGAAAGAACTCGCCAAGGACGCCGACCAAGCCGCAGGCGATCCGAAAGCGCTGCAGGGCGCGGCGCTTCGCAAGTGGGCATCGAAGGGCGCGGCGCTGACCTTGGACGACGGTGCCGCTGTTCACAGCTGGTTCTCGCCGAATACGCCGAAGGCGCGCGGCAAGAACCCGGCGACAGAGAGGCGCCCGCCGGACATGGAAGACCTCGCCCAGTTGATCGCGGGCGCCAGCCACTCCGTGCTCTTTCTCGCCTTCTATCCAGGCAGCCCGAGCGTCGCGAACTGGACGGCACAGGCCGCAAGCAAGAACAAGAAGCTGTTCGTACGAGGATGCGTGACGAACAAGTCAGCCTCCGAAGGGTTCTACTACGAGCTCAAGGGCATGACGCCGCCCGCCAAAAAGAAGGGCGAGAAAAGGCCGCCCGTGCTGCAGGACCCTCGCGTCTTCGGAGCCGAGGCATTCGACTCCAAGGTGCCCGACGGCTGGAAGAAGGAGATCCTCAACGCCGGCTACGCCATCATTCACGACAAGATCGTGGTGATCGACCCCTTCGACGATGACTGCGTCGTTGCCACAGGCAGCCACAACCTGGGGCACAAAGCATCATTCGACAACGACGAGAACCTGCTGATCGTCCGCGGCAACAAGAAGCTCGCAATGGCCTATGCGACCCGCATCCTGGACGTCTACGACCACTTTTCCTCCCGCTTCTGGTTCAAGCGGCTCGGTGGCCAGAAGGATGCGCTGGAACTCGAAAGCACGCCTGAGGCCTGGCTGGGAAAGTACTACGACAAGACCGGAAGGCTAAAGAACCCGCAGCTCAAGTTCTGGATGGATGCAGCGGTGCAGTAACTGCAACAGCCGGCTCGTGACACACCTCGGTGATCGTGGGAGCCGAACCCAGGTCTCTCAAGACCAAACGTATTTTCTGTCTGACGATGGCTTGTCGTGTGAACTAGCTAAATCGCTCGAATTGGTTCGCCGAAGACTTGGCCGACGCCGCTTTTGCTCGCGCGCCGCAGCCCCAATTTTTGCGATCAAAGTTGACGCCGGCGGCATCATGGGGGCGGATCTTCATGATCCCCTTGGCTCACATTTGTTGCCCCCCAAAGTAGCCCTGCAATCAGATTGCCAAGCCACCTGCGATATTAAGCGCTTGACCATTGATGTAGCCCGCCGAGGGGCCCGCGAGAAAGCACACGGTTTGCGAGACTTCCTCGAGGGTCGCGATGCGACGGATGGGGTGCATGTCAAGGATGGCGTCTCGGTTCGGTAGTTCACCGGCGACGTCTGCGGCCATGTCTGTTGGCATGATGCCGGGCTGGACCACGTTGACCGTGATGTTGCGGGGCCCCAGGTCGCGCGCGATGCCTCGAGCGTATCCGGCGAGTGCCCATTTGGTTCCTGCGTAGTCGGCGACACCGGGAAACGGGACCGACGAGCCGAGCAGCGAACCGATGAAAATGATCCGGCCGCCGTCGGTCAGGCGGGGCGCCGCAGCTCGCGTGTTGGCAATCGTGCCCATGACGTTCACCTGCCACTGCCGGTTGTACTTCTCGCCGTCCAGTTCGGGATCGTCAACGAGCTGGCCCTGGATGGCGATGCCGGCGTTGTTCACGAGGATGTCGAGCTTTCCAAACTCCGCCCAGACGGCTTCGACCAACGGCTTGGCGGATGACAGGTCGGCCTGGTCGCTTTGGATCGCGATCGCACGCGTCCCTTGCGCCTTCAACTTGTCGACCACAGCTGTCGCCTTTGCGGCGGAGCTTGCATAGCTGATGGCGACGTGCGCCCCTTGGTCGGCGAACGCTTGTGCCAGCGCGGCGCCTAGACCGCGTGATCCGCCGGTGATAAGAACGACCTTGCCTTCGAGTGTTTTCTGCATGACTGCACCTGGTTGTTGTTGATGCATGCACGGTATCAACGACGTCTCCGCCCAGGAAGGCAGGTGCCCAGACTGACAGCCATTCCGGCCAGGAATGAGCGGGCTCAACGCGCACGCAGGCCCGGCTCCTCCGCGGCCATCTGCGTCAGGAGATCGATGAACACGCGCAGCCGGTGCGGCACGCGGCGGTCGCCCGCGGTCACGGCGTGGATGTCTCGCGGAGTTGGCCTGAACGTCTGCAGGATTGGCACGACTGTGCCGGCGTCCAGATCCGACTGGAACATCGCTTGCGAGTCGTGGGCGATCCCAAGACCTGCCAGCACGGCCGCCCGGATGGCTTCCGCGTCGTTGGATCGGATGTTGCCGGTCGGCTCAATCTCGAGGGGCCCCGCCGGCGTCTCGAACCGCCACGCCAGCACGCTGTTGTTGGCGTGGCCGGTGACCAAGTTGTGGAAGCGAAGCTGAGCAGGATCTTCCGGGATGCCGTGCTGGGCGATGTAGCTCGGACTCGCGACCGTGCAGATGTGCATGCTGCCGATCTTGCGTGCGATCAGAGAGGAACCGCTGAGATTGCCGATTCGCAACGCAACATCAATTCCGTCTTTGATGAGGTCGACGTGACGCTCGGACACCGACACTTCCACGGCGATGTCGGGGAACTGGGCGAAAAACGCCGGCAGGCGTGGGACGAGGTACATCCGGGCCAGCGCAGGCGGCGCCGCCACGCGCACCAGTCCAGCCGGCGCAACGTGACCACGTCCGATCCGACTCTCCGCCTCCTCGAATTCGGCCAGCAACTTGACAGCCGAGTCGTAGAAGTCGTGTCCAGCCGCAGTGGCGTGCAAGCCCCGCGGAGATCGAACGAACAACCGCGCGCCGAGGCGTGCTTCGAGCGCTGAGATCTGCTTGCTCACGGCGGGCTGACCAATCCTCATTTCCTGCGCAGCCTTCGTGAAGCTGCTGCTTTCGAAGACGCGCACATAGAGCTGGAGCGTGGAGAACCGGTCCATGAGGTGACCTTGGTGCGTGCGACGTTACGTTCCGGTGTCGGATCGACGGAGGCGTGCATCATAAGCAGTTGCGGGCGGCCAACTCGGGCGCCGGCGATGACGGGCCAGGTCACGCTGATGTTCAATGGGCCATGCTCGACATCGGTTCGTGGCCTGCGGCCAGATGAGGCGTCCCCGCTCCAAATCGCCTGGTCGACAGCATCGGGCCTCGGCCGTCGACAACAGCACCTCGAGGATGTCGCCGCGCCGTCCTCGAAAGACGAAGACGTGGATCTTGAACAGATCCTTTGCCGGCGCGGTCTGCACCAGTTCGGCCAAGCCGCGAAGCACTGCCTCATGGCGGTACTCGTCACACGATTCGATGAGTGATGCTTCGTCGATGCCGGTTGCGCCCCCTCCGTCCGCTTTACCTTGCAGGCCGAGGCCGACGGCGTGACCATCAGCGAAGGCGCGCTCAAGGCGTTCTGCCATTTTCCGCTGCGCCGGAAGTTACCGTGCATTGACCCGCACGCACCATAGAGGCTCTCGACATCGGATGGTTGATTTTGGACAAAGCAAGCTGTCGGGGTACCCGATAATCAAGGGCCATTCAACTCGGTTGACCCGACGGCCCAACTTATCGCACGTTGGCAGTCCGTAGCGTTGCCAACACATCCAAATCCGATGACCACTGTCCGTGTCAAAGACAACGAACCTTTCGAGGTCGCCCTGCGACGATTCAAGCGCACGATCGAAAAGTTAGGTCTGATAACAGCGCTTCGCGCGCGCGAGTTCTACGAGAAGCCGACGACCGAGCGCAAGCGCAAGAAGGCAGCAGCTGTCAGCCGGCAGCGCAAGCTGGTTCGCTCGTCGCAGTTGCCCAAGAAGATGTATTGATTCGTCCTTGGAAGTGGAGTTGAGGACCAAGATCATATTGGCCAAAGGGCTTGGCACATCCACGCGAAGCAGGCCGCGCGGCGACGTGGAGGCACCGGGGAGGTTGGCTTCGATGTCGTCCATTTCGGCCAACAGGCGAACCACGCGCTCGTAGTAGGCAGCGCCATCCGTGGTGACGTTCACCCGCCGCGTCGTGCGGTTGAGCAGCTTGATTCGAAGGTGCGCCTCCAACTGCTGCACCAGTTGGGTGACCGTGGTACGGCTCGTGCCCAGGTGCCCGGCCGCCTTTGTGAAACTGCCCGCCTCTACCACCCGCACCAACGCCTTCATGCCGTCGAACCTGTCCATGGGTGCGCTCCTTGGTTGTTCCGGGTATCTGGCCATTGGATTGAATACGCAAACAGTGTTTCAGCAGTTCGCGGGTTTATCCGGGCCAAGCAAAAAACTAGAGTGCCTGGATCTATCAACGTCAGGAGTATCGACATGAGCGCACGCGACGCTGTTTTCCCCGCCGGTCGGCAAGACCTCTACACATCGCAGACCTATTCCGCAGCAATCCGATCGGGCGATCTGCTGTTCGTGTCCGGTCAGGTCGGCAGCCGCAGCGACGGCTCACCAGAGCCGGAGTTCGAGGCGCAGGTTCGCCTGGCATTCGCCAATCTCGCGGCGACGTTGAAAGCGGGTGGATGCGCGCTGGACGACATCGTCGACGTGACGACCTTCCATACCGATCCAGAGAACCAGTTCGGCACGGTCATGGCTGTCAAGGGCGAGGTATTTCCCCAGGCGCCGTATCCGAACTGGACGGCAGTCGGCGTCACTTGGATCGGGGGATTCGACTTCGAAATCAAGGTCATTGCCCGCATTCCCAGCTGAGTGCCGAACAACTGTTGTCGAGGGCCGACCGACGCAGCCCTGCACCAGGCTCAGGTCAAACCGGGCCCCGCTCCCCCAATCGCCAGGTGCTGACGGGTGTTCGATAAGTCCACTCAGCTCGCGGAGTTTTTTGCGGAGTGTCTGCGCTACGCAGAGTCGTAACCCAAGGCAAGCCACAGGGTGTCCATGCACGCATTTTTTGAGTGGGCTTGGTTGAATCGATGAATCTCGATCTGCGATGAAGGACGCTAAACACGAAAGTAGCGTGGCCGTATGCAGCCAGACGCCGACGACCTCAGTTTCAGGCGCTGCTGGCCGCCATCTGGACCAATACGCTACTGCCGCAGACCATTGAGCCGATGCGCAGCACGTTCTGCTTCCGGTCGACGGCAGCGCACGAAGATCTGGGCGACATCACAAGCGGGTCGCACGCGTGACGATGGTCGGGAGAATCTCGAGCGAAAGCGTCTGAAAGCTCTCACATTCAGAGGCGGGACGCGCAATTCCTCCCGAGCTTCGTCCATCAAGGTGACACGCCAGGTTGCGACCATCTCCAGGTGTCGAAGACATCGAAATCGGAGAGAGAAAAATGGCCGCAGGGATCCTCGAAAAGAAGCACCTGCCCGCGCGGCCGCAGCAGGGATTCACGCTCATTGAAATCATGGTGGTGCTGGTGATCATGGGCGTGCTGGCGGCACTGATCGTTCCCAACCTGATGGGTCGCCCGGACCAGGCGCGTGCAACGGCGGCGCGCCAGGACGTTGGCGCAGTCATGCAGGCGCTCAAGCTCTACCGTCTGGACAACGGCGAGTACCCCAGTGCAAGCCAGGGGTTGAAGGCACTGGTGGAAAAACCCACCGCAGGCAAGGTCCCTTCGAACTGGCGCAGCTACCTGGAGCGGCTGCCCAGTGATCCCTGGGGCAAGCCGTACCAATACCTCAACCCCGGCACCAACGGCGAGATCGACGTTTTCTCGCTCGGTGCCGACGGGGAGCCAGGCGGAGAAAAGGCCAACGCCGACATTGGCTCCTGGCAGTTGTAGGCGGCTTCATGCGCACAACCAGGAAGCGGCCTGCGGGCCTGGAGCGACGTTGTTGCGCATTCCGAAGTCGTGCGCAGTGCGGCATGGCCGTCGTCAGCGTGCTCCTGGTCGTCGCGGTGATCGCCGTGCTTGCGGCCGCTTTGCTCGGCAGGCAGACCGCGGCCATACGTGCCGCACAAACGCAGCAGACGCGTGTGCAGGCGAAGTGGCTGCTTCGCGGGGAAATCAGCCGTGCGCAGGCCGTGTTGCGCGCTCAGGCTCTGCGCGACCCCACGACCCGTCTCGACGGGCTCTGGAACCGCCCGGTGAACGGACCCGTCCTTGGTCAGATCGAGGGCGCTCCCGCGCGTGCGTTCACCGAGATCACCGACGAGCAATCCAAATTCAATCTCCGCAATCTCGTGAATTCCGGGCAGATGGACCCGAGCGAGAGCGCAGCTTTCCTTCGGCTGTGCACGCTGGTCGGCGTGTCGCCGGACCAGGCTGCCCACATCGCTCGACGGGTGGCCGTCAGCCTGGTCGAAGGCCAGCGGCAGTCGGCCACGCCGGCCGCGCCATCGGAGATCGGCGCGGCACGGGAAGCGGTCGAGCAACTCGGGCTTGCAAGCCTGCCGCTGCGCGAGCAGGCGCCGCGCCTGCGCGCCGTTGAAGACCTGCTCGCCGCGCCGGGGGTGGCTGCCGACAGCGTTGCGCGCCTGCGCCCGTACGTCACGGTCCTGCCGCAACGAACCTGGATCAACGCCAACACCGCGAAGGCCGAAGTGCTGGCCGCCTGGGTCCCCGGGCTGGCACTCGATCGCGCCCGCGCACTGATCCAGGTGCGCGACAACGGCCAGTGGTTCATCAATCGCGGCGACTTCGCCAACCGGCTTCAGATGCCTCAGCTCGACGAGAGCGAAATTCTCATTGGCATCGACAGTCGATGGTTTCGCGTCTCGAGCGCTCTGCAGATGTCTCGCACGACCCTGTTGATGCAGGCACTGCTGCACGACGACAAGGAAGTTCTGCCGCAGGTGGTCTGGCTGCGAGAGGGCGCCTGAGATGGCGCGAGTCGATCTGCTGCGGATGGTGCTGCCTCCCGCGCGGCACCTGGGTACCTTGCCCGTGAGGTGCGCCTGGCGTTCGTCAGCGGGTGTGTGGCACGGTGCGGCCTTCGAGGGGCTGGCGGCGATCGGGGCCCGGTTCCAGCCCAGGCGCGTCGAGCTCTGTCCACATCCGTCCGACGTGTCGATGACGCAGATCGAACTGCCACCCCTGCCAGCCAGGCGTCAGCGCATCGCGGTGCTGGGTGCCGTCGAGCTGCTGGCGTTGACCCCACCGAACAACCTGGCCGTGGGCTTCGGGCCGCGCAGTGACAAAGGCACCGTGCCGGTGGCCTGGATGAGTGCCGGCGTCTTGTTGTCGTGCGTGAAGACATTGCGCGAGCATGGGCTGCCCGCGCATGCCGTCTTCCCTTTGCCCGCATTCCTGCCCAGCCCCGACGACGCTTCCTGGCCTCGAGGCGAAGCGGCCGCGGTGCGCTTCGACGATTGGTTGGTCCTGCGAACAGGGGCGCAGGAGGGCGCCATGCACCCGGTTCCCGCGGGCTGCACGGACCAGCCGACACAGGCCGAGGGGGGCCAGGCGCCGGTGCCCTGGACAGGAACCGGATGGAACTGGACGCTGCCCATGAACAAGGCCATGGAAGGCGCGGCGGATCGCCGTTGGCTGGGCCCGGCCATCGGCTGGGCCGCGGCAGCCGCCGCGGTGTGGCTGCTGGGCCTCAACCTCCACGCTTCGCAAGTCGCAGGCCAGGGACAGGCCCTGGCGCGCCAGATGAGAGCCCAGGTCAAGGCGGCCTACCCGGAGGTGTCGGTGGTCCTCAACCCACTGCAACAAGCGCGTCAACTGCGCGATGCGCGGCGCGCAGGGGTGGGGTCCGTGGCGTCGGCCGATTTCGCCGTGCTGGTGCGTGCTTCCGCCGCACTGCTCCCGCAGGCCGAGGGACAGGTGCAGGCACTCGACTTCGACGACGGCCAGTTGCAGATTCGATGGCGGGAGGGCGCCACCCCCGGCCCGCAGGAGCTGAAGTCCCTGCAAGTGCAAGCGCAGGAACACGGCCTGGCGGTTCAGCTCGAGGGCGGGGTGCTGCACGTACGCGTCGCGGTCGCGAAAAAGGGCGACGACGTCGCACCCACACCGGCGGTTGCAAGCGCGCCTGCCGCGTCGAAAGCCGCGCCATGAGCGGTCGGTGGGCGGCGCTTCGCCTGCGTCTTCGAGCCGTCGCGCAGCCAAGGCTCGCTCCGCTGCAGAACCGCTGGCGCGGGCTGTCGCAGCGCGAGCGCCGGCAGGCTGCATGGATGGTCGTGGCCTTGACGCTGGCGCTCGCCTGGCTTTTGCTGGCCAAGCCGGCGCTCGACACGCTTGCGCACTGGGACAACGAACTGCCGCGCTTGCGCTCGCAAGCCGCTGCGCTGACGGAGGTGCTCGCAGATGGTCGTTCGGGCACCACGCCCTCGAACGCGTCGCTGGCCCCCGCCGAGCGCGTGCGGGCGAGCCTGGACGCGGCGGGCCTGCAAGGCGCCTATCGACTGCGCGAGGCCGGCTCCGCATGGCATGTGGAGTTCGCGGTCTCCACCGACGCATCGCAGGCTCTGGCCTGGCTGCTCGGTGCCCCGATACCCCTGGGAATGAAGGTGCGGCACGTCGTGCTGCAACGGTCCGAGAACGGCGGTTCGTCGGACCGGAAGAGCCAGGTCAGGATCACGGCGACGTTAGTGACGCAAGAACAACCAGGGAAGGGATCATGATGCGAGCCAACGCGGGTCGAATGGGAAAGCGCTGTGCGCTGATGTGCTGCCTGGCTCTGGCGGGATGTGCCGCGACCACGCCCGAGGCGTCGCTGTTCAGGGAAGGGACCTACGTTCCGAGTTCGGCGGCAGTGGCTGAGGCGGCCCCTTCTCGGAAGGCCTCTGCACCACTTTCCGCACCACCTCCAGCACCACTCCCCGCACAGTCTCCAGCCCCGGGCACGTCGCCAGCGCCTGCCACCGCCGAGCGCGTCGTCCGGCCCGTGGGGCAGGACCGGCGTTCGGCCACGGGCACCGCCGCGGCACGCCGGCAGGTGACGGGTGCCGAAGACAGGGCGGTCATGAACTTCGTCGATGCCGACATCCAGGCCGTGGTCTCCGCGCTGTCGCGCTTCCTGGGGCGAAACTTCCTGATGGACCCGCGCGTCAAGGGACAGATCACGTTGGTGTCCGACGGCGAGATTCCTTCGGCAACGGCCTACGACATGCTGGTGTCGGCCCTGCGGATGCGCGGCTTCACGATCGTGGACGTCGGCAAGGTCAGCCGGGTGGTGCCGGTGGCCGACGCCAAACTGCAGGGCGGTTCCGTCAATGCGGCTGCGCCCGGTGGCGGCATTGCCACACGGACCTTCAGGCTGGCCTACGAAAACGCCGAGGCCATGGTGCCGGTGCTCAAACCGATGATCGCGCCTGAGAACAGCATTGCCGCCTACGCGGCGAACAACACGCTGGTCATCACGGACTATGTCGACAACCTGGAGCGCATTGCGCGCATCGTCGAGAGCATCGACACACCGACCTCGCTCGATACCGCCGTGGTCAAGGTCTACAACGGCGTGGCGGCGGACATCGCGTCCCTTGCCAACGAGCTTCTGCAGGGCGGGGGCAACGAGACTCGCCGCGACATCGTGGTGCTGGCCGACCCGCGCTCCAACAGCGTGATCGTGCGTTCGAGCAGTCCGGCGCGCACGGGCCTGGCGCGTGACCTGGTCACCAAGCTCGACAATGCACAGGACGATCCCGGCAACCTGCATGTGGTGTACCTGCGCAATGCGCAGGCGACCTATCTCTCGGGGGTGCTCAGGGGGCTGCTCACCGGCGACTCCGGCGGCACCGCGCTGGGCAGCGGGGACGCCGCCCGGGCCGCACTCGGTGCCGGCGGGATGCTCGGCGGCGCCGGCGCCGCAGGTGGTACGGGTGGTGCGGGCGGGGCCGGCGCTGCGGGCAGGGCAAGTACCTCGGCATCGGGCGCCAATGCGCGCGGCGTGACCAGCGGCACGGGGGGCGGCAGCACGCGTTTCGGCGGCGGCGGCACCGGCGGGGCGCAGCAGGCCGGTGCCGGTGCCGCAGGGGCGTTCTCGGCCAATGGCGTGACGGTGCAAGCCGACGCCACCACCAACACGCTCATCATCGCGGCGCCGGAGCCGATGTACCGCAGCATCCGGCGCGTCATCGACATGCTCGACCAGCGGCGTGCGCAGGTGCTGGTCGAAAGCCTGATCGTGGAAGTCACGGAGCAGGACGCGGCGCAACTCGGCATTCAATGGATGCGCAACAACGGCCGCTTCATCGGTGGCACCAACCTCGGCGGCGGCGCGGGGCTGAACAACGGCGCGACCAACACCGTCGACCTGCTCCCGAAGGGGCTGAGCCTGGGCATCGTCGACGGCACCATCAAGCTGCCGGGCGGCGCCGAGATCCTCAACCTCAACCTGCTGGCGCGCGCGTTGCAGACCAAGGGCGGCGTCAACATCCTCTCGACGCCGAACATCCTGACGCTCGACAACGAGACGGCGTCCATCATCGTCGGCAAGACGGTCCCCTTCGTCAGCGGCCAGTACATCACGCCGGGCGGCGGCGGCTCCGACAACCCGTTCCAGACCGTGACGCGCGAAGACATCGGGCTGCAACTCAAGATCCGGCCGCAGATTTCCGAGGGCGGCACGGTCAAGCTGGACATCTACCAGGAGGTGTCGAGCATCGACGACCAGAACTCGGGGGTGTCGGGCATCGTGACCAACAAACGTGCGCTGGACACCAGCGTGTTGCTCGACGACGGCCAGATCATGGTGCTGGGCGGGCTGCTGGAGGACAGCGTCAGCAACACGGCGGAGTCGGTGCCGGGGCTGGGGTCGATTCCGGTGCTTGGCAACCTGTTTCGCTACGACAAGCGACAACGCGTGAAGACGAACCTGATGGTCTTCCTTCGGCCCTATGTGATCCGCGATGCCAACGCCGGACGCGGTCTGACCCAGGACCGCTACAACTTCATGCGCACCCAGCAAAGCCGTGTGCAGCCGGCCAGGCATCTGCTGCTGCCCGACATGCCGGCGCCCATTCTTCCGCCGGGCGATGTGCCCGTGGCCGGCCGCCCTTCCAGGCTGGACCTGCGGCCGGAGCAGTGGAGCGACACGCGCGAGCAGCCGGGGCCTGCCACGCAGACGAGCAGCCAGGTGCGCGAGCGGCCTTTGCAGGGCGAATCGAAGGAGCCTGAAATCCGGTCCCAGCTGCCCTCCAACGTCGGCGTGACCAGCGACCCCGCCGTGCTCTACGCCACGACCGAGAGCAACAAGAGCGTGCTGCAGGTGGCCGACCTCCCGCTGCAGGAAGACGCGGTGCGCGTCGCCAGGCGCGTGCGCATCAGCGGAATGCCGGCGTACATCGTGAGCGGTCCGGGCGGCACCGGTTACGCGGTGCGGGTGGACTTGCCACGCGATTCACGCTCGGTCGACACCGCCACGGGCGTGCTGCGCGAGCTGGGCTACCGGCCGGAGATCGTGGTGGCGCCATGAGCACGAGCGCCGCAGGTCGACCCGCGCCGATGCTGCCGCATGCCTGGGCACGCGCCCAGCGTATCGTCGTGTGCGTGAAGGGCGAGGCCATGGAAATCGCATTCAGCGCGCGCACGCCGGGGTGGGCGGTGGCCGAAGCGCAGCGCCAGACCGGCGTCCATGCACGCAGCGAGGTGTCCGAGCAGGAAATGGATGCGCTGCTGTCCGCCGGTTATGCCGAGACAGGCAGCGCAGCCGCAGTGGTCGGCGCCGCCGAGTCCGAGGTCGATCTGGAACGGCTGATGCAGGACATCCCCGCCGTGACCGATCTGCTCGATGCGCAGGACGGTGCGCCGGTCATCCGCATGATCAACGCGCTGCTGGCCCAGGCCGCGCGAGACGGCGCGAGCGACGTGCACTTCGAGGCGTTCGAGACGCATTCGGTGGTGCGCTACCGCGTGGACGGAACGCTGCGCGACGTGGTCTCGCCGCGCAAGGAACTTCACGCCGCGCTCATCTCGCGCATCAAGATCATGTCGCAGCTCGACATTGCCGAAAAGCGCATTCCGCAGGACGGTCGCATCACGTTGCGCGTAGGCGGGCGGCCGATCGACGTGCGCGTCTCCACCGTGCCCACGGTGCACGGAGAGCGCGCCGTCCTGCGCCTGCTGGAAAAGGATGCCGGCCGGCTGCAGCTCGCGCGCCTGGGCCTGGCGAGCGACACCCTGGCCGCACTGACGCGGCTGGTTCGCCAGCCGCACGGCATCGTGCTCGTGACGGGCCCCACCGGCAGCGGCAAGACCACCACGCTCTATGCGGCGCTCGGCCAGCTCGACAAGAGCGTGAGCAACATCCTCTCGGTGGAAGACCCGGTCGAATACGACCTGCCGGGCGTCAACCAGATCCCGGTGCACACCAAGATCGGCATGACCTTCGGCGCGGCGTTGCGCGCCGCGCTTCGCCAGGACCCCGACAACATCATGATCGGCGAGATACGCGACCTGGAGACAGCGCAGATCGCCGTGCAGTCGTCGCTCACCGGGCACGGCGTGCTGGCCTCGCTGCACACCAACGACGCGATCTCCGCGGTCACGCGCCTGACCGACATGGGGATCGAGCCCTTTCTGCTGTCGTCGTCGCTTCTGGGGGTGCTGGCCCAGCGGCTGGTGCGCTGCCTGTGCCCGCAGTGCAGGCGCGAAGAAACGCAGCCCGACGGCAGCACCCGGTGGGTGTCGGTGGGCTGCGCCCATTGCAACCAGTCGGGCTTCAAGGGGCGTACCGGCATTCACGAACTCTTCGTCATCGACGACGAGATTCGCAGGATCATCCACGACGGCGGCAACGAGCACGCCATGCGCGAAGCAGCCCGCCGCCGCGGCATGCGCACCATGCGAGAGGATGGCCAGCGCTGGGTCACCGCCGGCGTCAGCACCTTCGAAGAAATCCTGCGTGTCACGCGCGATGACGGGTAGGGGAGCAGGCAATGCCGCGATTTCAATTCGACGCCGCCAACGCCACCGGTCAGATTCAGGCGGGGGCCATGGACGCGGAGTCCGCGCGTGCCGTGCGCGTGCTGCTGCGAGAGCGTGGCTTGACGGCGCTGGACGTCCGCGAGACGACCACCGGCGGGGGTCTTTCCTGGCTGGGCCCCACGCTCGGCGCGGCTGACCTGTGCTGGGCCACGCGCGAGCTGGCAAGCCTGCTGGGTGCGCGCCTGCCGCTGGAGTCGGCGTTGATGGCCACCATCGAACAGGCGGAGCACAAGGTCGTGGCCGAGGCGCTGACCGCCGTTTGCAACCACGTTCGCGGCGGCATGCGGCTGGCCGATGCATTGGGCGAGCGCCCCCGCGACTTCCCCGCGATCTATCGTGCGTTGGTCAGCGCCGGAGAAGACTCGGGCGACCTGGCGCGCGTGATGGAGCGGCTCGCCGACTATCTGGAGAGCCGCGACAACCTGCGCAGCAAGATGCTGACGGCCTTCATCTATCCGGCAGTCGTTGCGTTCGTTTCCGTGTGCATCGTGATCTTCCTGCTCGGCTATGTCGTGCCGCAGGTCGTCAGCGCGTTCTCGCAGGCGCGCCAGGAACTGCCGATGCTCACGCAGGTCATGCTGGCCGCCAGCGGCTACGTGCGTGAATGGGGTTGGCTCACGGCGACGACGCTGGCTGTCGCTGTCGCGCTGTGGCGTCGGTCGTTGAGGGACGACGCGGTTCGCCTTCGTTGGCACGGCGCCGTCCTGAACGTGCCGATGGTGGGCAAGTATGTGCTGGGCGTGAACACCGCGCGTTTTGCCTCGACGCTGGCCATCCTGATGGACGCAGGGGTGCCCTTGCTGCGCGCACTCGAGGCTGCGCGCCAGACGATGGGCAACGACCGGCTCAAGGCGTGCGCGGCCGACACCACCGCGCGCGTCAGGGAGGGCGCGCCGCTTGCTTCCGCGCTGAAGGTGCAGAAGGTCTTTCCCTCCAACCTGATTCACCTGGTGGCCAGCGGTGAGAAAACAGGTGCGCTCGCACCGATGCTCGACCGCGCGGCCGCCAATCTCTCGCGCGACCTGGAGCGCCGTGCCACGCGCCTGACAGCGTTGCTGGAGCCCTTGATGATCCTGGGCATGGGCGCCGTGGTGATGCTGATCGTTCTTGCGGTGCTGCTGCCGATCATGGAAATCAACCAGATGGTGCAGTGAGGGCCTGGCCTTCGCGAACTTCTCCCGAGTGATTTGCAAGAGTTCGGGAGCATTGCACCGAAAAGCGATGCCAGGCGCAATGAATGAGCGCTTTTTATTGCATCTATTTTGCTTGATCACTCGGGTGAACCGAAGACCGTTCTGGGGGTTCTTGTTCAACACCGCGTCACTGTGCCTATTCAGACTTTGCATGTCGTCAAGGCAATGACGATGCGTCGCCCGAAGGGGCGGCCGGGCGCTGTGGAGGGTCTGAATTCGAGGCGTCCAAAGGTCTAGTCAATTTGTTTTAGGTTCTCAAACTTTCAAAGTTTGCTTAAGGAGCATTTCGATGAAATCCGTTAATTTCAAACTCAATGTGATCTCCGCGCTGGTCGCGGCCGGTGTGATGGCGATCGCAGGTGCCGCATCGGCGCAGACCGTCACTTCGGGCGGTGCAACGCTGCCCCAACCGCTGTACCAGGACATCTTCACCAACGGGCCCATCACGGGGACCTGGAGCTACGCCGGCACGGGCAGCGGTACCGGCAAGACGGCCTTCCTGACCAACAACTCGGCATTGTTCAGCACCACCGGCACGGTGCACATCGTGGGCAGCGACTCGGCACTGTCGTCGACAGAGCTCTCCACCTACAACGCCGCCTACAACAACGGCACCAGCTCGACCGCGGCCAACTACGGCCGCCTGATCCAGGTTCCTGCTGTCGCTACCCCGGTTCTGCTGCCGTACAAGGAAACCGGCATCTCCACGCTGAACCTGACCAACCAGGAAATCTGCCGCATCTTCTCGTTCGACGCCAATGCCCGCAACTGGAACCAGGTGACCACGGCCGCGGACGACGGCGGCGTGGGCAGCGCGACCGCCATCCAGGTGGTGTTCCGCGCCGAGACCAGCGGCACGACCGAGCTGCTGTCGCGTTTCCTGAACGCAGCGTGCGGATCGTTCCTTCCCGCCGGCAAGTCGTTCACCATCTCCAACAGCTTCAAGACGGTCGTCGCCAGCGCCTTGCCGACCCTGACGGCCGCTCAGGACGCCAATGGCGACGGCATTCCCGACGTGTGGGTTTCGGCAACGGGAAGCAGCGGTGTCGCGGCTGCCCTCGCGGTCAACCATCGGTTCGGCTTCCTGAGCCCCGATTCGACCTACACGGGCGGCACCAACAGCGTCGTTGCGCGGATCAACAGCTTCCTGCCGAACGCAGCGTCCATCCAGGCGGCCCTGCCGGCGCCCCCGTCCACCGCGATTGCCCGCAGCAATCCGCTGAACTGGGTGCCGGCCTATTCGCTCCCGACCTCGGCTTACCCGATCTACGGCACCACCAACCTGCTGCTGGGCCAGTGCTACGCCGGTGGCGTCGGCGCCGGTACCGCTGGCGCGGCCGTCAAGGACTTCCTGACCAAGCTGAACAACGGCACCTACGACGCCAAGATCACGACGCACAACTTCATCAAGATGCCTGCCGCGTGGAACACCGCCATCAACGACGCGTTCCTGACGTCGACGAACACCCTGGCTGTCGGAAACACGTCTGTCTGCAACGCCATCGGCCGCCCGTGATTCTTGCGTCCGGCCATGAGTGAGTCGCGCGCCGGTCTGCCGGCCTGACTCCTCCGTTCGGCTCGAAGCCGGGCAGTTGCAAGCGCAACTGCCCGGCTTTCTTGCGTGTTCCGGCGTGGGCCACCGTCCAGTCAGTTCAGCGCAATCACCTGGCGGTACGTCATGACGGCGTCGGCGTTGCGTCGCACACCGAGCGTGATCTCCAGCCCTGAAGCCGGTGCGCGTACCGGGCCGGTTGCGGGCAGTCGGCGCCAGCCCCCTTCGGGTTGCCATGCACGCACCTCGAAAGACGCGATGCCGTCCAGCACGGCGACACGGTCGGCGGGTTCCGGCGCCGGCAGCGGATAGTCGGCCACCGCGGGGCCGGCCGCGCGGTAGAGCGTGCCGGACTGCAGCCACCATTGCACGCGCTGCCAGCGCCCCGGCGCAGCGGGTGCCGCGCGCACCAGTTCGACCAGCAACGGCTTGTCGCTCGTGCGGCGTGCATCCATGCCTGTCGGCAAGAGCAGGGCCGACGCTGCGGGTTGCCTGTTGCGCGCTGCCTGCGGCGTCGACGGCGTCGCTGGCGTCTCGTCCCGCGCTGGGAGATCGTCGGCGGTGGAGCGCAACTCGGTCGTGGTGCGCCACGTCAGGTCGCGTTCGATCTGTTGCAACGCACGCATCAGGCGAGCGGTGTCTTCCGTGCGCGCCTGCAACTGGGCATTGGCGCGGCCCATGACGTCGAGGCCCCGCCAGGCGATCAAGCTGAGGACCGCCATGATCACGATGGCAATCATGACCTCGATCAACGTGAAGCCCGAGGGGCATCGCCGCTGCCTGGGTGGCACCCACGCTTTCATCGGCTTCTCTCCGACAGCCAGGATTGCAGGCTGGCCATGCGCTGCTCGCTGTTGCGGCCGAGGTAGACATCGACCACCACCGCGCACAAGCCATCCTGGGCAGGACCGATTTGGACCCGGCAGACAAACGGTTGGCCGGCCTGCGGACATTCGATCTGGCGCAGGCCGGGCGCAGGCAGCGAATCGATCTGCAGTTCCGCCATGGCGCCCTGCGCGGAGAGCAAGGCCAGCGACCGGCTTTCGAGCAGGCCCAGGCTGCTGGCAGTCTGGCTCGTGAGGCGCACGAAGGCCGCCAGGGCGATGCTGATGATGGCCAGCGCGATCATCACTTCGATGAGCGTGAAGCCGCGTTCGCGGCAGGGCGCCGAATGCCGATGCAGGAGCCGGAGGGCGCGCATGCGTCACTGCGCCTTGAAGCCGCCCGTGGCATCGCGCACCACGGCAACCTTGTACGGCCCGCTGCGCAGCGCCAGCGAAAACGGAGACCCGATCCATTCGGAAGTCAGCACCAAAGGGGCGGCCGGCGTGACTTCCACGGTGCCGGCGCGCCACCGGCGGGGACGCAGCGCATCGTCCTGCGCGAAGCGATCGAGCTCGCCGCCGGTCGAGACCGTCGGAACCACGCTGCCGGGCGTGTTCATCCATGTGCCTCGCACGAACTGGTAGCCGTCGCCGCGCGCTTCCCAGGCAATGACACGGCCGTCGATGTGCACCTCCTGCTGTGCGGTGGAGAGCCGCAAGGCGAGCTCGCGCGCGTCCATCCGCAGCGGCTCGGAAGGGTCGGGCGCGGCACTGAGCGAGATCGCGGCCGTTGCAATGCCGACGATGACCAGCACGACCATCACTTCGATCAGGGAGAAGCCACGATGCGGGCCAGGAGAGTTGTTCATGAGGCAGCGCTGCCGTTCCATGTGAGGTGGAAGTTCTTCTGCGGTGACGCGAAAAAATAGTAGGGCAGTAATGTGGCGTTGACATGAATTTCCAATACGTCTCTGCTAATACTGGACGCTGCCTTCGCATGGAACGCGGTGCGCCCGCGTTCCCCGACGTACAAACATTCAAGGAGTAGCGTGATGACCCGAACATGGCGAACATGGAAATGGCCGGCCCCGGTATCGCCGGTATCGCCGGTATCGCCGGTATCGCCGGTATCGCCGGTGCGCGCGGTGCATGCGCTCGGCCTGGGGGCGGTCATTGCCGGCGTGTGTTTCTGGGGCTACCGGCTGCACGGGCCGCAGGCAACCTCGCCGCAAGCGCGGCCTTTTGCCGCGGTGCCTGCCGATCGCGCGGCCCAGGCTGTGGCCGCGTGGCTGGGCCCCGGCCAGATGCGCCTGAACGTGGTCGTGATCGGCCTCGTGCGCCGGCATGATCGTGCGGTGGCGATGCTGGCGATCAATGGCGCATCGCCCAAGGCCTACATGGCCGGGGAGACCGTGGCGCGCGAGGTCACCCTCGCATCCATCGAGCCCGACGCCGTGACCATCGAGCGCGCCGGCATTGCGACTCGCATCCCGGCGCCACTGCGCCCCGACTACGGCCCGCCGGGGATCGTGCGCGTGCCGTGAATCGTGGCGCGCTGCGCGGCGCTGCGGCGTGTCGATGCCGGCAGGTCGGAGCCGAACGACCCACTAACTGCGGTTGCGAACTTTCGTGTGCGAGCCAATGCGTCATTTTTTCGGCACACGCATTCGTGCCTTTTTTCCTGCGGTTTCGTCGAGCGGCATTCGTCTAGAAAGATCGGTCGAGAGCCATGGAACGACAGACGCATGCTGCGGGGAAGTGGCCACGTGCCCAACAGATGGAGGAATCTGGATGAAGAAAAAGAAACCGAGTTCGCACGTCTCGCTCGATGCCATGGCGAGCGTGTCGATGCAGACACTGGACAAGGAGCTGTCCAGGCACGTGGAAGTCGCTCGAACCAAGCCGGTGCCCATCGACCGGTACGGGGTGCCCTGGGTGTGGATCGTGTCGCACCCGGTGTGGATGGAGGCCGACTACCTGAAGTCCTTCGTGCCCGAAGACCATGCCCTGGTGGCACTGCGCGAGGCCATCGACAGCGCGCTGGCCTACGAGGGTCTTTTCATGAACGCGCTGTCGGTCAAGTGCAGGAGCGGGATCGACGCACGCATGGTCACGCGCGCCTGGCTGTTGCAGATCGTGTACTCGTTGTCGGGCCCCAAACGCCTGCGCGAGGGGCTGGGCTACAACATGCTGTGGCGGTGGTTTGTCGGCTACCTGCTGCGTTCCGAGCCGCTGCCCGAGCTGCGAGCGTTCGCCCAGGACGTCGACATGGTCAGCGCCGACCCCCATGTGGTCGACATCGTGTACCGCTGCCTGACGGGTGGCGTCCTGTCGACTGCCTACGCTGAAGAATTCAGCATCAATCGCGGTTTGCTGCATACCTTGCGGTCGCATGGCGTCGATGCCTCGGGCCTGTCCACGGGGGATGACCCTGCACCTGTACGGCGCGCGCGTGACGAGCAAACCGTGACCTTGTAGACAGCGGCGCCTTGTCCGGGCGGACATCGGCGGTGTCACACGCATGCAACTTGCCGAACGGACCATGTATTTTTTTGCCGGGGTTCTCGTTGCCGTGCTGACGCCCTCCTTTCCCTTCCCGTTTCATGCCCGGCGTGCTGGCTGTGGGTGGCGGGGCGCCTTCGGCAAGGCATCGTGGGGGGGTGGGCCGTGGTACGCGCCGTTGCGCGTGGCGTACTAGGCCGAGCGGCGGTTCATGCCTGTGCCCTGTGGATGACGGTGAGCCCTGCCGCTGCGTCGGCGACCGGTGACTCGACGGCTGCAGTGGCTGCGGTTCGGCAGGACGCACTCGACTTCGACATTGCCGGCCAGCCGCTCGCTTCCGCGCTGGCGCGGTACGCGGTCGTTGCCGACCAGACGGTCCTGTTCAGCGACGCGCTGGTGCAAGGGCGCATGTCGGCACCGATCAAGGGCCGGTATGTCCCGCAGGCCGCTTTGGCCGCGCTGCTCATCGGCACCGGCCTGCTGGCGGAAAACCCGGGCGGCAGGCTCGGAGACACCTTCGTGCTCAGGCCGATGGCTGCCGTGGCGGCAGCAGCACCTGCCGAGCCTGGGCTGGACCGTCGCTATGACGGCCTTGTTCAGGTCCGTGTCTGGGAAGCGCTGTGCGCCGATCCGCGCACGGCGCCCGGCGGCTACCGGGCGTCGCTGCGACTGAACATCGATGTCGGCGGCCGCCTGACGCAAGCTCGCCTGATCGGCTCGACCGGAGACGCGGGGCGCGACCGGGCCATGGTCGCAGCGTTGAACGGCCTGCGGCTGGACCATTCACCGCCGGCGGATCTGCGCCAGCCGTTGCTGCTGGTCGTCATGCCGAGCCACGGCCCGGCAGGCAGTGCCTGCGCCAGTCTCGGGTCTGCACCGCCGTGATGGACAACGTCCTGCCCCTTCTGCGCAGCGTTCTGACCCAGCGCTACGAGCAGATCAAGCACAGCCTGGCCATCCAGCTGGGCAGCGCGGATCTCGCGGGCGACACCGTCCACGAGATCTGGCTGCGCCTGCAGAGGGACAGCCATGTCGCCGGCCCCGTCTCCAGCCCTCAGGCCTACCTGGTCCGCATGGGCGTGAACATGGCCATCGACGTGCGGCGCAGCCAGAGCCGGATGCTGTCGGCAGAAGACGTGCAGGAGCTGATGGACGTTCTTCCGGACCCCGCGCCCGGCCCGGCGCAGATCGCCGAATCCCGCTCGGAGCTGGAAGCGCTCATGACGGCGGTCAACGAGATGCCCGCGCGCCGTCGCGAAATCCTGCTCCTGGTGCGCTGGGAGCACTGGCCGCAACGCGAAGTCGCCAAGCGGCTGGGGGTGTCCTTGCGCACCGTGGAAAGCGAACTCAAGGTGGCCCAGGAGTACTGCGCCGCCCGCTTGCTGGCGCGCTAGCACACGCTCATGACGGAATCGCGAAATTTTTTCAGCGGGTTTGCGGGCCGGCAAACGTCTAGTAGACAGTGCGAGCCCGCACAAGGAATTTGAGAACGAGTCGATGATGCAATCCGGTGATGGCAACAACCTGCCCGATGCGCTCAAGGATGCGCAGGCCTGGGTGCGCAAGCTTGCCTCGGGCCATGTCAGCGAATGGGAGGCGCAGGCCTTCAAGCGCTGGCGCGATACCGACGCCGCGCATCTGGCCGCCTTCCGGGAGGCAACGCGCCAGTGGCGGCTGCTGGAGTCGGTGAGCGGGCGTGTGCTGGCCACCAACGCGGAAGCGGCGCGCTATCACCGCAAGACGGTTCATCGGCCTCGGGTGGGCCGGCGCACTTTTTTCGCAGCCGCGATCGGCGGTGCCGCTGCCGCGGGCGTGGCGGCCTATTCGCCGCTGGGGCTGTGGCCCGATGCCGGGCAGTGGGGTGCGGACTACCGCACTGCCGTGGGAGAGCAGCGAGAGGTGTCCCTGGACGACCGCGTGACGGTGGCGATGAACACCCGTACCAGCCTGCGCCGGCTGAGCGAGCGCGGACAGACGGTCGGCGTGGAGTTGCTGGAGGGCGAGGCGGCGCTGGAAGTGCGCGAGGACGCGCAGGCGTTCCGCGTGGTGGCGGGTGCAGGGCGGGTCGTTGCCGAGGCGGCGAGTTTCGAGGTCCGGTATCTCGATGGCCGAATCTGCGTGACGTGCCTGCACGGCAGGGTGCGGGTCGAACACCCCGCGGGCAGGCGTGTGCTGCAGGCGCGGCAGTTCGCTGTGTACGACGCTCGCGCCGTGAGCGAGATTGCGGCGATCGAGCCGGACGCCCTTTCCCCCTGGCGGCAGGGCGAACTGGTGTTCAGGCAGATGCCCTTGCCCGACGTCCTGCACGAGATCAACCGCTACCGTCCGGGCCGGGTGATGCTGGTGGGGGACGCGTTGCGCACCAAGACCGTGACCGCGCGCATCAAGGTCACCGAGATCGAAACCGCGCTGCTGCAGATTCAGTACTCCTTCGATCTCAGCGCGCGATCGTTTCCTGCAGGCGTGCTTGTGCTGAGCTGACGGCTTTCAACGCCGCACCTTGCACGGCGCATCGGGCCGGGCCGTGCCGGCTCGCTCCTGGTCTTCGACCAGCGTTCGCCGCCCGGCGGCAAAAAAATTGAAGCCTTTCGCTGCGGGTTCGCGAACTGGCATCCGTCTAGAGACATCGGTCGTGAAACATGGCTGAAGGCCTTCTCCCCAAGGGGGCGGGCACTGTGTACAGACGCACACGCGAACCCGCGTGCTGCCAGTTCGACTTCGACATCCATTTCGGCGGGAACTTCAATGAGCACACGCGGGCGCATCGGCACGGACCGGTCAGCACACACGAAGGACATCGGGTTTCGCATCGCACCCATGGCGCGAGCCATTGCCGTGCTCGTCGCCGCGGGCGGTGTGATCGGTCCTGCGCAGGCACAGCGCGCGTTCAGTCCTTCGTGGTTTGCCAACAAGGGCGCCATGCAGAGCAGCGCGAGCGCGACGGGCATGTTGCCCAACGGCACACCCGCCTCGATGCTGACCAACCCGCAAGCCCAGCAGCAGCGTGCCAACGAGCAGTTGCAGCGCTCGATCAGCAACCTGAACCTCGCCGCCCAGGCCATTGCGGCGCAGCAGGCCGCCCAGGCCGCGGCGCGGGAGGCGGCCCTGAAAGACCCTTCGTCGGTGCCGGACGGCCTGGCCGATGGCGGCCTGAAGATCGACACGCAGAGTCTTACCGCCGGTTGGCACAACGCCAATGCACCCGAGCAATCGCGCCTCGATGGCCGCACGAACGTCGCCATCCAGCAGACCGGCGACAAGGCCATCCTGAACTGGGAGACCTTCAACGTGGGGCGCAACACCACGGTCGAATTCAGGCAGGACCCGAGCTGGGCCGTGCTCAACAAGGTCAATGATCCGCAGGCGCGTCCTTCGCAGATCCAGGGCCGCATCAAGGCCGATGGCACCGTGCTCGTCGCCAACCGCAACGGCGTGGTTTTCTCCGGCACCAGCCAGGTCGACGCGCGCAACCTGGTCGCCGCCGCGGCCACGATCACGGACGACCAGTTCCGCGCCAAGGGGCTGTACGTCGACGCCAGCGGCAGTGCGCCCACGTTCACCGGCGCCGCCGGTACGGTCGAGGTGCAGGCCGGTGCGCAAATTGCCACCCACGCCCCCGGCTCGGTCACCCAGGGCGGCGGCTACGTGCTGCTGCTGGGCAAGGAGGTGCGCAACGCCGGCCAGATCGCCACGCCGTCGGGACAGACCGTGCTGGCCGCCGGCGACAGCTTCACCATTCGAAAGGGCGCGGGCACCGAGGCCAACACGGGCTCGACCACCGCGGGCAACGAGGTCTCCACCTCGCGAAACCCGGGCAGCACCGCGGGCAGCGTCGTCAACACCGGCTTGATCACCGCCTCCACCGGCGACATCACGCTGACCGGCCATGCGGTGACCCAGGCGGGCGTGGTCGTGGCGACCACCTCGACAGCCAAGCGCGGCACCGTTCATCTGTCCAGCCGCGCCAGCGACGAGACCGGCACCGTCACGCTGGCGCAGGGCGGCACCACCGCGATCCTGCTGGCCGACAGCGATGCCACCGCGCTGGACAGCCAGCGCGACGCGGGTCTGCAGCGCATTGCAGGCGCCACGGGCAACGACGTCGCAGGCGTGTTCGACAACCTCGGCCGCGTGCTCGATCGCCGCGATCTCTCGCGCATCGAGATCGTCAGCGGCAGCACGGTGGAGTTCCAGGGCGCATCGATGACGCTGGCCACCGGCGGCGAGATCGCGGTGTCCGCGTCGAAGCGCACGCTTGTCGCCAGCGGCGCGCAGCTGGACGTCTCGGGCGCCGTGGGGGCCAAGGTATCGATGGAGAGCAACAACGTCCTGATCAACGCGCAGGGCAACGAGCAACGCGATGCGCCGCTCAACCGCGACAGCAAGAACCTCAACAGCCTGAACCTGTGGGTGGACAGGCGCAGACTGGTTCTCGTGCCTGCGGGCACCCAGGGGTATGCGACCGATCGCTGGTACACGCAGGGCGGCTTGCTGGAAGTCAGCGGCTACCTGGCGACCAGTGGGCACACGGTCGGCGAGTGGATGGCGCAAGGCGGCACCGTCACGGTGACGGGCGGCGACGTGGTGACCCGTTCGGGCTCCGGGATCAACCTGTCCGGCGGCACGCTGGACGTGGCGACCGGCACCATCCGCCAGAGCTGGCTCAAGGGCAGCGACGGCCGGCTGTACGAGGTTTCCAGGGCGCCGGGAGATCTGCTCTACACCGGGCTGTACCGTGGCTTCGAGGACGAGCACGTGCGCTGGGGCAAGAACGCGACGGGGTACTTCTACAACCCCCTGATCGGGCCGCAGAGCAGGCTGGAAAACGGCTACACCGTGGGGCGCGACGCCGGCAAGCTGGTGGTGGCTACCGGCAGTGCGGTGCTCGAGGGCACCATCGTCGGCGAAACGTTCCAGGGGCCGCGGCAGACGCAGGCCGCACAGGCCGGTCTGGACGGCTATCGCCAGTCGCAGAACGCCGCGGCGCGGCGCGGCGAGTTGATCCTGGGTCAGTATCGCCCGGTCTACGACGCGGACAAGGGCCTGCTGCTCTACGCCCTGACGCCGTTGCTCGACAGTGTGTCGCTCGACCAGGGCAGCCAGGTCCTTGCCGATGGCTTGCAGCTGGCCGATGCCGTGCCGGCCGATCGCCGGGGTGTGGTGCATCTGGACGCCGCGAGCCTGAGTGCATCGAACCTGGGCGCTGTGCGCATTGCGGCCAGGAAAGAGGTCGGCGTTCACGGTGCGTTGCAGGTCGCCGACGGCGGCGAGATCGTTCTGTATGCGCCAGCGGTCGATGTGGCGGCTCACCTGACGGCGCACAGCGGCACCCTCCGTGTGGGCGACGTGCTCCGGCAGCCTCAGGACATCACGGGTTCTCCGGTCGGCGATGTCGGCATCGCCATGCCGAGCGGCACCGAAGGGGGTGTCTGGTTGCGTCAAGGCGTGATGCTCGACGCGACGGGCCGATCGACCGACCTGCGCACCGCTGGCGGCAACCCGGCGGACCTGGCGCATGTCGACGGCGGCACGGTCAGCATCCGTTCCTCGCAGAGCGTGACGCTGGCCGCCGGCTCGCTGATCGATGTGTCCTCGGGCGCGGCGGTGCTGGCCAACGGCAGCATCGCCGCAGGCACGGGCGGCTCCGTTCAACTGGGCTCGGGACTGGCGAGTACGGGGGCCGGCAATGCGGCGGCGGTGCTGGCCCTGGACGGCGACATCCGCGGCTATGGCGTCAAGGGCGGAGGCGCGCTGGAGATCGAGTCGGCGAGCGCCGTCGCCATCGGTGGAAAAGTCGTGCAGACCGACGGCGTGCTGGGGGCCGGCGAATCGGCCCGGGCGGATTTGATCCTGCTGAAGAACTACGAGGTCAAGGCGGGGGAGGTGCTGCCCGTCGGCTATTCATCTCAAACGCTCCTCGCCTTGCCGGGGCAAGTGCTTCCAGGCGGAACGCCCGCAACCGACGTCTGGTACACGCTGGGGGCCGACTGGGTGCTGCCGTTGCCACCGGCTGGCGCCACTCCGCTCTCGCTCAACAGGGTCGTGAGCCAGGACGGCAGGGTGTGGAGCCTGTCTTTCTTCTCGACGCCCGGAAGCGTGGTGATACCGGCAGGAACCACCGTCCAGTTCTCAGGTTCACAGGGCCGCTACTTTGCCGGCTATGTAGTGGATGCGCGTGTCTTTCCCGAAGGCATTCAGTTGAAGACGGCCATGACCGTCATCACCCCTGCCGGAGAAATCGCACCGGCCGATTTCACGGTGGCGGCCGGAGCGCGACTGGCTGCGGGTACGCAACTGTCGCGGGCCGCCGAGGTGGTGAAGACGACGGTGCTGTCCCCCACGTTGTTCCAGGCCGGATTCGCCCGGTACGACGTGCGCGGCCACAACGGCGTGGTCGTACCGGACGGCACGACGCTGGACGTGACGATGCCTGTGCTGCAGGCGGACGCCTCTGCGCTGTCGAGCGGGGCCGACATCAAGGCCGCGTTTCAACCCCGGCTGCCCGATCTGTACCAGGCGCAGTCCGCCACCCGCACGCTGACGCAGCGTGGCGGCGCGAGCCTGTCGATGGCGGCGGGGCTGGCGGACGAGATGGCGGGCGCAGGCAACAGCGGCAGCCTGTACGTCGGCGAAGGGGCGACCGTGCGGGTCGACCCCGGCCAGTCGATGGCACTGTCGAGCCGAGGCAACCTGACGGTCGACGGTGCGTTGCAGGCGCGAGGCGGGCAGATCAGCCTGCTCGGACCCCGGTCCGCGGCAGCGGGCAAGACATTGGCGCAAGGCGCAGGCACGGCGGATGGTTCTGCCAATTCGCGCACCATCCTGCTGGGCGAGCATGCCGTGCTCGATGCGTCGGCCGCGTCCGCGGTGGCGTCGGACGCGCGCGGCCGCCCCTACGGCGTGTTGAGCGACGGTGGAAGCATCGTCGTCGGCGGCACCCTGCAGGAATCGGGAAGCCGTGCCATCGCCTCGGATGCCTTCGTGGTGATCCGCGAGGGCGCTCTGCTGGACGCGTCGGGCGGCTCGGCGCGGCTGGACGCCGATGGCACGGGCGCAAGGACAGTCGCCAGCGATGGCGGCAGCATCCAGATCGCATCGGCCAGCGGCCTGTATCTCGACGGCCGCATGCGCGCCCACGCCGGCGGCGCGGGCGCCGCGGGTGGCAGTCTGGTGGTGGCGTTGGAAGCGCCCAACTACAAGTCGCTGAACGCCACGGTGGACGACGCGGTGCTGGCGGTGCGCGATCTGACGCTCGTGCAGCAGCGCGTGCCGGGTGCCACCGAGGCAGCCGCGCGCCGGTACGGCCACGCGGCGCTGGGCGTGAATCAGGTGCAGGACGGCGGCTTCTCTTCGCTGACCCTCTACAGCAACGGCCTCGTGAGTTTCGGTGGCGACGTGAGCCTGGCCATGGGCAAGGAACTGCGCATTTATTCGGGCGCGCTGGCCGTGGCGGATGGCGTTGCGCCCGCCATCAACGTGTCGCTGTCCGCGCCCTACGTGCTGCTGGCCGGCATCAGCGACAACGCGGGCGAAGAGAACCACGTGCGTCCTTCTTACCAGGGCGGCGTGAGCACGCTGGACTCCAGCGCGACATTGAGTGCCAAGGGCAAGCTGGTCGATGTCAAGGGTGTCGTCACGTCGGGCTTGAACGACACCGTGGGCTTCTCGACGGTGGAACGGGCCGGGTTCGGCCAGCTGAACCTGAACAGCGAGGGCGACCTGCGCTTCGTGGCGGGCGCGCCCTTGAAAAGCGGCGCGGTCACCGATACGGAACTGAGCAGTGCGGGCAACATCCTGCTGCACGCGGCACAGGTGTACCCGGCGACCGGGGTGTCGGCTCGCGTGCTGGCAGGCCGCGAAAGTGCCGAGGCCTACGATCCGGCGGGCCGCCTGGTCGTCGAACGCGCCGATGCACAGGCTGCGGATCCCGCGGTGCCTTACTCGGTCTTCGGCACCTTGACATTGGGCGCGGCCCACATTGAGCAGAACGGCGTTCTGCGGGCACCGCTGGGCTCGATCACGCTGGGCACCGACACCTCCGGCACGACCGGCGTGACCAGCTCCGTGAAGCTGGCAGCGGGCAGCCTGACCTCCATCAGCGCCGCGGGCCTGGTGATGCCGTATGGCGGCACCGCCGACGGCGTGAACTACACCGAAGGCGGAAAGCCCGTGCTGCTGCGCGGCACAGGCAGCGCCGGGGAGATTTCGGTCTCCGCCCGGAACATCGCGACGGAAAAGGACGCGGTGCTCGACCTGTCGGGCGGCGGCGACCTGCGCGGTGCCGGCTTCGTTTCGGGCCGTGGCGGTTCCACCGATGCGCGAATGAACCCGTTGATGCAAACCGGCCGCAGCGGGTTCGTGCTGCCGGGGCTGGACAGCCATCCGGTGTATGCCATCGTGCCCGGCTACGCCTCGGCCTATGCGCCCGCGGACGGCGGCGGCGCGGTCGATCCCCGAATCGGCCAGCAGGTTCGCATCGGCGCCAACGACATCCCCGGGCTGGCCGCCGGCACCTACACCCTGCTGCCGTCGAACTACGCCCTGATGCCGGGCGCTTTCCGGGTCGAGATCAACGGCGCGGCGACCGGCCTGGCTGCCAGCCGCGCCCTGCCGATGCGCAACGGGTCGTATGCCGTGGCAGGCACGCTGGGCACTGCCGACACCGGCCTGGCCGACAGCCTGTCGAGCGCCCTCGTCATCACGCCGGCGAGCGTGCTGCGAACTTACTCCCAGTACAACGAAACCGGCTACTCGGACTTCGTGCTTCAGCAGGCCGCGCTGGCCGGCACCGTGCGCGCCGTGCTCCCGGCGGACGCCAAGAGCCTGGCCTTCCGGTTGCCCTCCTCGGCCGAAAGCACCTTCAGCTTCCAGGGGCGGGCGGACTTCACGCCGGCCAAGGGGGGCTACGGCGGCACGGTCAGCGTCGTGACCACCAGTGGCAACGTCGGAACTGGCGCGATCGAGGTTCTTGGCAACGCAGCCACGCCCACCGAGGGCTTCGACGGGTTGTCCCTGCGTGCAGGGGACCTCAACGCCGTCGGCGCAGCGCGCATGGTCGTGGGGGGGCGCCTGTCGTCCACCTACGGCGTGCAGAACGGCACGAATGCCAGCAACTACGTCGACGTGGCAGGGCAGACGGGGAGCATCGTGTTGCGCGAGGGCGCCATCCTGAAGGCGCCCGAAGTGTTCCTGGTGGCGGGCAATGCCAGCGGCGGCATCGCCATTGAAACCGGAGCGGGCATCAACACCATCGGCACCGGCAGGGTGGCCTTCGACTCGACGAACGGCTACATCTACCGGCCCGGCGCCGTCTCCGTGGTGGCTGCCTCCAACGGCTGGCTCAACGTGCTGCCACCCGAAGCGGACCAGTCTTCGTCGGTGGGCGCGGGCCCCATCGCCATCGGTGTCTGCGGCGTCACCTGCACGGGCACCACCCAGCTGTATTCGCAGGGCACGCTGCTGGCCGCGACGCGACATGACTTCCAGCTGAGCGACAGCGTGCGCTACGGCACGCGCAACCTGGTGCTGGCCGTGGGGGCCGTCAATGCCGGCAGCGAGGCGGACCTGGCCGCCGCGGCGTCGCGCGGCGCGCTGACCAGCGGCCTGACGTTGAGCCAGCCGGTGCTGCGCCGCTTGCTGCGGGGCGACACCGAGTACGGTGCGCCGGCGCTCGAGCGGCTGGTGCTCACCGCGGCCGAATCGGTCAACCTCTTCGGCAACGTCAGCCTGGACACCATCGATCCCGCCACGGGCAAGTCGTCCCTGGCCAACCTGGTGCTGTCCACGCCGGCCATCTACGGCCATGGCGCCGCGGGCGATGTCGCTACCATCAGCACCGGCAAGCTCACCTGGGTGGGTCTTGCGAACGCCGCCCCGGCGCCGATTGCCGGTGGCCGCGGCACCGGTGCCGGCAAGCTGGTGGTCAACGCCGAGGTGATCGAGTTCGGCTACGACCCGACCGCCCAGCCCAACGGGGTAGACAACTTCGGGCGCACCGTCCTGGGCTTTTCGGATGTGCAGTTGAGCGCCAGCGAGCGCATCACGGCCAACCAGAAGGGGTCGCTGTCGGTGTACCGGTCCCAGGTGGCAGGCCCCGACGGGCTGCGCCACGAAGGCGGCAACCTGGTGCTGACTGCGCCGCTGGTCACGGGGGCGGGCGGCTCGGTCAACAGCATCACCGCCGGCGGCACGCTGCAGGTGCTGGCGCCCTCCGGCGGCGCGGCCCCTGCGGGCGCCACGGGGCTTGCGGCCGGCGTGCAGACCGGTGCGGAACTGAACCTCACCGGCAGCGCGGTACGGCTCGACACCACGGTGGCGCTGCCCAGCGGCAAACTCACCGTCACGGCGGATGGCGACATCTCGCTGGGCAACGCGGCCTGGCTGGACCTGGCCGGCCGCGAGATCGCCATGCATGACGTCAGCCGCTATTCATGGGGCGGCGACGTCATGCTGCGCACGGTGTCGGGCAACATCAGCCAGGCGGCGGGCTCGACCATCGATGTCTCGGCGCGGAACAACGACGCGGGGGTGTTGAGCGCCATCGCGCTGGCCGACGGCGCCGGCGGGGTGAACCTCCAGGGCACCTTGCTGGGCGGCGCGAGCGGCCACCACGATGCGGGCGGCACCCTGGTGCCCTACCGGGCGGGGAGTGTGGAAGTACGCGCGCGGCAACTGGGCGGCGGCGGCACGCTGACCGACCAGTTCGCCGCCTTGAACACCCGGCTCAACGAGGGGGGCTTCCTGGGTGAGCGCAGCTTCCAGTTCAAGCAAGGCGACCTGGGCATCGGCAACGAACTGAAGGCCCGCGCGATCAACGTTTCCCTGGACGGCGGGCACCTGAATGTGACCGGCACCATCGATGCGAGCGGCGAGCAGGTCGGAAGCATCCGCCTGGCCGCGGCCAACGGACTGACGCTGGCGAACACCGCCGTGCTCGATGCCCACGGCACGGTGCTGCGCGTGGACGGCTACGGCAAGATCATCGACAGCCCCAACCGGGCCATGGTGGAACTGGATGCCGGCACCGGCACCCTGACGCTGGCCGATGGCGTACGCATCGACCTGCGCCATGGCACCGGTTCTGCCGGGGGCGACGGCAGGAACCGCGGCACGCTCGACCTGTATGCGGCCCGCCTGGGCAGCAGCGGCGGCGTGCGCGACGCCGATGCGGCCACCTTCGGCGACATCGCCATCGACGCCCGCGGCGTGGTGAACGTGCAGGGCGCCAGGTCGATCGCCGTGTACGGCAAGCAGCGCTACGACGACGCGCCCTACGGCAGCGATGCGGCGGCCAGCGGGCGCCCGTACCAGGTCGTGGACCAGGCCTACCTGAATGCCAAGCACGACGACGCCACGCGGTTCATCGACGCTGCGCTCGGCAATGCCGGCCTGCTCGGCACCAGGCTGGCCGGTCTGAACAACGCCGCGTACCGCGACGCCTTCCATTTGCGGCCGGCGGTCGAGATCGCCAGCGCCACGCCGAATGGCGACCTGGTCGTGCAAGGCGACCTGGATCTGTCGGGCTACCGCTACGCCAGCCTGAACCCGAACACGCGCAAGACCGGTGTCTACGGCTCGGGCGAGGCAGGCATGCTGACATTGCGCGCGGGCGGCGACCTGTCCGTCTACGGCAGCATCAACGACGGCTTTGCACCACCCCCCGAGACGCCGGACGACGGTGGCTGGATCCTGACCTCCGGCGTGCAGGCCTTCGGCGGCGACGTGGTGGTGCCGGTGGCCGGCGTCACCCTGGCCGAGGGCACCACCTACCCGGCGGGCAAGACGCTGAACTACGCGATCACGGCCAAGAACGTCACCCTGCCTGCGGGCACCGTGCTGCCGGGCGCCATCACGCTGGACAGCGCCTTGACGCTGCCCGCCGGCACGGTGCTCGCGGCGGACGTGCGCGCGGCCGATGGCAGCGTGATGCTGGCGGCAGGCACGGTGGTGGGCACCGACGGCCTGGCGCTGCCGGTGGGAGCCCGGTTGATGGCCGGCGCACGGCTGCCCGTGGCAGTGGCACTGGCGCGCCTGGACTGGCCCAAGGGCGCAGCGCTGCCGGTGGCGATGGTGCAGTCGGGTGCGCTCGCGCTGCCGGTGGGGGCGCTGATCGCCTCCGGCACGAACGTGGCGTTGCCCGACGATGCCGCGGTGGTCAACCTGCGGCCGGCGGATTCGACGGGGCGCCAGGCGCAGAACTGGGCGGTGGCGCCGATGCTGCCCGAGGGCTCGCAGTCCTGGAGCATGCGGCTGGTGGCCGGGGCGGATCTCGGCGCGGCCGATGCGCGAACGCGCAATGCGCTGCGCAGCGGCGACATCGTTCTGGCCGATGCCCACTACAGCACGCAGAAAACGGGCGGCGGCGCCCTGATCGGCCTCAATGCGCGCGGGGTGGATGCCGTGGTGAATGCCGCGGGCGGTCTTCCCGGGGGCATCAACAGCAAGAGCGAACTGGTGGGCAAGACCGAGGCCCAGATCATTGCCCTGTACATGGCCTTCTCCTGGGACGACTTCGGTCTTCCCGCCGACTTCTGGGCGGCCTCGAACGGCAACATCCTGCTGGGGCTGACGCGCCAGGGGGTCGACGCCGTGGTGGGGGCGGCCGGGGGACTTCCCAACGGCATCGGCAACAACAGCGAACTGGTGGGCAAGACGGAGCCCCAGCTGGTGGCGCTCTACCAGGCGTTCTCCTTTGACGACTTCGGTCTTGCGTCCAACTTCTGGGAGCTGCCGCTCGGCAACGGCGCCACGATCAACCTGCCGCTCAACTACAGCATCAAGAGCCCCATCTTCAGCGTGCTGCGCACCGGCACGGGCGATCTGGACATCGCGGCGGGCGGCAACTTCTCGATGCGCTCGCCCTACGGCGTCTACACCGCCGGCACGCAGACCCGCCTGAGCGACGCCTCCCTCGATGCGCGCTACAACCAGGCCCGCGGGCTGCTGGCCGGCGGCACGTCGGTGCTGGGGGCTGCGGCCGGCAGCTACGAAACCCTGGTCAGGGGCACCGACAGTCTGTACAGGGCGTGGTATCCGGACGGCGGCGGCAACCTGTGGGTCGATGTCGGAGGCAACCTGACAGGCGACTCCTGGAGCTCGAGCGGCGAATTGCCCGTGGCCAGCTCCAGCGTGAGCAACTGGTTGTGGAGGCAGGGCACCGGCAACACGGCAGGCGTGGACGACGTGCCCGCGGCATGGTGGGTCAACTTCGGCACCTACACCGCCAAGGACCGAAGGGACGGCTCCAGCAACCCGCTGTCCTGGCCTGCCGTCACCGGCTTCACGGGCATCGGCACCCTGGGCGGCGGGGACGCCACGATCCGCGTCGGTGGCGATGCCGGCATCGTCGATGCGCGCTCCACGGCGCCTGTCGATGCCAGCAAATCGGCACGCGGCCAAGGGGTCGTGCTGGCCGTCGGCAGCACGGGGCGGGTGCTGGCCGACAGCAGCCTGCTCCTCACGGGCGGCGGCGATCTGAACGTGCGCATCGGCGGTGGCTGGAACAGCAAGGCCGACGCACGCCTGAAGCAGAACAACGCGCTCACGGCCCAGACCCACGAGCTGTACGGCGGGCTGGTCAACCTGCGTGGCGCCACCGCCATGAGCGCAGGCCAGATCGGCACGGTCGAGCTGTTCTATGGCGCGGTGCAGGACGCCAGGGAGGTGCGGGCATCGAACCCGTACACCTCCAGCCTGTCGCTGGCCACCGGAGGCCTGATGCTGATGGAGGGCGATACCAGCGCGACGGTTTCCAGCCGCGGCGACCTGGTGCTGGGCGGCACCGGGAACGCCGGGCTGGTCGGTTCGCCCAACGGCGTCGCCTTCACTTCCAGCGCCGGCAACGGTGAGCGGGGGCAGAGCTGGTTCAGCCTCTGGACCGGCAGGACGGCGGTCGATCTGATGGCTGCCGGGGGCAACCTGGCCTTCGATACCCGCGCCAGCGAAACCACCGCGAATCCCGCGGTGGTCGATTGGGACTACACCAGCAACGGTGGCTGGTTCCTGCTGCCGGGCAATGTCAGCGCCGTGGCGGCCACGGGCAGCATCTACTACGGACAGTCGGCGGCGTACCGCAACACCTCGGGCAATGCGACCCAATGGAACAACGGCGGCCTGCTGCTTGCGCCGCTGGGCGAGCGCCGCATCGAACTGCTGGCGGGCAACTCCCTGTACGGCAGTGGCTACGCGATCAGTTCGTCGGCCGCGGATTCGTCCGTCATGGCGACCCCCCGGCACCCCGGCTTCACGGGCCGCGATGCAGCGGGAGCCTTGCTGATCGGCAACGTCAGCAGCAACGCGCCGGCGGCAGATGTGGGCCAATATCCTTTGCTCGCCTTCGGGGCCAACACCGCGAGCGGCAGCATCGACGTGTCCGGCGGTGCGTCCCGCTTCTATGCGGTCGATGGCGACATCCTGGGGCTGAGAACGGGCACCACCGTGAGGTACGCAACGGGTGTGCGCGCCGACCAGATCGACTACGTGGCCGCAGGGCCGATTGCCGTGCGGGCAGGGCGCGACATCGTGTACGCAGGTACGCGTGTCAACGACACCTTGCCAGCAATCCCGGACTTCACGAGCGACGGTTCGAGCGCAACGGTTGCCGGCAACCTGATTGTTCATGCGCACAAGAACGACGTCTCCGTCGTCGAGGCAGGGCGCGACATTCTTTACGCCAACTTCGATGTTGCCGGCCCCGGCAACCTGGAAATCTCCGCTGGCCGCAACTTCATCCAGAACGACCGGGCCAACCTCACGAGCATCGGGCCCGTGGTCGCGGGCGACGGGCGTTCCGGTGCCGGCATCGCGGTGCAGGCCGGCATGGGCGCTCGCGGCGGCAGCTACACGGCGCTGCTGCGTTCGTATCTGGCCCCTGCCAACCTGGCCGAGGCCGCAACGCCGTTGTCCGCGCAGGCGGGAAAGGTCGCCAAGACCTACGGCGTCGAGTTGGCCGCGTGGCTTTCCGAGCGCTATGGCTTCGAGGGCGCCCCGGAGCAGGCGCTGGCCTACTTCGATGCGCTGGCGCCCGAGCAGCAGCGCATCTTCGCGCGCCAGGTCTACTTTGCCGAACTGAGCGAAGGCGGACGGGAGTACACCGATGCCAACGGCCTGCGCGCCGGCAGCTATGTGCGCGGACGCAATGCCATCGCGGCGCTGTTCCCGACCAGGGATGCCACGGGGAGCGAGATCACGTACCGGGGCGACCTGCTCATGTACGGCGGGTCGGGCATCCACACGAACCTCGGCGGCGATGTCCAGGTGCTGACGCCGGGCGGCGCACAGACTTACGGCGTGGAAGGTGCCGCGCCGCCTTCCACCGCCGGTCTCATTACCCGCGGCAAGGGCAACATCCAGCTCTATTCGCTGGGCAGCATCCTGCTGGGCCAGAGCCGCATCATGACGACCTTCGGAGGCGACATCCTGGCCTGGTCGGCCCAAGGCGACATCAACGCCGGGCGCGGCTCCAAGACCACGGTGGTCTACACGCCGCCGCGGCAGGTCTACGACGATGTCGGCAACATGAAGATCTCGCCCGATGTGCCCAGCACGGGCGCGGGCATTGCAACGCTCAATCCGATTCCGGAGGTCGCGCCGGGCAACGTGGACCTGATCGCCCCGCTGGGCACCATCGATGCAGGCGAGGCCGGCATTCGCGTGTCGGGCAACGTGAACATCGCAGCGCTGCATGTGGTCAACGCGGAGAACATCCAGGTGCAGGGCAAGTCCACCGGGTTGCCGGTGGTTGCGGCGGTGAATGTGGGGGCGCTGACCAATGCCAGCGCGGCAGCGAGCACGGCCGCCGCGTCCGCGCAGGACGCGATGCAGCGTGAGCGTGCCGCAGCCCGCCAGAGCCTGCCTTCGGTTTTCACGGTCCGGGTGCTGGGCTTCGGCAATGAGCCGGTGCAGGGAGCAGACCCGGTTTCGCTGTCGCCGGCGCGCACCGGTTTGCAGGGCAGCACGCGTTTTCCGTACGACGCACAGAACCTCGTCCAGGTGGCCGCGCACGGGGACCAGTTCGATCCCGGCGTGATGTCGAAACTGTCCGAAGCCGAGCGGCGCGCGCTGCGCCAGGGCCGCTAGGCACCGTTCGATGCGGAGGCTTCCATGCTGGACGTGAACCACTGGGGCTGCATGGATGCGTCCGGCCCTGCAGACGGCGACCAGGTGAAAGAGGCGGTGCGCAGCGGCACGCCAGGCAGCCTGCTGCGTGATTTTCTCGTGGCGAACTACGTGCGCCTGCATCGACGCCTGGCCCGGCATCTGGGTTGTTCCGACCTGGCCGCCGAGTGCCTGCACGATACCTGGCTGCGCTTGGGCGAGCTGACGGTCTTCACGCCGGTGCACAGCCCCGAGGCCTATGTCTATCGCACAGCCTGCAACGTGGCCATGGACCGCATCCGTGGCAATCGGTCCTGGCAATACACGGACAACGCCGATACCGAAATCGACCATCTCGCCGACCCCGGCCCGGGTCCCGACGTCATCGCCGAGGCACGCTCCGAACTCGCCGCCGTGGAGCGTGCGCTGCATCGGCTGCCGCATCGTCACCGGTCTGTGCTGGCGGCCTTGCGCATCGAGGAGATGACGCGCGAGGACGTTGCGATTCGCTGCGACCTGAGCCTGCGCCGGGTGGATACCGTCTTGCGTCAGGCGCTGAACCATTGCGCCGAGATTGCCGGTCGCTCTGCGACCGGCGGGGCGGACCGACTCCGGCCCTCACGGACGACGCGCGGTGCCGCGTCGAACCTGCTTTGATCGCCTGTTCAGGGGCGACGCGGCGTGCTCAATGCGCGCCCAGCGTGTTGGCCTGGTAGGACACGTCCAGCAACTTCCCCTTGCGCGCGTAGTAGCGATCCAGTCGCCACTCTTTCAGGATTGCCATTGCCAACGCGAAGTTGTCCAGACTCAGCGTGTAGAGGCCGGAAAGGGCGAAGTCTGCATCGGACTCCAGTGCCAGAACGAGGCGCGCCAGGGTGAGCGCCTCTTCGTTGTTCGGATCGGACGTGATGAGCTGACGTGCTTCCTTGATCGCGTTCATGGGGATTCCTTTGCGGGGTTCTTGCGAGCGCTGTCACAGTGGGGAAACGCAGTTCTGGCCGACTGGCTGGCCTTGCAGAAGACAAAGTTCTTGTCTCGGGCGCAAGCAGCGATGTTGTTGTGCCGAACCGGCAGGGCAGTCTAGCACCCGGTTTTTTTCGACGTGGCGCGCGCTGCCCGTTCGGCCCGCAATGTCGACCGCGAAATCGGCGCGGCCGGGTTCCGAGGCCGATGGGGAATGTTCGCCGGCCGCGTGAAGGTTTCATGACAAACGTCATTCGTGGTGCCCGTCACCCGTCTGCATAACACCCCCCGAAAACACCCAATCATCATGACCACACTCATAGGCATCGAGCCCAACATGGCGATGTTCATTCACCCGGAGCGCCTTGTGGACAGCGCCTGGATCGGACATGCACCGTTCGCCGCCTGGCTGACGGCCATGGCTCGGCCGAGACGGTTCGTCGAACTCGGCACGCACCGTGGAATGTCCTATGCGGCCTTCTGCCAGACCGTTCTCGCAGAGCAACTCCCCACGCAGTGCCATGCGGTGGACACCTGGCAGGGCGACGAGCACTCGGGTGCCTACGGCGAGGATGTGCACGAAGACCTCTCGCGCTTCAACGCCCGCCACTTCGCGGGCTTTTCGCAGTTGATGCGCACCGGTTTCGACCAGGCAGTGCTGTCGTTCGCGGACGGCTCGATCGACCTGCTGCACATCGACGGCCTGCACACCTACGAGGCCGTCAGACATGATTTCGAGACGTGGCTGCCCAAGCTCTCCGACCGTGCCATCGTGTTGTTTCACGACACGGCGGTGCGCGAGCGAGGCTTTGGAGTCTGGCGCTATTGGGGCGAGATTTCGGCGCGCTATCCGCACTTCGAATTCGATCACGCGTCGGGCCTGGGTGTGCTGCAGGTCGGCACGCGGATCGCGGCAGGTGTTCGCCAACTGCTGGACCTGAGGCTGGACGTCGAGGGGGCACGTCGCGTCAAGGCGGTCTTCAGCGGGCTGGGCGATGCCGTCGTGCAGCGCCACGAACTCGAGAGCGCGCGTCGCCCGCGCGTTCCATGCGCGACGGCGTCGTTCGAGCTCCAGGCCAGGGCGCTGTCCGTGGCGAACCTTGCGCTCGCGCATCGACTCGCGCAGTCCGAATCGAAGGCGCGGCAATTGGCCGGATCGTTTTCCTGGCGGGTGACCCGCCCGCTGAGGGCGGTGCGCGGCATGTTCAATTGACTGCCTCTTGCTGCCGGGTTGCCCTCTCCAGGCGCGGGCGAGCACCGGTCGTTGCAACGCGGCCGTCACATGCCGGTGACAGCATGCAAATTTCCCGAATGGCGCGCATTCCTTGCCGACTCGAACCTTCCCCCTGTCACGGCCCCCGCAGCATCGCGGCAGGTGTGGCGATGCTCGCGGCAGTGCGGCGCACCGGGGTTGAGCGACGTGCGCCCGCCTGTCGTCGGCGCGAGATGCCGCAGGGTGGCGGCGCTCTGCGCGCTGACGCTGTTCCTGCTCGCGGCACCGGCTCGGGCGGCCGATCGAGCCGTGCCGCCGCTGCGCGACAGCGAGGCCCCGGCGTATTCGCTGCCCGAGGCGGCCGACCAGGCACTCGAGTTCGACATTCCGGCGCTTGCGCTGGCTGATGCGCTCAAGCGCTATGCCGCCGTGACCCGGCAGCCCGCCCTTTTTCGCAGCGAGATCCTGGCCGGACTGACATCGAGCGCGGTGCGCGGCCTGTATTCGCCGGACGCCGCGCTTCGCCTGCTGCTGGACGGCACCGGTCTGGCCGCGGAGAAAGTCCGCACGGGTTCGGGCGTCACGCTGTCGCTGAAGGCGGCCGACGCTTCAGCGACGGCCCCGCGCGCTGCCAGCCTTGGAAGCCTGGCCGGCTACCCGGGCCTGGTGCAGGCGCAGGTCCTGCAAGCGCTGTGCGACAACGCCCGCACGCGGCCGGGCGCTTACCGCTCCTTGTTTCGCTTCGAAGTGGATGCCACGGGCCGGGTCCGGCGGCCGCGCCTGCTCGGCTCCACCGGCGATGCCGCCAGAGACGCGGCGATGCTGGAGATTCTTCAGCGCGTGCATCTCGCGCATGCGCCGCCCGCGGACATGCCGCAGCCCCTGACTCTGCTGGTGCTGCCCACGGATTCGCGCGATGGAACGCGCTGCAGCAGTGCGACCGGCAGCGCGACCGGCAGCGCGGCGTCCTGAGCATGGCCGAAGACACGCGCCCCGTGCTGATGGACTACCTGTCCAGGCACTACGACGCCCTCAAGCGCCAGCTGGGGCGGGCGTTGCGCAATGCAGACCTGGCCGAAGACGCGCTGCACGACACCTGGTTGCGCGTGAACGACCAGGGCAAGGACGAACAGGGCCCGATCCACAGGCCGGGCGGCTATCTCGTGCGCATGGCTTTCAATATCGCGTTGGACATCCAGCGCCGCCAGAGCCGCAACCTGCCGTTCGATGAGATCGATGCGCTGATGGAACTCGCCGACACGGCGCCCGGCCCCGCCCGTATCGCCGAGGCACGCTCCCAGCTGGATGCCGTGGCCAGGCTGCTGGACCGCATGCCCGCACGGCGGCGCGAGGTGGTGGTGCTTGTGCACATGGAGGGGCTCACGCAACCGGAAGCGGCCAGACGCCTGGGCGTTTCGCTGCGAACCATCGAATACGAACTCAAGCACGCGCACGACTACCTGAGCGCCAGGATGACCGATGCCAAATAAATATTGCGGGGTCCCGGGGGGGATATTCGTCGTACGGTGTGAAGAACCGAATCGCCCAGACCGCACACCGGCCCCGCTCCCCGGCGAGGTACGGCGCGGGCCGCGGCGCACGACACCATGACGACACCCGCTGAAGATTTCGACCGCGAGGCAGACGCGTTGCGCCAGCAGGCCTGGGGCTGGCTGCGCCATCTCCATTCGGGCGCGGTCAAGCCTCGGGACGCCGAGCGCTTCAGGCGTTGGGTGGCCGGCCACCCTGCGCATGCGGCGGCCTTCAGGCAGGCGAAGGAACAATGGGCCGCGATAGGCCCCGCGTCTGCCAGGATGCTTCGTTCCAGTCCCGAGGCGGCGGCGTTTCACGAACGCCATTTGCGCATGCCCTCGCTGCCGCGCCGCGCCTTCCTGGGTGCGGCGGTGAGCGCGGCTGCCGTGGCCGGCGTCGCTGTGTTTCATCCGCCCGCGGGGTTGTGGCCGGCGCCGGACGAGTGGGGCGCCGACTACCGCACCGCCACGGGCGAACAGCGCGTCGTCGGGCTCGCAGACCGTGTTCAGATCACCCTCAACACCCAGACCCGCATCCGGCGGCAGACGGTTGACGGCGAGACGACCGGCATCGACCTGCTCGCGGGCGAAGCAGCCGTCGACTTGCCGACCGGCGGCGCCGGCGCCCGTCCCTTCAGCGTCGGTGCCGGCGCAGGCCGCAGCCTGGTGAACGCCGGGCGTCTGGAGGTTCGGTACCTGGACGGAAGGGTTCGTGTGACCTGCATCGAGGGCGCGGTGCGCGTGGAGCATCCCGCAGGAGCGCGCGAGCTGCGAGCCCGCCAGCAGGCGGTCTACGACGGAACATCGGTGAGCGGCGTGGCCTTCGTCGGATCGGCGAGTCTTTCCGCCTGGCGCAAGGGCGAACTGATGTTCACCCATACCCGGCTGTCCGAAGTGCTCGACGAGATCAACCGCTACCGGCCCGGCCGCGTGGTGCTGATGAACGCCGCCGCACGCGACCGGCCCGTGACCGGGAGCTTCTACATCGCATCGCTCGACCTGGCGCTGGCGCAGTTGCAGCACGCCTTCGATCTCCAAGCCCGTTCGTTGCCGGGCGGCGTGCTCGTTCTCAGCTGAACCTGAAAATAAGTTGCGGGACGGTGGGGCGCCTGTTCGTCGTAGTGCATCGACTCAACTTTCGGCGGAACGACACATGAGCACACGCGGACCCCAGGGCGCAGCAACCACACCCATCCACGCGGTGCAGGCGCGCAAGACGTTGCGGGGACGGCCCTTGCGCATGGCGCCTGTCGCGCGTGCCATTGCCATGGCCCTGGCCGCCAACGGCGTGCTCATGGATGCGCAGGCGCAGCAGGCCTTCAGCGGCGCCTGGTTCGCCGCCAAGAACGCGACGCAGAACACGGCGACTGCCACGGGCCGGCTGCCCAACGGCATGCCGGCATCGATGCTGACCAATCCGCTGGAGCAGCGAAAGGCCGACGAGCAACTGCAGCGGTCCATCGGCAACCTGAACATGGCCGCGCGCGGCATCGCCGCGCAGCAGGCGTCCCAGGAGGCGGCGCGACAGGCGGCACTGAACGCCGGCTCCGACATTCCCGACGGCCTGGTCGACGGCGGCCTGAAGGTGGACACCGGCAGCCTCACCGCGGGCTGGCTCAACGCCAACGCACCGGTGCAGACCGCCACGGGCGGGCGCACCGTGGTCGGCATCCAGCAGACGGACCAGAAGGCGATCCTGAACTGGGAGAGCTTCAACGTGGGCAAGAACACCACGGTGCAGTTCGACCAGAAGGGCGGTGCCAAGCCGGACGGCACCAACGCATGGATTGCGCTGAACCGCATCAACGATCCGAGCGGGCGGCCCAGCCAGATCGCGGGGCAGATCAAGGCCGACGGTTCGGTGTACCTGGTCAACCGCAACGGCATCGTCTTCGCCGGTTCGAGCCAGGTGAACACACGCTCGCTGGTGGCGTCGAGCCTGGCGCTGTCGGACAAGCAGTTCAACCTGGGCATCAACAACCCGCAGGTCATGTCCAACCAGGGCAACGATTTCCCCATTCCGCAGTTCGGCGAATTCACATCGGCCCGGCCGGAGATCTATGGCGACAACGGCTTCAAGGCCGGCGTCGGCGGCGCGCCCGACCGCATGGGCAACGTGGACCGGTTCGACCCGGGCGCCGCGCCCGGCGAGGTCAAGGTCGACGCGGGTGCACAGCTGGCGGCCAGCACGGGCGGCAAGGTCATGCTGTTCGCGCCCAAGGTGCGCAACGCAGGCCGCATCTCGGCACCCGACGGCCAGGTCATCCTGGCGGCCGGGGAGAACATCTACCTGAAGACGCCGTCCGCGCAGGACCCGAATGCCCCCCGCGGGCTCGACGTGGCGGCTTCGGCCGTGCCCGGCTGGGCCTTCACCGGCGGGCAGGTGCAGGGCGCGCTCAAGCTGTCGCCGGTGTATGCCGACGCCAGCTTCGTCGGCAGCCTGCGCGAGGTGGTCATGCCCGAGATGGCCGCGCGCGCCAAGGCGGTCGGCTACGAGGTGGTCAACACCGGCACCGTGCAGGCCGACCGCGGCAACGTCACCCTGCAGGCGCAGGACGTGCGGCAGTCGGGCGTGCTGAGCGCCACCACCGCGTTGAACAACCGCAACGGCTCGATCCTGCTGCGCGCGTGGGGCCTGGGCACCCACATGTACGCCGACGGCGTGAACGACTTCATCAACTGGTCGGCCGGTACGCTCACGCTGGGCGAAGGCAGCGTCACGCAGGTGCTGCCCGACGCGTCCGACACCAGCGAGATCGAGGCGGCCGCGCTGGCCACGCGCTACCAGCCCGGCCGCGTGAGCCTCTACGGGCAACTGATCGACATCCGGGCGAAGGCCGGCGTGCTGGTGCCGGCGGGAACGATCAAGGCCGAGTCGGCGGTGAACCCCGTGTTCACGCAATTCCCGTACTTCAAGCCCGGCAGCCTGCGCGACCAGAGCCGCATCTACCTGGACAGTGAGGCCTTCCTGAGCGTGGCGGGCCTGCAGGGCATGCACGTGGACATGTCGCGCAATTTCATCGAGGCAGAACTGCGCATCAACGAATTGCGCGACTCGCCGCTCCTGCTCGACTCGTGGGTGCGCGGCAAGAAGGTGATCGTCGACCGGCGCGTGGGGGGCGTGTTCAAGGACGGTCCGATGGCCGGCGTGCAATGGGTGACCGGGCCCGACGGCGTCACCTACATTCCCGGCGCCTGGGTCGGCACGCCGCTGGGCGACGTGAGCGGCTGGGTGGGCGTGGGCAAGACCGACCTGCGCGAGCTCTCGGCCAACGCGGGCAGCATCGACCTGCGCGCGGGCGGCTCGGTGATCACGCGCGCGGGATCGATGCTCGACGTGTCCGGCGGCTCGGTTCGCTACACCGACGGCATGAACACCGCCACCAAGCTCATGGGTGCCGACGGCCGCGTGCACACCATGGACCGCGCCATGCCCGACACCGGCTACACCGGCATCGCGGGCGAGTTCACGCACGAGCATGTGCGCTGGGGCGTGAAGGACACCTGGCGCACGCCGCTCATCGGTGCCGACTACAAGGAGGCCGGCTACACCGAAGGGCGCAAGGCGGGCGGCGTGAAGATCCTCGCGGGCGACGCCATGGTGCTCGAGGGCGACATGCTGGGCGGCGTGGTGGTGGGCGAGCGCCAGTCGCAGAACCCGGGCGGCAACAAGGGCGGGCGGCTGGAGCTGGGCGAGAACACGCCGGACGGACGGCCGTGGTCGCCGGGCACCATCGTCGTCAGCCACGACCCCAAGCGGCTCGCGCAGGACTTCGATGCCAAGGCCAGGCTGGGCGAAGACTTCTACGTGCAGCTGAAGCCCGACGAGCAGAAGTCGCGCAAGCTCAGCTTCCTGTCGGACGCCATGCTCAGCGATTCGGGCATGGGCACCATCGTGCTGAACACCATCAACGGCGACTTCGAGCTCGCGAGCGGCGCGGCGCTGAACCTGTCGCCGGGCGCGTCGCTGTTCGTCGCCGGCACCGAGGGCTCGAAGAACGACATCCGCATCGACGGGCAGATCCGCGCGGCGGGTGGGCAGATCGGGCTTGCGTCGGTCAACGGAAAGCTCGAGGTGGGCGCGCAAGGGCGGCTGGACGCCAGCGGCCAGTGGATCAACGCATGGCGCGACGGCAACCTGCGCGGCGCCTGGGCAGTGGATGGCGGCGCAATCCGCATCGAAGTGGCAAGCATCTCGGCCCACAGGGACGCCGTGTTCGACGTGTCGGGCGGCGGCCGCGTGGACCTGGGCAAGAAGGGCCTGCCCGCGCTGCGCGTGGGCGACGCGGGCGCCATTTCACTGACCGGCGTCACGCCCGACCTGGACCTGGGCGCGCTCGACCTGCGCGCCCATGCCGCAGGCTCGGCGGGCAGCCTGTCGCTGCAGGCCGCCTCGGGCGTGCAGATCGGCGGCGCGCCGGCCGCCTCGCAACAGGCGGGTGCCGCGGGTGCGGCAGGTGCGGCAGGTGCGGCAGGTGCGGTCGCGATGGTGCCGGCCACGCTCTTCGGCGAGCGCGGCTTTGGAAAAGTGTCGATCTCGGTGCGCGGCGAAGGCAATGCCATCGTGGTGCCCGAAGGCGTGACGGTCTCGCAGCAAGCCACCAGCAGCGACCTGAGCGGCTTCGCCTGGCGCGACCTGCCGAGCGGGCGCAACTTGGCCGAAGTGGCGCCGGTGGGCGTGCTGCGGCCCGAAGACCGCGCCGCGCGCGACCCCGCATCGCTGTCGCTCGGCACCGAAAACGGACCGGTCCGCATCGCCAGGGGCGCCACGGTGCGCACCGACACCGGCGCCAGCCTGTCGCTGAACGCCGGCGGCGAGCTGGGCGCGCTCACGGTCGCAGGGCGCCTGGACGCACCGGCAGGGCGCATCGCCCTGAGCGGCGGCAAGGTCACGCTCGAAGCCGGCGGCGAACTGCTGGCGCGCGGTGTGCCGCTGATTCACATCGACAGCACCGGGCGCCGCGTGGGCGAGGTGCGCGACGGCGGCACGGTGGCGATCCAGTCGGGCGACCTGCGGCTGGAGCGGGATGCGCTCATCGACGTGTCCGGCGCCACCGGCACCATCGACGGCGTTGCCGATGCCGGCCCCAACGGCACGCGGGTGCCCAGGCCCGCGCAGGCGATCACGCTGGACAGCAACGGCGGCCTGATCGAGATCACTGGCAAGGGCCTGATCGAAAGCACGATGCTGGGCAAGGCAGGAGGCCCCGGCGGCATCGGCGGGCGCATCCGCCTGAACATGAGCGCGGCGTCGGGCCCGAACGGCTCGCCGCTGGAGCAACTTGCGCGCGTGCTGCAAGACCCGGACTGCCTCGGCCTCTTCGTGGACGGCGCGTGCAGCGACTGGAAGCAGGGCCTGGACTACGACTGGGCGCCGGGCCTGCGCGACTACGGCTACGAGATCGACGGCACGATGATCCTGCCGTCCTCCCTGCTCGCGCACCTGGCGGACTCCAAGGAACTGGTGGTGTCCGACCGGCTGGCTCCGCCTGCGGTGCCCGGCCCGCTCGACCCCGCGCAATTCGGCCTGTCCCCGCAAGCGCTGGACCTGTTCCGCGACGCGCTCCTGTCGGGCGACGTGCTGCGCGACGGGCTCCAGACGCCTGGACAGCGGTTCGCGCTCACGGTGCGTCCGCAGGCGTTCAAGGACGGCGGCTTCGCCGACCTGGCGCTGGTCAATGCCTCGCAAGGCGCGATTCGCCTGGACAACGCAAACCTCGCGCTGGGCCGCTCGATCTTGCTGCAGGGGCCGATCGTCGGGCACGCGGCCTCGTCGTCGTCGCTGCGCGCGCCTCGCATCGTGCTGGCGGCTGTGCCTGGCGCTGCGCCGGCCCCGGTGGCTGCGCAGGAGGCCGGCGCGGCGGGGCAGCTGACCCTTGCCGGCTCGCTGATCGACATCTCGGCATCGGAGGACCCGAGCCAGTTCCAGGCCGGCGCCGTGCGCATCAGCGGCTTCGCCCGCACGGTGCTCGAAGCCGGCGAGATCCGCCTGGGCGGCGCGCTGCCCGCGCAGATCGGCGAAGACACCAGGCTGCAGGTCAACCTGGACGTCGACGGCCACCTGGTGCTGAACGCCGGGCAGGTGTACCCGACGAGCGCGATGACCGGCGTCGTCCGCGCCGGCGACTCGATCACCGTCGAACGCCTGGAAGAAGCCGGTGGCGCGCCGCTGTCGGCCGGCGGCAGCCTGCGCCTGGAAGCGCCGGTGATCGCGCAGAACGGCGTGTTGCGCGCGCCCTTCGGCCAGATCGAGCTGGACGCGGGCCAGCGCCTGTCGCTGGGCGCGGGCAGCCTCACCTCGGTGTCGGGCGCCGGCCTGGCCGTGCCCTACGGCACGCTGTTCAACAACGAGCATTGGCACGACCCGTCGAAGGCGCTGGACAGCACCAATCCCTCGAGCGGCTCGCTGCTCGCGCCGCCGGAAAAGCGCATCACCATGAAGTCGCCCGACGTGGCGCTGGCGCGCGGCGCGGTGGTGGACATTGCCGGCGGCGGCGACCTGCACGCCTCGGAGTTCGTGCCCGGCCCCGGCGGCTCGCACGATGTGCTGAACATGCCGGGCATGTACGCCATCCTGCCCGGGCAGTCGGGTGCGGCGCCCGTGGGCGCCGCACCGGCGGGCCAGCGCGTGTGGCTTGCCGGCGGCCCGGGCCTTGCAGCCGGCTGGTACAACCTGCTGCCCGCGCGCTATGCGCTGTTGCCCGGCGCCTTCGCAGTGCAGGCGACGGGCAAGGCGTGGGGCGGCGCACCCGCGCCCGCCACCCGCGCGCCGGACGGCAGCCTGGTCATGCAGGGCAGGGCCGGCAACACCTATGGCGGCAACAAGGACGTGCAGGCCACGGCCTGGCGCGTGATGTCCGGCGGCACGCTGCGCCGCTACACCGAATACAACGAAGCCACGGCCAACGATTTCTTCTCGTCCGAGGCCTTCAAGCTCACGCAGTACCGGCTCACGGGCCAGAACGTGGTCACGCCCCGGCTGCCGCGCGACGGCGGCGCCGTGGTGTTCGACGCGGGCCGCCGGCTGGTGCTCGACGGCACGCTGCGCTCGGCGCCCGATGCGGGCGGGCGCGGCGGGCTGGTCGACATCGCCGGCAAGAAGATCGCCATCGTGGGCGGCGGGCAGAACGGTGCCGGCCTGGAGGCCGACGGCTACCTCGTCATCGATTCGGCGAGCCTGTCGAACTTCGGCGCCGGCAGCCTGCTGGTGGGCGGCAAGCGCCAGGGCAATGCGCTGGGCCTGCAGCTGGACGTGACCGCGACCGACATCGTGGTGCGCAACGGCGAGGGGTCCGAGCTGTTCGGCCCCGAAATCATCCTGGCGGCCAGCGACCGGGTGGCCATCGAGGCCGGCAGCCGCGTCAGCGCCAAGGGCGCCAGCGCCCGCGGCTCCGGCATCCTGGTCATGAAGCCGAGAGTGGCGGCGCGCTACACCGACTCCGACGGCAACCTGGACGACAACAACGACGGCGTGATCGACGCCAAGGACGCCGCGGACGACGTGCTCACCACGCCCGCACGGGACTGGGGCGCGCTGGTTCGCGTGGCCACGGGCGATGCGGTCAAGGTCGTGCGCGAGGGCGTGGACACCTCGCGCGGGGGGCTGGTCACCATCGGCGCGGGCGCTGTCGTGAACGGCGACAAGGCCTTGCTGATCGACGCAACGCGCACGACGGAGCTGGCCGGCTCGGCGCAGATTGCCGGCACCGACCTGTCGGTGTCGTCCGGGCGCATCGGCTTCGGCGGCGGCTCGCAAGGCATGGTGCTGGACAGCGGCGCGCTCGCGCAGCTCTCGCATTCCTCGCGCCTGACGCTGCGCAGCTATTCGGACTTCGACTTCTACGGCTCGCTCGACCTGGGCGCGGCCGGCCTGAAAACGCTGACCTTCGACGGCGCCGCGTTCGTCGGGCGGGGCGCGGGGGATGTGACGATCCAGGGTGACAGCATTTCACTCGTCAACAGCGGCGGCGGCGGAGGCGGGGGCGTGCCGGCCGGCACGGGCGCGGGCGCGGGCGGCTTCACGCTGGACGCCGCCACGCTCGTGCTGGGCGCCGGCCAGAAGACGTTCTCGGGCTTCGGCGCCGTGGTGCTGTCGGGCCGCAACGCGATCGTCGGCGAGGGCGCGGGCGGCATCGACGCGGGCGCCGCGCCGCTCACGCTGAACACGCCGCTGCTCACCGGGCGCGGCGGCGCGGTGCAGGCCATTGCCACGACCGGCGCATTGCAGGTCGTCGCACCGGCGCAAGGCGCGGCCGCGGCCTTCGACCCGCAGGACAGCCTGGGCCTGCGCCTGGGCCTCACGGGGCGCAGCATCGCTTTCGGCGGCCGGGCCGTCGCGCTGGGCGGCAGCATCGACATGACGGCCACCGGCGGCAGCCTGGTCGTGGCCGAGGGCGCCGTGATCGACGTGGGCGGCTTCGCGAAGCAATTCTTCGACACGGCCGACTACGCGGACGCGGGCCGCATCGGCCTGTCGGCGGTGGGCGGCAATGTGCGCCTGGACGCGGGCGCCCGGCTCAACCTTGCCGCGCACCCGAACGGCGGCGACGCCGGCACGCTGAGCCTGTCGGCATCGCAGGGCGGCACGGTGGTGCTCGACGGGACGATCGCCGCGCAGGCCGGGCGCACCGGCGGCAAGGCGGGCAGCTTCGCGCTCGACATCGAGGCGTTGCCCGACTTCGCCGGTTTCAGCCAGCGGCTGAACGACGCCGGCTTCAACCGGTCGCGCCAGTTCCGCATTCGCCAGGGCAACGTGGCGCTGGGCGGCTTCACGCAGGTGGAAGACTTCGCTCTCACCGCGGACCGGGGCAGCATCGACATCTCCGGCACGGTGGATGCACGCTCGGCCTATGGCGGCGCCATCCGCATCACCGCCGGCAACGGCGTGGCGATGCAGGCCGGCGCGCAACTCCTCGCCGGGGCGACCGGCAGCCTGGGCAACGGCCGCGTCACCCTCGAAGCGGCCGGCGGGCAACTGAACCTGCAGGGCGGCCTGATCGACGTGGCCGGCAACGAAGGCGGCAAGGTGCGCCTGCGCGCGCCACAGAATGCCGCGCACGACGACATCGCGGTCACCGCGCTGAACACCGTGGTCACGGGCGCGCGCTCGGCGGTGCTCGAGGGCGTGAGCACCTACGACGTGAAGGACTACGACGGCGCCACGGTCGATTCGGTCAAGGCCGACGCCATCGCGGATGCCGCACGCTTTCGCGGCGCATCGGCTGCGGTGGCGGCACGGCTGGGCACCGGGCTGGCCGTCATGCCCGGTATCGAGATCCGCAGCGCGGGCGACCTTGCGCTGAACAGCGACTGGAATCTTTTCAGCGACTTCTCCGGCGCACGCGAAGGCACGTTGACCTTGCGCGCCGGCGGCAACCTCGCCATCAACGGCCACCTGAGCGACGGCTTCGACGCGGCGGACCGCAGCGGCCTGCTGCAGGCGGGCCCGTCGTGGAACCTGCGGCTGGTGGCGGGCGGCGAGCTGGCCTCGGCCGACGCCATGGCGCTCAGGCCGCTCGCGGCGCAGGCCGAGGGCAAGGGCTCGGTCACGGTGGGCACGGCCAACACCGCCGTTCCCACCGACGCCGACCCCACGCCGGACAACGGCGCGGGCAAGCTGGTGCGCACCGGCACCGGCGACCTCGAGGTGCGCGCGGGCCGCGACCTGCGCCTGGCGCACAAGGAATCGGTGATCTACACCGCCGGGCGCAAGGACACCACGGCGTGGGCCGACTTTTCCACAGCCAACCCCAATGCGAGCTATGGCGTGGAAGGCGGCAACCTCGCCGTCGGCGCGCAGGGCAGCATCGAGGCCGTGCCGTCGGGCCAGCACTTCACCGAATGGCTCAACCGGCAGGGCAACCTGAACGCCGAGCGCTTCTTCGGCGAGTACACCAACGGCGAGAACGGCGTGCGCCCCGACGGCAGCTACGGCCCCTTGCTGAAGGCGCCCGAGCAGTCGAGCTGGTGGATCGACTACGGCCGCTTCCAGCAGGGCGTGGGCGCGCTGGGCGGCGGCAACGTGAGCGTGGAGGCGGGCGGCGACCTGCGCAACCTGCTGGTCGCGCTGCCCACCCACATGCGCATGCGCGGCGGCCGCTCCGCGAGCGAAGCCATGGCCATGGAAATGCGCAACGGCGGCGCCATGACGGTGCAGGCCGGCGGCGCCATTCGCGGCGGCCAGTACTACGTGGCGCGCGGCGCGGGCGACATCCGCGCCGGCGAGACGGCGGTCGGCCACACGGTGGTGCTGACCCGCGACGACAACAACGGCGGCCTCACCCGATCGAGCTACACCGTGGCGCCGGTGCTTGCGCTGGGCGACGCCACGCTGAGCCTGCGCACGGCGGGCGACCTGCGCCTGCAGACCGTGATCGACCCGCTGCTGGTGACCTACGGCGAAGGCCTGCGCAACGACAGCCAGCTGCTCAACTACGGCGCCTACATGAGCGGCTACACCGACCGCAGCGCGCTCAGGCTGGTGTCGACCGGCGGCAACATCACCTTCGTGAACCGCGCGGCGTTCATCTTTCGCGACCTGGTGCTCAACAGCTTCGACACGGACACGCTGGTGGGCTTCGGCGGCAACCGGTATCCGGCGCGGTTCTCGGCGGCGGCGTTGAACGGCGGCATCGCCATCGACGGGCCGCTGTACGTGATGCCCGGCACCACCAACGACGTGAAGATGCTGGCAAGGAACGACATCCGCTTCGACGCGCCGCTCGTCATGTCCTACGCGACCCCCGCGATGATGTCCTCGGGCTACATGCCGGGCGGCTCGAACTCGCCGTTCAACCAGATGAGCGTGGAGGACCTGCTCGACAACCTGATCAACCCGTTGCAGTCCTCCCCCGTCAGCAACCCCTACCTGCGCAGCCTGCACAACCCCGACGTGCTCCCGCTGGCCAACGACTTCGAGCCCAGCCGCATCTATGCGTCGCAGGGTTCCGTCGTGGGGCTCGACGTGAAGGCCAACGAGCAGACCTGGGTGCGCGCGGGCACCGACATTCGCGGGCTGCGGCTGGCGGGACGCAACCTGCGTGCGTCGGATGTCACGTTGCTGGAGGCGGGCAACGACATCCTGGCGGTGGAAAGCGTGAGGCCGCTCAACCGCTACAACGAGCTCGCCGCGGGCCTGACCGGCAACATCGAGATGCAGGGCCCCGGCACGCTGGTGCTGGCCGCCGGGCGCGACCTGTACGCCGACAACCTGCAGGTGCAGACGCTGGGCAACCAGCGCTACGACGCCAACAACCGCGCGCTGCCCGAGACCCAGGTCAAGGGCCTGCCGGAACATGGCGCCACCATCACCGCCATGGCCGGGCTGAACCATGCGGTGGGCTACGAGGCGTTCACGGCCGCGTACCTCGATCCGTCGAAGGTCGCGTCCATGCCCGACTACCTGAAGGCCCGGGGCGCGGACGGCAGCGTGCTGCCCATCTACCTGGCCGACCAACTGGAAGCGCGTGCGGGTGGGCAGGAAAAGACCGTGCGCCGCGGGCTGGTGTCGTACATGTCGGACATGACCGGCGAAAAGCTCGCGCCGCTCGATGCATGGGCGCGCTTCCAGCAGTTGCCCCCGCTCGCGCAGCAGCAGTTCCTGCGGCAGGTCTACCTGCTCGAGCTGCGCGAAGCGGGGCGCGACCAGAACGAGCCGGGCACCGGCGGCCTGCCGCGCAACGGCGGCTACAACCGGGGCTACGCGGCCATCAAGACGCTGTTTCCGGGCGACAGCTGGAAGGGCGACGTGGCGGCCAACAGCCTCATGCTGCGCACCATGGCCGGCGGCGACATCGGCGTTCTCACACCCGGCGGTGGGTTGCAGGTGGCGGCGCTGGGGGCCACGGTGCCGCCCGGCTACGGCCTGGTGACGCTGGCCTCGGGGCACATCGGCATCTTTGCCAGGGACGACGTCACCGTCAACCAGTCGCGCATTCTGTCCTTCGTGCCCGAGGTGACGAAACAGGGCAGCGACCAGATCATCTGGGCCACCCTCGGCGACATCGATGCCGGGCGCGGCTCCAAGACCTTGCGCGTGCCCTCGGCGCCCGAGGTGGCCACCGACCTGGACGCCGTGACGGTGATCCGCGAGAAGTCGGACATGAGCGGCAGCGGCATCGGCACGGTGGGCGACGGCGACGTGGACCTGGTCGCACCGTGCGGCACGGTGAACGCAGGCGATGCGGGCCTGCGCGTGGCGGGGAACCTGAACATCGCGGCATTGCAGGTGCTCAACGCCGACAACATCCAGGTGAAGGGTGCGACCAAGGGGCTGCCGGTGGTCACGGCGGTGAACGTCGGCGCGCTGACCAATGCGAGTGCGGCGGCCGCGCAGGCGACGGCCGCCGCGCAGGATGCAACGCAGCGCGAACGCGCGGCCGCGCGGCAGTCCTTGTCTTCGGTCTTCACGGTGCGCGTGCTCGGCTTCGGCAACGAGTCGATGCCGGGCGCAGGCACCGCGACGCCGCCCCGCACGGAGCTGCAATCCGGGGTGCAGGGCGCCTACGACCCGCTGAACCCCGTGCAGGTCGTGGGCATGGGTCGCAAGATCGACCCCAGGCATTGGGCGAACCTGAGCAGCGACGAGCTTCGTCGGCTGCGGCAGGACCGCTAGGCCGGCCGGGGCAGCACGTCATGGCATCGATGAGTGTCCTCTGTGCGCAGGAAGCGGCGCCTTGCGACGAAGCGGCCAACGAGCTGCTGGACGAGGCGCAGCGCCGCCTCGCGCTGCAGGCCTTTCTCTGCGCCGACTACGAAGGGCTGCGGCGCAAGCTGACCCACCATCTCGGGTGCGCCGACATGGCCAGCGAATGCCTGCACGATGCCTGGCTTCGGCTCGGGCACCTGGCGGTGCGCTCGCCCGTGCAGAGCCCCAGCGCCTACATCTACCGCGTGGCCTGCAATGTCGCCATGGACCGCATGCGCAGCAACCGGTCCTGGCAGTACACGGGAGACGCCGACACCGAGATCGAGCGTCTCGCCGACGACACGCCCGGCCCCGACCACATCGCGCAGGGCCGCTCCGACCTGGCGGCCGTGGAGCGCGCCATGGACCGCCTTCCGCGCCGCCATCGCTCGGTGTTGATCGCCCTGCGGATCGACGAGATGACCCGCGACGAGGTCGCCAGCCGCTACGCCCTCTCGCTGCGCGGCGTGGACACCGCCTTGCGCCAGGCACTCGACTACTGCGCCGACAACAGCGGCCGGCAGGTGCTCGTGGGGGTGAGCGCGCCCCGGCGCGCTTTGCGGCCTCAGGAGCGGGTTTCATGAAATTTTTGTGACAAAGCGCAGTCGGCAGCGCGCCGGACCGTCTTACGGGAAGGTCCGCGCAGCCGCCGGCGTGTTTTGCGCGAGCGGTCTCCTGTCCGTTCGCTGCTTGTTCGATCGATGCCATGCCTCTCGCCGCTTTGTTGTTCCGCCTCCGACCGCCAGTGCTGGCCGGCGTGTGTCTCGCCCTTGCCGCGGCCCATGCCGCGGCGGACGGCCCGCCCGACACCAATGCCAGCGGTGTTTTCCTGAACGCCGCGGGCGACGTGCTGACTGCGCGGCACGCGGTGTCGGACTGTCGCTCGCTGTTCGCCGTCAAGGGCGGGCAGGTGTCGCAGGCCACGGTGGTGGCCGCGAGCCCGGAGCTCGACCTGGCGGTGCTGCGCACCACGCTCCAGCCGTACCTGCACGCCACCTTGGCGCTGGCGGATGCCGCATCGGGCCACAGCGTCGGCGTGTTCGCCGAAGCGTATGCCGTGTTGCAGCATCTCCCCGACCGGGCCACGCTGCTGAGCAACGCGATGACCGTGCCGGGCGTCGAAGGGCTTCAACTGCTCTCGGGCGTGAAGCCTGGCGCCAGCGGCAGCGCGGTATTGGGCGCCGACGGGCTGCTGCTCGGCGTGGTGGTGGAGCGCGTGGCCGCCGCGCCGCATGCGCAGGGCACGGTGCTGAGCCGTGCCGCCTCGTCGGCCGCCGGGACGGTGGCGGGAATGCCCCCGGGCATGGGCGCGACCCAGGTGCGCGCGGTGCCGGTCTCGCAGGTGCGGGAGTTCCTGCGTGCGCACGATATCGCCTTCGCGCAAAGCGGCCGCCCGCAGCTGAGCCCCATGCAATCGCCAGCCGCGCGCGCTTCGACCCTGTCGGTCGGCGTGCTCTGCGGCTGAGCCTTCTTTCAGAAAGACCGCCATGAACGCTTCTTCCAGACCGACACCCCGCCGGGGCCGCCTGCGCCTTGCCCTGGGCTGGCTGGGCCTGGGCCTTGCCAGCGCCGCAGTGCCCGTGGCCGCCACGGCGCAGACGCAGCAGCCGCAGGTGCCGCAGCACTGGATCAGCTACGCCACCCTTGCCGGCAACCAGTTGCAGGCGTCCCTCAGCAATCCGGCCGACGACACGGTCGTGCGCCTGCACGCCGCCATGCAGTCGCGCATGCTCAAGGAAGGCCAGTCCGTGCCGCCCGCGCCGGTGGTGGTGCGCGTGTGGGTGGCGCCCGCCGGGAGGATCGAGCGCGTGGCCTTCGACTCGCTCGGCGATGCGCAGACCGACACCGACCTGCGCACGCTGCTCACCACCCAGACGCTGGCCGAGCCGCCGCCGCGCGACATGCGCCAGCCGATGGTGCTGCAGCTGACCCTGAGCTTCGTCACGCCCGGTTGAGGGGGCAGTCCATCACTTCGCGCGGTTTTTCGACGAAGTGTCGGGTCGCCCCTTGCGCCGCGCCGTTCAACCGCCCGGAAGACCGAACAGGCGCCGGCTGTTGGCGCTGCACGCTTGCATGATCTCCCCGACATCGCGATGCATCAGTTCCGCCAGGCCGGCAGCGACCCAGGGAAGGTTCGCCGGCTCGTTGTGGCCACGGCGGCTGCCGGCGTTCTTCGGAAACAGGTAGGGAGCGTCCGTCTCGAGGTGCAGCCGATCAATCGGCATGTGCGGCACGGCCTCGCGAAGTGCTTGCCCGCGTTGAAGGTCCGTCACCCACCCGGTGATGCCGATGTCGAGTCCCATCTCGAGGAAGGCCTCCGCCTCTGCGCGGTTTCCAGTGAAGCAATGCACGACGCCGCGGGCACCGTCGGCCATCGCGGGGGCCAGCATGTCGTGGAAGTCGCCGAAGGCGTCGCGGCAGTGAAGGAAGAGCGGCTTGCGGGCCTCCACGGCCATCGAGAGCTGCTGCTCGAACGCGATGCGCTGCGCCTGGGGCGCCGAGAAATTGCGGTTGTAGTCGAGCCCGCACTCTCCGACGGCCACGACTTCGGGGTGCCTCCAGAGTTCGGCCAGTTCGCGAAGCGTGTCGGGGTCGTGGCTTTTTGCGTCATGGGGATGGACGCCCGCCGTTGCAAAGACCACACCGGGGTTGGCCTTGGCAAGATCGAGCGCCAGCCGGCTGGACGCGAGCGAAGTGCCCGTGGCCAGGATTTGCGTCACGCCTGCCGCCCGTGCGCGCGCCAGCAACGCGGCGGTGACCGGCGCCAGTTGCGCCGAGTGAAAGTTGACGCCGATGTCGACCAGCGGCGGTCGTTCGTTTTTTGAATCTGTGCTCATGCGCCGATCGTAAGAGGCAGGCCGCCCCCCAGCTTTGGGGGCTGGAACACCGCGTTCGCTGCGGGGCCTGGCAATTTCGGGTGAAATCCACCGGCCGGTTGAATATCGGCCGGCCCGGACCCAGTTAGCTGGAGCCCGAAACCTCTGAAGGACCCCCATGCCCGACTATCGAAAAGACCCGGACGCCATCGCCAGGCTGAGCCCCGAGCAGTACCGCGTCACCCAGCAGAACGGCACCGAGCGCCCCGGCACCGGTGAATACCTGGACAACAAGGCGCTCGGCATCTACGTCGACGTGGTGTCGGGCGAGCCCCTGTTCGCTTCGTCCGACAAGTACGAGTCGGGCTGCGGCTGGCCCAGCTTCACCCGCCCCATCGAGCCGGCGCACGTCAGCGAACTGAAGGACGCCAGCCTCGGCATGGTGCGCATCGAAGTCAGGTCGGCCCAGGGCGACAGCCACCTGGGCCATGTGTTCCCCGACGGCCCCAAGGCGCAGGGCGGCTTGCGCTATTGCATCAATTCGGCCTCGTTGCGCTTCGTTCCCCGCGAGCGCATGGCGCAAGACGGCTACGAAGCCTATCTGGACCAAGTCAAGGAGATCTCTCATGAGTGAAGAACGCGCAGTGCTCGCCGGTGGCTGCTTCTGGGGCATGCAGCAGCTTTTTCGCCGCTACGACGGCGTGCTTTCCACCCGCGTGGGCTATTCGGGCGGCGACGTGCCCAACGCCACCTACCGCAACCATGGCACGCATGCCGAGGCCATAGAGATCGTGTTCGACCCCGAGCGCATCAGCTTTCGCAAGCTGCTGGAATTTTTCTTCCAGCTGCACGACCCGAGCACCAAGAACCGCCAGGGCAACGACATGGGCCTGAGCTACCGCTCGGGGATTTACTACACCAGCGACGAACAGCGGCGTGTGGCGCTCGACACCATCGCCGACGTCGACGCCTCGGGCCTGTGGCCGGGCAAGGTGGTCACTGAAGTGGCCGCCGCAGGCGACTTCTGGCAGGCCGAGCCCGAGCACCAGGACTACCTGGAGCACCGGCCCGACGGGTACACCTGCCATTTCATCCGGCCTGGCTGGGTGCTGCCGGCGAGGGCAGGCGCAGCCCGCTGACCTGTAGTCAACGAGGCTTGCGCCGGTTGCGTCAGGGCTTGACGCGACCGGCCGGCCCGGCGGTGCCGCAGCGCAGCGGCACGCCCGGCAAAGTATTTCTTTTCGCCCCGCCGGAATAAGCCCCCGGCCGCGGTGTCTACCTCTGTGACGGCCCAGTGCCATCCAAGAAGAGGACACCCCATGCAGATGAAATTCCGGTGCGGCCTGCTGCGCCCCGGCGCCTTGGCAGTCGGCACCGCGGCCCTTGCCTGCGCAGCGGTGGCTTTTGCCGCGACACACATGCCGCCCGGCAGTGCCGGCGCAACCGCGATGGCCGGGCTGATGGACATCTGCACCACGCGCGAACCGGCCGAGGCCGGCTTTGCCGCGGAGAACGACGCCGCCATGAACAAGATGATGGCCGGCATGAGCATCAAGCCTTCCGGCGACGTCGACCGCGACTTCGCCGACATGATGATCGCCCACCACCAGGGCGCGATCGACATGGCGCTGGCCGAGCTGCGCCACGGCGGCAACGAGCAGCTGCGCCGCATCGCGCAGGAAATCATCGTCGAGCAGCAGCAGGAAATTGCCGCCATGCGCCTGGCGCTCGGCCAGCCGCTGCCGCCCTCGGCCCCTGCGCCCACACAGGCGCGCCGCATGTAGGCCCGCCGCCGTTCCCGCGCCCCTTTTCACGCCCCTTGTCACGCCTCAACGCATGCATCAACCACCCAGAGCGACACCATGAAAAAGCACAGCCTCTTCCACATCCTGGCCGCCACCGCGCTGGCCGCCATTGCCGCGTGCGCGCAGGCGGGCCAGGCGCCGGGCGCCAGCGCCGACGCCGACATTCCCATGAGCCACCGCGACCGTGTCTACACCGCCGAGCAGTTCTCCAACACCGTGTCGGTCACCGACCCGGTCGACAACAAGCTGCTGGGCGTGATTCGCCTGGGCGACCCGTCGCCCGGCAACTTCAGCCCGCTCTACAAGGGCCAGGTGCTGGTGCACGGCATGGGCTTTTCGCCGGACCACCGCACGCTGGCTGTGGTGTCCATCGGCTCGAACTCCGTCACCTTCATCGACACCGCCACCAACGCGGTCAGGCACACCACCTATGTCGGCCGCTCGCCGCACGAAGCCTTCTTCACGCCCGACGGCAAGGAGGTGTGGGTCACGGTGCGCGGTGAAAACTACGTGTCGGTGCTCGACGCCGCCACCTTCATGGAAAAGACGCGCATCACCACGCCCGGCGGCCCCGGCATGCAGATCTTCTCGCCCGACGGCAAGTACGGCTACGTGTGCTCGTCGTTCAACCCCGAGACCGTGGTGATCGACATCGCCACCAAACAGACCGTCGGCCGCGTGAAGCAGGACAGCCCCTTCTGCCCCAACATCGCCGCCTCGCCCGACGGCAAGCAGGTGTGGATGACGCTCAAGGACGTGGGCCGCACGATGGTGTTCGACGCGAAGCCGCCCTTCGCGGTGATCAAGTCCTTCGACACCGGCCCGATCACCAACCACGTCAACTTCGTCACCAACCGCAAGGGCAGCTTCGCCTACGTGACCATCGGCGGCCTGAACGTGGTCAAGGTGTTCCGCACCGACGACTTCGCGCAGGTCGCGACCATTCCGGTGGGCAAGCTGCCGCACGGCATCTGGCCCTCGGGCGACGGCAAGCGCGTCTACGTGGGCCTGGAAAACGCCGATGCGCTCGCGGCCATCGACACCGACAGCAACACCGTGGTGGCGACCGTGCCCGTGGGGCAGGCGCCCCAGGCCATCGCCTATGTGCCCAACGCCGTGCCGGCGGAGGCGGGCGACGGCCTGCAAGGCTTGCAGGCGCCGGGCCTGTCGGGCCAGGTCGCGCACCTTGCGCTGGTGACACCCGAGGCACAGAAAGCCTCGTCCACGGGCAACCCGCCGACCAGCGTTGCGCTGTTCGACCAGGGCCTGCTGCAGGTGCTGCAGGCCTCGGCCACGGGCCTCGTGCCCAGGCAGCCCTACGTGCTCGCGCTGTCGGACCGGCCGGACGGCAGCGGCACGCTGCAGCCGCTCGCCAACTTCATGACCAACCCCGCGGGCGCCGCCATCGTGAACGCCATCGGCCCGATCCGCCAGCAGATCCAGGGCGCCACCCCCGCGGACAGCAAGCGCTACCTCGTCATCGCGCCACAATCGGGCGGCAAGCCCGCAGCCCCGGTCCAGGTGCAGAGCCTTTAAGGCACGGCACCGGTGTCACGCTGGCCAGTTGCGATGTCCTGGACATGAACGACCTGCTCCTTCTCGTCGAGCCGATGATCCCCGCCCTGCGGCGCTACGCACGCGCCTTGCTGCGCGAGCGCGAATCGGCCGACGAGCTGGTGCAGGACTGCCTGGAGCGCGTCATCAGCCGCTGGGGCCAGCGGCGCGAGGCCGACGACACGCGGCAGTGGGTCTTCGCCATCCTGCACAACCTGGCGATGAACAGAGTGCGGCAGCAGTCGCGCCGCGGCCTGCACGTGGCCGTGGAAGACATCGACGAGGCCGAACTGAGCACCCCGGCGCAGCAGGAGCACCGCGTGACGCACCACGAGCTGATGCGCGCGCTCGACCTGCTGCACGAGGACCAGCGCGCGGTGCTGTTGCTGGTGGCTGTCGAAGACCTGAGCTACGCGCAGGCCGCCGCGACGCTCGACATTCCCATCGGCACCGTCATGTCGCGGCTGGCGCGCGCACGCCAGCGCGTGCACCGCATGCTCGACGGCGTGGACCCGATGCCTTCGGCCCTGTCGTCTGCCCCGTCTGCGCCGTCCGACGCGCAAGCCCCGGCGCGCCCCCACCTGCGAGTACTCCCATGAACGGCGACCCCTTGGACGCACGCCCCATCCTCGAAGAAGACCTGCACGCCTACGTCGACGACGCGCTGGCCGCGCCGCGCCGTCGCGAAGTGCGCGAGTACCTGGCCCACCACCCCGAGGCCGCGTGCCAGGTCGAGGCCTACGCCGCGCACCGGCAGGGCCTGCGTGAAGCCCTGGCACCGATTGCCGACGAGCCGCTGCCGCCCGCGCTGAACCTGGCGCGGCTGGTGCACGCGCACGCGCAGCGCGAACAGCAAGACCGGCAGGACCGGCAGGACCGGCGAGTGCTGCACCGCCGCTGGCCCTGGGGCATGGCGGCGGCGGTCGTGTTCGCGCTGGGCCTGGGCACCAGCGCCGGGTGGTCCTTGCGCGGCGACATGCCGCCCGGTGGCGATGCCGGCATTTCCGCTCTGGCGCGCGAGGCGACGCGCAGCTACGTCGTGTATGCGTCGGACACCGTGCGGCCCGTGGAGATGGGGCCGTCGCAGCGCACCGAGCTGGTCGACTGGGTGTCTTCCCGGCTCGGGCGCAAGGTCGCGATTCCCGATCTGTCGGCCTCGGGCTACGACTTCATCGGCGGGCGCCTGGTCATGACGGCGCACGGCCCGGCCGGGCTCTTCATGTACGACGACGCAGGCGGCTCACGGCTCGCGCTGACGGTCAGGCCGATGGCGGTCGACAAGGACACGCCGGTGATGCGGCCGATCAAGGAACAGGAAGGACAAGAGGGGCAGGGCCCGGTCGCCGGCTATGCCTGGGCCGACAAGGGCCTGGGCTACGGCGTCGTCGGCGCGCGCAAGGCCGAGGTGCTGCATCCGCTGGCGGACGAAATGCGCCGCCAGATCGGCGCGAGCCTCGGGAGCTAGCAAGGCGGCGATCGCCGGGAACCCCGGCATCACACCGCCATCACACCGCCGCGAGCTGCGTCGGCAGTGTGCTGTCCAGCAGTGCTTCGACCCCGCGCAAGGCCCTGCTCACCGCCTCGTCTCCCATCACCGTGTGCTGCAGCGCAAAGAAATGCAGGTCGCGGATGCCGATGGTCTTGAACACGGCCTCGAGGTAGGGCGTCAGGAAGTCGGGCTGCCGCGCACCTTCGCCCGTGTAGCCCCCGCCCGACGCCACGGCGATGTACACCGGCCGGTCCGCGAGCAGCCCGACCTTGCCTTCGGCCGAGAACCCGAAGCTGCGGTGCGCGCGCAGCACATGGTCGATCCACGCCTTCAGCACCGAGGGCACCGTGTAGTTGTGCATCGGCGTGCCGATGACGACCGCGTCGGCTTGCTCGAGCTCGCGAATCAGCCGCTCGGACTGCGCCAGCGAGCCGGGACGCTCGTACGCGTCGGGTTGCATCGGCCAGGAGCCCGCGAGCGTGTGGCCGTAGGTCTCGTCGATGTGCGCGAGGCCGGCGGTGCCGAGGTCGCGCCGCACGACCACCGCGTCGGGCTCGCGCGCCAGCAGGCGCTCCACGATGCGCTGCGAGAAGTTGACGCTGAACGAGGCGTTGCCGCGCGGGCTGGCCGTGATGTGCAGGAGGTTCTTCATCGCGCAGCACCTTGCAGCACCTTGCTGAAGCGCATCGCGCCGCTCAGCAGCCCCTGGCGGAAGTAGAAGCGCTGGGCCAGCGCGTTCGCCAGGCCGGTGTCGAGCACCAGCTTCGCGCAGCCGGCTTCCTCGGCGATGCGCGTGGTCTCGTCGATCAGGCGCGCACCCCATTGGCCGCCGCGTTCGCGTTCGAGCGTGACGAGGTCGTCGAGGTACAGGAAGCGCCCGTAGACCAGGTTCTCCTGCAGCCGGTAGCCTGCGAGCGCGATGGCTTCGTCGCCGCGCCATGCGGCCAGCAGGCGGTAGCCGTCTTCGCGCATGCGGTGCACGCGTTCGGCCAGGTCGTGCGCGTCGCGCAGCTGCGGCCGAAGTTCGTGCATGGCGGGCCAGCAGGCGTGCAGCTCGGCTTCGCTGTCGGCGTGCCGGATGGCGAAGCCCGGGGGCATCGCGCGGGTCGGGTTCATTCCGTGTCCTTCATCAGAGTGGGGCGCATGAAGGAATTTTGCGGACCGCGGCCCGCGCGCGGTAGACCCAAGAACTGCACGATTCACTGCACCATGCGCGGCGCCGGGCCGCACCCTGGCCACACCCTGACCGCACCCTGGCCGCGTCAGCCGTGCCGCTCGATCAGCCGCATCAGCCGTTCGCAGGTTGCGCGGGCGCTGTCTTCGTGCAGGTTGGTCACGCCCAGCAGCAGGCCCGCGCGCTCGGGGCCGGGCACGGCGTACCACGGCGACAGCGGCGTGGGCGACAGGTCGTGCGCCCGCGCCGCCTGCACCAGCGCCACGTCGTCGTGCAGGCCCGGCGGCAGCCGCAGCAGCACCGCGAGGCCCGCCCGGATGTAGGTAGCCGACATCGCGTCGAGCGCGGCGGTCAGTGCGTCGCGGCGCGACAGGTACAGGCGCTTCATGCGCCGCAGGTGCCGCAGGTAGTGCCCCTCGCGCATGAACTCGGCCAGCGCGCTTTGTGCGAGCGGTGAAGACGCCGGCGACAGCACCGCGGCGGCGCGCGTGAAACGCTGCACCTCGCCCGGCGGCACCACCAGAAAGCCGAGCCGCAGCGTCGGGCTGAGCGTCTTGCTGAACGAGCCGATGTGCAGCACGCGCGCGGCCGGGTCGTGTGCGCCCAGCGCGGGCACGGCGCGGCCCTGCAGCTGCAGTTCGCCGAGGTAGTCGTCCTCGACGATCCAGCCTTTGGAGCGCGCGGCCCAGCCGAGCAGCGCCAGGCGCCGCCGCGGCGACAGCGCCACGCCCAGCGGCGCCTGCTGTCCCGGCGTGACCAGCGCGAGCGCGGCCTGCGGCGCGCGTGCGATGCCCCAGGCCACGTCGAGCCCCTCGGCGTCGACAGGCACCGGCACCGCCGCGATGCCCAGCAGGCCCAGCGCGCGGCGCGCCAGCGGATAGCCCGGGTCTTCCACCCACGCCGCGCCGCCCGACAGGCCGAGCGCGTGCACGGCCAGCGACAGCGCCCCGGCGTAGCCCGTGGACACGAACACCTGCGACGGCTGGCACGAAAGGCCGCGCGCGATGACCAGGTGCGCCGCTATTTCCGCGCGCAACGCGGGCAGCCCGCGCGGGTCGGGGTACACCTGCGGCGCGCCGGCCGCGGCGCGCACCGCGCGTGCCACCGTGCGCGACCACACCTGCGCGGGAAAAGCGTCGTGCGCGGGCACGCCCATCTGGAACACCGAGGCGGCCGAGGGAAAGGTGGTGAAGTCGTCGACGACGGACCCTTCCCCCGGCGTGGGCGGCACGTGCGCCGGCGGCGGCCGTTGCACGACGCGCGTGCCGGCCGCGCCCAGGGCGACGACCAGCCCTTCGTCGATCAGCCGTTCGTAGGCCAGGCGCACCGTGCCGCGCGCGACGCCAAGCTGCGCCGCGAAGTCGCGCCACGACGGCAGGCGCGCGCCCGGTGCCAGGCGTCCGTCGCGCAGGGCGGCGCGCAGGCCCGCGCTGATCTGCACGGCGATCGGCTCGCGCGCGCCGCGCTGGATCGGTATTTGCAGGTCGGGCATGCGGGCGATGGTATCGGCCTGTGCCTCGGCGGCTGCGCGGGTCAGACCGGCTTCAGCGCCCGCCACGGTTTGCCCGGATGCTCGACCCCGATGGCATCACCCGCGCCCACGTGGCCACCATGCACCACGACGCCCATCACGCCGGCCCGCACGCTCGCGGACGCACCCGGACGCCTGATGCGCATCTGCGCCAGCAGGCCGGCCTGGAACCGCTCGATGTAGACACAGGGGTTGCGCAGGCCGGTGAGCTCGACGACGGCTTCGTCGCCCAGCAGCAACCGGGTGCCGGTGGGCAGCACCGTCAGGTCGATGCCGCGCGTCGACAGGTTCTCGCCCAGCTCGCCGGGGTGCACCCGGAAGCCTTCGGCCTGGAGTTCGTCGAGCAGCTCGCCCTGGATCAGGTGAACCTGGCGCAGGTTGGGGCTTGTCGGGCGGCGGCTCTTGTCGTACCGGTGCTGCACGGTGGCGCCGCAATGTGCATCGCCTTCCACGCCCAGCCCCTGCAGCAGCCGGATGCCCAGCTGCGCGGGCTTGCTGAACTTGTGCACCGGGCTCAGGTGGACGCTGGCGACGACCGGAAGTGAATTCATGCGCCCGGATTCTGCACCGCCGCGCTCGACGGAATGGACTACAGCACACCGCGCCGGTCGCCGACCTTGCGTGCGCTGCCGGCGGCGAACCATGGTGGTCAAACAACCCGAACAAACCAGACCGGGCGTTCATCCATTCTTCGCAAGGAATCACCATGACCCAACTCAAGAACACCACCGACCGCGACGACCTTCACCTGGACCCGATCACCGGCGAGCCGGGCGCGCACCCGGTCGGTACCGGTGCAGGCGCCACGGGCGGTGCTGTCGCCGGTGCCGCCGTGGGTGCCATCGGCGGCCCGGCCGGCGCGGTGGCCGGCATGCTCGTGGGCGCCGTCGTCGGCGGCCTGGGCGGCAAGGCCGTGGCGGAGCGCATCAACCCGACCGCGGAACACAGCCATTGGGAAGGCTCGTTCACCCGCGAGCCCTACTACGAACCCGGCCTGAGCTACGAGCACTACGCGCCGGCCTACGAGCTCGGCTGGAACCGCCGCGCGGTGGCGGACGAAGACTTTGCCGCCGTCGAGCCCGCGCTCGCCCGCGAGTGGGAGGCGCGCCGCGGTGCCTCGTCGCTCTCATGGGACCAGGCACGCCCGGCCTCGCACGCCGCCTGGGAGCGGGCCGACAGGCTCTACATGCGTGAAGAAGACATGTCGTTCCCCGAAGGCGATCCGCTTTCCAACGACGAAGTGGTCGACGTGCTGAACGACGTGCTCGAGAACACGCGCGACGGCGAGGCGGGCTTTCGCACCTGTGCGGAGGAAGTGGAGTCGGCGCGGCTGAAGGAAGTGTTCACGACGCGCGCCGCGCAATGCCGCGAGGCCGCTGCCCAGCTCTCGCAGGTGATCGTCACTTATGGCGGCAAGCCCGCCGAAGGCGGTACGGCTTCGGGCGCACTGCACCGTGGCTGGGTGCATGTCAAAGGCGCGGTGGGCGCGAACAGCGAGCTGTCGATCCTGGAGGAATGCGAGCGCGGAGAAGACGCTGCCGTGGCGCGCTACCGCAAGGCCTTGAAGGCGCAACTGCCGCAGGGCGTGCGGCAGGTCGTGCAAGCGCAGGCGCAGGCCGCGCAGCGCAACCACGACCAGATTCGTGACCTGCGCAACGCGGCAAGGGCGGCCCGCGCCTAAGTTGGCATCAGCGCAACCTGGGTGGTGCCGGCACGGACCTCGTCCACCGTGACCGTCATTTCACCCATTTCCAGCGGGCCGTAGTTGGAGAGAAAGGCCACGTCCGCCGCATCGCGGCCGTAGGCCACCACGATGCGCCCGCCGCGCGGCTGGGCCTGCGTGGCGTCGAAGGTGTACCAGCGCCCGCCCACGAAAGCCTCGAACCAGGCGTGCATGTCCATGGGGTCGAGCTGGTACAGGTAGCCCACCACCAGCCTTGCGGGAATGCGCAGCGCACGGCACATGCCGATGGCGACGTGCGAGAAATCGCGGCACACGCCCGCGCCGTCGTTCAAGGTGTCCAGCGCGTCGGTGGAGCCGTTGCTCACGCCGTACCTGTATTCGAGGTTCGCGTGGACCCAGCTGCGAATCGCCTCCACCTGGGCATAGCCCGGCATTGCGTCGCCGGCAACCTGTTGCGCGCGCTCGCCCATCTTGTCGGACGGGCAGTAGCGGCTTTGCAGCAGGTACTGCAGCGCGTCGAAGGGCAGGTCTTCCACCGGCACGGCCCCTGCGTCGGGCGCCACCGCGATGTCGGCGTCGGCCTCCATGATCATGTCGACCTCGATGCGCATCTCGCCCTGCGGGATCTTCAGGCGCTGGCACAGGTTGCCGTAGTTGTCGACGTACTCGGTGGTCGGCACCCAGGGGTGCAGTTCGTAGCGCTCGCTGACCATCCATTGCGCCTCGCCGCTGCGCGGGCGAAGCATGGCGACCACAGGGCAGTCGGCGCTGGCGGTGACGGTCATCTTGCAGGTGGCGTGAAGCCTCATGGCGAATTCCTCCAGGGTTGGTTTGTCAGTCATGCAAGGGCCGCGCCACTCACCTGCGAAGGCGTGTGGCGGCAGCCTAGACGTGGGATGGGTGTCGTCCTACCCGCTGGCGATTCTGGCCTTCGTACATTGCATTCACCGGAGCCGCAAAGGGCGGCGCCAAAAGATCATTCAACCTCTGAGGGACTTCCCATGAAAAAACATCTTCTCGTTCTGGCCATCGCTTCCAGCTGCTTCGTCATGACCGCCGCCAACGCCCTGACCAAGGACGAATACAACGTCGCCAAGGAAAAGATCTCGGCCGACTACAAGGTCGCCAAGGCCAAGTGCGACACGCTGAAGGACAACGCCAAGGACGTGTGCGAGAAGGAAGCCAAGGGCACCGAGAACGTCGCCAAGGCCCAGCTCGAACAGGACTACAAGCCCACCGCCGGCCACGCCAAGAAGGTCGCGGAAGAAACCGCCACCATGAACTACGAAGTGGCCAAGGAAAAGTGCGACGACCAGTCGGGTGACGCCAAGAGCGCTTGCGTGAACCAGGCCAAGGCCGACCATGACAAGGCCAAGGCCAGCATCAAGGCAATGAAGGGCTAAGCGCTTTCAGCTTGGAGAAGAGGGCGCCGGCGGCGCCCTTTTTCTCGTCCTCTTTTTCTTGCTTATTCGGTGCTTATTTCGGTGCTTATTTCGCTGCGGTGTCCAGGCGATGCGCCAGGAAGAAACGAAGCATTTCGCCGCTGGCATCGACGCCGTCGGGCTGGGTGTAGCTGCCCTGCGCGCTGCCGCCCGACCAGGCATGGCCGGCCGCATGAAGACGCCAGTGCTCTGCATCTGCGTGGCCTGCGCACGGCGGGTACTGCGTTCGCGTGAAGCGCCGCCCCGACGCGGAACTGCCTTCGCTGACCTCTCCCCGCGCTGCACCTGCCACGATGGCCAATCCGTTGCTCGCATGCACGGTCGTGTCCGCGTCGCCGTGGAACACGATGGTGGGCGGAGCGGTCGTGCCTGCGGCGGCGCGCGCGGGCGCGGCGCCGGTTCGCATCGCGTTCAGCGCCGACATCATGTCGTGCGCCGCGCCATGCGGCAGCCCCGAATGCACGCCGACGGCGGCGTAGATGTCCGGATAGCAGTGGCCCATCACATCCGCCATGGCGCCGCCGGCCGACAGGCCCGCCACGTAGAGCCGCGAGCGGTCTGCGTGTTGCTGCTCGGCGATGTGCAGGGTGAGCGCCGCCAGCAAGGCGGGCTCGCCCTTGCCGCGCTGCTGGTGCTGGGGCTTGAACCAGTTCCAGCATTTCTGGCCGTGCTCGCGCAGCGGTTGCTCGGGGTAGAGCACGATCGCGCCGCTTTTTCGTGCGTGCTCGTTCATGCGCGTGCCCGCCGCGAAGTCCGCGGCGTTCTGCGTGCAGCCGTGCAGCATGAGTACCAACGGGCGCGGCGTAGCGGGCTGTCCGGCAGCGCTCGCGGGCACGAAGAGCATGTAGTCGACCGTGCGGCCCTGGTGCGCGAAGCTGCCGGGGGTCCACTGGTCGGCGCCTTGGGGCTCGTGCGGGGAAGGTGAGGGCGTGCAAGAGGGTGAGGTCGCAGGCGTGGCGCGTTCAGTCTCGATCACGCGTGCCTCGATGTCGATCACGTCGGCATCGGCGACCGGTGCTTGCGATGCCGGTTGCGCGTCGGCGCCGCCGCCGCGCAACGCACGCTGGATCGCCTCGGTGGCTTCGGCCAGCCGGCCGTGGCGCGTGAGGTCGGCCGCCTCTTTCATGAGGCCGGCGAAAAGTGGATTCATTGGAAGTGGCCCAGGTGGTGGTGGCTGACAGGTCAACGGATGCGGCCGGCCAGCGCGGCCTTGACGGCGGGTGACGCGTGAAGCGCGCCGAGCACGGTGAGCGAGTCGATGGTTGCGCTCGCGAGCGCGGGGCTCACGTCGGGCGCGATGACCGCGAGGCCGAGCACGCGCACCTGCAGCGTTTCGCCCGCGGCGTGCACGGCTTCGAGGTCTGCCACAGAAAAGCTCTGCAGCCCCAGCACCAGCGTCTTGCGCGACACCGCCTGGCGCAGAACGTCGGCGTGCGACGCCAGGTGGGTGCGAATGGCCGTGCGAATGAAGTCCGTGCGGTTCGAATAGAAGCCCTCGGCCACCAGCAGGTCGATGTGGCCCAGGTCGACGAAGCCCATGTTGATGGTGATCTTCTCGGACTCGGGCGTCTTGACCGGCGGGGCGGCGGGGGGCGGAGGGTTCTTGGCTGGCATGAGCCATCCTATCACCATCTGCATGGATGGTAGAGGGATGGTTTTGTAAGGCCGCCGGGCTTAGCGGCTGGTGAACACCAGCACCGAGCGGCCGGTCGCGAGGTATTCGTCCCTTGTCATTGCATCGTCCGCGCCCAGGGCCGGATCGGCCGTGTCGATCTTCAGCGTCCATGGACCCGCGGGCGGGGCCGGCAGCGTGAAGGGCACGGCGTCCTGCCAGGCGTTGAACACCAGCAGCACACTGGCGTCGTGCGCCTCGACCGGAATCGCCGAGGCGGGCGCACGGCCGTCCAGCAGCAGCGCGAACGAGCGGGTCTGCGGATCTTCCCAATGGGGTGCCTGCATTTCCTCGCCTGCCGGCGTGAACCAGATCGAGTCCTTCACGCCGATGTCCTCGAAGAAGGCGCCGGCCAGGAAGCGGTTGCGCCGCAGCACGGGCAGCTCCTTGCGCAGCGCCAGCAGCCGCGCCGAGAAATCGGCCAGCGCGCGCCCGGCTTCGCCCTCGGCCGTGGTCCAGTCCACCCACGAGATCTCGCTGTCCTGGCAGTACGCGTTGTTGTTGCCCTGCTGCGTGCGGCCGAACTCGTCGCCCGCCAGCAGCATGGGTGTGCCCTGCGACAGCATCAGCGTGGCGAGCTGGTTGCGCTGCTGGCGTGCACGCAGCGCCAGCACTTGCTCGTCGTCGGTCGGGCCTTCGACGCCGCAGTTCCACGAGCGGTTGTCCGAGTGGCCGTCGCGGTTGTCCTCGCCGTTGGCGTCGTTGTGCTTCTCGTTGTAGCTCACCGTGTCCGCCAGCGTGAAGCCGTCGTGCGCGCTGATGAAGTTCACGCTGACCCAGGGGCGGCGCCCGCGCTGGTTGAAGCGCTCGCCGCTCGCGGTCAGGCATTGCGCCAGCTTGCCGGCCATGCCTTCGTCGCCCTTCCAGTAGGCGCGCACCGTGTCGCGGAACTGGTCGTTCCATTCGGCCCAGCCGGGCGGAAAGCCGCCGACCTGGTAACCGCCGGGGCCGATGTCCCACGGCTCGGCCACCAGCTTCACGCTGGAGAGCACCGGGTCCTGCCGGCAGCTCTTGAGGAAGCCGCCGCCTTCGTCGAAGCCGTGCGGCTCGCGCGCCAGGATGGTCGCCAGGTCGAAGCGGAAGCCGTCCACGCGCATTTCCGTCACCCAGTAGCGCAGGCTGTCCATCACCATCTGCAGCACGCGCGGATGGCTCAGGTTCACCGTGTTGCCGGTGCCCGTGTCGTTGATGTAGTAGCGCGGCGTGTCGGGCAGCAGCCGGTAGTAGCTGGCGTTGTCGATGCCCTTGAAGGAGATGGTCGGGCCGAGCTCGTTGCCTTCGGGCGTGTGGTTGTAGACCACGTCCAGGATCACTTCGAGCCCGTGCGCATGGAAGCGGTCGACCATGTGCTTGAACTCGTCGATGTGCGGGCCGTCCATGTAGCGCGGGTCGAGCGCGAAGAAGCCGATGGTGTCGTAGCCCCAGAAGTTGGTCAGGCCCTTCTCCAGCAGCGACGACTGGTTCAGGAACATCTGCACCGGCAGCAGCTCCACGCTGGTCACGCCCAGCGCGCGAATGGGCGCCAGCACCTCGTCACGCGCCATGCCGGCGAAGGTGCCGCGAAACTGCTCGGGCACCTTGGGGTGCTTCATGGTGAAGCCGCGCACGTGGGTTTCGTAGAACACGGTCTCCTTCCACGGCACGCGCAGCGCGTCGGTCTGCGTCCACTCGAAGCGCGAATCGACCACGACGCACTTGGGCACGAAGGGCGCGCTGTCGCGTTCGTCGAAGCTCAGGTCGCCGTCTTCGTGGCCCACGGTGTAGCCGAACACCTCGGGTCCCCACTTCAGCTCGCCCATGTGCGCCTTGGCGTAGGGGTCGAGCAGCAGCTTGTGGTGGTTGAAGCGGTGGCCCTTCTCGGGCTCGTAGGGGCCGTGCACGCGCAGGCCGTAGCGCGCGCCGGGCTGCAGGCCGGGCACGAAGCCGTGCCACACCTCGTCGGTGTATTCGGGCAGCGTGACGCAGCCGATCTGCGTGGTGCCGGCCTCGTCGAAGATGCAGACCTGCACCTGCGTGGCATGGGCCGAGAACACGGCGAAATTGACGCCGTCGCCCGTGAAGGTCGAGCCGAGCGGGTGAGAGGTTCCTTCCAGCACCGTCAGGGGCTGCGGAACGGGAGATGTGTCGGCCATAGGTGGGCGTGGAGGGGGTTGCATGAAGGAACGACGAAGTTCCCATGGCCCCGCGCCCGGCCCCGGCAGCAATTGGCGCAGCCGCGCGTAGGCGGCGCGCCCATCCCGCCGGATGTCCTCGCCGATGAACGCGTTTTGAAAGGCCGCCCGGTTACCCTTTGAACAAGGCCGGCGCCGTGCCGACCAGGGAGTACGAGTTTGTTCACGACCGTGATCTTGTGGCTGATCGCCATCGGTTGGCTGGTGGCCAACGGCCTGTGGGCCCAGAAGCCTTCGCGCCCTTATGCGCGGCAGCGTTCGGTGTGGGCCTGGGCGTTCGCAGGCGCATGTGCCGGCGCGTTGGCGGGATGGGCGGCAGGCCGTCTTCCCTTCGGTGGCGCCATCCTGGGAGGCGTGCTGGCCGGTCTGGTCGCCGGCCGGCTCGCCAAAGGGCGCGCCGACATGCCCTGAAATGCCCTGAAATTCCTACTTGTCGTGGTGCAGGTAGCTCGCCTGCTTGGGCAGCAGCAGGCTCACCAGGAACGCCACGGCCATCATCGCCGTCACGTACCAGTAGAAGTACGACTCGTGGCCGATCGACTTCAGTCCCAGCGCCACGTATTCCGCGCTGCCGCCGAAGATCGCGTTGCCCACCGCGTACGACAGACCCACGCCCAGCGCGCGCACTTCGGGCGGAAACATCTCGGCCTTCACGATGCCGCTGATCGAGGTGTAGAAGCTCACCACCGCCAGCGCCACGGTGATCAGCACGCCCGCCATCAGCGGGCTGCCGACGTTCTGCAGGTTGCTCAGCACCGGCACCGTCATCAGCGCGCCCAGCGCGCCGAACAGCAGCATGTTGGTGCGGCGTCCGATGCGGTCCGACAGCGCGCCGAACAGCGGCTGCATGCACATGTAGATGAACAGGCACGCGGTCATCACGTTGCTGGCGGTCTTGATCGACATGCCGGCCGAGTTCACCAGGTACTTCTGCATGTAGGTGGTGAAGGTGTAGAAGATCAGCGAGCCGCCGGCCGTGTAGCCCAGCACCACGAGGAAGGCGCGCTTGTGGTGCGTGAACAGTTCGCGCATGGTGCCGGCGCCCTTGGCGGCGCGGGTCTTGTTGCTGGCGGTCTCGGTGAGCGTGCGGCGAAGCATCAGCGCGACCACGGCCGCCAGGGCGCCCAGCACGAAGGGAATGCGCCAGCCCCAGCGCCTGAGCTCCGATTCGTCCAGCACCTGCTGCAGCACCACCACGACCACCACGGCCAGCAGCTGGCCGCCGATGAGCGTGACGTACTGGAACGATGAGAAGAAGCCGCGCTGGCCGCGCATGGCCACCTCGCTCATGTAGGTGGCGGTGGTGCCGTACTCGCCGCCGACCGACAGGCCCTGCAGCAGCCGTGCGGCCAGCAGCAGCGCGGGCGCGGCGGCGCCTATTTGCGCGTAGGTGGGCAGGCAGGCAATGATCAGCGAGCCCACGCACATCATGGTGACCGAGACCACCATCGAGGTCTTGCGGCCCTTGCGGTCGGCCAGCCGGCCGAACAGCCAGCCGCCCACCGGGCGCATCAGGAAGCCGGCGGCGAACACGCCGGCCGTATTCAGCAGCTGCACCGTCGGGTCGGACTTGGGAAAGAACGCCGGCGCGAAGTAGATGGCGCAGAACGCGTAGACGTAGAAGTCGAACCATTCGACCAGGTTGCCCGACGATGCGGCAAAGATGGCGAAGATGCGCTTGCGTTTTTCTTCGAAGGTGTAGGGCGTGGCGTTGTCGTCGGAGGTGTCCGCGATGGCGCTGCCGGTGGTGGCGATGGTGGTCATGGGAGGAGTCCTTGTCGTCTCTTGCATCTCTGGCTCGGGTCTGCCACGCCCCTTCCGGGGTGGCGTGGAGCCGTGCCGGCGAGTCTGGCGGCCAAGGGCGGCGCTGTCGTCCGTAGCTGGCCGCGGCGTGGCTGCGTATCGGTACGCAAGGGTAAATACTTAGAAGGAATTGCAGGAGCGCTTGGACGGAAGCGCGACCACAGGAGGCGTTTGGTAGGCTCACAGGCATGCCGTCTCGTCCAACGCCTCCCGTCCCGCAGCCGGCCGCCGCTGGGCTGAAAACCATCGAAGCGTCTTTCGCGGAGGTTGTGGATCTCATCGAACAGGCGCGCCAGCGCGCTTACCAGGCGGTCAACACCGAATTGGTGGCCCTCTACTGGGAAATAGGGCGCTACATCAGCGCCAAGCTCGAGGCAGCGGTTTGGGGCGAAGGCGTCGTTGAGCGCCTGGCCGAGCATCTTGCGCGCACGCTGCCGGGCCAGCGGGGGTTCACACGCCGCAATCTGTTTCGGATGCGCCAGTTCTACGAGGTCTATCGCGGAGACGAGAAAGTGACACCGCTGGTGACACAACTGCCGTGGACGCACAACCTGATCATCCTGAGCCAGTCCAAACGTGCCGAAGAACGCGAGTTCTATCTGCGCCTGGCCATTCAGGAGCGCTGGGGCAAACGCGAACTCGAGCGACAGTTGCGCCTGGCAGCTTTCGAGCAGGCCTTGCTGGCCCCAGCTCAGGTGTCACCGGCGGTGACACAACTCCACGGGCAGGCGGGAGCGGACCTGTTCAAGGACGCTTATGCGCTCGAATTTCTGGACTTGCCCGCAGTGCACACCGAAGCAGATCTTCACCGCGGCTTGCTGGCCCAACTGCGCAGGTTTCTCATCGAGTTGGGACGGGATTTTTGCTTCGTCGGTTCGGAATTCCCGCTGCAGGTGGGCGGGCGCGACTTTGCACTGGATCTGCTGTTTTTCCACCGCGGCTTGAACTGCCTGGTGGCCATCGAGTTGAAGGTCGAACGCTTCGAGCCCGAGCACCTTGGCAAACTGAACTTCTACCTCGAGGCGTTGGACCGCGATGTCCGCAAGCCCCACGAGAACCCCGCCCTCGGCGTCTTGCTCTGCGCCTCCAAAGACAACGAAGTCGTCGAGTACGCGCTGAGCCGCACGCTGTCACCGGCGCTCGTGGCGCAGTACCAGACGCAACTGCCTGACAAACAGTTGCTCGCGGCCAAGCTGCACGAGTTTTACGGCCTCACGGCCTCGGCGCCCGGCAAGTCGTCGGGTGAGTGAGCATGCCGTGACGCGCTTGCTCCGAAACTGCTTTCGCGCGTCCGTCCGCACGCCTCCAGTCCTTTGGTGTGCGCCGTGACAGGCGATAGCCGGCAAGAAGCAGCCCTCATCCCTCACCAGGAAATCAGCGGCGACCGGTGCAGCCAGGCATCGCTGCTCACCTGGTCCAGAACGAAGCTTGCCGCGTCCGCCCTCGCAATGGTCCCCCCGTGGAAGCCGGAGAGATCCGTGAGGGCGCGAACCACGGGCCCGGAGGCCTTGTCGTTGAGCACCGAAGGCCGCACCAACACCCAGTCCAGCCCGCTGTTCCGGACGAGCGCTTCCTGCCGGTTCTTGTCGGCATAGACCTTGCGCAAGAGCGCGGGAAAAATCAGCCGATCGAAAAAGAACCCTCCGTGCCCGGCGCTGTCGCCAGCCCCCATGCCGGTGATGCCGACCAGCCGTTGCACGCCTTCGGCCCGCATGGCGCCGACGAGGGCACGCGTTGCGTCGGAAAGAAGCCTCACCTCCCGGAACGGGCTGGCCGGCGTACCCAACGCACTGACGACGGCGTCCCTGCCCTTCAGGGCGTGGCGCAACGCAGCTTCGTCACGAGCGTCCCCGACGGTGACCGTCGCGCCCTCCAGGCCTGTCGCCTTCTCTGGCGAGCGCACCAGGGCGTGCACGTCATGCCCGCGTGCAAGCGCCTGCTTGACGATGAGCCGGCCCGTGCCGCCGGTGGCACCGAGAACCAGGACTTTCTTGCGGGTCGGCACGGTGAACGTGGCGGTGGGGTTCGAATAGCTCATGAGGGGCTCCTTTCGTTGACGTTGCCGGGCCCGGCGCTCAGGCTGAGGCGCAGACCTCGGAAGCGAAATCGCGGTACGAGCGCAGGGGGCGTCCCAGCAGCGTCGTCAGCCGTTCCACGTCACCGGCCTGCGGCGTCATTCCGTCCGACAGGAAGCGTTCGGTCATGAGGCGCATGTCGTAGGCCATCCATCCCGGCATGAAGTTCAGCAGGCTCTTCTCGAAGGCGGCGGTGTCGTCGCCGCCATAGGCGACCGGGCGACCCGACACGTCCGACCAGATGCCGGCGACGTCGGCGCCCGTCAGCGTGTCGGGGCCGACCAGGTTGATGCGCTTGAGCGGCAGCGGCTTCGACGCCTCGCGCGCCAGCAGTTCGACGGCGGCGATCTCCGCAAGGTCGCGCGTGTCGATCATCGCGAGCCCCTTGGCGCCGATCGGCATCGGATAGACGCCGTGCCCGAGCACCACATCCTTGACCGTGAGGTCGTTCTGCATGAAGTAGGCCGGCCGCAGGATGGTGGCGCCGAGGCCCATCTGCTCGAGCATGCGCTCCACCCCGAACTTGCCCGCGAAGTGGGGAACGTTCAGGTACTTGTCGCTGTGAATCACCGACAGGTAGACGACGCGCTCTACCCCTGCGTCGCGCGCCAGGTTGAGCGTGACCAGGGCCTGGGTGAACTCGTCCGGCACCACGCCGTTGAGCAGGAACAGGGTGGAGACACCTGCCAGGGCGCTTCGCAGCGCGGCCACGTCCAGCAGGTCGCCCTGCACGACCTCGACACTTTCGGGGAAGGTGGCCTTGGACGGATCGCGCACCAGTGCGCGCACGGGGGCACCGCGGTCGACGAGTTGCTGGACGACCTGGCGGCCGATGTTGCCGCTGGCGCCGGTGATGAGGATGGTCATGAAATTGCTCCGGTTCGTTGAAGGAGCCTCGATCTTCAAAGTTCCAGGAGCGGACCGATAGACCCTATATTTGGACACCTTGTCTCACTGATGGAACACGTGGACTTTCTCGCCCTTGCCGACTTCAACCTCGTGGCGCGTCACGGCGGCTTCGGGCGCGCTGCCCGCGAGTCCGGGCGGCCGAAGGCGACGCTGTCGCGCCGGGTCGCCGACCTGGAACGCGGGCTGAACCTGCGCCTGTTCGAGCGGGGCGCGCGCACCCTGAAGCTCACCGAGGAGGGGCGCGCGCTGTACGAGCGGACCACGGTGCTGCTGACCGAAATCGACGAGACCGCGGCGGCCATCGCGTCGGGCGGCGGGGCGCCGCGCGGCAGGTTGAGGGTGAGTGCGCCGCTGCTCTTCTCGCAAGCCGCGATGGGCAAGCTCGCCGCCCGGTTCGCCGTGAAGTACGGCGACGTCCGGCTCGAGGTCACGACCGAGGACCGGGCGGTCGACATGGTGGAAGAGGGTTACGACCTGGTGATTCGCGTGAACCCCGACCCCGATGCGCGGCTGGTGGGGCGCATCTTTCTGCGGGATCGGCTCGTCGTGGTTGCAAGCCCCGAGCTCGGGCGGCCCAAGGGTGCCGTGCCTGCACCGGTGGTGCTGCGTGGAGGCGAGGCATGGGAACAGAACTCGACATGGGAGATGACCGGTGCGCGCGGCACGAAGCGCATTGCCGTGGAACCCATGCTGCGCCTGTCGTCGTTGTTCATGGTGCGTGACGCTGTCAGAGCGGGTGTCGGGGCCGCGCGCCTGCCGTTGTCGCTGGTCGCTCACGACCTGGCCGCAGGGCGGTTGGTGCTTTGGGGCGACGTCGAGGGGCCCGAGATTGCGCTGTGGGCGCTGTATCCGTCGCGCAGGTTGCTCAGCGCCCGCGTCGCCGTATTTCTGGACTTTCTGAAAGAGGCATTTCCCACGGGATCGCCCGACGAACTGGCGGCGTTCATCGATTGAAAGTCACGGAAGAACGCGCAGGAGCCTACAGCCCATGCTCCCGCAAAAACCTGTCCAGCTGATGGCTGTTCGACAACCCCAGCTTCGCGAACACGTGCGCACGATGTGTTTCCACCGTGCGCTGCTCCAGCGGCGCGAGTTCCAGCGCGATCTGCTTGTTGGGCTTGCCCTCGGCCACCAGCCGGGCCACCTGCATCTCGCGCGGGGTGAGCTTGCCCCACAGGGCCTGCGCGCCCTGGCGGGCCTGGCGGCGCACGGCGATGTCGCCGGCCTGCTGCAGGGCGCGGGCAATGCTGTCGAGCAGCCGGGCGTCGTTGCAGGGCTTCTCCAGCCAGCCGAAGGCGCCGTTCTGTACCGCCTCCACCGCCATGGGAATGTCGCCGTGCCCGGACAGGAAGACGACGACCAGCGGGCTGTCCTGTGCGCGCAGCGCGTCGAACACCTGCAGCCCGCTCATGCCCTCCATGCGCAGGTCGAGGATGACGCAGCCCGCACGCTGCAGGTCGGCGCCCGCCAGGAAGGCGTCGCCCGAGGCGAAGGTCTGCACCGCGTAGCCGCGCGACAGCAGCAGCAGGCCCAGCGAGCGGCGCACCGCCTCGTCGTCGTCCACCACGCAGAGGTTGTTGGCCAGCACGGGGATGGCATGGGCGGCGTTCATGTCGGTGAGATCTCCAGCGCAAGGGTGAACACGGTGCCGCCGCCGGGACGGTCGGCGAAGGACAGCCGGCCCCGGTGGGCCTCCACGATGGTGCGGCAGATGTTCAGGCCCAGCCCGAGCCCGCCGGCCTTGGTGGTGAAGAAGGGCGCGAACACCTGCTCGGCCAGCGCGGCGTCGATGCCCGGGCCGTGGTCGGCCACGCGGATGTGCACGCGGCCGTCCAGCAGTTCGGCCTCGACTTCTACCAGGCGCTGCGCCACCGGCGTGGCCTGCATCGCCTGCAGGCTGTTGGATAGCAGGTTCAGCAGCACCTGCTCCAGCAGCACGCGGTCGCCGCGCACCGGGGGCAGGCTGGCGGGCATGCGCACCTCGGCGCGTGCCTGCCGCTGGCGCATCTCGCCCTGCAGCAGCGCCAGCGCGTTGGCCACCAGCGCGCTTACCGCGCAGTCTTCGGTGCCCACGGTCCGCTGGCGCACGAAGCCGCGAATGCGCCGCACGATCTCGGCGCTGCGCTGGGCCTGCGCCATGGTTTCGTCCAGGCTGCTCACCAGCAGCTGCTGGTTGCCCTGTTCGGCGAAGGCCTTGGCCGCGCTCGCGAAATTGCTCAGCGCCATCAGCGGCTGGTTCAGCTCGTGGGCCAGGGTGGAGGCCATCTCGCCCAGGCTGGCCAGGCGCTGCGCGTGCTGCAGCTGCTCGTCGTTCTGGCGCTGGCGCAGCTCGGCGCGCTTCTGCTCGGTGATGTCGACCACCGAGCTCATCCAGCCGCTGTGCGCGCCGTCGGCGTCGATCAGCGGCGCGGTGTAGACCATGGTGATCACCTCGTGCCCGTCGCGGTGCCGCAGGCGCGACTCGAAGCCCGAGCGCGCGGGCTGGCCGCTCATCATGGCGTCGTAGTGCTGCCAGTGCTGCGTGACGTCGTTCGGGTGCCAGTAGGGGTAGGGCGGCAGCTTGCCGAGCAGCTCGTCGGCGCCGTACCCGGTCATGTCGCAGAAGGCCGGGTTGACGTAGGTGATGCGGCCTTCGCGGTCGCGCGCGCGCATGCCGACCAGCAGCGAGTCTTCCATCGCCTTGCGAAAGGCGTGCGCCTCGTCCAGCGCGTGGGTGCGCTCGCGCACGCGCAGCTCCAGGTCGCGCCGCGCATCGCGCTGCTCGGCGAAACGGCGCTCGCGCAATTGCCAGTACAGGCCGCCCAGCAGCAGCACGCCGGCGCCCAGCAGGCCGAGCATCCAGGCGCGCTCGCGGGCGCGGGTGACCTCGGCGTGGTCGGCCATGACGGTGAGCGTCCAGCCCAGGTCGGGCAGGGGCTCGTCGACGGCCAGGAAGCGGCGCGGCTTGCCGGCGATGTCGGTGCGCACCAGGTAGCCCGGTCGGCCGTCGCTGCGCTCCACCTTCCACGGCAGGGGCGGGAAGCTGGTGCGCGCGCCGTATTGCTGGTCGCGCCGCATGCGCTCGAGCTCGGCCGGCGCCACGGCGCGCGTGGTCTGGTACAGCCACGACGGCACCGAGCTCAGGAACACCACGCCGCGCGCGTCGGTCAGCAGGATCGGGTCGCGCACGAAGGCCCAGGCCTCCTGCAGCTGGCGCAGGCTGACCTTGACGGTGACCACCCCCAGCACCTCGCTGCCGCCCGCGCGCACCGGCGCCGAGATGAACAGCCCCGGCTCGCCCGTGGTCTGGCCCACGCCGTAGAACATGCCGCCGCGCCCCGCGCGCGCGTCGATGAAGTAGGGCCGGTTGGCATACGACTCGCCCACGAAGCTCTGCGGCGTGGCCCAGTTGCTGGCCGCCAGCGTCGTGCCGTTCAGGTCGCTGAGGTACAGCGCGTCGGAGCCCGCCTGTCGGTTCACCTCCTCGATGTAGAGGTTGGCGCGCTGCCGCACGGCGGCGTCTTGCGGTTGGGCCAGCGCGGCCAGCACTTCGGGGTGCAGGCCGGTGGTGAACGGCAGGTAGTTGTACTTGCCGGCCGAGTCGCGCAGGCCCAGCACGTGGACTTCCATGGCGCGGCGGATCGAGTCGGCCTGGAAGCTGGCTTCGCGCACGCCGGCCCATTGGGCGGCCAGGCCGATGAGCAGCAGGGCCAGGGAGAGGGCGGCGGCCCAGGCTGCCAGCGTGCGACGGCGCACGCGCGGGCGCGGAATGATCGGCGGTTCTGGCGAAGTGGGCGGCATGGGGAAAGGAGGCCGACCGGCGCGGCGAGCAGGGATTTTGCCCTGACAGGCCCGATGAGCGGCAGCCTTGAGCCGATGGCAGTCGCCGCGTCAGCCCAGCATCGGCACCAGGTCCGGATCTCCCTTGGCCATCGCACGGCGATACGCCGGCCGCTCACCGATGCGCTGCAGGTAGGCGCGGATGTTCGGATAAGGAGCCAGGTCGAGCGGCTGGAACAGCCGCATGGTCGTGAACGAAAACACGCTCATGATGTCGGCCGCCGTGAACTCGCTGCCCGCGAGCCAGGCCGCCTCGCCCAGCCGTGCCTCCACCAGTGCCAGCACCCGGTCGAGCCTGCCCTGCACCGAAACCAGCACCGGATGGTCCGCCGCAAGCTTTGCCCGGCTCATCATCATGAGCCGCCCGATCGCGGGTTGCAGGTTGCCGTTGGAAAAATGGAACCAGTAGAGAAAGGCGGCGTAGTCCGGATGCTCCGGCCCGGGCTTGAGGCGGCCGCCGCCGTGCTTCACGATGATGTATTCGACGATGGCGGCCGACTCTGCCAGCAGAACGTCGCCGTCTTCGATCACCGGCGCGGCGCCCAGCGGATGCAGCGCCTTGAGTTCGGGCGGCGAGAGAACGGTGACCGCGTCGCGTGTGTAGTGCCGAAGCGCGAAAGGAATGTCCAGCTCCTCGCAGAGCCAGACGATGCGTTCGGATTGGGAGTGGCCGAGGTGATGAATCGTGAGCATGGGGTACAGATGAAGGGTCGCTAAAGATCAGGGCAGTCGCCAGTGTCCACCGGGTTGCCGGTTGCGGTGTCCGGCACGCCGGGCGTGACGTTACGGGATTTTTCGTCCTGTTCGCGCAACCACGCTTCGGCCGTGGGTTGCTGCGTGCTTTCTTGCTTGGACAGGCTTTGAATGAGTTCGATGAGTTGGCGCCGGTCTTGCATGCGGACGGTTGTAGGGACGCGGCGGCGCCTTGCCTGTAGGCCGATTGCCTGACCCGTCGGAAATCAGGCCGCCGACACATTGTCGGACGGCCGCTGCAAATGGCGGCGCCGCGCCGCGCCACCTGCAAACCGGGGTTGCAAGCCTCCGATGGAAATTTAAGATGCGGCTCCAGCGCGGCGTGCCGCATCGAGCTTTTCGACCCACACGTTTTCTTCCATGAGCCTCGGCCTTTCCCGCACCGACTCCTCGCAGTTCAGGGCTCCTTCAACCCCGACCCGCGTGAATGCGCTTCGCACGTCCGCCTTCGAATCCGGCGGCGGCGTCATGGGCGAGCGGATGCGGGCTTTCGACTGGGCCTCCAGCGCCGCCGGTCCGATCGACACGTGGCCCAGCGCCCTGAAGATCTCGATCGACAACATGCTGTCGTCGGCCTTCCCTGCATGCATCTTCTGGGGTGCGGATTTCATCGCCATCTACAACGACGGCTACCGGGGCATGCTGGGCGACAAGCCGGAGGCCCTGGGCCAGCCGATGCGCGTCACCTGGAGCGAAGCCTGGGCCGAGCTGCGCCCCATCGCCGAGCGGGCCATGCAGGGCGAGGCGACCTTCATCGAGGACTTTCTGGTGCGCGTCGACCGCCGGGGCTTTCTGGAAGACGCCTTCTTCACCTTCTGCTACAGCCCGCTGTACGACGAGCACGGCGAGGTCCTGGGCATTCTGGACACCGTGATCGAGACCACCGGCAAGGTGCTGGCCGACCGCAGGCTGCAGGCCGAACGCAAGCGACAGAACCACCTGCTGCAGCAGATGCCCGGTTTCGTCGGCGTGCTCTCGGGCCCGACGCACGTCTACACCTACGTCAACGATGCGTACGAGGCGATCTCGGGGCCGCGCGAGTTTCTCGGGCGCACGGTGCGCGAGGTCTTTCCCGAACTGGAGGGCCAGGGCGTCTTCGAACTGCTGGACGGCGTGTACGCCACGGGACAGCCGGTGCACGCCAAGGCGCTGCCCCTGAGGCTGCAGGGCGACGAAGGCATCCGGCACATCGACCTGATCTACGAAGCCATCCGCGGCGACGACGGCCAGGTGCTCGGCATCTTCGTCGGCGGCTACGACATCACCGACCATGTGCGGGCCAAGGCCGACCTGGCCCGCAGCGAAGCCCGCCTGCGGGAACTGGCCGCATCGCTGGAGCAACTGGTGGAAGACCGCACGCGGGCGTTGCAGGACTCCGAAGACTTCACGCGCCTGGCGCTCGGTGCGACCGGCGGCGTGGGCGTGTGGTCGTACCTCGTGGGCGTGGACAAGTTCTACTGCGACGCCGCGATTTCCGAGCTGTACGGCCTGGACGCGGCCGTGGCCGCCAACGGCATATCCCGGGTCGGATTTCTGGCCAACGTGCACCCGGAAGACATGCCTCGCCTGCGGCAGACCATGTCGGGCGGCCTGCAGGCCGAAGGGGAGCTCGAGCTCGAATACCGCATCTGCCATCCCGACGGCTCGGTGCGCACGGTGCTGTCGCGCGGCCACACCTACTTCGACGATGCGGGCCACGCCGTGCGGCGCACCGGCGTGGGCATCGACATGACGCGCCAGCGCCAGCTCGAAGAGCAGCTGAGGCAGTCGCAGAAGATGGACGCCCTGGGCCAGCTGACCGGTGGCATCGCGCACGACTTCAACAACATGCTGCAGGGCATCGTGATGCCGCTGCAACTCATCCGCAAGCGAGTGGCCTCGCAGAAGTACGAGGGCCTGGAGCGCTACATCGAGGCCGGGCTCGATTCGGCGCGCCGCGCCGCTTCCATCACGCAGCGGCTGCTGGCGTTTTCGCGGCGCCAGCCGCTGGTCAACCGCAGCATTTCGATCACGGCGGCGCTGCGCGGGCTGGAAGCGATCCTGCGCAATGCGGTCGGCGAGAACGTGACCCTGGTCATCGACGAAACATCGGACGCATGGGACGTGCTGACCGACCCCCACCAGTTCGACAGCGCGGTGCTCAACCTCACCATCAATGCACGCGACGCGATGCCTGACGGCGGCACCTTGACGATCGCTGTCTCCAATGTCGCCCTCACGGCGCCGCAAGCCGCTCGGATCGAGGGCCTCACGGCGGGGGACTATGTGCGCGTTGCCGTGCGGGACACCGGCGTGGGCATGTCGGGCGCCGTGATGGCGCAGGCCTTCGAGCCTTTTTTCACGACCAAGCCCATCGGGCAGGGCACCGGGCTCGGGCTGTCCATGATCTACGGCTATGCCCGCCAGTCGCAAGGCACCGTGGTGCTCGAAAGCGTGGAGGGCATCGGCACCGCGGTGAACCTCTATTTGCCGCGCGCCGTCGCCCACGCGGCGCCTCCCGGCGTGGCGCTGCCCGACGCGCCGGCGCCGAGCGTGTCGCCGCGCCAGATCCTGGTGGTCGAAGACGACGAGGTCGTGCGGCGCATGGCCGTCGAGTTGCTGCGTGACCAGGGCTACCAGGTGCTGGAGGCGAGCGACGGCGCGCAGGGCATGGCGTTGCTGGAGCGCGCGGTCTGCATCGACCTGCTGCTTTCCGACGTCGGGCTGCCGGGCCCGAACGGCCGGCAGCTCGCCGACTTCGCGCTGTCGCGCATGCCGGACATTCGCGTGATCTTGATGACGGGGTATGCCGCGCACGTCGCCACCGACGCGGCGTTGCTGCTCGGCGACGTCGAGTTGATGGTCAAGCCTTTCGATGCCGATGCGCTGCTGCGCAAGGTCGGCGAGCTGCTGGGTCGCTAGGGCGGGTCGCCTACCGGCGGCCGGGGCGCACTACCTTCGCACGCTGTTGCTGAAGCGTCTTCAAAAGCGCCAGTTTTTCGCTGCAATCGGCACTCGTGGCGACGAGTTGCAAGGGGTTGCGCCGCCGCGACTCGATCTGCTTTTCTGCCGCGCCAGGGTTCGAGAGGCCCTCTACGAGCCCGCCGGCGACAGCCGCTTTCGACTGCTTGAAGAATTGCTTTTCGAAGGCCGGCGTGCCGCACCGGGCCGCGATCACACGGTAGTCGGCCTCGCGCTGCAGCGCCGCGTCGATGGCATCGTGGTCCGCACCCGCGCGACATGGCAGCGAAGTCAAACCGGCTGCCAACAGCAAGATCAGGAGTGCGCCTCTCGAAATGAGCAGCAAAAGCCCGGCGTGGACCTGCGGGTTGGGCACGAAACTCTCCTGAATTCGCCAGGCTGGTGGCGCGCGACCTCTTGAGTCAGCCCCTGACTCTGCGCTGCGGGCATGCGGCGCGCCATCGGTGTTCCCCGTATTTGTATGACAGAACGCAAGGCCCGGCCGTAGGCGAGCGGCTCGACACACCCCGAGCTCGTTGCCGATGCGCTGCAGCAAGCGCTGCATGCCGGGCAGGAGCGGAGTCAGCGAGCCGCTTGCCGCTGGTCCAGCACGTGCCGCAGCGCGGCTTCCAGCGTGGGCCAGTTGGAGAAAAGGTAGATCTTTTCTTGCGCGTCGAAACGGGCGCCGAATTCGACCAGCGTTGCCGAGAAGCTCGCGGCACTGCCGAGAAGCGCGGGGTGCGCGGGGCCGGAGGGGGGAGCGAAGACGCCGACGGTGCAGCCAAGGCTTGCCGCCATGGACTGCGCTCGCTCGGAACTGCTGGGAGGAGGGGAAAGCATGCCTGCATTTTCACGGCGCGCGCCGACGTGCGCGCCGGCCGTGCTCAAACAGCGCTGATGTTCTTGTCCTTCGCGACCTTGGTCCAGCGCGCGGCGTCCGCGGACAGCCGCTTGCGCATGGCCTGCGCAGGCTGGTACGCGGCGATGGCGCCCGCATGCACCAGCTTGTCCTGGACTTCCTTGTCCTTGGCAAGAATGTCGGCGAGCTCCTTGTTGATGCGGTCCACCACGGCGGCGGGCGTGCCCAGCGGCGCGATCAGGCCGCCCCAGGAATCGAAGTCGAAGTTCGGGAAACCCTGGGCCGAGACCGTCTTGATGCCGGGCAGCAGCACGTTGCCGCGCACGGAGCTGACGGCAATCGCGCGCAGCTTGCCGGTCTTGATGTGCGGCAGGGCCGCGACCACGTCCGCGAACATCACGCCCAGCTGGCCGCCGAGCAGGTCGGTCACTGCCGGCGCGCTGCCGCGGTACGGCACGTGCTGCATGTCGAAGCCGCCCAGGTCCTTCAGCTGCTCCATGGCCAGGTGGCCGAAGCTGCCCGCGCCCGAGCTGGTGTAGTTCAGCGGCGTCTTCGCGGCCTTGGCATGGGCGATGAGGCTTTGCAGCGAATCGACGCCCGGCATCAGCGTCGGGTTGACCACGATGGCCATGGGCAGGTCGTACACGGTGGCCACGCACATGAAGTCTTTCTCCACGTCGTAGGCGCCGTTCTTGTACAGCAGCGGTGCCAGCAGCGCCGGCATGCCGAACATCGACAGCGTGTTGCCGTCGGCCGGCGACTTGATGAACTGGGCGGTGCCGATGGAGCCGGATGCGCCCGGGCGGTTGTCGACCATGATCGACGTGCCCAGGCGTTCGCCGAGCTTCTGCGACGTGATGCGCGCGGCGGTGTCGGTCGGGCCGCCGGCGGGGAAGGCCACGACCATCTTGACGATCTTGGCCGGCCATGCGGCGTCGGCGGCGAAGGCCGGCAGGCCGAGCGTGGAGAGTGCGCCGGCGGCGCCCGTGGCCAGCAGGTGCCGGCGGGTGAAGTGAGCTTGGTTCATGTCTGTTTCTCTGAAAGATGAATGTGGGGTGCTGCTGCGACTGCGACTGCAGGGGTTCAGATCGCCTGCTGCGCGCGCGCGGCGGCAATGGCCTGGTCGCCCATGGCCAGCACTTCGCGCAGCACCTCGTCGGTGTGTTGCCCCAGGTGCGGAGGAGGCCGGCGCACCGGCGTGCGCTCGCCGTCCATCACGTAAGGCGGTGCCAGCACGGTCTGCTGCCCGGCCTCGGAGTCGTCGAAGTGGTGCAGCAGCCCGGCCTGGGCGGTGCGTGGCGATGTCAACGCCTCGTACATGCCGAGCACTTCGCCGCAGGGGATGCCGGCTTCGGTGAGTCTGGCCAGCAGCTCGCGGCGGCCGAACCCGCGCAAGGCTTCCCGCACCAGCGGCAGAAGGATCTCGCGGTGGGCCGAGCGGTCGGTGTTGGTGGCGAAGCGCGGGTCGGCGGCCCACTCGGCGTGGCCGACGACCTGTTCGCAGAAACGCACGAACTGGCCGTTGTTGCCCACGGTGATGACGACCGGGCCGTCCGCGGCATCGAAGACGCCGTAGGGAACGATGGAAGGGTGCGCGTTGCCGAACTTGGGCGGATCGCCGGCCTTCAGCAGCGCCTCCATGCCGTAGTACGAGGTGATCATCAGGCCGCAGTCGTACAACGCCATCTGCACATGGCGCCCGCGCCCGGTGGTGTGGCGCTCGTACAGCGCGGCGAGGATGGCCTGGCCTGCGTACATGCCGGTGAACATGTCGACGGCCGCCACGCCGAACTTCAGCGGGCCCTGGCCCGCCTCGCCGTTCATGGCCATGATGCCGGCCTCGCCCTGCACCAGCAGGTCGTAGCCCGGGCGCTGCGCCTCCGATGTGCTTCGCGCATAGCCGGAGATGGAGCAATACACCAGGCGCGGGTTCGATGCGCTCAGCTGCTCGTAGCCCAGTCCCAGCTTGTCCGCGCCGCCGACCTTGAAATTCTCGATGACCACGTCCGACTTGCCGGCGAGTTCGCGCGCGATCTGCACGCCGGCGGCGGATTGCAGGTCGATGGTGACGGACCGCTTGTTGCGGTTCGCGCTGTTGAAGTACGAGGTGTTCTTCGAGCCCACGCGCACGCCCCAGTCGCGCGTGTCGTCGCCGCGGCTGGGGTGCTCGACCTTGATGACGTCCGCGCCCAGGTCGGCCAGCGCCATGGCGCACATCGGCCCGGCGAGCACGCGGGAGAGATCGAGAACACGAAGGCCAGCCAGGGGCTGTGCGGGGGCTGCGTGAGGCATGGGGGAAGGGGGTGAGAAAGAAGCGGCCGCGAGAGAGCCGAGAGCCCTGCGACGCGTCGTTGACTGCTGGCTGGAGAAGCCCGGATTATTCGACGCCGCGTCAAAATTGACAATCGTGCGACATTACTGACGTTTGTGTAAACAGAGAGTTGACAATGGATGTTCAAGCCCTGGGCCTGCTGGTCGACATCATCGAAGCGGGCAACCTGAGCAAGGCGGCGGCCATGCTGGGCATGAGCCGCGCCAACGTGAGCCAGCGCATCAACCGCTTCGAGCGCGAACTGGGCGCGCAACTGCTCCGGCGCACCACGCGCCAGCTGGAGCCCACCGAGCTCGGCATGAAGCTCTACGCGCACGGGCGCGCCGTGCGCCACGAGGTGAAGGCCGCCGTGGAAGCCGTCAGCAGCCTCGGCAAAGGCTTGCAGGGAATGATTCGACTGAGCGTGCCGAGCGGCTACGGGCAGTTGCGCATGTCGGGCTGGCTGGCGGAGTTCATGCAGCGCCATCCCGAGATCACGCTGCATGTGATCTTCGACAACGACATCGAGGAACTGGTGAAGGGCTCGGTGGATTTCGCCGTGCGCGTCATGGCCGAGCCTCCGGTGCATCTGATCGCCCGCGAGCTGGGGCCGGTGCACTACGTGGCGTGCGCGACCGCTTCGTTCGTCGCGCAGCACGGGCTGCCGGCCAGCCTGGAAGACCTGAAGCAACTGCCGCTGATCACGTCGCCGCAAACCGGCGAGCGCCTGAGCATGGCGGGGGGCCAGGCGGGCGGCGACCGGTCGTTGAGGACCCGGCCGCGGCTCATCTCCGCCAACTTTCATTTTCTTTGCGACGCGATCGTGCAGGGCCTGGGCGTCGGACTGGTGCCCGACTACATGGTGCAGGCGCCCATCGAAAGAGGAGAGATGCAAGTCCTGACGCTGAAGGACGGCGACCTCGACTTCTTGTCCACGCAGAAATTCCTGCTCTATGTTCCGAGCCGCTACCAGACGCAGGCCGTGCGCACCCTGATCGATTTCCTCGTCGAAAAGGAACACCAGTAGCTCTGCGCGACGACGGCCGGCTCGAACTCGGCGTGCGCTCGATGGCCGTGCCCGTGCGCAACCGCTCGGGCGAGGTGACGGCGGCGATGACCAGCCAATATGCCCTCAGGCGGCGAGACCCAGCTCGCGCGCCTCGGCCTCGTAGTTCGCGTAGGACGATTTCAGCACCGCGCCGTTGAGGATCATCTCGGCCAGCGGCTCGCGCGCCGCCCCGGGCTGGCCGTCATAGACGCGGGTGCGCACCCAGCACGACTCGGTGCGCGCGCTCTCGCTCAACGCGATGATTTCGCGCTCCAGCACGTACGGATGATCGACGAACAGCGGGCCCTTCAGCAGGCGGATCTGCTGCCCCGCGAACAGGCCCACGGCCGGCCCGCGTCCCTGGAAGCCGGCCTCGCCGACGGTGCTGCCCAGCAACACGGAGATCATCTCGAACGGAATGATCGCGCGGCCCCATGGCGAGCCGGCGGCTCCCTCGGGCGTGTACCAGGGGCTCGGCTCGGTGATGGCCTGGAGCTTGTCGGCCAGGCTGAACGGGTAGTAGTTGCCCATGTGCTGGTCGAAGCCCATGCGCACCTTCTCGGTCACGGCGCCGCGCTGGCCGACCTTCAGGTCGCGGTTGATGACCAGGCCGGCAGCCGGGCGCAGCCTGGCGATGCGTTGCTCGAGTTCATGCGGCAGGCCGGCGGCATCGCCCACCGAGGCCGAGCCCGTGAGCACCGGCGTGCCGTCGCGCTTCTCGGCCCACAGGCGCACGAAGCGCTCGCCAGGCGCGGGGCGCTGCACGAAGGCGCGCACCTCTTCGCCCTCGACCACCATGTTCTGGTAGTGCGCGCTGATGCAGCCGGTCTCGAACCAGGCCGTGCCGAAGACGTCGAACAGCAGCGGATCGAACTGGCTGAAATGCGTCGGTCCTTCGATGGGGCCGGCGCGCAGGCCCAGGCCCTCGGCCATGCTGTCGTCGTGGATGGATTTGTGGCCGTCGTAGTGCTGGTCGTTGAGCATCTGGCGCGGCTTGCGCAGCGGGCCGCAGAGGGCGGGGGTGTCGCTGAAGGGCTTCGTGGATGAGGTCATGCGGCAGCATCGGAGCAAGCGCGCCGCGGCGCAATCGCCGAAGCGACAGGCGAGGCCTTCGCAACGGACGAACGTCTCCTGAGGCGCACGTTTGCAACAGGTGCCGCAAACACATGCAAGGCACACCTCGAGCGGCATGGATCTTCCCGGCGGCGAGCCATTCAATTCCAGTCAGTGGAATCAGCGGGATGCGCCAAGGCACACCTCGGCCTAAGCTGCCGAACGGGCCTGAAAAGAAGTTCGCACCCCAGGCGACACGCATCCCCGAAGGAGACATGACATGAGCCACACGACCGCCCCCTCCCGGCGCCACTTCAACGCCGTGGGAGGCGCACTCGCGCTCATGGCACTGGCCCCGCGTGCCTGGGCCGACACCTTTCCCACCAAGCAGATCCGCATCGTCGTGCCGTTTTCGCCCGGCGGCCCCACCGACCTCATGGCGCGTGCGATCGGCAAGATCATGTCGACCCACCTGGGCCAGCCCGTGATCATCGACAACAAGCCCGGCGGTGGCGGCGTCATCAGCATGAGCGAGGTCAGGCACCAGCCGGCCGATGGCTACACGCTGGTCTTTCCGTCGATCCTGGCGGTCACCAATCCGGCGTTGATGTCCAGCTATCCGTTCGACACCCTGCGCGATTTCGCGCCGTTGACGGTGGTGGGTTTCGTGCCCCACGCGGTCGTGGTGCGCACCGAGTTCCCGGCAGCCGACCTGCAGGCGCTGGTCGCGAGCGCGAAGGCCACGCCGGACGGCCTGTCGTACGGCTCGTCCGGCAACGGCACCTCGGCGCACCTGGGCGCGGCGCTGTTCGTGCAGCGCGCAGGCATCCGTGCGACGCACGTGCCCTACAAGGGCGCGGGCCCCGCAGTGCAAGACCTCCTGGGCGGGCAGATCCAGTTCATGTTCCTCGACATGAGCAGTGCCTTGCCGTTCATCCAGGCGGGCAAGCTGCGCGCGCTCGCGGTCGCGACGGCCAGGCGCTTCGACGGGCTGCCCGCGGTGCGCACCGTGGCCGAGCAGGGCTATCCGGGTTTCGACGTGCACGGCTGGTACGGCCTGCTGCTGAAGGCCGGAACGCCGGCCGACGTGACGCAGCGCCTCTACACCGAAGTGAAACGTGCGCTCGACGCCAGGGAAGTGCGCGATCTTTTCAAGGCCCAGGGCATCGCTCCCGGCGGCATGCCGCCCGAGCAGTTCACCGCGCTGGTTCGCAGCGACCTGGCGATGTGGAAGCGCACGGTCGAAGAACTTCACATCACCCTGCAATGAAGGAGCGCCTGCCCATGCGCATCGCCATTCCCGACGACTACCAGGACTGCGTACGCGGCCTGGACTGCTTCTCGAAGCTCGACGGCCACGAGACGCGCATCTTCAACGACACGGCCAAGGGCACCGAAGCGCTGGCAGACCGCTTCGCCGATGCAGACGCCATCGTGCTGACGCGCGAGCGCACCTGCATCGACGCCGCGCTGCTGGACCGCCTGCCCCGGCTGCGCCTGATCAGCCAGACCGGCAAGCTCGCCGGGCACGTCGACCTGGCGGCCTGCACCGCGCGCGGCGTGCTCGTGGCCGAAGGCAGCGGTGCGGGGTCGGCCACCGCGGAGCTGAGCTGGGCACTTGCGCTCGCGAGCCGCCGGCACCTGGTCGACGAGGCCAACCGCCTGCGCCAGGGGCTCTGGCAGGGGCACCTGGGCCAGCAGCTCGGCGGACAGCGCCTGGGTGTCTGGAGCTACGGCCGCATCGGCCGGCAGGTGGCCGCCTACGGCCGCGTGTTCGGCATGAAGGTCTGGGTCTGGGGCCGCGAGGCATCGACCGCCGCAGCGCGTGCCGACGGGTTCGACGTGGCGCCGTCGCGCGACGCATTCTTTGCCGACAGCGACGTGATCAGCCTGCACGTGCGGCTCAACGCGGATACGCACGGACTGGTCACGCCCGGCGACCTGGCCCGCATGAAGCGCACCGCGCTGCTGGTCAACACCAGCCGCGCAGAACTGGTCGCCGAGGGCGCGCTCGAGCAGGCGCTGCGCGCGGGCCGTCCCGGCTTCGCCGCCATCGACGTCTACGAGCAGGAGCCCGTGCTGGCGCGAGACCATCCGCTCCTTGCATTGCCCACCGTGCTGTGCACGCCGCACATCGGGTATGTCGAGAAGGACAACTACGAACGCTATTTCGGCATCGCCTTCGACAACATCAATGCGTTCGCCGAAGGACGGCTCGTCGACGTCGTCAATCCGCAGGCGCTGGAGGCCGCACGCCGCAGGGCCTGACCGGCCGCCCGATCAGGCCCTGAAGAAAAAGACGCCGCCGGCGTCTTCTGTCTTCTCCTGCCTCAGCCGCGCGCGAGCACCGCCACGCCATCCGCGGCGCGCACGCCTTCTCCCTTCGGCAGCACGAACACCGGGTTGATCTCCGCCTCGACGAGCCGCTCGCCCAGCGCATCGATCATTCGCGAGAACGCCACGATGGCCGACACCAGCGCGTCGACATCGGCCGGCTTGCGTCCGCGGAAACCGTCGAGCAGCGGCCACGTGCGCAGCTCGCGCACGAGTGACAACGCTTCGTCGCGGCTCAGTCCACCGGGCGGCACCATGCGCAGCGCCGTGTCCTTGAGCAGCTCGGCCGTGACCCCGCCCATGCCCAGCAGCACGGCCGAGCCCAGCGGGTCGCGATGGCAGCCAAGAATCAACTCCACGCCGCCTTCGACCATCTCCTGGACCAGAAACTGCCGTGGTCGCACCCCGGCCCGCTCGCTCACCTCGTCGGCCATGCGTTCGAGCCGCTCGCCGACGCGCTCCGCGGCGATGCCGACGGCCACGCCGCCTACATCGCTCTTGTGCGTGATCTCGGACGACAGGATCTTGAGAACGACCTTGTCCTCGCCCATCTCGCGCGCCGCCGCCATCGCTTCCTCTGCATTGCCGACGACGCGCTCGCGCACGCAGGGCACGCCGAAGCGCGCGAACAGGTGCTTCGCCTGGGCTTCGTTCAGCGGACCGTCGGGCAGGTCGTCGAGCGCGACCGAGGGCGCCGCGCCGTCGTCGCGTACCGAAGGCGCTTTCCACCGCGCCGTATCCAGCATCGAGGCGAGCGCGCTCGTGCAGCTTTCCGGCGCCATGAAGGCGGGAACGCCGCGCCGGTTCAACAGCTTCGCGATGCCGGGGGCATGCGGGCTCACGTACACCAGCAGCGGCTTGTCGCTCCCCGGCAGGCTGTCGTGGATGGCGCCGGCCATGAGGTCGGGCATCGCCAGTCCCGAGGAGCCGACGATGACCACCACCGCGTCGTAGACAGGGCTCGCCAGCAGCGAGGTGATGGCGCCGCGCAGCAGGGCGGGCTGCAGGCCCGCCAGCGTGACGTCGATGGGGTTGCGGTCGAGCACCGCGTGGTCGCCGGACTGCAACGCCCGCAGCGCCGCGCCCGTGGCTTCGTCGGGCGCCGGGGTCTCGAAGCCCGCGGTGCCGAGGCTGTCCGCCACCAGCGTTCCCGCACCACCGGTCGACGTGAGCACCGCGACCCGGCGGCCCGCGAGGCGTCGGCCGGTGACCAGCGCGGCGGGCAGGTCGAGCAGGTCGGCAAAGGTCTGCGCGCGAACGATGCCGACTTCGCGGAACAGCGCGTCGTACATGCGGTCGGCACCGGCCAGCGCGCCGGTGTGCGACACGGCCGCCGCGGCGCCCGATTCGGAACGCCCGACCTTGAACACGACGACCGGCTTGCCCCTGCGCGCGGCCTTCAGCGCCGCGGCCTTGAACCTGGCGGGGTTGCGCACGCCTTCCATGTAGAGCGCGATCACCGAGGTCGCGTCGTCGTCGGCCAGATGGTCGATGAAGTCGGCCATGTCCAGATCGGCCTCGTTGCTCGTGGAGATCAGCTTCGACAACCCGATGCCGCGCGCGGACGCGCGGGAAAGCAGCGCGCCGAGGATGCCGCCGCTCTGCGACACGACGCCGATGCGGCCGGCCTCGAAGTCTTCCAGCTCCAGTGCGCCCGTGGCCGACAGCGTGATGCGGTCCGTGAGGTTGACCAGGCCGATCGTGTTGGGGCCCAGCAGGCGCATGCTGCCCGCGGCCTCCAGCAGCTGTTGCTGGCGCCGCGCGCCTTGCGCGCCGACCTCGGTGTAGCCGCTGGCGAGCACGATGGCCGCCGCGGTGCCGCGCGCGGCCAACTGGCGCACCGCCTCGTGGGCGCGCTCGGCGCCCAGCAGCACGATGCCCACGTCGGGCGCTTCGGGCAGCGACTGCACGTCGGGGTAGCTCTTGAGCCCGCCGATTGCATCGACACGCGGATTCACCGGGTAGATCGCGCCGCCGAAGCCGTGCTTCACCAGGTAGGCGACGGGGCGGCCTGCGGTCTTCGCCGGATCGGCGGAGGCGCCGATCACGGCCACGCTGCGCGGCTTGACCAGGCGCGCGATCGCGCTGTCCGCGCTGTCCGCGTTGCTCGCGCCGTTGGCAAGGGGCGTGCTCATGCGGCCTTCTCCTTGCCGGCGTTCAGGAATGCCAGCACCGCATCGCGATGCTGCTGCGTGGTGTAGCAGATGCCCTGCGCCTGGCTGCCCTTGGCGAACACCTGCTCGGCCGGGGATTCGAAGCTCTGGTTCAGGATCGACTTGCCCAGCGCGATCGCGGCCGCCGACCCTTGCGACAGCTCGCTCGCCCAGGCGTGCGCATCGGCGAGCAGGGTCTGGGCGCTGGTCACGCGGTCGGCAATGCCCAACGCCAGCGCCTCGTCCGGCTCGACCTTGCGCCCGGTGAATATCAGCTCCTTGGCGCGCGAGAGCCCCACCCGCCGCGGCAGGAAGTACATGCCGCCGCCGTCGGGGATCAACCCGCGCCTGATGTAGCTCCAGGCGAAGCTGGCCGTGTCGCAGGCCAGCACGAAGTCGCAGGCCATGGCCATGTCGGCGCCCAGTCCGTTGGCGCCGCCGTTGACGGCCGCGATGACCGGCTTGGGCATCGTGTGAAGCAGCGACACCGAGTGGTGCACGCCCTGCTGGCGGCTCCATCCGTTGAAGCCGACTTCGCCGGCGGGCGCGTCCATGCGCCGCTGCATGCCTGCCACGTCGCCGCCGGCACAGAAGCCCTTGCCGGCACCGGTCAGCACCAGCGCGCGCACGGCGTTGTCGGCCGCCACCTTCTCCAGCGCGACGACGAATTCGCTGCGCATGCCGTCGGTGATGGCGTTGCGTTTCTCGGGGCGGCTCAGCGTCAGGGTCGCGATGCCGGCGCGGATTTCCAGTTCGATCAGCGACGGTGCCGTGTTCGGTGTGCTCATGGAGATGTTCCTCAGTCTGTGGTGATGTGGTTGTCCTTGACGACCTTGCGCCAGCGCACTTCCTCGGCGCGCACATAGGTGTCCAGTTGCTCGGGCGCGCCGATGTCCACGGCGAGGCCTTCCGATTCGGTCTGCTTGACGAAGGCGGGCGACTTCGCGGCCTTACTGACCGCGGCGTTGAGCCGGTCGATCACGTCCCTGGGCGTTTTCGCCGCCACGTAGAGGCCGTACCAGCTCTCCGCCGCGTAGCCCGGCACGCCGGCTTCCGCGAGCGTCGGAACGCCGGCGTAGGCGGGTGAGCGGCGCGCGGTGGTCACGCCGAGCGCGCGCATCCTGCCGCTGTCGACGAAGGGGCGCACCGCCGACGCGGTGGCGAACATCATGTCGACCTGGCCGCCCAGCAGGTCGGTCAGGGCGGGGCCCGCGCCGCGGTAGGGAATGTGGGTCAGCTCGACCTTGGCGAGGTTCTTGAAAAGTTCGCCGGCCAGGTGCGCGGAGGTACCGTTGCCCTGCGACGCGAAGGTCAGCTTGCCCGGCTTCGCCTTGGCCGCGGCCACCAGGTCCGCGACCGTCTTGTAGGGGCTGTCGGCACGCACGACCAGCACGTTGGGCGAGACGCCGATCAGCGCCACGGGCGCGAAGGCCTTGTCGGTGTCGTAGGGCAGCTTCGGCTGGAGCCCCGGGTTGACCGCGTGCGCGAACGTCGCCATGACGAGCGTGTAGCCGTCGGGCGCGCTCTTGGCGACGAATTCGCTGCCGATGATCGTGCCGGCGCCAGGCTTGTTGTCGACGATGACGGGCTGCCCCAGCGCTTGCGACATGCCGATGCCGAGCGAGCGCGTGATGGCATCGGTGCCGCCGCCGGGCGCGAAGGGCACCACGATGCGCAGCGGCTTGTCCGGGAAAGCCGCCCATGCGGCGGGCGACGACAGCACGGTGAACGACAAGGCCAGTGCGCCGGAGAGTGCGCGAAACGGAGTGAATGTCGGCATGCGGGTGTCTCTCTTTGCAGGGGTTGGAAGCGAGCCTTCAGCTTAGGTCGCATACTTCCGCCGCGCACCGGCTCAATTCCACCCAGTGGAAGCAGCAGGCTGTCAGCACCAGTGAGGATTCAAGGAGACGACATGGCAAGCACGCTCAATCGTTCGCTCGAACGGGGCATGGAAATTCTTCGCGCCTTCAGGCCCGGTTCCACGTTGCTGGGCAACGGCGAGATCGCCGAGCGCACCGGCCTGTCCCCCGCGACCGTGAGCCGCCTCACGCAGACGCTGGTGGTGGCCGGCATGCTGGCGCACGACAGGAGCGCTCGCGCCTACAGCCTGGCCGCGCCGGTGCTGAGCCTGGCGCACGCCATGCGCACCGGGTCGGCCGTGCTGCAGGCGGCGGCACCGCCGATGCGTGCGCTGGCCGAAAAGCTGCGCATCAACGTCGGGCTGGCGGTGGCCGACCGGTCGGAAATGGTCTACCTGGAATCGATCCGCTACAACCGCCGTGCCTCGCTGCGCAACGTGGTGAGCGGGCAACGCGTGCCGATCGAACTGACCTCGCTGGGACGCGCCTGGCTGGCCGTCGCGCCGGCCGACGTGCGCGAGGCGTTGTTCTCCGAATTCGCCGCGCGAAGGACCGACTGGCCCCGGCTGCGCAAGGACATCGAGAAGTCCATCGACAGTGTCGAGCGCCGTGGCTGGTGCGTCGCGTCCTGGCAGCCGGAAGTGGTGGCGCTGGCCGCGCCGCTGAAGCTGGACGCCGCGTGGGGCTACGTGTTGAACGTGAGCGTCTCGTCCACGGAATCGCCGGGCGATGTGGCGGCGGAACTGAGCACGCCGCTGCTGGCGCTGAGCCAGAAAATCACCCGCGCCGTGGACACGCGGGCGCCGGCCGACGGGCCGCGCAGGTGAGCGCCTTCCTGGTCTTCTTCGCGCACCTGCCCGCTGACGCCGTGGTGCTTGCCGTCGTGCGCCACGACGCGCACGTCGACCGCCGGGTAGCCGGCGATCGCACCGCACGCCGGCACTTCAGGCAATGCGCAGCGGCCGCGTCTGGACCTCGAAGCGGTGCACCTCGCGCAAACGGTCGAGCACGGTACGCAGGTGAAGCTCGCCCAGGCCGTAGAGAACCGTCTCGTTGGTGGCCATCACATGCTCGATGCGCAGGCAGGGGTCCTCGGCCGCGAGCCTGCCCAGGATCTCCCGGGCGCGCTGCTCGTCGCCATGGCGCTTGGGCTCCACGGCCAGGCCGTGCATCGGCACCGGGAACGCCAGCGGCGCGAGATGGACATGGCCGTCTTCGGCCGCATCGTGCAGCACGGCATCGAAGTGAATCTCCTCGACCTTGGTCACCGCCACGATATCGCCCGGCACCGCGTGCGGCACCTCGACATGGTCCTTGCCCTGGAGCATGAACAGGTGCCCCACCTTGAAGGGCTTGCGGCCGTCGCCGATGTAGAGCTGGCTGTCGCGTGTGAGCGTGCCCTGGTGCACGCGGACGATGCCCATCTTGCCGACATAGGGGTCGTGCGTGACCTTGAACACATGCGCCAGCACGTGCAGCGACGGGTCGGGCCTGGCCTCCATGGGCTTGGCGCCTGCGCCCTCGCCGACGATGAAGTTCGGCGGGTTGGCCTCGGTCGGGTCGGGCAGGAGCTTGACGATCACGTCCAGCAACTCGGCCACGCCGGCGCCGCTGCGCGACGAGACGAAGCACACCGGGATCAGGTGGCCTTCGCGCAGCGCCTGCTCGAGCGGCGCGTGCAGCTCGGTCGGGTTCACGTCGCCCTCCTCGAGGTAGCGGTCGACGAAGGCCGCGTCGACCTCTACCACCTGCTCCACCAGTGCGCGGTGCGCCGCTTCGACGGGGCCGAAGTCGGACCGCCCGAAGCGGTTGAAGAAGCAGTCCACCACCTGCTTGCCGACCCCGTCGGGCAGGTTCAGCGGCAGGCATTCGCGGCCGAAGGTCGCCTGGATGTCGGCCAGCAGGCCCGCCAGCGAGACGCCCTGCGAGTCGATCTTGTTGATGATGATCATGCGGGTGAGGCGGCGCGAGGCCGCGTATTCCATCATGCGCACCGCCATCGGCTCGATGCCGGTAGCGGCATTGATGACCACCGCCACCGTTTCGACCGCCTCCAGCGCCGGCAGGCTCTGGCCGAGAAAGTCGGGGCCGCCGGGCGTGTCGATCAAGTGGATGCGCTTGCCGGCATGGGTGAGGTGCATCACCGATGCGTGGAGCGAGTGCTGCATGCGGCGCTCCAGCGGGTCGTGGTCGCTGACGGTGCTGCCGCGCTCGACACTGCCGCACGCCTTGATGGCGCCCGCCTTGTACAACAGGGCCTCCGCGAGCGAGGTCTTGCCGGCGGCCGCGGCGCCGACGAGGGCCAGCGTTCGCACTGCTTGCACTTCGGCCGCGAGGCCGTTCGACCGGGTTGGCATGGCTGGACTCCTTTGCGCGTCAGCAACGCCGGCCCGGCGGATCGCAAGGGCTCGGGTGTCGCGCGTTGGCGCCGGGTCAGCCTACGGGATTGACCGTGCCGATGCAAGCCGGTTGCAGCCGCATCACGCGGACTTCACTTGCCGAACAACCTGGTCAGGCGTTGCCACATGCGCAGGAAAAAACCTGCGCGTTCCACGTCAGCCTGCGCGACCAGCGGAGCCTCTCCCACCGGTTTGCCGTTCGATTCCGCGATGACCTTGCCGATCACCGTTCCCTTGGCCACCGGCGCCTCGAGGTCTGGCTTGACCTGCACCGAGGTGCTCACTTTCTGGCCGCGCGGCACCGTCACCGTCCAGGGCGAGCCCAGGCCCGCGGCCACGGTGTCGGCCTTGCCGAAGATGATCTTGGGCGTCGCAACGACCGCGTTGGGCTGAATGGGGGTGGCCTGCTCGAAGTTGGCAAAGCCCCAACCGAGGAGCGAGCGCGTCTGGTCGGCACGCGCCTGCATGCTGTTGGTGTTGAGGATCACCGTGATCAGGCGCATCCCGTTGCGCTTGGACGAAGTGACGAGGCAGTAGCCCGCGTCCTGGGTGTGGCCGGTCTTCAGGCCGTCGACCGTGGGGTCGGTGTAGAGCAGCGCATTGCGATTGCCCTGCTTGATGCCGTTGTACTTGAACTCACGCTCTGCGTAGATCGGGTAGTAGTCGGAACTGTCGCGGATGATCGCGCGCGCCAGGATCGCGAGGTCCCGCGCAGACGACTTGTGCTCGGGATCGGGCAGGCCCGTGGCATTCACGAAATGCGTGTGCGTCATGCCCAGGCGCTGGGCTTCGGCATTCATGAGCTTGGCAAAGCCCTCTTCGGAGCCGGCCATGTGCTCGGCGATGGCCTTGGACGCGTCGTTGCCCGACTGGATGATGATGCCGCGCAGGATGTCGATCACCGTGGCCTGGCTGTTGAGCGGCAGGTACATGCACGACTCGGTGCTCGAGCCGCGGCACCAGGCGTTCTGGCTGACCGACACGAGATCGTCCTTCTTGAGCTTGCCCGACCTGAGTGCCTGCTCGACCAGGAAGCTGGTCATCATCTTGGTGAGCGACGCCGGTGGGAGCGCCTCGTCGGGGTTGGCCGAGGCGAGCACCTCGCCCGATTCGAAGTCCATCAACAACCAAGCCTTGGAGGCCAGCGCCGGCGGCCCGCCGGCAACCGCGGTTTGTCCGGCGGCAGGTGCCGCGGCAGGCGCGGCGGCGGCGGGTTTGTTGTGGGTTGCCGGCTTGGCGGCATGGGAGGCCGCGAGAGCCGCTGCGCCGGGAACCAGGGCGCCCGAGGCGATTGCGAACGCGAGCGGGACGAGGGAGAAAGTCTTGAGTTGCATGGGCTTACAGGAGGGAAAACGGAGATTTCAGCGCGGCTGGCGATTTTTCGATTGTGCTTGGAGGATCAGCAATCGCAGCGCAAGTTCGCCAAACAGGCGAGTTTTCTGGAGTTGTAAGCGGTTCGACACATGGAGGATGGGGCACCGGCAGAGCCCGCCCGCCTCAGGCGGCCGCGGTTCACTCGGACGAGCGGGACAGCGTGGCCAGTTTTTTCCTGGCGCTTTGCAGAAAGCCGACCCGCTCGACGGGCAGCCGGGCCTTCGTCTCGCCGAGCGCGATGAGCTCGAACGCACAAGCCGCGGAAAGCTTCGCTGCGAGCGGGTCGCGCGGCGCGAGGCCGTCGAGCCTGGCGATCGATACGACATGCACCTTCAGATGACGGTGCAGGGTCTTCGACAGCTTCTGGCAAGCGGTCGTCATGGCGGCCTCATCGGGCGTGAGCTGGCCGTGCGCGACCAGCAACTCCAAGGTGCCGTCCTTGTCTTCGCCCAGCATGAAGGCGCGCACGACCGAGTCCTTGAATTTCGAGCGCAGCATCGAACGGATCGGTTCGGCGGCGGCGAACGACTTCAACGCGATGCTGCGCAGCTCGGGGTAGAAGACGAAGGAGCGGTCGACCTGGACAGTCTCGGCAACCTCGGGCTGGTTCGCCTCCGCCTCCGCCTCCGCCTGCGCCTTCGGCTTTTGCCTTTTCAGCATGCCGCTGGCGACGAGGTGCTCCAGCGTGCGCGCCACATCGGCGTGATCGAGCTTGGAACGCTGGGCAAGCTCACTGGCCGAGAACTGTTGGTCGGGAGCCGCGTAGACGACCTTCAAGAGCTTCTGCACCTCGGGGGCGAAGAGGAAATCTGCTGCGCTCATTTTTTGCTGGATCCGTACAAGGGGACCGCATTATCGAAGCGCACGACCGACGGAAACGCCGCCGTCAACCGCCGAACAGTTTCTTCAGCCACCCCTGCTTGGCCTGGCTGCCCGCGGTGCCTTGCGCCAACTCCTTGCGGACCTGCTCCTTGACGATCTTTTCGGCCGACGACGCGGTGGCCTGCAGGTGCGCCTTCACGGTGGGCAGGTACCCCCCGTCTTCATGGCGGATGTGGTTGAACAGCCACCGCGACAGCATGTCGTGCAGCTCCCCGAGCACATCTTCGCCGCGCTCGAAACGCGCGCTGAACTCAACGACGCGGCGCACGAAGATTTCATGCACCTTGCGGTGCGGACCGGAAAACGCATAGCCCGCATCGTCGAGCATGGCCTCCTCGAAAGCGAAATGCGAGGCGGTGTAGTCGATCGTTTCCTGGATGATCCTGCCGACGGCCGTATGATCGTTCGTCAGCCGGGCGTCGTCCAGCGCATTGATGTAGTGAACGATGCGTTGATGCTGGGCATCGATCTCATGGATTCCGGTATTGAGTTCGTTCTTCCATACGAGATGCGCCATGAGATCCAGAAATTGATTGCAAGAGAGAGGGTGCAGTATCGAATTGCGGGGCCAGTCGTCGGTTGATCTGAATCAAATGAGCGCAACTCTCAGTCGATCACCTGCGGCGCTCCGCGAACAAGCGGCTCGACGCGACCGACTAGAGTCGGCCGCAATCGACCCGATCACTCCGACGCAACGAACATGCATGGACCCCAACCCTCCGGCACCTGGACCGGCCGAGAACCGGCAAAAGCCTGGGGCCCGCTGCAGCCCGGACGCAGCTATGAAGTCTGTGAGAGCTTTCTCGACTACGACGGTGTAGAACACCCCGTCGGCGAAAGCTGGCGCTTCCTGGGCTACAGCTTCCTGCCGTACGACGACGGACTGTCGCTTTTCGTCTCGCTCGACGGGCGCGACGAATGGCACATTCGGCTGCAAGACAGGCCCACGGAACAGGCGTCGGTCGTTCGCGGGCTGGGCGACCATGTCGTGCTGCTCGACGCCTCCCTGAACCCCGTTTCGGGCGCGCTCCCGGACGAGCGCGAATGGCATCTTGCGTTGCGCCTGCGCGGGTGGCGCTGGTTCGCGGTTCATGCGGGGTTCGGCTTCGTGGCGGGAGCCGTCGTCGGCGCAGTCATTGCGGCTGTTGCGTTGCCCGACAGCCAGGTTGAAGGGGCCGCTGCGCTGGCGCTGTGGGCCGGGGCTTCGATGCTGCTGCTCGGGCTTTTGTCGGGCGGCATCGGGCTGGTGCTGGGCTGGCGAACACGGCGCCGCGTTCAATGGGAAATGCTGGCTGCTGCGCTGTCACCGGGCACGGCAGCTGATGCAGTGACTGCATTCTTGGGTGAGCCCAACGGGGGGCGGATCGAGCTCTTTCCTGCGTCTGCTGATGCGGCTGCGACGACATGGGTGTATCGGCCGGCTGTGCATGACGCATTGCGTTATCGGGGGGCGCTGGCTGTGGACTTCGACATGCGCGAGCGGGTGGTGGCGCTGCGGAGGGTTTGAGCGCAAGGACATCCGCCACGTGTAAGTAACGGCGTATCGCTGGATCCTCGGTTGCCCGAGCCCACCGCTGGGTTGGGTTACACACCCAACCTCTTGAATTCTTCCAATCCCAACATCGCGAGCTCTCATCGCAATGGATATGTTGAAGAATTGAATTTGGCCAATCAGGTGGTGAAAATGCCTGGTGAAGCTGTAGTTAGTTATGGAGATGTCATTGGAGGGCACGGCGCCGATGTTACGTCCGTGAACACAAACACAAGCCAAGTTTCACTATGGGACGATAAATATCGAGGAAACAGTCGTGTCATTCAGCCGAATCCAACATTTGAGCCAGGGTCAGATGCGCTAGACAATGCCATTGCGCAGGCGAGGCAAGATATCATCGCTTCCTCTCTCCCGACTCCGGTAAAAATGAATGCTTTTCAGAATTTGCAAAACGGAAACTTCACTGCAAATACCACAGGCTCTGGAAATGCCAAAAACTCCGTTCCAATGAGGTTTTGTAATTTTTCTCCGTGCTAAAAAATGAAATTTAATCCTATCAGACTCAGAGAAGTCGCGCCCGACCATATCGAATGGATATTGCAAACTAAGCATGATACTAGTCGACCAATGGGCAATGTCGCGGCAACTGAAGTGTCGGATGTTATTTGGATATGGCTAGTTGGGTTGGCCTCCAAGACAAGATCTGTGCTTCATCGAAACAATGAATGGCTAAAGTTTGCAATTAATGCGGATGAAAAATTTGGAGTTAGTCAAGATCGCTACCGTGCAATCCTGTATCAATCTATGGCTTTGGGGCAATGGATGGAAACTGGCGACGATGATGCGCGCCTATGGGGTTTTGCCCGTGGCCACAGAGAGGCGGGGTGGCTTGAAAAAGATATATTGAAAGACAGTCTTGATGATTACATGGCGTTCGCCGTTCAAGAGGGCAGCTGCAATGAGGGGGCGGAATCCGGAATTTCCATGTATGAGAAACAGGTAGGCGTCAAAGATATTTCTTTAAAAAATCTGTTGAAGCCTCGCGATTTTGGGTATGCCGCTTGCTTGAATTTGGTGTCTCGGCGTTTTGATAAAGATGAAATGTTGGCCGCGGGAAAGAGGATGCTTCAAGCAAATCTTGAAGAAAAATGGCTTGGCAGCGGGCAATATGTGAGGGCCGCCATGTGGTTGAAGATTGTGTACTGGCATCAGAACGAAAATTTCACTCCACTTGAAACATTGTTGAAAGCCTACGAAAACATGCCAAATGTGCCGCGCCCTGATTTTTTATGAGTCCGAATGAGTTCGATAAATTGCTTGTCGGCGTATATCGGGGGCTTGAGACTGACGATGTCATCGCGGTGGGGGCTCTGTCAGCAACTTCTCTGGGCATGACGGGCGCGCTCATGTATCCCATTGAACTGTGAGATTTGACATGAACTATCAGATAGTCTTTGCAGCTGCCTTGGCGGTTGTCGCATTCTCTGCCTGCCGAACCGCACCCCTGTACGAACCTACCCGCCGCGCATTGGTAGCCGCAGAAGAAGACGAAGAACGCTCAACCGTAGGCCAGCCTGTCCCCGGCACCGCCATCGCACAACTTCGCACCGGCATGACCTACGAGGAGGCCCGCAAGATCATGGGCAAGCCCGACGGCGAAATGGTCAACAACACCGGCAAGGCCTGGATACCCACGTTCAACGGAACGGACCGCTGGCGCCACTACCTCGCCTACAAGGGCCAAGGCGTGCTGATTTTCGCCGGTGCGGCAGGCGGAGAGATCGCCGAGATTTCCCGCACCAAGTCGCACACACCCGACGTGCTCATCCAGATCGTGCACAACCCCAAGGACAGCGGTCGGTTCTAGCGGCAAGCTCGCTGCGCAGTCATGCCCGTAGCCGAAGCTGTGCAGAGCTTCAGTGCAGGCGATGCAGACAAGAAAGATATCGAGGGAAAAAATTGACAACGAATTTGCGTGCCAGGCTGGCCGGCGTGCTTTTGCGCGGCCCGCTGTGGGCGTACGCCCAGGTTCCGAGCACGCCGCAACCTTTCGTTGAGCAACAGCGCCAGCAAGAACGTGAACGCGCCCTGCGCGAGCAGAACGAACGCACTGTCGACCAGCGCCCGCAGGCCGCTCCGCCAGCGCCGGCCCAGCGCAGCCCCGACGCCGAGTCCCCGTGCTTCCACATCGATCGCGTGTTCGTCGTCGGCGAGCAATCAGCGGTACCGTTGCAGGCCGCAAGGCAGTCAGCATCACGGCCGAGAACATCCAGAACCTGAACGGCCGCATCTCGGGCGACAGCGTCGACCTGCGCGCGAGAGGCGACCTGAACAACATCGGCGGCACCATCGATGCCGAAAGCCGGCTGGTGCTCGATGCCGGGCGCGACATCAACGTTCGCACGACCACGAGCAGCGGGATGACGCTGGACTTCACGCCCGGTGCCCTGGGCATGCGCGGCGGCACCATCGTCGACCGCGTCGCGGGCCTATACGTGAGCAACCCGAAGGGCGAACTGGTGGCGTCGGCAGGGCGGGACGTCAACCTGATCGGGGCGCTGATCTCCAACAGCGGCAAGGAAGGCACCACCGAGATCGGCGCAGGCCGAGACATCAACCTCGGCACGGTCACCACCGCCAGGCAGGAAGCCAGCATTCGCAGCGCGGGCAACTACCGCGCGGAAGCCAGCACGCAGGAGGTCGGAACGCGCATCGAGACCCGCGGTGACATCAGCTTGTCAGCCGGACGTGACGTGAATGCACGAGCTGCCACCGTCAACAGCACTGACGGTGAACTCGGCATTTCAGCGAAGCGCGATATCAACATCGATGCAGGGCAGTCGACCAGTGCGCTGAACGAGGGACTGCACGTTTCAGGAGGCGGAGCGAAACGCATCGACCAAGGCATCTTCAATTCGACGGCGGTCATCGGCAGCAGCTTGGGTGGCAAGACCGTCGTTCTGGATGCGGGGAATGACATCCGCATTCGCGGTTCCGACGTGGTGAGCGACAAGGGAACGGAGCTCTGGGCCGACAACAACATCACGATCGAAGCGGCGACACAGACCCGTGACAGTCAGTACGTTCGGGAAGAGTCGAAGAGCGGAATGTTCGACAGCGGGTCCGCATGGACCTGGGGCCGGCAAGACACGCGGAGCACGAGAAAGACGGACGAAACCGCCGCAGTCGGCAGCACGGTGGGCGCCATCTCTGGCAACGTCATCATCACGGCCGGCAACAGGTACAGCCAGGTGGGCAGCGATGTGATCGCGCCTGGCGGCGACATCGACATCCTGGCGCGCGATGTGCAGATCGTCGAAGCACGAGAGAACAGTCGCAGCGAGAGCACGCAGAGCTTCTCCCAAAGCGGCATCACGCTGGGTATCAAGGCGCCGCTGATCGATACCTTGCGCAATCTGGAGGAGACGACCCAGGCGATGGGCGACACCAAGGACGACCGGATGAAGGCGCTGGGCGCGGCGAGTATGGCGCTCAGCGGCTATTCGGCGTACAGAGACATTTCCCAGGCCGCAGCGGCGGGCGCGGGATACGGCTCTGTCAATATGGGCGCTACCCTGACCTTGGGCAGCAGTTCCAGCGAGACCACCAGCACTCAAAGTAGCAACACGTCGTCCGGCTCGCGGGTGCAGGCGGGGGGCAATGTGTTCATCGCGGCAACGGGGGGCGGGCAAGACTCCAACATCCTCGTGCGAGGGAGTGAGATCAGCGGCGGCAAGAATGTGAGCCTTGCGGCCGACAACGACGTTACTCTGGAAGCTGCGGCCAACAGCAAGGAGCAAAGCTCGACCAGCCGAAGCAGCAATTCGAGCATCGGCGTGGGCTACAGCTTCGGGACGAGCAATGGTTTCACGATCGAAGTGGCAGCCCGCAGCCAAAGTGGCCGCGACAACGGAACGGATGGCGCGTGGACGAACACCACTGTCAGTGCGGGACGGCAGGTCAACATCATCAGCGGCGGTGACACGACCCTGCGAGGTGCGACGGTCTCGGGCAAGCGCGTAGAAGCCGACGTGGGCGGAAATCTGCACATCGAAACGCTGCAGGACACCAGCACATACCACAGTCAGAACAGCGGGGGGGGGGGGGGCTTCAGCGCGACGCTTTGCGTGTGGTGGTGCGTGGGTGACAGCAGTGCCAGCGTGAGTGCGCACAGCATCCGCGGCGACGGAGACTTCGCGAGCGCAACAGTCCAAAGCGGCTTTCTGTCCGGAGATAGCGGGTTCGGGGTGAAGGTGGCGGGCAACACCAACCTCGTGGGCGGCGTGATCAGCAGCACCGATGCTGCGGTAGACGCTGGAAGGAACAACTTCGCGAGTGGCAGCCTCACGATGAGTGACTTGCAGAACCACGACGTTTTTCGCGGGAGCGGCTACAGCGTCAGTGCCAGCACGAGCACCTCGGGAACGGGCTCGGGCGGCTTGGGCATTGGTAGCAAAGACGTCAATCAGACCAGCACGACACGGAGCGGCATTTCTGGGATCGCCGGTAACACCGCGGTGCGCACAGGGGTAGACAGCACCAATGCGCTGCGACAGACGGATTTCGACCGGGCGATGCGGGACGTGGGCGCGCAAGTGCAGCTCACGGCCCAGTTCGGTGTGCAGGCAACGCGCGCTGTTGGCAGCTACGCGGATCAGAAATTTCAAGAGGCGGTTGACAACAAGGACGCTGAGGGGCAACGGATTTGGGGTGCTAACGGCCCTTATCGAGTGGCACTTCACGCCAGCATCGGTGCGCTGACGGGAGGTGTCGGCGGAGCGGTTGGCGCTACAGCATCGTCTCTAAGCATTACCGAGATAGGTGCGCTGATTTACGGGCTTGGCCTACCCACCGCCGTTGCGCAGGGTCTGAGCAGGCTTTAGCGTTGGCTATCGGGGCAACTCTGGGTGGTTCCGCAGGCGCGGCTGGATCCTTCAACGAGGCAAGCAATAACAACCTCCAGTTGATCATGCGCATGGGGCAAATTACTGCGCAGTTCGCGCAACAGGGCTGGAGTGCATTGACTGCGGACGCTCAGGCAATGGCGATCATGTGCGCAAGGTCTCAAGCATGCGCAGCTTTATTGTCGACCTCCAATGTTGCTGGCGATCAATACTTCGCAAACACCAGCGCCTGAACCAACAGGTGCAGGTGCGATTCCCGTCGGCCCGCGAGACCCGCTGCCGCCGCCAGACCCGATGGTCAATGTACCTATCCGCCCGGACCAAGCCGTCGAGACTAGTACCCCCGGCGATGTCCTGTTGGGTCAGGGCAACCCAGGATACGAGACACCTAATCCAGGAATTGGTAATTACATCGTCGGGACGCCGATGACGCCGCCAATTGCAGGAACGGTGATGATGAGTGAGAGCGGAAGTCGCCTGGTGGTAATTGCTTCGGGGGGTGGATCTATCCACGTAAAAATAGATGGTGCAAATGGACCAATAGAAATGGTTGCGGATGTCAGTCAAAACGGAGACCAACTTGTTCTCTCCGGACTGCACGTTGAAGGTTCGGGAGATAACACAAGCAGTTTGAGAGAATTGCGAGAGGCTGCACGGGAAGTTGGGTTGGCGTACGGCGCAAATGAGGTATTGATTCGGGGTGGACAACGTGCAAACGGAGCAAATCCTGGTCACTGGCCTAGAGACGTAATAATCAGGATGAAAAAATGAAATCAGTAAAATTAACTGGCTGGAAAGTGGGCCTTAAGAAGATTTCGCTTGCGAAAGTTATTCAAGATGCTCTGGGAGGCTCCATTTTTGACGCAAAAAAGATAGTGGAAAAAGTATTGCAGGGGGAAATAATTTCCTTGGAAATTCCGAATGAAGTCTTTGAGGATTTCATTAAATATGCTCAACAAGCTGGCGTGGTGCTAGAGGTCTTTTGAAAATATAAAAACTTAAAAGCCAAAATTATAATTCTTGATCTCGATGCCGTTTTTTTTGGCTGAAAGAAAATATCGGCCTTACAAGTCTTGTGGAGGGCGGTGTTCCTAATAGCTTTATGCGTATATTTGCCGATCGCGCTGGAAATTTGATTACAGAATTCCCGGTGAGAGGTTATTAGCTATGCATATTTTGTCCGCCTGGGGTCAATTGGCCCCCAAAATTTTGTCGGCAAATTCCAATAAGAAGGAATTGCTGGCTGCTTGCGTTGAGTGGTACGCAAGGCATAAGGGTGTCCTTGACGAAGCACATTATCAATTGGGGGGGCTTGTTTCTTTGGATTTTGAGGCCTACGCCGATGCCAATGACATGTGCTCGCCAGATGAGGCGGCAAGTGTTCGAGCCTTGACACTGTCGCTGCCAAAAAAACACCCCAGCGAGGCCGCTGCACGGCGATTGCGTGACGCCTTTGAAGCTATTCTCGCGGTAAAAAAATCTACTGCATGTCTTAACTGCGGGTCCAGCCCGCTTTATGCCGAAACTTATTTCGGCGGGGTTTTTGGGGTCTGCTTTGTATGTGGAGTGTCACAAGCACATGGGAGGATTTTGAAATTGAACTCTCCTGTAGAGACACGACTTGCAACTCCTGATGAAGTTCGGGCAGGGGGGTAACGGGCCTTCAAAATCCAGCAATCAAATCCTTCAAAAAATGAAAATGAGTAGTGCTGCGCCCAGACCTCCCGCACCAATGGCAATACTTCTTGGTGGAATAATCCAGTTTTCGATTCAACCCATCTTCTGAAAAATCTTACGGATTTTTAAATAAAAACCGATGGCAATACTCTTGGATATCGATTTCATTTCAATGAAATACCTGGTTGGGCTGAGTCGAATTTATTTGATTCTAATGCTTTGATTTCACGACGAAATGCAAAATGGTTAATCTTTTCGCCCTATTCTGTGCCATGGGTGGTGTGTGGGATTTTTTAGAATATTTAATCATTGGATTGACTCGCGAGTCCACCAAAGAGTGGGCGGTTGCATTTTCCCCTCTGGGCGATTGCAAACAAAGTTCTTGCGTCATTATTTGGAATTGCTCTCCTCTGGGATTACGAAGGCCAAGCGAAAGCATAAGGTGGAATCAAAAGAGCGATAAACGCTTTGATTGGTGAGTTGAATGGACCGAATAGTGAAGATTCGCCCGGTTAAGCTTTTTGCAATTCCAGGAGTGTTGGGTTTCTCCCACCTCTGACCCTAGGGTTAGAGGTCGATGGAATCAAAAAGGCGCAGGTTTATCCGGACGCACCTGTGCCCGTTCCGGCACAAATCATCGACAACTGTCCAATTCCAACGCGTTGAACGTCACAGCATGAACACGCGAGCTGCGAGTTCATGACGAAGAAAAAAGTGAGAGGGAGAAATGAAGAACTATGTACTGGCAGCCGCCGCTGCCACGGCGCCGCTGCTTGCGTCCGCGCAGCTCGCGAGCACGCCGCAACCTTTTGTCGAGCAGCAACGCCAGCAAGAGCGTGAACGCGCGCTGCGTGAGCAGAACGAACGCACCGTCGACCAGCGCCCCCAGGCCGCCCCGTCGGCCCCGGTTCAACGCATCCCCGAATCCGAGTCCCCATGCTTCCGCATCGACCGCGTACTCCTGGTGGGCGAGCAATCCGAGTCCTTCCAATGGGCCGTCGCCGACCTGTCCGGCCCC